>NZ_JAYMRX010000009.1:0-257670 GCF_038900635.1 Cupriavidus oxalaticus | reverse complement strand
GGGCGATCAGATCCTCTGGAATGGCCGGCAGCTCACGGTCTGCGGCTTGGCTCGTCTTCGTCTTGCGTGGCATACATGCTCCTTATCGACATGTTATGCCCTAAACACAAAATTTCTGACAGGTCCCTCTGGCACGGAACGCGTCGCGTCGCTGTGCTCGCTTGGCGCTCGCTTGGCGCTATCGCCGCCGATGAGCTAGGAGTCTGCCGCTGCCCACCTGTTCGCTCCCCTCTCCCGCATGCGGGAGAGGGGCCGGGGGAGAGGGCCGGAGCCTCCACGAAGCGGAGCCGCCCCATATGCTCAGGCCAGCCGCAAACCTTCATCAGCGATAGCCAGAGCACTAAGCCAAGCAAACCAACCAGGACCCGCGCGCAGCGCAGCCGAAGGCGTTCCTACCATTGTCGCCCGCAGCAGGGGCCACCCAACAGCTCTGGGCTCGTCCAAGCACCGCGTCAATCCAGAGCCACGGTGGCGCACCAGGGCGTCAGGCAGTCCCGCCCTGCAACGAAGCCAAGCCCCGTACGAAAGCCTCCGCCCACTACGATAAATGTGGCCGCCCGCAGGGCCGTAAACGCGTTTTTTGGTGACTTTTTGTCGCTCGGACAAAAAGTTACCCGCCCTTCAGGGCGGAACCGGGGCATATCAAATATCCGCCAGATGCCAAGCCGCAGGCAAAGCCGCAGGCAAAGCCACAGGCAAAGCCACAGCCACATAGACAAAAAAACTCACCCCATATCCCCCGGCGTATCAATATCCCGAAACGCCCCCTCATCCTCAGTCAATATCCGCGTCACCGGCTTCCCCTGAAGAAAACCCCGCGCCCCTTCATCCCCATCGAGCTTCAGCAGATCATCCCGCCAGGCAGCACCAAAGCCCACGGGATGCCCCCGCTGGCCATTGCGCCATGGCGCGGCAATCGTTTCAGGGGTGGTGATCGTCAGCGCTACCGCCCGTACCAGTTCCAACGGCAGCCAAGGCATATCGGCAAGCGCAACCACCCATCCCCGCGCATCAGGCGTAGCCGCCACCGCCGCGCGCAGCGCGGCCCCCATGCCCTGCTCGGCGTCGGCCGATTCGAGCACACGGCAACCCCCGCGCCTGAGTTCTTCCGCCAGCGCCGGGTTCCCCGGTCGAATCACCGCAATCGAATCCGGCAACGCCGCCGCCAACGTACGCGCACTGCGCCAGGCAACCGTGCGCCCGCCAGGCAACACTTCAAGCAGCTTGTTCCGAGTTCCGGAAGCATCGAAGCGCCGGCCAAAACCCGCCGCCAGCAAAATCCCGGTAGGTAAATCGGTGCGGAGCAAGGGAGCATTGGGGGCGGCAGTCATGGCGGGCACTCGGCTATCACGCGTCAGGTCGACGGACCAGGGGAAACATCGCAGCTGCTGCCGGTGCCGGCCGCCATCTCGCGCGCGGCCTTGGCGCCTTCCACCTGCAGGATGTCAGGCAGCGACACATGGTTCTTGGCCGCGACCACTTCGGCCAGGATCGAGATGGCGATTTCCGGCGGCGTACGGCTGCCAATATAGATGCCGACCGGCCCATGCAGCCGCGCCAGCTGCAGTTCGGTCAGATCGAATTCCTTCAGCCGCTCCCGCCGCGTCTGGTTGTTGCGGCGCGAGCCCAGTGCGCCCACATAGAAGGCGCTGGTGCGCAGCGCTTCCATCAGCGCCAGGTCGTCCAGCTTGGGATCGTGCGTCAGCGCGATCACCGCGCAGCGCTCGTCCAGCTTCATGTCCATCACGGTGTCGTCCGGCATGGTGCGCACCATGGTCACGCCGGGGATGTCCCAGGTTTCGGTGTATTCCTCGCGCGGATCGCACACGGTGACCTGGAAGCCCAGTCCGACCGCGATCTGGCACAGGTACTTGGACAGCTGCCCCGCGCCGATCACCAGCATGCGGTAGCGCGGCCCGTGGATGGTTAGCAGGGTCGTGCCGTCGAAGACCAGCCCGTCGGTGGCGCTGGCCGGCCCCAGCGTGGCCACACCCGTAGCCATGTCGAGCGTGCGCGCGACCAGCCGGCCGTTTTCCACGGCGTCGAGCAATTCGGCAATGCCGCTGGCCGGTTTGAGTGGCTCGGTGACCAGTTCGATGGTGCCGCCGCAGGGCAGCCCGAAGCGGTGGGCTTCTTCCGCGCTGATGCCGTACTTGATGGCCTCGGGCTGGTCCGACGTAATGCCTTGCCGGCGCACGCGGTCGATGATGTCGTCTTCGATGCAGCCGCCCGAGACCGAGCCGACCACCAGGCCATCATCACGCACCGCCAGCATCGCGCCCTCAGGGCGGGGCGAGGAGCCCCAGGTGCGCACTACCGTGACCAGCAGCACGCGATGGCCCTGTTGCTGCCAGTGCACGCTGTTCTTCAGGACTTCGAGATCCACGCTGTCCATGATCGTTTCCGCTTCGGTTCCTCTGTCTGTTCATTCTCGCCTGCGGCTGCGGCGGGGGCGCCCTCGGCCGCTGGCGTTTCTTCGGTGGTGCCCGGTGTGACCGCCTCGGTGAAGCGCGCAAAGAAGGTATCGGCCAACTTGCGCGCCGCGGCGTCCACCAGCCGCGAGCCGATCTGTGCGATCTTGCCCCCCACATGGGCATCGACGGTGTACGTCAGCACGGTCTCGTCGCCGTCGGGCTCCAGCTTCACGCGGGCAGTACCCTTGCCGAATCCGGCCGCGCCGCCCTGGCCGTCGAAGCGGATGGTGTAGCTGCCCGGAGCCTGGATGTCCTCCAGCGCCATGCGGCCCTTGAAGCGCGCCTTGACCGGGCCTACCGCGGCCATCAGGACCAGCTGGAAGGCGTTGTCGCCGTCGGGCTCGATACTCTCACATCCCGGGATGCATTGCTTGAGCAGCTCGGAATCGTTGAGCGCTTCCCATGCCGTTTGCTGGGGAATCGGCAGGCGCTGGCTCTGGTTCATTTCCATGGCGGGGCTTCCTTTCTTGGTGGGTTGGGGGCGCCGGCCCGCGCGGGGCCGCCCTGGTCGGACAGCAGGGATTCGAGTGCCAGCAGGCTGTCCAGGTTGTGCGCCGGGCGCAGCGCGTCGACATGCGGCAGGATCGCCTGCACGCCGCGCGCCTGCGGCGTGAATCCAGGGTAGCGCAGCAGCGGGTTGAGCCAGACGATGCGGTGCGCAAAGCGGCGCAAGCGAGCCATTTCGCCGCCGAGCAGGTCGATATGCTCATGGTCGAGCCCGTCGGTGACCAGCAGCACGGTGGCGCGCCCGGACAGCGTGCGGCGCGCCCAGTGGCGGTTGAAGCTCGCCAGCGCGGCGCCGATGCGGGTGCCGCCGGCCCAGTCGCGCACCTGGCCAGTGATCACGGCGACGGCTTCGTCGGGGTCGCGTTCGCGCAGCGAGCGGGTGATGTTGGTCAGCCGCGTGCCGAACAGGAACACCGACAGCCGCTCGCGCGACTGCATCAGCGCATGGCAGAAGTACAGCACCGCGCGCGAGTACTGGCTCATCGAGCCGGAGATGTCCAGCAGCAGCACCAGCGGCGGCTTGCGCTCGGCGTGCTTGCGGAATTTCCAGCGCAGCCACTCTCCGTGCTGGCGCACCGCCAGGCGCGCGCTGGCGCGCAGGTCGGCGTGGGTGCCACAGGTGGCGGCGCGCAGCCGGCGCGTGCGCCGCAGTGCCAGGTGGGTGCGCCGGGTGCGTACCAGATGCTGCAGTGCACGCCATTCCTGCGCGGTCAGGGTTTCGAAGTCGCGCTGCGCCAGGCGTTCCTGGTCGGAGAAGGTCAGCGGCACGTGGATGCGTTCCGCCTCTGTCTGCGCCGGGCGCGATGGCATTTCCGGCTGGCGCGCGGCCAGCGCATCGGCAAGACGGTTGCTGCGCCTGGGCGGCGGCGCCCCCGCGTCGACACGCGGCAGCAGCAGCGCGCGCAGCTTGCCTTCCCAGTCGGGGTCGCGCCAGAACAGGTCGAAGGCGGCGTCGAACAGGGGCCGCTGGTCGGGGCCGGACAGCACCAGCGCCGCCAGCGCGGCGCGCACGTCGTCGCGCCGGCCGATGTCGACCAGGCGCAGCGCGGTCAGTGCATCGACAGCGTGCGCCGGCGACAGGGCGAAGCCGCCGTCGCGCAGCAGCCGCATGAAGTGGGTGACGTTGCGCGCCAGCACCGGCAGTCCTGCTTGCGGACCGCCGCTGCGTGCCGCGGCGTGCAGCATGGGCACGGTTCAGCCTCCCGGCGCGGCGCCTGCCAGCAGTTCCGCCACGGTGGGGCCGTCGACGCGCGCCAGGTCGTCCTGGTACTTGAGCAGCACGCCGAGCGTGTCACGCACCGATTGCGGGTCGAGCTCGGTCACGCCCAGCGCCGCCAGCGCGCGGCACCAGTCGATGGCCTCGGCGATGCCGGGCGCCTTGAACAGGTCGATGCCGCGCAGCCGGTGCACGAAGTCGATCGCCTGTGCCTGCAGCGCGGCGGCGGCCTCGGGCGCGCGCGCGGCGACGATCTGCAGTTCGCGGTCGCGCTCGGGGTAGCCGACCCATTGGTACAGGCAGCGGCGCTTGAGGGCGTCGTGCACCTCGCGCGTGCGGTTGGAGGTGATCACGATCAGCGGCGGGCGCTCGGCGCGGATCACGCCGATTTCAGGGATCGAAACCTGGAACTCGGACAGCACCTCAAGCAGGAAGGCCTCGAACGGTTCGTCGGCGCGGTCGATCTCGTCGATCAGCAGCACGCGCGGCACGCCCGGCGCGGCGGGGTCGGCCAGCAGCGACTCCAGCAGCGGGCGCTTGAGCAGGTAGTCGTCGTGGTACAGCGATTGCGCCTCGGGCCGCTCGCCGCGGGCTTCGGCCAGGCGCAGCGCCATGATCTGGCGCGGGTAGTCCCATTCATACAGAGCGCTGGCGGCGTCGAGTCCTTCATAGCACTGCAGCCGCAGCAGCCGCGTGCCGAGCACGCCCGCCATCGCCTGCGCCAGTGCGGTCTTGCCGACGCCGGGTTCGCCTTCGAGGAACAGCGGGCGCTGCATGCGCAAGGCAAGGTAGAGCACGGTGGCGGTTTCGCGGTCGGCGAAGTATTGCTGGTGTTCGAGCTGGGCGAGGGTGTTGTCGATGGAGGTGGGGAGCATGGGGCGATCTTGTTTGCCGACGCAACCAAACGCGCCGTCGGTTTGCTCCCCTCTCCCGCTTGCGGGAGAGGGGTGGGGGGAGAGGGCGGGCGCTCGCAGTAGCGATGGCGTTCACTTCGTTGAGGCGCTGGCCCTCACCCCCGGCCCCTCTCCCGTGTTGCGGGAGAGGGGAGGCCACAATGCGAGAGGCGAAGCGCCATCAGCCCTTCAACGCCGCCTCCACCGCCCTTGCCGCCAGCACCGGAATCAGATGCGCCCGGTACTCCGCCGACGCATGCAGGTCGGTATTCAGCTGCCCCGCATCGACCTTCACGCCACGCGCCGCCTGCGCGCTGAAGTCGGCCGACAACGCCTGCTCCAGCGGCTGGCACCGGAACACGCTGTCGGCAGCGCCTGTGACCGCCACGCGCACCGTATTCCCGGAGCGCGCCACCATCACCCCCACCAGCGCAAAGCGCGATGCAGGATTGCGGAACTTCACATATGCCGCCTGATCCGCGATCGGGAAGCGCACCGCGGTGATCAGTTCGTCCGGCTCCAGCGCGGTCTCATACAGACCCTTGAAAAAATCATCCGCCGCGATGCTGCGCCGGTCGGTGACCACGGTAGCGCCCAGCCCCAGCACCGCCGCCGGATAGCAGGCCGCCGGATCGTCATTCGCCAGCGCGCCGCCGATGGTTCCCATCGCGCGCACCTGCCGGTCGCCGATGCCGCCGGCCAGCGCCGCCAGCGCCGGGATGCGCTGGCGCACCTCGGCATTCTCGGCCACGTCGGCATGGCGCGCGGCGGCGCCGATGACGATCTCCTTGCCGTCGACGCGAATCTCGGCCATGCCGGGAATGCGCGCCACGTCGACCAGCGTGGAAGGTGATGCCAGCCGCAGCTTCATCGCCGCCAGCAGGCTCTGGCCGCCGCCGAGGAACTTGGCATCGGGATCGGCCTTGAGCCTGGCCACCGCCGCCTTGGCATCCGCGGCGCGTTCATAGTTGAATGCGTACATGTCGGTTTCCTTTGCGGTGTGGATGGTCAGGGCTGAGGCCGCGCGGCCTGGATCGCCTGCCATACGCGATGCGGCGTGGCGGGCATCTGTACATCCTTCACGCCCAGCGGCGACAGCGCATCGACCAGCGCGTTGATGAACGCCGGCGGCGAACCGATCGCGCCGGCCTCGCCGCAGCCCTTCACGCCCAGCGGGTTGTGCGTGCACGGTGTGCCGCTGGCGGTCTCGACGGTGAAGTCGGGCAGGTCGCCGGCGCGCGGCATGGCGTAGTCCATGTACGAGCCGGTCAGCAACTGGCCGGTGTCGTCGTCGTACACGCACTGCTCCAGCATGGCCTGGCCCAGCCCCTGGCCGATGCCGCCATGCACCTGGCCTTCGACGATCATCGGGTTGATGATGTTGCCGAAGTCGTCCACCGCGGTGAACTTGACCACCTGCGACTCGCCCGTGTCGGGATCGACCTCGACCTCGCATACATAGGCGCCGGACGGGTACGTGAAGTTGGTCGGGTCGTAGAAGGCGTTTTCGTTGAGGCCCGGTTCCAGCTTGTCGAGCGGGTAGTTATGCGGCACGTAGGCGCTCAGCGCGACCTCGCCGAAGGTCTTGGTCCGGTCCGTGCCCGCCACGCGGAACACGCCGTTGCTGAACTCGATGTCGTTGTCCGACGCCTCCAGCAGGTGCGCGGCGATCTTCCTGGCCTTGGCCTCGATCTTGTCGAGCGCCTTGACGATGGCCGAGCCGCCCACCGCCAGCGAGCGCGAGCCGTAGGTGCCCATGCCGAACGGCACGCGCCCGGTGTCGCCATGCACGATCTCGACCTGGTCGAGCTGCAGCCCGAGGCGGTCGGCCACCACTTGCGCGAAGGTGGTCTCATGCCCCTGGCCGTGGCTGTGCGAGCCGGTGAAGACCGTCACGGTGCCGGTCGGATGCACGCGGATCTCGCCGACTTCGAACAGGCCAGCGCGCGCGCCGAGCGCGCCGGCGATGTTCGACGGTGCCAGCCCGCACGCTTCGATGTAGCAGGAATAACCGAGGCCACGCAGCTTGCCACGCTGCTTCGCTTCATCGCGCCGTGCCGGGAAGCCCTTGACGTCGGCCAGTTCCTGCGCGCGCGCCAGGCAGGGCTCGTAATCGCCGGTATCGTAGGTCAGTCCCACCGGGGTGGCATACGGGAATTGCCGGATGAAGTTCTTGCGGCGCAGCTCGGCCGGATCCGTCTTCAGCTCGTGCGCGGCGGTTTCGACCAGCCTTTCGACCACGAAGGTCGCTTCGGGCCGTCCCGCGCCGCGGTAGGCATCGACCGGCGCGGTGTTGGTGAACACCGCCTTGACCTCCGCATAGATCGCCGGCGTGGAGTACTGGCCGGCCAGCAGCGTCGCATACAGGATGGTCGGCACGCTGCTGGCGAAGGTCGACAGGTACGCGCCCATGTTGGCGACCGTATGCACGCGCATCGCCAGGAACTTGCCGTCGGCATCGAGCGCCAGCTCTGCCTTTGTCACGTGGTCGCGGCCGTGCGCATCGGTCAGGAAGGACTCGCTGCGGTCGGCGGTCCACTTGACCGGGCGGCCGACCTTCTTCGAGGCCCACGTCAGCGCCACGTCCTCCGGATACAGGAAGATCTTGGAACCGAAGCCGCCGCCCACGTCGGGCGCGATGATGCGCAGCCGCGATTCCGGCAGCCCCAGCACGAACGCGCCCATCAGCAGGCGTTCGACGTGCGGGTTCTGGTTGGCGACGTAGACGGTGTAGCTGTCGTCCTGGCGCGCATAGCTGGCGTTGACCGCGCGCGGCTCGATCGCGTTGGGGATGAGCCGGTTGTTGACGATCTCCAGCGTGGTCACGTGCGCGGCCTTGGCGAAGGCGGCGTCGGTGGCGGCCTTGTCGCCGTGGCCCCAGGTGTAGCAGGTGTTGGCCGGTACGTCGTCGTGCACCAGCGTCGACGCCGACGCGGCATCCGCGGCGCGGACCACGGCGGGCAGCTCTTCGTAGTCGACGTCGATCTTCTCGGCGGCGTCGCGCGCCTGCTGCAGCGTCTCGGCGATCACCAGCGCCACCTGGTCGCCCACATGGCGCACCTTGCCCTGTGCGATCACCGGGTGCGGGGGCTCTTTCATCGGCGTGCCGTCGATGCTGTGGATCAGCCAGCCGCAGGGCAGGCCGCCGACCTTGTCGGCGGCGAGGTCGTCGCCGGTCAGCACGGCGATCACGCCGGGCGCGGCCAGCGCCTCGGTCTTGTCGATCGAGCGGATGCGCGCGTGCGCATACGGCGAGCGCAGGAAATACGCGTAGCTCTGCTGAGGCAGCACGATGTCGTCGGTGTACTGGCCGTTGCCGGTCAGGTAGCGGTAGTCTTCCTTGCGCTTGACGGGTGCGCCGACCAGGCGTTGATTCTCGGGTGCGTTCATGGCCGGTCTCCCTTATTCCGCGCTGGCGGTGGTGCCCTGCATGGCCGCCTGGCCCTGCTGCACCGCACGCACGATGTTGTGGTAGCCCGTGCAGCGGCACAGGTTGCCTTCCAGGTGGGCGCGGATGGTGGCGGCGTCGGCGTTGGGATGTTCCTGGACCAGCGCGGTCGCGCTCATCACCATGCCCGGCGTGCAGAAGCCGCATTGCAGCCCGTGGCATTCGCGGAAGGCTTCCTGCATCGGGTGCAGCCCGTTTCCAACCCGGTCGCCGGCCAGCCCTTCGATGGTGGTCACGGTGGCGCCGTCCGCCTGCAGCGCCAGGATGTTGCACGACTTGACCGCCCGGCCATCCAGGTGGACCGTGCAGGCGCCGCACTGCGCGGTGTCGCAGCCGACGTGGGTGCCGGTCAGGCGCAGCTGTTCGCGCAGGAACTGGACCAGGAGGGTGTTGGGTTCTACCTGCGCGTCAACGGGCTTGCCGTTGACCGTCAGGCGGATCGGAATCGCCATGCTTGTCTCCATGTGGGGTGGACGCGCATGACCAATTCCCAAATCCCGAAAGCAACTGCGCGGGACTGGCCACGACGCGGTACTGCCGCTTGGTATTGCCGCTCAGGACGGCTATAGGACGGCTAATTCGTGATATTGGTGCTGCTGCAGCAACTGCTCCAGGTGCGCCAGCGAACGCTGCGGCCGGCGCATTGGCACGGCCGGCGAACGTTTGGCCGCGACAGGCTCTAACAGTTAATCACAAATCCCTGACAGGTGCCATGAGGTTTGCCCGCGCCCCAACCGGGGTAGGGCGCCCTCGGCGGGGCCGCTGCTAGAATGGCCCGGCCCCCCCGCCTGCCCCGACATGGAAGCCTTCTTCGACTGGCTGTTTCAAACCGTCGCCTTGCCCAAGGTAGGCCTGCCCGCGATCTTCGTGGTCAGCCTGGTGTCGGCCACGCTGCTGCCGCTGGGCTCGGAGCCGGCCGTGTTCGGCTACGTCAAGCTCAATCCCGAGATGTTCTGGCCGGCGATCCTGGTGGCCACCGCCGGCAATACCGTGGGCGGCGCGATCGACTGGTGGCTGGGCTATGCGGCCAAGCTGGCGCTGGTGCGCTACCACCTGCGGCGCCGCGCGCGCGAGCACGAGCTGGAGCACGAACAGCACCGCGAGCACGCGCGCAAGCCGCCCAAGCCCAAGCTGGACGCCAAATATTTCCGCTGGATGCGCCGGCTGGGTCCGCCCACGCTGCTGCTCTCGTGGCTGCCCGGCCTCGGTGATCCTTTGTGCACGCTGGCCGGCTGGCTGAGGCTGTCGTTCTGGCCCAGCCTGGCCTGGATGGCGGTCGGCAAGTTCCTGCGCTACCTGGTGATGACTGCCAGCCTGCTATGGATTCCGGACAGTTTCTGGCAGAACATTGCGCAAACGTTCAAGTCTTTCTTTTGATGAAAGTGCTTCATAAGGCGTATTTTGTGTGACGTCGTCACCGCCGGGCCGCGCCTAATCCCTTGTTCCGACAAGGATTCCGCTTTGTTGCGGTGCGGCGAAACCGGGCCTTGCAGTACAATCGCCCTTTAATGAACGATTCGCGCACTGTCCCCGTGCGCAGCAGGATGCGGTCCCCCCAATGAACGCCCCACTCGTGCTCGACGCCAAGCTCGCCGCGCAGGACGCCCCGCCGCGCCTGCGTGAAATTCCCTATAACTACACGTCCTTCTCGGACCGCGAGATTGTCATCCGCCTGCTGGGCGAAGAGGCCTGGCGCATCCTGGACGAGCTGCGCAGCGAGCGCCGCACCGGCCGCTCGGCCCGCATGCTGTACGAGGTACTGGGCGATATCTGGGTGGTTCGCCGCAACCCCTACCTGCAGGACGACCTGCTGGAAAATCCCAAGCGCCGCCAGATGCTGGTCAGCGCGCTGCACCACCGCCTGAACGAGATCGAGAAGCGCCGCGCCGCCGACCGTGCCGAGCACGCCGAGCCCGCCGCCGAGGACCGCTCGCACCGCGTGGAGCAACTGGTCGCCTTCGCCAAGCAGGCGATCGAGGACTTCAAGAACGAATTCGCCGCCGCCTACGACCTGCGCAAGCGCGCGCAGCGCGTGCTGGGCCGCGTCACGCAGAAGGACAACATCAAGTTCGATGGCCTGTCGCGCGTGTCGCACGTGACCGACGCCACCGACTGGCGCGTGGAATACCCGTTCGTGGTGCTGACCCCGGATACCGAGGAAGAGATCGCCGGCCTGGTCAAGGGCTGCTTCGAACTCGGCCTGACCATCATCCCGCGCGGGGGCGGCACCGGCTACACCGGCGGCGCCGTGCCGCTGACGCCGATGAGCGCGGTGATCAATACCGAGAAGCTGGAGCAGCTGGGGCCGGTCGAGCAGACCGACCTGCCGGGCGTGTCGCACAAGGTCGCGACCATTTTCTCGGGCGCCGGCGTGGTGACGCGCCGCGTCGCCGATGCAGCCGACCGCGCCGGCCTGGTGTTCGCGGTCGACCCGACTTCGATCGACGCGTCGTGCATCGGCGGCAACGTCGCCATGAACGCTGGCGGCAAGAAGGCCGTGCTGTGGGGCACCGCGCTCGACAACCTGGCCTGGTGGCGCATGGTGGACCCGGAGGGCAACTGGCTGGAAGTCAGCCGGATGGACCACAACCTGGGCAAGATCCACGACGTGCCGGTGGCCACATTCGAGCTGAAATGGTCGGACGGCAGTCGCGCCCCGGGCGAGAAGGTGCTGCGCACCGAGACGCTCGCCATCGAAGGCCGCAAGTTCCGCAAGGAAGGCCTGGGCAAGGACGTCACCGACAAGTTCCTGGCCGGCCTGCCCGGCGTGCAGAAGGAAGGCTGCGACGGCATCATCACCAGCGCGCGCTGGATCCTGCACCGCATGCCGAAGTTCATCCGCACCGTGTGCCTGGAGTTCTTCGGCCAGGCGCGCGACGCCATCCCCAGCATCGTCGAGATCAAGGACTTCCTCGATGCGGAGACGCGCAAGCCCGGTGGCGCCATCCTGGCCGGCCTGGAGCACCTGGACGAGCGCTACCTGCGCGCGGTCGGCTACGCCACCAAGAGCAAGCGCAACGCCTTCCCGAAGATGGTGCTGATCGGCGATATCGTCGGCGACGATGAAGACGCCGTGGCGCGCGCCACCTCGGAAGTGATCCGCATGGCCAACGGCAAGAGCGGCGAAGGCTTTATCGCCGTCAGCCCCGAGGCGCGCAAGAAGTTCTGGCTCGACCGCTCGCGCACCGCCGCGATCGCGAAGCACACCAATGCCTTCAAGATCAACGAAGACGTGGTGATCCCGCTCAACCGCATGGGCGAGTACACCGACGGCATCGAGCGCATCAATATCGAGCTGTCGATCAAGAGCAAGCTGCAGCTGGTCGATGCGCTGGAAGCGTTCTTCGCGCGCGGCAACCTGCCGCTGGGCCGCAGCGACGACGCCAACGAAATCCCCAGCGCCGAGCTGCTGGAAGACCGCGTGCAGCACGCGCTGACGCTGCTGCGCGAGATCCGCGCGCGCTGGCGCTATCTGCAAGACCACCTCGACACGCCGCTGGCGCAGGCCAAGGCCTCGCTGATCGGGCACGGACTGGGGCTGCTCGGCCAGGAATTCGAGGCGCGGCTGCACCTGCAGCCGGACGCCAGCGTGTTCCACCTGCTGCAGGACCGCACCATCCGCGTGTCGTGGAAGAACGAGATCCGCGCCGAGCTGCGCAAGATCTTCAACGGCGGCGAATTCAAGCCGATCCTGGACGAAGCCCAGAAGATCCACAAGCAGGTGCTGCGCGGCCGCGTCTTCGTGGCGCTGCACATGCACGCCGGCGACGGCAACGTGCACACCAACATCCCGGTCAATTCCGACGACTACGACATGCTGCAGGACGCGCACCGCGCGGTGGCCCGCATCATGGACCTGGCGCGTTCGCTGGACGGCGTGATCTCGGGCGAGCACGGCATCGGCATCACCAAGCTGGAGTTCCTGACCGAGGAAGAGATCGGCGACTTCCGCGCCTACAAGCAGAAGGTCGATCCGCAGGGCCGCTTCAACAAGGGCAAGCTGCTGCCGGGCGCCGACCTGCGCAATGCCTACACGCCATCGTTCGGCCTGATGGGGCATGAGTCGCTGATCATGCAGCAGAGCGACATCGGCGCCATTGCCGAAAGCGTCAAGGACTGCCTGCGCTGCGGCAAGTGCAAGCCGGTGTGCGCCACGCACGTGCCGCGCGCCAACCTGCTGTACAGCCCGCGCAACAAGATCCTGGCGACTTCGCTGCTGGTCGAGGCCTTCCTGTACGAAGAGCAGACCCGCCGCGGCATCTCGGTCAAACACTGGGACGAGTTCTCCGACGTGGCCGACCATTGCACCGTGTGCCACAAGTGCGTGACGCCGTGCCCGGTCAAGATCGACTTCGGCGACGTCTCGATGAACATGCGCAACCTGCTGCGCAAGATGGGGCAGAAGAAGTTCAACCCCGGCACCGCGGCGTCGATGTTCTTCCTCAACGCCACCAACCCCGAGACCATCAACCTGACCCGCAAGGTCATGATCGACTGGGGCTACAAGGCGCAGCGCCTGGGCAACGAGGTGCTGAAGAAGCTGGCGAAGAAGCAGACCGCGCATCCACCCGCGACGGTGGGCAAGCCGCCGGTGCGCGAGCAGGTGATCCACTTCATCAACAAGAAGATGCCGGGCAACCTGCCCAAGAAGACCGCGCGCGCGCTGCTCGACATCGAAGACAACGAGATCGTGCCGATCATCCGCGACCCGAAGGCGACCACGCCGGAATCGGAAGCGGTGTTCTACTTCCCGGGCTGCGGCTCGGAACGGCTGTTCTCGCAGGTCGGGCTGGCCACGCAGGCGATGCTGTGGCATGTCGGCGTGCAGACCGTGCTGCCGCCGGGCTACCTGTGCTGCGGCTATCCGCAGCGCGGCAGCGGCCAGTACGACAAGGCCGAGAAGATCGTCACCGACAACCGCGTGCTGTTCCACCGCGTGGCCAACACGCTGAATTACCTCGACATCAAGACCGTGGTGGTCAGCTGCGGCACCTGCTACGACCAGCTCGCCGGCTATGAATTCGAGAAGATCTTCCCGGGCTGCCGCATCATCGACATCCACGAGTACCTGCTCGAGAAGGGCGTCAAGCTGGAGGGCGTGACCGGTACGCGCTACATGTACCACGATCCCTGCCACACGCCGATCAAGACCATGGATCCGACCAAGCTGGTCAACGACCTGATGGGCGGCAATACGGGGCTGGGCAAGATCGAGAAGAACGAGCGCTGCTGCGGCGAGTCGGGCACGCTGGCGGTGACGCGTCCTGACATTTCGACGCAGGTCCGCTTCCGCAAGGAAGAGGAGATGACGAAGGGCGCCGACAAGCTGCGTGCCGACGGCTTTACCGGCGACGTCAAGATCCTGACCAGCTGCCCGTCGTGCCTGCAGGGCCTGTCGCGCTACAAGGAAGATGTGTCGGTGCAGGCGGATTACATCGTGATCGAGATGGCCAGGCACCTGCTGGGAGAGAACTGGATGCCCGAGTATGTGGCCAAGGCCAATGCTGGTGGCATCGAACGGGTGCTGGTGTAAAGCCTGACGGGGCGCTGACTCTCCCCGCTGGTTTGCTCCCCTCTCCCGCGAGCGGGAGAGGGGAGACAACACTCAGCGTGAAAGGTAGCGCGCCGCATGATCAAGAGCCCCAACTGCCCCCTCTGCGAAACCGACGGCGGCGAACTGGTCTGGATGGGCGATCGCGCCCGCCTGATCCTGGTCGAGCATGACCGCTTTCCCGGTTTCTGCCGCATCGTCTGGAACGACCACGTGGCCGAGCTGACCGACCTGGACGAGGCCGACCAGGCCTGGCTGATGCGGCTGGTGGCGCGCGTGGAGCGCGTGGTGCGCGAGGTGATGGCGCCCGACAAGGTCAACCTGGCGGCGTTCGGCAACATGGTGCCGCACCTGCACTGGCACATCATTCCGCGCTACCGCTGGGACACGCATTTCCCCGAGGCGATCTGGGCGGCGCCGCAGCGCGCGGTGGACAGCGTGCGCGTGCGGGAGCTGGCCAGCCGGCTGCCGGCGCTGCGTACGGCACTTTCGCTGATCGAAGCCGACGACGCCTGAAGCCGGGCGCGGAACCCGCGCCGGCCCGCAACCGTCTGAATGCTGTTGCCGCCGCGGTCGCGCCCGCGCGCCGCGGCACGAGAACAACAAGCCCGGCCATGCATCCCGCTGGCGGGCCAGAAAGCTGCCGCTATGTCCTCGACCCCCACTTCCGTCACCGTACCGGGCCCGGCCGTCCCCGCCAAGGCCCTCAAGATCCAGAGCCGGCTGCGCATGGCCGCGACCTGGGCGCTGATCAAGCCCTACTGGAAATCCGACGACCGCGTCGCCGGCCTCGGCCTGCTGGCGCTGGTGGTCGTGCTCAACCTGGGCATCGTCTACATCAACGTGCTGCTCAACGAGTGGAACCGCGTGTTCTACAACGCGCTGGAGCAGCGCGACTATGCCTCGTTCAAGGTGCTGCTGCTGCGCTTCTCGTGGATCGCGGCGTTCTTTATCGTGGCGGCGATCTCGCGCCAGTACTACACCATGATGCTGCAGATGCGCTGGCGTACCTGGATGACCGGCCGCTTCATGGGCCACTGGCTCGGGCACCAGGCCTACTACCGCATCGAACAGACCCGCGCCACCGACAACCCCGACCAGCGGATTGCCGACGACCTGCGCCTGTTCACCGACGGCGCGCTGTCGCTGTCGCTCGGGCTGCTCAACTCGGTGGTGACGCTGCTGTCCTTCGTCGGCATCCTGTGGGCGGTGTCGGGGCCGATCAGCTTTGCGCTGGGCGGCCGGGAATGGACCATCCCCGGCTACATGGTCTGGTTCGCGGCCGGCTATGCGGTGATCGGCTCGCTGGTGGCGCACCTGGTAGGGCGCCCGTTGATCGGGCTGAACTTCCAGCAGGAACAGTACGAAGCGGATTTCCGTTTCACGCTGGTGCGCCTGCGCGAGAACAGCGAGCCGGTGGCGCTGTACCGCGGCGAGCCGACCGAGCAGGCCGGCCTGCGCGCGCGCTTCGACCGCATCCGCGCCAACTGGAACCAGCTGATGCGCTATACGCGGCGGCTGACCTTCGTCAGTTCCGGCTATGCGCAATTCGCCATCATCTTCCCGATCCTGGTGGCGGCGCCGCGTTACTTCGCCGGCAAGATGACGCTGGGTGGGCTGATGCAGACCAGTTCCGCGTTCGGGCAGGTGCAGGGGGCGCTGTCGTGGTTCGTCGACAGCTATGCCACGCTGGTGGGCTGGAAGGCCGCGGCCAACCGCCTGATCGATTTCCAGGAAGCGATCCGCGTGGCCGAGCGCCAGGACCTGGCCCCCGGCGGCACGCGCGACATCGAGGTCGAGCATACCGGCAAGCCGCAGCAAGGCATCGTGATCGACGGCCTCGCGCTGGCGCTGCCGGTGCGCGCGGCGCGCGGCACCGCCGTCGGCCAGCGCCCGCTGGTGGCGCCGTTCTCGCTGTCGGTCGCGCCGGGCGAGCGCTGGCTGGTCAGCGGCCCGTCCGGCTGCGGCAAGAGCGTGCTGTTCCGTGCGCTCGCCGGGATCTGGCCGTACGGCAGCGGCACCGTAAGCATGCCCGAGGGCAAGCGCATGCTGTTCCTGCCGCAGCGCAGCTACCTGCCGATCGGCACGCTGGCCGATGCGCTGGCCTACCCGGACGCTGGCACCGAGCACAGCAAGGAAGCCTTGCAGGCGGCGCTGCGCCAGGCGCGGCTGGCAGCGCTGACCGACCAGCTCGACGTATTCGACAACTGGTCGCTGCGGCTGTCGCCGGGCGAGCAGCAGCGGCTGGCATTCGCGCGCGCGCTGCTGCAGAAGCCCGACTACCTGTTCCTGGACGAAGCCACCAGCGCGCTCGACGAAGACACCGAAGAGGCGATGTACCGGCTGATGGTGGAGTCGCTGCCGGATGCGGCCATCGTCAGCATTGCGCACCGCAGCACGGTAGCGGCCTTCCACGGCCGGCGCCTGCGTTACGTGCCGCAGGACGAGGAGGCGGCACGGGCTGCGCAAGCCGGCGAGCCTGGGGTAAGCTATCGGGTTGTAAGCGAAGCGTGATGCGGCGCGAGGCGGCGCCTGGGGCGCCGCTCGCTCATGCCGCCGCGCCGGAATCCTCCTACCGAGCGCCCGTGAACCGGGCCGCGATCATCATGGCTGGCCTGGAAAAAGACACCCCCTATCCCACCGCACTGACCGTTCACACGCAATCGCGCGTGCTGGAGGTCGGCTTCGACAACGGCCGCAGCTTCCGCCTGCCGTTCGAGCTGCTGCGCGTGTATTCGCCATCCGCGGAAGTGCAGGGCCACGGCCCCGGGCAGGAAATCCTGCAGACCGGCAAGCGCGACGTCGGCATCGGCGCGGTCGAGCCGGTGGGCAACTACGCCATCCTGATCCGCTTCACCGACGGCCACGATACCGGCATCTATTCGTGGGACCTGCTGTACCGGCTGGGCGACCAGCAGGACGCGCTGTGGCAGGACTACCTGAAGCGGCTGGAAGCCGCCGGCGTCGATCGCGATACCCCGATGCCTGGCGCCGGCGCTGCCGGCGGCCACGGTTGCGGCCACCATCATTGAGCCGCCCCCGACCACCCTGGAGTCTGAGAAATGAGTGAAACCCACTTCGGGTTTGAGAAAGTCGACGAAACGGAAAAGGCCGGCAAGGTCGCCGGCGTGTTCCATTCGGTGGCGAGCAAGTATGACGTGATGAACGACCTGATGTCGGGCGGCATGCACCGGCTGTGGAAGATGTTCACCATCGCCCAGGCCAATGTGCGGCCCGGCCACAAGGTGCTCGACATTGCCGGCGGCACCGGCGACCTGGCCAAGGCGTTCGCGAAGCAGGCCGGCCCGACCGGCCAGGTCTGGCTGACCGACATCAACGAGTCGATGCTGCGCGTCGGCCGCGACCGGCTGCTGGACAAGGGCATCGTCACGCCGGTGGCGCTGTGCGACGCCGAGAAGATCCCGTTCCCCGACAATTACTTCGACCTGGTCACGGTGGCCTTCGGCCTGCGCAACATGACGCACAAGGAGGCCGCGCTGGCCGAGATGCGCCGTGTGGTCAAGCCGGGCGGCAAGGTCATGGTGCTGGAGTTCTCCAAGGTGTGGAAACCCCTGGAGAAGGCGTACGACGTCTATTCTTTCAAGGTACTGCCCTGGCTGGGCGAGCGCGTGGCAGGGGACGCTCCCAGCTATCGCTATCTCGCGGAATCGATCAGAATGCATCCAGACCAGGTTTCACTTGTACGCTTAATGGAACATGCGGGCCTGGAGAATGTCGAATACTTCAATCTGACGGCCGGAGTGGTGGCGCTCCACGTCGGGCGGAAGTATTAAGAACACTTGAAATCGCCATGCTCACCCTAATGTGGGGTGAATCTGACAGGGGATAACAGCATATGTCGTCAATTCGTGGAAAGTTCCTGGTGGGGTCGCTGGTCACGGCGCTGGCCGTCGGTATGGCGTTCGACGCCGAGGCCAAGCGCATGGGCGGCTCGCGCAGCGTTGGCAAGCAGTCTGAGTCGGTGACCCAGCGCCAGCAGACCCAGCCCACTTCGCCCACGCAGCAAGCGCAGCAACCTGCACAGCAGGCGGCACCGGCCACGGCCGGGGCGGCCGGCGCGGCCGCGGCCGCGGCGCCCAAGCGTAACTGGGGCGGCATCCTGGGCGGCATCGCCGCCGGCCTGGGTATCGGCTGGCTGCTGTCGCACTTCGGCCTGGGCGGCGCGGCGCTGAGCTTCCTGTCCAACCTGATCCTGATCGCGATCGTCGCCTTCGCGGTGATCTGGCTGATCCGCAAGTTCCGCGGTGGCAGCCAGCGCAGCCAGCAGCCGGCGTATGCCGGCGCGGCGGGCGCCGGCAATGCCGGTGGCATGGGCCGCAGCGCCGAGCCGATGCTGCGCCAGCCGACGGCTACCCCGGCCTCCAACCCGGTGATGCCGGGCGCGGCGGCCGCACCGGTGGCGGCTGATGCCGTGGCCCAGCAGCCGTGGGGCGTGCCGGCCGACTTCGATACCGAAAACTTCCTGCGCAACGCCAAGGTCCACTTCGTGCGCCTGCAGGCGGCCTGGGACGCCGGCAACCTCGACGACATCCGCGAATTCACCACGCCGGAAATGTTCGCCGAGATCAAGATGGACCTGTCCGAGCGCGGTGCCGAAGTCAACAAGACCGACGTGGTCACGCTGGAAGGCCAGCTGCTCGGCATCGAATCGACGCCGGCCCAGCATATCGCCAGCGTCCGCTTCTCCGGCATGATCCGCGAGAAGGCCGGCGAGGCGGCGCAGCCGTTCGCCGAAGTCTGGAACCTGGCCAAGCCGGCGACCGGCACCGGCGGCTGGCTGCTGGCCGGCATCCAGCAGGAGTCGTGATGCCGCGCCTCCGTGGCGAGTGATGCGCCCGGGGGAGTAGCTTAGAATGGAGGCCCACGTGAAAACGTGGGCCTTTTTTGTTGTTGGGCGCCCGGCTTGCAACCTCGCCGGATGCCTCACCGCCAGCCAACCCGCGCTGCCATGAACACTCTGCCTTCCGCCCTGGCCACTCCCGCGATCTCGGCACTGAACCACCTGCTCGAACAGGAGCCGTGGGCCCGCAACCAGCTCGCGCCGTTTGCCGGGCGCGTGATCCGCTTCGATGCCGCCGCCTTCGTGCTGTCGCTGAAGGTGACCGAGCACGGCGGCACCGAGCTGGCGCCGGAAGCCGAAACCCCCGCGGTGACGCTGCGCGTGCCGGTGCAGCAGTGGCCGCTGGTTGCCGCCGATGTCGCAGAAGGCGGCCAGGCCGCGGCCATGCGCCATGTGCGCATCGAGGGCGATGCCGAACTGGCCAATACCGTGTCGGCACTGGCGCGCAACCTGCGCTGGGATGCCGAGGAAGATTTGTCCCTCGCACTGCGCGGCATCCTGGGCGGACCGCTCAGCGACAGCGTGGCGCAGCGCGTGGTCGGCGGCGCGCGCCAGGTCCACGAGCAGGCCACGCGCATCGGCCGCGCGCTGGTCGACAACGTCACCGATTACCTGCTGGACGAGCAGCCGACGCTGGTGCGCCACGCCGCGCTGGATGCCTTCGGCGCCGACGTTGGCCAGCTGCGCGACAGCCTGGCCCGGCTGGAGAAGCGGCTGGAAAAGCTCGAGCGCGCAAGCGCCTCCGCCAACCCGGCCGCCAACCCGGCGCCTGGCCAGCTGCCGTCGCCGCACCGCTGAGTCCGGCGCCGCCCCCATCCACCCCATGCCAACCGCTACCCTGACTGCCCGCCCCGGCCCCGAGAAGACTCCCGAATGACCCGCCTCCTGCGCCTTGGCAAGATCCTCTTCGTCATCCTTTATTACGGCCTGGACGAGCTGGTGCTGTCCGGCTTCAGCAACCGCAAGATCCGTTTCCTGGTGCGCGTCATCACCATCGGGCGCAAGCTCGACATGCCGCGCGGCGAGCGCCTGCGGCGCGCGCTGACGGCGCTGGGGCCGATCTTCGTCAAGTTCGGCCAGGTCCTGTCGACGCGGCGCGACCTGATGCCGGCCGATATCGCCGACGAGCTGGCCAAGCTGCAGGACCAGGTGCCGCCGTTCGATTCGGTGGTGGCGGTCAGGATCATCGAGCGCTCGCTGGGGCGGCCGATCGCGCAGCTGTTCGACACCTTCGAGCATCAGCCGGTGGCCAGCGCCTCGATTGCGCAGGTCCACTTCGCCACGCTCAAGGGCGGCCCCAGCCACGGCCGCGAGGTCGCGGTGAAGGTCCTGCGCCCGGGCATGCTGCCGGTGATCGACAGCGACCTGGCGCTGATGCGCGACATGGCCACCTGGCTGGAGCGTTTCTGGGCCGACGGCAAGCGCCTGAAGCCGCGCGAAGTGGTGGCCGAGTTCGACAAATACCTTCACGACGAACTCGACCTGATGATCGAGGCGGCCAACGCCAGCCAGCTGCGCCGCAACTTTGCCGACACCAACCTGCTGCTGGTGCCCGAGGTGTTCTGGGACTGGTGCAGCAGCTCGGTGTTCGTGATGGAGCGCATGCACGGCATCCCGATCTCGCGCACCGAATCGCTCAAGGCCGCGGGCGTCGACATGCACCAGCTGGCCGAAGAGGGCGTCGAGATCTTCTTCACCCAGGTGTTCCGCGACGGCTTCTTCCATGCCGACATGCACCCGGGCAACATCCTGGTGTCGGTGCAGCCGGAGTCCTTCGGCCGCTATATCGCGCTGGATTTCGGCATCGTCGGCGCGCTGTCGGAGTTCGACAAGAACTACCTGGCGCAGAACTTCATCGCCTTCTTCCGCCGCGACTACCATCGCGTGGCGCTGCTGCACGTGGAATCCGGCTGGGTCCCGCCCGAGACCCGCGTGGAAGAGCTGGAAAGCGCCGTGCGCGCCTGTTGCGAGCCGTACTTCGACAAGCCGCTGAAGGAAATCTCGCTGGGCATGGTGCTGATGCGCCTGTTCCAGACCTCGCGCCGCTTCAATGTCGAGATCCAGCCGCAGCTGGTGCTGCTGCAGAAGACGCTGCTGAATATCGAAGGGCTGGGCCGCCAGCTCGATCCGGACCTGGACCTGTGGAAGACCGCCAAGCCGTTCCTGGAGCGCTGGATGTACGAGCAGGTTGGCTGGAAGGGCGCCTGGGAGCGCGTCAAGGTGGAAGCCCCGCAGTGGGCCAAGATGCTGCCGGACTTCCCGCGGCTGGCGCACCAGTTCCTGGAGCGGCGCGCGCTGGCCGGCAACGGCGAGCAGGACAAGCTGCTGGCGCAGCTGGTGGCCGAGCAGCGCCGCACCAACCGGCTGCTGGGCACGGCGCTGCTGCTGGTCGGCGGCTTTATCGCCGGCATCGTGCTGACGCACGTGCTGGCGTGGGGCGGCTACTGGTAAGCGCCCCGTTATATAAATAAAAATAAGCAGGCAGACCAGGAGACCCCATGGCCGACGTGCCCAAGCCCGCCCCGGCGTTCAGCACGCGCAATGCCGCCGATCCGTCGTTCTGGGACGAGCGTTTCGCGCAGAACTACACGCCCTGGGACGCGGGCGGCGTGCCGGAGGAGTTCCGCCAGTTTATCGCCGGCCGCGCGCCATGCCCGACGCTGGTGCCGGGCTGCGGCAACGGCTGGGAGGCAGCCTGGCTGTTCGAGCAGGGCTGGCCGGTGATGGCGATCGATTTTTCGGCGGAGGCGGTGGCCTCGGCCAGACGCGCGCTGGGCCCGGCCGGGGTGGTGGTGGAGCAGGCTGATTTCTTCGCCTTCACGCCCCAGCCGCCGTGCGAGCTGGTCTACGAGCGTGCCTTCCTGTGCGCGCTGCCGCCGGCGATGCGTGGCGCCTATGCCATCCGCGTGGCCGAGCTGCTGGCGCCGGGCGGCTTGCTGGCTGGTTACTTCTACCTGGGCGAAAACCGCGGCGGCCCGCCATTCGCGATGCCCGAGGCCGAGTTGGCCGCGCTGCTGGGTCCAGCCTTCGAGCGCCTGGAAGATCGGCCCTCAGCCGCGCCGCTGCCCGTGTTCCAGGGGCAGGAGCGCTGGCAGGTGTGGCGACGGCTGGGCGGCTGAGCGCACGCTTCCGGCCGTTGTGGCGCCCGGCATGCACCCGCGTGGCGCTTTTGCCCCACCCGGGAATTTTTTCCTCCCGCGCTGGTCTGCGTCGCTATAATCCGCGTTTTGATTCGGCTACGACCGCAGGCCCTGCCGCGCGCTCCCGACCCGGGAACTCGCCAAGAAGCTCCTCACGCGGCCCCGACCGATGAATTGGACTCCGGGCAGGTGCGCACCTGACGTATCACGCAAGCCGCCCGGCATTCGGTTTTTCGCCACAAGGGCACCTTCTGCATAGGGCAGCGGCATGCTGATCTGGTTTGTCATCATCTACTGGGTAATCTCGGTCGGCATCGGCCTGTGGGCCGCGCTGCGCGTGCGCAACACCACCGATTTCGCCGTCGCCGGGCGCAGCCTGCCGTTCCACATCGTCACCGCCACCGTCTTTGCCACCTGGTTCGGCTCCGAGACCGTGCTGGGCATCCCGGCCGTGTTCCTGAAGGAGGGGCTGTCGGGGGTGGTGTCCGACCCGTTCGGCTCGTCGCTGTGCCTGATCCTGGTGGGCCTGTTCTTCGCCCGGCCGCTGTACCGGATGAACCTGCTGACCATCGGCGACTACTACCACAACCGCTACGGCCGGCTGGCCGAGGTGCTGACCACGCTGTGCATCGTGGTCTCGTACCTGGGCTGGGTCGCGGCGCAGATCAAGGCGCTGGGGCTGGTGTTCTATACCGTGTCGGACGGCGCGCTGTCGCAGGAGGCCGGCATGATGATCGGCGCTGCCAGCGTGCTGGTCTATACGCTGTTCGGCGGCATGTGGTCGGTGGCGATCACAGACTTCATCCAGATGATCATCATCGTGATCGGCATGATGTATATCGGCTACGAAGTCAGCGGCCAGGCCGGCGGCGTCACGGCGGTGGTGTCGCATGCGGCCGCGGCGGGCAAGTTCGAGTTCCTGCCGGCGCTGGATTTCGTGCAGATCATCGGCTTTGCGGCGGCGCTGTTTACCATGATGCTGGGCTCGATCCCGCAGCAGGACGTGTTCCAGCGGGTGACTTCGTCGCGCACCGAGCAGATTGCCGGGCGCGCCTCGGTGCTGGGCGGCGTGCTGTATTTCTGCTTCGCCTTTATCCCGATGTTCCTGGCGTATTCGGCCACGCTGATCGATCCGGGCATGGTGGCCAAGTACATCGACACCGATTCGCAGCTGATCCTGCCGCAGCTGATCCTGCAGCACGCCCCGATGTTCGCCCAGGTGATGTTCTTCGGCGCGCTGCTGTCGGCGATCAAGAGCTGCGCCTCGGCGACGCTGCTGGCGCCGTCGGTGACCTTTGCCGAGAACATCCTGCGTCCTTACTTCCGCCACCTCGATGACAAGCAGTTCCTGCGCGTGATGCAGGCGGTGGTGCTGGTGTTCACCACGCTGGTGACGCTGTTCGCGCTGAACTCGCACCTTTCGATCTTCCATATGGTCGAAAATGCCTACAAGGTCACGCTGGTGTCGTCATTCGTGCCGCTGGCCTTCGGCATGTTCTGGAAGCACGCCACCCGCCAGGGCGGCCTGGCCGCGATCCTGCTGGGCCTGACCTCGTGGCTGACCTGCGAGGTTGCCTTCGCCGATGCGGTGGTGCCGCCGCAGATGGTCGGCCTGCTGTTCTCGATCAGCGGCATGGTGGTCGGTTCGCTGCTGCCGCAGTGGATCGCGGATCACGCGCCGGTCAAGGAAGTGCATATCGCCTGACCCGGCGCCACCGCCACCCCCAGGGCAGGGCCCCGATGGCCCTCCATTTCCGG
The DNA here is from genome assembly GCF_038900635.1 of Cupriavidus oxalaticus. Taxonomy (GTDB): domain Bacteria; phylum Pseudomonadota; class Gammaproteobacteria; order Burkholderiales; family Burkholderiaceae; genus Cupriavidus; species Cupriavidus oxalaticus_B. The sequence goes on along the minus strand of NZ_JAYMRX010000009.1, from coordinate 233,822 downwards.
CCATCAGCCAGCCACAGAACGGTTTATAATTCAAGGCTTTGCATCGCCATGCGGGGCGGCCTGCGCGGGTTTCCGCGCTCCCCGGCACCGGCGGCGATGCCCGCCTTTGTACCGATTTCCGTAGTTTTCTCGCGAAAAGACACCATGCCGATCTATGCCTACCGTTGCGACGCCTGCGGCCACGGGCGCGATGTGCTGCAAAAAATGAGCGATGCCCCGCTGACGGACTGCCCGTCGTGCGGCGCCGCCGGTTCGTTCAAGAAGCAGCTGACCGCGGCCGGCTTCCAGCTCAAGGGCTCGGGCTGGTATGTGACCGACTTCCGCGGCGGCAGCGGCGGCACCAGCGCGCCCGCCGCGGGCGGTGCGGCTGCCGGCGCCGCAGCGGCCAGCGCCCCGGCTGCCGCCGCCGAATCGTCCTCGGCCAGCACGGCCGCCGCCGCACCTGCCGCCGGCGGTTGCGGCAGCGCCTGCGCCTGCCACTGATCCGGATCGCCACGTGGTCGCCAAGAAGACTTCCGCCCTCAAGACCTGGTTCCTGACCGGTCTGCTGGTGCTGGTGCCGCTGGGCATCACGCTGTGGGTGCTCAGCCTGATCATCGGCACGATGGACCAGAGCCTGGCACTGCTGCCCGAGGCCTGGCGCCCGGACCGGCTCATGTTCGGCAAGCGCGTCACCGGCCTGGGCGCCATCCTGACGCTCCTGTTCATCCTGCTGGTCGGCCTGCTGGCGCATAACTTCATCGGCCAGCGCCTGGTGCGCTGGTGGGAAGCGCTGCTGGGCCATATCCCGGTGGTCGGCCCGATCTACACCAGCGTCAAGCAGGTGTCGGACACGCTGCTGTCGTCGTCGGGCAACGCTTTCCGCAAGGCGCTGCTGGTGCAGTATCCGCGCGAGGGCTCGTGGACCATCGCCTTCCTGACCGGCCGCCCCGGCGGCGACGTGCAGAACCACCTGCAGGGCGAGTACGTCAGTGTCTACGTGCCGACCACGCCGAACCCGACTTCTGGCTTCTTCCTGATGATGCCCAAGGCCGACACCATCGAACTCGACATGACCGTCGACGCCGCGCTCAAGTACATCGTCTCGATGGGCGTGGTGGCGCCGGCCGAACTGCCCCGCAAGAGCGACAGCGGGCCAGCGCCGCAGCGGCCGCCGGCCAGCCGCGCCAGCAGCGGGGAAGCGGTCGAGACGACCGATCCTTAAGCATTCAAACAGATACGAGCCGCCCGATCTGCTTCGGGCGGTAGCGTTTTACCGGGAATCTCCTTATGTCCTCCATGCGTACTCACTACTGCGGTCTGGTGACCGAACAATTCTCGGGCCAGGAAGTGGCCCTGACCGGCTGGGTCCAGCGCCGCCGCGACCATGGCGGCGTGATCTTCATCGACCTGCGCGACCGCGAAGGCCTGGTGCAGGTGGTGTGCGACCCGGACCGCCCCGAGATGTTCAAGGCCGCGGAAGAGATCCGCAATGAGTTCTGCATCCGCGTCACCGGCAAGGTGCGCCCGCGCCCGGCCGGCACCGAGAATTCCAACCTGACCTCGGGCAAGATCGAAGTGCTGTGCCACGAGCTGACCGTGCTGAACCCGTCGGTCACGCCCCCGTTCCAGCTCGACGACGACAACCTGTCGGAAACCACCCGCCTGACGCACCGCGTGCTCGACCTGCGCCGCCCGCAGATGCAGTACAACCTGCGCCTGCGCTACAAGGTGGCGATGGAAGTGCGCAAGTACCTGGACGCCCAGGGCTTCATCGACATCGAGACCCCGATGCTGGGCAAGAGCACGCCCGAAGGCGCACGCGATTACCTGGTGCCGTCGCGCGTGAACCCGGGCCACTTCTTCGCGCTGCCGCAGTCGCCGCAGATCTTCAAGCAGATGCTGATGGTCTCGGGTTTCGACCGCTACTACCAGATCACCAAGTGCTTCCGCGACGAAGACCTGCGCGCCGATCGCCAGCCCGAGTTCACGCAGATCGACTGCGAGACCTCGTTCTTGACCGAGCAGGAAATTCGCGACCTGTTCGAGGACATGATGCGCACGGTGTTCAAGAACGCCATCGACGTCGACCTGGACGCCTTCCCGGTGATGGAGTTCCGCGAGGCCATGGCCCGTTTCGGCTCGGACAAGCCTGACCTGCGCGTCAAGCTGGAATTCACCGAGCTGACGGAAGTGATGAAGGACGTCGACTTCAAGGTGTTCTCGGGCCCGGCCAACAGCGACAACGGCCGCGTGGTCGGCCTGCGCGTGCCGGGCGGCGGTGCCATCTCGCGTGGCGAGATCGACGCCTACACCCAGTTCGTCGGCATCTACGGCGCCAAGGGCCTGGCCTGGATCAAGGTCAACGAAGTGGCCAAGGGCCGCGACGGCCTGCAGTCGCCGATCGTCAAGAACCTGCACGACGCCGCCATCGCCGAGATCCTGAAGCGCACCGGCGCCCAGGACGGCGACATCATCTTCTTCGGCGCGGACAAGGCCAAGGTGGTCAACGACTCGATCGGCGCACTGCGCCTGAAGATCGGCCACTCCGACTTCGGCAAGGCCAACGGCCTGTTCGAGGACGCCTGGAAGCCGCTGTGGGTGGTGGACTTCCCGATGTTCGAGTACGACGAGGAAGACGCCCGCTGGGTCGCCATGCACCACCCGTTCACCAGCCCCAAGGACGAGCACCTGGCATACCTGGAGACCGACCCGGGCAAGTGCCTGGCCAAGGCCTACGACATGGTGCTGAACGGCTGGGAAATGGGCGGCGGCTCGGTCCGTATCTTCCGCTCGGACATCCAGAGCAAGGTGTTCCGCGCGCTCAACATCAATGACGATGAAGCCCGCGCCAAGTTCGGCTACCTGCTGGACGCGCTGCAATACGGCGCGCCCCCGCACGGCGGCCTGGCCTTCGGCCTGGACCGTATCGTGACGATGATGGCCGGCGCCGACTCGATCCGCGATGTGATCGCCTTCCCCAAGACCCAGCGCGCCCAGGACCTGCTGACCCAGGCCCCAAGCACGGTCGACGAGAAGCAGCTGCGCGAGCTGCATATCCGCCTGCGCGCTGCCGAGCCGAAGCCGAACGCCTGAGCTGCTAAGCTCCCGGGTAAAGAAAGCCGAGCAAATGCGCGGCTTTTTTGCTTTTTGCGCAATATTGGTTCCGCGGTGCTCGTCAGCCAGCGCTTTGGTTTCGATTTGTTACTGGTCGGAACGAAGCGCGCGACGGCCGTGTCTCCTTTCTTTGACACGCAATTTGCCGAGGGGCCCCCCGCGATGAAGGCTCCCGGCGCTCGGGAGGAAATTCGTGAACATGAACCTGGATACCGAACTGATCCGCCAGTTCCTGCTGGCTCACCAGGAAACCATCCTGACCTGGCTGGTGGCAGGGCTGGTGATGATGCTGCTGGCCCGCTTCGAGCTGCGCCGCGCCCAGCGCCGCGCGGCGCTGGCCATGTCCGAATCGGTGGCGACCACGGTGGCTGCCTGCGTGCCCGATATCGCTCACGCGGTGCAGGCCGCGTCGCCGCTGCCGCTGGCCGAGCCGGTCGAGATGCAGCGCGCCGAAGCGCTGCGCCGGCTGGCGCTGGACACCGTCGGCGCGGTCATGACGCGCGGGCGCTGGCTCGATGAACTGGGCAACCTGCGCCTGGCGGACGACGCGCTGCTGGACGGCCAGCGTGCCGGCGGCGCCGATCCGCTGCTGGTGGTAGCGCCGCAGCCGGCGGTGCAGGCCTACCTGGCTGCCCAGCGCGTGTTCGAGGACGAGGCCGCACAGGTGCAGGGGCTGCGCCGCGATGCCCAGCGCCACCAGGAAGCGCTGCAGGCGCTTGACGCCGAGGCGGCGCATATCGAGCAGGAAACCGGCAGCATCGTGCTGCGCTTCGAGCAGGTCAATGCGCAGGCTGCCCAGGGCGTCGATGGCGGCGACTACCAGCGCTTCCTGATCCAGAAGTACAACGCTCTTGGCCAGCGTGAGAAGGAAATCGCACAGGAGCGCGTACACCTGCAGGCCCAGGCGCGGCTGAGCGCCGACGTGCTGGCAGATCGCGCCCACGCTGCCTCACGCCGCTACCGCGAGTCACTGGCGCCGCTGATGGAACAGCTGCGTGCCGCCTGGGGCCATGGCGATTCGCCGCAGGTGTTCGATACCTGGCAGCAAAAGGGCACCGGGCAGGGCACCGAGCCGTACCTGGCGCCCCACGCCCCCGCGCGCAACGCCGCCTGAGACTGGGCCATCAGTCCGGGGACGGCGCTTTCGCGTGGCAAGCGCGCGCGGCTGCGCTATCCTTGGGTTTGTCCTTTCGCCCAGTCCCATGCCCCATAAGATTCCGGAATCCGTGCTGGTCGTGATCTACACGCCAGATCTTCAAGTCTTGCTGCTGGAACGCGCCGATCGCCCGGGGTTCTGGCAGTCAGTGACCGGCAGCCTCGATACCCTGGACGAACCCCTGGCATTGACCGCCGCGCGCGAGGTGGCGGAGGAAACCGGCATCATCGCCGGCGAGCACCTGCTGGCCGACTGGGGCCATTCGATCCAGTACGAGATCTACCCGCAGTGGCGGCACCGCTATGCCGAAGGCGTGACGCGCAATACCGAGCACTGGTTCGGCCTGCGCGTGCATGAGGCGCTACCGGTGACGCTGGCGCCACGCGAGCACCTGCAATACAAGTGGCTGCCGTGGGAGCAGGCTGCCGCGCAATGCTTTTCCAGCAGCAATGCCGAAGCCATCCGCCAGCTGGCCTGGCGCGCGACCGGTGCCGCAGGGCAGCAGGCATTATGCGGAGCGCAGCCATGAAGCTGCGCGTGGTCACCTACAACATCCACAAGGGGGTGACCGGCCTGTCGCGGCGCCCGCGCATCCAGAACGTGCGGGCCGGCCTGCATGCGATGGATGCGGACATCGTCTTCCTGCAGGAAGTGCAGGACCGCAACGACCGCCTGGTGGCGGCGGCGTTGTTCGATCCCGATCATACCCAGCTCAACTATTTGGCGACCGATGCGTACCCGCATTCGGTCTATGGGCGCAATGCGGTCTATGACTACGGCCATCACGGTAATGCGATCCTGTCGCGCCATCCGATCCTGATGTCCGAAAACCTCGACATTTCCGACCACCGTTTCGAGCAGCGCGGGCTGCTGCACGCGGTGGCGGACATCAACGGCATCGAGACCCACCTGATCTGCGTGCATTTCGGCCTGTTCGCCCGCAGCCGCGCCCGCCAGGCCGAGGCACTGGTCGAGCGCGTGCGCAACGTGGTGCCCGAGGGGGTGCCGCTGGTGATCGCCGGCGACTTCAACGACTGGAACCACCGGCTCGACGCGCAGATCTGCAATACGCTGCATGCGGTGGAGGCGTCGCATGCGCGCGGCGCGCGGCTGCATACGTTCCCGAGCCATATGCCGTGGTGGCAACTGGACCGGATCTACGTGCGCGGCTTCGAGATCGAGCGCGCGCACGCGCTGACGGGGCGCGATTGGGCGCAGCGGTCGGACCATGTGCCGCTGGTTGCGGAACTGGGTCGTCCGCACAAGGAGGCAGTGGAAGCGGCGGCCGAGCAGCGGGACAAGGCGGCCTGAGGCCGTCACGCATGCTGCGGCTTCCTCAACGCTCTGGAAACCGTCAACGGCTCGAGTAGTCGCGGATAAAGGCGAATACGGCGTCGGCGTCGTTCAGGTCCAGCACCGGCAACGACGTCATCGCCGCGGCGGCGGCCACGTCGTCGCTCGCTACCGCAACCACGCCGGGCACCTCGTCCCACAGCGGCGACCGTCCCAGTCCGGGCCGGAACACTTCCAGCTTGGGAAAATCGCTGCGCTTGTACCCCTCCACCAGCACCACGTCGGTGTCTGCCGGCAGCACCGCCAGCGCATCGTCCAGCTCGGGCGACGGCACTGCCTCGGGGTAATGCCGCATCAACGTCAGGTGGCGCGCGCCGACCAGCACAACGTTGGCGCAGCCAGCCTCGCGCATGCGCCAGGAGTCCTTGCCCGGTGTGTCGGGATCGAAGCCGTGGTGGGTATGCTTGACGCCGGCCACGCGCAGGCCGGCGCCGACAAAACGGGGGATCAGCTGGTCGAGCAGCGTGGTCTTGCCGCTGCCGGACGAGCCGGTGATGCCGAATACCTTCACGTGCAGTCCGTGGGGGCGCGTCGATGATGGCAACGACGATAGCAGAGATCCGGCCGCATGTGCGCGCGGCGCCTTTCGGACATCATTCTGTCCGATAATCTCGACATGTCACGGATATCCCACTCCGAGCGGCCGGACGCGACCGCCGCTGGCACCGCCGAACAGACCGACGAACAGCATGCCATCGGCCAACGCCACCGCATGCTGCGCTGGACATGGCGCCGTGGCAAGCCAACCACCGGCAACACCGTGCGCCTGCTGCACGGCGGCCAGGACTTCTTTCCCGCGCTGATCGAAGCGATCGACCAGGCCGCCTTCCAGGTGGTGCTGGAAACCTACATCTACGCCGACGACGATATCGGCCGCGCCGTCAGCGACGCGCTGGTACGCGCCGCCGTGCGCGGCGTCTCGGTGCGCGTCACCGTCGACGGCTTCGGCGCCGGCGACATGCCCGCGGCAATGGCCGAACGCCTGAGCGCGGGCGGCGTGCAGCTGCGCGTCTACCGCAAGCTGCGCGGCTTCCGGCTGGCCCGGCGCCACCTGCGCCGGCTGCACCGCAAGCTGGCCGTGATCGATGGCCAGGTAGCCTTCGTCGGCGGCATCAACATCATCGACGACCTCAACCACGGCCCGTTCGAGGGCGCCAACCTGGGGCCACGCTACGACTTCGCGGTGCAGGTCAGCGGCCCGCTGGTGGACCGCATCGCGCTGACCGCCGAACGGCTCTGGTGGCGCCTGGCACTGCGCGACACGCACGCCGGCGGCCGCGCCGCGGCGGTGGCGGACTACCCGCTGCCGACCGACCTGCCGCCCCGTGCCGAGCCCGCCGGCGGCGTGCGCGCCGCGCTGCTGCTGCGCGACAACCTGCGCAACCGCCGCACCATCGAGCGCGAATACCTGCGCGCGCTCGGCGCCGCGCGCCAGGACGTGATCCTGGCCAACGCCTATTTCCTGCCCGGCCACAAGATGCGGCGCGCCCTGCTGGCCTGCCGCGCGCGCGGCGTGCGCGTGCGGCTGCTGCTGCAGGGCATGGTCGAATACCGGCTGCAGCACTACGCCACGCACGCGCTCTATGCCTCCCTGCTGGAAGCCGGCGTGGAGATCTACGAGTACGCGGAGAGCTTCCTGCACGCCAAGGTCGGCGTGGTCGACGAAGCGTGGGCCACCGTCGGGTCGAGCAATATGGACCCGTTCAGCCTGCTGCTGGCGCGCGAAGCCAACGTGGCCGTTTATGATGCTGCCTTTGCCGCAGAACTGCGTACGGCGCTGGAACGCGCCATTGCGCACCGCAGCGTGCGTGTCGTGCCGGAAGTCCATGCACGGCGCTCGCCGCTGCACCGGCTGGCGAACTGGACCGCGTACATGCTGCTGCGGCTCGGCGTGATCATCGCCGGCGTCACGGGACGCTACTGAAACGGTTGTCCGCTGTGCGTTTGCTGCCATGCGGCAACGCGCGGCTTGCAAGCCGTTGCACCGCCTTGGGTGACGGGCATGCTGCATTGCGGCCCGTTTAGAAACACGGGTCTAATTAAAAGCTTGAAGGTCGACTGCTGCGCCAGAATAATCTGAACGACCGTTCTTTTTTGGCTTAGACTGCGTGCATTCGCGGTATGCAGCGGCAAATTCGCCAGCGTCCGCAAACAAAATGCAACGTCAGGGTCATACGCACAGGCCGCAGCAGGGCCTTTGCAGAACGGAGAAATAACATGCGACACCAGTCAGCCCGTCTCGAATCCGCCGCCGCTTCCCCCGCGCCCATGCGCAAGGGTGAAATGACGCGCGTGGCGATTCTGGATGCCGCACTGGAACTGTCGTCCCGCGACGGGCTTGAGGGTCTGACCATCGGCCTGCTCGCGGAACGCATGCAGATGAGCAAGAGCGGCGTCTTCGCGCATTTCGGTTCGCGCGAAGACCTGCAGGTAGAGGTGGTGCGGGAGTATCACCGCCGGTTCGAGCAGGAGGTGTTCTACCCCTCGCTGCAGGAGCCGCGCGGTCTGCCCCGGCTGTGGTCGATGGTGCGGCGCTGGATGGAGAAGCGCATCCAGGAAGTGACGACTGGGTGCATCTACATCAGCGGCGCCGTGGAGTACGACGACCGCACCGGCAGCCTGGTGCGTGACGAGCTGGTCAAGAGCGTCACCATCTGGCGGGCAGCGCTGAATCGCGCCATCGACCAGGCCAAGGAAGAGGGGCACCTGCGCGCGGATTGCGATCCGCGCCTGATGCTGTTCGAGATGTATAGCCTTGAACTAGGCTTGCATCATGACGCCCGTTTCCTGCGCCTGCCTGACAGTGCCGAGCTTGCCATGGTCGCGCTCAACAAACTGATTCAGTCTTACCGTACCTGAGGCCGTCGGGTCGGACCGGATCGCGACAAGCGAGGCGGGCGGCGTGGCGGCATCGTATAACTCCAAGGAGTCTCTGATGGGCCAGTACACCGCACCGTTGCGCGACATGCAGTTCGTTCTCCATGAACTGCTCGGCGCCGAAGCCGAACTCAAGGCGATGCCGCCGCACGCGGACATCGACGCGGACACCATCAACCAGGTCATCGAGGAAGCCGGCAAGTTCTGCTCGGACGTGGTGTTCCCGCTCAACCAGGTGGGCGACCGCGAGGGCTGCACCTATGCCGGCGACGGCGTGGTCAAGGCCCCCACCGGCTTCAAGGAAGCCTACCAGCAGTACGTCGAGGCAGGCTGGCCGGCGCTGGCGTGCGACCCGGCCTTTGGCGGCCAGGGTCTGCCGATCGTGGTCAACAACGTGATCTACGAGATGCTGAATTCGGCGAACCAGGCGTGGACCATGTACCCGGGCCTGTCGCACGGCGCGTATGAGGCGCTGCATGCGCACGGCACGCCCGAGCTGCAGCAGGCCTACCTGCCCAAGCTGGTGTCCGGCGTCTGGACCGGCACCATGTGCCTGACCGAGCCGCACTGCGGCACCGACCTGGGCATCCTGCGCACCAAGGCCGAACCGCAGGCCGACGGCTCCTACCTGATCACCGGCACCAAGATCTTCATCTCCGCCGGCGAGCACGACCTGGCCGAGAACATCATCCACCTGGTGCTGGCCCGCCTGCCGGACGCGCCGGGCGGAACCAAGGGCATTTCGCTGTTCGTGGTGCCCAAGTTCATCCCCGATGCCAGCGGCAACCCGAGCGAGCGCAACGGCATCAAATGCGGCTCGATCGAGCACAAGATGGGCATCCACGGCAACGCCACCTGCGTGATGAACCTGGACGGCGCGCGCGGCTGGCTGGTGGGCGAGGCCAACAAGGGCCTGAACGCCATGTTCGTGATGATGAACGCCGCGCGCCTGGGCGTGGGCGCGCAGGGCCTGGGCCTGACCGAGGTGGCATACCAGAACTCGGTCGCCTACGCCAAGGACCGGCTGCAGATGCGCGCGCTGACCGGCCCGAAGGCGCCGGAGAAGGCCGCCGACCCGATCATCGTGCACCCCGACGTGCGCCGCATGCTGCTGACCCAGCGCGCCTACGCCGAAGGCGGCCGCGCCTTCAGCTACTGGACCGCGCTGCAGATCGACCGCGAACTGTCGCACCCGGACGAAGCCGTGCGCAAGCAGGCCGGCGACCTGGTTGCGCTGCTGACGCCGGTGATCAAGGCCTTCCTGACCGACAACGCCTTCACCTCGACCAACGAAGGCATGCAGGTGTTCGGCGGCCACGGCTACATCTCCGAATGGGGCATGGAGCAATACGTGCGCGACGCCCGCATCAACATGATCTACGAAGGCACCAACACGATCCAGTCGCTGGACCTGCTGGGCCGCAAGATCCTGGGCGACATGGGCGCCAGGATGAAGGCCTTCGGCAAGATCGTGCAGGAGTTCGTGGAAGAAGAGGGCACCAACGAAGCCATGCAGGAGTTCGTCAACCCGCTGGCCGACCTGGGCGACAAGGTGCAGAAGCTGACCATGGAAATCGGCATGAAGGCCATGGGCAACGCCGACGAGGTGGGCGCTGCCGCGGTGCCGTACCTGCGCGTGGTGGGCCACCTGGTGTTCTCGTACTTCTGGGCGCGCATGGCCAAGATCGCGCTGGAGAAGGAAGCCAGCGGCGACAAGTTCTACACCGCCAAGCTGGCCACGGCGCGCTTCTACTTTGCCAAGCTGCTTCCGGAAACCGCGGCCGAAATCCGCAAGGCGCGCGCTGGTTCGGCTTCGCTGATGGCGCTGGACGCGGATTTGTTCTGAATAGCACTGCGGGGCTGACTACCGCAGAGGGGGTGCTCCCCTCTCCCATTTATGGGAGAGGGGCGGGGGTGAGGGCGGGTGCTTCAACGAAGTGATTCGGCATAGCAACCTCCAGCCCTCACCCCCTGCCCCTCTCCCGCAAGCGGGAGAGGGGAGCCCCCCGCGGTCGACAAGTCCCCCCTCACCTCAACGCTCACTAATCCAGGAGCGAGCATGTCCAATTTCATCGTCAAGAAAGTCGCCGTGCTGGGTGCCGGCGTCATGGGGGCGCAGATCGCCGCCCACCTGATCAATGCGCGCGTGCCCGTGGTGCTGTTCGACCTTCCCGCAAAAGAAGGCCCGAAGAACGGCATCGCGCTGCGCGCCATCGAGAACCTGAAGAAGCTGTCGCCCGCGCCGCTGGGCCTCAAGGACGAGGCCGGGCTGATCAAGGCCGCCAATTACGAAGACGATATCGCCCTGCTCAAGGAGTGCGACCTGGTGATCGAGGCGATCGCCGAGCGCATGGACTGGAAGCACGACCTGTACAAGAAGGTTGCGCCGCACCTGGCCTCGCACGCGATCTTCGCCACCAACACCTCGGGCCTGTCGATCACCGCGCTGTCCGACGGGTTTGACGATAACCTGAAGTCACGCTTCTGCGGCGTCCACTTCTTCAACCCGCCGCGCTACATGCACCTGGTCGAGCTGATCCCGACCGCAACCACGCAGCCGGAGATCCTCGACAAGCTGGAAGCCTTCCTGACCACCACGCTCGGCAAGGGCGTGGTGCGCGCCAAGGACACGCCCAACTTCATTGCCAACCGCGTCGGCATCTTCTCGATCCTGGCGGTGTTCGCCGAGGCCGAGAAGTTCGGCATCCCGTTCGACGTGGTCGACGACCTGACCGGTTCCAAGCTGGGCCGCGCCAAGTCCGCCACCTTCCGCACCGCGGATGTGGTCGGCCTGGACACCATGGCGCATGTGATCAAGACCATGCAGGACAACCTGCACGACGACCCGTTCGCGCCGGTGTACAAGACCCCGGCCGTGCTCAAGGGCCTGGTCGACGCGGGCGCACTGGGCCAGAAGACCGGCGCCGGCTTCTACAAGAAGGAAGGCAAGGCCATCAAGGTGCTGGATGCCAAGACCGGCCAGTACGTCGAGTCGGGCAAGAAGGCCGACGAGATCGTGGTGCGCATGCTGAAGAAGGAGCCGGCAGAGCGCATCAGGCTGCTGCGCGAGTCGACCAACCCGCAGGCACAGTTCCTGTGGGCGGTGTTCCGCGACGTGTTCCACTACATCGCCGTGTACCTGGAGCAGATCGCCGGTTCCGCCGCCGATATCGACCTGGCGATCCGCTGGGGCTTCGGCTGGAATTCGGGCCCGTTCGAGGACTGGCAGTCGGCCGGCTGGAAGCAGGTGGCGGAGTGGGTCAAGGAAGACGTGGTCGCGGGCAAGGCACTGTCGGCCGCACCGCTGCCGGCATGGGTCTTCGATGGCCCCGTCGCCGAGCGCCAGGGCGTGCATACCCCCGAAGGCTCGTGGTCGCCGGCGACGCAGTCGTTCGTCGCGCGCAGCACGCTGCCCGTGTACCAGCGCCAGGTGTTCCGTGCCGCGCTGAAGGGCAGCGAAGCGGCCGACCCGCGCAAGGCGGGCCGCACCGTCGAGGAAAACGATGCCGTGCGCATCTGGGTCAGCGAAGGCCAGGACGACGTGCTGGTGGTTTCGTTCAAGAGCAAGATGAACACCATCGGTCCGGACGTGATCGACGGCCTGACCCGCGCCATCGACCTCGCCGAAGCGCAGTACAAGGGCCTGGTGGTGTGGCAGCCGACTTCGCTGCAGCTGGGCGCGCCGGGCGGCCCGTTCTCCGCGGGCGCGAACCTGGAAGCGGCGATGCCGGCCTTCATGATGGGCGGTGCCAAGGGCATCGAGCCGTTCGTGAAGAAGTTCCAGGACGGCATGATACGCGTGAAGTTCGCCTCGGTGCCGGTGGTGTCGGCGGCGTCCGGCATCGCGCTGGGCGGCGGTTGTGAGCTGATGCTGCACTCGGCGGCACGCGTGGCTGCGCTGGAAACGTACGTGGGACTGGTCGAAGTCGGCGTAGGCCTGGTCCCGGCCGGCGGCGGGTTGAAGGAAGCCGCACTGGCCGCTGCACGCGCCGCGCAGGCGGCAGGCAGCACCAACTACCTGCAATTCCTGACCAGCCGCTTCCAGAGCGCGGCGATGGCCAAGGTATCCGCATCGGCACTGGAAGCGCGCCAGATGGGCTACCTGCAGCCGTCCGACAAGATCGTCTTCAACGTGCATGAGTTGCTGCACGTGGCGCAGAACGAAGTGCGCGCGCTGGCCGATGGCGGCTACCGTGCGCCGCTGCCGGCACTGATCCCGGTGGCTGGCCGCTCGGGCATCGCCACCATCAAGGCATCGCTGGTCAATATGCGCGACGGCGGCTTTATCTCGGCACACGACTTCCTGATCGCCACCCGCATTGCCGAAGTGGTATGCGGCGGCGACGTCGAGGCCGGCTCGCTGGTGAGCGAGGAATGGCTGCTGGCGCTGGAGCGCAAGGCCTTCGTCGACCTGCTGGGAACCGGCAAGACGCAGGAGCGCATCATGGGCATGCTGCAGACCGGCAAGCCGGTGCGTAACTAACAGGGCAAGCGAGGAACCGACATCATGAAACAACTGCAAGACGCATACATCGTTGCGGCCACCCGCTCGCCGATCGGCAAGGCCCCCAAGGGCGCGTTCAAGAACACGCGCCCGGACGACCTGCTGGCCACCATCCTGAAGTCCGCGGTGGCACAGGTGCCGGACCTGGACCCGAAGCTGATCGAGGACGCCATCGTCGGCTGCGCGATCCCTGAAGCGCAGCAGGGCCTGAACGTGGCGCGTATCGGCGCGCTGCTGTCGGGCCTGCCCAATACCGTGGGCGGCATCACCGTCAACCGTTTCTGTGCCTCGGGCGTGAGCGCGGTGGCCATGGCGGCCGACCGCATCCGCGTGGGCGAGTCCGATGTGATGATTGCCGCCGGAATCGAGTCGATGAGCATGGTGCCGATGATGGGCAACTCGCCGTCGATGTCGCCGTCGATTTTCGAGCGCGACGAGAACGTGGGCATCGCCTACGGCATGGGCCTGACCGCCGAGAAGGTGGCGCAGCAATGGAAGGTCAGCCGTGAGGACCAGGACGCGTTCTCGCTCGCTTCGCACCAGAAGGCCATCGCCGCGCAACAGGCCGGCGAGTTCAAGGACGAGATCACGCCGATCGAGATCGTCGAGCGCTTCCCCGACCTCGCCAGCGGCCAGGTCAGCGTGAAGACCCGCACCATCTCGCTGGACGAAGGCCCGCGGCCTGAGACCTCGCTGGAAGGACTCGGCAAGCTGCGCCCGGTGTTTGCCAACAAGGGCAGCGTCACCGCCGGCAACAGCTCGCAGACCTCGGACGGCGCCGGCGCGCTGATCCTGGTTTCGGAAAAGATCCTCAAGCAGTTCAACCTGGTGCCGCTGGCGCGCTTCGTGTCGTTCGCGGTGCGCGGCGTGCCGCCGGAGATCATGGGCATCGGCCCGAAGGAAGCGATCCCGGCCGCGCTGAAGGCCGCCGGCCTGACGCAGGACCAGATCGACTGGATCGAGCTGAACGAAGCGTTTGCCGCGCAATCGCTGGCCGTGATGCGCGACCTGGATCTCGATCCCGCCAGGGTCAACCGCATGGGCGGAGCGATCGCGCTGGGCCACCCGCTCGGCGCGACCGGCGCGATCCGTTCGGCCACGGTGGTGCATGCGCTGCGCCGCCACAACCTGAAGTACGGCATGGTGACCATGTGCGTCGGCACGGGCATGGGCGCCGCAGGGATCTTCGAGCGCGTCTGAACGCGCCTGCGGGACGGTTCTCCGGAGGAGGCCGTCCCGCCCTTCTGTCAGGTGAGGAAAGCAGTACCGGGGGCTGCCGCCCGCGAGCGCGGGTCACCAGCAGGGAGGAGACAACAATATGCAGGAGACAGCCATCCTGGCCGACGCCGCGTGCGACTTGCCGCGCGACATCATGGCCGCGCTGAAGGTCCACACCATTCCGTTCCGCATCCGCGCGGGCGAACGCTTTGTCGCCGACACGCGCGACGAAGACGCGCTGCCCACGCTTTACCAGCAATACCTGGTCGGCCGCCAGGACCACTACGCCGAATCCATTCCGCTGCTCGAACGCGAGTTGGAAGAACACCTGCTGCGCAACGTGGTCACGCAATGCGACCGCGCGATCCTGTTCACCATCGCCAGCGCGCGCAGCAAGCTGTACGCGCACGCGAGCGGCGCCGTGATCGGCACCGTGGCCCGCAGCGTGCGGCTGCGCAAGGAAGCCGGACGCTCGGGGTTGTTCGACCTGACCGTGGTCGACACCGGCGCCATCGGTCCGGGCCAGGCGCTGATCGTGCGCGAAGCGGCGCGCATGGCCATCGACGGCGCCAGCCCGCAGGCCGTGCGCGAGGCCGTTGAAACACGCCTGCGCGACGCTGCCCACATGTTCCTGGTGCCGGACGAACTGCTTTACATGTACACCCGCGCGCGCCAGAAGGGCGAGGGCAGCATCACCTGGGGCCGGTACGTGATGGGCAGCGCATTCAATATCCGGCCGGTGGTGCGCATGCATCGCGGCCATACCGAAGCGATCGCCAGGGCGCGCGGCTCGGAAGAGGGCGCACGCCGCGTGCTGCAGCATGCCGAGCAATGCATCCGCGCCGGCGACCTGCTGGTGCCGGCGATTTCGGTCTGCTACGCCGGTCCCCTCGACGACGTGCGCGCGATGCCGGCCTACCAGTCGCTGGCACATGTCGCGCGCAGCCAGGGCGTCGAGCTGATGCTGGCGCCGATGAGCCTGACGGTGGCGCTGAATGTCGGTGTGCGGGCATTCGGCCTGAGCTATCTTTCCGAATCGCCGCCACCTTTCGAATAAATCCCACAGACGAGGACACCATGAGCATCCGTACCAGCATCGAGCAGGGCATCCTGACGCTCGAGTTCGACCGCATCGACAAGAAGAACGCCATCACCGCGGCGATGTACCAGGCGCTGGCCGACGCGCTGCGCGCGGCCGAGACCGACCGCAACGTGCGCGTGATTCTGCTGCGCGGCAAGCCCGAGATCTTCACCGCCGGCAATGATCTGGAAGATTTCATGCAGCGCCCGCCGACTGCAGGCGAGGGCGCGGAACAGGCGCCGGTGTTCCAGTTCCTGTACCAGATCAGCCATGCCAGCAAGCCCGTCGTCGCGGCGGTCAGCGGCGCGGCGGTCGGCGTGGGCACCACCATGCTGCTGCATTGCGACATGGTCTATGCCTCGGACACGGCCAAGCTGTCGCTGCCGTTCGTGCAGCTGGGGCTGTGCCCCGAAGCGGCATCGAGCCTGCTGCTGCCGCGCCTGGTCGGCTACCAGCGCGCCGCCGAGAAGCTGATGCTGGGCGAGGCGTTCGGTGCGCAGGAAGCGCTGGAGATCGGCCTGGTGACGCGCGTGCTGCCGGTGGCGGAACTGCACGACTTCGCGCTGCAGCAGGCGCGCAAGCTGGCGGCGCTGCCGGCTTCGTCGCTGCGCGAGAGCAAGCGCCTGATGAAGGCGGGAGCGTTGGCCGAAGTGGAAAAGCAGATGGCCGACGAAGGCGCGGTGTTCCGGCGGATGCTGGTGGCGCCGGAGGCGAAGGAGGCGTTCAGCGCCTTCTTTGAAAAGCGGAAGCCGGATTTTTCGAAGTTTGAGTGAGGGGCGGGGAGACTTCGCTTTGCCACTTGTTTGCTCCCCTCTCCCGCTTGCGGGAGAGGGGTTGGGGGTGAGGGCAGGCGCTCGGCAAGCACGCTTACGCCTCACTACGTAGAGGCTCCCGCCCTCACCCCAACCCTCTCCCGCAAGCGGGAGAGGGAGCACACCGATCGATAAGCGATAGCCTCTGGGACCTCAAGCCGTCGGCAACACCCGCGGCTGCCGCGACTCATCCGTTGCCACGTACGTCAACGTTGCCTCGGTCACCTTGACGATCTCATTGCTATGCCGCATCCGCTGCGCATAGACCTCCACCTCGACCGTGATCGAGGTACGCCCCGTCTTGACGATAGCGGCGTAGAAGCTCACCAGGTCGCCAACAAACACCGGGTGCTTGAACAGGAAGGAATTGACCGCCACGGTCGCGACGCGCCCTTGCGCGCGCTCGACCGCAGGGATCGACCCCGCGATATCCACCTGCGCCATGATCCAGCCACCGAACACGTCGCCGTGCACGTTGGCGTCGGCGGGCATCGGCACCACGCGCAGCGCGGGATTCTTGCCGGCGGGCAGGGCGGGGACGGTATGGGGAGCGTTCATGACGGTATGCGGGTGGACTTCTGAAGAGGGGCACGGGCCGCGACGAAAAACCCTTCGCCTGCCGCGCAATGCGATTCCTGCGACAATCGCGCATTGGCCCGAATTCTAACGTATGCGCCGCTATTCCACGACCGCCGAGCAGGCCCCCGACCCAGCCTCGGTCAAGCTCTTTCCCGGCCAGCGCGCCCCCCGCAGCGACTGGCAGACTGTCCGCAACCTGCTGCCCTACGTCTGGCACTACAAGTGGCGCGTGATGCTGGCGCTCGCGTGCCTGGTCGCGGCCAAGGTGGCCAACCTGGGCGTGCCGGTGCTGATGAAGCGCCTGATCGACAGCATGAACCTCACCGCCGGCGACCCGCGCGCGCTGCTGGTGGTGCCGGTCGGGCTGATTGTCGCCTACGGCATGTTGCGGCTGTCGGCGACGCTGTTCACCGAGTTGCGGGAAATCCTCTTTTCCAAGGTCACGCAGAGCGCCGTGCGCGAGATCGCGCTGCAGGTGTTCCGCCACCTGCATGCACTGTCGCTGCGCTTCCACCTGGACCGGCAGACCGGCGGCATGAGCCGCGACATCGAGCGCGGCACGCGCGGCATCCAGTCGCTGATCTCGTACTCGCTGTACAGCATCCTGCCCACGCTGGTCGAGATGGGGCTGGTGATCGGCTTTTTCGTGCTGCACTACGACATCTGGTTTGCGGCGATCACCGGCTGCGCGCTGGTCAGCTATATCGTCTTCACCATCGTCGTGACGGAATGGCGCACGCATTTCCGCCGCAAGATGAACGAGCTGGATTCGCGTGCCAACCAGAAGGCGATCGACTCGCTGCTGAACTTCGAGACCGTCAAGTACTTCGGCAATGAGGAATACGAAGCCCGGCGCTACGACGAGAACCTGCTCAACTACCGCGCCGCGGCGATCCGCTCGCAGAATTCGCTGTCGTTCCTGAACTTCGGCCAGCAGGTCATCATCGCCGCGGGGCTGATCCTGATCCTGTGGCGCGCCACCGTGGGCGTGGTCGACGGCAAGCTGACGCTGGGCGACCTGGTGCTGGTCAACACGCTGATGATCCAGCTCTATATCCCGCTGAACTTCCTCGGCGTGATCTACCGCGAGATCAAGCAGGCCACCACCGACATGGACCGGATGTTCGTGCTGCTGGGCACGAACCAGGAGGTGGCCGACTCCCCGGGCGCGCAGCCGCTCAAGGTCAACGGCGCGCAGGTGCGGTTCCGCGACGTGCGCTTTGGCTACGAGCCGGACCGCACGATCCTGGACGGCGTGGATTTCAACATAGCGGCCGGCACCACCACAGCGGTGGTCGGCCACAGCGGCTCGGGCAAGTCGACGCTGGCGCGGCTGCTGTTCCGCTTCTATGACGTCAACAGCGGCGCGATCGAGATCGACGGGCAGGATATCCGCGCGATCACGCAGGACAGCCTGCGCCGCGCCATCGGCATCGTGCCGCAGGACACCGTGCTGTTCAACGACAGCATCTACTACAACATCGCCTACGGGCGCCCGGATGCGACGCGCGAGGAAGTCATCGCCGCGGCGCAGGCCGCGCAGATCGACGCCTTTATCCGCGAGCTGCCGCAGGGCTACGACACGCCGGTAGGCGAGCGCGGCCTGAAGCTGTCCGGCGGCGAGAAGCAGCGCGTGGCGATCGCGCGCACGCTGCTGAAGAACCCGCCGGTGCTGGTCTTTGACGAGGCCACCTCCGCGCTGGACTCGCGCACCGAGCAGGCGATCCAGGCCGAGCTGATGCGGCTGGCACAGAACCGCACCACGCTGCTGATCGCGCACCGCCTTTCCACCGTGGTGCATGCCGACCAGATCCTGGTGATGGATCATGGCCGCGTGGTCGAGCGCGGCACGCATGCGGAACTGATGCGCGCGCGCGGCCGCTATGCGGAGATGTGGGACATCCAGGCCCGCGCGGCGGCAGAGGGGGGCGAGGCAGAGCGCAGCGCGGACGCGCTTGCGGTGGACGTGGGCGACGCCACGCAGGACGCGTAACGCCGCAAGCGTAGCGCCGCAAGGCCGCCGTAGGCGCTGTGGGCGCTGTGGGCGCTACCCTTTGCTGCGCCAGCGGCAGGCCGGCGCAGCCACGTGACGGCGCCCATGCCGAGGGTGGATAATCCTGCGTCATGGAAATCAAATGGCTTGAAGACTTCGTCAGCCTGGCCGAGACGCACAGCTTCTCGCGCTCGGCCGAACTGCGCCACGTGACGCAGCCCGCTTTCTCCCGGCGCATCCAGTCGCTGGAGGCGTGGGTCGGGACCGAGCTGATCGACCGCTCCAGCTATCCCACCAGCCTGACGGCGGCCGGCAAGGTGTTCTACGAGCAGGCGCTGGCCATGCTGGCGCAGGTCAGCGAGACCCGCGCGCTGATGCGCGGGCAGCGCTCGGCCAACGCGCAGGTGCTGGAGTTCGCGGTGCCGCATACGCTGTCGCTGACGTTCTTCCCGGAATGGCTCAAGGTGCTGGAAGGCAAGATCGGCACGCTGCCGTGCCGGCTGCGCGCGCTCAACGTCCATGATGCGGTGCTGATGCTGGTCGAGGGCGGCTGCGACCTGGTGATGGTCTACCACCACGCGCGCCAGGCTATCCAGCTCGATCCGGCGCGGTACGACATGCTGGTGCTTGGTACCGAGCGGCTGTCGCCGTACAGCGTGCCGGACGCCGCCGGCAAGCCGCAGTTCCGGCTGCCCGGCACCGACAAGAAGCCGGTGCCGTTCCTGAGCTACACCCCCAATGCCTTCCTCGGCCGCATGGTCGACCTGCTGCTGTCGGATACCGCCGAAGCGCTCAAGCTCGACAAATGCTACGAGACCGACATGGCCGAGGCGCTCAAGGTCATGGCGCTGTCCGGCCACGGCATGGCGTTCCTGCCGGAGAGCGCGGTGCGCGAGGAGGTGGCGCAGGGCAAGCTGGTGCGGGCGGAGTCGGCGCGCGGGCTGCCGTTGTCGATCGACATGGAGATCCGCCTGTATCGCGAGAAGCCCGGGGAGAACGGCGGCGAGCGGCGTGGCGCGGGGGCACGGCGCAAGCGGCAGCTGGTGGACCAGGTGTGGTCGACCCTGCTGGAAGCCTGACGCGTGCTGAACAGCAAATCAGATCGTTGACAGGTCACCGTCAAACGTTATGCGCATCTTGCATAACCGGATGAGCAAACGGCATTGGATTCCGGCAGGCCGCCAAGCCTAAGCTTGCGGCCATCCTCCACCCCGGAACCAACCGATGTCCTCCGCAGCACCGACCAACATTGCTGGCCAAAAGCACGCACTTCCGTCCTACCTCAACGCCGACAACCTCGGCCCCTGGGGCATCTACCTGCAGCAAGTCGATCGTGTCACGCCCTACCTGGGTTCGCTGGCACGCTGGGTCGAGACCCTGAAGCGCCCCAAGCGCGCGCTGGTCGTCGACGTTCCCATCGAGCTGGACAACGGCACCATCGCCCACTTCGAGGGCTATCGCGTGCAGCACAACCTGTCGCGCGGCCCGGGCAAGGGCGGCGTGCGTTTCCACCAGGACGTGACGCTGTCGGAAGTGATGGCGCTGTCGGCATGGATGTCGGTGAAGAACGCCGCGGTGAACGTGCCCTACGGCGGTGCCAAGGGCGGCATCCGCGTCGACCCGCGCACGCTGTCGCACGCCGAGCTGGAGCGCCTGACGCGCCGCTACACCAGTGAAATCAACATCATCATCGGGCCGAGCAAGGACATCCCGGCGCCTGACGTCAACACCAACGCCCAGGTGATGGCATGGATGATGGACACCTACTCGATGAACTCGGGCAGCACCTCCACCGGCGTGGTGACCGGCAAGCCGATCTCGCTGGGCGGCTCGCTGGGCCGCCACGAGGCGACCGGCCGCGGCGTGTTCGTGGTGGGTTCGGAGGCTGCGCGCAATATCGGCCTGGAAATCAAGGGCGCGAGCGTCGCCGTGCAGGGCTTCGGCAACGTGGGCGCCGTGGCGGCCAAGCTGTTCCATGAGGCCGGCGCCAAGGTCGTGGCCGTGCAGGACCACCGCACCACGCTGTTCGACCCGGCTGGCCTGGACGTGCCGGCGATGATGGAATACGCCGCGCACAGCGGCACCATCGAGGGCTTCCGCGGCGAAGTCCTGCGCACCGAGCAGTTCTGGGAAGTCGACTGCGACATCCTGATCCCGGCAGCGCTGGAAGGCCAGATCACGGCCAGGAACGCGCCGGTGATCAAGGCCCGCCTGGTGATCGAGGGCGCCAACGGCCCGACCACCCCGGAAGCCGACGATATCCTGCGCGAGCGGAATATCCTGGTGGCGCCGGACGTGATCGCCAACGCCGGCGGCGTAACCGTTTCCTACTTCGAATGGGTGCAGGATTTCTCGTCGTTCTTCTGGACCGAGGAAGAAATCAACCAGCGTCTGGTACGAATCATGCAGGAGGCGTTCCGCGCAATCTGGCAGGTGGCGCAGGACAACAAGGTAACGCTGCGGACCGCCGCATTTATCGTGGCCTGCTCGCGGATTCTGCAGGCGCGCGAAATGCGCGGCCTGTATCCCTGATCGCAGGGAACGGATGAACCGGAACGAGGCGCGTGGCACTGGTATGGTGCAATGCAATATCCGAACCGGTACTCCAGATTCATGACCGCCAGACGCGGTCTCCGGCTAGCGCCGGAGACCGCGTTGTCGTTTCCGGACGACGTGCGCATCGATTGCCCTGAATAAGGGTTCTAGGAGAAAACCCAGTTGTATTGCGACGGATGCTGCGCAATACTGTTTCACCAGAGGGGGTTTTGTCTCTAGAATCCCGCTTTCTCTTCTATGGTCAAGGAGATGTTATGAATTTTGCCAAGTTGGCTTCCCTGATGATTGCCGCCGGCGTGATGTGCGGAACGGCTCAGGCGGCTGAACAACTGACGGGCACGCTGAAGAAGATCAAGGACACCGGCGTGATTACGCTGGGCGTGCGCGAGTCGTCGATTCCGTTCAATTACAACCTGGGCGGCGTGCGCCAGGTCGGCTATTCCTACGATATCAACATGAAGATCGTGGAAGCCATCAAGGACCAGCTCAAGCTGCCGAATCTGCAGGTCAAGGAAATCCCGATCACCTCGCAGAACCGCATCCCCCTGCTGCAGAACGGCACCATCGACATGGAGTGCGGTTCGACCACCAATAACCTGGAACGCCAGAAGCAGGTCGCCTTCACCAACTCCATCTTCATCATCGGCACGCGCATCATGGTGAAGAAGGATGCCGGCATCAAGGACTGGGCCGACCTGAAGGGCAAGAACGTCGTCACCACCGCCGGCACCACGTCGGAGCGCCTGCTGCGCAAGATGAACGACGACCAGAAGCTGGGCCTGAACATCATCAGCACCAAGGATCATGGCCAGTCGTTCCTGACGCTGGAATCGGGCCGCGCGGTGGCGTTCATGATGGACGACGCGCTGCTGTACGGCGAGCGCGCCAAGGCCAAGAGCCCGGCCGACTGGATCGTGGTGGGCAAGGCCCAGTCGCGCGAGTCGTATGGCTGCATGATCCGCAAGGACGACCCGCAGTTCAAGAAGCTGTCCGACACCGTGATCTCCGGCATGATGAAGGACGGTTCGGTCAACACGCTGTACACCAAGTGGTTCATGCAACCGGTTCCGCCCAAGGGGCTGAACCTGGACTTCCCGCTGTCCGATGACATGAAGGCCCTGATCAAGGCGCCGAACGACAAGGCGCTGGACTGATCTGACCAGGACAGCAGTGCGAAACGGAAGGCATGTCCTTCCGTTTCTTTTTGAGGACGCAACATGAACTACAACTGGCATTGGGGAGTCTTCCTCGAACAGGCCGCCCAGAACGAGACCTACCTGGACTGGATGATCTCCGGCCTGAAGGTCACGCTCGCGCTGGGACTTTCGTCCTGGGTCATTGCCCTGGTCATCGGGTCGGTGCTCGGCGTGCTGCGCACGGTGCCCAACAAGTGGCTGTCGGGTTTCGCCGCCACCTACGTCGAGATCTTCCGCAACATCCCGCTGCTGGTGCAGCTCTTCATCTGGTATTTCGTCATGCCCGAGCTGCTGCCCGGCGGCGAGGCGATCAAGCAGATGAACCCGTTCGCGCAGCAGTTCCTGGCCGCCATGCTGTGCCTGGGCACCTTCACGGCCGCGCGGGTCTGCGAGCAGGTGCGCTCGGGCATCAACTCGCTGGCGCGCGGGCAGAAGAACGCGGGCCTGGCGATGGGCTTCACGCTGCCGCAGACGTATCGCCACGTGCTGCTGCCGATGGCGTTCCGCGTGATCGTGCCGCCGCTGACTTCCGAATTCCTGAACATCTTCAAGAATTCGGCGGTGGCGTCGACCATCGGCCTGCTGGAACTGGCCGCGCAGGGGCGCCAGCTGGTGGACTACACCGCGCGTCCGTACGAATCGTTCATCGCGGTCACGCTGATGTACGCGCTGATCAACGTCACGGTGATGCTGCTGATGCGCTGGGTCGAGGCCCGCACGCGCGTGCCCGGCTTCATCGGCGGCAAGTAAGGGGGCGCCATGGCATATTCCTTCGATTTCACCTCGATCAACCCCAGCACGCTGCACGTGCTGGGCGAGGGCATGATGGTCTCGCTCAAGATCACCGTCACCGCGGTGGTGGTCGGCATCATCTGGGGCACCATCCTGGCGATGATGCGGCTGTCGTCGTACAAGCTGCTGAACTGGTTCGCGCAGGGGTACGTGACTATCTTCCGCTCCATCCCGCTGGTGATGGTGCTGTTGTGGTTCTTCCTGATCATTCCGCAGGTGCTGCAGGGGATCTTCAACCTGTCGCCCGCGACCGACCTGCGCATGACCTCGGCGCTGGTGGCGTTCGCGCTGTTCGAGGCGGCGTACTACTCCGAGATCATCCGCGCGGGGATCCAGAGCGTGTCGCGCGGGCAGATGTTCGCGGCGCAGGCGCTGGGCATGACCTACGGGCAGTCGATGCGGCTGGTGATTTTGCCGCAGGCGTTCCGCAACATGGTGCCGCTGCTGCTGACCCAGGGCATCATCCTGTTCCAGGATACGTCGCTGGTGTACGTGAGCGCGCTGGCTGACTTCTTCGGCCAGGCCTACGGCATCGGCGAGCGCGACGGGCGTATCGTCGAGTTGCTGCTGTTCGCCGGCCTGGTGTACTTCATCATTTGTTTCTCCGCTTCGCTGCTGGTCAAGCGTTACCAGAAAAAGGTGGCTGTATGATCGAAATCAACAATGTTTCCAAGTGGTACGGCTCCTTCCAGGTGCTGACCGACTGCACCACCAAGGTTGCCAAGGGTGAAGTGGTGGTGGTGTGCGGACCGTCGGGTTCGGGCAAGTCCACGCTGATCAAGACCGTCAACGCGCTGGAGCCGTTCCAGAAGGGCGACATCCTGGTCGACGGCACCTCGGTGGGCAATCCCAAGACCAACCTGCCCAAGCTGCGTTCGCGCGTGGGCATGGTGTTCCAGAACTTCGAGCTGTTCCCGCACCTGTCGATCACCGAAAACCTGACCATCGCGCAGATGAAGGTGCTCGGCCGTTCGAAGGACGAGGCGATGGCCAAGGGCATGAAATACCTGGAGCGCGTGGGCCTGAAGAGCCAGGCGGAGAAGTACCCCGGCCAGCTGTCGGGCGGCCAGCAGCAGCGCGTGGCGATCGCGCGCGCGCTGTCGATGGACCCGATCTGCATGCTGTTCGACGAGCCGACCTCCGCGCTGGACCCGGAAATGGTCAACGAAGTGCTGGACGTGATGGTGCAACTGGCGCAGGAAGGCATGACCATGATGTGCGTGACCCACGAAATGGGCTTCGCGCGCAAGGTCGCCAACCGCGTGATCTTCATGGACCAGGGCAAGATCGTCGAGGATGCCGACAAGGAAGAGTTCTTCGGCGATATCGAGCACCGCTCGGAGCGCGCCAGGCAGTTCCTGTCGAAGATCCTGCATCACTGAACGGACTGCCAGCCATATGAAAAGGGACGCCTCGGCGTCCCTTTTTCCTTTATGCCGGATGGCTCAGGTGCAGGCCGCTCAGGTACACGCCGTATTGGCGGCGTTCTTGGCCTGGACTTCGGGCGGGATCGGCACGGTCAGCGTCATCACCGGACGCCCGTGCTCGAACATGATCAGCTCGCCCGGGGCGAACTGGGTCCAGGTTTCGTTGTCGGTCAGCGGGGCGGTGGCGATCACGGCAACGCGGTCGTCCGGCGTGGTCACCTGGGCAAAGTCGATCGACAAGTCCGCGTCGATCAGGTGCGCGGTCGAGAACGGCCACTCCCGCACGATGTAGTACAGGCGGGTGGAGCAGTGGGCAAACAGGGCCTGGCCGTTGCTCAGCAGGTAGTTGAACACGCCATGCAGCGTGATATCGCGTGTGATATCGGCCAGCGCATGGCCCAGTTCATTCAGCGGCGGTTGCGACCCCGGAAAGCGCTTGCGCAGGCCTTGCATCAGCGTGCAGAAGGCCAGTTCGCTGTCGGTATCGCCCACCGGCTGGTACACGCCCGACAGGAACGGCGAGAAATTCAGCAGGTCGCCGTTGTGGGCAAAGATCCAGTGCCGGCCCCACAGTTCGCGCATGAACGGGTGGCAGTTCTCCAGCAGCACCGTGCCCTGCGTCGCCTTGCGGATATGCGAGATGACGTTCTTGGACTTGATCGGGTAGCGCTTGATCAGGTCGGCCACGGGCGAGGTGCCGGCGGACTGGTTGTCGATGAACAGGCGGCAGGCCTTGTCTTCAAAGAAGGCGACGCCGAAGCCGTCGGCGTGGTGGTCGGTCACGCCGCCGCGGGCAGCGAAGCCGGTGAAGGAGAACGTCACGTCGGTCGGCGTGGCGCAGTTCATGCCTAGCAACTGGCACATATCGGGGCACCGGTCGGCAGCGGGCTGCCGCTTTGCAATAGAATGCAGACATTATCCCGCGCGCCCGGGCCGCTGCCAAGCAACCCGCGGGCGCTCCAGCGCGGTGCCAACGGCGCCACCATACCTGCTAGCAATCCCGAGAACGATGAGCCAATACAAGATTGCCGTGATTCCCGGAGACGGAATCGGCACGGAAGTCATGCCCGAGGGCATACGCGTGATGGACGCCGCGGCGCGCCGCTTCGGCATCGATTTCCAGTGGGATCACTTCGATTTTTCCAGCTGCGACTACTACGCCCGCCACGGCAAGATGCTGCCTGACGACTGGTTCGACACGCTGGTCAAGTACGACGCCATCTACTTTGGCGCGGTCGGCTGGCCCGATACGGTGCCCGACCACGTCTCCCTGTGGGGTTCGCTGCTGCAGTTCCGCCGTTCCTTCGACCAGTACGTCAACCTGCGCCCGGTGCGGCTGATGCCAGGCATCAGGAGCCCGCTGGCGGGCCGCCAGCCCGGCGACATCGATTTCTATGTGGTGCGCGAGAACACCGAGGGCGAGTACTCCAGCATTGGCGGCCGCATGTTCCCGGGCACCGACCGCGAGATCGTGGTGCAGGAAACGGTGATGAGCCGCACCGGCGTCGACCGGATCCTCAAGTTTGCCTTCGAGCTGGCTCAGAAGCGGCCCAAGAAGCACGTGACGTCGGCTACCAAGTCCAACGGCATCTCGATCACGATGCCGTACTGGGACGAGCGAGTCGAGGCAATGGCCGCGAATTACCCCGGCCTGAAGGTCGACAAATACCACATCGACATCCTGACCGCCCATTTCGTCCAGCATCCGGACTGGTTCGACGTGGTGGTCGCCAGCAACCTGTTCGGCGACATCCTGTCCGACCTGGGGCCGGCCTGCACCGGCACCATCGGCATTGCGCCGTCGGGCAATATCAACCCGGACCGGACCTTCCCAAGCCTGTTCGAGCCGGTGCACGGCTCGGCCCCGGACATCGCCGGGCGCGGCGTGGCCAACCCGATCGGCCAGATCTGGTGCGGTGCCATGATGCTGGAACACCTGGGCCATGACGAGGCCGGCGCCGCCGTGCTGGGCGCGATCGAGAAGGTGCTGGCCGCCGGGCCGGAGCATGCGCCGCTGACGCGCGATATCGGCGGCAAGGCCGGTACCGCCGACCTGGGCCGCGCCATCGCGGAGGCGCTGTGAGCGCCGCGTTCGCGGGGGACGCCCGCGCACTGCTGCTCGAGACCTTCCACGCCGCCGTGGCGGCGGCCGATCCGCTGCAGATCGTCGCGCAGCACCTGCCGCCGCCGCACGCCGGTGGCCGCACGCTGGTGGTGGGCGCCGGCAAGGCCGCCGCATCGATGGCCGCGGCAGTCGAGCGCGCCTACGCAGGCAAGGCTACGCTGGAAGGGCTGGTGGTCACGCGCTACGCGCACGGCATGCCGACCGACCATATCCGCGTGATCGAGGCCGGCCACCCGGTGCCGGACGAGTCGGGCGAGCAGGCCGCGGCGGAGATCCTGGCCGCGGTGCAATCGCTGACGCCGCAGGACCGGCTGCTGGTGCTGGTCTCGGGCGGGGGTTCGAGCCTGCTGTCGCTGCCGGCCGAGGGCATTCCGATGGCCGACCTGAAGGCGACCACCAGGGAATTGCTGCGCTGTGGCGCGCCGATCACCGACATGAACTTCGTGCGCAAGCACATCTCGCGCATCCAGGGCGGCCGGCTGGCGCAGGCGAGCCAGGCGCCGGTGACCACGCTGATCGTCTCCGACGTGGCCGGCGACGATCCCAGCGCGATCGCCTCGGGCCCGACCGTGGCCGACCCCAGCACCTTCGACGACGCGCTGCAGATCCTGCGCCGCTATGGCGCGCAAGTGCCGGCCAGCGTGCAGTCGCACCTGGAACGCGGCGCGCGCGGCGAGGTGGCCGAGACGCCCAAGCCTGGCGATCCCTTGTTCGACCGGGTCGACAACATCATGATCGCGACCGCCCACGGCAGCCTGGAAGCCGCCGCGGCGCTGTTCCGCGCACGCGGCATCACGCCGGTGGTACTGGGTGACACGGTAACGGGCGAGGCGCGCGAAGTGGCGCGGGTTTATGCCGCGCTGGTGCGCGAGATTCGCGCGTACAATGCGCCGTTCGCCACGCCCGTGGCGCTAATTTCCGGAGGTGAGTGCACGGTCACTTTGCCGGCCGGCGGCGGCGCGGGCAAGGCGCGCGGCGGGCGCTGCTCGGAGTTTCTGCTGTCGCTGGCGGTCGAACTGGCAGGCATGCCCGGCGTGCACGCGATCGCGGCCGACACCGACGGCATCGATGGCTCGGAAGACAACGCCGGCGCGCTGGCCGACCCGACCACGCTGGCGCGCGCCGAAGCCGCCGGCCTGCCGGGCCAGCGCCAGCTCGACGTGCACGACGCCTGGGGCCTGTTCGACGCCATCGGCGACCTGGTTGTCACCGGACCCACGCGCACCAACGTGAACGATTACCGCGCCATCCTGATTCTCTGATCCTGAAAAAGCGCCCGCTGCCGTCCTCCGCGGCGGGCCCACGCAAGCCATGACCCAGAAGCTCACCATCACCCGCCCGGACGACTGGCACCTGCACCTGCGCGACGGCGCGGCGCTGGCCGCCGTACTGCCCGACACCGCCCGCCAGTTCGCGCGCGCGATCATCATGCCGAACCTGAAGCCCCCCGTGACCACGGTGGAGCAGGCGCAGGCTTACCGTGCCCGCATCCTGGCGGCGCTGCCGGCCGGCATGCAGTTCGAGCCGCTGATGACGCTGTACCTGACGGACAACACCAGCCCCGAGGAAATCGCCGCGGCCAAGGCCAGCGGCTTCGTGCACGGCGTCAAGCTGTACCCGGCGGGCGCCACCACCAACAGCGACGCCGGCGTGACCGATATCCGCCGCTGCTACGCCGCGCTGGAAGCGATGCAGCGCGAAGGCCTGCCGCTGCTGGTGCACGGCGAAGTCACCGATCCGGCCATCGATATCTTCGACCGCGAGGCCGTGTTCATCGACCAGGTGATGACGCCGCTGCGCCGCGACATGCCCGAACTGAAAGTGGTGTTCGAGCACATCACCACCAAGGACGCCGCCCAGTACGTGCTGGAAGCCAGCGGCCCCGTCGGCGCCACGATTACCGCCCACCACCTGCTGTACAACCGCAACGCGATCTTTACCGGCGGCATTCGCCCGCACTACTACTGCCTGCCGGTGCTCAAGCGCGAAACCCACCGCGAGGCGCTGGTCGCGGCAGCCACCTCCGGCAATCCGCGCTTCTTCCTGGGCACCGACAGCGCGCCGCACGCGCGTGGCCTGAAGGAACACGCCTGCGGCTGCGCCGGCTGCTATACCGCGCTGCACGCGATGGAGCTGTACGCCGAGGCCTTCGACGCCGCCGGTGCGCTGGACAAGCTGGAAGCCTTCGCCAGCTTCAACGGCCCGGCCTTCTACGGCCTGCCGCGCAACACCGGCACGCTGACGCTGGAGCGCGAAGACTGGCAATTGCCGGCCGAACTGCCGTACGGCGACACCACGCTGGTGCCGCTGCGCGGCGGCGAAACGCTGCGCTGGAAGGCGCGCTGACCGCTGCGGCGTTGCAAGCCGGAGCAACCGCGGCGGGCGAATCCTTCGCCGCCGCGCTGGCCGCGATCGACTGGTCCCGGCCATGGTTCCAGCCCTTTGCCGCGCGCGGCGCAGCGCTGGCCGCGGCAGTGCATCGCGGTGCCGACCTGCGCGCACTGCTGAATGCCGAGTCTGGCGCGCTGGACCTGCGCAATGCGCGCGGCCTGCCGCTGCGCTTTGTCCCGCAGCAGGCCTTGTCCGAAGGCAGCGCCTACGAAACGCGTATCGACGCCACGGGCGAAGTCCCGACGCGCGACAATCTCCACGATTTCTTCAACGCGCTGGTCTGGCTGCATTTCCCACAGGCCAAGCGCGTGCTCAATCACATCCAGGCCACGGTGATCGCGCGCGAAGGCGTGCGGACCGCGCGCGGCGGCGTACGCGACGCGGCCACGCTGTTCGACGAAAACGCGGTGCTGTTCCTGAGCGCGTCCGACGAACATGCCGAAGCGCTGCGAGGATTTGCCTGGCAGCGGCTTTTTGTCGCGCAGCGCCATGCGTGGGACGCCGCGTGCAGGGTCGTGCCGTTCGGCCATGCACTGCTGGAAAAGCTGGTGCGGCCGTACAAGGCCGTGACCGCGCATGCCTGGACGCTGCCGCTGGTGCCGGGTGGCGCGCTGGATACTCTGGATAAGGCAGTGATGCTGTCGCTGCAAGCGGCGGCTGCAGCCGGCACACTGCGCGGCGGCCGTTGCTTCGCGCCGCTGCCCGTCATGGGAATCCCGGGATGGTGTAACGACAACGCCTCGCCGGATTTCTATGCCGACACCACGGTGTTCCGGCCGGGGCGCGTGCGGGATTTACGCCGGCAACCCGATTGAATCGGTGTTAGACTGCGGCCCGCAAAGCAGGCCAGGCAACCGCTGCCTGCACCGCAAGGTGCAGGGGGAGGAAAGTCCGGACTCCACAGGGCAGGGTGTTGGCTAACAGCCATCCACGGCAACGTGCGGAATAGGGCCACAGAGACGAGTCTTGCCGCCGGGTTCGCCCGGCGGGAAGGGTGAAACGCGGTAACCTCCACCTGGAGCAATCCCAAATAGGCAGGCGATGAAGCGGCCCGCTGAGTCTGCGGGTAGGGAGCTGGAGCCGGCTGGTAACAGCCGGCCTAGAGGAATGGTTGTCACGCGCCGCTGGCCGCAAGGCGGGCGGTGTGCACAGAATCCGGCTTATCGGCCTGCTTTGCTTCAGTCTTCTGCATGACCCGGCGCCCGCGCGGGCGTACCGGGTCTGCAAACTTCCATCCGGCTTTTTCAGCCTTCGACGATTTCCATCGTGTGCGTGATCTCGGCCGTCTTGGCCAGCATGATCGACGCCGAGCAGTACTTCTCGTGCGACAGCTTGATCGCGCGCTCGACCGTGGCGGGGTTGAGATTCTTGCCGGTCACCACAAAATGGAAGTTGATGCGGGTGAAGACCTTGGGATCTTCGCTGGCGCGCTCGGCCTGCAGCTGCACGCTGCAGCCGCGCACGTCCTGGCGGCCGCGCTTGAGGATCAGCACCACGTCATAGGCGGTGCAGCCACCGGTGCCGACCAGCACCATTTCCATCGGCCGCGGCGCAAGGTTATGGCCGCCGCCTTCGGGGGCGCCGTCCATCGCAACGATATGGCCGCTGCCGGTCTGGGCCACGAAGCTCATGCCGTCGGCACCCATCCATGTCACTTTGCATTCCATTTTGTTCGTTCCTGTCGTTTGTCTTGTGGTATTGCGATCACAATCGCGTGATCTCGCATCTTGCAATTCTCAGTATATGGCATCGTCAAGTTCGGGTCCGGGATGCCGATATCCTTAGGAAATCCGAGGGTTTCCTCTAATGTGACGGCTCTGTGACGACATCGTTTTGCACCTAAGATGTTGTTTGAAAAGGGAATTTGTGCGCGGAAGGGAGGTGGCATGTCTTTCCGTAATACGAAATCGCATTTCGCAGTACAAATTTCCCTTGCATCCGGGAAAACCCCATGTATAATTCCAATCATTGAACGACGGCGCTGACAGCGCGCCAGAGTGCGAAAGCGAAGCCCCCCGGCAACGCCAGCCGCACCGCCCGCAGCTCCCCCGTCGATCTCCAAGTGTCTCCTCCACCCTCCTCCTTTGGTGGATTCAAACCCAAGCTAAACCAGCTTGGGTTTTTTTTCGTCCGTGCGCGGACGCGGATCCCACGCCACCGCAGCGGCGTGGCGCATGCTGCCCGCGCAGGCAATTCGTGGCGACGATCTTGACGAAAACCTCAGTCTTTGCTTGTGCCACCCCGACAGCCGCCATTATAATCGTGGGCTTTTCCGTCATGCCCGCGGGAAAGAGAAGCAGCATCCGGCCAGTCTCAGGACAGGCCACAAGACTTGCAGGGGCGAGCACAAGCCTTCGCGAGTCGGATTTCGGGCACGAACTAATAGTCAGGAAAAATCATGAAGACCTTTTCCGCCAAGCCTCATGAGGTAAAGCGCGACTGGTACGTGATTGACGCGACGGACAAAGTCCTCGGCCGTGTCGCCAGCGAAGTGGCACGCCGTCTGCGCGGCAAGCACAAGCCGGAATTCACTCCGCACGTCGACACGGGTGATTACATCATCATCGTCAATGCAGCCAAGCTGCGTGTCACGGGTACCAAGGAAACGGACAAGAAGTACTATCGCCATTCGGGTTACCCGGGCGGTATCTACGAAACGACGTTCGGCAAGATGCAGCAGCGTTTCCCGGGCCGTGCCCTGGAGAAGGCTGTGAAGGGCATGCTGCCGAAGGGTCCGCTGGGCTACGCGATGATCAAGAAGCTGAAGGTTTACGCCGAAGCCGAGCATCCGCACGAAGCGCAGCAGCCCAAGGCGCTGGAAATCTAAGGAGGCCAATCCATGATCGGTAACTGGAATTACGGTACTGGCCGCCGCAAGAGCGCTGTGGCTCGTGTCTTCATCAAGTCGGGCAAGGGCGACATCGTCGTCAACGGCAAGCCCATCAAAGAGTATTTCGCTCGCGAAACCTCGCTGATGATCGTGCGCCAGCCCCTGGAACTGACCGCCCACGGCGAAACGTTCGACATCAAGGTCAACGTGACCGGCGGTGGCGAAACGGGCCAGGCCGGCGCAGTGCGCCACGGCATCACCCGTGCCCTGATCGACTACGATGCGACCCTGAAGTCGGCCCTGTCGAAGGCTGGCTACGTCACGCGCGATGCACGTGAAGTCGAGCGTAAGAAGGTCGGCTTCCACAAGGCGCGTCGTCGCAAGCAGTTCTCGAAGCGCTGATGCGTTTTCGCGGTTCCGGTCCAGCCGGATGCCGCGAAATCCAAAAAAACCGCACGCCTGCCGTGCGGTTTTTTTTCGCCTGTTCCCTGCGGATTCATGTTCGGCTGCCGAAATAGCGGTTGGGACCACCAGACTTTTGTGGGGTATGTGCCGCGCGCGGATACAATCACGCCCTGTCGCCATCGGCAAGCCGTCTGCCATGGCGACGCGCCCCGGGCCCGGCGGCCCGGTACGAACGAGAGAGGAGTGAGAGCGATGTTGTTTTCGAAGAAGAAGGGCCTTTCGATCGATACGCTGATCGGCGCAGACACCGCCATCGACGGCGACCTGATGTTTTCCGGCGGCCTGCGCCTGGACGGGCGCGTGCGCGGCAATGTCACCGCGGCGCCCGGCAAGCCGAGCATGCTGGTGGTCAGCGAGAAGGGCATGGTCGAAGGCGAGATCAGCGTCGGTCACCTCGTGCTCAACGGCACAGTCAAGGGTCCGGTGCAAGCGAGCGACCTGCTGGAACTGCAACCGGAGGCCCGCGTGCTGGGCGACGTGCGCTACGCAGCGCTGGAGATGCACCAGGGCGCGCTGGTCGAAGGGCGGCTGGTCCCGCTGGCACAAGGCGCGGCCGGTGAAATCAAGGCGTTGCCCAACGTGGTCGATGCGGGACCGGTGACCGAAGTTACGGAAACGCCGCCCGGCGACGATGCGGCGGCCAAGGAAACTCCGGCGGACACCGCCAGTCCCACGGAAAAGGCCGCCTGAGCGGCCTGCCACACGCCCGAAACCCTTGAAAACAAAGGGGTTCGGCACGATCTTCCAGTAGCGCTTAGAATACAGGCGTATCTAAACAGGAGAACACCCCATGAACGCAGTCGCAGAGGCACCCGTTACCGAGGACGTGCCGGCACCGTTCGTCTTTACCGACAGCGCCGCCGACAAGGTCAAGCAGTTGATCGAGGAAGAGGGCAATGCCGAGCTGAAACTGCGCGTGTTCGTGCAGGGCGGCGGCTGCTCGGGCTTCCAGTACGGCTTCACCTTCGACGAGGAAGTCAACGAAGACGACACCACCATGGTCAAGAACGGCGTCACCTTGCTGATCGATTCGATGAGCTACCAGTATCTGGTCGGCGCCGAGATCGACTACAAGGAAGACATCAACGGCGCCCAGTTCGTGATCAAGAACCCGAATGCCTCGACCACCTGCGGTTGCGGCTCGTCGTTCTCAGTCTGAGCGGTTCCGGCCTCAAAAAACGCACCTTCGGGTGCGTTTTTTGTTTTGGGATGGTGGCTACTGGCCGGCGCGCCAGACCACCGGAAACCAGTCCTCGCGCAAACGCTCGCCGGTCTGCTGGCCGATGCCGGGAAACGGGGGCGAGGTACGTCCCGGCCGCTGCAGGAAGCGCACGTCGTCCCCAAGAAAGCGTGCCGAGAATGCGCGCCTGCGGCCGTTGCCGGTATTGCCCGCGGCGCCGTGCACGGTGCGGAAGTCGAACACCACCGCATCGCCCGGCTCCAGTTCGGGCGCGAGCAGCGTGTGGCTGCCGTCCTCGACATCCGGCATGTCCATGAACGCACTGCCATCGTCGCCGCGGCCGGCATAGAAGCTTTCGTTGCTGGCCCAGCGCTTGGGTCGCACCAGCCGAGGCCAAAGATGCGAGCCGGCTACCACGCGCAGCGTATTGGCCTGCGTGACGGGATCCAGCGGGATCCAGTAGCTCGCGGTCTGGGTGCCGTCGACGCAGTAGTAAGGCAGGTCCTGGTGCCACGGCGTGGGCTTGGTCGTGCCAGGCTCCTTCACCAGGATATGTTCGTGGAACACCTGCACGGCCTGCGACTGCATGATGCGGCCGGCGATGGACGCTGCCGGGGACTGGCGGATAAATGCATCGAACGGCGCGATGCGCTGCCAGTTGCAGTAATCCTCGAAAAAACGCCCGCCTTCGCCGGGCCGTACGTTCTCGATGGCGAAAGGGCCGGGCTCGGCAAGGTTCTGCGCGAAACCTTCGCGCAGGGTCTCGACCCACTCCGCGAACGCGCCGCGCAGCACCAGCACGCCGTCGCGCTGGTAGGTATCGATCTGTTCCTGGGTAATTTCCATGGCGGGGCTCCGTTTAGCGATGCTCGCAGTATCGGCATCCGCCATGGATAGGAAAAGCATATATTTCCTATGGTGTGATATAGGAAAACATGATCCCTTTCTCTTTCCGCCAGCTCGAGTACTTTGTCGCCGCCGCCGAGCACGGCAGCATCAGCGCGGCGGCGCGCGCCCGCCATGTATCGCAGCCGTCTGTGTCGACCGCGATCGCACAGTTGGAGGACACGCTGGGAGAGCCGCTGTTCCGGCGTCAGGTCAGCCGTGGCCTGGCGCTGACGCCGGCCGGCCAGCGCCTGCTTGGCCGTGCGCGCGACATATTGGCGCTGGCCGCGGGCCTGACCGCCGACGAAGCGGGCGAGCGCGGCCTGAGCGGCCAGTTGTCACTGACGTGTTTCCAGGACCTGGGGCCGTATTTCGTGCCGCGCCTGCTGTCCGGCTTCCGCGAGCGGCACCCCCGGGTCTCGGTGACCCTGTTCGAGGCCGATCTCGCCACCGTGCACCGCGCGTTGCAGGCCGGCAAGGCGGAACTGGCGCTGACCTACGACCTGGGGCTGGATGCCCGCACCGAGCGCTGCACGCTTGCCCGGCTGTCACCTTACGCCTTGCTGCCCATGGGGCACGCGCTGGCGCGCAGCGCTGACGTGAGCCTGGCCGACCTTGCCGGCGAGCGTCTGATCCTCGAGGACATCCCGCAGACACGCGAATACTTCCTGTCGCTGTTCTGGGCACATGGCTTGCATCCGGCCCTGCACCAGTACACCCAGACCTTCGAGATGCAGCGCGGACTGGTCGCGCATGGCTACGGCGTGGCGCTGTCCTGCACACGGCCGGCCGGGGACCACAGCTACGACGGCATGCCGATCGCCTGCCTGCCGCTGCGCGAGCCGGTGACGCCGCAGCGCGTGGTGCTGGCGTGCTCGCCGGCCATGCGGGCGTCGCCGCTGGCGCAGGCATTCATGACGTATGTGGAGGAGGGCGCCGCCGAAGCGGAAGCCGTTCAGCGCGGATAGATCGCGCCCAGCACGCGCTGCCCGGCAGCGCCGGTCACGGCCGGCACATTGCCTGGCAGGCGCAGCGCGCACTGGCGTGCCAGCCAGGCAAAGGCGATGGCTTCCACCTGCGAGACCGGCACGCCGTAGTGTTCCGAAGTTTCGATGGCCACGCCAGGCAGCGCCAGCGCCAGCCGCGCCATCACGAAGGCGTTGCGGGCGCCGCCGCCGCAGACCACGAGGCGCCTTGCATCACGCGCGTGGGTACGCACGTCGCTCGCGATGGCCTCGGCGGTCAGCGCCGCCAGCGTCGCCTGCACGTCGTCAGGCGCGAGGTGGCCGAAAGCCTGCAGTTGGATTTCCAGCCAGCCGGGATGGAACAGGTCGCGGCCGGTGCTCTTGGGCGGCGGCGCGCTGAAGTAGGGATCCGCCAGGCACCGCGCCAGCAGCGCATCGTCGACGCGCCCGCTGGCCGCCCAGTCGCCATTGCTGTCAAACGGCAGCCCGCGGTGGCGATGGATCCAGTAGTCGAGCAGCGCATTGCCCGGGCCGCAGTCGAAGCCGCTGACTGCGCCGGTGGCTGGCAGGATGCTGATATTGGAAATGCCGCCGATATTGCAGGCGACACGGGTCTCGGCGTCGCTGCCGAACAGCGCATGATGCAGCGCCGGCACCAGCGGTGCGCCCTGGCCGCCGGCGGCGACGTCCCGGCTGCGGAAGTCCGCGACCACGTCGATGCCGGCGAGTTCGGCCAGCCGGGCCGGATGCTGGCTCTGGCGCGTGTAGCCGATGCCGTCGTACAGGCCGGGCCGGTGACGGATGGTCTGGCCGTGCGCGCCGATGGCGGCGACCGAGGCGGCTGCTACGCCCGACTCGCGCAGCAGCGTGGCCACGCATGCGGCATAGACCTCGGCCAGCGCATTGGCCGCCAGTGCCTCGCGGTGGATCTCGTCCTCGCCCGGGTGCTGCAGCGCGCCATATGCGGCGCGCAGCGCCTCGGGGAACGGTTCGCTGGCGGCGGCGAGTACCTCCGGGCGCGTGCCGCTGAAATCGACCAGCACCGCATCGGCACCATCCATGCTGGTGCCGGACATGATGCCGATATAGCGTTCGCTGCCTGGCACGGGCTGGGTCACGGTCGGCGCGTCAGTTGGAAGCGGTCAGCACGTTGTAGGCACGCAGCGCATTGATGCGGCTGAGCAGCCCGCTGGTGTAGGTCTGGAATTCCTGGCGCGACTTGCCGCTCAGCGGCGGCGATTCCATCAGCGTGATGGTCAGCGGGTTCTGCGGCACGTCGTTGAAGCGGAACTCATAGT
Organism: Cupriavidus oxalaticus; assembly: GCF_038900635.1. Lineage (GTDB taxonomy): Bacteria > Pseudomonadota > Gammaproteobacteria > Burkholderiales > Burkholderiaceae > Cupriavidus > Cupriavidus oxalaticus_B. The sequence goes on along the minus strand of NZ_JAYMRX010000009.1, from coordinate 197,043 downwards.
GCAGGTGCGGCCCGGTGGCCCAGCCGGTCGAGCCGACATAGCCGATCAGCTGGCCTTGCCGCACCGGCTGGCCCTGGCGCATGCCGGCGAAACCGGACAGGTGCGCGTAGTAGGTTGAGTAGCCGTTCGAATGGCTCAGGATGACGATGTTGCCGTAGCCGTTCTGCTGGCCGACGAATTCGACCACGCCGTCGCCGGTAGCCAGCACCTTGGTGCCGGTCGGGGCGGCGAAGTCCACGCCCTTGTGCTGCGCCCAGTCATGGTGCAGCGGATGCTCGCGGCCGCCGAAGCCCGACGACACGCGCGAGAACTCGACCGGCGAACGCAGGAACGGCCGCTTCATGCTGCGCCCGTCGAAGGTGTAATAGGCGCCGGCGCCATCCTTGCTGTCTTCCGGCGAGAACCACAGCGCCTGGTGCAGCTGGTTGCGGTTGATCAGCTCGATCGCGATCACGCGGCCATTGCGCACGAAGGTGCCGTCGCGGAAGCCCGCTTCATAGATGATGCGGAAGCGGTCGCCGCTGGCGATGTCATGATGGAAGTCGATCACGCCGGAAAAGATCGACAGCATCTGCTGCACGACCTCGTCGGGCACGTTGGCCGCGTCCATGGCCTTGAAGAAGCCGGAGCCCGAGATGGCGCCCGACGCCATCTCGTAGTGCACGTCGTTGTCGACGCGCTGGACCTTGGCCTTGTAGGTGGCGGTGCCGCTGTCGGCGGCCGCGCGTACGCGCTCGATCACCAGTTCGCGCGAGGCCGCGGCGTCGCCGCCAAGGTTGGCCTGGAGCGACACCAGCATATTGCTTTCGTCGATCTCGGCCTGCACGGCCTGGCCCGGGCTCAGGCTGAACAGGCCGCGCGCGGTGGGGTTCTTGACGATAAAGGCCTGCGCATCGGGATCGTCCACGCCGAGACGGCGCAGCAGGCTGCCGATGGTGTCCCCGCGCTGCATGCGCTCTTCGCGCACGTACACGGCCTGGCTGTCGGTCAGCAGGTCGAGCTGCTCGCGCACGTCGGGCATGCGCAGGGGCTGCTCGGTGCGCGGGGCGAGCGGATCATCGAAGGCGCTGCGCGGTGCAACGCCCATCGCCGCGGCCATGCCGAGCGTGAAGATCGCGCCCACCGAGGCAGTGAGTTGCTTGCGCCGGCGCGCATGCTGGGGGTTGGTTGGGTCAACAAGAACCACCAGCTCGCGCGCGAAAACTTCGCGGAGTCTTGACCACATCACGTAAAATTCAACCTTGGTCTGAGCACCGCTGCCGGAACGATGTGTCTCGTTTGCCTTCCTCCCCCGAGGTGCGGCGTGTGCTGTTCACTTTATCGGGCCATCTGCATCGGATCGCGGCCTCGATTCGGATCGAGGCCCGCGGCAGGTGACTGATGGTGCACAGGAAAGGGTCCCGTTGGCGCCGGGAAAGGCGGATTATACCAAAATCCGCTGTTCGCGGCTGTCGGAATCTTTCCTAAAATTTCATGTATTTCAAAGACTTACGTCATGACTGAAGTTTCCACGGGCCCCGCGGCCAAATTCCCCCTGACGCCGTCGGTATTGCACGCCCTGGAGGTCTCCAAGCGTGGCTGCGACGAACTGCTGATCGAATCCGAATGGGCGCAGAAGCTGGCGCGCAGCGAGGCCACCGGCGTGCCCCTGCGTATCAAGCTGGGCCTGGATCCGACCGCGCCCGACATCCATATCGGCCACACCGTGGTGCTGAACAAGCTGCGCCAGCTGCAGGACCTCGGCCACCAGGTGATCTTCCTGATCGGCGATTTCACCTCGACCATCGGCGATCCGTCGGGCCGCAACAGCACGCGCCCGCCGCTGACGCGCGAGCAGATCGAGGCCAACGCGCAGACCTACTACCGCCAGGCCAGCCTGGTGCTCGACCCGGCCCGCACCGAGATCCGCTACAACAGCGAGTGGTGCGACCCGCTGGGCGCGCGCGGCATGATCCAGCTGGCCGCCAAGTACACCGTGGCACGGATGATGGAGCGCGACGACTTCACCAAGCGGTTCCGCTCTGGGATTCCGATTTCGGTGCATGAGTTCCTCTACCCGCTGATGCAGGGCTATGACTCGGTCGCGCTCAAGTCCGACCTGGAGCTCGGCGGCACCGACCAGAAGTTCAACCTGCTGGTTGGCCGCGAACTGCAGAAGGAGTACGGCCAGGAGCCGCAGTGCATCCTGACCATGCCGCTGCTGGTGGGCCTGGACGGCGTGGAAAAGATGTCCAAGTCCAAGGGCAACTACGTCGGCGTGACCGAGGCGCCCAACGACATGTTCGGCAAGCTGATGAGCATCTCGGACGACCTGATGTGGCAGTACTACACGTTGCTGTCGTTCCGCCCGATTGCCGAGATCGACCAGATGAAGCAGGAAATCGCCGCGGGCCGCAACCCGCGCGACTGCAAGGTGCTGCTGGCGCAGGAGATCGTGGCGCGCTTCCACAGCCAGTCCGATGCCGAGAAGGCGCTGGAAGACTTCAACCACCGCGCGCGCGGCGGCGTGCCGGACGATATCCCGGCGGTCAGCCTGGAAGGTGCGCCGCTGGGCATCGCGCAACTGCTCAAGCAGGCCAACCTGGTGCCGTCGACTTCGGAAGCCAACCGCAATATCGAGCAGGGCGGTGTCAAGATCGATGGGGCCACGGTCAGCGACAAGGCGACCAGGGTCGCCGCCGGCACCTACGTCGTGCAGGTCGGCAAGCGTCGCTTCGCGCGCGTGACGCTGTCCTGAGGCGGCGGGCATGATCGCACTGATCCAGCGTGTCGCGCAGGCCCGCGTGACGGTCGAGGGCCGCACCACCGGCGAGATCGGCGCCGGCCTGCTGGCACTGGTCTGCGCCGAGCGCGGCGACACCGAGGCGCAGGCCGAGCGGCTGCTGGCCAAGATGCTGTCGTACCGGGTGTTCCCGGATGCCGCCGGCAAGATGAACCTGCCGGTGCAGAATATGGACGGCAACGGCAATGCCGGCGGCCTGCTGGTGGTGTCGCAGTTCACGCTCGCGGCCGATACCAACAGCGGCACGCGGCCCAGCTTCACGCCGGCGGCGTCGCCGGAGGACGGCAAGCGGTTGTACGAACATTTCGTGGCGAAGGCGCGCGCGGAGCATCCGCAGGTGCAGACCGGCGAGTTCGGCGCGATGATGCAGGTCAGCCTGGTCAACGACGGGCCGGTCACGTTCTGGCTGCGGGTGCCGCCGGCCTGATGCAGATCGCCAGACTGCAGATCGCTAGACAAATCCCAAGCTGCCGAGCCCCGGCGCGGCATCAAGACAGGAGATACAAATGAAACTCTGGAGCAAGTCCTTCAACGACAACGCGCCGATCCCTGGCGAGTTTGCTTTCTGCGTGCCCGACGCCGCCAGCCACGTGGCCTTGTCGACCAACCGCAATCCCGACCTGCACTGGGAAGACGCGCCGGCCGAGACGCGCTCGTTCGTGCTGATCTGCCACGACCGCGATGTTCCCAGCAAGGGCGACGACGTCAACCAGGAAGCCCGCGAAGTGCCGGCCTCGCTGCCGCGCGTGGACTTTTTCCACTGGGTGCTGGTCGACATTCCGCCGGGCCTGAGCTCGATCGCCGCCGCCTCGCACAGCGACGGCGTGATCGCGCGCGGCAAGCCGGGCCCCGAGGCCACCGGCGGCACCGCCACCGCGGGTGGCCTGCGCCACGGCATCAACGACTACACCGGCTGGTTCGCCGGCGATGCCGACATGAAGGGCGACTACTTCGGCTATGACGGCCCGTGCCCGCCGTGGAACGACACGCTGCTGCACCACTACGTGTTCACGCTGTATGCGCTGGACATCGACCGCCTGCCGCTGGATGGCACCTTCACCGGCGCGCAGGTGCGCGACGCGATCCAGGGCCACGTGCTGGCGCAGGCCAGCCTGACCGGCACCTACACGCTCAATCCCAAGCTGGCGCAGTAAGCGGCTACAAGGAAACCGAAGGAATCGGCATGTCGTTAAGCCCCGGGCTGCAATCGCTGGCCTTTACCCACCTGATCGTAATCCGCCATGGCGAAACGGCCTGGAACCGGGAGCGCCGGCTGCAAGGCCAGCTCGATATTCCGCTGAACGAGACCGGCCGCGCCCAGGCGCGCGCGCTGGCGGCCGCGCTGGCGGGCGAGCCGATCGACGCGGTGTATTCCAGCGACCTGTCGCGGGCCATGGAAACCGCGGCACCGCTGGCCGAGGCGCTGGGGCTGCAGATTCGCCCCGACGCGCGCCTGCGCGAGCGCAGCTACGGCACGCTGCAGGGCAAGACTTACGCCGAAGTGGCCGAGGATCTGCCCGAAGACTTCGCCCGCTGGCAGGCGCGCGTGCCGGACTACGCGCCGCCGGAAGGCGAATCGCTGCTCGGTTTCCATGAGCGTACCGTCGACGCCGTGCTGGCGCTGTCGCGCCGCCACCCCGGCGAGCGTATCGCGCTGGTCGCACATGGCGGCGTGCTCGACTGCCTGTACCGCGAGGCTACCGGCATGACGCTGGAAGCGCCGCGCCAGCACGAGCTGCTCAATGCCAGCGTCAACCGGCTGCGCAGCGACAGCTCGCACCTGACGCTGGCGGCATGGGGGGATGTCAGCCACCTGGAAAACCTGGCGCTGGACGAGGTCGACCGGCGGGTCCCCTGAATCTTTGAGTATCTCTCTCCCGTCCGGCGGGAGAGGGCTTCAGACCCTCACGCGGAACGGCGTGAAGTTGGTATGCCGGTCGAAGTAGTCCTCGTTCTCCGCCCGCTTCAGGAACCCCACCACCTTGTACGTCACCGGCGTCATCACGACTTCCCAGCCGGTCTTCAGCACGTACTGCGCCACGGCAACCTGGACTACCTTTTCCAGCGGCCAGATGCCATAGAAGGCGATCACGTAGAACAGCGACGAATCCACCAGTTCGCCCGCCAGGGTCGAGCCGATCGTGCGCGTCCACAGCCACCGCCCTCCCGTCCACAGCTTCATCTTCGCCAGCACGTAGCTGTTGGTGAAACTGCCGCAGCAGAACGCGATCAGCGACCCTAGCGCGATGCGCCAGGTGTTGCCGAACACGTCTTGCAAGCTCTTCTGGTAGTCCGCCATGAACGGCGCGACCGGCATGTTCAGCACCACCAGGCTCATGAAGGTGGCGAACGCCAGCGCGGCAAAGCCGGCCCAGACCACGCGCCGGTCACGGCCGTAGCCGTAGACCTCGGTCAGCACGTCGCCGAAGATGTACGAAATCGGGAAGAACAGCACGCCGGCGCCGAAGGTCACCGTGCCGATCACGGGCAGCGTCACCTGCGCCGCCTTGGCCGCGCCGATCAGGTTCGAACACAGCAGCACGGTAACGAATGCCACCATGACGAAGTCATAGTAGCGGTAGACGCGGCCCGGTTGGGTCGTGCTGGCGGGGACGGCGGACATGGGGGCTCCCGGTCGGACGCGCTGGCGCGCGGTGTTTTGCGCGCGATTATGCCAGCGGGCCCCGCAAACTGCCGCGCCTGCGGCGGCGAGCCCAGGTGTTGCCGCGGCCGCCCGAAATGAAAATTCCCGGCCGAAGCCGGGAATTGCGCAAAGTGCGGGACCGAGTGGCGCAGCCGGGCGGCCGCGTCAGATATCCAGCTTGCTGATCTTGGAGCCGTTCACCGAGACGTCGAACATCAGGCCGGCATTGGTCTGCACGAAGGCAATCACCGGCTGCTGGCTGGTCAGGGTGTCGAGCCTGCCGTCCGCGCCGATCTTGGCCACCGCCACGTTGGCATCGGCGCCGGCGGTCCAGCCCTTGCTGGAGACAAACTTGTTGTAGGCCTCCGGGGTCATGAACATGATGATGACGGCCTTGGATTGCCCGCCGGCGGTCAGCCCCACCGAGGCCTGCGTCGTGCTGTAGTAGCCGACTGTCGCGCCCTTCGATCGCAGCGCACCTTCGCCGTATTCGCCGCCCACCACCAGGCCGGCCGAGATGACACGCGGGAACACCAGGACCCCTTGCGCGCGCTGCGCCAGGTCGCGTGCGCCGGCGTTGGCGGAGAACAGCCGGTTCAGCGCGCCGTCCACCCCGGCATCGATTTCCTGCTTCTTGGCGACCGGGTCCTTCGAGGCGCTGGTGCCGGTGGTGGTGCAGCCTGCCGCCAGTGCGGTGGCAACGAGCAGGCCCGAGCCGGCAACCCGGGTAACAAAGTGGCGACGATTCATAGGTAACCTCCTGGTGGGGAAAAGTACCGCGCCCGGCACGGTGTTTAGTTGGCTGCTGCCGCCGTCGGTGCCTTGACCGTGATGGCCACGACTTCGCGGTAGACGAGCTTGGCCATCTGCCCGCGCTTGATCTGGTTCAGGTCGATGGCGGGATCCTCGACCTTGACGGTACGCAGCGTCTCGCGCGGTCCACGGAATGTGACCAGGCGCTTGGCCGGATCGACCTTGGTGATCTCGGCGGTAACCGTGGTGGTGATCTCGCGCGCGATGCCGGGCTTGCCGCCTTCGGCGGCGCGCGTGGTGCGGTCAACCTGTTCAGCCATGGCCGTGGTCTTGCTGTCGAGCGGTTCCAGCGATGCCACCAGGGCCGCGCCTCGGGTCACGGTGACGATGTCGCCCTTGCGGACCTGGCCGAAATTCTTCGCTTCGTCGCCCGCGACCAGTTCGACCACATTGCCGCGCGGGCCTTGCACCAGCACGGCCTTGGAGGTGGGATCGATATCAATGATCTTGCCGCTGATCACGGCTTCTTCGGCGACGCCGACGGGACCCTGCGCACGCTGGGCGTTGGCGTTCCCGGCAGCCAGTAACGCGAATGCGGCACTGGCCAGGGTGGCGGCGAGAAGGGACGAGGTGGAGCGGCACAGGCGACGGCTCATGGCATTCCTTGCAGGGTCGGAAACCGGTTCACAATGATCACAATGGCGCCGCAACCGCGGGGCAACCCTTGGGCTGCCTCCTGGGCGGTCATGGGCGGGCACCAGGCAGGTGCCGATGAAGCCATTGTGGACAATGGGCCATGGGCCAGCAATCCACTTCGAAAAAATTTGGGGGGCGAGATTAAAACGTTTAATTGGCTGATGCCGATGCGCCGGCGCCGCGCCTTACTGCCCGTCGAACAACTCGCCGCCGCCGCCAGCCTGCGGCGACGCCAGCCCGAAATGCCGGTAGGCCGCCGCTGTGGCCACGCGGCCGCGCGGCGTGCGCTGCAGGTAGCCCTGCTGGATCAGGTAGGGTTCGAGCACGTCCTCGATGGTGTCGCGCTCCTCGCCGATGGCCGCGGCCAGGTTGTCCACGCCCACCGGGCCGCCGCCGAACTTGTGCAGCACCGCTTCCAGCAGCTTGCGGTCCATCAGGTCAAGGCCGACGCGGTCGACATCGAGCATGGCCAGCGCGGCATCGGCCATCTCGCGCGTGATGGTGCCGTCTCCCTTGACCTCGGCATAGTCGCGCACGCGGCGCAGCAGCCGGTTGGCGATACGCGGGGTGCCGCGCGCTCGCCGCGCGATCTCCAGCGCGCCCTGCGGATCGATGCTGGCGTGCAGCAACTGCGCCGAGCGCGTGACGATGCGCGCCAGTTCCTCGGCGTTGTAGAACTCCAGCCGCGCCACGATCCCGAAGCGGTCGCGCAGCGGATTGGTCAGCATTCCGGCGCGCGTGGTGGCGCCCACCAGCGTGAACGGCTGCAGGTCCAGCTTGACCGAGCGGGCCGCCGGGCCTTCCCCGATCATGATGTCGATCTGGTAATCCTCCAGCGCCGGGTACAGGATCTCCTCGACGACCGGCGACAGCCGGTGGATCTCGTCGATGAAGAGCACGTCGTTGGCTTCCAGGTTAGTCAGCAGCGCCGCCAGGTCGCCCGGGCGCTCCAGCACCGGCCCGGAAGTCTGGCGCAGGCCCACGCCCATTTCGCGCGCGATGATATGGGCCAGGGTGGTCTTGCCCAGGCCCGGTGGGCCGAACAGCAGCACGTGATCGAGCGCTTCGCGCCGCTTGCGCGCGGCGTGCATGAAGATATCGAGCTGCCCGCGCACCTTTTCCTGGCCGACGTATTCGTCCAGCAGCTTGGGCCGCAGCGCGCGCTCGAACGCCTCCTCCTGCGACGAGGCGGGGGTGGCGGAAATCACGCGGGCAGGGGCGGAAAGCTTGTCGGTCTCGATCATGGCGCTAATGGGGGATACCCCGGAAAACACCCCGCCATTCTACGCCTCAGCCCTTGGACAAGGCCTTGAGCGCCAGCTTGATGCCCTCGGACACACCGGTGCCGGCCGGCACCTGCTTGATCGCCGAGGCGGCTTCCTTCTCCGAGTAGCCCAGCGCGAGCAGCGCGTTAAGCACATCGACGGCGCTGTCGGGCACCGCCGCGGCGCCGGGCGCGTGCCCCAGTTCCGCGCCCAGCTTGCCCTTGAGCTCGAGCAGCAGCCGCTCGGCGGTCTTCTTGCCGATGCCCGGCACGCGCGTCAGCCGGCCCGCTTCCTGCAGCGTGATCGCCTGTGCCAGCTCGGATACCGACATGCCCGACAGCACCGCCAGCGCCATGCGCGCGCCGATGCCGCTGATCTTGATCAGCTCGCGGAAGGTATTGCGCTCGGCCGCCGTGCCGAAGCCGTACAGCAGGTGCGCGTCCTCGCGCACGATCAGCTGGGTCAGCAGCGTGACCGGCTGGCCCGCCCCCGGCAGGTTATAGAAGGTACTCATCGGTACGTCGACTTCATAGCCGACGCCATGGCAGTCGACCAGCAGGTGCGGGGGATTCTTCTCGATGAGGGTGCCGGCGATGCGTCCGATCATGTCTGGGCTTGTTGGGTGGGGGATAAGGCGGCCGCAAGTGTACCCCGCGGCGGCATTGCGGCCATATTGCAGCCGGCCATATGCGGCGTCAGCGATCTGCATCGACCGCGCGGCGTCCCAGCGCGGGGTCGTCGGTGAAGAAGCCATCGACGCCGGCCGCGATAAACGCTTCCAGCTCGCGCACCATGCCCGACGGGCTGCGCGTGCCCTCGTCGCCGCCGGTCTGCAGCGCCTTGGGCAGGAAGCTGTTCTCCGGGCGGAAGGTGTAGGGATGGACGAACAGGCTGGCGGAATGGGCCTCGCGGACCAACGCGGTCGGCGCGGCGAGCGCCCCCTGGGCGTCGCGCGGCACTACGCTGCTTTTCTCCGGGCCGATGCCGTCGGCGTAGGTCGCGACTTCGCGCAGGCCGGTCGTATTCAGCATGTCGCCGAAGGTGCGGGTGTCGCCAGCGAGCTTCCAGTCGGCGGGGCTCTTGCGCGGGTTGCCGACCAGTTGCACCAGTTTGACGTTGGGCTGCGCGTGGCCGAACGTGCGCCGCAGCGCGCGCAAGCTGCCGCCTTCAAAGCATTGAATGAACATCGGTGCCTGGCCGAGGTAAGGCTTGGCGCGCACCGCGGCGGCGAGCTTGTCTTCCATGGGCAGGCCGATGCCGCGGAAATAGCTCGGATGCTTGAGCTCGGCGTAGATGCCGATGGGTTTGCCGGTGCGAAGCGATGCCTGCTCGGCAAGGCGAACAATCTCATCGAAGGTGGGAATCTCGAACTGGTCGTTCAGTCGTGCATTGGCCGGGCGCAGTCGCGGGATGCGCTCGCGCGCGCGCAGCGTCTTGAGCTCGGCCAGCGTGAAGTCTTCGGTGAACCAGCCGGTCAGGCGCTCGCCATCGATGACCTTGGTGCGCTTGCGGTCGGCGAATTGCGCCATGTCGGCGACGTTGGTGGTGCCGGTGATGTCGTTCTCGTGGCGGGCTACCAGTACGCCGTCGCGGGTCATGACGAGATCGGGCTCGATCGCATCGGCGCCGTCCTCGATCGCCTTGGCATAGGCGGCCAGCGTGTGTTCGGGGCGCAGCGCGCTGGCGCCGCGGTGGGCGATGACCAGTGCCTTGGGTTTCTCCGCGGCGGGGGGCTGCGGCGTGCCTGGTGCGGGGGCCGGCGCCGGCACTGGCGCCGGCGGTCCATGGCGCTTCGGCCGGGGCGCGGTGGCACAGCCGGCGACCAGCATGGCGCCGACGGCGGCCGCGGTGACCGGGATCCGCCAGCGCCGCAAGGCTAGCATTACAGGGCGGGCAAGGAGATCAATCTGGCTTGGCATTCAGTATTCCTGCGGGAAGACGAAGCCCGATTGTAAGAGACTCCGGAGTCCGGCTCAGCCGACCAGCCGGCCGCGTCGCACGCGCATGCCCTTGCGCACCAGTTCAGGGGCCATGCCGGCCAGTGTGCCCAGCGTATCGCCGCCGTTGGCATGGCAAATGGCCACGCCCAGCGCATCGGCCGCGTCGCTGCCGGGCTGGCCTGGCAGCATCAGCAGGCGGGTCACCATTTCCTGGACCTGGGCCTTGTTGGCGCGGCCGTAGCCGACCACCGCGACCTTCAGCTGCAGCGCGGTGTATTCGAATACCGGCAGGCCATAGCCGACCAGCCCGCAGATCGCTGCGCCGCGGGCCTGGCCGAGCAACAGCGTGGATTGCGGGTTGACGTTGACGAAGACCTTTTCAATCGCGGCGCAGTCGGGGGCATAGGTGCGGGAGATCTCGCTGATGCCGTCATAAAGCGTCTTCAGCCGTTCCGGCAGGCTCTCGTTGCCGTTGCTCTTGATCGTGCCCGAGGCGATGTAGGCAAGCTTGTTGCCTTGCTTCTCGATCACGCCAAAGCCGGTGGTGCGCAGGCCGGGGTCGATGCCTAGGATTCGCATATGGGGTTGGTTTTTGGGGTGTGGCTTTGGGAGTTTAGTGGGGTTTTATGGGGAGTTGGGTATTCGGTATCTGGTCGCTGTTGATGACATGCTGTCGGCTGTTGAACCGCCTGGTTCCGCCCTCCTGGGCGGGTAACTTTTTGTCCGAGCGACAAAAAGTCACCAAAAAGCGCGTTTACGGCCCTGCGGGCGGCCACTCTTATCGTAGTGGGCGACGGCTTTCGTACGGGGCTGCGCTTCCTCACATAGCAGGACTGCCTGACGCCCTGGTGCGCCACGGTGGCTGGGATTGACGTGGTGATTGAACGAGCCCAGAGCTGTGGGTGGACCCTGCTGCTGGCGTCAACTTAGGGACGCCTTTGGCTGCGCTGCGCGCCGGCCCTAACGTGGCGGAGCTGGCTTTCATGTCCTGGCTTGCGCTTCGGCCTCGGTGTCGCACACTTGACGACGTGGCTGGCGCAATACGAAGGTCTTGGCGTAGCGCCGGCAATTTGGCTGGCTTTACTTCGTAGAAGCTCCGGCCCTCACCCCCGGCCCCTCTCCCGCAAGCGGGAGAGGGGAGCAAACAAGCGGGAAGAGAAGGGCCGTCTGGTTCGCCAGCGATAGCGCCAAGCGAGCACAGCGACGCGTTCTGTGCCCGGGCCCATGAGCTGAGATGCTGCCCGCGCGCAGCGCAGCCGCAGGCGTTCCCACGTTGCCGCCAGCAGCAGGGGCCACTCACAGCTCTGGGCTTGTTCAATCACCGCGTCAATCCCGAGCCACTGTGGCGCACCAAGGCGTCAGGCAGGCTTGTCCTGCAACGAATCCCAGCCCCGTACGAAAGCCTTTTGCCCACTACGATAAAAGTGGCCGCCCGCAGGGCCGTAAACGCGCTTTTTGGTGACTTTTTGTCGCTCGGACAAAAAGTTACCCGCCCAGGAGGGCGGAACCAGGCGGTTCAACGGCCGACAGCATGTCACCAACGCGAAAACAGCGGTTCAAAGGCCGACAGCATGTCACCAGCCGCGACAAGCGCGGCCAAAATAACCCTTAATGCCTGAAATGCCGCGTCCCAGTCAGCACCATGGCAATCCCCCGCTCATCAGCCGCGGCAATCACCTCATCATCCCGCACCGATCCACCCGGCTGAATCACGCAGGTAGCGCCCGCATCCACAACCACATCCAGCCCATCACGGAACGGGAAGAACGCGTCCGACGCCACGGCGGAACCAGCCAGCGTCAGCCCGGCATTCTGCGCCTTGATGCTGGCAATCCGTGCCGAATCCACACGGCTCATCTGCCCGGCACCGACACCCAGCGTTATGCCACCGCCACAGAACACGATGGCATTGGACTTGACGAACTTCGCCACCCGCCAGGCAAACATCAGGTCATCCATTTCCTTCGGAGTCGGATGACGACGCGTCACCACGCGCAGTTCGGACGGCTGCACATTCTTGGCATCCGGGCTCTGCACCAGCAGGCCGCCACCGACACGCTTGAAGTCATAATGGTTGATCCCCTTGCCCAGCGGAATCTCCAGCAGGCGCACATTCTGCTTGGCCGCGAATACGGCGCGCGCGGCGGCGCTGAACGACGGCGCGATCAGCACTTCGACAAACTGCTTGGCCACGGCCTGCGCAGCGGCTTCGTCCAGTTCCACGTTGAAAGCGATGATGCCGCCGAAGGCCGAGGTGGAATCGGTTTTGAACGCCTTCTCATACGCTTCCAGCGCGTTGGCACCCAGCGCCACGCCGCAAGGATTGGCGTGCTTGATGATGACGCAGGCGGCGCCAGCGGCGGCGTCGAACGACTTCACGCATTCCCACGCCGCATCAGCGTCGGCGATGTTGTTGTACGACAGCTCCTTGCCCTGCAGCTGCACGTAGTTGGCCAGCGCGCCGTCCACCGCCTTCAGGTCGCGGTAGAACGCCGCCGACTGGTGCGGGTTCTCGCCGTAGCGCATTTCCTGGACCTTGTCGAAGGCCAGGTTCAGCGTCTGCGGGTAGGCGCTGCGGGCTTGGTGCGACTTGTCGGCACCGAGGCTGGTGAGGTAGTTGGTGATGGCACCGTCGTACTGCGCCGTATGCGCGAACACCTTGGTCGCCAGGCGGAAGTTTGTGTCGTAGCCGACGGCGTTGCCATTGGCGCGCATCTCGTCGAGCACCACGGCATAGTCGGCCGGATCGACGATGACGGTCACGTCGCGGTGGTTCTTGGCCGCCGAGCGCAGCATGGTCGGGCCGCCGATATCGATGTTCTCGATCGCGTCCGGCAGCGTGCAGTCATCCTTGGCCACGGTCTGCTGGAACGGGTACAGGTTCACCACCAGCAGGTCGATCGTGGGGATATCGTGCTCGGCCAGCGCGGCCATGTGCTCGGGCAGGTCGCGGCGTGCCAGGATGCCGCCGTGGACCTTCGGGTGCAGCGTCTTGACGCGGCCGTCGAGCATTTCCGGGAAGCCGGTGTAGTCGGCCACCTCCGTCACGGGCAGGCCGCTGTCGGCCAGCAGCTTGGCGGTGCCGCCGGTGGAAAGCAGCGTCACGCCGAGCGCGTTCAGTTCGCGCGCGAATTCGACGATGCCGGTCTTGTCGGAAACGGAAAGGAGGGCTTGCTTGATCATGGCTGTGGGAAACGCTTCAAATTCAAAGTAAACCGTGCTGCTGCAACTTCTTGCGCAGCGTGTTGCGATTGATGCCCAGGTAGGCGGCTGCCAGCGACTGGTTGCGCTCGGCGCGCACCATCACGGCTTCCAGCAGCGGCCGTTCGACGGCCTCGAGCACCATGTTGTACATATTGGAAGGTTCTTCACCGTCCAGGTCGCGAAAATACGTGTCCAGGCTATCCCGGATGCACTGGTCGATAGCGTTGCGGCTCATGCGGCAAGCAACTCCCCGTTTTTGTTGTTGTTCGCTTCGTCTTGATCTTGTTTGCCCTGCTCGTCGTCCACGTACACCAGCCGGTCCGAGAACGCCGCCTGCTCGTCGAAGAAGGCGTTGACCGCGGCCAGTTGCTCGGTGGTGGATTCCAGCGTGTTCATCCGGTGCCGGAACAGGTTCGCGCCGCGCAGGCCGCGCGTGTACCAGGCAATATGCTTGCGCGCGGTGCGCACGCCGGTGAACTCGCCGTAGAAGGCGTAGTGGTCTTCCAGGTGCGCGTTCATGATCGCGCGGATCTCGGCCACCTCGGGCGACGGCAGCATTGTGCCGGTCTTCAGGAAGTGCTCGATTTCACGGAACAGCCACGGCCGGCCCTGTGCCGCGCGGCCGATCATGATCGCGTCCGCGCCGGTCAGCGCCAGCACTTGCCTTGCCTTCTGCGGCGTCGTGATGTCGCCGTTGGCGACCACCGGGATCGAGATCGCTGCCTTGACCGCGGCAATGGTCTCGTACTCGGCGTCGCCGTGGTACAGGTCGGCACGGGTGCGCCCGTGGATGGTGAGCATGCTGATGCCCGCGTCCTCGACCATGCGCGCGATGCGCAGCGCATTGCGGTTCTCGCGGTTCCACCCGGTGCGGATCTTCAGCGTGACCGGCACGCGATCGCCGACTGCGGCGACCACCGCCTCGACGATGCGCACCACCAGCGGCTCGTTCTGCAGCAGCGCCGAGCCGGCGGCCACGTTGCACACCTTCTTGGCCGGGCAGCCCATGTTGATATCGATGATCTGCGCGCCGCGGTCGACGTTGTAGCGCGCCGCCTCGGCCATCATCGACGGCTCGGCGCCGGCAATCTGCACGGAAATGGGCTCGACCTCGCCGGCGTGGTTGGCGCGGCGCATGGTCTTTTCGCTTTTCCACAGCTGTGCATTGGACGCCACCATTTCCGACACCGCATAGCCGGCGCCGAGCTGCTTGCACAGTTGGCGGAACGGCCGGTCCGTCACGCCCGCCATGGGGGCGACAAACAGGTTGTTGCGGAGTTGGTGAGGTCCGATCTGCACGATAGGGCGGCGGTTCAGCTGGGGCCCTGCCGCCCTGGCGGCGCGCGCGCCGGGCAGGGATCGGGATGGCCTGCTCTGGTTCGGGAGACCTTGTGACGATCGGGCGAAACAGAGACGAAACGGAAAAACATGCCCCTGCCGAAACTGCAGCCGGCGATGGATCGGGACATGTGCGAGGGCGAGATTCTACCGCCAAACGGAAGCGACTGCTCAAGAATTGAGCATCGATGGCGCAATCCGCAGCGGGATCCGTGGTGCGTGGCGCACGCGCCACAGATCCCCGATGTCTGTCCTCAGCGGCGCATGCCGAACATCATGTGGCGCGCCAGCGCGTGCCGCAGCGGCGGCAGGCAGGCGAGCGCCGCCAGCGACGCCCCGCGGGCGTGCGCGGCAAGCGGATAGGGCACGCCGAACAGGCGCGGCAACAGGTCGGTGACGCCGATGGTGACCGCGCGGTCGAGCCGATGCCGGCTGGCAAACGCCTGCAGCGCTTGCGGCGTGCAGGCGGCGCGCAGCGAGTCGGCCAGCGCGAAGGCGTCGCGCAGGCCCAGGTTGAGGCCCTGGCCCGCCACCGGATGCAGCGTCTGCGCCGCATTGCCGACCGCCGCGACGCGGCCGCTGACCGTGACCGGCGCGGCGTTCAGCCCCAGCGGGAAGGCATGGCGCTTGCCCGCCAGCGTGAAATAGCCCATGCGATCGCCGAAGGCACGGCCAAGTTCCAGCGCGAACTCCGCGTCGGGCAGCGCCAGCCGTCGTGCGGCCTGTTCCGGCGGGCAGCACCACACCAGCGCGAAGCCCGGCACGCCATGCTCGTCGTATGGCAACAGCGCCAGCGGGCCTTCCTCGGTAAAGCGCTCCCAGGCCCAGCCCGGCTGAGGGCGCGAGCAGGCCACATGGGCAATCACGGCGGTCTGCCCGTAGTCGCGCGTGCGCGCGCCGCGGCCCTGGTGCCGGGATTGCTCGTGGAACAAGCCGCCCTCGGCCTGTATCGCCACCCGGGAAACAAAGACCGCTGCCTGCCCGTCATGCGCGGAGCCGGTCAGCTGCACTGAGCCGCCGTCGGCATCGTCGCCGGTGCCGGCCGGTGGCGGCTGCTCGATCTGGTCGATACGGGTCTCGAATACGCGCTGCAGCCGGTCGGCCGGGCAAGCCTGCGCGGCGCGCGCGAGGGCGCGTTCGAGCACGTCGCACAGCTCGCCATAGCGGACCACGTAGCCTAACGCCGGCACGCCGTAGTCGTCGTGGTGCAGCCGGACATGGCCAAAGCGGCCGCGCTGCGACACGTGGATATGTTCGATCGGGCTGCCGGGCACAGGCCAGGCGCCGATCTGCTCGAGCAACTGGCGGCTGCCGTGCGACAGCGCGATCGCGCGCGGATCGCGCGCGGCGCGCGCCGGCGTGGCCGCATCGATCAGCGCGATGCGCCAGTCGGTGGTGCGCAGCAGCTGGCAGGCCAACGCCAGTCCCACCGGGCCGCCGCCGACGATGGCGATGTCGCGGAGATCAGCTGGCGCGGCCGGCATCGTCACTGCCTCCTGTATTGCCGCCCGGGGCATCGCTGCCGCCGCCGCCAGTCTCGCCGGCACCGCGCTTCCAGCAGATCGCGTCGGTGCGCGACTTGCCGGCCGCGGCATCGCGCATCGCATTGTCGAGCTTCTGCTGGTTGAAGCCGGGCAACGCGCTCAGTTGCTCGAGCAGCGCGGCATAGTTGGCGGCATCGGCCGGGACCACGCAACCCTGGCCGCTGTCGGGCGCGCCGACCAGGATCAGCCAGGCAGCCCCCACCCAGGGCTCGCGGTTGGAGACGCGCACCACGACGCGTTCCAGCGTGTCCCACGCGACTTCCTCGCGCTGCCCATCAGGACGGTGCACCACGACGCGGTCGTCGAACAGGTTGATGATGAACGGTTCCGACGGGTCGCGCGCTTGAGCGGCCGCTGCCGGCGTGCTGCCCTGGCCGGGAAAGAGTCTGCGCAGCCAGCCGATCATCGCCGGCCTCCGGCATCGCGCATCAGCGCTTCGATGTCGTCGGCAAGCACCGGTACGCCGCGGGTGATCAGCTCGCAGTCGCCATCGGTCACCACGGCGTCATCCTCGATGCGGATGCCGATATGCCAGTAGCGCTCCGGCACATCCTCTGCCGGACGCACGTAGATGCCGGGCTCGATGGTCAGCACCATGCCTGGCTGCAGCGGCCGCCACGGGCGCTCGCCCTCGCCGCCATGGCTGGCGACGCGGTATTCGCCCACGTCGTGCACGTCCATGCCAAGCCAGTGGCCGGTGCGGTGCATGTAGAAGCGGCGGTAGCTGCCGCTGGCCAGCACGTCGTCGAGCGTGCCTTCCTTGTTGCGGTCGAGCAGGCCGGTATCGAGCATGCCTTGCGCCAGCACGCGCACGGCGGCATCGTGCGGCACGTTGTAGGGCACGCCGGCGCGGGTCTCGGCGATCGCGGCTTCCTGCGCCGCCACCACCAGGTCATACAACTCGCGCTGCGCGGGCGAAAAGCGCCCCGACACCGGGAAGGTACGGGTGATGTCCGAAGCGTAGCCGTCGAGCTCGCAGCCGGCGTCGATCAGGCACAGGTCGCCATCCTTCAGCTCGGCCGGGCCGGCGCGGTAATGCAGCACGCACGCGTTGGCACCGGCGGCGACGATGGAGTTGTAGGCCACGCTCTGCGCGCCGTGGCGACGGAATTCATAGAGCAGCTCGGCTTCGAGGTGGTATTCGCGCAGGCCCGGGCGCGTGGCCTGCATCGCGCGTACATGGGCCCCGGCGGAGATTTCGCCCGCGCGGCGCATGATGGCCAGTTCGCCCGCGTCCTTGAATAGCCGCATTTCGTCAAGCAGCGTGCGGATATCGATCGCCACCGACGGCGCGGACACGCCGGCGCGGCCCTGCATGCGCACGGCGTCGAGCCAGCGGCGCATCTGCATGTCGGTGCGGGTCGACTCGGCCAGCGGGTAAGCGACCTGCGCGCGATTGGCCAGCAGCGGCGGCAGCGTCGCATCGATCTCTTCGAACGAATGCGCCTCGTCGAAGCCGAACGTGGCGCGTGCCCCTTCGGGGCCGTAGCGGAAGCCGTCCCAGATCTCGCGCTCCTCGTGCTTGGGGCGGCAGAACAGGATGCTGCGGTCGGCATCGGCGGGGTCACCCGGCGCGCCGGCCACCAGCACCAGCACGGCCTCGGGCTCGGTGAAGCCGGTCAAGTAATAGAAATAGCTGTCGTGCCGGTACGGATAGTCGCTGTCGCGGTTGCGCATGGCTTCCGGCGCCGTGGGCAGGATCGCCACGCCACCACCGCCGGCGCGCAGGTGCTGCAGCACACGGGCGCGGCGTTCGCGGCAGGCGGCGAGGAGGGCGTTGTCGGGTGCGGACATGGTGTGGCCTGGGGGAAGAGGAGGATCAGGCCGATTCTAACGCCGCCAGGCGGGTTGCAGCGGCGGTGAAGCGAAAGGCGCGTCGCGCCCCTGCCATGGCACTGCCCGATACCCCTCGATTCAGCGGCCGACGGAGGCGGCCGGCACAGGCGCGATACTGGCGTTCAGTTCATCCAGCTGCGCCGGCGTCCCCACGTTTTCCCAGCGCCCGTCGAAGCGTTCTCCGGTGGCGGTGCCTGCGGCGATCGCGGCGCGGTACAGTGGCGTCATGGCCATACGGCTGCCGGGTGCGATGCCCGTAAACAGGCGCGTGTCGTACAGGCCGATATTGCCGAAGGTAAGGCGCTCGCCGTGGATCGGGTGCTCCTCCAGCGATAGCCGTCCTTGCGCATCCATCCCGAAGTCGCCACGCGGGTGGAATGCCGGGTTGGGCACCATGACCAGGTGCATGCGCGGCTCGTCGGCGCCAGCCAGCGCGGCTGCGCGTGGCAGCAGCGTGCGGAAATCGTAGTCGCAGAAGATGTCGCCCGACACGGCCAGGAAAATCTCGCCGCGGGCCGGGTCGTGCGACAGCAGCGGCATGGCCCTGGCGATGCCGCCGGCGGTTTCCAGCGCCTCGGTTTCGGGCGAGTACGCGATGCGCACGCCGAAACGGCTGCCGTCGCCGAGCGCGGCTTCGATCTGGTCGCCGAGCCATGCGTGGTTGATGACGATGTCGCGCAGGCCGGCGCGCGCCAGCGCTTCGATCTTCCAGACGATCAGCGGCTTGCCGCCCACGGCCAGCAGCGGCTTGGGGCAGGTATCGGTCAGCGGGCGCATGCGGTCGCCGCGGCCGGCGGCGAAGATCATGACCTTCATCAGAAGAGGGCCTCCAGGGCAAGCAGCGCGGCCATGCCGCCGGCGATGGTCCAGCCGACGCTGCGGGTACGCGCGGCGATCAGGATGGCGACCACGCCGGCCACCAGCCGCGCATTGGTTGGGGTGAGCGCGAGTTCGCCGCCCTGCATCAGCAGGTCGGGGGCGATCAGCGCCGACAGCATGGCGGCCGGGACGAACTGCAGCGCGGTTCGGAACCACGCCGGCAGCCGCACGCGGCCTTCCACGGCGATGAATGACAGGCGGATCAGGAAGGTCGCCAGGCCGGCGGCCAGAAAGACCCATAGCAAGGTCAGCGCATTCATGCGGTCTCCTTGCCGACCGAGCCGGACCGATCGGCCGCGCCGCCCCGGCGCGCGCCGGGGCGGTTGCCACGGCCCAGCACCAGCATGCCGGCGGCGATGCCGCCCAGCGCCGCCACCATCAGCCCGAGCTTGTGCGGCAGGCCGTAGCAGGCCACTGCCAGTACGCTGGCGGCCAGCGCCGCGGCTACGTGCGAGCGGTGCTTGAGGCCGGGCACAATGATGCCGATGAAGGTCAGCGGCAGGAAGAAATCGAGCGGCCAGTCGCGCGGCACCTGGGCGCCGACCAGCACGCCGGCCAGCGTCGACACCTGCCAGCTTGCCCACAGCGCGAAGCCGCCGCCGAAGTAATACCAGTGGCGATACTGCGCGCGCGGGCCGGTATCGCCCAGCCGGTGCGTCATCGCGGCGAAGGCCTCGTCGGTCAGCAGGTAAGCGATCAGCGCCTTCCAGCGGCGCGGCAGATGGGCCAACGTGGGCGCGATCGTCGCGGAATACAGCGCATGGCGCAGGTTGACCATGGCCACCGTCAGCGTGATCACCACCGCGGGCGTGCCGGCGGTCCACAACTGGGTCAGGATCATCTGCGAGGCGCCGCCGAACACGATCGCGCTCATGGCACAGGCCAGCCATGCGGGCATGCCGGCGCCAACGGCCAGCACGCCGTAGATCAGGCCGAACGGCACCACGCCAAGCAGCATCGGCGCGAGCGCGCGCGCGCCGGCCAGCCATTCGCCCAAGGCGGTGATGGAGGCGGGCCCGGCCTGGTCGTTGACGTCAGGCACGTTGTCAGAAGGTATAGCCGGCCGGGCTGGCAACGCCTTCCAGCTCATCCAGCAGGCGGATCAGCTTGCGCAGCTCGGTATAGCGGCCGGCAACGCTGCGGGTGTACTTCAGCACCAGCGGCAGGTTGGCGAGGTAGCCGTCCTTGCCGTCGCGGTGGTACAGGCGGGCGAAGATCCCAAGCACCTTCAGGTGGCGCTGCAGGCCCATCCATTCGAAATCGCGGTAGAACTCGCCGAAATCCGCATTGACCGGCAGGCCGGCCTTGCGCGCGCGCTCCCAATAGCGGATCAGCCAGTCGAGCTGCTGCTCTTCTTCCCATTCGATATAGGCATCGCGCCACAGCGAGACCGCGTCATAGGTGATCGGGCCGATCACCGCGTCCTGGAAATCCAGCACGCCAGGATTGGCGCCGCCATCCAGCACCATCAGGTTGCGCGAGTGGTAGTCGCGGTGCACGTAGACCTGCGGCTGCGCCAGGTTGTTGGCAAGCAGCGCATCCATCACTTCACGCAGGTCGGCCTGCTGGGTGTCGCTCAGGGTGGCGCCAAGGTGCCTGGCCACGTACCACTGCGGGAAGAGGTCGAGTTCGCGCTGCAGCAGCGCGCGGTCGTACGCGGGCAGTTCGCCGGGGCGGGTGGCGGCCTGGATGCGGACCAGCGCCGCGGCGGCGTCGGCATACATGCCATGGGCCGTGGAGTCGTCCAGCCGCGACAGGTAAGTCTGGCTGCCCAGGTCCGCGAGCAGCAGGAAACCCTGCGCCAGGTCCTGTGCCAGCACGGTCGGCACGGTCACGCCGGCCTCGCCGAACAGCTGGCAGACGTGGATGAAGGGGCGGCAGTCCTCGTGTGCCGGCGGCGCGTCCATGACGATGGCGGTCGGGTGCGCCGGGTTGCCGGTGCGCACGCGGAAATAACGCCGGAAGCTGGCATCGGCCGATGCGGGCACGCAGGAGTCGGGATCGGCGGACCATGCCGGGCCAAGGCCGGACACCCAGGCCTTGAGCTGGTCCAGGCGTGGGTCGTGGGGAAGAGCTGCCATACAGGAAGGGCGCGGAAAAATATCGTGGAGCGGGGCAAGCCGGCCGCAAGGGCAGGTTTGGTTGCCCCGTATAATACCCGACCAGACCCGGGCGCCGGGCGGCCCCCGGGAGGGGCCTTCGTTGCCCCGCAGCCTGCTCTGGCAGGGGTTGGCGGCTTGCAGGCGGCCGCAGCCCACGCCGAGACTGACAACCCGTGCGAATGACCGAACAACGACGAACACCGAATAACAAGGCCTTGCTTTCGCCTGCCCCCACTGGTGCCGCCGCCCGCGCCAGGCTCGCTGGTCGCCTGAAGGGCCGCCTGAACGCGGGCCGGCTGCGGCCGCTGGTGCTGGCCATGGCCGGCCTGTCGGCCGGCGCCCAGGCGCAGATGTCGGGCTCGGCGATTCCGGACCTGGACCAGGTCGAGCCGGTGTTCGAAGCCGCACCGCAGGCGCCCGAGCTGCCCGCGGTATCCGGCGAACTGGTGCCGCGGCTGGCCGAGCCCCCCAAGACCAGCGAGCCTGATTCCGGCGCGCCGACGTTCATCGAGGGCGACCGCATGACCGGCTACAGCGAGCGCGGCGTCCAGCTCGAGGGCCATGCCGAGCTGCGCCGCGACGGCGGTGTCGTCAAGGGCGACAAGCTGAGCTATGACCAGGATACGGACGAGGCCCATGCCCAGGGCAACGTGCGGCTGTCGCGCAGCGGCACGCTGGCGGTGGGGCCCGAGGCCAAGCTGAAGGTCGAGGCCAACGAAGGCTACATGCTGTCGCCTGACTACTACTACCAGCAGACCGGCGGCGCCGGCAAGGCCGAGCGCATCGACTTCCTGGACAAGGACCGCAGCACAATCAAGCGGGCGTCGTACACCACCTGCTCGCCGGACAACGCGGACTGGTATTTCAGCGCGAACCAGATCGACCTGGACAGCGACCGCCAGGTGGGCGTTGCCTATGGCGGCGTGCTGAATTTCTTCGGGGTGCCGATCGCGGCAGCGCCGGCATTCAGCTTTCCGCTCAACGATGACCGTCGCAGCGGCTTCCTGGCGCCGTTGATGGGTTACGGCTCGCGCTCGGGTTTCGACCTGACGACGCCGTACTACTTCAACATCGCGCCGAACCGCGACCTGACCATCTACCCGCGGCTGATGACGGAGCGGGGCCTGCAGCTGGGCGGCGAATACCGCTACCTGGGGCAGGGCTACTCCGGCCGCATCCGCGCCGAGTTCCTGCCTGACGACCAGAAGACCAACTCGAACCGCTGGGCCTACTCGATCCAGCACAACCAGAACCTGGCCAAGGGGCTGAACGCCTACCTGAACGTCAACCGGGTCTCGGACGACCAGTACCCGGACGACTTCAACCGCAGCGTGGCGCAGTCGGCGCAGCGCCAGTACGTGCAGGAAGGCGGCGTCACCTACAACTGGCAGGATTTCTTCCTGATGGCGCGGGTGCAGAAGTTCCAGACGCTGCGCCCCAGCGAGCCCTCGTACGAGCGCGTGCCGCAGCTCAACGGCAAGTACCTCCGCTATGACCTGGGCGGCTTCGACGTGCAGGTCGAGGCGGACTACACCCGCTTCCGCATCCCGCTGACGTCCACCGGCTTCCAGCAGCCGCAGGGCGAGCGCATGTTCATCCAGCCGAGCATCAGCTACCCGATCGTGCGCGCCGGCTGGTACGTGACCCCGAAGGTCACGTTCAACGCCACCCAGTACCAGATGGAGTCGCAGGACAATACGCCTAACGCGCAGACCAATTTCTCGCGCGTGCTGCCGACCGTCAGCCTGGATTCGGGCATGACGTTCGAGCGCGAGGCGCCGACCATGAGCCGGCTGTTCGGCGTGAACTACCTGCAGACGCTGGAGCCGCGCCTGTTCTACGTCTACACGCCGTTCCGCGACCAGAGCCTGTTCCCGCTGTTCGACACGGTCCAGTCCGACTTCGGCTATGGCCAGATCTTCAGCGAGAACCCGTTCACCGGCTACGACCGCATCGCCGACAACAACAAGATCACTGGTGGCCTGACCACGCGCCTGATCGAGTCTGACTCCGGTATCGAGCGTTTCCGCGGCACCATCGCGCAGCGCTACGATTTCACCGGGCAGCGCGTGCAGATCAATGGCACGCTGGCGGACCCCAAGCCTGGCGCCTCCGATCTGCTCGCGGCGACCACCATCCAGATGTTCCGGGGCTATTACCTGGACATGGGGGTGCAGTACAACCTGGATACCGACCGGATCAACTACGGCAACGTAGCGTTTGCATATCGCCCCGAGCCGCGCAAGGTCTTCAACGCCGGCTATCGCTACCGCCGTCCGACCGCCGTGACCGACAACACCGCGATCGACCAGTTCGAGCTGTCGGGCCAGTGGCCGATCACGCGGCGCGCCTACGCCATCGCGCGCTTTGCCTTCGACCTGAGCGCGAGCCAGATGGTCGATACGCTGGCCGGCGTCGAATACGCCGCGGACTGCTGGGTCGGCCGCGTGGTCTACCAGCGTTTCCGCAACACCACGCAGGGCTACACCGGGCGGGTCTTCCTGCAGGTGGAGTTCCGTGGCCTTTCCAAGATCGGGTCCAATCCGCTGAACATCCTGCGCCTGAACGTGCCGGGCTACGAGCCCGTGTCCGCCAAGCCGGTACCGACGACCCAGTACGATCACTATGAATGACGGATTAAGATGAAACGTCAAGAATTCGCCGTGTTTTCCTTCCTCATGACGTCGTGGCACCGCCTGCTGCTGCCGGCCGTGCTGGCCGCCATCGCCGTTCCGGCCGCCGCGCAGCTGAAGGCGCCGGGCGCCGGGCGAGCCACCGGCATCTTCGTGCCGCAGTCTTCCGACGTCACCGCGCCGGCGAGCCAGCCCAAGCTCGGCGTGCCGCAGCCCGGCGACCAGAAGCGCTCGCAGCTGGTCGACGAGGTGGTTGCTGTGGTCAACAACAGCGTGATCACGCGCCGCGAGCTGCTTGACCGCGCCGACGAGATCGAAGGCCAGCTGCGCGCCACCGGGCGTCCCGTCCCGCCGCGCGCCGACCTGCTCGGCGAGGTGCTGGAGCGCCTGGTGATGGAACGCGTGCAGACCCAGGCCGCGCAGGAAGCCGGTATCCGCGTGACCGACCAGGAAATCGACCGCGCCATCGAATCGGTGGCGCAGCAGAACCGCATGAACGCCACCGAGCTGCGCCGCCGCGTGGAAGCCAGCGGCATGACCTGGACCAAGTACCGCGACGAGCTGCGCAAGCAGGTGCAGGTGATCCGCCTGCGCGAGCGCGAGGTCGATTCCAAGGTGCAGGTCTACGACGGCGAGATCGACAACTTCCTGGCTGCCCGCGGCGGCCAGGCCGGCGCTACCGGCCCGACCGAATACAACGTGGCGCAGATCCTCGTGCGCGTGCCCGAGAATGCCTCCGACGCGCAGAAGCAGGCGCAGCGCGCCAAGGCCGAGGGGCTGCTGAAGCAGGCCCAGGGCGGCGCGGACTTTGCGCAGCTGGCGCAAGCCAATTCGGAAGGCCCGGAAGCCGCGCAGGGCGGCGCCATGGGCTTTCGCGAGATCGGCCGGCTGCCGGCGCTGTTCGCCAACTCGGTAGTCGACCTCCAGCCTGGCGCCGTGGCGCCCCAGGTGGTGGAAAGCGCCGCGGGCTTCCACGTGGTCAAGCTGCTGGCCAAGCGCGCCGCGCCGGCATCCGGCACGGCCGCGGCAGGCAAGATCACGCAGACGCAGGTGCGCCATATCCTGATCCGCACCGGCCCCAACATGCCCGAAGCCGAGGCGCGCCGCCAGCTCAGCACGCTGCGCGACCGCATTACCCACGGCGGCGATTTTGCCGACGCGGCCAAGCGCTTCTCGCAGGACGGCTCGGCACAGAACGGCGGCGACCTCGGCTGGGTCTCGCCGGGCGAGCTGGTGCCCGAGTTCGAGCAGGCCATGAGCCGCCTGCGCCCGAACGAGATCTCGGAACCGGTGGTCACGCAGTTCGGCGTGCACCTGATCCAGGTGCTGAACCGCCGCGAGACCGAGCTGTCGCCCGAGAAACAGCGCGACTTTGCCCGCGCCGAGGTTCGCGAACAGAAGCTGCGGGCCGCGTATGATGACTGGGTGCGCCAGCTGCGCTCGCAGGCGTACGTCGAGTACCGCATCAACCGGCAGCGCTGACGCGCGCAAGCGCCGCTCACCCGCCCTCCCGCCCACGCCGACATGCCTGACCCGCTATCCCTGGCCATTTCCACCGGCGAGCCCGCCGGCATCGGCCCCGACATCACCATCGGGGCGTTGCTGCAGCTCGCCGGCGCCAACCATGGCAACAACGGCGGCAGCGGGCACTACCGCTTCCATGTGCTGGGCGATGCCCGCCTGCTGGCCGATCGTGCCGCGGCGCTGGGCGTGACGCACGCCTGGGAGCGGCGCATCGCCGACGGCGACGTGGTGATCGAGGATATCAAGCTGGCGGTCGCGTGCGAGCCGGGCCGCCTGGACGCGCGCAATGGCCGGTACGTGCTGGCCCTGCTCGATGCCGCCATCGCCGGCTGCCGCCCGCATGGCCGCGCCGCGCCGCGCTATGCGGCCATGGTCACGGCGCCGGTGCAGAAGAGCACCATCAACGACGCCGGCGTGTCCTTCACCGGCCACACCGAATACCTGGCCGACAGCGCCGGCGTGCCGCGCGTGGTGATGATGCTGGCCGGCCCGCAGCCCGCGCACGACAACGCCATGCTGCGCGTGGCGCTGGCGACCACCCACCTGCCGCTGCGCGCGGTGCCCGACGCGCTTTCCGTACCGCTGCTGTTGCAGACCCTGACCATCATCGATGCCGACCTGCGCCACTACTTCGGCATCGCGCGCCCGCGCATCCTGGTCACGGGCCTGAACCCCCATGCCGGCGAAAGCGGGCACATGGGCCGCGAAGAGATCGACGTGATCGTGCCCGCGCTGGCGCAGGCCAAGGATGCCGGCATCGATGCGCGCGGTCCCTTCCCGGCCGACACGCTGTTCCAGCCGCGCCACCTGCGCGATGCCGACTGCGTGCTGGCGATGTACCATGACCAGGGGCTGGCGCCGCTGAAATACGGCACCTTCGGCCACGGCGTGAACATCACGCTGGGGCTGCCTTTCATCCGCACTTCGGTGGACCACGGCACCGCGCTGGACCTGGCTGGCACCGGCCAGGCAGAGCATGGCAGCATGATCGAGGCCATCCGCAGTGCGGTCACCATGGCCGGCCATGCCAACGGCCGCCATCCCGATGGCGCCGGCGCCAGCCATCCGGGCCATCCCAATCCTGGCTTGCAGCCGCCTTGCTGAAGCCGGACCTCATGCTGCAACATCGAACCATGCGTTCCAACGTGCACCAGGGCCATGTGGCCCGCAAGCGATTCGGGCAGAACTTCCTGGTCGACGACACCATCATCCACGGCATCGTCAATGCCATCAGCCCGCAAGCCGAAGACGTGCTGGTCGAGATCGGGCCGGGGCTCGGCGCGCTGACCAGCCCCCTGCTCGAACGGATCCCGCAGATGCAGGTGGTCGAACTCGACCGCGACCTGGTCGAGCGCCTGCGCCGCCGCTACGGCGAGCGCCTGCAGGTACACGCCGGCGACGCGCTGGATTTCGACTTCGGCAAGCTGGAAGTGCCGGGCAGGCCGCTGCGCATCGTCGGCAACCTGCCGTACAACATTTCCAGCCCGCTGCTGTTCCACCTGATGCAGTTCGCCGACCTAGTGCGTGACCAGCACTTCATGCTGCAGAAGGAAGTGGTCGAGCGCATGGTGGCGGAGCCCGGCAGCAAGGCCTTCGGCCGGCTGTCGATCATGCTGCAGGTGCGCTACTACATGGAACATGTGCTGGACGTGCCGCCGGGCAGTTTCAACCCACCGCCCAAGGTGGATTCGGCCGTGGTGCGGATGATCCCGTGGCCGCGCCATCACGACGGCCGCCTGCGCTCGCCGCATGCCGATTGCGACATCACCGTGCTCGGCGACCTGGTCACCGCGGCGTTCTCGCAGCGGCGCAAGGTGCTGCGCAATACGCTGTCGTTCCTGCGCGACCAGGTCGACTTCGACGCGATGGGCTTCGACCTTGGCCGCCGCGCCGAGGAAGTGCCCGTCGGCGAGTATGTCGAATTGGCCCGCCGCCTGGGTGGCGGCGCCGCGGGGCAGGCCGCCTGAAGCCCAGATCAACGAACCCGAATTTCCGCGACTTATTTCGTGCAAGACCGTCCCATGACAGCCCAAACCAGCCAAACCAACCGGCGTCCCGTGATCCTGACCGGCGACCGTCCCACCGGCCCGCTGCACCTCGGCCACTTCGTCGGCTCGCTGCAGAGCCGCGTGGCGCTGCAGGATTCGCATGAGCAATACCTGCTGCTGGCCGACACCCAGGCCATGACCGACAACGCGCACGATCCCGACAAGGTGCGCCGCAACGTGCTGGAAGTGGCACTGGACTACATGGCGGTTGGCATCGACCCGGCCAAAACCACCATCACCGTGCAGTCGCACTTGCCGGCGCTGGCCGAGCTGACGCTGATGTACCTGAACTTCGTCACGGTATCGCGGCTGGAGCGCAACCCGACCATCAAGGAAGAGATCCAGGCGCGCGGTTTCGGTCGCGATATCCCGGCCGGCTTCCTGTGCTACCCGGCCGCGCAGGCCGCGGACATCACTGCCTTCAAGGCCCAGGTGGTGCCGGTGGGCGAAGACCAGGCCCCGCTGATCGAGCAGACCAACGAGATCGTGCGGCGCATCAACAACCAGGTCGGCCGCGACGTGCTGCCGGAGTGCAAGGCGCTGATCCCCAAGTTCGGCCGCCTGCCCGGCGTCGACGGCAAGGCCAAGATGAGCAAGTCGATGGGCAACGCGATCGCGCTGGGCGCGTCGCCGGAGCAGATCAAGGCCGCGGTGCACAGCATGTACACCGACCCGAACCACCTGAAGGTGTCGGATCCCGGCCAGGTCGAGGGCAACGTCGTGTTCACCTACCTGGACGCGTTCGACCCGAACACCGAGGAAGTCGAGGCGCTGAAGGAACACTATCGCAAGGGCGGCCTGGGCGACATGGTGCTCAAGCGCCGCATCGAAGGCATCCTGCAGGACATGCTGGCCCCGATCCGCGCCCGCCGCGAAGAGCTGGCCAAGAACCCGGACTATGTGTTCGATGTGCTGCGTCAGGGCACGCAGAAGGCTCGCGAGCTGACCCAGCAGACGCTGGAGGAGGTGCGCGACGCGCTCGGGATGTTCTCGTTCGAGGCGCGCCGCTGAGCTTGAAGGCGGCGGGCAAAAGGGCCCACCGGCTTTGGGTGCTCCCAGGCCGCCCGAGCTTGCCTAAGCAAGGTGTTCTCCCTCTCCCCTCATGGGGAGAGGGCCCGGGGTGAGGGGTGGGCTAGCAAGGCGCCACATGAAGCGAGGCCAACGGTTTTAACCCGAACCCTGACGCGCCCCTCACGCCCGCCGATTCACCAGCACAATCCCCGCCAGCACCAGCACGGCCGCCACCGCAAAGCGCGGCCCCACCGCGTCGTGCATCAGCACCACGCCGAAAGCCACCCCGAACAGCGGCGTCAGGAAGGAAAACACCGACAGCCGCGACGCCAGGTAGCGCCGCAGCAGCCAGAACCACGTCAGGTAGCTGGCAAACGCGATCAGCACCGACTGGTAGAACAGGCTCGCCAGCACCACGCCGTCGATCTGCATGGTCGCGGTCTGGCCCGCGGCCACCGCCATCGCCAGCAGCATCACCGCCGATACCGCCAGCTGGTACAGCAGCGTCTTGCTGGCCGGCGCGCTGGCCAGCGGGCTGGCGCGCACCACCACGGTGGTGGCGGCCCACAGCGCCCCGGCCAGGATGCCCAGCGCATCGCCCAGCAGCGTGCTGCCATGGGCCGACGGCGCCGAGATGCCATCGGCGAACGCCAGTGCCATGCCCACGAATGCCAGCGCCACGCCGAGCCATTGCCCGGAGTGCAGCCGCTCGCCCGGCACCACGAAATGCAGTCCCAGCGCGGTGAAGATCGGCGCGGTGTACAGGAACACCGCCATGCGCGAGGCCGTGGTGTGGCCCAGCCCGACGAAGATGCAGAAGAACTCGGCGCCGAACAGCAGCCCCGCCAGCAGCCCTGCGTTGAGCGTGCCGTCACGGCGCCAGATCGGCGTGCCGCGCCAGGCGGCAAAGCCGAACACCAGCAGCGCCGCCACCGCCGAGCGCACGCCGGCCTGCAGCACCGCGCCCATCAGCGGCGCGGTCACCTTGATCACCACCTGTTGCAGGCCCCAGGCGGCGCACAGCACCACCATCAGGCCCACCGCCATGCCGTCCAGCGGCCGGCGGGTCAGGATTTGCGCGTCCACGGTCGCGGTCGATGGACGCGTTACGGGCGGCTGGCGTCGCGGGTGGAATGGCGCTCGATCAGCTCGATCTTGTAGCCGTCCGGGTCTTCGACGAAGGCGATCACGGTGGTGCCGCCCTTGACCGGGCCGGCTTCGCGGGTAACCTTGCCGCCGGCCGCGCGGATCCGCTCGCACGCCGCGGCGGCGTTGTCGGTCTCCAGCGCGATATGGCCATAGGCGGTGCCCAGGTCATACTGCCCGACGCCGTAGTTGTAAGTCAGCTCCAGCACCGCAGTCTCGCTTTCGGGGCCGTAGCCGACGAAAGCCAGGCGGTATTTGTACTCGGGGTTGTCGCTCTCGCGCAGCAGTTGCATGCCGAGAATGCGGGTGTAGAAATCGATGGAGCGCTGCATGTCGCCGACGCGCAGCATGGTGTGGAGGAGTCGCATTTGAGGGCCTTCAACTGTTTTAGGTATTGGAAGGCGCCATTTTAGTGCGTTTAGCCGAAACGCACCGGCTGCTTAATAGTTGTCCATCGGGCGCGCTCGTCCCCGAAGGATGAAACGGCGGGGACCAAGAGGCACTTCCGGAGAGCGTTTCCTAGTAGGTCGGCAGCAGCTCGGGCGGATGCGCGCGCAGCTGCGCGCGGGCGTCGCGGAATTCCGGGAAGATCGATTCCACGGTCTGCCAGAAGCGCGGCCCGTGGTTCATTTCCTTCAGGTGGGCGAGTTCGTGCGCCACGACGTAGTCGATCATCGACAGCGAGAAATGCATCAGGCGCCAGTTCAGCCGGATCTTGCCGTCGGCGGTGCAGCTGCCCCAGCGCGTGGCCGCCGAAGTCAGCGCAAAGCCGGTATGGCGCACGCCCAGCTTGCCGGCATAGACGTCGAGCCGCTCGGCCAGCAGCCGGCGCGCCTGTTGCTGCAGCCAGCCCTGCACGCGGTCCTTGATCTGCTGCTCGTCGGCGTGCGCGGGCAGCGCCAGGTGCAGCACGCGGCGGTCGGCATCGAACAGCAGCGCGCCGATCGGCGACTCCAGCGACAGCGCCAGCGGCTGGCCCAGGAAGGGCAGGCTGGCGCCGTCGCGCCACTGCACCATGGGCAGCACGCGGCGTGCCTCGCGGTGCCGCCACTCGCCGAGCTTGTTGAAGATCCAGCGTTGCTTCTCCAGGATGGCCGATTCGATGTCGGCCAGCGTGACCCAGCGCGGCGCGGTGATCGACAGGCCGCGGTCGTCGATGGTGAAGCCGATGGTGCGGCGCGACGAACGCTTGAGCGTATAGTGCAGCGCGCGCTCGCCCACGTGCAGCAGCCGGGCATTGGGCTGCGGTATCGGCCATGCCGGCTGCTCCGGCACCAGCGGCGCCGCCGGCGCGTGGATGCTGGCAGAGGCCTCTGCCAGCGGCAGTTCCAGCTGCGCGCCGTCGGCGTCGGAGGCGGGCCTCATGCGGCCGGCTCTACCCGTGCTTCGCTGCGGTAGCTGTCCGCGTCGATGCGGCGCATGTCGCTCTCGATCCAGTCGGCCACTTCCTGGTTGAGCTGGTCGGCGGTCTTGTTGGCCGACGCGATCGGCGGGCCGACCGAGATGGTCACCATGCCCGGGTACTTGAGGAATTTGTTGCGCGGCCACACCCGGCCGGAGTTGACCGCCATCGGCAGTACCCAGGCACCGGTCTCGACCGCCAGGCGCGCGCCGCCGCTCTTGTAGCGCGGCTTTTCCAGCCCCGACGGCGTGCGCGTGCCTTCCGGGAACATGATGATCCAGGCGCCTTCGGACAGCCGCTCGCGGCCCTGGCGCACGGCCGAGGCGAAGGCGCGGGTGCCTTCCTTGCGGTTGATATGCACCATCTTCAGCATGCCCAGCGCCCAGCCGAAGAAAGGCACCAGCAGCAGCTCGCGCTTGAACACGAAGCACAGCGGCCGGGGCATCAGCGCCACGTAGGCCACCGTCTCCCACGCCGACTGGTGCTTGGACAGCAGCACCACCGGCTTGTCGAGCATGCTGTCCATGTGCTCATGGCCTTCGATGCGGTACTGGATGCCGCAGATGCCGCGCGCGGCCCAGATCACCAGCCGCGGCCAGCCGCGCACAAAGCGGAAGCGCTGGTCGGCACTCATGAAGGGAAACACCAAGAAGCAGGCGCAGGCGTAGGGAGGCGTCAGCACCAGCAGGTACAGCGCAAACAGCAGGGAACGGAGAAACGTCATGCGTGGGGGCGCAAAAAATAGGGTCGGAGCCAGCGTCGGCAATGGCTTATTGTGCGGAATCGCGGGAGGTGCCGTCTTTGCCGCGATCGTTGCCGGTCAGCCAGCTGGCAAAGGCGCGCAGGTCGTCATGCACCAGCGTGCCGGGCGGCAGGCCGCCTTTGTCGAGGGTCTTCAGGCCCTTGCCGCTGCGCACCAGGTGCGGCGCGCAACCGACCGCGACTCCGGCCTCCAGGTCGCGCAGCGAATCGCCGACGATCGGCACGCCCCTGAGCTCGATGCCGAAGCGCTCGCTGATCTGCTCGAGCATGCCGGACTTGGGCTTGCGGCAGTCGCAGCCGTCCGCGGCGGTATGCGGGCAGAAGAACACGGCCTCGACGCGTCCGCCCAGGCGCGCCAGCGCCGTGTACATCTTCTCGTGCATGGCGTTGAGCGCGCTCATCTCGAACAGGCCGCGGCCGATGCCGGACTGGTTGCTGGCGATCACCACGCGATAGCCGGCCTGGTTCAGCGCGGCAATGGCTTCCAGGCTGCCGTCGATGGGAATCCATTCGTCCGGCGACTTGATGAACTGGTCGCTGTCGAGGTTGACCACCCCGTCGCGGTCCAGGATGACGAACTTGGGCGGCATCTGCGGCATGTGCGGCTCCGGTATCGCGTGCTGGCGGCGCTCAGGCGGCCAGCTTGGAGATGTCGGCCACGCGGTTGGCCAGCGCATGCAGCGAGGCCAGCAGCGCCAGGCGGTTGGCGCGCAGCTGCGCGTCCTCGGCCATCACCATCACGTCGTTGAAGAAGTGGTCGACGGCATCGCGCACCTGGGCCAGGTCGCGCAGCGCGGCGGTGAAATCGCCGCTGGCGAAGGCGGCTTCCACGGCCGGGCGCACCTTCTCGATGGCCGCGTGCAGCGCGCCTTCGGCCTCTTCCTGAAACAGCGCAGGGTTCACCGCGCCGACCGGCTCGGTGTTCTTGCGCAGGATGTTGGTGATGCGCTTGTTGGCGGCGGCCAGGGCCTCGGCCTCGGGCAGCGCGGCGAAGGTACGCACCGCTTCCATGCGGCCCAGCACGTCGTGCAACTGGTCCGGGCGCAGGCTGACCACGGCCTCGACCTCGTTGGTGGTGTAGCCCTTTTCCTTCAGGTAGCCGCGCACGCGGTCGTACAGGAAGTCGGCGATGGCGTCCGGCGCCGGCTTGACCGCGGCAATGCCGTCGAACGTCTGCTGCGTCAGCGCCAGCAGCCCGGTCACCGACAGCGCCAGCGGTTTCTCGATCAGCATGCGCAGGATGCCCAGCGCATGGCGGCGCAGAGCGAACGGGTCCTTCTCGCCGGTCGGCTGCAGGCCGATGCCCCAGATGCCGACCAGCGTTTCCAGCTTGTCGGCCAGCGCGACGGCGGTGCTGACCGAGCCTTCGGGCAGCGCATCGCCTGCGAAGCGCGGGCGGTAGTGTTCGGAGCAGGCCAGCGCCACGTCCCCGGCTTCGTCGTCGTGGCGCGCGTAGTACGTGCCCATGGTGCCCTGCAACTCGGGGAACTCGCCGACCATGTCGGTCAGCAGGTCGGCCTTGGCCAGCTCCGCGCCGCGCATCGCGGCCGCCTTGTCGGTGGCCACGCCGGCGGCGTTGAGCGCATCGGCGACATGGCCGGCGATCTGCTGCAGGCGCTGCACGCGGTCCAGCTGCGTGCCGATCTTGTTGTGGTAGACCACGCCGGCCAGCTGCGGCA
Source organism: Cupriavidus oxalaticus (assembly GCF_038900635.1). Lineage (GTDB taxonomy): Bacteria > Pseudomonadota > Gammaproteobacteria > Burkholderiales > Burkholderiaceae > Cupriavidus > Cupriavidus oxalaticus_B. The sequence goes on along the minus strand of NZ_JAYMRX010000009.1, from coordinate 163,855 downwards.
CGCGCGAGGCCAGCGTTTTCTTGCGGTCCTGGTCGAAGAAGAACTTGGCGTCGGCCAGGCGCGGGCGCACCACGCGCTCGTTGCCGGTGATGATCGACTGCGGCGTCTCGGTGGCCAGGTTCGACACGATCAGGAAGCGGTTGCGCAAATGGCCCTGGGCATCGGTCAGCGCAAAGTACTTCTGGTTGGTCTGCATGGTCAGGATCAGGCATTCCTGCGGCACCGCCAGGAAGGCTTCCTCGAAGTGGCAGGCGTAGACCACCGGCCATTCCACCAGCGAGTTGACTTCATCGAGCAGCGACTCGGGCATGATCACCTGGTCGGCGCCGGCCTCGGCCAGCAATGCGGCACGCATGCGCTCGCGGCGTTCGGCATAGCTGGCCAGCACGCGGCCTGCCGATTCGAGCTGCTTCGCGTAGTCGTTGGCATGCGTGATCTCGATCATGCCGTGCGACAGGAAGCGGTGGCCCTGCGTCACATTGCTGGCCTGCAGGCCCAGCACCGACACCGGCAGGATCTCGCTGCCGAACAGCGCGATCAGGCTGTGCGCCGGGCGCACGAAATGCACGGTGCTGCCGTCCGGGCGCTGGTAGCTCATCACCTTGGGGATGGGCAGCTTGGCAATGGTGTCTTCCAGCGCCGCCTGCAGGCCGGCGGCGAGCTCGGCACCGCGCGCGGTGTAGCGGTAGAAGAAGGCCTCGGCCTTGCCGTCCGAGGCACGCTCCAGTGACTGCCAGTCGATCTCGGCGACGCCGACCGACTTGGCCAGCGCGGCCAGCTTCTTCGCCAGCGGCGGGGTGGGCTCGCCGTTGGCGCCAAGCGCCACCGACAGCGGCAGGACCTTCTCGCGCTGCTCGCGGTCGGGCGCGCTGCGGCGCACGCCCGACACCAGCGCGGCCAGCCGGCGCGGCGTGGCGAACGGCGTCACGGTGGCGCCCGGCTCAAGCAGGTCGCGCTCGCCCAGGCCGGCGAACAGGCCCTGCGCGAAGGCGTCGCCCAGACGCGCCAGCGCCTTGGGTGGCAGCTCTTCGGTGAACAGTTCGATCAGCAGCGAGTCGGTCATGGGTTGCGACATGAATCGTATCCAACAGGTTGTGGCGCGCGCTGCTGTCAGCAGCGCGGCGAATGATTAGGTTCCACTCCGGACAGCAGCCACAGGCCGTTCTGTTGCCGGAATTGCAGCGTGGTGAAGGCGCACTGCGCGGCCGCCGCGGCGCTGGCGGCGCCGTTGCTGCCGCCGCGGCTGCCCGCGGCGGGGAAGCGCGCGTCGATGCGGCGCAGGCGCTTGTCGTAGCGGATCTCGTCGATGCGCCCGCCCACCCAGAAATCGATCTTCGGCGGCAGCTGGGCCGCCGAGTAATAGGTCTTGGTCTTGCGCCGGGTGCGGCCGTTGGTGGTTTCCACCTCCACCCAGGTCAGCGGGTAGCGGATCGCGCTTTCATAGGCGCGCAGCGGCACGCGGTGCCAGCCCAGGTCGCGCTGGCCCGACAGGTCGCAGGCGAACGAGCGCACCAGCTGTGTCCACTGGTCGAGCGAGTTCAGCGACGGGCGCCAGTGGCGCGACATGGCCAGCTGCAGCGCCTGCGGGTCGGCCTCGCAGACATTGCTCAGTTCGGCCGGCAGCAGCAGCGCCTGCGGCGCCGGGGCCGCCACCGCGCGCGCGGCGGCGGCATTGCCGGTGGCTGACAGCGTGGCGATGGCCAAGGCGCAGCACAGCGCGCTGCGCGCCAGTTGCGTCATGCCCGGGCTCCGCCGTTGCCGCACATCGGGAAGCCGAGGGCCTCGCGCGAATCGTAGTAGGCCTGTGCCACCTGGCGCGACAGGTTGCGGATGCGGCCGATATAGGCGGCGCGCTCGGTCACCGAGATGGCGCCGCGGGCGTCCAGCAGGTTGAACGTGTGCGCGGCCTTCAGCACCTGCTCATAGGCGGGCAGTGCCAGGCGCATGCCGGTGGCTTGGCCATCCTCGGCGCCTTCGGCATTGCCCATCAGGCGCTTGGCCTCGCCCTCGTGCTCGGCGAAATGGCGGAACAGGATTTCGGTGTTGCTGTGCTCGAAGTTGTAGGTCGACTGCTCGACTTCGTTCTGGTGGTACACGTCGCCGTAGGTCAGGCGGCGCGTCTCGCCGTTCTCGACCCATTCGGTCCAGATCAGGTCGAAGACGTTCTCGACCTTCTGCAGGTACATCGCCAGGCGCTCGATGCCGTAGGTGATCTCGCCGGTGATCGGCTTGCAGTCGATGCCGCCGACCTGCTGGAAGTAGGTGAACTGGGTCACTTCCATGCCGTTGAGCCAGACTTCCCAGCCCAGGCCCCACGCGCCCAGCGTCGGGTTCTCCCAGTCGTCCTCGACGAAGCGGATGTCGTTTTGCTTCAGGTCCAGGCCCAGCGCCTCCAGCGAGCCCAGGTACAGCTCGAGGATGTTCTCCGGCGCGGGCTTGAGCACGACCTGATACTGGTAATAGTGCTGCAGGCGGTTGGGGTTCTCGCCATAGCGGCCGTCCTTCGGCCGCCGCGACGGCTGCACGTAGGCGGCGCGCCACGGCTCGGGGCCGATCGCGCGCAGGAAGGTATGCACGTGGGAAGTGCCGGCGCCGACCTCCAGATCGATGGGTTGCAACAGCGCGCAACCCTGCCGGTCCCAGTAGGCCTGCAGGGTCAGAATCATTTGTTGGAAGGTCAGCATATGAAGACTTGGTAGTGGCTGATCGGTCGGCTGGGGCGAATTTGCGCCGCCTGGCGTACTGGCGGCGCAGCGCGTGCCGGGGCCGCCGCTTACGGATTTTGCCAAACCCTGAATTCTATCGGCTTTTTGGACGCTCGCCCCGATTGGCGGGGTGTCGGCTGGCGCCCGGAGGTGCCTGCGGATGTCGGTCTTTCGCAACGCATGGGGAAAATACCGACCTCGATTTCAAGTTGCGGAAACGCTAGCCGATAACGTTTTTGTATACAGTATTAGTAAGCAACCCGTTCAGAGTGTTGCGGTTGGCAGGCGTGGTCGTCCTGCCGGTAGACGATTAATGATGGGGACTTGGAATCATGACACTGCTTTCTCGCAAACCTTACCTGGTCGCAATCGCGGTCATGATCGCCGCGGCCGTCGTGTCGGTGGCGACCGGCGTGTTGAACTGACGCAGCCAGCGCGCGCCTGGCGCGCCAGCAGCGCCAGGCCGGACTTCAGCCTTCGCGTCGCGAGCACCACGCGGCCGCGCCCAGCACCAGCGCAAACAGCGCCAGCACCGGCGCGTTCCCCCAGCGGATATATGGGGTCAGCCCCTGCATGCCCTGCACCTCGGCCACCAGCGTGCCGACCGTGAAGGTGGGCAGGCGCGCCTGCACGGTGCCGTCCGGGCGCACCACCGCGGTCATGCCGGTATTGGTCGAGCGCAGCATCGGGCGGCGCGTTTCCAGCGCGCGCATGCGCGAGATCTGCAGATGCTGGTCCAGGGCGATGGTGTCGCCGAACCAGGCCAGGTTGGTCAGGTTGGCCAGCACGTTGGCGGGCGCGGGCTGCTGGCGCAGCGTCTGCGCGATCTCCTCGCCGAACAGATCCTCGTAGCAGATATTGGGCGCCACGCGCACGCTGCGCACCGGCAGCGAAGGCTGGTCGAGCCCGCCGCGGCGGAAATCGCCCAGCGGCATCTTCATCATGTCGACGAACCAGCGGAAGCCCAGCGGAATGAACTCGCCGAACGGCACCAGGTGGTGCTTGTTGTAGCGGTACAGCCGCTCGGTCAGCGGCCCCAGCCCGAACACGCTGTTGGTGAAATCGACCGGCGAATCGGCTCCGGCCGCGCCGAACAGCACCGTGGTACCGCTCTGCAGCGCGTAGTCGCGCACCGCCACGGCGACGTCGACCGGCAGGTCCTGCAGGATCACCGGGAACGCGGTTTCGGGCGTTACCACCAGATCGGCAGGCGCCGAGGTGATCATGTCGCGGTAGAGCGCGATCGAGCGCTGGATGCCGACGACTTCGAACTTGATGTCCTGCGGCACGTTGCCCTGCAGCAGCCGCACCGTCAGCGGCTTGCCGGCCGGCGTGGTCCAGGCCAGCGGCGACAGCGCCGCGCCAAGCGCCGGCAGCAGCAGCGCCAGCGCCAGCGCCACGACGGCACGCATGCGCGCACCGTGCCCCAGCCCGCGCACGGCCCCGGCGAGCAAGGCCGCGATGGCGGCCGCCAGCGCCCCGATGCCGTAGACGCCGACCAGCGGCGCAAAGCCGGCAAGCGGCCCGTCGGTATGGGCATAGCCGCCCGACAGCCACGGGAAACCGGTGAAAACGACACCGCGCAGCCACTCCGACAGCCCCCACGCGGCACCGAACGCCAGCGGCGCCAGCAGCGCCGCGGCCCATGTGCCGGCACGCAGCCGTGCCGTGAGCCGGTGCCACAGCGCGCCCGCCAGCGCCGGCCACAGCGCCAGGTAGCCCGAGAACAGCACCACCGCCAGCGCCGCCATCCACGCCGGCATCTCGCCGTAGACGTGCATGCTGATATAGAGCCACCAGATGCCGGACAGGAACCAGCCCAGGCCGAAGGCATATCCGGTGGCCGCGGCAATGCGCGCGCGCGGCGCGTCGGCGATCAGTGCGGCCAGGCCGGCCAGCGACAGGATCTGCAGCCACCACCAGTCATGCGGGGCGAAGGCCTGCGTATGGGCAACGCCGAGCACGCCGGCCAGCAACAGCCGCGCCATGGCGGCGGCGCGCGAACGCGCGCCGGACACGCTGCCAGCGCCGGCGTCGGCAGCGGCGGCGCCGTTGGGGATCGGGGCGGGACGCTTCATGCGCCGGCAGCGCTCGCGCTGTCAGCCAGGGATTCGCGGTGCACCTGCAGCAGGTGCACCTGCCGCGCATCGGCGCGCAGCACTTCGAAGCGGATCGGCGGCAGGATGATGACCTCGCCGCGGTGGGGCACGTGGCCCACGTGGTTGGACAGCAGTCCGCCCACGGTGTCGACGTCGTGGTCGGAAAAGCCGGTGCCGAAGGCCTCGTTGAACTGGGCGATCTCGGTCAGGCCGTGCACGCGCCAGCTGCCGTCGGGCATCGGCAGGATATTGTCCTGGTCTTCATCCAGGTCGAACTCGTCCTCGATATCGCCGACGATCTGCTCGAGCACGTCCTCGATCGTCACCAGCCCGGCCACGCCGCCATATTCGTCGACGACGATGGCGATATGGTTGCGGTTGATGCGGAATTCGCGCAGCAGGATATTCAGGCGCTTGGATTCGGGGATGAACACCGCCGGCCGCAGCGTTTCGCGCAGGTCGAAGGCGGGGTCGGTGTAGTAGCGCAGCAGGTCCTTGGCCAGCAGGATGCCGATGATGTTGTCACGGCTGCCTTCGTAGACCGGGAAGCGCGAGTGCGCGGTCTGCTGCATGAACGGGATGAAGGTCTCCGGCGCGTCGGCGATATTGACCATATCCATCTGCGCGCGCGGCACCATGATGTCGCCGGCGGTCAGTTCGGAGACCTGGAACACGCCCTCGATCATCGACAGCGAATCCGCATCGATCAGGTTGCGCTCGTGCGCGTCCTGGAGCACTTCGAGCAGTTCTGCGCGAGTGTCCGGCTCGGGGGAGATCAGGTCTGACAGGCGTTCGAGAAGCGATCTGGGGCGATCGACCTGCTTCAGGTAGGCGGGCTTCGAACTGGGATAGGGGTCGTTCATTTCGCGGCGAGCGCGTGGTGGAGATCGACTGAAGGATACACCAAAAGGCTGTCGATCCCGTGACAGCCGCCGGGCGGCTGCCGCCGGATGTGATGCCGGCGGCATTTGTGCCGCGCCGCCGGTGCGCCGTCAAATCACGCGGTGCCGGTGCGCTCGGCGCGGTAAGGATCCGCGTAGCCCAGCGCCTGCAGGGTCTCGGTCTCGATCGCCTCCATTTCCTCGGCTTCGGCGTCTTCCTCGTGCTCGTACCCCTGGGCGTGCAGCACGCCGTGCACGATCAGGTGTGCGTAGTGCGCTTCCAGCGGCTTGCGCTGCTCGCGCGCCTCGGCTTCGACCACCGGGCAGCACAGCACGATATCTCCGGTCACGGGGTCGTCCTCGTTCTCCGCATAGGCAAAGGTCAGCACGTTGGTGGCGTAGTCCTTGCCGCGGTAGGTGCGGTTCAGCAGGCGGCCTTCTTCCTCGCCGACGAAGCGGATCGTCAGCGCCGCATCGGCATACAGCGCCGACTTGACCCAGGTTTCGATCTTCCTGCGCGGCGGCAGCCCGTCCTGCCTGCCGATGCCGTCGCCCTGCTGGATTTCCAGCTCCAGCGCCGGCGGCGTGGCCGGGGTGCCGGTGGTGGTGACGACCGGCGTGGCGGTCACGGCCACGGACAGCGAGTCATGGTTGTCCGGGCGCACCAGCAGGCCGGCCTGCTGGTTGGTGTCGGTGTGCTCGGCCAGCAGCGCGACCACGCCGTCGGCGGCCTGCGACAGGTCCAGCGTCAGGCTGCGGCCGTCGGGCAGCTGCACGCGCAGCGCGTGCGCGGCGCTCTTGCGCGCGCGGCCATCGCCATCGAACAGGGTCAGGCTGACGCCCGGGGCCTTGGATTTCTGGTTTTTCGGGGATTTCAATTACGCGTCCTTGTGCTGGGCGTGGTATTCGTCATAGGCATCGACGATGCGGGCCACCAGCGGATGGCGCACAACGTCGATGCTGGAGAAGCGGGTGCAGGCGATGCCGCGCACGTCGCGCAGCACATGCTGCGCCTCCACCAGGCCGCTCTTCTGGCCCTTGGGCAGGTCGATCTGCGTGATGTCGCCGGTGATCACCGCCTTGGACCCGAAGCCGATCCGGGTCAGGAACATCTTCATCTGCTCGGGCGTGGTGTTCTGGGCCTCGTCCAGGATGATGAAGGCGTGGTTCAGCGTGCGCCCGCGCATATAGGCCAGCGGCGCGATCTCGATCATCTGGCGCTCGAACATCTTCTGCGTGCGGTCGAAACCGAGCAGGTCGTACAGCGCGTCATACAGCGGGCGCAGGTAAGGATCGACCTTCTGCGCCAGGTCGCCGGGCAGGAAGCCCAGGCGCTCGCCGGCCTCCACCGCCGGGCGCGTCAGCACGATGCGCTTGACCGCGTCGCGCTCCAGCGCGTCGACCGCGCATGCCACCGCCAGGTAGGTCTTGCCGGTGCCGGCCGGGCCGATGCCCATGGTCAGGTCGTGCGACAGGATATTGCGCAGGTACTCGCGCTGCGCCACGGTGCGACCCTGCAGGCCGGTGCGGCGGGTGTGCAGCACCGGCGATTCGTCCTCGTACTCGAGCACGTCCTCGGCGTTGTCGTTGCCGGGCAGGTAGGCACCATGCGCGGAGAGCTGGCGCGTTTCCACCAGCCCGAGCTGCACGTCGTCGATCGACAGCGGCGTGCGCGCGTGGTTGTAGAAGCGCTCCAGCGCGGCCGTGGCATCCTGCGCATTCGCGCCGCGCACTGTCATGCGGTGGCCGCGGCGCTGGATGGTCACGTCCAGCGCCTGCTCGATCTGGCGCAGGTTTTCGTCGAGCGGCCCGCACAGGTTCTGCAGCCGGGTGTTGTCGTCCTTGGGGGCGACGAATTCTGCGGAAGGGATCTTCATCGTTCTCGGGTTACTGGCGCACCACGATCTCGCCGCGCAGCGAATGCGGGAACGCCTGCGTGATGCTGACGTCGACCATCTGGCCGACCAGCCGGTCGCGTCCCGCCTGGGGCACGCCCGGCAGCGCGAAATTGACCACGCGGTTGTTCTCGGTGCGGCCATGCAGCTCGGTCGGGTCCTTGCGCGCCGGGCCTTCGACCAGGATGCGCTGCACCGTGCCGACCATGTCCTGGCTGATGCGCTGCACATTTTCCTCGATGGTGGCCTGCAGGCGCTGCAGCCGGCGCAGCTTGACCTCGTGCGGGGTGTCGTCGTGCAGGTTGGCCGCGGGCGTGCCCGGGCGCGGGCTGAAGATGAACGAGAACGAGGTGTCGTAGCCGATCTCCTCGATCATCGCCATCAGCTTCTCGAAGTCGGCATCGGTCTCGCCGGGGAAGCCGACGATAAAGTCCGACGACATCGACATCTGCGGGCGCAGCGCGCGCAGCTTGCGGATGATGCTCTTGTATTCCAGCACGCTGTAGCCGCGCTTCATCGCCATCAGGATGCGGTCCGAAGCATGCTGCACGGGCAGGTGCAAATGGTTCACCAGCTTGTCGCAGCGGCCGTACAGCTCGACCAGGCGCGAGGTGAATTCCTTCGGGTGGCTGGTGGTGTAGCGGATGCGCTCGATGCCCGGGATCTCGGCCACGTATTCGATCAGCAGCGCGAAGTCGGCGATCTCGCTGGTATCGCCCATCTTGCCGCGGTAGGCGTTGACATTCTGGCCCAGCAGCGTGACTTCGCGCACGCCTTGCTCGGCCAGGCCGGCCACTTCGGCCAGCACGTCTTCGAACGGACGCGACACTTCCTCGCCGCGGGTATAGGGCACCACGCAGTAGCTGCAGTACTTTGAGCAGCCCTCCATGATCGAGACGAAGGCGCTCGGGCCTTCCACACGTGCCGGCGGCAAGTGGTCGAACTTCTCGATTTCGGGGAAGGAGATGTCCACCTGCGACTGGCCGGTGCGCTGGCGGCGCGCGATCAGGTCGGGCAGGCGATGCAGCGTCTGCGGGCCAAACACCACGTCGACGTACGGCGCGCGCGAGACGATGCTGGCGCCTTCCTGGCTGGCCACGCAGCCGCCCACGCCGATCACCAGGTCGGGCTTGACCGCCTTGAGCGCCTTCATCCGGCCCAGTTCGGAAAACACCTTCTCCTGCGCCTTCTCGCGCACCGAGCAGGTGTTGAACAGGATCACGTCGGCGTCTTCGACGCGGTCGGTGGGTTCCAGCCCCTGGCTGGCGTTGAGAACGTCGACCATCTTGTCCGAGTCATACTCGTTCATCTGGCAGCCGTACGTCTTGACGAAAACTTTCTTCATATGCCGATCTCAGTGGTTGACCTGGGGGCATCAGGGTGTTGCAACAACGCGCGGTCGCGTGGGGCACGCCGCGCTCTTTCGGGGGACTACGATTTCTGTTTCAGCGCCTTCTGCTCGGGCTCGCTCAGCACCCAGGCGGTCAGCAACTGGCCATAGAGGTCGAGCTTGTAGCGCACCGGCAGCTTCTGGCCTGCCACCGCGGCGGAGGCCAGCAACTGGTTGTCGGTGCCGAACAGGCGCAGGCCTGGGGCCACGCCCACGGTCTTGCCGTCCAGCGTGGCGGTCGGCGGTGTGCTGGCCGTCGGCGCGGCGATCACCAGCTTCGCCGCCTGGGCGTCCTCCGGGATCACCCGCACCGGCTGGGCCGAGGCGGCGGCCGTGCCGAACAGCAGGGCCGTTACCGTTAACGTTACGCCCGCCAGCCGCGGCAGCCGCCCGCGCAAGTACCTTGTATCTTCCGGCGCCTCGCGGCGCGTTTCACGACCTGCTGGCATGGGGAAACTCCGTCAAGTGAGGCGAAGCGTGGTTGGGATGGCCCGGAGCGGGCGCAACCGGCCATTTTACTCGCTTGGCGCTGCCCCGGGGCGGCCCGGCAAGGCGGCAGTCAGAACAGGCAGGATGCCTCTTGCAGCACACGCTGCTTCGACACGGTGCCGATCAGCTCACGGTCGACCGTGTCCCGCACCAGCGGGATCCGGTTGATGCCGTGTTCGGCGAACACCTCAAGCGCATCGCGCAGGCGCGAATCGGGCGTGAGCGCCGGGAAGTCGCGTTCGGCCAGCTCCAGCACGCCCTGCTGCGAGCCGTCGCGCTGGGCGCGTTGCACGGCGTGGATCGACAGCGCGCCCAGCAGGCGCCCGTCGAACTGCACCAGGTATAGATAGCGGGTGCCGGTCTCGGCGAATTTGTCGGCCGCCTCGGCCAGGCTCGCGTTGGGGTCGAGCACGGTGGCGGTCGGGTCGCACAGCCCGGCCAGCGTCATGGTGCGCGCGTGCTCGGCCGCGGCCGACGCCTGTGCGCGCTCGGCGATCACGCTGTACAGCGACAGCGTCTGGCAGCGCGACGCCGTGTAGTACGCCGCCACCGCGCCGATCATCGACGGCAGCAGCAGCGCTGGCGCCAGCGTCATCTCGAACACCATCAGCACCGACATCAGCGGCGCCTGGCTGGTCGCGGCCAGGAACGCGCTCATGCCGACCAGCGGCAGCAGCGGCGTGGCGCCGTCGGCGACGCCATGCATGGCCAGCGCCAGCAGTTGTCCCAGTGCCGCGCCAACGAACAGCGACGGGGTGAAGACCCCGCCGACCGCGCCGGAGCCCATGCTGATCACCGTGGCCACCAGCTTGGCCAGCAGCACCCCGGCCACGGGCACGCTCAGCGGCTGTTCCTGCAGGATGGTCTGGATGGTGTGGTAGCCGTTGCCCACGACCTCGGGCACTGCCATCGCCAGCACGCCGACCAGTGCGCCGCCCAGCGCCAGCCGCGCCACCGGCCCGCCCGGCACCGCGGCGAAGCGGCTGCGGGCAAAGCCGGACGCGCGCATGAACAGCGCGCCGACGATGCCGGCCGCCACGCCGAGTCCGGCCGCCGCCAGCAGGATATGCGGGCGCAGGTCGGGCGCGATCTCCAGCCCCGGGTACAGCGGCTGCAGTCCGCCGTGCCACTGGCTGACCATGGCGCCGGCTACCGAGGCCAGGAAGAGGGGCATCAGCCGCTGCACCGCCAGTGCGCCAAAAACCACTTCGGCGACAAAGACGGCGGCGGAGAAAGGGGTGTGATAGACGGTTGCCAGGCCCGCCGCGGCGGCGCAGGCGGTCAGCATCCGGCGCATGTTCGAGCCGCCGCCGCGCTCCAGGCGGGTGGTCGGAAACAGCGAGCCGCACAGCGCCGCCAGCTGGATCATCGCGCCTTCCTTGCCGACGGAGCTGCCGCTGACGATGGAGAAGAACGAGGACATGGCCCGCAGCAGCGTGATCCGCACCGGCAGCCGGCCGCTGCCATTTGCCACCGCTTCCATATAGTCGGTCGCGCCGCCATGGCTGCTGGCCAGCCGGTTGGACAGGACCAGCAGCGCGCCGGCCAGCGCACCGCCCACTGCGGGTACCACCACGCGCCAGCCCAGGGCCAGTGCCGCAAAGACGACCACCACGTCGGCATGGCTGGAAAACAGCACCACGCCGGCACCTTCCAGCGCCTCCTTGAACAGAGTGGTCGCAATGGCCGCCACGATGCCGACCGGAATGGCCGCAAACAGGGTGACTTCCTGGTCTTCAAGAAAACGCAAGCGCATGGCGGGCTCCGGGGCGCGGCAGGGTGCCAGGGCAGGCAGGGTGGGCCGGCGTGACTGCGACGGCTCGGGGGCGGGCCGCCTGCGGCGCCAGTCATGATAGCGCAGCGTCACCTGGCCGCACCGATGTGCGCAGCCGCGCATGCGGCGCCGCCGCATGTGCAGAACCGGCTCGCGATGGACTGGTACACTAGCGACCTTTCCCGCGGGCGGGCCACTGGCCTGCCGGGCCGGCCCTCCGGCCGCTCCTGTTACCGATACCGAACATCGATTACACGAGCCATCCCGCGATCGGCGCACCGCGTGCGCAGGGATGGCCGAAGCAGCAATTCATGTCTTTTTCCGAACTCGGCTTGTCCGAAAAGATTGTGCGTGCGGTGGCCGAGCAGGGCTACACCTCACCGACCCCCATCCAGGCGCAGGCAATCCCGGCCGTCCTCAAGGGCGGCGACCTGCTCGCCGGCGCCCAGACCGGCACCGGCAAGACCGCCGGCTTCACCCTGCCGATGCTGCACCTGCTGTCCGAGTCCGCCGCGGCCCGTGCCGCCGGCAACGCAGCGCGCTCCGGCAAGCCGCCGGTGCGAGCGCTGGTGCTGACGCCGACGCGCGAACTGGCCGCGCAGGTCGAGGAAAGCGTGCGCAACTACGGCAAGTACCTGCGCCTGCGCTCGATGGTGATGTTTGGCGGCGTCGGCATCAACCCGCAGATCGAGCAGCTGAAGCGCGGCGTCGATATCGTGGTGGCCACGCCCGGCCGACTGCTCGACCACGTGGCGCAGCGCACCGTCGACCTGTCGCAGGTAGAGCTGCTGGTGCTCGATGAAGCCGACCGCATGCTCGACATGGGCTTCATCCACGATATCCGCAAGATCCTCAACGTGCTGCCGGCCAAGCGCCAGAACCTGCTGTTCTCGGCGACGTTCTCGGACGATATCCGCGCGCTGGCCGACCGCCTGCTGAACAACCCCGCCTCGATCGAGGTGGCGCGGCGCAACACCACCGCCGAGACCGTCGACCAGCGCGTCTACCCGGTCGACCGCGAACGCAAGCGCGAACTGCTGGCGCACCTGGTGCGCCAGCACGACTGGCACCAGGTCCTGGTGTTCACCCGCACCAAGCACGGCGCCAACCGCCTGGCCGAGCAGTTGACCAAGGACGGATTGTCGGCACTGGCGATCCACGGCAACAAGAGCCAGTCGGCACGCACGCGCGCGCTGTCCGAGTTCAAGGCCGGCACGCTGCGGCTGCTGGTGGCGACCGATATCGCCGCGCGCGGCATCGACATCGACCAGCTCCCGCACGTGGTCAACTTCGACCTGCCCAATGTGCCCGAAGACTACGTGCACCGTATCGGCCGCACCGGCCGCGCCGGCGCCGAGGGCGAGGCGATCTCGCTGGTCTGCGTGGACGAGCATGCGCTGCTGCGCGATATCGAACGCCTGATCAAGCGCAAGATCGAGCAGACCGTGCTGCCGGGGTTTGAAGTCGACCCGACCATCGCTCCCGAGCCGATCCAGAAGGGCCGCCAGCAACGCGGCGGCGGGCAGGGGCAAGGGCAAAGCCAAAGCCGCGGCCGCAGCCAGGCACGTCCGGCCAACGCCGACGGCGAGCCGGCACAACGCGCACGCGCGCCGCGCCAGGCCCAGGACGCACCGCGCCAGGGCCAGGGCGGCCAGCCGCGTCAACGGCAGGCCGAAGGCGGCCAGCGCCGCGGCGGTGGGAACGGCAATGGCAACGGCAACGGCAACGGCAACGGCGGCAACCATGGTGGCAGCAATGGCGGCGCACGCAGCGGCGCACCGCGCCAGGGCAGCCAGGAGCCGGCACGCGGCCAGCAACGCGCCGCCGCCCAGCCGGCACGCCAGCCGCACGATGCCGCCCCGGCCCCCGCGCGCAACCGCCGCCCGGCGCCGCAGGCGGCCCTGCTCGGCGGCAACCGCAACCGCGATTGATCCCATGACAGCGTCCACCGCCCCGGCCGATTCCGGTATTCCCTATGCCGGCCTGACGCCTGAGCGGATGCTGGACGCGCTCGAAAGTGCCGGCCTGCGTCCCGACGGGCGCCTGCTGGCGCTCAACAGCTATGAAAACCGGGTGTGGCAGGCCGGCATCGAGGACGCCGCGCCGGTCATCGCCAAGTTCTACCGCCCCGGCCGCTGGACCGACGCGGCCATCCTGGAAGAACACGCCTTCGTGCAGCAGCTGGCCGATGCCGAGGTCCCGGCCGTGCCGGCGCTGTACTTGCCTGCCGGTGCGCCGGATGCCGGCACGCTGCGCCACCACGCCGGCTTCCGCTTTGCGGTGTTCCCGCGCTGCGGCGGCCGTGAGCCCGCGCTCGACCGCAAGGACACGCTGACCTGGCTCGGCCGCTTTATCGGCCGTATCCACGCCGTCGGCGCGACGCAGCCTTACCAGGCCCGGCCCGCACTGGACCTCGACACCTTCGGCGTTGCCCCGCGCGACTGGCTGCTGGCCAGCGGCTGCATCCCCGCCGACCTGCTGCCGGCGTGGCAGTCGGTCGCCGAGCTGGCGCTGGACGGCGTGCGCCGCTGTTACGAACGCGCCGGCGACGTGCCGCTGCTGCGCGCGCATGGCGACTGCCACCGCGGCAATGTGCTGTGGATCGACGAAGACGACGCGCGCGGCGGCAGCCACGGCGCGCCGGGGCCGCACTTCGTGGACTTTGACGACAGCCGCATGGCGCCGGCGATCCAGGACATATGGATGCTGCTGGAGGGCGGCCGCGCTGCGATGCAGGACCAGCTGGCAGACATCGTGGCCGGCTATGAGGATTTCGCCGAATTCCGCACGCGCGAACTGTGGCTGGTAGAGGCGCTGCGCACCCTGCGCTTGCTGCACTACAGCGCCTGGCTGGCCAGCCGCTGGACCGATCCTGCCTTCCCGGCCGCGTTCCCGTGGTTCGGCACCGCGCGCTATTGGCAGGACCGCATTCTCGAACTGCGCGAACAGGTAGCCCTGATGGACGAAGCGCCCCTGTGGGGCGCCTGACAAGCGATGCGCGGCGCCGGGCGCGCCGCGTGTCCTGAGATTGCCTTACTTCTTCTCCGGCGCCTTGACCAGCAGCACCGGGCAATCCGCCTGCGCCAGCACGCGTCCGGCCACCGAACCGATCACCGCATCAAAGAAGGAACCGCGGCCATGCGTGCCCATCACGATGGCTTCGGCATTCACCGAGCGCGCATAGGCCACGATGCGTTCCGGCGCGAAACCGTGCAGCGCATGCCGCTCGAACGGCACGCCGCCCGCCGACAGGATCTCGCTGACACCCGCCATCGCCTTGTCGCTGGCCTCCTTGTGCCAGTCGTCGATGGTTTCCTTGCTGACGAAGGCGCGCACCTGGCCGCTCACTTCCGGAGCCACATGCACGACATGCACGGTAAAGCCGTTCTGCAGCAGCTTGCCTTCGGCAATAAAGCGCGCCGCGGCATCGCTGAAGGCCGAGCCATCGGTGGCGAGCACGATATTGGTCATGACGGGAATCTCCTGGATTGGGGGCTGTCGGAACGAGCCAGGTTGAAGAACACCTCCTGACGCTGCCGCCGCGGGGCGTCGGCGCCATCTGAAACCATCATCGCAGCAAGTTTCCCGCTGTGACCCGACTTAGATCAAGTTGATTCGGAAAACTACGATGCCGCCACGGCCTCGCGTGCGATAACCGGCCGCCTGGCAAATCCGTCAACCCGGCTGGCAGTTTCGGCCATTGCCGCCCCGGCGCCGTAGCGCGTAGCATGGCTCGCGAGCGCCGTGACAGGTCGGCAGGAAGCTGTTCTGACGCAGCGCACCACATACCCCATACAGGCTGGCACGGGATCCGGATCCCAGCGCACGGCAACGGAGACAAGCAAATGAGTGAGCATGGCAAGCTGCTGCCCCTGCGCGGCATCAAGGTGGTGGAATTCGAAGGCATCGGCCCCGGCCCGCTGTGCGGCGCCATGCTGGCTGGCCTCGGCGCCGAGGTAACGCTGGTGACCCGCCCGGTCGCCCCTGACGCGCGCCGCATCCTGCGCGGCCAAGCCGTGCCGCCGGAGATGGAACTCGAGCACGGCAAGCAGGTAGTGCAGCTGAACCTGAAATCGCCCGAAGGCGTCGCCGCGGCGCTCGACCTCGTGGCAGGCGCCGATGCGCTGATCGAAGGGCTGCGCCCCGGCGCGATGGAGCGGCTGGGCCTGGGCCCCAAGGCCTGCCATGCCCGCAATGCGCGCCTTGTGTACGGCCGCATGACCGGTTGGGGGCAGAGCGGCCCTCTGGCGCAGAGCGCCGGCCATGACCTGAACTACATCGCGCTGACCGGCCTGCTGTCGATGGCCGCGCGCGACGATGCGCTGCCGATGGTGCCGCCGACCGTGATGGGCGATGCCACCGGCGCGCTCGGCCTGGCCTTCGGCCTGACCAGCGCCATCCTGAGCGCGCGTGCCAGCGGCGTGGGCTGCGTGGTCGATGCGGCGATCACCGACATCGTTGCCATGCTCGGCTCGCTGGTGCAGGTATCGCGGGCCGCCGGCACCCTCGGCGGACCTCAGCCCAGCCCGTTCCACGATTCGCCGTTCTATGACGTCTACCGCTGCGCCGACGGCCGCGCCATCACGCTTGGCGCACTCGAGCCGCAGTTCTACCGCGAACTGCTCGAACGGCTGGAACTGGCCGACGTCGATCCCGCTGCGCAATACGACCGCGCCCAGTGGCCCGCCCTGAAGGCGCGCATCGCCGGCTGCATCGCGGCGCAGCCGAGCACGCACTGGGAGGCGCTGCTGGGCGGCACCGATGTCTGCTTCGCGCGCGTGCTGACCTTGGACGAGGCCGCCCGCCATCCGCACAACCAGGCGCGCGGCACCTACCGGATGTTCCGGCAGGGCGAGCGCGAAGTGCCGCGCTCGGCCCCGGCACCGCGGTTCCTGCCCGCCGGCACGGAGTGAGCGGCGAGTTCGGCTAGCCTCTGTCACCAGCAAACACTGGCTGGCTACGCTCGGCTGTCCACTCCTGCGGAATTGCCCGCCCGCCGCGCAGATTCTGCTGCTCCCGAGCAGCGAGTATTCCGCGCTTCAGCATGCAGCATGGCCCTTAACCTTGGCAGTTCCCCAAGCTGTCAAGGAGTTCCAATTGCACCACGCGTTGATCGTCGACGAGCCTTCCCGGTTCCGCTCTACGCTGTCCGGCCAACTGACCGCGGCATTGGATGCCGCCGAAGTGCTGGAAGCCGACGGCGTGCGCGATGCCTTCCGGCTGGTGCGCGATCACCGCCCCAGGCTGGTGCTGGTCGATGTCGAGTATTTCGGCAATCCCGGCGTCGATTTCGTCAGGCGCGTGTCGGCGACCTTTCCCACGGTACACGTGCTGGTGCTGTCCGGCACCGACGCCACCGCCGCCCCGGTGCGGGCGCTGCGCGCCGGCGCGCACGGCTTCGTGGTCAAGCACCGCGGCGTCCCCGAGGTGCTGCAGGCCGCGCGCGGCGTGCTGAGTGGTTACCTGGTGTTCCCCATGTACACGCTGGAAGCCGCGCGCCAGCTCGGCGAAGCGCTCGACTCCGGCATCCCGCGGCTCAGCAATCGCGAAATCACCATCCTGCGATACCTGGCGCGCGGCCATTCCAACAAGGCGATCGCCGCGGAGCTGCTGATCAGCAGCAAGACGGTCAGCACCCACAAGGCCAATATCATGGCCAAGCTCAACGTCTGCTCGCTGGTGGAGATGGTCGACTATGCGCGGCGCCACCAGCTAGTGTGGTAACGGCCGCGTCAGCGCGTGCACGGTACGTCCCTGACCACCACCGCCGCCGCCTCATGGCCAGGCTTGCCCAGGTCGTAGTGCAGCGTGCAGGCATCGCCGCTGGCCTGGCTCCACCGTGCCGTCAGCGTGCCGGCGTCCGCTGCCAGCCCGCGCACCAGCACGCGGCCTGCTTGCGCCACGGTCCCGACCGGCTTGCCGTCGGCACTGAACACTTCGGCGCCGAACGGCACCGGCGCGCCATCCGGCAGGCGCGTGCGCAGGATCGCCGCGCGGCCGGGATTCTCGGTTTCGAAGCGCACCCGCACCACCGCGCCTGCGGTGGGCGCGATCCGCTGCTGCGTCGACTTGAGTGTGACTTCCAGCGGCAGGCCCTGCGGATCGATCTCGATTTCGTTCCGCGCGAACGGCACCAGGTTTGAGACCACGGCATGGCCCCACGGGTCGACGCGCAGCCCCGCGCCGTTGGCCAGGCGCGCGCCCGCGGCGTCCTTGGCCTCGACCACCGCAACCGTATCGCCGAGGGAAGGCGAAAACGCCACGCCATCCGCATAGGCCACGATGCCGCCGGAAATACCTGCACCGGCCTGCGTATATGCGGTACTCCTGGACGCGCTGGCGGTCATCGTCGCAAACGGGGAGATATAGGCGACGCTGCCGCCGATACTGTTGGTGCTGCCGGACCTACCGCCGGTATGGCCCGCATTGAGCGCATAGCTGAAGGCATTGTCGCTCCCGAGCGTGCCGGTCACGGTCTCCTGCGCCATGAAGGAACCGTCGGAGCCGCGCTCGACGCTGGTCAGCGAGTAGGGCGCCCGTGGCGACTTGCCCAGCGGCAGGCCGACGGTCAGCATCACGCGCGTATCCCACTTGCCGGTGGTGACATTGAGTTGCCGCGACGCCGACACGCCATAGGCGATGGCGCGGTAAGCATTGTTGTAGCCTGCCTGGAACTGGCTGACGGTGCTGCTGCCCTGCCAGTAGCTCTGCACCGACCCGGTCAGGTAAAAATTGCCATAGCCGGCCGGCAAGGCCTGGTTGATGCTCAGCTGCAGCTTGCCGCGCGCGGTCGGCAGGCTTGGCAGCCGCCCCGCCTGGTCCAGCGCAAGCCAGGACATGGCATCGGCAAGGCCAAGGTAGCCCCGGCTGGAGTAGCGGTATGCCGCGACCGAGAAATTGGTGTTGGTTGGTGCGACCAGCTTGCTGTAGCTCAGCCGCACGCTCTGGCCGCTGCGGTCCGGTTGACCCTGCAGCCGCGTGCTGGCATGCGTGATGTCCGCGCCAAAGGCACCCAGGTCGGTATTCAGCGCGGCACCCGCGGCGATTGCACCATAGCCTTGCGCGGCGACGAAGCCACCGTAGCCGGTGACCGTGTTGGTGAAGCCGTGCAGGTAAGTGCCCTGCAGCAGCAGGGTCGAGCCTTGCAGCACCGTGTTGCGGTACTGGCCCGCGGTGACGCTGTAGCGGCTCTGGCCGGCGCGCAAGGCGTTCACCGCGGCAGCGTAAGGCATCGTCGATACGTGCACGCTGCCGTCCGCTTCGGTAACCACGACTTCAATGTCGCCGCCATAGCCCGTGGGGTACAGGTCATCGATCTCGAACGGCCCGGGTGCCACCGTGGTTTCGTAGAGGATGTTGCCTTGCTGGCGGACCTGCACGCGGGCATTGCTGCGCGCGATGCCGCGCACGATGGGAGCATAGCCGCGCAGCGATTCAGGATACATCCGCTCGTCGCTGGCCAGGCGCACGCCGCGAAAGCCGATGCTGTCGAACAGGTTGCCGTCGGTAAAGGCGTCGCCGATCACCAACTGGCTTTTCCAGGGCGCAATGGCGCGCTGCAGATTGGTCAGCACGCTCTGGTAGCGCGTGCCCTGCCGCTCGTCGCGGCTCAGGCTGCCCTGGTGGCTAAAGCGCCATGGTCCGACGTTGATGCCTGCGTTCAGGCCCACATAGGCTTGCGTGTTGGACAGGCTGGATGCGTCGGAATGATAGACGTTGGCGTTGTATTGCAGACGCGCTGCCGGAACACCGTTGTCCCAGTTCTCCGGGCTGACGTAACCACGCGCGCGGCGGACCATCGCAGCCTGCGGCACGCTGACGTCGAGCCGCTGCTCGCCGTTGTCGAAGCTTGCGGTGGCGTCGGCGATCAGCGCTGCCAGCGGCTGGCAGCCGTCGCCGTCCAGCGATGCGGCGGCAGGCAGCTTGGCCAGGTCGACGCCGATGCGTTCCAGCAGGCTGCGATCGAAGCAAGGCACCGCCGGGGCAGCGGGGTCGGCGGCCTGGCGCAACTCAACGTCGGCGCGGCCTAGCCAGATTTCATTGACATACAACTCGGCACGATAGTGACCCGGCAGCGCCGGATTGCCCTTGCTAAAGCGGCTCAGGTCCGCAACGCCGCCCGCCGTGCCCTGCAGGAAGGTATCGTTGAACTCGACATCCTGCGAGGACCGGACAGGCATCGGGCTGGCGCCGGGTTGGCCGGCTGCGCCTGCGCCGCTGGCAAACAGGGCCAGCAGCAAGGCATGGAGCGGGCGCGGACGAAACGGGACGTGACGCAAAGGGAGTGGCAGCATGGCACCGACGTGTCGACGATGGCCGCACGCAGCCGCCGGCTGGCGCGGCGGCCGCCGAGAGTGCGTAACGGACCGGTGGTTTAGTGAGGGCTAGCGGGAGCCGGAGGCGCTCAGCGGCGCGCTGAATTTGTCCCTGCCGCCGAAGTCGTTGATGCAGTACACGCGCACGGTGGCGCCGGCAGGGTTGCGGATCTCGCTGACCAAGTGGAAAGCTGCTGTGGCACCAGGCGCAATCATGTCCGGGTCTGTCGCCTTGACCAGTTGCTCGCCGGCGATGACCTCGACGCTAACCGGCGACACGTGGTACGGCGTCGGGTTATGCGCCACCAGCACGGGTTTGCCGTCGCGGCTGCCCAGCTCCCAGCGCAACGCAGCCGGCGCCTCGGTAGCGCTGCCCGGCAGTCCTGCGGGGCGGAAAAACAGCTTGAAGCGCGAACGGAACGCCATTTGCAGCGAGTTGACGCCAGCTTCATCGGCGGACGGCTTGGGCGGGATTTCAAGCACGTTGAGCCAGAACAGCGACTCCTTGTCTTGCGGCAGCGGCTCACCGGTATAGAGAATGCGCAGCGTCTGGCCCTTGCCCGGGTCGATGCGCGCAATCGGCGGCGTGATCGTGAACGGCACGTCGATCGAGGTAGGCGTCGGGGTCGCCGTGCCGGCATCGACCCACGCCTGCGTGAGCGCGGGCGATTGCCCTTCGTTGGTCAGTTTTAGCGTGACTTCCTTGTCCGCGGCGCGATAGACCACGCGCGTGCCGCCGACGATGACGGACGCGCTGACGGGCAATGCGCACGAGAGTGCCAGCGCGGCCACGGGGACGGCCAGCAAGTTTCGCAGGGATGTGGACAGCATGGTGAGGCGGGGAAACAGGGCTTGAAGAATCAGTCGTCGGCAGGACCGGCAAGCACAGCGGAGGAGAATGGGGCGGCACGCGCCGCCAACATGGCGCGTGCCGACGCACCGGACTGCACCACATGTGTGCCACGCCCGGAATCGGATTTGCCCTTCAGGGAAATCTCAGGGACGCGCTGGCGTCACGGATACGCGATGGTGTACATCACGCTGGAATTGGCCGCACCCGAGGTGGCCTGGCCGGTGGCGACGTATTCGGCAAAGTAGGACAGGGTGGCCGCGCCACTAACGAGGGGCACCGACAGCGAGTTCTGAGCGCTGTCTGCAAAGCCTGCCTTGATCGGGGTGAAGTTGGAATTGAGCAGCCCGATCTGCACGTTGGTCGCCGTGCCGGCGCCGCTGTTGACCACCAGGTTGCCGGTGCTGGCGTCGGTGGTCGGTCCCGGTTCGAAGTAGGTATGGACTGCGCCGGTATCCGCATCGCAGCTCAGCGCAATGGTGAACGGGGTGCGCCCGGCGCGCGCACCCGCCGTGTCCAGCGTCTTTGCCGACACCGTCGGCAGCGTGACGGTGAACGACTTCGAGCCGGTGCCGTTGCCGTTGATCTCGCACGAGGTGGGGGTGATGTTGCCGTTGAAGGTGATGGTGCCGTCGACGGCATGCGCGGATTGCGATGCGAAGACGATGCCGGCGGCAAGTACCACCGGTGCAAATGCGAATTTCATGTTGGGTCTCTTGGTTGTGGAAGGCGTGCCGCCGCACGATTGCCGTGGCACGCGGGTGTTCCAAGGCAGTGGCTGCATCCGGACATCGGAATTGCCTTGTGAACCGGGGCCAGTGTAGGAATATGGCGATACGCCCACCGTGTGAAACTTCCGAGCAAGCTGAGTGAATCGGCCGAATTTGCCTGCTCGACATGCTGGACCGGTGACTTGCGTCGTTCGATGTGGTCTGAAGCCGTTTGCCTGGGGCATCCGCTTTCCGGGGACTCGCCACATTCCGATTCGACACAGTCGCCAGGCGGCCACCGTGCGCTCCTGACGCCGCTTCCCCAACACGGGTAGACTGTTGGCGTGTGCCACGAAACGAGCCCATCCCCACGATGCCTTCGTTCCCGACAGCCGCCATGCGCCCGACCGGCGCCAGTCTTGCTGCAGCCAAGTCTGCTCTCCCTTCGCCTTGCCTGGCGGCGCGTCACCTCAGCGGCGACCGTCCGAGCCGCCGTCCCGGCACCATGAAGCGTGCGTTCGCCGCACTGCTGCTGGCAGGCGCCTTCGGAGCCCCGGTCCTGGCCCAGCCGCCCCAGACGAGCCAGGCCCCACCGGCGCCGCAAGCGCCACAAGCCTCGGTGCCACAAGCTACTCCGGCCCCGCAGGTACCACTCTGGTTCGCCCAGGGCAGGCCCATACCGGAAGCCAGGCAGGCGGTCGACGCGCTTTCCAACGCGGCCGCTGAGGGGCTTGATCCGGCCGACTACGATGCCGAGGCGCTGCGGCAGGCAGTGCAGCAGGCGGCCACCGGGCCGGTGCTCGCATCGGATGCCGCCGCCCGTCTTGATGCCGCGCTGACCGCCGCGATGGAGCGCATGCTCGCCGACCTGCACGGCGGCCGTATCAATCCCCGCGCGGTCCGTGCCAATTTCGCGCCACAGGAAGAACGCCCGTATGACGCCGCGACGGTGCTGCGCGAAGCGGTCGCGCAACATCGCCTGCCGGACGCCGTGCGCCGGGCCGCGCCCACATTTCCGCTGTATGGCACGCTGCGCGAGGCACTGGCACGCTACCGCGAGATCGCGGCGCAGCCGGTCTGGGCGCAGCCGCTGCCGGCGCTGCCAGCGGGCAAGCTGACGCCGGGGCAGCCGTGGGCGGGCACTGCCGCGCTGACGGCGCGCCTGGTGGCACTGGGCGACCTGCCAGCCGGCACGAAGCAGCCGGCGCGCTATGAAGGCGCGCTCGTCAATGGCGTCAAGGCGTTCCAGTCGCGGCACGGGCTCCAGGCCGACGGCGTGATCGGCTCCGGAACGCTGGCGCAACTCAATCTGCCCATGGCCAGCCGGGTGCGGCAGATCGAACTGACCATGGAGCGGATGCGCTGGACCCCGCTGGATGGCCCGCGCATGATCGTGGTCAACGTGCCGGAGTTCATGCTGCGCGCCTACGAGATCCGCGACGGCAAGCTCGACATCAAGCTGGAGATGAAGGTGATCGTCGGCAAGGCGCTGGACACGCGCACGCCGTTGTTCGAGGAAGGCATGCGCTACATCGAGTTCAGCCCGTACTGGAACGTGCCGCCGTCGATCGCCAAGCGCGAGACGGTGCCCCGGCTGCGGCGCGATCCTGCATATTTCAACCAGCAGGGCTTTGAGTTCGTGACCGGCGAGGGCAAGGCCGTGACCACGCTGTCCGAGGACAACCTGGAGGCCGTGCTCAATGGCCGCATGCGCATCCGGCAGCGCCCCGGCCCCATGAATGCGCTGGGCGACATCAAGTTCGTGTTCCCCAACAACGAAAACATCTACCTGCACCACACCCCGACGCCGCAGCTGTTCAAGCGCGACCGGCGCGACTTCAGCCACGGCTGCATCCGCGTGGAATCCCCAGTGGCACTGGCGCAATTCGTGCTGCAGGATATGCCAGACTGGAACGAGGCGCGCATCCGCGAGGCGATGACACGCGGGAAGTCGAACACGGTGAGGCTGCAGCAACCGCTGCCGGTAGTGCTGGCCTATGGCACGGTCATCGCCCGGGCCGATGGTCGTGTATCCTTCCTGCCTGACATCTACGGTCACGACAAACTGCTGGACAAGGCGCTGCGGCAACGCAACGGGCGCCCCTCGCCGCCAGCCATCGCGCGCGCCGCTGCTGCCAGGCAGTAAGGCGCGCCCAGCACATGCAGAGGAAGTACCATGAATGATGCGACGCGCAAGGCACGCCGCCGCTTTCTACATACCACCGGAGGCCTGGCACTGGCCGCCGGCCTGATGCCACTGGCGCCGCGCCAGGCGCTTGCCAGCCTGCCCGATGCGCGCTCGCTGGCCTTTGACCACACCCATACCGGCGAGCGTATCAAGCTCGTCTATGCCGTCGGCGACAGCTTTGTTCCGGAGGCACTCACATCGCTCAACGGTTTCCTGCGCGACCACTATTCCGGCCAAGTAGGGGTGATCGACCCGCAACTGTTCGACCTGCTCTTCCAGTTGCGCCGGGAACTGGGCACCAACGAGCCGTTCCAGGTCATCTCGGGTTATCGCAGCCCGGCCACCAATTCGCGCCTGCGAACCTCGCGTGGCGGCGGTGTCGCCAGGCACAGCCTGCACATGGATGGCAAGGCCATCGACATTCGCGTGGCCGGCGTGCCGCTGGGCGACCTGCGCGATGCCGCGAAGACGTTGAAAGGCGGCGGTGTCGGTTTTTACCAGGGCGAGCAATTCGTACACCTGGATACGGGCCGGGTACGCTACTGGTAACTGCCCCGGCAGGTCGTCGCAGCCGGCGACCGCCAACTGGCCGGGCATGTCGATGCCCATCGCGGCGGCCTGATCAGGCCGCTCAAGCACCAGCACCTTTTCCCCTTTGATACTGTCGCGAGACCGCCGCAGGTCGCCGATGACCTGCGGCGGTCTCGCGCGTCCGCCGCGCCGACTTTTGCTCAACCAAGTGATATATATGAGTTAGTTGACATGGATCTATTGCTTGCCTAAGATGGTTTTCACAGACCACCCGCAAAGACGATCCACACAGAGGAGACAACGATGATTCACGTAGTGCTGCACGACGCCAAGGACACCGTGGCAGTGGCCGTGGTGGAAGGGATCCAGGCCGGCACCAAGCTGAACGCCTGGATCATGGATGAGGACAAGATCGTGACCGTGACCGCGCTGCAGCCGATCCCCATCGGCCACAAGGTGGCGCTGTGCGACATGGATCCCAACGACACCGTCTACAAGTACGGCATCGATATCGGCAAGGTGGTGGCGCCGATCAAGGCGGGCGAACACGCCCACGTCCACAACATCAAGACCAAGCGCTGGTAAGCCGCGCCCCGTCCCCGCCATTCATCTGCCCACCCCATACCCGAGACCCAAGCCATGTCCGTGATCGATCAAAACACCACCTTCTGGGGCTACCGCCGCGACAACGGCCGCGTCGGCGTGCGCAACCACGTCATCATCCTGCCGCTGGACGACCTGTCCAATGCCGCCGCCGAGGCGGTCGCCGCCGCCATCAAGGGCACCATGGCGATTCCCCACCCGTATGGCCGGCTGCAGTTCGGTCCCGATCTGGACCTGCACTTCCGCACGCTGATCGGCGCGGGCAGCAATCCCAATGTTGCCGCCGTGGTGGTGATCGGCATCGAGGACGGCTGGACCAAGAAGGTGGTCGATGGCATCGCCAGGACCGGCAAGCCGGTGGTCGGCTTCGGCATTGAAGGGCATGGCGACCATGACACCATCATGCGGGCGTCGAAGGCGGCGAAAGAGTACGTGCAATACGCCACCGCGCTGCACCGGGTGGAATGCCCGATCGGCGAGCTGTGGGTGTCGACCAAGTGCGGCGAGTCGGATACCACGTCCGGCTGCGGCGCCAACCCGACCGTCGGCAATGCCTTCGACAAGCTGCATCCGCTCGGCACCACGCTGGTCTTCGGCGAGACTTCCGAGCTGACCGGCGGCGAACATATCGTGGCGGCGCGCTGCGCCAACGACGAAGTGCGCCACCAGTTCATGGCCATGTTCGAGCGCTACCAGGGCATGATCGACCGCTGGAAGACCTCGGACCTGTCGGAGTCGCAGCCGACCAAGGGCAATATCGCCGGCGGCCTCACCACGATCGAGGAGAAGGCGCTGGGCAATATCCAGAAGATCGGCAAGAAGTGCACGGTCGACGGCGTGCTCGACAAAGCCGAGGAGCCGACCCACCCGGGCCTGTGGTTCATGGATTCGTCGTCGGCCGCGGCGGAGATGGTCACGCTGTGCGCCGCCGCCGGCTACGTGGTGCATTTCTTCCCCACCGGGCAGGGCAACGTGATCGGCAACCCGATCGTGCCGGTGATCAAGCTGTGCGCCAATCCGCGCACGGTGCGGCTGATGAGCGAGCATATGGACGTCGATTGCTCGGGCCTGCTGCAGCGCGAGCTGACGCTGGACCAGACCGGCGACAAGCTGCTCGAGTGCATGTTGGCCACGGTCAACGGGCGCTGGACCGCGGCGGAAGCGCTCGGTCACCGCGAGTTCGTGCTGACCCGCATCCACGAGTCGGCATGATGAAGCGCATCTGCATCAGCGAGTTCATGGACGATGCCGCGGTGCAGGCGCTGCGGGCGGGCTTCGACCTGCGCTACGAGCCGGGCTGGGTGGACCGCCGCGCCGAACTGCTCGATGCGCTGCCCGGCGCGCAGGCGCTGATCGTGCGCAACCGCACCCAGGTCGACGCGGCGCTGCTGGCCGGTGCGCCGTCGCTGCGCGTGGTCGGGCGGCTCGGGGTCGGGCTCGACAATATCGATGTCGATGCCTGCCGCGAGCGCGGCATCCGCGTGATCCCCGCAGCCGGGGCCAATGCGCGCTCGGTGGCCGAGTACGTGATCACCACCGCGGCGCTGCTGCTGCGCGGCGCCTATGGCAGCAGCGCGCAAGTGGCCACGGGGCAGTGGCCGCGCGCACGCCTGTCGGAAGGCCGGGAGGCACTCGGCAAGACGCTGGGGCTGGTGGGCTTCGGCGACATCGGCAGGCAGGCCGCCGCGCTGGCACAGGCGTTCGGCATGCAGGTGGCGGCATACGACCCGATGCTGGCCGCGGACGATCCGGTATGGGCCCGGACCGGCGTGCGCAGCGTCCCGCTCGACACGCTGCTGGCGCAGTCCGACGCGGTCAGCCTGCATGTGCCGCTGGTCGCCGCCACGCGGCATCTGCTCGACGCGCGGCGGATCGCCGGCATGAAGCGTGGCGCGGTGCTGATCAACACCGCCCGCGGTGGCGTGGTCGACGAGGCCGCGCTGGCGCAGGCGCTGCGCGACGGGCATCTCGGCGGCGCCGCGCTCGACGTCTTCGAGCATGAACCCTTGCCCGCGGGCAGCGTGCTCGCCGACGTGCCCAACCTGATCCTGACGCCGCATATCGGCGGCGTGACGCAGGAGGCCAATGCGCGGGTCTCGATGATGATCGCGCAACAGGTGCGCCAGACGCTGGAGGACATGACATGAGCCGGGTGCCGATGACGCAACTGGAGCGGATCGCCAACGCCGCGCTGCGGCGTGCGGGCGCGAGCCAGCTGCAGGCCGATGCCACGGCCGCGGCGCTGGTGCGTGCCGATGCGGCGGGGCTGGCGTCGCATGGCGTATCGCGCGTACCGATGTATGTGGCGCACCTGCACGCCGATCGTGTCGACGGCCGCGCCACGCCCGCGGTGCGCCGCACACGCGCCAGTGCCGCGCTGGTCGATGCGGGCTGCGGCTTCGCCTTTCCGGCATGCGACCTGGCAATCGCCGAGGCGATGGGCCGGGCCTATGAAACCGGTGTCGGTGTCGCGGCGGTCACCAACAGCCACCACTTCGGCGCTGCCGCGCTGCCGCTCGATGCGGTGGCGCGCGTGGGCATGGTGGGCATTGCCATGGGCAACTCGCCTGCAGCGATGCCTGCCTGGGGAGGACGGCGCCCGCTGTTCGGCACCAACCCGATTGCCGCGGTGTTTCCGCGCCGTGGCCACGCGCCCATCGTGATCGACCTGTCGTTGTCCGAGGTCGCACGCGGCAAGATCATGGTGGCTGCAAGGCAGGGCAAGCCGATCCCGCTGGGCTGGGCCCTGGACGAAGCCGGCCAGCCGACGACCGATGCGCAGGCCGCGCTGCGCGGCTCGATGCTTCCGGCGGGCGGTGTCAAGGGCGCGATGTTGGCGCTGATGGTCGAGCTGCTGGTGACCTCGCTGGCCGGCGCCAGCTTCGGTGCCGAAGCGGATTCCTTTTTCACCGACGCCGGCAACCGGCCGCGTATCGGCCAGCTCTTCATGGTGCTGGACCCGGGCGCGTTCGCGGGCTCCGACGCTTATGCCGGACGTGTCGAAGCCCTGTTGCAGGCGATGCTGGACGACGAGGGCACGCGCCTGCCCGGCGCGCGGCGCGATGCCGCGCAGGCCAACGCGCAGGCCCATGGCATAGACATCCCCGACGCCCTGCGCGAAGAACTGCGCGAACTGGCGGGCGAAGCGGTGCAGGAGGGCAAGGCCTAGCGATTTTCGATTCGATTCCCACCACGAAAGCGGACCCGACACAGAACGGGCCAGCGACCACAAAACGGAGACACACCATGTATCGAGGTTTGATTCGCACCGCGCTCAGGTACGGAGCCGGCGCGCTTGTCGCGTTGTCCGCAGTATCCACGCTCACCGGACTGGCCTCGGCGCCGGCCGCCGCACAGGGCTCGGCGCAGGCGTCGGTGCCCGCCCATGACTATCCCGGCAAGCCAATCCGCTACGTCGTGCCGTTCGCGGCCGGTGGCCTGACCGACATCATGGCGCGGCTGGTCGGGCACCAGCTCGCGGAAGAGTGGAAGCGGCCCGTGGTGGTCGACAACAAGCCCGGCGGCAACGCGAACATCGGCGCCGACCAGGTCGCCAAGGCACCCGCCGACGGCTATACCTGGCTCGCGGTCACGCTGACCCATGCTTCCAATGTCACGCTGTTCCCCAAGCTGCCATTCAGCATGCAGAAGGACCTGGTGCCGGTGGCGCGCATCGCCTCGTCGCCGATGCTGGTGGTGGTGCCGGCCAGTTCGCCGGTCAAGTCGATGAAAGACCTGGCTGCTGCGGCGCAGAAGGGCAAGCTCAATGCCGGCTCCAGCGGCAACGGTACCCCGCCGCACCTGACGCTGGCGCTGTTCGAAAGCCTGACCGGCGCCAACCTGACCCATGTGCCGTACAAGGGCGGGGCGCCGTCGATGACCGACCTGATCGGCGGCCAGATCGATGTGGTGTTCTCCAATTTCCCGGAGTCGCTGGCCTATGTGAAGGGTGGCAAGCTGCGCGCGCTGGCGGTGACCACGCGTGAGCGGCATCCGCTGCTGCCCGACGTGCCGACGGTGGCCGAGGCGGGCTATCCCGACCTGATCGTCGAGAACTGGACCGGCCTGATGATGCCGGCGGGGACGCCCAGGCCGATCGTCGACAAGGTCGCAGCCTCCGTGGCGCGCATGCTGCAGTCCGACGCGATGCGCGAGCGCATCGTGGCCGCCGGATTCAGCCCGGCGCCGCAGACCAGCGGCCCCTTCGCCGAATACTTCAACGGCGAGGTGACGCGGTGGGCGCGGCTGATCGAAGAAAAGCACATCCGCGCCGAATAGCGCCAGGCGGGGCTTGACGAGGTCTCCGGTATGATCTGGCTTATATAGATGATCGGCCCGCGCACTCCCGCAAGGCGGCGTGGGCCAGCAAACAGGGAATTCAACGTGGGTGCCAGATTTGATGCCGCCAGCGCAATCGGCGGCGTCCTGTACAAGGACGTCAAGCAGGCCATTCTCTCCGCACTGGCGGAGGGCGAATGGAAGCCGGGTGAAGCGATTCCGTCCGAGCGCAAGCTGATCGAGCGCTTTGGCGTGTCGATCGGCACGCTGCGCAAGGCGATCGATGAACTGGTCGCCGAAGGCATCATGATCCGGCACCAGGGCCGCGGCACCTTCGTCGCCACGCACCGGCAGGAGGATCACTTCTTCCGCTTCTTCCGTATCGTGCGCCAGGATGGCCATCGCGAATATCCGACCGTACGCCTGGCCAGGTTCCGGCGCGCGAAGGCCGACAAGGACGAGGCGGCCGCCCTGGGGCTGGCCGTTGGCGAGCCCGTGTTTCGCTTCGCCAATGTCCTGTCGCTGGAAGGCACGCCGATGATGATCGATGCCATCACCGTGCCGGAGGAGCGCTTCAAGGGCCTGACGGAGAAGCAGCTGCGCGAGCGGCCCAATACGCTCTACAACTTCTACCAGGATACCTTCGGCATCAATATCATCCGCACCGAAGAGCGGCTGCGCTCGGCGCTGGCGGACGAGGATGACCACGAGCTGCTGGGCGTTGCCGTGGGCAGCCCGTTGCTGAAGATCCTGCGCGTGGCCTCGTCCTACCACGACGAGCGGATCGAGTACCGAGTGTCACGGCTCGATACCAGCCGGCATGAATTTCTGTTGTCGCAGCCGTAGGGCGTGACGCTTCCGGCATCGAGCGGTGCCGGAGCTTTCCCGGCAGTAGTTCAACTGCCTGGCGATCCAAAGCAAAAAGCCGCGTTCCCTTGCGAGAACGCGGCTTTTCAAATAGATGGTGGCGAATCAGGGACTCGAACCCCGGACCTGCGGATTATGATTCCGTCGCTCTAACCGACTGAGCTAATTCGCCAACGAAGACTGAGATTATACAGGGGCTTTCGGTACTGTCAACACCCTCGCGCGAAGATTTTTACGGGGCGCCGCCGGTCATGAAAAAAAACGGCAGGCCGGGCGGCCTGCCTTGCGATCACGGTTTCGTCCCGCCGACAGTTCAGTCGTGGGCGTAGATATCCACGTCCTTGGTTTCCCGCACGAACAGCGCACCGATCACGAAGGTGAACGCCGCGATGATGATCGGGTACCACAGGCCGTAGTAGATGTTGCCGTTCTGGGCCACCAGCGCAAACGAGATGGTAGGCAGCAAGCCGCCGAACCAGCCGTTGCCGATATGGTAGGGCAGCGACATCGAGGTATAGCGGATGCGGGTCGGGAACAGCTCCACCAGCATGGCGGCGATCGGGCCGTACACCATGGTCACGTAGATCACCAGGATGACCAGGATCACCAGCACCATGATCGTGTTCATCTGCGCCGGGTCGGCCTTGGCGGGGTAGCCGGCCGAGGACATGGCGCCGCTTACCTCCTTCTTGAACGCCGCGATCTGGGCCTTGCTGGCATCGTCAAAGGCATGGCTGTTGGCGAGCTTGGCGTCGAACGCCTTGATCTCCTTGTCGCCGATCTTGACTGTTGCCACGGTCCCAGCCGGGGCTTCCACCACCTCATAGCTGGCCGACGACTGGGCCAGGGTACGCTTGGCGATATCGCACGAACTGCGGAAGTCGATCTCGCGGGCGATCGGGCTGCCCTGGAACGAGCACTGCTTCGGATCCGCGGTCACCACGATCTGCGCGGTGTGCTGGGCGCGCTCCAGCGCCGGGTTGGCGTAGTGGGTCAGCGCCTTGAACAGCGGGAAGTAGGTCAGCACGGCCAGCGCGCAGCCCGCCATGATGATCCACTTGCGCCCGATCTTGTCCGACAGCGAGCCGAAGAAGATAAAGAACGGCGTGCCGATCACCAGTGCGCCGGCAATCAGCAGGTTGGCCGTCTTGGCATCGACCTTGAGCACCTGCGTCAGGAAGAACAGCGCGTAGAACTGGCCGGTGTACCAGACCACGGCCTGGCCGGCGGTCAGGCCGAGCAGGGCCAGGATCACGATCTTCAGGTTGCGCCACTGCGCGAACGACTCGGTCAGCGGAGCCTTGGAGGTCTTGCCTTCCGCCTTCATGCGCTGGAACGCCGGCGATTCATTCATCGACAGCCGGATATAGACCGACATCCCCAGCAGCAGGATCGACAGCAGGAACGGGATGCGCCAGCCCCAGACTTCAAAGTTCGGGCCGGTCATCTCGCGGCACAGCAGGATCACGATCAGCGACAGGAACAGGCCCAGCGTGGCCGTGGTCTGGATCCACGAGGTGTACGCCCCGCGCTTGCCGTGCGGCGCGTGCTCGGCCACGTAGGTGGCTGCACCGCCGTACTCGCCGCCGAGCGCCAGGCCCTGCAGCATGCGCAAGGCGATCAGGATCACCGGGGCAGCCCAGCCGATGGTGGCAAAGCCAGGCAGCAGGCCGACGATGAAGGTCGACAGGCCCATGATCAGGATGGTCACCAGGAAGGTGTACTTGCGCCCGATCATGTCGCCCAGGCGGCCGAACACCAGCGCGCCGAACGGTCGCACGATAAAGCCGGCGGCGAAGGCGAGCAGCGCGAAGATGAAGGCAGAGGTCGGATCCAGGCCGGCGAAGAACTGCTTGGCGATGATCGCCGCCAGCGAGCCATAGAGATAAAAGTCGTACCACTCGAACACCGTGCCCAGCGACGAGGCAAGGATCACCTTGCGCTCCTCGCGTGTCATCGGCGCGTTTTGCGCACCCCCTCCGGGTACCGCAACGTTTTGCACGTTTGCCATCTTGTCTCCTCCGTCTGGAATGGATCTCGGGCAAGGCGCGGCAACATCGCGGAAAAGGCCCGTGCCGCTGGCCGGGAGCCTGAGTTGCAGAGGATTGTGGTTTGCGAAACTTACTGAGTTCTGACAGATTTCGGCGCTGAAGTGCCAAAATTATCGGGGTATACGCTAGCCGATTTCAGGGCGACGCATGCTGCAGTGCAGCCAGTCTTAGCTTCACATGGCATTGCCGCGCGGGCCCGCCGGCATATCGCTATGCAGCATCGGAGCCCGGCCCGCGCAAGGCACCCTGCGAAGGCAGGGGGGCGGGTGCGGCAGCGTCGTCGGCGGCTTCGTCGGCGCGGTTCATGCGCCAGGCGTACAGGGCCGCCATCAGCACGTAGACCACCAGCGCCCCCTGAGCACCCACCCAGAACGAGAATGGCCAGCCGAAGAAGTCGAAGCGCAGTTCGCGCGCAAACCACGCCACCACGAAAGTAACCGCGAACCAGACCGCCAGCAGCCCGGCGATCCAGCGCAGGTTGAGGTGCCAGGCCTGGCGCTGGCGTGCTTCGGCGAGGTCAGGAGCGGACACGTCGTTCAAAAGGTCAGAGTTTCGGTGGGGCGGCGCAGTGTCACGCGGAAATGCGCGCCGGCCAGGCGCGGCGATTGCTGGTAGACGTGGTCGGAAATCTGCACGTCGCCGCCGTGCTGCTGCACGATCTCGCGCACGATGGCCAGGCCCAGCCCGCTGCCTTCGGTATTGGTGCCGAGCACGCGGTAGAAGCGCTCCATCACGCGTTCGCGCTCGGCCGGCGCAATGCCCGGGCCAGTGTCTTCCACGTCGAGGTAGGCAAAGGGCTCGAAGGCATCGGCGCTGACCCGTACCGTCGCGTGCCCGCCGCGCGGCGTGTAGCGGATGGCATTGTCGAGCAGGTTGTTGAGCATCTCCGTCAGCATCAGCCGGTTGCCGAGCACCGTCACCGGATGGTCGTCG
Source organism: Cupriavidus oxalaticus (assembly GCF_038900635.1). Taxonomy (GTDB): domain Bacteria; phylum Pseudomonadota; class Gammaproteobacteria; order Burkholderiales; family Burkholderiaceae; genus Cupriavidus; species Cupriavidus oxalaticus_B. The sequence continues at coordinate 131,296 of NZ_JAYMRX010000009.1, read as the reverse complement.
GCTTCCAGCCCCAGGTCGATGTCGCGCGCCCAGGCTTGCGGCAGCCAGTCCTTGACCACCTCGCGCGCCAGCGCGCCCAGGTCGAGCTCGCCCATGCCGCCGGCGCCGGCCAGGTTTTCCATGCGCGCCAGCGACAGCAGCTGGGTGACCAGGTGCGCGGTGCGCTCGGAACTGCCGGCGATCTGCGCCAGCGAGCGCCGTAGCTCTTCCGGCGACTGTTCGCGCTGCGCCAGTTCGGCCTGCATGCGCAGCCCCGCCAGCGGTGTCTTCATCTGGTGCGCGGCATCGGCGATAAAGCGCTTCTGCGTCTGCACCGACTGGTCCAGCCGCGCCAGCAGGTCGTTGAACGAGCCCACCAGCGGCGTGATCTCCTGCGGTGCCGCGCGCTCGTCGATGGGGCTGGTGTCGCCCGGGTTGCGCGCGCGGATGCGCTGCTGGATCGCGGTCAGCGGCGCCAGCCCGCGCGAGAGCCCGAACCACACCAGCACCACCGCCAGCGGCAGGATCACGAACTGGGGCAGGATCACGCCCTTGATGATCTCGTTGGCCAGGCGCGCGCGCTTGTCGAGTGTTTCGGCCACCTGCACCAGTACCGGCTGGTTACCGCTGACGTTGCGCAGGTCGATGTAGGTATAGGCCACCCGCACGTCGTTGCCGGCGACGCGGTCGTCGCGCAGCGACACCAGGCCGGCGTGGCCCTGGTCTTCTTCCGACGGCAGCGGCAGGTCGTGGTCGCCGGCGATGTATTCGCCGCGCTTGCCGACCACCTGGTAATAGATATTGTCGGTCTCGTCCGCGCGCAGGATCTCGCGCGCCGACAGGGGCAGCTGCAGCGTGACGCGGCCGTTGACCTCGCGCAACTGCTGCGACAGCACGATGGCACTGGCTTCCAGCGCCCGGTCGAACGGCCCGTTGGCAATCGACTTGGCCACCAGGTAAGTCACCGCGATGCTCATCGGCCAGAGCAGCAGCAGCGGCGCCAGCATCCAGTCAAGGATCTCGCCGAACAGCGAGCGCGGCGCGGGCGTGGCGGTGCTTTCCTCCAGGTGCGGCAGTGCGTCGGCCAGTTCCTGGTCGGTGCCGGGCTTGGCGGGGGAAGGTGGCGGCACGGCGCGGTGTGCGCGCCGCCAGGGCAATTGCAGCAGGCTCATGTCGACGTTTGTCGCTCGGGTGCGGTCGTGCTCGCCTGCAAGGGTGGGGCTAAGGTATGGGCCGCGTCAATGGGCTCGCGTCAATGCTGCGCGGCCACGGCCGGCTGGAATTTTTCCAGGCAATAACCCAGGCCGCGTACCGTGGCAATGCGGATGCCGCCCACCTCGATCTTCTTGCGCAGGCGGTGCACGTAGACTTCGATGGCGTTGTTGCTGACTTCCTCGCCCCACTCGCACAGGTGGTCGACCAGCTGTTCCTTGGACACCAGCCGGCCGCTGCGCGTCAGCAGGATCTCCAGCAGGCCGATCTCGCGTGCCGACAGGTCGAGCATCTGTTCGTTCAGGTAGGCGATGCGGCCGACCTGGTCGAAGGCCAGCGGCCCGTGCCGCATCAGCGTGGCGCCGCCGCCGGCGCCGCGGCGCACCAGCGCGCGCACGCGCGCTTCCAGCTCGGACAGCGCGAAAGGCTTGGCCATGTAGTCGTCGGCGCCCAGGTCCAGGCCCTTGACGCGCTCGTCGACGCTGTCGGCCGCGGTCAGGATCAGCACCGGCAGCATCGCGCCGCGGGCGCGCAGGCGCTTGAGCACCTCCAGGCCGGACATGCGCGGCAGTCCCAGGTCCAGAATCAGCAGGTCGAAGGTCTGGGTCGACAGGGCCGAGTCGGCGCCGAGCCCGTCGGCAACGTGGTCGACGGCATAGCCCGAGTGGCGTAACGAGCGCGTCAGGCCATCGGCCAGCGTGTCGTCATCTTCGGCGATCAGAATACGCATGGTTGTCTCCACCAGGCCGGCATAGCCGGGCGCCCGCGGAATGGGCGCGATGGGGCTTGCCAAGCATACTGTTTTTTTATACAGTACCCGCACATTCCGCTGGGGCCGCCCGGGGATGCTTCCTGAGTGATGCTTCCTGAATGGCGGCCGCGCAGACAGCCGGGCCGGCGCTGGAGCCGGCAAAAGCCGGTGCCGCGCCACATGCGGCCTATTTATACACCATTTGATTCAAGGACGACCATGGACGACAAGAAGGCAGGTGCCGGCGTGAGCGCCGAGAAGCAGAAGGCGCTTGCCGCCGCGCTCTCCCAGATCGAGAAGCAGTTCGGCAAGGGCTCGATCATGCGCCTGGGCGACGGCGAGGTCGAGAAGGACATCCAGGTGGTGTCCACCGGTTCGCTCGGCCTGGACATCGCGCTTGGCGTCGGCGGCCTGCCGCGCGGCCGCGTGGTCGAGATCTATGGTCCGGAATCGTCGGGCAAGACCACGCTGACGCTGCAGGTCGTGGCCGAGATGCAGAAGCTGGGCGGCACCTGCGCCTTTATCGACGCCGAGCACGCGCTGGATGTCAGCTACGCCGGCAAGCTGGGCGTGAACGTCGGCGACCTGCTGATCTCGCAGCCGGACACCGGCGAGCAGGCGCTGGAAATCACCGACGCGCTGGTGCGCTCGGGCTCGATCGACCTGATCGTGATCGACTCGGTGGCCGCCCTGGTGCCCAAGGCTGAAATCGAAGGCGAAATGGGCGACTCGCTGCCCGGCCTGCAGGCCCGCCTGATGAGCCAGGCGCTGCGCAAGCTGACCGGCACCATCAAGCGCACCAACTGCCTGGTGATCTTCATCAACCAGATCCGCATGAAGATCGGCGTGATGTTCGGCTCGCCGGAAACCACCACCGGCGGCAATGCGCTGAAGTTCTACGCCTCGGTGCGCCTGGATATCCGCCGCATCGGCTCGATCAAGAAGGGCGACGACGTCATCGGCAACGAGACCAAGGTCAAGGTGGTCAAGAACAAGGTCTCGCCGCCGTTCCGCGAAGCCTTTTTCGACATCCTGTACGGCCAGGGCATCTCCCGCCAGGGCGAGATCATCGACCTGGGCGTGGACGCCAAGATCGTCGAGAAGTCGGGCGCGTGGTACAGCTACAACGGCGACAAGATCGGCCAGGGCAAGGACAACGCGCGCGAATACCTGCGCGAGAACCCGGACATCGCCGAAGAGATCGAGAACAAGGTACGTGCCGCGCTGGGCGTGGCGCCGACCAACGTCGTACCGGCCGAAGTGCTGGAAGGCTGAGCGCCAGCCAGCCGCTGGAGCAACCGGAAGGGCCGGGGCATCGCCGATGCGCCGGCCTTTTTGTTTAGGCCCACGGTGGAAACTTCACGACCTCAATGGCCACCCGTCCCCCCCTGTCCCTGAAGGCCCGCGCCGTCGGCTACCTGTCGCGCCGCGAGCACAGCCGGGCCGAGCTGGCGCGCAAGCTGGCGCCCCATGCCGAATCGCCGGAGCAGCTCGAGCAGCTGCTCGATGCGCTCGAGCGCGAGAACTGGCTGTCCAACCAGCGCTTTGCCGACAGCCTGGTCCATCGCCGCGGCGCCCGCTACGGCGCGGCCAGGGTGATGCAGGAAGCCAAGACCCACAAGCTGGACAGCGAACAGCTGGGCGAGTTGCAGGAAAGGCTGCGCGCCACCGAGACCGAGCGTGCCCGCGAGGTCTGGCGCAAACGTTTCGGCGTGCCGCCGGATACGCCGGAGGCGCGGGCCAGGCAGATCCGCTTTATGGTGGCGCGAGGATTCTCCCGCGCGGTGGTCAGCAAGATCATCCAGGGCGCCGACGAAGCGTACGGCGACGACGATGCGTAGGCGTGCGGTATCGTCCGCTTGCCGTGCATTACCTGCACCGGCATCAGGTGTATTGACGCGCTGGTCGCCCGACAATGCGGCGCGACAGTCGCCGCACAAGGATGTTCCCGGTCAAGCCAGCGCGGCATGTTAAACTCCCCGGGTTATTCGGTGCTCCGGCGCCGCCGTTCCCAAGCCCCCAGTATTCCAGCCTGGCCATGCCTCTGTCCCAGCCCGTCAACCGCTCCTTGCGCCACCGCCGTGCCATCACGGCCGAGGCGTACCAGAGAGAGGACGGCCTGTGGGATGTCGAGGTGCGCCTGACCGACACCAAGCCCCGCGATATCGAACTTGCCGGCGACCGTATCCGCCCGGTGGGCCAGCCCCTGCACGACCTGTGGCTGCGCGTCACGATCAACGAGGAGATGACGGTGCTGGATGCCGAGGCGTGCTCCGACTGGGTGCCGTATCCGTCGCAGTGCGACACCATCGGCCCGGCCTACCGCAAGCTGATCGGCCTGAACCTGCGCAAGGGCTTCCGCAAGGCGGTACGCGAGCGCCTGGCCGGCATCAACGGCTGCTCCCACCTGACCGAAGCCGCCGGCGTGCTGCCCAGCACCGCGATCCAGGCATTTGCCGGCGAAGTCATCAGTATCCGCGACAACGGCGAGGACGATCCGAATCCGGAGCCGCCCTATCAGTTGCACGGCTGCCATGCGCTGCGTTTCGACGGCGAGGTGGTCCGTGAGTTTTACCCGCGCTGGTATGGTCACCAGCCGACGCCCAAGGCAAGGGCCGAGGCCGCGCCTGCCGTCGCAACCGCGCCTCGGGCGCCCGCCGTGGCCAATGGCGACCGCGGTGGTCAAGCCAACGACGACGGCAACGACGCTGTCCCGGCCGACAGGCCAACCGGTACTTCCGGCTGATTCTCAGGATCAGCCAGCCAGACGAGAGAGTTCGTCCCCTTTTTCAGATTCTTCCCTCCTACCTTTTACGCCTACCCGAAAGGAAACACGCATGAATATCCATGAGTATCAAGGCAAGGAAATCCTGCGCAAATACAATGTGCCGGTTCCGCGCGGCATCCCCGCGTTCTCGGTTGACGAGGCCCTGAAGGCCGCAGAAGAGCTCGGCGGCCCGGTGTGGGTTGTCAAGGCGCAGATTCATGCGGGCGGCCGCGGCAAGGGCGGCGGCGTCAAGGTTGCCAAGAGCATCGAAGACGTCAAGACCTATGCCTCGAACATCCTGGGCATGCAGCTGGTCACGCACCAGACCGGCCCGGAAGGCAAGAAGGTCAACCGCCTGCTGATCGAAGAAGGCGCCGACATCAAGAAGGAACTGTACGTTTCGCTGGTGGTGGACCGCGTTTCGCAGAAGATCGCGCTGATGGCGTCGAGCGAAGGCGGCATGGACATCGAGGAAGTCGCTGCCCACACCCCGGAAAAGATCCACACCCTGATCATCGAGCCGTCGACCGGCCTGACCGACGCTGACGCCGACGACATCGCCCGCAAGATCGGCGTGCCCGACGCGAGCGTGGCCCAAGCCCGCCAGGCCCTGCAAGGCCTGTACAAGGCGTTCTACGACACCGACGCTTCGCTGGCCGAAATCAACCCGCTGATCCTGACCGGCGAAGGCAAGGTCATCGCGCTGGACGCCAAGTTCAACTTCGACTCGAACGCGCTGTTCCGTCACCCGGAAATCGTCGCCTACCGCGACCTGGATGAAGAAGACGCCAACGAAATCGAAGCCTCGAAGTTCGACCTGGCCTACATCTCGCTGGACGGCAACATCGGCTGCCTGGTGAACGGCGCCGGCCTGGCCATGGCCACCATGGACACCATCAAGCTGTTCGGCGGCGAGCCGGCCAACTTCCTCGACGTGGGCGGCGGCGCCACCACCGAGAAGGTGACCGAAGCCTTCAAGCTGATGCTGAGCAACAAGAACGTGCAGGCCATCCTGGTCAACATCTTCGGCGGCATCATGCGTTGCGACGTGATCGCCGAAGGCGTGATCTCGGCCTCGAAGGCCGTGTCGCTGAACGTGCCGCTGGTCGTGCGCATGAAGGGCACCAACGAAGATCTCGGCAAGAAGATGCTGGCCGAATCGGGCCTGCCCATCATCGCCGCCGACACGATGGAAGAAGCCGCCCAGAAGGTGGTGGCCGCTGCCGCTGGCAAGTAAGCCGTCGCACGAACGCAACCACACGCGAACGCGAGCCGTGCGCAGGCGCTCCCTTGAGCCCTGTGCGCGCGGCTCGTAGCCAAGCAAAGGATTACAGCATGTCGATTCTGATCAACAAAGACACCAAGGTCATCACCCAGGGCATCACCGGCAAGACCGGCCAGTTCCACACCCGTGGCTGCCGCGACTACGCCAATGGCAAGAACGCCTTCGTCGCAGGCGTGAACCCGAAGAAGGCCGGCGAAGACTTCGAAGGCATTCCCATCTACGCCAGCGTCAAGGACGCCAAGGCCCAGACCGGCGCCACCGTGTCGGTCATCTACGTGCCGCCCGTGGGCGCCGCTGCCGCGATCTGGGAAGCCGTTGACGCCGACCTCGACCTGGTGGTCTGCATCACCGAAGGCATCCCCGTGCGCGACATGATGGAAGTCAAGGACCGCATGCGCCGCGAGAACAAGAAGACCCTGCTGCTGGGGCCGAACTGCCCGGGCCTGATCACGCCGGACGAAATCAAGATCGGCATCATGCCGGGCCACATCCACAAGAAGGGCCGCATCGGCGTGGTGTCGCGCTCGGGCACCCTGACGTACGAAGCCGTGGGCCAGCTGACCGCGCTGGGCCTGGGCCAGTCGTCGGCTGTCGGCATCGGTGGCGACCCCATCAACGGCCTGAAGCACATCGACGTGATGAAGATGTTCAACGACGATCCGGAAACGGACGCCGTGGTCATGATCGGTGAGATCGGCGGTCCGGACGAAGCCAACGCGGCCAACTGGATCAAGGACAACATGAAGAAGCCGGTGGTCGGCTTCATCGCTGGCGTGACCGCGCCTCCGGGCAAGCGCATGGGCCACGCCGGCGCGCTGATCTCGGGTGGTGCCGACACCGCCCAGGCCAAGCTGGAAATCATGGAAGCCTGCGGTATCAAGGTGACCAAGAACCCGTCGGAGATGGGCCGCCTGCTGAAGGCGATGCTGTAAGGTCCGCTCGCCGTTCCCGCTGTCGCGGGAATGACAGACTTGTGATGCCCCCGCCCTTCGGCGGGGGCATTGTTTTTTGCCGCGAATGATTTCGGCGCCACGAAAGCCCCGGAAGATTACAGGATTGAAATGTAATCGAAAGGTTCGTCGGTTAAACAGTCATGTCTGCGCTTTCAGACATCCGAACACCCGTCAGATGACGGGGCGCGCCATTACATAGAACCGCCACTACATAGAACTCGAGGAGCCTCCCCGTGGAACTGCTGTCTTCCACCACTTTCTGGATTGCGTTGGGATCGATCATCCTGACCAACATCGTCCTGTCCGGCGACAACGCGGTGGTGATCGCGCTCGCCTCGCGCAACCTGCCGCCCGCCCAGCAGAAGAAGGCCATCTTCTGGGGCAGCGCCGCCGCCATCATCATGCGCGTGGTGCTGACCGTGGCCGCGGTCAAGCTGCTGAGCCTGCCGTACCTGAAGATCGTCGGCGCCGTGCTGCTGGTCTATATCGGCGTGCAGCTGCTGACCGGCGATGACGACGACGAAGGCCACGACGGCAAGGACAATATCTGGGCCGCCATCCGCACCATCCTGATCGCCGACCTGGTGATGTCGCTGGACAACGTGGTCGCCGTGGCCGCCGCCGCGCAGAAGGGCCCCGAGGGCAGCCAGCTGATGCTGCTGATCATCGGCCTGGGCCTGTCGATCCCACTGATCGTGTTCGGCAGCACGCTGCTGCTCAAGGTAATGGAGCGCTTCCCGGTCATCATCGTGCTGGGCGCCGCGCTGCTCGGCTACCTGGCTGGCGAAATGCTGGTCAGCGACCCGGTCGATGCCGCCTGGTTCGAAATCCACGTGCCGCACGCCCACCTGGTATTCGGCGCCGCCGGCGCGATCCTGGTGGTGCTCATGGGCAAGCTGCTGAGCCGGCGGTCGGCGCAGACGGCCTGACGGGGTCCTGCTTCGCATGGAAGGGCGGCCGGTTGGCCGCCCTTTTTTGTTGCTCCTCGGCGGAAGTCCCTTTGTCAGTGGGAATTCCAACTAACTCATGTGAGTGATCGCACTTTTTGTCGCTCCGGCGGGTGGTAGTGCGCCCAGATGACAAAATTTGGCGCAATCAGCGGGCTTTCCGTTGTCAGGTGACGAAATTTGTCGCTTTTTGCCCCCTGCGGACGGGGGATATGGCTGGCACGCTTACTGCTGGTTAGGCCCCGCGTCACGAAACCGAAGACGTGCAACGCTTAACCAAAATCTCTTCGAGGGGTCAAATCATGCAACGGGTACAAAAACTGAAGAAGCTGGGCCGTCGTATCCAGAAGGGCTTTACGCTGATCGAACTGATGATCGTGGTGGCGATCATTGGTATCTTGGCAGCGATCGCCATTCCGCAGTATCAGGACTATGTGACGCGTAGCCGGTGGTCCGGTAATATTGCGGCGACCGCGTCCGTCAAGCAAGCAATTGCCCAATGTCTGCAGGAAAATGCAGCGGCAACGGCCTCCTGCGACACGTATGCAGAAGTTGGCGTTACTGCTGGCCTGAACGGTGCCGGAGATATGATTCTGACGAATGGTACGGCCGCCCTGGCAGCCGTTGGTGGCGTGCCCGTTTTGACGATCACAGGAAACGCAGCTGCGCGCCTCTGTGTGGTTACGATGACGCCTACCATTGCGGCAGGTTCGGCCACCATTACCTGGACCCTTGCTCGCGCCGCCGCACCGGCTTGCACGCAGGCGGAAACGGGCGTGTAATAGCCAGCCGTATCAAGTTGGTGGGAAAGCGCCTCCGGGCGCTTTTTCTTTGCCCAGCGCCCAAGCTATCATGCGCCTTTCCCCAAACCAGGCGCCTCAATGCCGCCGTTCCGGACAACTCTCCCGTCGGCTGCGCTCATCGCAGCAATCGTCTTCCCGCTGCTAGTCTCCCGGCATACGCTCCCACTCGCGACGTTCTACGGCGAATGGACCGCCGCATGCTGTGTGCTCGCTTTGTTCGCGTTCCTGGCGCTTCGCAAGTCCGCCACACCAGCGGCATACGCCACGATTTCGCTGCCGTGGGTAGCCTTGCTGTTCTGCTGGCTCGCCGCCGTCGGCCTGACACGCACCGCCCTCGGCCACGTTGATATCACCGGCAGCGCGACCCTCACTTTCCTGACCCTGTTACTCGGCGCAGCGGTGACATGCGCCGCATGGTTGTACCGCCGCAATCGAGCATCCGAATCGCTCAACGCCGGCGATACCCTGGCCATCGCCTTCCTGATCGCCGGCCTGCTTGGCACCGTCACGCAGTGGGTGCAGCTCTTCCATCTCGAGCGCAGCGCCTTCGGTCTCGTTTCCACCTATTTCTACGACGACAACCGCCGCCTGTGGGGCAACCTGAACCAGCCCAACCACCAGGCCACCGTTCACGGCCTCGCACTAGTCGCGTCAGTCTGGCTGGCATCGCGCAGCAGGCTGCGCTTCCCGATGTGGCTAGCCGCCGTAGGCCTGCTGGAGAGCGGCATCGTGCTATCCGGATCGCGCACTGGCGTGCTGCATGTCGGGCTGGCCGCGGGCTACGCGCTGGTCGCCGCTTGGTTGGCGCGAGGCACGCCGCACGAAGCGGATCCGATGCGGCGCACGACCGGACTGCTGGTCGCCGCGGTCGCCATGGTCGTGATGCTGCTGGTGCTGCAGCCAGCAATCCGCGCCGCCGGCCAGTTGCTCGACTGGCGCCTGTTCGACACCATCGCGCAACTGGAAGCCGAAGACCAGATGTCCGCACGGGGCGCGCTATGGTCGCATGCATTGGCGATGTTCCGCGCGCATCCCTGGCTCGGCGTCGGCTGGGGCGAGTTCGGCTGGTCGCAATTTATCCAATTGCCGCAGGTTGGCGTGAAGGTAGAGATGTCCCTGCACGCCCATAACGCAGTGCTCGATCTGCTGGCCAAAACCGGCATCGCCGGCACGCTCGGCGCCGCGCTGATTCTCGCGGCATGGCTGTGGCGCGTGGTGCGGGCGCGGCTCTGGCAGGCAGAAAACGGAGACCGCCGTGAAGCGGTGCTGATGCTGACGTGGCTGGCGATGCTGTGCGCGCATTCGATGCTCGAATACCCACTGCACTACCTGTACTTCTTTCTGCCGTTCTGTTTCCTGCTGGGCTGGCTGGAGCCCGCCAGCGTCGGCCCATGGCGCGTCCGGGCCAGCGTGGTGAAGGGTCTCAGCGTGGCATTCATCGCGCTTGCCGTCGCCATCCTGGCAACGATGTGGCAAGACTACCGCCGCGCCGAAGCACGCGAATACGCCACCAGCGAAACCCGCAACACCCTGCCGATGCCGCGCTTCTGGTTCCGCCAGCATGCACAGGCCGATGCCGCAGGACTGGCCGTCATCACGCCGAAGAACGCTGCGCAACTGCTGCCCGCGCATATCGCCGCGGTGCACCTGCTGCCGACTCCGATGATGATCGCGCGCACGGCGTGGCTGCTCGCGCTGACCGGCGATGCCGCGCAGGGCCGCCAGTGGATGGAACGGCTGCGCTGGTACTACCTGGGTGATGAAGCGACGCAATACGCCGAGATTGCCAAGGCATGCCGCGAGTTGTCGGAGGGCGAACGCCCGCAGGCGTTTTGCGCCTGGGTGACCGATCGCTCGCGCCGGTTCTCCGCGTGGGGACGCAACTGACTTAGTAGTAGGGCACGTAGTAGGCCGGCGGGGGCGGCGCATAGTAGTACCGCGGTGCCGGCGCCGGTGCCGCGGCGACCCGTCCCGGTACTGGCACGCGGTTGCCGCTGGCGTACATGCACTGCACGTAAGCGGCGTCATATTGCCGTTGCGTGCCATAACCCGCGTACTGCGCGTTGCCCGCGCCTACCGCGGCGCCTGTCAGCAGGCCAATGCCCGCGCCGACCGCCGCGCCCGATCCGCCATCGAACGCCGCACCGGCCGCTGCGCCCAGCGCGGTGCCTACGACCGCACTGCCGACTGCCGCGTTGTTGGCGGCCTGCGAGGAACTCACGCCGCCGACCTGCCCCAAGGCGAACTGGCGGCAGTTGTAGTCGTCAGCCTGGAACTGGTTGAAGCTCTTGCCGGTGCCCGGCAACGCCATCACGCTCGGGCCCGAAGGCATCACGACGCAGGCGCCGAGGGCCAGGGTGGCCACGGCGAGCGTGGCGCGGGTCAGGACTCGCATGCTGTGCTCCACGCTGTCAGGAATTGGCCGGCGGCTGGGCCGGCACGCGTTGCCAGCCTCCCGGGCACGATTGCACGTAGGGGTAGTAGCCATCCGGCTGGTTACAGTAATACCACCAGCCCTGGTCCTGCGGCACCGACCGCTCCGGTCCCGGGGCGGGCACCGGCCCGTTTGGCCCCTGCTCGATGTATTGAGGTGGCTCGGCCGGCACGGTGACGACCGGGGCCGGGTAGTAATAGGGCGCTGGGTAGGCAGGGTAGTAATACGGGTAGCCGCCGAACACGACGCTGGGGCCGAAATAGAAGCCCACGCCGACACGCGTCTTGATCATGCCGCCGCGTGTGTCCGCGTCATGCCAGCCGGCATTGTGGATATCGGCCCGCCCGGCAAGGGCGGCGCCGCTCGCGGCCGTGGCCGCCAGTGCCAGTACCAGCTGGCAGAGCTTGCGCCCGTTCATGGTATTCACCTTTTCCCCGCGTGGCCGGAAGGCTGGCCGCGGGCAGTGGCAGCCGGCCGCGAAATGCGCCGGCCCGCAATCGTATTGAATACCAAATTGTCGTGCGCAGGCTCCGTGGCGGCGCAATTGGAAATGCGGCGTTACTTTTATTACCGAGGAACGACGGAGCGGTAAAACGCCGTGGCCTGGCACGCCACGACGGGTCCGTCGTCCCTGCATCCGCCCATGCCTGCCGGCCTATTCGGCAAACAGGTCAGGACCAAACACCTCGTAGTGAATGCGCGATTCATGGACGCCAAGATCCTTCAGTGCATCATGCTGCATTCGCATGAAGGGGATCGGGCCGCAGATGTAGTAATCGGCGTCAGGTATCAGGATCGACTTTTCGATCAGCCTGGCGTCGACCAGTCCCGCGTGATCGTAGTCGCGCCCTTGCACGTCCTCAGGCAGGGGCTGGTCATAGAACACGATGAGTTCGAAATTCTCATAGGTCTTTGCCGCCTCGCGCAGCTTGTCTCGCATGGCATGCACCGCACTATTGCGGGCGCCATGCGCGAAGACGACTTTCCGCGGCGGCGCCTGCAGCGCGGTCTTGAGCATGCTGATCATGGGGGTCAGCCCCACGCCGCCGCTGATCAGCACAATGGGCGACGTCGCGTTGACGTCGATGTGGAAACTCCCATACGGCGTCGCCAGCTTGACCTCGTCGCCGACATTGACGTGATCGTGCAGCAAGTTTGAAACATGGCCAGGAGGCTGGGTGCCGCCGCCTTCCCGTTTGACCGAAATGCGATAGGTGCGCCCGTTCGGCATATCGGACAAGCTGTATTGACGGATTTGCTGCAGGCCCAGCGCGGGCACATTGACGGCAATGCTGGTGTATTGACCGGGTTTGAAGTTCGCCACCGGCTTGCCGTCGACCGGCTCGAGAATGAAAGACGTGATCACGCCGCTCTCAGGGCGCTTTTCGCGGACGACAAAGGAGCGCCACCCGGTCCAGCCGCCGGCCTGCCCAGCCGAGCTTTCATATAGCGCGCTCTCCATGCCCATCAGGACATCGGCGAGGTTGCCATAGGCTTGCGCCCACGCGGAGATGATTTCCTCGGTCGCCGCGCTGCCCAGGATTTCCTTGATGGCCGCCAGCAGGTGCTCGCCGACGATCGGATACTGCTCCGGTTTGACGCCCAGGCTCGCATGCTTGTTGGCAATGTTGTTCAGCACGGCCATCAGGCTGCTTGGGTCTTCGATGTTCTCCGCATACGCGTAGACCGCCCGCGCCAATGCCTGCTGCTGCTCGCCCCGTTCCTGATGCGCCATGTTGAACACATTCTTCAGTTCGGGATGCGCCTCGAACATGCGCTTGTAGAAGCACTTGATAATGTCGTAGCCGTGTTGCGCCAATACCGGCGCGGTGGCTTTCACAATGTCCTTCGTCTTCTGGGTCAGCATTGCCTATCTCCTTTGGCAAGGTGATGGGAGCCGGGCGAAGACGCTGTGCCCACGCGGGCGCGATGCGCGTTTCCCGGCTGCCCTGAGCAATGTCTAGTCTAGGTGCCGTGATTGCCGTTTGGCGCGTGCCGGCCCAAGGACGGTGCAGCCAGGCCGATCACTGTGCTGCTGCCGCGACCCAGTCGCCCGACTTGCCGCCATGCTTTTCCAGCAGCTTCACGTTGCCGATCACCATGCCGCGGTCCACTGCCTTGCACATGTCGTAGATCGTCAGCAGTGCCACCTGCACGCCGGTCAGCGCCTCCATCTCGACACCGGTCTGGCCGCGGGTCTCGGTGCGGACGGTGCAGGCGACGGTGGCGTTGGCCTCGTCGAGCGCAAAGTCGACCGCGACCTTGGTCAGCCCGATCGGATGGCACAGCGGGATCAGGTCGGCGGTGCGCTTGGTGGCCATGATCGCGGCCACGCGCGCGATGCCGAGCACGTCGCCCTTCTTGGCATTGCCGTCGCGCACCAGCGCGAAGGTGTCGGGCAGCATGGTGATGGTGCCGGTGGCCACGGCCACGCGGTGCGTGCTGGCCTTGTCGCCGACGTCGACCATGTGGGCCTGGCCGGCGGTATCGAAATGGGTGAGCTGGGTCATGGCTGGGCCTTGTGCAGGTGGCCTTTGGCGGGGGGAAGAACCGTCAGATGGGAACGGCCACCGGAGGCCGCTATCATAGCAACATGCCAAAACAACCATCGCTTCGCAGGCCTGCCGCGCCCGGCCATTGTGCCGCTGCCGGTGCCGCGCCTGCCGGTTCGGCGTCACATCGTGGTCGCCGCGGGTCGCCATGGCGGCGGTCGCTGGCGGCGCTGCTTGCGTTGAGCATCGCGTCGCCGGCGTGGCCGCAGGCGACAACGCGAACACCGGCCGTAGCCCCGGCCTCGGCCGCGGCAGTGCCGGCCAGGCCGGTCGCCTCCATGCGGGCGCCGGAGCCGGTGCCATCATTGGCCGGCGAGGCGAGCGACCAGGTCTACGACAACCTGAACCGCAGCATCAAGGCGGGCCAGAAGTCCGAGTTCGGCCTGCGCACCAACAATGCCGTGGTCGAGAGTGGCGGGGTGCAGCTGCCTGACCTGGGCGACCCGTCCACGGCATCGCTGTCGCCCGACATGGAAAAGCGCCTGGGCGACCGCATCATGCGCGATATCCGCCGCGATCCGCTGTACGTGCCGGATCAGCTGCTGTTGGATTACCTGAACGCGCTGGGCTACCGGCTGGTGCAGGCGGCGCGGCGGCAGAACATTTCGGGCTCGACCGGTGCCGGCACCTTTGCCACCGGCTTCGACCTGTTCGCGGTGCGCGACCGCAGCATCAACGCCTTCGCGCTGCCGGGCGGCTATATCGGCGTGCATACCGGGCTGCTGGTGCAGTCCGATACCGAGTCGGAACTGGCCTCGGTGCTGGGCCATGAAATCGGCCACGTGATGCAGCGCCATATCGCGCGCGGCATCACGTCGCAAGATCAGTCGATGTGGATCGCGCTGGCGTCGATGGTGCTGGCCGGCCTCGCCGCCACGCGCAGCCCGGATGCCGCGGCGGCGCTGGCGATGGGCGGGCAGGGCGCCGCCGTTGCCAACCAGCTGTCCTTCTCGCGCGGCGCGGAGCGCGAGGCCGACCGCGTCGGCTTCCAGATCATGACCGCGGCGGGCTTCGACCCGCAGGGCATGCCCGATTTCTTCGCACGGCTGCAGCGCGTGTCCGGCATCTCGGAAAGCTCGGTGCCGTCCTATGTGCGCACTCACCCGCTGACTTCCGAGCGGCTGGCCGACATGCAGGACCGCGTGAGCCATGTCAACACGCGCAAGGTGCCCAATACGCCCGAGTACGAGTTCGCCCGGATGCGCGCGCGCGTGATCCAGGAATCGTCGCCGAGCGACCTGCAGGCCTTGCGCAACGCGCTGCGCGCGCAGCTGCCGGGCGCCTCGACGCTGCGCGCGCCGGCGCTGCACTACGGCCTTGCCTTCACCGAGCAGCGGCTCGGCCGTCCCGCCGCGGCCGAGCAGGAACTGGCCGAGGCGCGGCGGCTGTACGGCACCATCCCCGGTGCCAGCTCGGGCAGCCCCATGCTTGACGTGATGGCGATCCAGCTGGCGCGCACGCAGGGCCGCGTGCCCGAGGCGCTGGCACAGGCCACCGCGTCGATGAAGGCCTTCCCGCTTTCCCATGCGGTATCGGTCTCCTATGCCGAGACCCTGATTGGCTCGGGCCGTTTCGACGAGGCGGTGCGCTTCCTGCGTGAGCGCACGCGCCAGGAAACCAGCCGCAGCGATTGGTGGGAGATGCTGGCGCGCGCATACGCCGGCCAGGGCAAGCGGGTGCAGCAGCACCAGGCGCTGGCCGAGAAGTACGCGATGGATGGCGCCTACCAGGCCGCGATCGAACAGTTGCAGATCGCGCGCAAGGCCGGCGACGGCGATTTCTATACGCTGTCCGAGGTCGACGCCCGCCTGCACCAGCTGGAACGCCAGTATCGCGAGGACAAGCAGGACAGCAAGGGCATTCCGAACTGAGGCAAGCCCGCGCAGGGCCGGACGGCGTCAGGCCGCCGGCTGGCGCACGAAGCCAAAGCGCTTCGGCACCTCGCTCTCCGCGATGGGCTCGATCGGCAGGTCGCGGCCGTCGTAGTGGAACAGGCCGAGTTCGGCGCCGCAGGCCTCGCCATGCCAGGTGCTGCTGCCGCTGAAGGTCTCCAGGTCATGGTCGTGCAGCAGGGCGGCCTGCGTGCCGTCCACGCCGTCGATCATCCCCGACAGCACCACGTTGCCATGCTCGTCCGCGTAGCAGGCCTGCAGCGCGAAGGGCTGGCGCGAGGTCGTGCCCAGCGCGCCCTGGTGCAGCCGCACGATCCACGGCGCGTATGCCAGCGCCACGAACACCTTCTGCGGCCCGTTCTGGAAATACCATGCGCCGCGCTCGTCGCACAGGTAGTTGCGTTCGATGAAGGCGACCAGCGCTTCATTGCGCACCGGCTCGCCGGACAGGCCGTGCTGCTGGGCGTATTCATTGCGCAGGCGCCACTGCCCGCGCCGGTCCAGCGCGAGCCAGCCGTAGGCGTTGGGCACGTTGGGCCAGCGCGCCATGGCTTGCCTGACGATGTCGTCCATCTCCGTCTCCTCTGCCGGCAAGGCGCCACGCACGCCGCCGCCGGCGCTACATCATATGTCGAAAAAACGCAGGATCCGGGCCGGCAGCCATTCGATATGGCCGCCGAACGCTACCCCTGACTGGCTGTCGGGCAACCACAGATGGCGCCGCCAGCCTTCATGCGGGGTCATGAAGCCGACATGGCCGCCGTGCTCCGGCTGTTCCAGCCAGACCTGCGGGCTGACGTCGGCCGGTCCGGGCAGGTGCCGCCCGGGCAGGAATGGATCGTTGCGCGCATTGAGGACCAGCGTGGGCACGGCGATCGCGCCGAGCACCGGCTTGCTGGCGGCGCGGCGCCAGTAGTCGTCGGTATCGGCATAGCCGTGCAGCGGCGCCGTGACCACGTTGTCGAAGCCATACAGGTCGCGGCTGGCCAGCATCGCCTCGCGGTCGAACAGGCCGGGGAACTGCCCGAGCTTGGCCAGCGACTTGCGCTTGAGCGTCTGCAGGAACATGCGCGTATAGAGCATGTTGAAGCCGGCCGACAGCGCCGCGCCGCCCGCGGCCAGGTCCAGCGGCGCCGAGATCGCGGCCGCGGCGTGCACATGGCTGGCACCGTTGCCGTCCTCGCCCAGCAGGCGCAGCAGCGCATTGCCGCCCAGCGAGATGCCGACCACCAGCAGCTTGCGGCCCTGGGCGCAATACTGGCGGTGCACGCGTTCCAGCACCCAGCGCAGCTCGGCCGAATCGCCCGAGTGGTAAAAACGCGGCGCCAGGTTGAGCTCGCCCGAGCAGCCGCGGAAATGCGGGACCACGCCCTGCCAGCCGCGCGTGCCCAGCGCGTGCATCAGTGCCTGCGCGTAGTGGCTGCCGGAATCGCCCTCCAGGCCGTGGAACATCACCACCAGCGGCGTGTCCGGCTGCACCGGGTGGGTGGTCCAGTCCAGGTCGATGAAGTCGCCGTCAGGCGTGTCCCAGCGTTCGCGCCGGAACGTCACGCGCGGCGGGCGGCGCGTGAAGCGGGCGGGGATGATGGTCTGGGCATGGCCGCCGCGCAGCCACCAGGGCATGGCGATGCCGTCGCCGTAGCCGTGGCCACGCTCATGCGGCGCGGCGGCGACAGGCAAACGGTGCGTCAGGAGATCGGGGCGCTGCGTCATGCCAGCTCGGTATTGCAGTGTTGCAGTATTGCAGTGTCGCAGTCCTGCTCGGTTGCAGCCGGGCTGCGGCCCGGCGGGCAAAAGGCTCAGTGCAGTGCCTGGCCGGGCGCCGCAGCCACCCCGGCCACCTGCACGGCGTTGGCCGGGCTGCAGTGGATATGCGCCAGGCGCCAGCCTTCGTGGTTCTGCATCAGCACATAGGTGGTGTGCACGTACAGGTCGGCCTCGACCCGGTCGCTGCCAAAGCGCAGCGCCTCGGTCACGTCGAAGATCGACACGGCCATCGATGCGTGGCTGCTGGTCTCGATCGCGTCGACCAGCACCGGCTGCTCTTCCAGCAGCTGCGAGAACGCGTGGCGCAGCTGTTCATGGCCGATCATGCGCTGGCCGTCGGGCAGCACGCAGGTGATCGAATCCTCGTCCAGCCACAGGCGCAGCGCGCCCTCGGCATCGCGCAGCTTGAGCGCCTCGCGGAAGGCTTCGACGATGTCTTCGGCAGAATCGAACAGGCGGGCAAAACGAGGCATGGTGGCAGTGTCAGGGTATCAGGGCCGGTGCAGCAGCTTGCGCAGCTCAACGAAGACCATTTCGGGTTCGATCTCTTTCAGGCAGCGCAGGTGGCCAAGCGGGCACTCGCGCTTGAAGCACGGGCTGCACTCCAGCTGCAGCCACATGATACTCGCAGCCTGTGACAGCGGCGGCGTGTGGCGCGGATCGCTCGAGCCATAGACCGCGACCTGCGGCCGGTTCAGCGCCGCGGTCACGTGCATCAGGCCGGAATCGTTGCAGACCGCGGCCTCGGACAGCGCCAGCAGGTCGACGGCGTCATCCAGCGAGGTCTGGCCGCACAGGTTGCGCACGAACGGTGCGTCCTTGACGATCTCGGCGGCGATCTCGGTGTCCTTGGCCGAGCCCAGCGTGATCATCTGCGCGTAGGGGTAGGAGCGCCGCAGCATCTGCGCCAGCCTGGCGAAGTGGCCGGCGGGCCAGCGCTTGGCGGGACCGTACTCGGCACCCGGGCAGAACGCGATCACGCGCGTGTGCGGGGCAATGCCGAAGCGCTCCGCGGTCGCCGCCATGCGCGCCGGGTCGACGCGCAGGCGCGGATCCGGGATGTGCTCCGGCAAGCGCGCGCCGGGCTTGAGCGCGAGGCGGGCATAGTGCTCGACCATCGGCGGACGGTGGTCGCGCGGCGGGTTGGCATGGCGCACGTTGAGCATGCCGAAGCGCGCTTCGCCACGGTAGCCGATGCGCAGCGGAATGCCGGCCAGCCACGGGATCAGTGCCGACTTGAGCGAATTCGGCAGCACGTAGGCGAGGTCGTAGCCTTCGTTCTTGAGCTGCTGCGCGAACATCAGCCGCGCCGACAGCTGCAGCTTGCCGTGCGCCAGGTCGGACGGGAACACGCGGCCGATCTCGGGCATGCGCGCGAGCACCGGCGCCACCCACTTGGGCGCGAGGGCATCGATGACCAGGCGCGGATGGCGCGCCTTGAGCAGCGCGAACAGCGGCTGCGCCATCAGGGCGTCGCCGATCCAGTTGGGGGCGATGACGAGGGCTTTCTTCATGGGCGGGGCACGGGGAGCCGGTTCGCCGGCGCAATCGTCGGCACAGTCGCAGTGACGAGCGCAGACCCGGGCGCAGACAAGATCGCCGGGAACAGCAACGCTCCGGGCCGCCTGCGGGCGGCCCGGAGCGTCAAGGTTGTGCGAAAACCGGCGGCTCGGATCAGTGGTGGCCCTTCAGCACGGTGCCCGGCTTGAGCTTGTAGACGGTTCCGCAGTACGGGCACTTGGCTTCGCCGGTGTCCGCCACGTCCAGGAACACGCGCGGGTGGTAGTTCCAGGCCGGGGTGTTGGCGGTGGGGCAGTGCAGCGGAATATCTTCGGCGCCGATTTCGATGATGGTGGCGGTTTGCGTCATGGTGTTGCGGGGATTGAGGCTTGTTGTTCGTCAAATCAAGGCATGCCCCGCGCGCACGGCGGCGGATGCGGGGCACGGGGGCTGGTGGCTGGTGCTCAGACCAGCGTCAGCCACTTCTTGTACTTTTCATTGGTGCCGCCCACGGCGGCAAAGAATGCGTCCTGGATCTGCTTGGTCACCGGACCGCGGCGGCCTTCGCCGATGATGCGGTCATCCAGCTCGCGGATCGGCGTGACTTCGGCGGCGGTGCCGGTGAAGAAAGCTTCGTCGGCGCAGTACATCTCGTCGCGGGTGATGCGCTTCTCCCGCACCTCGATGCCGAGGTCGCGGGCGATGGTCAGCGTGGCGTCGCGCGTGATGCCGTCCAGGCACGAGGCCAGGTCCGGGGTGTAGATCACGCCGTTGCGCACGATGAAGACGTTCTCGCCCGAGCCTTCGCTGACGTAGCCGTCGGTGTCGAGCAGCAGCGCTTCGTCGTAGCCCAGGCCGGTCGCTTCCTGGTTGGCGAGGATCGAGTTGATGTAGTAGCCGCTGGCCTTGGCGCGCACCAGCGACACGTTGACGTGATGGCGGGTGAACGACGAAGTCTTCACGCGGATGCCGCGCTCCATGCCTTCCTCGCCCAGGTAGGCGCCCCACGGCCACGCCGCGATCGCCACGTGGATGGTGTTGCCCTTGGCCGACACGCCCAGCTTTTCCGAGCCGATCCACACCAGCGGGCGGATGTAGCAGGATTCCAGGTTGTTGGCGCGCACTACTTCGCGCTGGGCGGCTTCCAGGGTGGCCTCGTCGAACGGCATGGCCATCTGGAAGATCTTGGCGGAGTTGAACAGGCGGCGGGTGTGCTCTTTCAGGCGGAAAATGGCGGTGCCTTCGGGCGTCTTGTAGGCGCGCACGCCCTCGAACACGCCCATGCCGTAGTGCAGCGTATGCGTCAGCACGTGGATCTTGGCGTCGCGCCATTCGATCAGCTTGCCGTCCATCCAAATCTTGCCGTCGCGATCCGCCATCGACATGTCTATTCTCCCAGCGCCGTGAAAGTAGCAAAAACGACATTGTAAGCCCGGGGGGCATGGGTGCCAACGCGAGCGGCGGGGGGAGGGCAGGGGAAAAGGGGGAGAGAAGGCCGCCGCGGCGGACTAGAATCCTCATTTCCGTGCGTTTGCCGGGTCGCCGCTTGCATCGTCAGGCCCTGCCCCGCGACGCCAGCCCATTCCCTCGTGCCTTTGACCAGACATTCCGACCCGCATGCCGAACCCGGCCAGCCAGGCTGGGAGCAGGCGCTGGAAGCGCTGCGCGCCCTCGCCGGCGCCGAGCCCGCCGCCGCCAGCGAGGGCGGCCGCCGCCTGCTGTGGGCGCTGACGCTGGAGCCGGATGGCGCGGTGGCCACCATCGAGCCGCTCGAGCAGGTGCGCGGGGCGCGCGGCTGGGGCAAGCCGAAGCCCGTACCGCTGGCGCGCGTGGCCGAGGATGACCGGCTCGAGCCATGGGACGCACGCATCGCGCGCGCGATCCGGCGCGATGCCTCGCACAACCGGCGCTATGTGCTGGACCGCGCCGCCGCCGCCATGGCGCTGGTCGGCCACCCGGCGGTGGTGCTCGCCCACGCGCCGTCGCAGACACTGGAGGTGGTCGAGGACGCGCCCGCGCTGGAGGCCGTGCACAGTGCCGGCCGCTTCGTGCTGCGCCTCTACCCGCCGCTGCGCGAGGCGCCGGCGATGGAGGCTCTCCTGCCAGCCGCCGCGCGCCAGGAGGCCGAGGCGCTGCGCCAGGTCACGGTGCTGCGCGACGGGCCGCACCGCCTCAAGGTGCTTCGCTTCACCCCGGCGCAGTTCGACGCCGCGCGGCTGATCGGCGACGGGCTGGCGATCCCGGAGGACGGCCAGGCCCAGCTCGACCGCACGCTGCGCGCCCTGGCCGGCCACTTCCAGGTCCATGCCGACCAGGCCGCCGGCACACGTCCGGTCGAAGCCGAAGCGCGGCTGCGCGCCGAGGTCGCGCCCATCGGCGGCGTGGCCGGGCGCGGCATCACGATGCGGCTGGTGGTCACGCCGCTGGGCCAGCTCGGGCCGCGGCTGGCGCCGGGCGCGGGCAGGGAACACCTGATGGCCGCGGTGCGCGGCGAGACGCTGGTCACCCAGCGCGATCTCGACGCCGAACTGGCCTGCGTGGCTGAGGTCTTTGCCGCGCTGCCGGTGCTGGTCACGCAGTCGCCGCCGGGCGGGGAATACACCTGGACGCTGGACGACCCGGAGGATGCGCTGACCGTCCTTGAAACGCTGCCTGGCCTGCCCGCGGTGCAGGCCGTGGAATGGCCGCGCGGCAAGGAAATCCGCATCGTGCCCGCCGACCTGCCGCAGCTCGGCGTCCACATCGAAAGCCGCGGCGCCTGGTACCGGCTCGCCGGCGAGCTGCGCGTGGCCGAGGGACTGGTGCTGGAGCTGGGCAAGCTGATTGACTGGACTGGCAGCCACGCCGGTCGCTTCGTGCCGATGGGGCAGGGGGTCTACGTGGCGCTGACGCGGGCACTGCGCGGCCAGCTGCGCGACCTGGCCTCGGTGGCCGAGCGCATCCCCGACGGCATCCGCGTGCCGCAGATGGCCACGCCGTGGCTGGATGACGTGCTGGCCGGCGCGGGTGTCGATCCCGACGCGCATTTCCGCCAGCGCATCGCCCGCCTGCGCGCGGCGCGCGACACGCAGATCACCGTGCCCGCCACGCTGGCGGCGGAGTTGCGCCCCTACCAGGAAGCAGGCTACCGCTGGGCCATGACGCTGGCCGCGTCGGGGCTGGGCGCCTGCCTGGCCGACGACATGGGACTGGGCAAGACGGTGCAGTCGCTGGCGGTACTTGTGGCGCGCGCGGCCGGTGGCGCCGCGCTGGTGATCGCGCCCACCTCGGTGTGCGGCAACTGGGCGGCCGAGGCGCGCCGCTTCGCGCCCACGCTCAATGTCCATGTCTATGCCGAAGGTGCGGACAATGCGCGCGAAACGCTGCTGGCACAGGCCGGGCCGCACGACGTGGTGATCGCCTCGTACACGTTGCTGCAGCAGGCGCGCCAGGATTTCTGCGCGCGCGACTGGCATACGGTGGTCGCCGACGAGGCGCAGGCATTCAAGAACGCCATCACGCGGCGCGCCCAGGCGATGTTTGATCTGCGCGCCGATTTCCGCATGGCATTGAGCGGTACGCCCGTGGAAAACCGGCTGGCCGAGCTGTGGTCGGTGATGCGCTTCTGCAACCCGGGTTTGCTGGGCTCGCTGGCCCGTTTCAACGAGCATTTCGCCAACCCGATCGAGCGCGGCGGCGTGCGCGAGGCGCGCCAGCGCCTGCGCCGCATGATCGCGCCCTTCGTGCTGCGCCGGACCAAGGCCCAGGTACTCGACGAACTGCCGCCGCGCACGGAGCTGGTGATCCGGGTCGAGCCCGAGGCGGTGGAAGCCGCGCATTACGAAGCCCTGCGCCGGCAGGCGCAGACCCAGGCCGAAGCCGCGCTGGCGCGCGTGGAGGCGGCACGCAAGGCCACGCAAGGCGCGCCCGCAGGGGCCAGGGCGCGCGCCCTCGCGCAGGCGCAGCAGCAATCGCAAGCGCGCATCCATGTGCTGGCGCAGATCATGCGCCTGCGCCGCGCCGCGTGCGACCCGCGCCTGGTTACGCCCGAAATCCGCAGCCAGCTGCGAGAGGGGGAAGAGAGCGCCAAGCTGCGTGCCTTCGTCGCGCTGGCGAGCGAACTGGCCGCCAGTGGCCACAAGACGCTGGTGTTCAGCCAGTTCGTCGATTTCCTGCAGCTGCTGCGCCAGGGCCTGGAGCGCGCCGGGCTGGCGCTGCAGTACCTGGACGGCGCCACGCCGGCGGCCGAGCGCACACGCCGCGTGGCCGCGTTCCAGGCGGGCGAGGGCGATGCCTTCCTGATCAGCCTGAAGGCGGGCGGCTTCGGCCTGAACCTGACCGCGGCCGACTACGTGATCATCGCCGACCCGTGGTGGAACCCCGCCGCCGAGGACCAGGCCATGGGCCGCGCGCACCGCATCGGCCAGCAGCGCCCCGTGACGGTGTACCGGCTGATCAACGCCGGCACCATCGAGGAGCGCATCGTCGACCTGCACCGCGACAAGCGCGCGCTGGCCGACGGCTTGCTGGAGGCGGATGACGAAAGTGCCGCGGGAACGGGTGCGCCATTGCCGGATATCGACGAACTGGTGGGCCTGCTGCGCCGCTGAACGTCACGCCAGGCCAACCATATGCTTCCAGGGCATACCTACAAGCGAACTGGTTCGTTTGGTTTTGGCAGGATCCTTGCTATCTTGTGACGCTGGCCCGGGGCCCAGACCCCGGCCGTTTCTTGTGCTGACCTTCCTGACGGTGCCCCCATGCCCTTTTCGTCCCGCCTGCCGCGCTTGTCCTTCCGTTCCGCTTCCCGCCTGGCCGCAGGCATGGCCGCCCTGTGCGCCGCCGCTGCCGTGAGCGGGCCCGCCCGGGCCCAGGGCGAGTGGCCGACGCAGCCGGTGACCATCCTGATGGGTTTCACTGCCGGCTCCGGCGTCGACATGGTGGGCCGCGCGCTGCAGGAATCGCTGCAGAAGTCGCTCAAGACCACGATCATCTATGACTACCGTCCGGGCGCCGGCGGCAACGTTGCCTCTGAGGTGGTGGCGCACGCGAAGCCGGATGGCTACACGCTGCTGCTCGGCACCGCGGCCACGCACGGCATCAACCCGGCGCTGTACAAGAACCTGCCGTTCGACGCCGAAGCCGATTTCACGCCGGTGGCGCCGCTGGTCGAAGTGTCCAACGTGCTGACCGTCAATCCGGCCGTGATCGACGTGAAGACGGTGAAGGAATTCATCGAGACGGTGAAGGCCAATCCGGGCAAGTACAACTATGCCTCGACCGGCAACGGCACCGGCACGCACCTGGCCTTCGCCGAGTTCAATTCCCGCGCCGGGCTGGACATGGTCCACGTGCCATACAAGGGCGGGCCCGATGCGCTGCAGGCCGTGCTGAAGGGCGAGGTCTGCTGCATCTTCAACCAGGTGCAGAGCGTGCTGCCGCAATACCGTGCCGGCAAGGTGCGGCTGCTGGGCGTGACCACCGGCAAGCGCGTGCCGGTGATTCCGGACGTGCCGACCATCGCCGAGAGCGGCGTCGCGGGCTACAACAGCACCATCTGGTTTGGCTTCTTCGGTCCCAAGGGGCTGGATCCGAAGATTGCGCGCAAGATCAACGACGCGGTCAAGGTCGCGCTGGAAACCCCGTCGATCCGGCAGAAGCTGGTCGATGCCGGCAATACGCCGCGGATCGAGTCGGTGGAGCAGTTCAAGGCTACCGTGAAGGCGGACCGGCAGAAGTGGGCGGGGGTGGTGAAGACGGTGGGGGCTTCGATCGATTGAGGGCACATCGGGGGCTTCACTTCGTTGAGGCTCCGGCCCTCTCCCCCGGCCTCTCTCCCGCGAGCGGGAGAGGGGAGCAAGCAAGCGGGGTGCCCTAAGCCCTGACCCCCAGCCGCGTCAACAAGTGCGCCAACTGCGCCTGCGTCCCCGTAGCAGTCTTGTTAAAAATAGCCTTCAACTGCGTCCTCCCGGTCTCCCGCCGAATCCCGATTTGCTCGCAAGCCTCGGGCAACCCCATCCCGGTTGACAGCTGCAGCGCCAGCCGCGTCTCCGCCGGCGTCAGCCCATACAGGTCCCGCAGCACCGCCGGCAATGTCATCGGCGCAACCCCCGGCTCATGGATCGCCACCAGCACGCTGGGCCGTTGCCAATCCATCGACAGCTGATGCGCCGGCGGCAATGGCAGCAAGATAACCTGCGCCTGCCGCCCGCCGCCATCGACCGCCCGCAGCGCCTGCGCCGGCTGCGGATTGCCCGGATCGCACGCGGCCTTCAATGCTTCGGCAAAGGGCCGCGAAAGCCGCCATTCGTCAGTCCGCATGCCTGCCGCCGATACCGCCGCCGCACTGGTTTCGATCGACACCGCCGGCAGCAGCCGCCGCACCCACGCCTCTCCCGTACTGTTGGCGAGCAGCGTCTTGCCATCGTCCCGCAGCACGATCACCCCGAACGGCAGCCGCTCCAGCAACTGGCTCGACGCATGCGCCAGCGCCGACACCTGGTGCGTGCGGTCGCGCAGCGCCATGGCGTGGCGCACATGCGGAATCGCCCAGTCGAGCGCGCGCGCGTCCTCGGGCGAATACTGGTTGCCGCCCAGCGGCCGCTGCAGCGACAGGAACACTTCATAGTGCGGCTTGCGCTCGATCAGGCAGGCCATTACCGATGATTGCTCGAACTGGCGCAGGAACTCGCCATAAAACGGCGAGTGGCGCATCGCCAGCGAACCAAGTTCGCGCGAATCGATATACCAGTTGCCTACCGACATGCGCTGTGCGAAGGGCAGGGCCGGGTCGATGGTTTCGTAGTACTCGCTGTAGGCGGCCACCGCTTCGGGAACGGGATTGACCACCTGGTTCACCAGCACGCGTTCGTGGACCGTATCGCGCACCAGCAGCAGCGCATGCGAGCTGTCGCTGGCCTGGCAAAGCGCAGCCAGGCTGCGGCGCCAGGCATCGGCGTCGAAGATCCCCTCGTACAGCGCGCGGATGGTGTCATGCATCGGCGTGTCGCTCATGGTTTTTCTTCTTTCTTTTTTTTCGTACTTTTGGTACTTCCTTCGCGCGGCTGTGCCAGGGCTGCCGGTGTGTGGCCGGCCGGCGTACCGCGCGAGGGTGGAATTCAGGCCCCTTCCAGCGCAGCGCCCAGGCGCGAAAGCAGGTGGGTGAGCTGGGCCTGGCTGTTGGTGCCGGTCTTGAGGAACACGGCCTTGAGCTGCGTACGCGCCGTTTCATGGCGGATGTTCAGCTGCTGGCTGGCTTCGGGCAGGCCCTGGCCGCCGGCGAGCTGGGTCGTCAGCCGCGTTTCCGCCGGCGTCAGGCCGTAGAGGTCGCGCAGCACGGGTGCCAGCAACAGCGGCGCGTTGTCGTGCTCGTGCACCACCACCAGCGCCGCCGGCTCCTGCCACTGCGCGGCAAAGGCGTGCGAGGGCGGCAGCGGCAGCACGATCACCTGCGCGCTGGCGCCGTTGCCGTCGGTGGCGCGCGCGGCCTGGGCGGCCACCGCGCGCTGCGGATCGCAAGCCGCGGCCAGCATTTCGCCGAACGGGCGCGACAGGGTCCAGTCCGAGACCTTGCCCGCCGGGTCCAGGCGCCGCACCCAGCGTTCGCCGGCGCGGTTGCTCAGCAGCACCTGGCGCTGCGGCGAAAACACCAGCAGCGCGAAGTTGAGCCGCTCCACCAGCTGCGACGACAGCCGCGCCAGCACGGTCAGGCCGAGCGTGCGGTCGCGCATGGCCATGGCGCTGCGCATGTGCGGGATGATCCAGTCCATGCCGCGGGTGTCGTCGGTCGAGAACAGCGGCTGCGTGCGCCCGCGCTGCATCGAGAAATAGACTTCGTAGTGCGGCTGGCGCGCGACCAGACATGCCACGTAGGAGCGCAGGTCGTAGCGGTGGAAGAAATCGCGGTAGAACGGGTGGCGCGCCATGGTGCCTTCGCCCAGTTCGCGCGCGTCGACGTACCACGCGCCCGGCTGCAGCCGCGGTGCGAAGTGCTTGGCCGGGTCGATGGCCTGGAAATCCGATTCGTACTCGGTGAACAACTCCACCACCGGATTGACGATTTCATTGACGGTGACCTGGTCGCGTACGGTGTCCCAAACCATCATCGAGGCGTGCGCCGAGCCGGCCATATCTGTCAGGGTGCGCAGGCTTTGCTGCCAGGCACCGGGATCGAGAATGCCCTCGTACAAGCCACGGATCGCTCCGTGCATGTCGGCTTCTTTCATCTGATTACCCCCTGCATTCGCGACAAAACAATGCGCGGCGCCGGCTGTGCGCCCAGGCGCACGCCGGCATGCCTTTGTTGTTATCCGCCTGGTGCTGTTCTGGCCGTTTGCTGGACCGGCTCTGGTGTCAATGCGTGTCTGTTGTAGCAGACGTTGCATACATTACCGCACTCGGGGGGCCAGGGGGACATTGCCTTGACCCTTCTTTCGTGGGGAGGCAGGGAAGCGGCCACGCCGGCCCGGAACCTTCGTGTGCATGATGGGGCACATTATGAGTCCATTGCAGCCCGGAATCGCCAAAGCGTCCACCGCGATCAGGTAAAATCCCCGTTTCCCCGATTTTTCAGCGAAATCTCGCGCCTTTCACCGTCATGACCACTGTCCTGCGTCTTTCCGATCTGATTTCCCAAGGCAAAATCTCCGGCAAGCGGGTATTCATCCGCGCCGACCTGAACGTGCCGCAGGACGACGCCGGCAATATCACCGAGGACACGCGCATCCGCGCCTCGGTGCCAGCGATCGAGGCCTGCCTGGCCGCCGGCGCAGCGGTGATGGTCACCTCCCACCTGGGCCGCCCGACCGAAGGCGAGTTCAAGCCGGAAGACTCGCTGGCGCCGATCGCCACGCGCCTGTCCGAGCTGCTGGGCAAGCCGGTCAAGCTGGTGCAGAACTGGGTCGACGGCGTCGAGGTCGCGCCCGGCCAGGTGGTGCTGCTGGAAAACTGCCGCGTGAACAAGGGCGAGAAGAAGAACAGCGACGAGCTGGCGCAGAAGATGGCCAAGCTCTGTGACGTCTATGTAAACGACGCCTTCGGCACCGCGCACCGCGCCGAAGCCACCACCCACGGCATCGCCAGGTACGCCCCGATCGCCTGCGCCGGCCCGCTGCTGGCCGCCGAGATCGACGCGCTGGGCAAGGCGCTGGGCCAGCCGGCGCGTCCGCTGGTGGCAATCGTGGCCGGCTCCAAGGTCTCTACCAAACTGACCATCCTGAAGTCGCTGGCCGACAAGGTCGACAACCTGGTCGTCGGCGGCGGCATCGCCAACACCTTCATGCTGGCGGCCGGCCTGAAGATCGGCAAGTCGCTGGCGGAAGCCGACCTGGTCGGCGACGCCAAGGCCATCATCGACATCATGGCCGAGCGCGGCGCCTCGGTGCCCATTCCCGTCGACGTGGTCTGCGCCAAGGAATTCAGCGCGACCGCCGCGGCGACCGTCAAGGACGTCAAGGACGTGGCCGACGACGACATGATCCTGGATATCGGTCCCAAGACCGCAGCGCTGCTGGCCGAGCAGCTGAAGGCCGCCGGCACCATCGTCTGGAACGGCCCGGTGGGCGTGTTCGAATTCGACCAGTTCGGTAATGGCACCAAGGTGCTGGCGCAGGCCATCGGCGAGTCCAAGGCGTTCTCGATCGCCGGCGGCGGCGACACGCTGGCCGCCATCGCCAAGTACGGCATTGCCGACCGCGTGGGCTACATCTCCACCGGCGGCGGCGCGTTCCTGGAATTCCTGGAAGGCAAGACGCTGCCCGCCTTTGAAGTGCTGGAACAGCGCGCAGCAGGCTGAAGCATCCGCCAGGCCTGGCGCCGTGCCGGGCCGCAGTCCCGCAGTCCCGCAGTCCCGCAGTCCTTTACCAAGGCCAAGGAAACCCGCGCATGACCCGTTCTACCAAGATCGTTGCCACCATCGGCCCCGCCTCCAGCTCGCTGGAGATCCTGACGCGCATGATTGCTGCGGGGGTCGACGTGGTGCGGCTGAATTTCTCGCACGGCAGCGCGCAGGACCATATCGACCGCGCCCGACTGGTGCGCGAGGCGGCGCAGGCGTGCGGCCGCGAGGTCGCGATCATGGCCGACCTGCAGGGCCCCAAGATCCGCGTCGGCAAGTTCGAGCATGGCAAGGTCACGCTGAAGCCGGGCGACCCCTTTGTGCTCGATTCGGCCTGCCAGCTCGGCAATCAGGAACGCGTTGGCCTGGACTACCAGGACCTGCCGCGCGATGTCGGCCCGGGTGACCTGCTGCTGCTCAACGACGGCCTGATCGTGCTGGTGGTGGACCGGGTGCTCGGCACCGAGATCTTCACCACCGTGCGCATCGGCGGCGACCTGTCCAACAACAAGGGCATCAACCGCCAGGGCGGCGGGCTGTCGGCGCCGGCTCTGACGGCCAAGGACATGGACGACATCAAGACCGCCATGGCCCTGGGCGCGGACTATGTCGCGGTCAGCTTCCCGAAGAACGCCACCGACATGGAAATGGCGCGCCAGCTGGCCGCCGTGGCCGGCCAGCCGCACGGCCACAAGGCCCGCATGATCGCCAAGATCGAGCGCGCCGAGGCCATCCATCCGGGCGTGCTGGAAGAAATCCTGCTGGCGTCCGACGGCATCATGGTGGCGCGCGGCGACCTCGCCGTGGAAGTCGGCAATGCGGCCGTGCCCGCGCTGCAGAAGCGCATGATCAAGCTGGCGCGCGAAGCCAACAAGCTCACCATCACCGCGACGCAGATGATGGAAAGCATGATCGTCAACCCGGTGCCGACCCGCGCCGAGGTGTCGGACGTGGCCAACGCCGTGCTGGACGGTACCGACGCGGTGATGCTGTCGGCCGAGACCGCTGCCGGGCGCTACCCGATCGAGACCGTCGAGGCCATGGCCGCGGTCTGCATCGAGGCCGAGAAGTCCGAGGTGGTGCAGCTCGACACCGACTTCCTGAACCAGACCTTCTCGCGCATCGACCAGTCGGTGGCGATGGGTGCGCTGTTCACCGCCTATCATTTGCAGGTGAAGGCAATTGCCGCGCTGACCGATTCCGGCGCCACCGCGCTGTGGATGAGCCGTCACCGCATCCATGTGCCGATCTACGCCATGACGCCCAACCTGGCCTCGCAGCGCAAGATGCAGCTGTACCGCAACGTGGTGCCGCTGCCGCTGCAATCCAGCGCCGACCGCGACACCGCGCTGGAGCAGGCCGAAGAACTGCTGCTGGCGCAGGGCGTGGTGCAGCGCGGCGATTTCATCGTGCTGACCATCGGCGAACCGATGGGGCAGCCGGGCGGTACCAACACCCTGAAGATCGTCAGGGTGGGGCATTGAGCGCCGACAGAAGAATACAGAGACACCCCATTTTTATTTAGGAGTTAGACATGCCACTCGTTTCGATGCGCCAGCTGCTGGACCACGCAGCCGAGAACAGCTACGGCCTGCCGGCCTTCAACGTGAACAACCTCGAGCAAGTGCAGGCCATCATGCAGGCGGCCGACGAGGTCAACGCTCCGGTGATCATGCAAGCCTCGGCCGGCGCCCGCAAATACGCCGGCGAGCATTTCCTGCGCCACCTGATCGAAGCCGCGGTCGAAGCGTATCCGCACATCCCGGTGGTGATGCACCAGGACCATGGCCAGTCGCCGGCGATCTGCCAGGGCGCGATCGACCTGGGCTTCTCGTCGGTAATGATGGACGGCTCGCTGCGCGAAGACGGCAAGACCCCGGCCGCGTACGACTACAACATCGACGTCACCCGCAAGGTGGTGGAACTGGCCCACGCCGTCGGCGTGACCGTGGAAGGCGAACTGGGCTGCCTGGGCTCGCTGGAAACCGGTGAAGCCGGCGAGGAAGACGGCATCGGCGCCGAAGGCGTGCTGGACCACTCCATGCTGCTGACCGATCCGGAGCAGGCCGCAGATTTCGTCAAGGCCACCCAGCTGGACGCACTGGCCATCGCCATCGGCACCTCGCACGGCGCGTACAAGTTCACCCGCAAGCCCACCGGCGACATCCTGGCGATCAGCCGCATCAAGGAAATCCACGCCCGCATCCCCAACACCCACCTGGTGATGCACGGCTCGTCGTCGGTTCCGCAAGAACTGCTGGAAGAAATCCGCAAGTTCGGCGGCGACATGAAGGAAACCTACGGCGTGCCGGTCGAGGAAATCCAGGAAGCCATCAAGTACGGCGTGCGCAAGATCAACATCGATACCGACATCCGCCTGGCCATGACCGGCGCGATCCGTCGCTTCTTTGTCGAGAACCCGAGCAAGTTCGACCCGCGCGAATACCTGAAGCCGGCCCGCGAAGCCGCCAAGCAAGTGTGCAAGGCGCGCTACATTTCCTTCGGCTGCGAAGGCCAGGCCAGCAAGATCAAGCCGGTCACGCTGATCGACGTCGCGCAGCAGTACAAGTCGGGCAAGCTGGCGCAGGTCGTGCAGTAAGCAGCCCCCTGGCCCCGCACAGGCGGGGCCGACGCTGACGCCTGGGGCTTCGCTACCGCACGAGGCCCCGCATTGTTTTCTCCCCTCTCCCGCTCGCGGGAGAGGGGTCGGGGGAGAGGGCAGGCGGTTGCCCGTGCCACGGTGTCCGTTGATGCGCTCCCCCTCTCCCCCAGCCCCTCTCCCGCGAGCGGGAGAGGGGAGCAAACCGGACGGCGATTCGCCAACTACATCATGTCCAACGCTCTCTACCAGTCCTCCATCAACTCGCTGCCGCTGCTGGGCCACGGCAAGGTGCGCGACAACTACGCCGTCGGCGCCGACAAGCTGCTGATCGTCACCACCGACCGCCTGTCGGCCTTCGACGTCATCATGGGCGAGCCGATTCCCGACAAGGGCCGCGTGCTGAACCAGATGGCCGACTTCTGGTTCAGGAAGCTGGCGCACATCGTGCCGAACCATGAGACCGGCATCGAGCCCGAAACCGTGGTCGCGCCCGAGGAAGTGGAGCAGGTCAAGGGCCGCGCCGTGGTGGTCAAGCGCCTGAAGCCGATCCTGGTCGAAGCCGTGGTGCGCGGCTACCTTGCCGGCAGCGGATGGAAGGACTACCAGGCCACCGGCAAGGTGTGCGGCATCGCGCTGCCCGCCGGCCTGCAGAACGCGCAGAAGCTGCCCGAGCCGATCTTCACCCCGGCCGCCAAGGCCGAGATGGGCGAGCACGACGAGAACATCTCGTTCGCCGAGGTCGAAGCCCGCATCGGCATCGCGCTGGCGCGCCAGATGCGCGAGATCTCGATCCGCCTGTACAAGGAAGCGGCTGAATTTGCCGCCACGCGCGGCATCATCATTGCCGACACCAAGTTCGAGTTCGGCCTGGACGACAACGGCGTGCTGACGCTGATGGACGAAGTGCTGACCGCCGATTCCTCGCGCTTCTGGCCGGCCGATTCGTACCAGGTCGGCACCAACCCGCCGTCGTTCGACAAGCAGTTCGTGCGCGACTGGCTGGAAGCCGTGCGCATCGACGGCAAGCCGTGGGGCAAGACCGCCCCGGCGCCGCAGCTGCCGGATGACGTGATCGAGAAGACCGCGGCGAAGTATCGCGAGGCGCTGACGCGCCTGACGGGCGAAGAATTGAAGTAAGGTTTCCACCGGCTTCCCGTAAGCCGACTGCGTTCCCCTCTCCCCGCATGGGGAGAGGGTAGGGTGAGCGGTGGTTGGCATGGCACCACGCGTCGAGAGGCGCATGGCCCTCACCCCCGGCCCCTCTCCCGCAAGCGGGAGAGGGGAGCAAACAAGCAAGGATCAAACGTGAGCAAGCAAGACAAGCCGCTGGTCGGCGTCGTGATGGGCAGCAGTTCCGACTGGGACGTGATGCAGCACGCGGTGGCCATGCTGAAGGATTTCGGCGTGCCGTTCGAAGCCCAGGTGGTGTCCGCCCACCGCATGGCCGATGACATGTTCCGCTATGCCGAGACCGCGCGCAGCCGCGGCATCCGCGCCATCATCGCCGGCGCCGGCGGTGCCGCGCACCTGCCGGGCATGATTGCCGCCAAGACCATCGTGCCGGTGTTCGGCGTGCCGGTGCCGTCGAAGTACCTGCGCGGCGAGGATTCGCTGCTGTCGATCGTGCAGATGCCCAAGGGCGTGCCGGTCGCCACCTTCGCCATCGGTGAAGCAGGCGCCGCCAATGCCGCGCTGCATGCCATCGCCTCGCTGGCGACCACCGATGACGCGCTGGCCGCCGCGCTGGAAGCTTTCCGCGCGAAGCAGACCGAAGCCGCGCGCGCCATGACTTTGCCGCTGTAATGCTGCCGCTGTAATTCTCCGGACCCACACGGAACCGAGCAATGCCGACCGATATCCATCCCTACCTCTCCGAAGCCCACACGCCGGAATCGCGCGCCGAGTTCGGCGTCGACCGTCCCGACGCGCCCATCCTGCCCGGCGCGTGGCTGGGCATGCTGGGCGGCGGCCAGCTCGGCCGCATGTTCACGCATGCGGCGCAGGCGATGGGCTATCGCGTGTGCGTGCTCGATCCCGACCAGGACAGCCCGGCGGGCGCGGTGGCTGACAAGCATATCTGCGCCCAGTACACCGACGAGGCCGCGCTGGCCGAGGTGGCCAAGCTGTGCCAGGCGGTGAGCACGGAATTCGAGAACGTGCCGTCGCTGTCGCTGGACCGCCTGGAGCAGCTGGGTTCGTTTGTCGCGCCGCGCGGCTACTGCGTGTCGATCGCTCAGAACCGCATCGGCGAGAAGAAGTTCTTCGCCGCATGCGCCGAGCGCACCGGCGTGCCGACGGCCCCGCACTGGGTGATCCAGCACGACGCCGACGTCGACCAGCTGCCCGACCACGTGCTGCCCGGCATCCTCAAGACCGCGCGCATGGGTTACGACGGCAAGGGCCAGGCCCGCGTCAAGACGCGCGACGACGTGCGCGCAGCATGGAAGGCGATGCAGCACGTGCCGTGCGTACTGGAACGGATGCTGCCGCTGGCCTATGAAGTCTCGGTACTGGCCGCGCGCGCCGCGGATGGTTCCACCGCGACCTGGCCGCTGGCCGAGAACGTGCATCGCGACGGCATCCTGTTCTCGACGGAAATGCCCTCCACCAGCGTCTCGCCCGAGATCGCCGACCGCGCCCGCGCCGCGGCTGCCGCCATTGCCACGGAAATGGGCTATGTCGGCGTGCTGTGCATCGAGTTCTTCGTGCTGACCGACGGCTCGCTGGTCGCCAACGAAATGGCGCCGCGCCCGCACAACTCGGGCCACATCACCATGGATGCGTGCGAGACCAGCCAGTTCGAGCAGCAGGTGCGCGCCATGGCCCGCCTGCCGCTGGGCAGCACGCGCCAGCATTCGGCCGGCAAGATGCTGAACCTGCTGGGCGATGTGTGGTTCGAGTTCGGGCTTGAACGTACGCCCGCGTGGGACGAGGTGGTGGCGCAGCCCGGCGCCAAGCTGCACCTGTACGGCAAGAACGATGCGCGTCCGTCGCGCAAGATGGGGCATGTCAACTGCATCGGCGAGCATGCCGAAGCGGCCGACGCGGCCTTTGCCGCCGCCGCGCAGGCACTGCATATCCCCCTCTGATATCCCGCTCTGATTCGACGCAAGGAACACGATGTCGCCGCGAATGCCCACGGCTGCTGAACTCGATGAAGCCGTCCGCCTGCTCGAGGCGGGGCAACTGGTCGCTTTCCCGACCGAGACGGTCTACGGGCTCGGCGCCGACGCCGAAAATCCCGAGGCGGTCGGCCGCATCTTTGCGCTGAAAGGGCGGCCGTCCAACCACCCGGTGATCGTGCATGTGGTCGATGGCGCCGATATCAGCTACTGGACCGACGAGGTCCCGGAAGCCGCGCAGAAGCTGATCGATGCGTTCTGGCCGGGGCCGCTGACACTGATCCTGAAGCGCGCTTCGCATATCGATGCCGCGGTGGCGGGGGGGCAGGACAGCATTGGCCTGCGGTGCCCGTCGCATCCGGTGGCGCAGGCGCTGCTGGCGCGCTTCAAGCGTGGGCGCGGCGGGGTTGCGGCGCCTTCGGCGAACAAGTTCGGGCAGGTGAGCCCGACCACCGCGCAGCATGTGCGGGATGAATTCGGCGACGCGGTCTATGTGCTGGAAGGCGATGGGGTCGAGGTCGGGATTGAATCGACCATCGTCGACCTGTCGCGCCTGAGCGCCGGCGTCGGGCCGGTCTTGCTGCGACCCGGTGCCGTCACGGTGGGGATGCTGGCGCAGGTACTGGGCGAGGCGCCCTTGCCGCCCGATGCTGCCGCGCCACGCGCTTCAGGCACCCTGAAGGCCCATTACGCGCCGCACACGCCCTTGTTGCTGGCGGATGCGCAGGCGGCTGCCGCGCGGTTGGTCGCCCTGCCGGCCGATGCGCGCGTGGCGTGGGTAGGACGCGCGCCGCTGGCGGATCAGCGCTGCACGTGGGTGCAGGCGCCGGCCGATGCTGCCGCGTATGCGCAGGAGCTGTATCGGTTGCTGCGCAAGCTCGACAAGCAGGGCTATTCGCAGCTGGTGTTCGAGACGTTACCTGAAGGGCAGGATTGGGCCGGGGTGCGGGATCGGCTGGAGAGAGCGGCTGCGGCGTTCGGGGGCTGAAGCGGGAGCCCTCACCCCAATAACCGCAATGCCGTATAAACCGCCATACCCACCGCAATCATCCCCACCATCCGCCGCGTCAGCAGGTAGAACGCTGTGGCCACCACCCCCGCCACCAGCTTGTAGTTTGACAACGCCACGGTGAAATGCCCCTGCCACGTCATCAGGTCGGGCAGGATGATTGCCGCTAGCGCCGCTGCGGGCGCGTAACGCAGCGCTCGCTGGATGCGGTCAGGCACCGAGACGTGCTCGCCGGCCATCAGGAACAACGCGCGCGTCAGCACTGTGACCACCGCCATGCCAACCAGCGCGATCCAGATCTCGGCATGGCTCATGCCCGGTCTCCCGGCGGCGTCTCAGCCGCATTGCCGATCGGGGGGGACTTGCGCTGGCGGATACCCCGCAGCGTAGCCCGAGCCGCCAGCTCGTCGCTGGCCATGCCCGCTGCAATCGCACCGACCACCGCCACCACCAGCCCGAGCCGGTACGGCAGGTCAAAGCACAACAATGCCAGCACCGCCGAAATCACCACAGCCATCAGCGTCGAGCGCGAATTGATGGTGGCGATCATCACCGGGATCAGCGCCATCGTGCCCGCCAGCCCCAGCCCCCAGCTGTCGGGAAACAGGCTCGCCAGCACGATGCCGAGGATCGACGACACCTGCCACATCGCAAAGTTGGTCAGCGCCATGCCCCAGAAGTAACCTTCCTTGCCGGGCTCATAGCCCGGCGTCGAATACTTCTGCAGGAAGTAGACAAAATGCAGGTCGCCGTTGAAGAACCCCAGCACCGTGCGCCGCGCCAGCGTCAGGTAGCTGAAGTGCGGCTGCATGGCGGCGCTGAAGATGACGAAGCGCAGGTTGACCATGGCCGCGGTCAGCCAGATGGTCCACAGCGGCAGCCCGGCGGCGAACAGCGGCAGCACCGCCAGCTGCGCCGAGCCGGCGTAGACCAGCAGCGACATGCCGATGGCTTCGGGCACGGTCAGCACCGATTTGCTCATCGCCACGCCGGTCACCAGCCCCCAGGAAAACACCGCGGGAAGGGATGGGGCAAAGCGGCGCGCGCCGGCCATGAAGCCGTCGCGTTCGGCGGGTGCGAAGCGATGCCAGAAGCGCAACCACAACGAGGGTTGTCGGGAAGTCATGTCAAAGGAATGGGGCGATGCAGGCCCGGGGCCGAGGGCCGGCCCGGAAAGCTGCCGCCGCAGGACGCGGCCGGCACCCTGGCATTATAGGGTCGGAACGCGTCCTGGTAAGTAGACGCTTAACAAAATGAAGCGCCGGCGTTGGTGGCAGGCCACGCGGCGTAGCACGGCGGGCGCAATCTCAGGGCGCTCCGCGATACACCCACTGCATCAGCGCGTCGTGCGCCTCCCGCGCCTGCGAGGCGTTGGGGTGGTTGATCATGCTCACCAGCACGTAGCGGTTGCCGTCTTCCGCGTCGACATAACCAGCCAGCGCACGCACGTCGACCAGCGTGCCGGTCTTGAGGTAGCCGCTGCCGGCCGCATTGGCGCCGGTCAGCCGGTTGCGCAGCGTACCGTCGACGCCCAGCACCGGCAGCGAATCGACCAGCACCGGGCCGACGTTGCTGGCCGCGGCCTGCTGCAGCAGGCGCGCCATGTCGTAGGCGCTGATGCGTTCCTCGCGCGACAGGCCGGAGCCGTTGTCCAGCACCAGCCCGGGCATGTCCAGACCCTGCTTTGTCAGCCACTGCCGCACCACGCGGATCGAGCGCTCGGGGCTGGCCGGGCCGCCGCGGTCCAGCTCGGCGCCGATGGTCAGGAACAGCTGGCGCGCCATCACGTTGTTGGAAAACTTGTTGATGTCGCGCACGATGTCGGACAGCGGCAGGCCATAGTGGCGCGCCAGCAGCACCGCGCCGCGCGGCACCTTGCCGCTGCGCAACGCCGGCAGATGGGTAAAACGCCCGCCTGCGCGCTGCCATTCGGCGACGAAGCCGCCCCAGGTGAATTCCGCGTGCGACAGCGTGGCGATATTGAGCACGTGCTCGCCGCAGTCGCTCGAATAGTCGCCGGCGAACGATGCCAGCACGGTGCCGTCGGTCTGCGGCTGCACGCTGGGGGTGGCGCGGCTTTGCCAGTCGCCGCAGCGGCCGTTGGTCAGAGCCAGCTGGTTGTCGAGCTTGAGTTGCGCCAGCTCTGGCGTGACGCTGACCGCCACCGTCTGCGTGACGGGATCCGGCGTCAGCGTGAACGACAGCGTCTTGAAGGCATAGAGCAGGGCATCGGGGCCGACGTTGTAGGCGCGCTGCACTTCGCCGTCGATGGTGCCGTTGCCGTCCAGGCCGTCGGCAAAATAGCTGCGGTCCAGCACCAGGTCGCCGTTGATGGCGGTGGCGCCGCCGGCGCGGGCGCTGCCGACCAGCTTGGCCATTTCCTCCGGCACCAGCTTGGGATCGCCGCGGCCGCGCAGGTAGACGTTGCCGTTGACGGTGCCGTCGAAGCCAGGCTGCGCGTCGGCGTAGAGCGCGGTCTGCCAGCGGTAGTCGGGTCCGAGCAGCTGCAGGCCGGCGAAGGTGGTGACCAGCTTCATGGTCGAGGCCGGATTCATCGGCTGCTGCGCGTTCCAGCTGGCGCGCGCGCCGGGTGCGCCCAGCCTGACCACGTAGAAGCTCGCGGCCGAAGCCGGCACGCCGGCGCGGCGCAGGGCCGCCGCCACCTGCGCCGGCACGCCGGCCTGCACCAGGCCGGCATCGGCGGAACGCGTGGCTTTTGCCGCCTTGCCGGCAATCTGGTCCTTCTGTGCTTTCGCGCCTTTCTGGACCTTCTGGGATTTCTGTGCCTTGGCCGGCGGCTTGGCCAGCGCCGGCTCGATGACAGCACCGCCGGCCATCAGCAAGGCGGCGGCAAGAAGGGGCGACAGGCGGCGCAGCAGCGCGCCAGGTCGCGATGCGGTTCGCGTGGCGGTTGTTCTTGGCATGGCGGCCATGTTAACGCATGGCAAGCGCCTGCCGGATGACAGCAGCGTGGCGCTCAGCCGGCGCGCGGCGGCGCCAGCCGGGACAGCAGCGATTTCAGCGTGGCCTGGTCGCTGTCGGACAGCGCGCTGCCCACATGCGCGTCATGCTCGACCACCGCGCGGGTGGCAGCGTCCAGCGTCTTGCGGCCCGATGGCGTCAGCACCAGGCTGTAGGCGCGCCGGTCGCCCGCCGCCGGGCGGCGCGCGACCAGGTTCATCTCTTCCAGCGCATCGACCAGCAGCACCGCGCCCGAGCGCGCGATGCCCAGGATGCGCGCCAGCTCGGTCAGCTTCAGGTGTGGATTGCGCGAGATGATCACCAACGCAGAGAAGCGCGGCGGGGTGATCTGCCATTGCGACAGCGACAGCACGAAATCCTCGTAGATGCGGATCTGTGCGCGGCGGATGGCGTAGCCGATCAGCCTGTCGAGCACGCCATAGTCGACATTCGGCACATGCGGATCGAAGCCGCCGTCGGCCACCGCCGGATCCGGCGCAAGCGGCTCGCGCGGCTTGCGTCGCGCGCTGGCGGTGTGCGTGCTGCCAGTCTTGCTTGCCGCGGCGGGTGCGTCGGATGCACCGGATGCGTCGGGGATCATTGCAGTAGTTTCCAGTTGCCGTTGTCGATTGTCAGCATAACGCGGCCGCGCTGGTCAAAGCCATAGTGGTCTTGCCCACTGTAATTGAGCACGCCGTGCGACACCACGATGTCCTTTTCGCTCTCCAGCGCCTGGCGCAGCGCCTGGCGGAAGGCCTGCGTCCCCGGCCTGGCGCTTTTCAGCGCCACCGGCACGATCCGCTCCAGCACCAGCCCGGCGTCGTAGGCATGCGCGCCGAACTGCGTGCGCGACTCGGCGCCATATTGCTTCTCGTAGCGGGTGACGTAGTCGAGTCCCGGCTTGCGTACCGGATCGCCGGCTGCCAGCTGCTCCGGCACGATCACCGGCCCCGCCGGCAGGATCGCGCCATTGACCAGGCGTCCGCCGATGCGGATCAGGTCCTTGGTGGCGGCGCCGTGGGTCTGGTAGATGGCGCCGCCGTAGCCGCGCTCGCGCAGCGTGGTGTGCGGCAGCGCAGCACCGGTGCCGGCGCCGGCAATCAGGATGGCGTCGGGTTTGGCGGCGATCAGCTTGATGGCCTGCGCGGTCACGCTGGTATCGGCGCGGCCATAGCGCTCGGTGGCGATCAGGCGCAGGCCATTGGCGGTGGCGGCGTCGGTGAAATCCTTCAGCCAGGTTTCGCCGTAGGCGTCGGCAAAGCCGATAAAGCCGATGGTCTTGACGCCCCTGGTCTTGGCGGTGGCGGCGACGGCGTTGGCCATCAGCCGCACCGGCTGCGCCAGCCGGAAGGTCCAGGCACCCCGGCCGGGCTTGAGCTCGATCGGCGAGAAGGCCAGCTGGACGGTCTGGCTTTCCTCGGCGACCTCGGCAATGGCGATCGACGGCGCGACCGCGGACGAGCCGAGGATGATGTCGACCTTGTCCTCGGACACGAAGCGGCGCGCGACCTTGGCGCCCTGGGTAGGATCGGAGGCATCGTCCAGCACGATGTAGCGCACCGCCTCGCCGCCGATCTTCTGCGGCAGGTACGGCATCGAGTTCTTCTGCGGGATGCCGAGCGAAGCGGACGGGCCCGTCGTCGACAGGCTGACGCCGACGGTGATATCGGCCAGTGCGGCGGTGGCGGTGAAGGTCGCGGCGATGACAAGTGCGAGGCGGGTGAGCCTGGCAGGGGTTGGGGGCGCCATGGTTGTTCTCCTCGATGCTGAATGATCTTATGGGTTTTCAATTCCTGACGGTTTGCTCCCCTCCCCCGCTTGCGGGAGAGGGGCAGGGGGGGAGGGCAGGCGGGTCAAAGGCTGAGTCCGTGGGATAAAACCGCTGGCCTTGCTTGATGTGGTGCCTTGCTAGCCCACCCCTCACCCCGGCCCTCTCCCCATGAGGGGAGAGGGGGAACACCTTGCTTAGGCTAGTTCGGGCGGCTTGGGGGCATCCCAAACCGTTGGCCTCCGATCTACTTCGTTCCCTGCATCGACTGCCGGTCGAACCCGGCCAACTGCTTGTACCGCAGCGAAATCGCTTCCAGCTCGGCGCGCGGAATCACCTGCTCGACATCGTGGAACCCCTGCGGCGCGCGTTCCTCCGCCAGCTGCATCACCTGCTCCGGCCCGTTCATGCGGTTGCGCAGCACGATACCCGCGGTGCGCGGCAGGCGCTCGGCCTCGTATTCGCGCAGCGCGTAAGCCGTGTCTTGCGTGCCCAGCAGGCTGTCGAGCAGGTAGCGCGCATCCAGGATCGCCTGCGCGCTGCCATTCGAGCCGATCGGATACATCGGGTGCGCGGCGTCGCCCAGCAGCGTGATGCGGTCGAAGGTCCAGCGCGGCAGCGGGTCCTTGTCGACCATCGGAAATTCATAGATCGCCCCGGCGCCGTCGATCAGCGCGGGGATGTCGATCCAGTCCCACTGCCAGCCGGCAAACCGGGCCCGGAACACCGACTTGTCGACCTGCTTGTTCCAGTCGCTGCGCGGCGGGGTGTCCGGCACGCTGTCGGGTACGCGCAGTTCGGCGATCCAGTTGACCAGCGAGCGGCCCTGGCGTCGCAGCGGCTCGGAGATGGGATAGGCGACGAACTTCTGGTCCTGGTGCCCGGCCATGAACATCGAGCGCCCATCGAGATAGGGGGGCGCCTCGGTGACCGCGCGCCACAGCATGCGGCGCGAGAAGCGCGGTGCATCGCCGGTGGCGTAGAAGTGGCGGCGCACCGCGGAGTGGATGCCGTCGGCGCCGACCAGCACGTCGGCGCTGGCTTCGACCTCGGCGCCATCGCCGCGGCGGCGCAGGCCGAAACGCGCCGGCCCGCGCGCGCCGGTATCGAGCACGGTCTCGAACGCATGCCCGGTGTGGATGGCATCGGCACCCAGCCGCTCGACCACGGTGCGATGCAGCAACATATGGAACTCGCCGCGATGGATCGAGAACTGCGGCCAGTCATAGCCCGCCGCCAGCCCGCGCGGTTCATGCCAGATGCGCTGGCCCAGCTTGTTGTAGTAGGAGAGCGACGAGGTCTCGATCGCGAGTTCGGCCAGCGCGTCGCGCAGGCCAAGCTCGGACAGGATGCGTACCGCGTGCGGCAGCAGGTTGATGCCCACGCCCAGCGGGCGCAGCGATTCGCTGGCTTCCCAGACTTCGGCGTCGATGCCGTGGCGGTGGCACAGCAGCGCCAGCGTCAGCCCGCCGATGCCGCCACCGGCGATTGCGATCTTCATGTTGTCTCCCCGCTTGCGGCGCGCACGCACGCGCCATGTCGTCGAATTTGTTATGGAGTATAACAATTCGCGTCCGCTGGGCAAGGCGGGGAACCCCCGGAGCGGGCTGTCCGGGGTCAGGAAAAACCCGGCCTCAGCCGGCCGCCACGCCGTCGGGCCTGGCGGCGGCTTGCTTCAGCGACGGCACCGGGAAAACGATGTCGTAAAGCCAGTTGTACACCAGCGCGTAGACCATGTAGAAGACGGCCACGGCGATATCCATGATCAGCGCGTCGATCAGGCTGATATTCAGGTACCAGGCCAGCGCCGGCAAAAACACCACCAGCAGGCCCATCTCGAACAGGATCGCGTGCAGCACCCGCACCATGACCGATTTGCGGACCTGCCCGGTGATGCGCAGCATGGCCTTGTCGAACAGGAGGTTGTACAGGTAGTTCCAGCCGGTCGCGATCAGCGAGGCGACCGCGCCGATCACGCCCATCTCGTGCAGCTCGTAGCCAAAGGCCCAGCTGGCCAGCGGCGCGAAGATCAGCAGGCCGACAACCTCGAAGCCAACGGCGTGGCGGATCCGGTCCCGGGTAGTGCGCATGGTTATTTCTCCTGCTAGGCAAAAATTCAGACCGGGCCGAGTCTATCTGCTTTGCAGGGATTGCCAAGTTGGATACTATCGTCAAAACCGATAGATATTGAAAAAGGGCATCGCATGAGTCTCTCGCTGGACCAACTCCAGGCTTTCGTCGCTGCTGCCGAAGCCGGCTCTTTTTCCGCCGCCGCGCGCCGGCTCGGCAAGGCCCAGTCAGTGGTCAGCGCCGCCGTGTCGAACCTGGAGATCGATGTCGGCAACGCCTTGTTCGACCGCACCGGCCGCTATCCGGTGCTGACCCCGGCCGGCGAGCGGCTGCTGGCGGAAGCGCGCGTGATCCTGGAGCGCTGCGAGCACTTTCGCGGCGTGGCCAAGAGCCTGGGCGAGGGTGTGGAGACGCGGCTGGTGCTCGCCGTCGACGAGCTCTACCCGGAAGAAACGCTGGGCCAGCTGCTTGAAGCGTTTTCCGGCCGCTTTCCGGCGGTCGAGCTGGAAGTGCTGTTTCCCCTGATGGAAGACGTCAGCCGGCTGGTGCTCGAGGGCGGCGCCGATCTCGGCATCATGTGGCGGCAGGAAGTGCTGCCGCCCGAACTGGGCTTCCATGCGCTGGGCTGGATGCCGATGCAGATCCTGTGCGCGCCCGACCATCCGCTGGCGTCGCAGCGGGTGGACTGGGAAGAGCTGAAGCGCTACCGCCAACTGATGGTCGCGACACG
Source organism: Cupriavidus oxalaticus (assembly GCF_038900635.1). Classification (GTDB taxonomy): domain Bacteria; phylum Pseudomonadota; class Gammaproteobacteria; order Burkholderiales; family Burkholderiaceae; genus Cupriavidus; species Cupriavidus oxalaticus_B. The sequence continues at coordinate 88,378 of NZ_JAYMRX010000009.1, read as the reverse complement.
TACCGACAGCGAAGAGAAGATGCGCCTGCGCGTGGCGGCGGACGTGTGGTGGGTGGAGAGCCAGTGGGTCATCGTCGAGCTGGTGAAGCGCGGGCTGGGCTGGGCATTCGTGCCGTGGCACGTGGTGGCCAACTCGCCGGCCGCGGCGCAGCTGGTGTCGCCGCCGCTGGCGTTCCAGCAGCAGGACTGGCCGGTGGCGATGGAACTGGTGTGGCACAAGCAGCGGCCGCTGGGCAAGGCCGCCACCTGGCTGCGCGAGCGCATCTGCGCGCAGCCGTTGCCGAACGCGCCGCAGCGCGGCGCCTAGCGCTGGCCGACTGTCGTGGCGGGTGCGGCGATTGCGGCTGGTGCGGCGCCGGCGGGCGTGCTGCCGGTCGCGCCATCCAGCGCCTGCGGATGCCAGTTGCCGCCCAGCGCCTTGATCAGCACCACCGCCGCCGTGTACTGGCGTCCCGCGATCGTCAGCGCGGTGCGCTCTGCGGTGTAGGCCGCGGTCTGCGCGGTCAGCACGTCTAGCAGCCCCGCGGTGCCGGCGCGGTAGCGGTTGTTGACCAGCACCAATGCCTCGCGCGCGGAGCGCAGCGCGTCGTTCTGCACCACCGCTTCCTGCTCCAGCAGCCGCTGCGCGGCAAGGTTGTCCTCCACTTCCTGGAACGCCGACAGCACGGTCTGGCGGTAATTGGCCACGGTCTGGTCGTAGGCGGCCACGGCCTGCGCCTTGGCCGCGCTGCGCAGGCCGCCGTCGAACAGCGTGCCGGCCAGCCCGCCGCCGATCGACCAGATGCGGTCCGGCAGCGACATCCAGCGCGCCAGCGTGCTGGCGGTCAGCCCGCCGCTGGCCGACAGCGACAGCGTCGGGTAGTAAGCGGCCTGCGCCACGCCGATCTGCGCGTTGGCGGACGCCATGCGGCGCTCGGCCGCGCCGATGTCGGGCCGGCGCTCCAGCAGCTCCGACGGCACCGCACCAGGCACGCGCGGCGGCGCCTCGCGGAAATCGTCCGCGGCCAGCGACAACGCTGCGGGCGGCTTGCCGACCAGCACGGCGATGGCATGCTCCAGTTGCGCGCGCGTGATCTGGATGTCGATCTGCTGCGCCTGCGCGCTCTTGAGCTGGGTCTCCGACTGCAGCACGTCGGAGCGTTGCGCGGTGCCGGCGGCATACTGGTTCTGCACCAGCTGCAGCGACTTCTGGTAGTCGGCCACGGTGCGGTCGAGCAGCGCCTTCTGCGCATCGGCCACGCGCAGCAGGAAATAGCTCTGCGCCAGCGTCGCCTGCGTCGACAGCAGCGTCGAGGCCAGGTCGGCCTGGCTTGCCTGCGCGCTGGCTTCGCTGCTTTCCACCTGGCGGCGCACGCGGCCCCACACGTCGATCTCCCAGGTTGCGCCCAGCGTCAGGCTCTGACCGTTAAGCGTATTGCCGCTGGCGCCACGCGCGCGCGATGCACCGGCCTGCGCATCGACGGTCGGGAAGAAGCCGGCGCGCGCCGCCTGCAGCGCAGCAACCGCCTGCCGGTACTGCGCTTCCGCCGCCTTGATGTTCTGGTTGGAGATCTGCACTTCCGACATCAGCGTGTCGAGCTGCGGATCGCCGAAGACGGTCCACCAGTCGGCACGCGCGATGGCATCCTGTGGCTCGGCGGTTTTCCAGTCGCCGCGCCAGGCATTGGCATCGGAAGTGGTGTCGGTGGCTTCCTTGAACGCTTCCGGCACCGGCGCATCGGGACGCTTGTAGTCGGGGCCGACCGCGCAGCCGGCCAGCAGCAGCGCGCACGCCAGCGGCAGCGGCAGCACATAGGTCAGCATCCTGCTAAACACAGGGCTAATTACAAGGCTAGACACAGGGTGAAACACAGTCATGTGGAATCTCTGCAAATTCAGACAGCGGCCGGATGGTCAGGCGTGCCGCGACCGCCGCGGCGGCGCTGGCGCCAGGCCTTGACCTTCAGGCGCCAGCGGTCCAGCGTCAGGTAGACCACCGGCGTGGTGTACAGCGTCAGCAGCTGGCTCACCACCAGGCCGCCGACAATGGAGATGCCCAGCGGCGCGCGCAGCTCGGCGCCGTCGCCGCGGCCGATCGCCAGCGGCACCGCGCCCAGCAGCGCGGCCATGGTCGTCATCAGGATCGGACGGAAGCGCAGCAGGCAGGCGCGGTAGATGGCTTCGCGCGGCGACAGCCCTTCGCGACGCTCGGCGTCGATGGCGAAGTCGATCATCATGATCGCGTTCTTCTTCACGATGCCAATCAGCAGGATCACGCCGATCAGCGCGATGATGCTGAAGTCCGTCTTCGACGCCATCAGCGCCAGCAGCGCGCCCACGCCGGCCGACGGCAGCGTCGACAGGATGGTGAGAGGGTGCACGTAGCTCTCGTACAGCACGCCCAGCACGATGTAGATCGTGATCAGCGCCGCCAGGATCAGGACCGGCTGGCTCTTGAGCGAATCCTGGAACGCCTTGGCGCCACCCTGGAAATTGGCGCGCAGCGTTTCAGGCACGCCGATGCGCGCCATCTCGCGGTGGATCGCATCGGTCGCCTGCGACAGCGAAGTCCCTTCCGCCAGGTTGAACGAGATCGTCGATGCCGCGAACTGGCCCTGGTGGTTCACGCCCAGCGGCGTGCTGGTCGGCACCACGCGCGCGAACGCGGCCAGCGGCACGCGGTTGCCGTTGCCGGTGACGACGTAGATGTCCTTGAGCGCGTTCGGGCCCTGCAGGTACTCGGGGCTCAGCTCCATCACCACGCGGTACTGGTTGAGCGGATGGTAGATGGTCGACACCAGCCGCTGGCCGAAGGCATTGTTCAGCACCGCATCCACCTGCTGCGCGGTCACCCCCAGGCGCGATGCCGCGTCGCGGTCGATGATCACCGAGGTCTGCAGGCCCTTGTCGTTGGTGTCGGTGTCGATGTCCTCCAGCCCCTTCAGGTTGGACAGCGCCGCGCGCACCTTGGGTTCCCACGCGCGCAGCACCTCCAGGTCATCGGACTGCAGCGTGAACTGGTACTGCGAGCTGCTTTGCCGCCCGCCGATGCGGATGTCCTGCACCGGCTGCAGGAACAGGCTCGCACCGGGCTCCTTGGCCAGCTTGCCGCGCAGCCGCGCGATGATGGCGTCGGCCGACTCCTTGCGTTCCGACAGCGGCTTGAGCGTGACGAACATCTGACCCGTGTTGCGCTGCGAGCCGCCGGTAAAGCCGGTCACGTTGTCCACCGCCGGATCCGACTGCACGATCTTGATAAAGCTGTCGAGCTTGCCGCGCATGGCCTGGAACGAGGTGGCCTGGTCGGCGCGGATAAAGCCGATCAGCCGGCCCGTGTCCTGCTGCGGAAAGAAGCCCTTGGGCACGATCACGTACAGCCAGACATTGAGCGCGATGGTGGCGATCAGCACCAGCCACACCAGCGGGCTGAAGCGCAGCGCCGTCGACAGCGAGCGCGCGTAGCCGTCGTGCAGCCACTGGAACATGCGCTCGGTCGCGCGGAAGAAGCGGCCCTGGTGCTCCGGCTCGGCCGGACGCAGCAGGCGCGCGCACATCATTGGCGTGGCGGTCAGCGACACCACCAGCGACACCAGGATCGCCACCGACAGCGTGATCGCGAATTCCTGGAACAGGCGCCCGACGATGCCCCCCATCATCAGCAGCGGAATGAACACCGCGATCAGCGACAGGCTCATCGACAGCACCGTGAAGCCCACCTCGCGCGCGCCGCGCAGCGCGGCCGCCAGCGGTTTCATGCCTTCCTCGATATGGCGCGAGATATTCTCCAGCACCACGATGGCATCGTCGACCACGAAACCGGTGGCGATCGTCAGCGCCATCAGCGACAGGTTGTTCAGCGAGAACCCGGCCAGGTACATCACCGTGAAGGTGCCGATCAGCGAGACCGGCACCGCCACGCTGGGGATCAAGGTCGCGCGCACGTTGCGCAGGAAGATGAACACCACCATGATCACCAGCGCCACCGAGATCATCAGCGTGTGCTCGACCTCGCGCAGCGAAGCGCGGATGGTGGGCGTGCGGTCCATCATCACGTCCATCGAGATCGCCGCCGGGATCATCTTCTGCAGGTTCGGCAGCATCTCGCGCACGCGGTCGACGGTCTCGATGATATTGGCGCCGGGCGAGCGGTTCAGCACCAGCAGCACCGACGGCTTGCCGTTGGCCGAGCCCGCGTTGCGGATGTCCTGCACCGAATCGACCACGTTGGCCACGTCGCGCAGCCGCACCGGCACCGCGAACGAGTTGGGGCCGCTGGTGGCGCTGGTGCCCCCGGTGGCGCCGCTGGTGATGGTGGTGGTGCCGCTGCTGGTGGTCAGCGTGGTCACGGTGACGCCGTTGACCACCTTGGTGCTGACGCCCCCGCTGGCCGTCGCATTGGCGGTGCTGGCGATCAGCGCCCCCGCCGACGCCGACGAGTACGTGCCCGGCGTGGCGTAGCGAACGATCAGCGGCATGTAGTCTTCCGCCTTCATCATCTGGTCGTTGGCGTAGACCTGCCAGTTGTTGCTGGCGTTCTCCAGCGTGCCGAGCGGCCGGTTGGCGTTGGTCGCGCTGATGGTGTTGCGCACATCCTCCAGCGAGATGCCGTAGTTGTTCAGTGCGGTCGGGTTCAGCTCGACCCGCACCGCCGGCAAGGAGGCGCCGCCGATCGTGACCTGTCCCACGCCTTCCACCTGCGACAGCTTCTGCGCGAGGATGGTCGAGGCCGCATCGTAGAGCTGCCCGCGCGTCATCGTCGGCGAGGTCAGCGCGATGATCATGATCGGCGCGTCGGCGGGGTTGACCTTGCGGTAGGTCGGGTTGTTGGGCAAGCTGGTCGGCAGCGTCGCGCGCGAGGCGTTGATCGCCGCCTGCACGTCGCGCGCGGCGCCGTCGATGTTGCGCGACAGGTCGAACTGCAGCGTCACGCGGGTCGAGCCCAGCGAGCTGCTGGAGGTGATTTCGGTCACGCCGGCGATGGTGCCGAGCGCGCGTTCCAGCGGCGTCGCCACGGTGGCGGCCATTGTTTCCGGGCTGGCGCCCGGCAGCGACGCCGATACCGAAATGGTCGGGAAGTCCACCTGCGGCAGCGGCGACACCGGCAGCAGCCGCAGTGCCGCAAGCCCGGCCAGCAGGATGCCGAGCGTCAGCAGCGCGGTCGCGACCGGGCGATGGATAAAGGCAGCCGAAAGATTCATGGTCAGACCGGCTCCTCGCCCGTGCCGCCTTCCTCCGGATCGCCGAAGCGGCGCTTGCGCCAGCCCTTCACGCGCGTCGCCACGCGGTCGAACGCCAGGTAGATCACCGGCGTGGTGAACAGCGTCAGCACCTGGCTGAGCAGCAGGCCGCCCACCATGGTCACGCCCAGCGGCTGGCGCAGCTCGCTGCCGATGCCGGAGCCCAGCATCAGCGGCAGCGCCGCCAGCAGTGCCGCCATCGTCGTCATCAGGATCGGTCGGAAGCGCAGCAGGCAGGCCTGGAAGATCGCGTCGCGCGGCGTCATGCCGCCTTCGCGCTCGGCCTCGAGCGCGAAGTCGATCATCATGATCGCGTTCTTCTTGACGATGCCGATCAGCAGGATGATGCCGATGATGGCGATGATGCCCAGGTCCATTCCCGCCACCAGCAGCGCCAGCAGCGCGCCCACGCCGGCCGACGGCAGCGTCGACAGGATCGTGACCGGGTGGATGGTGCTTTCATACAGCACGCCCAGCACGATATACATCGTCACCACCGCGGCCAGGATCAGCCACAGCGTGTTCGACAGCGACGCGCGGAACGCCAGCGCCGCGCCCTGGAAGCTGGTCTGCATCGAGATCGGCAGGCCCAGCTCCTGTTCCACCCTGGTGATCTTGTCGACCGCGGCGCCGAGCGATTCGCCATGCGCCAGGTTGAACGAGATCGTCGCCGCGGGGAACTGCCCCTGGTGGTTGATCACCAGCGGCCCGGTGCGCTCGGTGATGCGCGCGAATGCGCCCAGCGGCACCTGTCCGCCGGAAGAGGAGGGCAGGCGCAGCTCGGCCAGCGATTGCGGGCTCTTGCGGAATTCCGGCATGGTCTCCAGCACCACGCGGTACTGGCTCGACTGCGTGAAGATGGTCGACACCAGCCGCTGGCCGAAGGCGCTGTACAGCGCGCTGTCGATCACCGCGGTGGTGATGCCGAAGCGCGCCGCGGCGTCGCGGTCGATATCGACATAGGCGCGCAGGCCGTTGTTCTGCTGGTCGCTGGTGACGTCGCGCAGCTCGGGCTCCTGGCGCAGGCGCTCCACCAGTTTCGGCACCCATGTCGCCAGCGTCTCGGGATCGGGATCCTCCACCGTGAACTGGTACTGCGTGCGCGAGACCTTGTCCTCGATGGTCAGGTCCTGCACCGGCTGCGTGAACAACGACACGCCGCCGAGGCTCTGCACCGACTGCTGCAGGCGCTGCGTGACCACGTCGATCGGGTCGCGCTCGCCCTTGGGCTTGAGGTTGATCAGCATGCGCCCGGCGTTGAGCGTGGTGTTGCTGCCATCCACGCCGATAAACGACGACAGGCTCGCCACCGCGGGGTCCTGCATCACCACCTTGGCCACCGCTTCCTGCTTGCGCGCCATGGCGCCGAACGAGGTGGTCTGCGCGGCTTCGGTGATGCCCTGGATCACGCCGGTATCCTGCACCGGGAAGAAGCCCTTGGGCACCAGCAGGTACAGCAGCACGGTCAGCGCCAGCGTGGCCACCGCGACGATCAGCGTTGCCTTCTGGCGATCGAGCACCCACTCCAGGCCGCGTCCGTAGCGCTCGATCACGTTGTCGAAGAAGCGGCCGGTGGCGCGGTGGAAGCGCGACAGCTTTTCCTCCGGCACATGGTGCAGCAGGCGCGCGCACATCATCGGCGTGAGCGTCAGCGACACCACCGCCGAGATCAGGATCGATACCGCCAGCGTGATGGCGAACTCGCGGAACAGGCGGCCGACCACGTCGCCCATGAACAGCAGCGGGATCAGCACCGCCACCAGCGAGAAGGTCAGCGAGATGATGGTGAAGCCGATCTGCCTGGAGCCCTTCAGCGCCGCCTGCATCGGCGAATCGCCCTTCTCGATGTAGCGCATGATGTTCTCGATCATCACGATCGCATCGTCGACCACGAAGCCGGTGGCAATGGTCAGCGCCATCAGCGTCAGGTTGTTGATCGAGAAACCGGCCAGGTACATCACGCCGAACGTGCCCACCAGCGACAGCGGCACCGCCACGCCCGGGATGATGGTGGCGGGGATATTGCGCAGGAACAGGAAGATCACCAGCACCACCAGCGCGATCGCCAGCAGCAGCTCGAACTGCACGTCCTCGACCGAGGCGCGGATGGTGGTGGTGCGGTCGGTCAGCAGCTGCACGTGGACCGACGCCGGCAGCGCGTTCTGCAGCTGCGGCAGCAGGGCCTTGATGCGGTCGACCACCTCGATCACGTTCGCGCCGGGCTGGCGCTGGATGTTCAGCACGATCGCGGGCTTGTCGTTGGCCCACGCGGCCAGGCGGCTGTTCTCGGGGCCGTCGATGATCTCGGCCACGTCGGTGATGCGGATCGGCGCGCCGTTCTTGTAGCCCAGGATGATCTGGCGGTATTCGTCGGCGGAGCGCAGCTGGTCGTTGGCGTCGATGGTCGAGGCGCGCTGCGGGCCGTCGAAGCTGCCCTTGGCGCCATTGACGTTGGCAGAGCCGATCGCGGTGCGCAGGTCGTCGATCGACATGCCGAGCGACGCCAGCGCGGTCGGGTTGGCCTGGATGCGCACCGCGGGGCGTTGCCCGCCGCTGATGGTGACCAGGCCCACACCCTGGATCTGCGAGATCTTCTGCGCCACGCGCGTATCCACCATGTCCTGCAGCTTGGGCAGCGGCATGGTGTCGGAGGTCATGGCGATGGTCATGATCGGCGCGTCGGCCGGGTTGACCTTGCTGTAGACCGGCGGCATCGGCAGGTCGGACGGCAGCAGGTTGCTGCCGGCGTTGATGGCGGCCTGCACTTCCTGTTCGGCCACGTCCAGCGGCAGCGTCAGCTCGAACTGCAGCGTGATCACCGAGGCGCCGCCCGACGAGGACGACGACATCTGCTTCAGGCCGGGCATCTGGCCGAACTGCCGCTCCAGCGGCGCGGTCACCGACGACGTCATCACGTCGGGGCTGGCGCCGGGATAGAGCGTGGTGACCTGGATGGTCGGGTAGTCGACCTCCGGCAGCGCCGACAGCGGCAGCAGCCGGTAGGCCACCAGCCCGGAAAGCAGGATGGCCAGCATCAGCAGCGCCGTCGCGACCGGGCGCTCGATGAAGAGGCGTGAGGGGTTCATGCGTGGTCCTTACTGCTGCTGCTGCTGCTGCTGCTGGCGGCGCTGGCCTTCTGCAACCGGGGCACTGGCGCCGCCTTCACGATGGCGGCGCTGTTCCGCCGCCACGCCGGATGCACCGCTAGCCGCCGCGCCACTGGCATCGCCGCGCGGCGCGCTGGCACCGCCCCAGCCCGCGCCATCGCGGTTGCGCCGGCCGCGCCCGCGCGGCTGGCTGGCCGGCACCGTCGCCGCGGCACGCGCGGCCGGATCGACCGCTTCCACCGTCATGCCTTCCTTGAGCCGGTCGGCGCCATCGACCACCACGCGCTGGCCGGGCTCCAGGCCCTTTAGCACCGCATTGCGGCTGCCATCGCCAGGCCCGAGGGTGATCACCTGCACCTTGACCTTGCTTGCGTCGTCGACGGTGTAGACAAAGGTGCCCTGCTGGCCGCGCTGGATCGCCGCCACCGGGATCACGGTGGCGTCCTTGAGCGTGTCCACGCGCGTACGCACGTTGACGAACTGGTTCGGGAACAGCATGCCGTCTTCATTGGGGAAGACCGCCTTGAGCTTGACGGTGCCGGTGGTGGTGTCGATCTGGTTGTCGGTGGTCAGCAGCTCGCCTTCGCCCAGCTGGTTGCGCACCTGGCGGTCCCACGCCTGCACCGGCAGCTTTTCGCCGGCGTTGAGCTTCCTCAGCACCGACGGCAGGTTGTCCTCGGGGATGGTGTACATCACGGCGATCGGCTGGATCTGCGTGATCAGCGCGATGCCGTTGGTGTCGCTGGTGTTGACGATATTGCCCGGATCGACCTGGCGCAGGCCGATGCGGCCGGACACCGGCGCCACGATCCTGGTATAGCCCAGCTGCAGGCGGGCGTTGGCGACGTTGCCCTGGTCGGTCTTGACCACGCCTTCGTACTGGCGCACCAGCGCGTCCTGGGTATCGACCTGCTGCTTGGAGATCGAATCCTGTCCCAGCAAGGTGCGGTAGCGCTGCTGGTCCAGCCTGGCGTTCTGCAGCAGCGCCTGGTCGCGCGCCAGCTGGCCCACGGCCTGGTCGAGCGCGGCCTGGAACGGGCGCGGGTCGATCTCGGCAAGCACGTCGCCGGCCTTGACCATCTGTCCTTCCTTGAACAGCACCTTCAACAGCGGGCCGGAAACCTGCGCGCGCACGGTCACGTTCGAGACCGGAGTCACGTTGCCCAGCCCGTTGAGCACCACGTCCATGTCGCGCTGGGCCACGGTGGCCACCACCACCGGCGAGCGCGGCATGCCGGCGCGCCCGCCCGGGCCGCCGGGACCGCCAGGCCCTCCTGCAGCGGGTCCGCTGGCGCCGCCGGGGCCGCCTGCGGTGCCCTTGGTGGCATCGCCGCGGTGCGCATACCAGTACCAGCCGCCCCCGGCCAGCAGCAGCACCAGCAGGCCGGCATACAGCCGGCGCCGGTTCCTGCGCGGTGGAGTGCCGCCGGGCGGCAGGGGCGGTCGGGAAGACGAAGACGGGGAAGGGTTAGGTTGGCCTTGTTCGGGGTTGGACATGTCCGCAATCCTGGGTACGGCGCGCCCGGCGCGCCGCGGTGTTCTGCCGGCAAGTGCTGCCGGCAAGTGACGATGCAGCACAGCAGTATGCCGCAACGCAAAGGGCGCCGGCCGGCCGCGGGGGCGGGGCGCCCAGGGGCCGCCGGCGTGCCGGCAAGTGCCGTGCGGCGCGCATGGGGCGGCGCCGACGGCAAGTCATGCGGCAAGGATAATGTGCGGGCGTGGCCGCCCGTATTTCGGCGCCCGGCGCTTTTATTACAGAGGATTACCAGCGCCCCAGGTGTAACCTCCGGAAACAAAACCGGCCGGCCGATCCGGCATGTGCGCCGCCCGGGCTGACTATCATGTGCCTATGCGAACGAACCAGCCTACCCAGATCCTCGTCGTCGACGACGATCCCGAACTCCGCGACCTGCTGCGCGAGTACCTGACCCAGCAGGGCTTTGCCGTCTCGGTGCTGCATGACGGCGACGGCCTGCAGGCGCGCCTGGAGCGCGAACGGCCGGCGCTGATCGTGCTCGACCTGATGATGCCCAAGGTCGACGGCCTGACCGCGCTGCGCAACCTGCGCGCCAAGAACGACGACATCCCCGTGATCCTGCTCACTGCCCGCAGCGACGAGATCGACCGCATCGTCGGCCTGGAGATCGGCGCCGACGACTACCTCGGCAAGCCCTTCTCGCCGCGCGAGCTGCTGGCGCGCATCAATGCCGTGCTGCGCCGCAAGCTGGCCCGCCCCGCCGCGGCGCCCGAGGACCGCGAATCGGTCGCGTTCGGCCCGTTCCGCGTCAATTTCCGCCAGCGCACGCTGATCCGCGCCGGCCAGCCGCTGTCGATCAGCGATACCGAATTCGCGCTGCTCAAGCTGCTGCTGATGCATCCGCTTGAAGTGCTGTCGCGCGAGCGCATCGTCGAGCTGATGTACGGCAGCGCCAGCGGCATCAGCGACCGCGGCATCGACGTGCAGATCTGGCGCCTGCGCCGCCTGCTGGACGAAGACGCGCAGCGCCCGCGCTATATCCAGACCGTGCGCGGCCGCGGCTACACCTTCGTGCCCGACGAAGCGGAAGAGATTCCCGCCGAGCTTTCCGATTAAAGCCCGCGGCGGCCAGCCGTTTTACCGCCTGACGTGCCGCCGCGTGCCACCCGACCCTCATTCCCGATGAAGTTGCGACGTATCGATACCCTGTTCGGCCGTATTGCCTTGCTGATCGCGGCCGTGCTCGTGATCAGCCACTTCTCGTGGCTGGCCATCCTGCGCATGGACCGGCGCCAGCAGCAGGTCGACTATTCCGTGGAGCAGATGCTGTTCCAGCTCGACAGCATCGAGCGCGCGCTCGATGCGCGCCCGCCGGCGAAGCTGCCCAGCCTGGTGGAGACCGCCGATACCACCAGCGCCGACGAGCATGCCACCGCGCCCAAGGGCGGCCGCTCGCGCCGCCTGGTCGAACAGTTCATCTCGCGGCTGCCGCAGGGCACCGAGATCCGGCTCGAGGACGAGACCACGCCGCGCATCTGGATCAAGCTGCCGAGCCGCGACGACTGGATCGCCATGCCGATCCTCTGGGTCCACAACCCGCCGCCCGACAACCGGCTGGTGCCGGGCGTGATGCTGGTGGTGGGCGTGGCGATCGTGTTCGCGCTGCTGATCGCATGGCAGCTGCAGCGGCCGGTGCGGGACATGGCCAACGCGGCCGAACTGCTGTCGCGCCAGCGCGAGGTGCCGCCTTTGCGCGAGCGCGGGCCGCATGAATTGCGCCAGCTGATCGAGCGCTTCAACCGCATGGTGGCTGACCTGGCGCGCATCGACCAGGAGCGGAATACGATGCTGGCGGGCATCGCGCATGACCTGAAGACGCCGCTGGCGCGGCTGCGGCTGCGCGCTGAGATGATGTCCGATCCCAAGGCCGCGGCGGGGGTCACGCGTGATGTGGATTCGATGCAGGCGATCGTCGAGCAGTTCCTGAGTTTTGCGCAGACCAGTGAGTCGACGGCGCGGCCCGTGCCCGTGGACCGGCGGGTCAACGAGCTGGCGGCTTCGCTGGCCGAGCAGGAGCGGCAGGTGGTGTTGTCGCTGGGCGCGGGCGACGGGTTCCGGATGATTGCCACGCAGTTGGACCGGATCATCGGCAACCTCGTTGACAACGCTTATGCCTATGGCAAGCCGCCGGTGTGCATCGCCACGACGCGGACGGCCGATGGCTATTTGCTGGTGGTGGAAGACCAGGGGGCGGGGATTCCCGAAGAGGACAAGGAACGGGTGACGTTGCCGTTCGTGCGGCTGGACCCGGCGCGTGGGGGCAATGCGCATTCCGGGCTGGGGCTGGCGATCGTGGATCGGCTGGTGCGGCAGGCTGGGGGCAAGCTCAACCTGGTCAATGCCGATGGGGGTGGATTCAGGGTCGAGATGGCGTTTGGGGTGGTGGCATGAGGTTTGATATGGCTGGGGTTTGTGCTGCGGCTGGGCAAGCCGCAGCAAGATAGACTCAATCCTCCGCCACGAATCCCGTAGCCTCAACAATCGGCTTCCAGGCAGCCCGCTCTACCTGGATCCTGCGCTTTGCCTCCTGCCCAGGCCGTGCCACCACCTCAAGCCCCAGCGCCTCCAGCCTGGCCGCCGTAGCGGCATTCCCCGAAGCCGCAATAAACATCTTCTCAACCTTGGCAACCACGTCGGGCTGCGTGCCCGCCGGCACGAACACCCCATACCAGCTGGTCGCATACTCGTACTGGCTGAAGCCTTGCTCCTTCATGGTAGGCACTTCCGGCAATGCCTTGGCCCGCCGTGTCCCGCTGACGCCGAGGAACTGCAACTTGCCCCCCTTGTACAGCGGCATCATGCTGGCAACGGCATCCCACCCGATCGACACATTGCCGCTGACCACGTCGACCAGCATCGGCGCCGCGCCGCGATAGGCGGCCGGCGTGATGGCGATGCCTGCTGCCTTGCCGAGCGCCACAGTACCGAGGTGTCCGGCGCTGCCGATGGTCGCCAGGCCCAGGCTCGCGCCCGAAGGGTTTCGCTTCGCCCACTCCAGGTATTCCTTCATGTTCCGGTAGGGCTGTTGCACTCCGGCGGCCACCACGGTCGGCACGTCGGTCAGCACCGCCGCCGGCACCAGGTCCTTGTCGGCGTCGTAGCCGAGCTTCTTGTACGTCAGCGGAAAGATCGTGAACAGCGGCGATGGCCCGATGAACACCGTCTTGCCGTCCGGCCTGGACCGCTTCACGTAGTCCAGCGCCAGCCGTGCCGACGCACCCGGCCGGTTCTCGACCACCACGGTGCCGTGGCCGTCCTGGCGCAGTTGCTCGGCGTACAGGCGCGCCAGGCTGTCGGCGGCGCCGCCCGGGGCGTAGCAGACGATGATGTGCATCGGTTCGGCATCGGCTGCACGGGCCGCGCCCGCGACGGCAATAGCGGCTGCGGCAGCCGCGGTGGTCAGTGCGGCCAGCAGGCCGCGTGCGAAACGGGAGTCAGCAGTCATGGCGTTCGGGATGCGTTGAGTTTGGCGGCGCGGGACAGGGGTATTCATGGCAGCGTGGGCCAGCGGCCGCGGAAGTCGTGCGTGGACTCGAACAGCGCTGCGGCATGCAGCAGGCCAGCGTCGTGCCGGAACCGGCCTACCAGTTGCAGGCCGATGGGCAGGCCATCCTTGCCAAAGCCGCAGGGCAGACTGATCGCCGGATGGCCGGTCATGTTGAACGGCATGGTCCACGGAAACCAGTACGCGCGCACATTGTCGTAATGCCGGCCGTCGATCTCGACCTGGCCGAACAGGTCCTGGTCGAGCGGCAGGGCCGTGCGCGTGAGCGTGGGCATCGCCAGCAGTTCGGCATCCGCCAGCAGGTCTTGCACGCGCAGGAACAGCTTCGAGCGCTCGAACATGGCCTGCTGGTATTCCATGCCGGTCACGTGCGCGGCGGATTCCACCTGCCGCACAAAGGTTGCGCTGAGGGCCTCGCGATGCTGGGCCACGATCGGCGCGAAGCGGGTGCGCCAGACCGTATGGTTGATGGCGCGCCAGATCGGCTCGACTTCGAAGCCGTCGCCGGAAAACGGCTCCAGCACGGCGCCCAGTTCGCGCAGACGCTCCAGGCTAGCCTCGAACGCTGCGGTGACATCGGTGGCCACCGCGCGGCCCGGCGGCGCCAGGCAATAGCGGATTCGCACGCCGCGCAGATCGCCATGCGGCTGCGCGGCTGCCACATAATCGGGGGCCGGCACGCCCAGCGACCAGGGGTCGCAAGGATGCTCGCCGCCCATCGCCTGCATCATCAGCGCCGTATCCATCACCGTGCGCGTGGTCGGCGTGACATAGGTCTGGTTGCCGAACAGGTCCTGCGCCTGGCTGTGCGGGATCACGCCCTGGCTCTGCTTGATGCCGACCACGCCGTTGCAGGCCGCCGGGATGCGGGTCGAGCCGCCGCCATCGGTCGCCACCGCCAGCGGTGCGATGCCACTCGCGACTGCCACCGCGGCGCCGCCGCTGGAGCCGCCGCTGGTGCGCTGCGCATGCCAGGCATTGCACGTGCGGCCAAACAGCGGCGAATCGGTCAGGCACTTGGAGCCGAACTCCGGCGTGGTGGTCTTGCCGACGAGGATTGCTCCCTGTGCGCGTAGCCGGGCCACCGCGACAGCGTCTTCGCCCGGCACATTGTCGCGCATCGGTACGGCGCCAAAGGTCGTGCGCACGCCGCGCGTGTTGACGATGTCCTTGACGGTGAAAGGGATGCCATGCAGCGGACCGAGCGGGCGGCCGGCCATCACGTCCTGCTCGGCGGTGCGGGCGGCGGCCATGGCCTCGTCGGCGCATAGCGTGATGAAGCAGTTCAGCTCGGGCTGCAGCCGTGCGGCACGGGCCAGCACGGCGTCCATCAGTTCGACGGGGGAGATGTCCTTGCGTCGGACGCGGGCCTGCAGTTCAGCAGCGGAAAGAAGGCAAAGCGCTTCGCTCATCGGCGTGCGTCTCCTGGCACGGGCCGGTACGTAGCCGGCCACGATGGGACGGCGGCGGACAGGCCCGCCGCCGCGGATCAGCGGGAAAGACCCGCCATGGCAGGGCCCGGCCGCAAAGCGCGCGCGCCGGACGCCGGCGCTGGCAGTGTAACCCGCTCAGACCTTCTTTTTGTCCCCGATCCGGCTTTCCTTGCCGGCCAACAGCTTGGCAATGTTCTGCCGATGCCGCGCGATCAGCAGCACGCTGATCGCGAAGATCGCGCCAGTCATCACATCCATGCCATTCATCAGCACATAAAAGAACGGCGCGAAGATCGCAGACACCAGCGCCGCCAGCGACGAATAGCGGAAGAAGAACGCAATGATCAGCCAGGTGGCCAGCGTGCCCAGGCCCAGGATCGGGTCGATCGCCAGCAGGATACCGGCCGCCGTGGCCACGCCCTTGCCGCCGGCAAAGCGGTGGTACACCGGGAACAGGTGGCCGAGGAATACTGCCAGCGCCACCATGGCCAGGCCGGTTTCATTCAATCCGTAGGCCGGGCCGAAGCGCGCCGCCAGCCACACCGCCAGCCAGCCCTTCAGCGCATCGCCGATCAGCGTCAGGATCGCGGCCTTCTTGTTGCCGGTGCGCAGCACGTTGGTCGCCCCCGGGTTGCCCGAGCCGTACGAGTGCGGATCCGGCAGCCCCATCAGCTTGCTGACGACGACAGCAAAGGAAATCGAGCCGATCAGGTAGGCGGCGAGGGCGAATAGCAGGTTGGCCATGTGCAGTGGGGTGTTTTCAAGCTGGCGGGATTGTAGCGCGGCGGCGCCTTCACCACGTCCGTGACTTCCCGGATTGGCATGGGCGGCGGCTATGCGCGTGGCGCCAGGTGGCGGCTGCGGCGCCTGGCCGGTGCCTCAATCAGGCAGCGCGCATTGGACCGGTTGTGCATCGACCAGTCCCCGCAGCAGCTTCGGGTCCAGGCTGACGAGGTAGCCGCGGCGCCCGCCGTTGATGTAGATGCGCTCCAGCTCCAGCACCGTGGCCTCCACATACACCGGCATGCGCTTGCGCGTGCCGAACGGCGAGGTGCCGCCGACCATGTAGCCGCTGTGGCGCTGCGCCACTTCCGGCTTGCACGGCTGCACGCTCTTGCGTCCGGTCTGGCGCGCCAGGTTCTTGGTCGAGACCGAGCAGTCGCCGTGCATCAGCACCACCAGCGGCTGCGCGCGCTCGTCTTCCATGATCAGGGTCTTGACCACGCCGTGTTCGGGAACGCCGAGCTGGCGCGCCGATTCGCCGGTGCCGCCATGCTCGACGTATTCATAGGGGTGTTCGCCGAAGGCCACGCCTTGCTTGCGCAGGAACTGGGTGGCAGGGGTTTCGGAGACGTGCTTGTTCTTGCTCATGACGATGGTGCCGCTCGGTGTCGCTGTCGCCAGGTTTCCCTCACCCGCGCGGATGGTGCTGCTGGTGCAGCTCGCGCAGGCGCTCGCGCGCGACGTGGGTGTAGATCTGCGTGGTGGAGATATCGGCATGGCCGAGCAGCAGCTGCACCACGCGCAGGTCGGCGCCGTGGTTGAGCAGGTGCGTGGCAAAGGCGTGCCGCAGCGTGTGCGGCGACAGCGGCGCGTGCACGCCGGCCTCGCGCGCGTGGCGCTTGATCAGGTGCCAGAACGCCTGCCGCGTCATGCCTTCGCCGCGCTGCGTGACGAACAGCGCGTCGCAGGCGCGCCCGGCCAGCAGTGCGGGGCGCGCGCTGGCGAGGTAGCTGCGCAGCCAGTCGGCGGCCTGCTGGCCGAACGGGACCAGCCGCTCCTTGTCGCCCTTGCCGCCGACCACGCGCGCCACGCCCTCGTTCAGGCCGATCTCGATGGTCTTCATCTGCGTCAGCTCGGACACGCGCAGGCCGCTGGCGTACATCAGCTCGAGCATGGTGCGGTCGCGCAGGCCCAGCGGCGTGCCAGTGTCGGGCGCTTCGAGCAGCGCATCGACCTGCGCCTCGCTCAGTGTCTTGGGGTAGCGCGGCGGCTGCTTGGCGGGGCGCAGCAGCAGGCAGGGATCGGCTTCGACGATGTGCTCGCGCAGCGCCCACTGGTAGAAGCGCCGGAACACCGCCAGCCGGCGGTTGGCCGACGACGCGCGCGTCTGCGTGTGGCGTGCGTTGAAGTAGGCCGACAGCACGTTGTCGTCCACGCCCGGCAGTTCGCCACGGCCTTCGTGGCGCAGCCAGCGCGCCAGCAGGGTCAGGTCGCGCCGGTAGGCGTCGATGGTGTTCTGCGACAGGCCGTCTTCCAGCCACAGCGCATCGCAGAAGCGGCTGACCAGCGCCGCGTCGGCATCGCTCGCGGCCGCGGCGAGGTCTGGCGGCGTGTCCGCCGTTGCCGTGCGTGCCACGGGGCTCATATCAGCATGGCTCCTTCATGGCGCAGCAGCCAGCGTTTGACATCGAGGTGGAAACCATCTTCGGCATGATGGGAGAAACCGCCGATGCCGCGGGCCGAGACCACGCGATGGCAGGGAATCACGATCGGGAACGGGTTCTGGCCGCAGGCCTGGCCTACCGCGCGCGGCATCGCGCCGATGGCCTCGGCAATGGTGCCGTAGGTGGTGGTGGCGCCGCGCGGCACGGCGGCGATGGCCTGCCAGACGCGCTGCTGGAAATCGCTGCCGGCCGGTGCCAGTGGCAGGTCGAAGCGCGCGTCGGGGTTGGCGTAGTAGGCCTCGAGCTGCGCTTCGAGCCGGGCCACGACCTCTCGCGTCCGTACATCGGCCGGCGCGCGGGCTTCGACGTGCCCGGGCAGGTACACGATGGCCCGGATGCGCGTGCCGTCCGTGCGCACGCCGACCTTGCCGAACGGGGCAGGGAGGATGGCATCGAAAGTGGCGGGCATGGCGGTCTGACTGGGGCGAATGCTGGATTTTAGTGCTTTTTGCATCGGCAAGAAAAAAGCCGCCTTTGCAGGCGGCCTTGGTGGCGTGCGATGGCGACCAGTGCTGCAGCCGGATTACTGCTCCAGCTTGATGTTCTGCACCTTCACCAGGTTCTTCATCTTGTCGAACTCCTTCTTGATCTCGGCCGCGTGCTGCGCCGGCGTATTGCCCGACGGCTCGGCGCCGGCGGTGCGCAGGCGCTCCTGGAAGCCCTTGTCCTGCAGCGCCTTGACCGCGGCGTCGTTCAGCTTCTTGATGACGTCGTCAGGCGTGCCTGCAGGCGCCACCAGGCCGTACCAGGCCGGGTCGTTCGGCTCCTTCAGGCCCATTTCGCCGAAGGTCGGCACGTCCGGCAGCGAGTCCAGGCGCTTGTTCCAGGCCACCACCAGCGGGCGCAGCTTGCCGGCCTTGATGTAAGGCATCGACGACGGCAGGTTGTCCACCATGATCGGTACCTGGCCGGCCAGCACGTCGTTCAGCGCCGGGCCCGCGCCGCGGTACGGGATATGGACCATGAAGGTCTTGGTCGAGACCTTGAACTGCTCGCCCAGCATGTGGCCGAAGCCGCAGGTGCCCGACGACGCGTACGAATACTTGCCCGGATTGGCCTTCAGCACGGCCAGGAATTCTTTGTAGTCCTTGGCCGGGAAGTTGGGGTTCACCGCGATCACGTTGGCCACGTTGGCCAGGTTGGTGATGGGCTTGAAGTCCTTGATCGGGTCGTACGACAGCTTGGGGTTGCAGGCCGGGTTCACGGCCATGGTCGACACCGTCGAGATGCCGATGGTGTAGCCGTCCGGTGCCGCCTTGGCGATCGCGTCCGCCCCGATCGAGCCGCCCCCGCCGGCGCGGTTTTCCACGACCACCGGCTGGCCCAGGATGCGGCTCATCTGGTCGGCGGCGCCGCGGCCGACGATGTCGGTGGTGCCACCCGGTGCGAACGGAATGATCAGGCGGATCGGCTTGGTCGGAAAGCCCTGGGCGTGCGCCGTGGTGGCGGCCGCGGCCAGGGCCAGGGTCAGGGCGAATTTGCCAGCTTGCATGAGATCATGTCTCCGTCAGAAATCCGGGCAGGGTGCTGCCCGGAAGCAAAGAAACCGTCGCGGTGCCAGAGGCGAAGGCACGGCGGCGGCAGCGTAAAAGAAGGCAGCCCGAGGGCAGCCCGAGGGCAGCCTTGGTCAGCCGCCGAGCAGTCCGCGCTTGACGTCCTGGTCGACCGGACGGTCGCCCAGGAACACCCGCAGCACAGCCTGGTAGAAGTCTTCGCCGGGGATCGGACGGCCGCGCGGCGTGCCGTTGATGGCGACGACAGTGCCCGTCTGCGGGCTAAAGTCCAGGTTGATCACGTCGCCCTTGTGCGCGTTGCCGACCTCGCCCAGGGTGCGCTCGAACTGCACCATCCGCGCGGCCAGTCCCCGCACCTGCGCTTCGCTGTGGTTGTCGCGGATGCCCTGGCGGATGGCGCGGGCAAAGGCGGGCGGTTCGGCCTCGCGCAGCATGCGCAACTGTAGCCGCTTGGCGCCGGGCGTGCCGAGTACCACGGTCGCGTTGCGGGCCTTTTCCTGCAGGTACAGTGCGGCCACGTAGCCCTTGGTCAGGAAGCCCGCGCGCAGCCCGGTGCCGTTGAGCTGCAGTTCCCTGCCGCCCACGCGCGCGGCGTCATCGAAGCGGATCCCTTCCATCTCGACCGCGCGCGCCGGCATGGCAACGGCCGCGGTGGTGGCGCACAGCAGCATCACCAGCAGGGCGGCCGCGCGCGAGCGCAGGCCGCTGGGCAGGCTAGCAGGCAGGCCAGGGCGTGAACGGGAACGAAGGCGGGAGTCCGGGCCTGGCGGCGCGGAACGGATGCGGGACAACATGGCGGCAGGGCGTACAACTTGGCATGCCATGCTGACCTAAATCTGGAAAAATACCTATCCGTATCTGCCCTAGTCTGCACATTCCCGCGCGCCGGCCGTTATTTCCGTCCCCCATGCGGCCGGGATCGCGACCGTAACCCAGGCAGCTACCGCGCCGTGCCCTCGCCATTACAACAACGACAATGTCTTCTGCTCTCCTGCTGGTGCCTGACTTCAGCCTGATCCTGATCGGCTGGCTGCTGGTGCGCTATACCCCGTTCGACCGCCCCTTCTGGGGCGGAGTGGAGCGGCTGGTCTACTTTGTGCTGTTCCCGGCGCTGCTGCTGCAGTCGACCAATGCCGCGGTGTTCGATTTTTCCTCGACCTCGGCGATGCTGGGCCTGGCGCTGCTGGCGATGGCCGTCGGCATGGCAGGCGGCTACGCCGTCAAGTGGGTGCTGAAGCCCGATGCGCTGAGCTTTGCCTCGGGCCTGCAGACCGCTTTTCGCTTCAACTCCTATATCGGCCTGGCGCTGGCGTCGCGCCTGGGCGGCAGCGAGGGGCTCGCGCTGATGGCGGTGATCGTCGGCTGCACCGTGCCGCTGTGCAACGTGGCGGCGGTATGGGCACTGGCCCGGCATGGCGAGACCGCGCTGTGGAAAGAACTGGCGCGCAACCCGCTGATACTGGCCACCGCCGGCGGCCTCGTGACCAACCTGCTGGGCCTGCACCCGCCCGAGGTGGTGGCGATGACGCTGAACCGGCTGGGCTCGGCCTCGACCGCGCTGGGACTGATGACGGTGGGCGCCGGGCTGCAGATGAGCGGGGCGACCGGCACGGTGGGGCCGGTCGCCTGGTGGACCGGGGTCAAGCTGCTGGCGATGCCGTGCGTGGCGTGGCTGGCGGGCCGGTACCTGCCGCTGACCACGTTGCAGTACCAGATCGTGGTGCTGTATGCCTCGCTGCCGACGGCGTCGAGCGCCTATATCCTGGCGGTGCGCATGGGCGGAAACGGGCCGATGGTGGCGGCCACGATCTCGGTGATGACGGTAGGTGCCATCGTTACCACGCCGCTGTGGCTGGCGCTGGTCAGCTAGGGGTCAGCCAGATGGTCAGCCAGGTCCGGTCGTCCGGATCCGGTCATCCGCTGCGTGCCGGCTCGCCTTGCGCGAGCGCCCAGTCGATATGCTCTTGCACCAGCGGTGAAGCGGACTCGCGCCGCGCCTGCAACGCCTCGCGGATGCGCGCGGCGAGGGCGGCGTCTTCCGCGCCGGTGCCGGAAAGCGCCGCGCGCAGGCTGTTGCCCAGCCCGACGGCCAGGTTGCGCAGCCAGCGCTCATGGCCGATGCGGCGGATCGGGCTGCCCTCCAGACGCTGGTTGAACTCGTCTTCGGTCCACTGGAACAGCGCCACCATGTCGGGCGCGTCCAGGCCATTGCGCACGTCGAAATCCGGCACGCTGGCCACGTGCGCGAACTTGTTCCACGGGCAGGCCAGCTGGCAGTCGTCGCAGCCGTAGACGCGGTTGCCCATCGGCGCGCGGAATTCGACCGGGATCGAGCCCTTGTGCTCGATGGTCAGGTAGGAGATGCAGCGGCGCGCGTCGAGCCGGTAGGGCGCGACGATGGCGCGCGTGGGGCAGATGTCGAGGCAGCGGTGGCAATTGCCGCAGTGGTCCCGTTCGGGCGCATCGGCCGGCAGCGGGATATCGACCAGGATCTCGCCCAGGAAGAACATCGAGCCGCCGTCGCGGTCGAGCAGCAGCGTATGCTTGCCGCGCCAGCCGAGTCCGCCCTGGCTGGCCAGCGCCACTTCCATCACCGGCGCGGAATCGGTAAAGACACGGTAGCCGAACTTGCCGATTTCGGCCTCGATCCGGCTGGCGAGCTGCTGGAGACGGCTGCGCAGGACCTTGTGATAGTCGCGGCCGCGCGCGTACAGCGACACCACCGCCGTGGCCGGATCGCCCAGCCGCGCCAGTTCGCGCCGGCGCCAGTCGGGTGCGCCCGGCGGGGTCTCGGTGGCGGGGACATAGGGCATGCGCGCCACGATGGCGCGTACCGTGCCCGGCACCAGTTCGGCCGGACGGGCGCGCCGCAAGCCGTGGTTCGCCATATAATCCATGTCGCCGTGGTAACCCTGCTCCAGCCATGCCAGAAGCCCCGGCTCGGCGTGGCCAAGATCGACGTCGGCGATGCGCACCGACGCAAAACCCAGCGCCGCGCCCCAGGCGCGGATGGACTCCGCAAGCGCCGCCAGCTCCCCCGGGCCGGCCTGGCCGGATTGCCCTGGAGCGTTTGCGGGAACACTGTGCGCGCCTGGCGCGCTGGCCGGCGGCTTGACTGCTGGGTCGATCATCCCTGAATTGTACGCAATGCCCTTGCTCGAAGAACGCACCCTGACGCTGCCCGACGAAGCCGCCACCGCGCGCCTGGGCGCCGCGCTGGCCGGCACGGTGCAGGCCATGCCGCCGC
Organism: Cupriavidus oxalaticus; assembly: GCF_038900635.1. Classification (GTDB taxonomy): domain Bacteria; phylum Pseudomonadota; class Gammaproteobacteria; order Burkholderiales; family Burkholderiaceae; genus Cupriavidus; species Cupriavidus oxalaticus_B. Next base: position 66,372 of record NZ_JAYMRX010000009.1, on the reverse strand, counting down.
GCGCGGTGCATGTGCAGCTCTCCGGCGACCTCGGCGCCGGCAAGACCACGCTGTCGCGCGCGGTGCTGCGCGCCCTCGGCCACGCCGGCAAGGTCCGCAGCCCCACCTACACGCTGTGCGAGCCTTACGAGGTGGCGCGCGCCGACGGCTCGCCGCTGACCGTCTACCACTTCGACCTGTACCGCTTCGCCGATCCGGAGGAGTGGATCGACGCCGGTTTCCGCGACTGTTTCGCCGAACCGGCCTTCAACCTGGTCGAATGGCCGGAAAAGGCGGGCCGCCTGCTGGGGGAACCCGACCTGCATGTGTTGCTCCAATCGGACACGGCACCGCCGGCCGAAAGCGAAAGCGATGCCGGCGAGCGGCGCATCGCGACCTTGCGCGCCTATACTCACACTGGACTTTCCCTGCTGAACGCATGCTGATCAAGCGACTTGCCACCGACCGCCCCGATGGACCCGACGGCCTGCTGCAGGCGCGCCGCAAATGGATGGCGCAGGCGCTGAAGCTGGGCGCGGGCACCGCCGTGCTGACGCTCGCCGGCCCGCAGATCGCGTTCGGCGCCGGCATCGTCGCGGTGCGCGTATGGCCGGCCGAGGACTACACCCGCGTCACCATCGAATCCGACGCGCCGCTGTCCGCGGTGCACCAGATGATTCGCGATCCGGACAGGCTGGTGGTGGACATCGATGGCCTGGACCTGTCGCCCACGCTGCGCGAGCTGGTGGCCAAGATCACCCCCAACGACCCGTATATCCAGACCGTGCGCGTCGGCCAGAACCGCCCGCGCGTGGTGCGGATGGTGTTCGACCTGAAGGAGAACGTGGCGCCGCAGGTGTTCACGCTGCTGCCGATCGGCAGCTACCGCAACCGGCTGGTGTTCGACCTGTACCCGGTCAACCCGCCCGACCCGCTGTGGAAACTGGTGCGCGACACCGAGGACAAGCAGCGCCGCTTCGCCACCATGGACCCGGCCCCGGGTCCGGACAGCATCGCCGGCGCCCCGGCCGGTGCCGAGGAAGATGCCATCGGCGCGCTGGTGCGCAAGTTCGACGAGAAGGGCGAAGTGCCGGCCACCACCGCGCCGCCGCCGCCGGTGGTCGCCGCCCGGCCCAAGCCGTCGGCGCCGGTGGTGCCGAAGCCCGATGCGCCCGTGGTGCCGCCCGTCGCGCGCGACAACCCGACTGCCGAGCGCCCGTTCAAGATGCGCCGCCTGCTGACGGTGGCCCTCGATCCCGGCCACGGCGGCGAAGACCCCGGCGCGATCGGCGCCGCTGGTTCGCGCGAGAAGGACGTGGTGCTGCAGATCGCGCACCGGTTGCGCGCCAAGATCGACGCCCAGCCCAATATGCGCGCGATGATGACGCGCGATGCGGATTTCTTCGTGCCGCTGAACGTGCGCGTGCAGAAAGCGCGCCGGGTGCAGGCCGACCTGTTCGTGTCGATTCACGCCGATGCCTTCCTGTCGCCGGAAGCCAATGGTGCTTCGGTGTTTGCGCTGTCCGAGCGCGGCGCTTCCAGTACCGCGGCGCGCTGGCTGGCCAACAAGGAAAACGCTTCCGACCTGATCGGCGGCGCCAACATGGGCAACAAGGATGCGCAGGTCGCGCGCGTGCTGCTGGACCTGTCCACCACCGCGCAGATCAACGACAGCCTGCAGGTCGGCAAGTCCGTGCTGGGCGAGATCGGCGGCATCAACCGGCTGCACAAGGGTAGTGTGGAGCAGGCCGGGTTTGCGGTGCTGAAGGCGCCGGACATCCCATCGATCCTGATCGAGACCGCGTTTATCAGCAACCCGGCGGAGGAGCGCAAGCTCAACGACAGCGCGCACCAGGAACAGCTGGCGAATGCCATCCTGCGCGGGATCAAGGCGTACTTCGCGAAGAATCCGCCGCTGTCGAAGAACCCGTCGGTCTGACCTTGGCGCCGCCACGGCGGACGCTCAGCTCTCGCCGAATTCCTTCTCGCTGCGTGGCGCATCAGGGCATTGCCGGTCCAGCGATTCGCGGTACTTCACGCAGCCGCGCATAAACTGGGGCCACGCCGGAACCGTCGGGACCTGGTCGCCCGGCTCGGGCAGCAATGCCCACAGAGCCGGATGGTGCCAGCACAGGTCGTGACCCGAAGCATCGCGATGGCGGCGTATGCCCGCGCGCAGTGCCTTCAATTCTTCGATCAGCCGCTCGCGGCTCATCGTATCGAGGTCGTCGTCCATATCCACTCCTCAACCCTCGGGGGTTGCCCGCCATGCAGCGGGCCGGCGCGACGACGGATGGCGCGGATCAGGCGCGCGCCGCGGCGCGGTCCTCCAGCAGCGCATCGCGGTTGGCATAGCGCGAGGCAATCACCGAGCAGACGATCAGCTGCAACTGGTGGTAGACCATCAGCGGCAGCACCAGCAGCCCCAGCGCGGGGTGGCCGGCAAACAGGATCTTGGCCATCGGGATGCCGTTGGCCAGGCTCTTCTTCGAGCCGCAGAACACCGCGGTGATTTCGTCCTCGACCGAGAAACCCATCCGGCGGGCGGTCAGCGTGGTGAAGCCCAGCACCACGAACAGCAGCACCGCGGCAATCAGCATCACCGCGCCGATGGTCTGCCACTCGTACTGGTGCCACACGCCTGCTGCAGTCGCATCGCAGAACGACGAATAGACGATCAGCACGATCACGCCGCGGTCGATCTTGGTGGTGATCTGCTTCTTCTTCGCCAGCCAGTTGCCGATCAGCGGACGCAGCAGCTGGCCCAGCGCGAACGGCAGCAGCAGCTGCAGCGCCACGCCGGTGAGCGCCTTGCCCAGCGGCATCGAGGCGCCGCTGGCGCTGATCACCAGCCCCATCAGCAGCGGCGTGACCAGCATGCCGATCAGGCCCGAGATGGTGGCATTGAAGATCGCGCCGGACACGTTGCCGCGTGCCATCGAGGTCATCGCCACCGACGACGACACCGTCGAAGGCAGCGCGCACAGGAAGAACACGCCCAGCAGCAGGTCAGCCGGCAGCGTGTTGTGCAGGGCCAGCATCAGCAGCGCGCCGACCACCGGGAAGACCACATAGGTGAACGACTGCACGAACGCATGCAGGCGCCAGTTCTTGGCGCCCGCCACCAGCTTGTCGCGCGACAGTGCCGCGCCATGCAGGAAGAAGACCAGTGCCACGCCCACGCTGGTGACCACGCCCAGGTGCAGCGGGCCCTTGCCGGCGCCGATTTCCGGGGCCGCCAGCGCGATGGCGATGGCAGTCAGCATGATGAGGACAAAGCCGTCGATCAGGTCATAGAGTTTCTTGAGCTTGGCAAAAAGGCGAGACATGACTGCGGTTGGTTAGGGTTTTGCCTAGTATTGGACGCCAGCCGGGTCTAGAATGCAAATTCATTTATAGAATCTATTTATCCGGTCGTTGCATGAATTACACACTGCGCCAGCTGCGCGTCTTCCTGGCGGTGGCCAGCAGCGGCGGTTTCAGCCGGGCCGCGGACGTGGTGGGACTGACTCAGCCCGCGGTCAGCCGGGGTGTGGCCGAGCTGGAAGAGGCACTTGGCGTCAAGCTGCTCGACCGCACCACGCGTGAAGTGGTGCTGACCGATGCTGGCCACGCGCTGGTGCCGGCGCTGGAGCGGCTGCTGGGCCAGCTCGACGACACCCTCGAGGAAACGCGCCAATTAGGCGAGCGCTATCGTGGCCGCGTCGTAATAGCCGGTGCTCCCACGATTTCCGCGCGGCTGATGCCGATGTATGTCGCGGCCTGCGCCGCGCAATACCCCGATATCCGGCTGATCGTGCGCGACAACGTGCAGGCCGACGGCCTGGAGCAGGTCCGCGCCGGTGCCGTCGATTTCGGCGTGCTGATCGACCCGCTGGTGCGCGAAGGGCTGGCGGTGGAGCCGGTGGCGACCGACCCGTTCTGCTTCGTCTGCCGGCGCGACCATCCGCTGGCGCAGTCGGCGACGGTGCCGTGGTCGGCGCTGCACGGCATGCAGCTGGTGCTGCTGGACTTTGCCTCGGGCAGCCGGCCGCTGATCGACCGCATCTTCAGCCGCCACGGCGTGGCGCCGCAGGTGGTGCAGGAACTCGGGCACTCGGCCAGCGTGTTCGGCATGGTCGAGGCCGGCATCGGCGCTTCCGTGCTGCCCTCCTTCTCGCTGCCGCTGCCTGCCGCATCGCCGCTGGTGTGGCGGCCGCTGGTGCCGCGCGAGGAGCGCAGCATCGTCATGGTCCGGCGCGAGGACCGCTCGCTCTCGCCGGCCGCCGCGGCGGTGTGGGCGCTGGTGCGGCGGCTGACGCTGCGTGTCGAGGCGCCCGCGATGGGCGCCGCGGCCTGAGCGCCGCCGCCTTGCGGGTCAGCGCGCGGTGACCATCACCGCTTCCAGTTCAAAGCTGCCATCCGCCTGCACGCGATAGTGCTCGCGCACTTCGGCCGGCGCGACCTGCCACAGGTGGCGGATCGCCGCGACCGCCACCGCCGGCGTGCGCATGCGCCGGACCCAGCTGTCGAACTCGATGCCGATACGCCAGGGCTCGCACACCCTGACACCTTGCGCGGCGAAGCCCGCCGCCTCGAACAGCGCGCGCCAGGCGGCCGGTGTGTAGTCGCGCACATGCGACGGATCGCGCAGCAGTTCGACCGACTGCAGCCAGGTATCGCGCAACGGATCCGCGGAACCTGCGATATCGATCAGCACCACCTTGCCGCCCGGCTTGAGTACGCGGCGCACTTCGGCCAGCGCCGCGGGGACATCGCGCCAGTGGTGGGCGCTCATGCGCGAGACCACCGCGCAGAAGCTGGCGTCGTCAAACGGCAGCCGCTCGGCAGCGCCCTGGCGCGTGCGGACGTTGGCCAGTCCGCGCTCGCGCGCGGCGCCTTCCACCACGGCCAGCATGTCGGGCGACAGGTCGTAAGCCGTCACTTCGCCTGCCACCGCCGCGGCGGCAAAGCTGGCGTGGCCGGCGCCGCAGCCCAGGTCGAGCACGCGGCTGCGCGGCCGGTTCGCTTCCGGGATCAGCGCGGCCAGTTCGTCCTGCAGCTGCTGCAGGTCGGCGCCGCTGGCATGCACGGCACTGGTGAGGTAGGCGCTGGCGGTGGCGCCAAACTGCGCGGCGACGAGTTCCTGTTGTTGCATGGCTGGCTCCTTGGGCTTTCTTGGGGAAAAGGGTTGCCCGCAATGGCGGGTTCGGCATACTGTAGGCGGCACGTATTCCCGGTACAAGTCAGCGTTTTATCCTGGTATAAACGCCACCAGCCTGTCATGTCCCCTGTGATGTCCGCTTCCGCTCCCGTCCCCGAATCGCTTACCCCATCTACCCGCGAGGCCGTGCTGGGCGCCTTCCTGCGCGCGCACCGCGAGCGGCTGGCGCCAGCCGATGTCGGCCTGGCCCCCGGCCGCCGCCGCCGTACCCCGGGCCTGCGGCGCGAAGAGGTGGCACAACTGGCGGGGCTGAGCGCAACCTGGGTGACGTGGCTGGAACAGGGCCGTCCGGTCTCGCTGTCGGCACGCTCGCTGGCCAGCCTGGCGGCGGCGCTGCGGCTGTCACGCGCGGAACGCGCCTATCTGTTCGAACTTGCCGGCCGGCGCGATCCGCAGCAGGCCGCCGGCGAAGCCGTTGCGCCCGCGGTGCTGGCAAGCGTGCATGCGGTCTCGGGCCCGGCCTACCTGCTCGACCGGCAATGGACCGCGCTGGCCTGGAATGACGCCGCGGCGCGGCTGTTCACCGGCTGGCTCGACCACGACAGCGTCGAGCGCAACCTGCTGCGAGCGATGTTCCTGTCGCCGCCGCTGCAGGCGCTGGTCGAAGACTGGCCGCACCGCGCCGCGCGGCTGGTGGCCGAATTTCGCGCGCACAGCATCCGCCATGCCGACGAGGCGCCGACGCGCGCGTTGATCGATGGGCTGATGGGGGAGAGCGCGGCCTTCCGCGATGCCTGGCTGTCCCAGGATGTGGAAGACCGCGAGGGCGGGCGCCGGGGGTTCCGGCATCCGCAGCTGGGGGCGCTGCAGTTCGAGCAGCTGACGCTGGTGCCGGCGGCGGCGCCAGGGCTGATGCTGGTGATGCTGCTGCCCGGCTAAGCGCGCGGGCTTGCAAGCTTATTACTTCGGCTGCATCCGGATCGCGCCGTCGAGGCGGATCACTTCGCCGTTCAGCATGGTGTTTTCGATGATCGCGCGTGCCAGCCTGGCGTATTCGGCCGGGCGGCCCAGGCGCGGGGGGAACGGAACCATCTTGCCGAGGGCGTCCTGCACTTCCTGCGGCATGCCGAGCAGCATGGGCGTTTCAAACAGCCCCGGGGCGATGGTCATGCAGCGGACGCCGTCGCGGGACAGGTCGCGGGCGATGGCCAGGGTCATGCCGACCACGCCGCCCTTGGAGGCGGCATAGGCCGCCTGGCCGATCTGGCCATCGAAGGCCGCCACCGAGGCGGTGTTGATGATCACGCCACGCTCGCCTTCGCTGTCGGGATTGTTCTGGACCATGGCAGCGGCGGCCAGGCGGATCATGTTGAAGGTGCCGATCAGGTTGATGCGGATGGTCTTGTCGAAGGCATCCAGGGGATGCGGCCCGTTCTTGCCTACCGTCTTGTTGGCGGTGGCGATGCCGGCGCAGTTGACCAGGCCTGACAGGCGGCCCAGTGCCTGGGCGGCGGCGACAACGGCCTGGCCGTCGGCTTCGGAGGTGACGTCGCAGCGGACGAACTGGCCGTTCAGTTCAGTGGCGAGGGACTGGCCAGCTTGCTCGTTGAGGTCGGCGATGACGACTTTGGCGCCGGCTTCCGCCAGCATTGTTGCCGTGCCGGCGCCCAGGCCGGAGGCGCCGCCGGTGATGATGAAGACGTTGTCCTTGATTTGCATTTGCGGTGTCTCCTTTGTGTTTCCGTTTACGTAAACGTCAACTATTGTACGGGGCGGAGTTTGTTGTGCAAGGGTTTTGGGCCCGTGCGGACGTCTGGTGGTGACTTATGTGCCCGGTTCCGCCCTGAAGGGCGGGTAACTTTTTGTCCGAGCGACAAAAAGTCACCAAAAAGCGCGTTTACTGCCCTGGGCGGGCGGCCACTCTTATCGTAGTGTGCTGCGGTTATCGTACGGGGCTTCGCTTCGTTGCAAAGCAGGACTGCCTGACGCCTTGGTGCGCCACCGTGGCCGGGATTGACGCGATGTTTGAACGAGCTCTGAGCCGTGGGTGGTCCCTGCTGCTGGCGGCATGATAGGAGCGCCTTCGGCTGCGCTGCGCGCGGGCCCAAAGAAAAAAGCGGCCCTTGGGCCGCTTTTTCTTGTCGCATTCGACTCCGGATTACTTCAGCGCGTCGAACACTTGCGCGGTGATCTCGTCGACGTTGCCTACGCCGGAGATCTTCCGGTACTTGGGCGGGGCTACCTTCGCAGCGGCATCGCCCTTGGCGGCCCAGTCCGAGTAGTAGTCGACCAGCGGGCGGGTCTGCTGGGAGTAGACGTCGAGGCGCTTCTTGACCGTCTCTTCCTTGTCGTCGTCGCGCTGGATCAGCGCTTCGCCGGTTTCGTCGTCGATGCCTTCGGTCTTCGGCGGGTTGTACTTGACGTGGTAGGTGCGGCCCGAGGCCACGTGCACGCGGCGGCCGCTCATGCGCTCGATGATGGCGTCGAACGGCACGTCGATTTCCAGCACGTAGTCGATCGCCACGCCGGCTTCCTTCATCGCTTCGGCCTGCGGGATGGTGCGCGGGAAGCCGTCGAACAGGTAGCCGTTCTTGCAGTCGTCCTGCTTCAGCCGGTCTTTCACCAGGCCGATGATGATGTCATCCGACACCAGTCCGCCCGCATCCATGACCTTCTTGGCTTCCACGCCCAGGGGGGTGCCGGCCTTCACCGCCGCGCGCAGCATGTCGCCGGTGGAGATTTGCGGAATGGCGAACTTCTCGCAGATGAACTTGGCTTGCGTGCCTTTGCCGGCGCCGGGTGCGCCCAACAGGATCAAACGCATTTACGGGTCCTCAGAGTTTTGAATCTGGTGTGGCGGGAGATCAGAAGGAGGGTAATGCCGCAACTTGACGCAAGACTTACTGCTGTCTTGTCGGATATTGACGGCATTTTTGCGCGGACACACGCCCACGCGGACGTCCGGCGGCGGCTGCCAGGAGGATGGCGGCGCGGCGCACCGGTCGGGCTCTATCTTTATCTCCCCACCGAGCCTTGGCCGGCGGCGCGTTGGCGCACAGCCGGGGCGGCTCTGTATCGGCAAGCATTATGCCATGAGGCGGCGCCGATCCGGCCTGAAATCCGCCCCCCGGTTCAGGTTGCAGCAGTTTGAACCTGAGCGGGCGGCCGGCCGGGCGGGATGGCGAGCCGGGTGGCGATCAGGGCCCGTCCTGCGCCATCGACTCGGCCCACAGCGCGCGCACGCGCTCCAGGTCAGCCAGGGTGTCGACGCCCGGTGCCGGTGCGGCAGCGGTTTCCACCACCGCGATGCGCTCGCCATGCCACATCGCGCGCAGTTGCTCCAGCGCCTCGGTCTGCTCGAGCGGCGCGGCCGCCAGGGTCGGGAAACGCCGCAGGAAGCCGGCGCGATAGGCGTACAGCCCGATATGGCGCAGCACCGGCATGGCCGGCAGCGGCACCTGGGCCATGGCGGCGGGCACCGCCGGCACCCCCGCCCAGGCGTCGCGCGCCCACGGGATCGGCGCGCGCGAGAAATACAGCGCGCGTCCGGCGGCGTCGCACACGACCTTGACCACGTTGGGATTGAAGACCTCGGCGATGTCGTGCAGGGGGTGGGCCGCGGTGGCGACGGCGCAGTCGGCATGGTGCGACAGGTGCAGCGCCACCTCGTCGATCAGCGTGGGGTCGATCAGCGGCTCGTCGCCCTGCACGTTGACCACGATGGCGTCGTCGGGCAGGCCGAGTTGCGTGGCCACTTCCGCCAGGCGGTCTGTGCCGGTGGCGTGGTCGGCGCGGGTCAGCACGGCTTCGATGCCGTGGTCCGCGCAGGCCTGCGCCACCGACGGGGCGTCAGTGGCGACCACGGTGCGCGTGGCCGACGAGGCATGCGCGCGTTCGGCGACGCGCACGACCATCGGGCGCCCGCCGATATCGGCCAGCGGCTTGTCAGGCAGGCGGGTCGAAGCGAGCCGCGCGGGGATGACGACGGTGAAGGCGGGGACGGTCATGGTGCTGGCCAGGTTAGCTTCGGATTGCCGTCAGCTGCCCTCAGTTGCCATTGGCCGGCGCGTCCGGGTCAATGGCACGGCCCGGCACCGACTGGCGCGCTTCGTCGGCCAGCATCACGGGGATGCCGTCGCGGATCGGGTATGCGAGCTTGTCGACGTGGCAGATCAGTTCCTGCGCGGCGCGGTCGTATTCCAGCTTGCCTTTGCACAGCGGGCAGACCAGGATTTCAAGCAGCCGGTTGTCCATCTCGGTGTTCCTCGTTGCGCCCGGCGCTGCCGGACGTGGCCGCCGCGGACTGCGCGGTCGGTGCGGTGTTGATATGCGCCAGCACGGCGCTGCGGATTTTGTCGATCAGGCCCGCGTCGATCACCGGCCTGGTAGGCACGACCCAGATGCGCGGGTCGTCGAAGCGCTCGCATTTTACGGCATCCTTCTCGGTGATCAGGATCACGTCGGCATCGAGCGCGTCGGCGTTGCCGGCGAAGGGGTCTTCGGCAAAGTCATAGTGGTCGGGCAGCGGCAGCGTCTTCGGCGACAGCCCGGCACCGCGCAGGCTGGCAAAGAAGCGCTCGGGGTTGCCGATGCCGGCCGCGGCCAGCACGCGCCGCCCGGCAAAGGCGGAAACCGGCCGTGCCATGGTCGGGTCGTTCAGCTGCCAGGCGTCTTCCAGCTCCAGCCGCATGCCGTAGACGCCGGGGCGGTCGGGCGTGGCGCGGAAGTTGGGATCGTTGATCAGCGTGGCGTCGCGCGGGCGCGTCAGCGGTTCGCGCAGCGGGCCGGCCGGCAGCATCAGGCCGTTGCCGCCCATGCGCGTGTCGAACATCACGATCTCGAAATCGCGCTGCAGCTTGTAGTGCTGCAGGCCATCGTCGAGCAGCAGCACGTTGACGCCAGGGTGCGACACCAGCATGGTCTGCGCGCACAGCGCGCGGTCCGGAAACACCCACACCGGCACGTCGGTGGCGCGCGCGATCAGCAGCGGCTCGTCGCCGACGTCGCAGGCCTGCGAGGTCGGCTTGACCCGGCGCGGATGCTTCAGCTCGACCCCATAGCCGCGCGACACCACGCCGGGGCGCAAGCCGGCCTCGGTCAGCGCGTGGGCCAGCGCGATCACCGCCGGCGTCTTGCCGGTGCCGCCCACGGTCACATTGCCGACCACCACCACTGGCATCGGCAGCCGCGTGGACTTGAACCAGCCGCGCCGGTACCCGTGCCGGCGCACGCGGGCCACCAGCCCGAACAGCAGCGAGAACGGCAGCATGACCCAGGCAAACCAGCCGCGGCGCTGCCACTGGGCGGTCACGAAGTCGGCGAGGGCATGGCGGGGAGCGGGCATGGACGCGGCGGGTCGTTCAGGTCGTGGATGGGATGGGATTGTAGTGCGCTCGGGATCTGGCGCCCGAAAGAGGCCAAAGGGAGGATCGGCAAAGGCCGGCGGATCAACCCATTATGGGCACTGCGCAGCGCATGGGGCAAGCCTGGGCAGGCTGCGCGCCCGCAGGCCAGGCCGCCGGTCCCCGCCTTCGCGGGGACGATCATGGCCGGCGCTCAGCGCGGCTGCGCGCTCTGCGTCGCGAAGGTCAGGCGCGACAGCCCGGCCAGCCGCGCGGCTTCCATCACGTTGACCACCGCCTGGTGGCTGGCCTGCGCGTCGGCGTTGACGATCACCACCGGTGGCTGGCCATTTCCAGCTCCGGCGGGCCCGGAGGCGGCGCGCAGCTGGTCGGCCAGGCTGGTGACATCCTTCTGCTCCAGCACCTTCTTGTTGACCGAGTAGACCCCGCGCGACGACACCGACACCACGATTTCCTGCGGCCGCTGCTGGGCGCGCTCGGCGTCGGCGGTGGGCAGCTGGATCTGCAGCTCGGTATAGCGCGAGTACGTGGTCGTGATCATCAGGAAGATCAGGATCACGAGCAGCACGTCGATCAGCGGGATCAGGTTGATCTCCGGCTCTTCGCGCCGCTGGCGGGAACGGAATCGCATGGCGTGGCGGGTCCGTGATCAGCTGCGGCGCTGCGGCAGGATCGCGTCCAGGAACGCGGTGGCGCGGAATTCCAGCTCGGCCACGTAGTCGTCCACGCGGCGGCGGAAGTAGCGCCAGAAGATCAGCGCCGGGATCGCCACGATCAGGCCGAAGGCGGTGTTGTAGAGCGCCACCGAGATGCCGTGCGCCAGCTGTTCGGGGTTGGCGCCGGTGCCGCCCTGGCTGCCGAAGATCTCGATCATGCCGATCACGGTGCCCAGCAGGCCCATCAGCGGCGCCACCGAGGCGATCGTGCCGAGCGCGTTCAGGTAGCGCTCCAGCTCATGCGCGACCGCACGGCCGGCTTCCTCGACCACATCCTTGGCGGCGTCGCGCGAGGTGTGCGGCTGCAGCACCACGTGGCGCAGGCCGGCGGCCAGCACGCGGCCGAGCGGTGAGTTCTGTTCGAGCGTGTTGACCACTTCCGGCGTGGCGCGGCGCTGCTGCGCGGCGGCCAGCGCTTCGTCATAGAGGCGCGGGGGCAACACCTTGCTGCGCTTGAGCGTCAGGAAGCGTTCGACGACCAGCGCCAGTGCGAGGACCGAGGCCAGCAACAGCGGCCAGATCGGCCAGCCGGCCGCTTGAATGATGGAAAACAATTGGACCCCCGGGATCGACAACCCAATAAAGAAACCCCAACCAGCTGGTCGGCATGCCTTGAGGCGCGTCAGCAGGCAGCGCACTCCGGCATTGCTCTGAAAAATCAGGCGCAACTCTACCCCGCGGCCTGCCGCGCGGCAAGCGACGGCGGGCCGGCTGTCTCGGGCACGCATCGGAGCCGGCCGATGTGGCGGGCGACTTTCCACAGGGCGCAGGGACAGAATTGTGGATCGATTGTGGAAAGCTGCCGGACAAGCGATGCAAGTGCTTGATTCGCAAGAAGAAGCCTGGGCCTGCTTAAAAATTGTGCAGGCGCCCCCGGGGCGCTCGCGACGCTTGCCGCACATCGGGGGAAAGCCGGGTTTGACGCTGCCGCACACCATGTCTGTGCGCTACCGCAACATGCGGTGCGGTCTTCCACACGAGTGCGGGACAGAATTGTGGACCGGTTGTGGACAGGTGTCGGAGAAGCCACCTAAGTCATTGATTTTAAACGACTGGGATATGGTTGCTTAAAAATTAGGCAAACGGTCGGTGGCGTGCGATCGGGCGGGCCGGTTGCGCGTCGCTTGGGTATACCCGCGCTTTTCCACACCGGGAAGGGAGAGGATTGTGGATGCCCTGTGGATAAAGTCTGGAGAGGTATGCTAACCCATTGATTTCATGAGGTATGCAGCCTTCTGCCTAGAAATTGGGCAACGGCTCGCGTTTCGTCGTTCCACATGGTGCGGTGCCCGCGCGCGGCGTGACATGCCGGCTACGCCGCCCCGTGACGTGATGTCGGCCACGCTTGACGTATAGAGCAGCGGAAAAGTCGGGTAAACACCGCGTTTTATCCAGAGATCCTGTGGATAACTTTGTGAACAAGCGCCATCCGCGCCTGCTAAGTGGTTGATGCAAAAGAGAATTGGTTATATTGCCTAATTTTTATTGCCATCATAAAACTCATAAAAATCAAAGAGTTGTACGAGGCGATGCGGCTTGCCGGGCAGCGTCCGGCTATCATCGCTACCCCCTTGACAGACCAGTTATGCTGTGGACATGTCCCATTAACGCCGCTTGACCGGCGTGCGCCATGCCCGACCTGACCAGCTTTTCGCGTGACGCTTCCTCCACCGGCCCGCGCAGTGGCCGCGAAGTCATTCCTGTCGGTGAGCTAAACCACACTATTGCCCGATTGCTTGAGCGCAGCTTTCCGCTGGCCTGGGTGCGCGGGGAAATCTCCAACTTCACGCGCGCGGCCAGCGGCCACTGGTATTTCTCGCTCAAGGATGCGCGTGCCCAGATCCGCTGCGTGATGTTCCGCGGCCGCAACCAGCATGTCGACTTCCAGCCGCGCGAGGGCGAGGCGGTCGAGGTGCGCGCCGTGGTCACGATGTATGAGGCGCGTGGCGAACTGCAGCTCGGCGTGGAGGCGATGCGCCGCGCCGGCTTGGGCAACCTTTATGAAGCCTTCCTGCGGCTCAAGGAAAAGCTGGCGCAGGCCGGCCTGTTCGCCCCGGAGCGCAAGCGCCCGGTGCCGTCGCACCCGCGCACCATCGGCGTCATCACCTCGCTGCAGGCCGCCGCCTTGCGCGATGTGCTGACCACGCTGCGCCGGCGCGCGCCGCATGTGCCGGTGGTGGTCTATCCGGTACCGGTGCAGGGGGCCGGGGCGGCCCAGAAGATCGCCGATACGATCGACCTGGCAGATGCGCGCCGCGATTGCGACGTGCTGATCCTGTGCCGCGGCGGGGGCAGCATCGAAGACCTGTGGTCGTTCAATGAAGAGGCGGTGGCGCACGCGATTGCGCGCTGCGCACTGCCGCTGATTTCCGGCGTGGGCCACGAGACCGACTTCACCATTGCCGATTTCGTCGCCGACGTGCGCGCGCCCACGCCGACCGGCGCGGCCGAGCTGGTCAGCCCGGACCGTTCGCACCTGCTGGCACAGGCCCTGCGCGGCCGCGATGCGCTGGCGCAGGCGATGCGCCGCGCGCTGGACCTGCGCGCCCAGCACCTGGACTGGCTGGCGCGGCGCGTGCGCAGCCCGCAGGCGCAACTGCAGGAACGCCGCGCGCGCGTCGACAATCTGGCCCGACACTTGCGGTCGGCATTGCGCGACACCATGGTGTCACAGCGGCATCGCCAGCAGGTGCTGGCGATGCGCTGGAGCGCATGCCGGCCCGACACCGCCGCGGCACAGGCGGACCTGGCACGGCTGCGGCAGCGGCTGCAGGCCGCCGCCACGCGTGGCCACGAGCGCGCCGGCCAGCGCCTGGCGCGCGCCGCCGGAGCGCTGGAGCTGCTGGCGCCGCAGCGCACGCTCGAGCGCGGCTACGCGGTGCTGCTCGACCAGCGCGGACGCGCGCTGCGCTCGCCCACCGAGATCCGCCCTGGCAGCGTGGTCGAGGCGCACCTGGCCGAGGGCGTGGCCGACCTGTCGATCGCCGGCGTGCAGGCGAAGCTGCCTGAATTCTGAGTGGGCGGCATGTCCGCAACGGGTGCGATCCGCGCCCGGGGACGTGTCCAGAAAAGGGTGCGCAAAACCCCCGGAAACCCGCCTCCGGACAAACTAACATCGGAGCAGGGGGCATAGGCCTGCGGTTTGCGCGGGTATTCCAAGTCCCCTACAATCGGCAATTCCGGACCCTACAACCCCAACCCACAGAGACAGAACAATGGAACACAAGCTCCCCCCGCTTCCGTACGCGCATGATGCCCTGGCTCCGCACATCTCCAAGGAGACGCTGGAGTTCCATCATGACAAGCACCACCAGACCTACGTCACCAACCTGAACAACCTCATCAAGGGCACCGAGTTCGAGAACGCGACCCTGGAAGAGATCGTCAAGAAGTCGTCGGGCGGCATCTTCAACAACGCTGCCCAGGTGTGGAACCACACCTTCTACTGGGATTCGCTGAAGCCCAACGGCGGCGGCCAGCCGACCGGCGCGCTGGCTGATGCCATCAACGCCAAGTGGGGCTCGTTCGACAAGTTCAAGGAAGAGTTCACCAAGGTTGCCGTCGGCACCTTCGGTTCGGGCTGGGCCTGGCTGGTGAAGAAGGCCGACGGCTCGCTGGACCTGGTGTCCACCTCCAACGCCGCGACGCCGCTGACCACCGACGCCAAGCCGCTGCTGACCTGCGACGTGTGGGAACACGCCTACTACATCGACTACCGCAATGCCCGTCCGAAGTACGTCGAGGCATTCTGGAACGTCGTGAACTGGGACTTCGCCGGCAAGAACTTCGCTGGCTGATCCCCGGTCAACGTGGCATCTGCGAAAAGCCCCGGAAATTCCGGGGCTTTTTGCTTGGCGTTTCGAATTTGCCGATCCCGGTTGCAGGTCTTCCTGCGAGCCGGGCTGTTCGCCCACCAGCATGATGCGCGCGTGCGACGCGCCGGCGCCGGGCACGGCCTGCGTAGCGTTGCGCCATAGCGGGCAACGCCAGCACTCATTCAGCTCGGCACGGCTCACTGGTGGCTTCCTGCGCTCGGGCATCGGCATCGGAAAGGTGAGTCAGCCTTGCGCAGGCTCGCCGGCGGACAGCGACCAGTAGCGCTCCGGCGCGCACAGGTCGCACAGTTGGTCTTCGCCGAGCATCTGCACCTGGCTCTGGTAGGCATTGACCGCGTAGCTCTTCTGCGCGAGATGCTGGCTGACCGGCAGGTTGACCGGGGTCGCGTGCAGTCCAGCGCGCAGGCATTCGGCCAGCCGTTGCTGCAGCACACCGGGCAGGCGGCGGTAGATCGCGTCTTCGTAGTACAGCCACTGCACCGCCGGCGTCGATGCCGCTTGCCCTGGCGAGGGCGCCAGCAGCGCGGCCCACGCCGCCGCGCGTACCTGAGCCGCTTGCATCAGCAGGCGGCAGGCTTCATGCGTCACCACATGATCGGAATGGAACAGGCCGAGCGGCGCAACCACCATGCCGTCGGTCTGCGTCAGCAGGACCCGCTGCAGGCTGTCAGCGATCTCGCGCGGCGCATGGTGGCGGCCGTACTGGCTGTCCCAGAAATCGAGCCATACTGGCTGCGCGCCCAGCATGCCAAGCGCGCGGTTGTCTTCGCGCCGGCGCGCGCGCACCGCCTGCTCGGCGCTGTCGAAGCCCGCGGCGCGGTCCCAGTCAGGTGCCGCGACGCCGGCGGCCGGAACGCCGGCGAAGACCGTCACCACTCGCACGCCGCGCGCCGCGGCGATCAGGCTGCCGCAACTGAACACCGCATCGTCCAGATGCGGTGAAATCACCGTAACCGGGCCGGCTATGTGAGTCACCATCGAATCACCATTGCCATCGCCACTGGCAGGTTCGTGTCGCGCGCTGCCTGATGAGCAACACGGCGCGGGTTCCGCGGGCCGTGGCGAAATCCGTTCAGCGTTTGCCGTGGGCTCGGCCATTGCCAATGCCGCCGCCATGGCCGTCCGCGGCCGCCCCCGGGCCTCTGCGCACGGATGTATCGGCCGAGATCGTGCAGCAGACCAGGTAGTAGGCCCGCTTCAGCGCCATCGCGGCCTGCGCTTTCGAGCCGGCTCCGGCGCTGGCAAACGCTTCCTGCAAGCAGTTGTCGATGCTGGCGGCGGTGCCATGCCGCTCGAACAGGCCCTCGGGGCGCTGCGCCCATAGCGCGAATAGCACCCGCTGGCGTTGCGCCAACGTGTGCGATGGCCACACCCCGTCCCGGCTCAGCAGTTCCAGGCGGGTGGCCAGCAGGGCTTCGAGGAACAGGGTGGGCCGCGCTCGCTGCATGGCAGGGGCGGAAGGCCGTACCGCCGGTACGAGCGCAGAGTTGGCGCCAACCGCGGGCTCGGTCTGCTGGGGCGCGTCGTGATGCAGGAGGAAGGTCATGGCGGTGGGGCGGCACCCGCATCCGGTACTCATGCCAGGCATGACGTTGCGCCGCGGGGCCGGTGTCTGGTTGCGCTTGCGCGCTCACTGGTAGCGCTGCAAGGAGCGTTCCAACGCGCCCCCGAGACAGCAGGCGCGGCGCGGGCACGCGCAGCGCCTGACCTGCAGGGATTATTGCAACGTTGCGCGTAAATCCAGCGCAGGCGTTCGCTGGCGCACAGGCCCGCACAGACCAATCGGCGCGCGAAACGCGCGCGAAACGAACGCCGCGGTGCTTCAGGCGACGCGCAGATCCCGGATGGCGTTCAGCAAGGCTTCCAGTGAAACCGGCTTGGTCAGGTGGGCGTCGAAGCCTGCCTGCATCGACTCGCGGATATCGTCGGGCCGGCCATAGCCGCTTAATGCAATCGCGGTCAGCTTGTGGAGGTGCGGCTGGCGGCGGATGGCGCGAATGAAGTCCAGGCCCGACATGCCGGGCATGCCGATGTCCGACAGCAGCAGGTCGGGGCAATGCTGCCAGAGACGGTCCAGTGCCTCCTGCCCGCTGGTGGCGACCGACACGTTGGCGCCTTCCATTTCAAGCAGCATCTTGAAAGTCTCGACCGTGCCGGCATCGTCGTCGACCAGCAGGATCTCGGTGCCGCCCAGCGGCAGCGACGGCGACGGCGCCGGCGCGGTGTCGGCGGCGAACTCCTCGCGCAGCGGCAGCGTCACCGTGAACACCGAACCCTTGCCATGCCCGTCGGAATCCGCGCGCACCGTGCCGCCCTGCATGGTCACCAGCTCGCGTACCAGAGACAGGCCGATGCCGAGGCCGCCTTGCCGTGCGCTCGGCGGGGTGCCCTGGCGGAACATATCGAAGATATGCGGCAGGTTCTGCGCGTCGATGCCAACGCCGGTATCGCGTATCTCCAGCACGCCATCGCCGCCCTCTGTCGCCAGCGAGACCGTGATCCTGCCGCCGGCGCTGGTGTATTTGAGCGAATTGCTGACCAGGTTCCACACCACCTGCTCGACCCGCGTCAGGTCGGCGTCGATCATCAGCGGATCGGCCGGCAAGGTGCGCTCCAGCGCGATGTCCTTGTGCCCGGCCTCTTCCTCGATGGCGCGGCAGACGCGGTCGACCACTTCGCCCCAGTCGACTGGGGCGCGCACGATCGACAGCTTGCCGGTGCGCAGGCGCGACATGTCGAGCAGGTCGTCGATGATGTGCGCCTGCCCGATCACGGTGCGCCGGATGGTGCCGGCGGCGCGCTGGATCATCGCGTTGCCGCGCGCTTCGGGCGAACGGCTGATCAGTTCGGCGCTGGCGCTGATCAGGTTGAGCGGATGCTTGAGTTCGTGCGACACCACGGCCAGGAACTCGTCGCGCATGCGTTCGGCACGCGCGTCGGCGCGTTCGCCGGCGAGCGCGTCCGCGGAATCGATAAACCCCTGGCGCCCGGTGCGCGTGGCCAGCCGCGTCAGCGCCACTTCGTCGAGGTTGCGCATGATCTTGGCAAAGCCGCTGAAGCCGCCCTTGTCCAGGCGCGACAGCTCCCCGCTGGCGCGGAAGCGGCTGCCGTCCTTGCGCTGATGCCAGCGGTCTTCCTCGACTCGGCCGTACAGGCGCGCCTGCGCCATTTCTTCCTGCGCGATGCGGGCGGCCCGGTCTTCGGGCGTGTACAGGGTTTCCGCCGCCTGTCCAAGCATCTCCGCCTCGGTATAGCCGAAAATGCGTTCGGCGCCGGTGTTCCAGCTGGTGACGCGGCCTTCGTCGTCGAAGGTGATGATGGCGTAGTCGCGCGTGCTTTCGGCCACGATACTCATGCGCTTCTCGCCTTCGCTCAGGCGCTCTTCGGCGGCGCGGCGCGACGTGATGTCGATGAACGACAGCACCGCGCCCTCGATGCGGTCTTCGTTGGTGCGGTACGGCAGGAAGCGCGCCAGGTACCAGCGGCCGTCGCTGCTCCTGACTTCGCGTTCGATCAGGCGCAGGGAGTCGAAAGCTTCGCCGGCATCGTCGGCAAGCTTGTCGTACTCGAGCCGGTGCGTGATATCGAGCAGCGAACGGCCGATGTCGGACGGGATGATGCTGAAGACGTCGGTGGCGCGCGGGGTGTAGCGCTTGATGCACAGGTTGCGATCGACGAAGACCGTGCCGATATCGTTGGCCATGATCAGGTTCTGCAGGTCGTCGTTGATCTTGCCGGTTTCCTCGACCTTGCACTTGAGTTCGGCGTTGACGGTGGACAGCTCCTCATTGATCGACTGCAGTTCTTCCTTGCTGGTCTCCAGCTCTTCCGTGGTCGAGCGCAACTCCTCGTTGATCGCCTGCAGTTCCTCGTTGGAGGCCTTCAGCTCCTCGGTCGAGGTTTCGGACTGCTCGATGGTGGCCTGCAGCTGTTCCTTGGTGCGATGCAGTTCGAGTTCGAGCTGCGCGATCATCGGGTCGCGCTCGTCGGCGGACTTGCCGCGCGGCGATGCGCTCATGCTGTCCTCGACCTCGTCGAACAGCACCAGCACGAAGTCGCCGTTGGCCTCGGCGTCGTGTACCGGGCGCGCCGTCATATTGACGAAGAACTGCCTGCCATCGCGTTCAAGTTGCACGCGCCTGGCCTCGACGCTGTGGTTGGTCTGCAGCGCCTGGTAGATCGCGGTACGCAGTTCCAGCCGCAGTTCCTGGCGCACCGCGCCGATGATGTTGTGCGAAGGCACGCCGCCGGCGTACTGCAGGAAGCGCCCGGCGCGATCCGACAGATGCACGATCTCGGAATCGCGGCTGACCAGCACGCTCGGCGGCGCGTGCTGCTCGATCAGCCGCTGGTGCAGGTCGCCGAAGGAGAACTTGCGCTTGCCGGCCGGCTGCAGCACCGTCACCGGCGCGCGCGCATTGAGCATGCCCGACGACAGCGGCAATGGCGTCTCGGCGCGTACCGCGACGTTGGCGCGGTAGATGCGGGCCTTCTTGTCGACCACCGAAAACAGGTTGCTGACGCTGTCTGCGGCTTCGGAGCTGCCCAGGTACAGGTAGCCGCCCGGGCGCAGCGCGAAATGGAAGGTGCGCAGGATCTCGGTCTGCGCGTCGCGGTCCAGGTAGATCAGCAGGTTGCGGCAGCAGATCAGGTCCAGCCGCGAGAACGGCGGATCGCTGAGCACGTTGTGCAACGCGAACAGCACGCGCTCGCGCAGCTCCTTGCGCACGCGGTAGTGCGCGCCGTCCTTGGTGAGGAACTGCCGTACGCGCGACGGCTCGACGTCGGCGACGATCGGCTCCGGATACAACCCGTTGCGCGCGATCGCCACGGCGCGTTCGTCGATATCCGTGGCAAAGACCTGGAACGGCAGCTGGTCGGGTGTCTGCGATGAGGTTTCCTGCAACAGCATGGCCAGCGTATACGCTTCTTCGCCGGTAGCGCAGCCAGGCGCCCACACGCGGATCGAGTCGTTCTCGGGACGGTCCTTGAACAGCCGCGGCAGCACGTCGGCGCGCAGCAGGTCGAACGCGTCCTTGTCGCGGAAGAAATTGGTCACGCTGATCAGCATGTCCTGCAGCAGCGGTGCCGTTTCTTCCGGATGCAGGTGCAGGAAGTCGCGGTATTGCTGCAGGTCCGTCAGGCCATTGACCTGCAGCCGGCGCTCGATGCGGCGCAGCACCGTGGCGCGCTTGTAGTGGCGGAAATCATGCGAGGTGCGGGTGCGCAGGATCACCATGACCTCGCGCAACGCGCGCTCGTTGCTTTCCGATCGCGGCGCAGGCTCGGCTGCCTCCTCGTCCTCGGGCGGCTTGGGCAGCTGGATATGGCTGGCGGTATTCCACAGGTCGAGCAGGCGCTGCGGGATCTCGTTGGCCGGCATGACAAAGTCGACCAGCCCGGTGCCGATGGCTGCGCGCGGCATGCTCGAGTATTCGGCTTCCTCCGGCTCCTGGGCGATGGCGATGCCGCCCAGCTCCTTGATGCGGGTCAGGCCGACAGAGCCGTCGGAGCCGGCGCCGGACAACACCACGCACACGGCGCGCTGGCGATGCGCATCGGCCAGCGAGCGGAAGAACAGGTCGATGGCTGCGCCGCGGCCGTCGCGGCGTTCCTGCGGGCCCACGCGCAGGTAGCCGTCGATCATTGTGAGGCTGTGGTTGGGGGCAATCACGTAGACGTGATTGGCTTCGATGGGCGTAGTGTCGGTGACCTGCAGCACCGGCATGGTGGTGCGTGCCTGCAGCAAGGGTGCCAGGTTGCTGGCGTGGTCGGGCGCGAGGTGCACGACAAGGACAAAGGCTGCGCCGGTGCTGGCGGGCAGTCCGTCGAACAACTGGATCAGGGCTTCAATGCCCCCTGCGGACGCGCCCATCCCGACCACGGGAAAGGCGAGCTGGCTGTGCAGGGGGTGTTCACGATTCTTGGCCATCGCTGCGTGGATAAGTTAAGTGCGCCATTTGCATGCTCGGGTTGGCGCCGATGTGCAGTACGGCCAGTACGGTCGCGTCCAGGTCCGGCGGCAAGCCGGCGGCAATGTCCCGCAGCGCATCGACGCCACCGGAGGAGGTGCCCAGCACTATGGTGTCGCGCTTCATGGGAACTCGGGTTGGCTCGGGTTGGTTTCAGGTCGCTGCCGGCGGCCGGAATCGAGCGGCAGGCTGCCGGTCTACTCCGCGGTGGATACCTCTGCCGCTATTTCGGGCGCGGCAGCGGCGCCGGTGTCGGCTGGCTGGACGATAGCCGGCGCCGCCGCGCGGATCCGCAGCACGGTCTGGCGCGAGGTGTTGAAGCGCCGCGCGGTTTCGCTGACCGACAGGCCTTCCGCCAGCGAGCGCAGGATGGCATCGCGCTCGTCGGGGTTGTGCTTGGGCGGGCGCCCGACCGCCCGGCCCATGGCCTTGGCCGCCGCCAGGCTGTCGCGCACGCGCGCGCTGCGTGTGCTGCCCTCCAGCGCGGCCACTGCGCGCAGCACCATCACAGCCTCGGGCGGGGCGGGGCTGCTCAGGTTGGCGCGGCTCAGTTGCACGCAATGCAGCGCGACCCCGAGCAGGCGGAACCTGCGGATCGTGCCCAGCACTTCCTGCACGCTCCAGCCCAGGCAGCTCAGCTGCATCGTCACCAGGGTATCGCCAGCCCGCACCCGTTGCAGCAGCGACAGCAGCCGCGGCCGTTCGGCCGCGGGCACGGAGGCCGGCTCGCACTCCCAGAAAGCCCGGCGCAGGTCGACGGTATAGCCGGCCCGGTCGGCTATGCGCAATTCGTCTTCCATCGTTTCGAGGTCACGGGCGCGGTTCGAGTAGATGAAGGTGGACGTCATGAGAATTCCTCGTTCTGGTTTTCGTCTCCGGTCGCGCTGCGGACGCCCCTGCGGGCAAGCTCGCAGGCGACCTGTTTCTTCTGATTAGCAAAACTCGTCCCAGCAGCAGGGAGCGGCAAGATAGTGACGGTTAACGTGCGCGTGTGTGCATTTCTGGCGTGTACGTAAAGCAGGTTTTACGTACCCTTTACGGACGCTCTGCGATGTGCACGCCTCGGTTAGGATGTCCGATAGGTGCGATCCCGGCCTGCGCCGGACGCGCGGCGTGGCGTCCACCAGCGGCAATCACGACGGCGGTCTCCCCACGGCAAGGAGTTGGCGATGACAGCGCAGCACTATTTCGGCTATCTCGTTCACGGCACGGCGCGCGCGGGCGCAAACGGGCTGTTTGAAGCGTCCGGTGTGGTCGAGCGCGATGGCACGCCGGTGAACAGTTCCGGGCCCCGGGGCTGCCACCCGACGCGCGAGAGCGCTATTGCCGAAGGCGTTGCCTGGGGCAAGGTCTGGGTCGACATGCGCGTGCGTGGCTACACCGACCTGCGTGCCAACGCGCGCAAGCCCGCGGCGGCGAGGACATAGCCATGGCCAGGGTGATCCACGTCGTCATCACCGCGATATGCGGGCGCTGGTACGCCACGCCGGTCCATGAAGACGAGAGCGCCGGCGGGCCGACGGGTTTCGATTCGCGCCAGGCCGCGCAACGGTTCTGCGCGCGCGCCTTCCCGGGCGTGCCGATCTCGCAGGGTGGCATGCGCGCCCCGCGCCGCATCGTCGCCTGCCCCGTGGTCGCCGGATTCGGCGCCAAGTCGCAAGGCTGACTCGAAAGCCAGCGCGATACTTCTTTCGCCATCGCCCTGGCCGGCTCGAAGGGAGTTCCTCCGAGCGCCGGCCGCCGCGCGCCTTGGCGGGCACAAATAACAACCCTTCGCGCAGGAATTGCAATGATTGCCGTGCGCGCGTGCCGGATCCGCTCCCCCATTGACCTTGCCGAGCCGTGCTCGGACTCGGCACAGAACCTGCCTGCGCGGTGGCACAGCCGGGCGTAACCGGCTTCCCACTCAAACTCACCAGGAGGTAATCGTGGACAAGTCGAAGATCCCTGCAGACCAGGCTGACGCCCTCGGCGCCTTGATGGACGATCACCGCGCGGTCAAGAAACTGTTCAAGTCGTTCAAGGACACCGACGACCGCGATGAAAGGGAGTCGATCGCGCTCGAGGCCTGCCACCAGCTGACCGTGCATGCCACCATCGAGGAAGAGATTTTCTACCCGGCGCTGCGCGGCGCCAGCGATGACATCGACGACATGCTGGACGAAGCCGAGGTCGAGCACCAGGTCGCCAAGGACCTGATCGCCGCGATCGAGGAAGACCCGGCCGGCGACATGCTCGAAGCCAGCTTCACGGTGCTGTCCGAGTACGTCGCCCACCATATCGAGGAAGAGGAGGGCGAACTGTTCAAGAACACGATCAAGGAGAAGATAAACCTGCGCGACGTGGCACAGGCCATGGCGGCGCGCAAGGAAGAACTGATGCGGGAAACCGCCTGATTTCCTGCGAATCCTGCGAGCAGCCCGGAGGCCAGCGCTCGAACCCGGATCCCATCAGCTTTTCCCGCCAGCTTCCGTCAAGTCGCGCGCGCCGCGCCGCTGCCCCGCCCTGGCAGCCTGTGGCGCGCGCGCCACTGCCATCGATCCCCGTCTCCCGGATGCAACTTGCGTGGACCACAATGTGCGCCCACAGGAATTCTTTCATTCCGCATTCAGAGGAGTTGCGCCGATATGCCCCGGATTGCCGATGGTGTGCACCTGCCCGTAAACCTGCTGGCCGCCATCGTGGCGGCGGCGCTGCTGGCCGGTTGCGGCGGCGGGGGCGGCGACGAGGCATCGTCCACGCCGCCAGCCGCCACCACGGGGTCCAGCGCCGCGCCGCTGCTGGTCACCGGACTGGACCCGGCCTGCACCGGCTGCGGCGCGGCCAGCGGCTCGGCCTACGCCGGCAGCGGCACGGGCATCTGGCAGCAGCGCAACACCACCGGCGCGGATATCGACGTCAGGTTCGCGCTCGGCGGGCTGGCGGGCCAGTCGCTGTCGCTGATGCTCACCAATACCAGCGGTGGGTCCACCACGCTGTCGTCGTTCCAGCCCGCGGTGCTGGCCGATACCGTCAGCGGCCTCTCGACGCGCGCGCTGGCCAGCGTCAGCGCGCCGGCTGCGGCCGGCGCCGCGGATGCCGAGGCCACGCGGCGCGAGATTGCTGACTTCAACCGCAGCGGCTGGGCCGAGCGCGCCGCGGCGGCCGGGCAGCAGCGCAGCGTGATGAGCGCGCCCGCCCCGCAGCCGGCGCTGTTGTCGGACACGCGCGGCTGGTACCACACCGACAAGACCACGCGCACGGCCAGCCTGGTGCGGCAGGCCACCACCAGCGACGGCGTGACAGTCAATGTGTGGGTGGAAGACGAGGAATACGCACCGAACCGCGTGCAGCTGCCGCTGGTCGACGCGCTGGCGGAAACCTTCGCCGGCGCCGCGGGCAAGCCGGGGGTATACGACATGCTGAAATCCGTCGGCGGCCCGCTGTGGGGGCCGCACAATTTCGGCAGCACGCTGATCGCCGGCAGCGGTCAGCCGATCGATATCGTGATCCTCAATTTCGACCGCAACAGCCGCCCGTTCGGCATGGTCGGGTACTTCTGGGGCCTGCACAACCTGCGCCGCTCGGTAGAGGCCAACAGCAATGAATCGGTGTCGCTGTACCTGGATGCCGAAACGCTCTACCTCGGCGGCGACGCCGGCCTGCAGGCGATGAAGATGGTGATGGCGCACGAAGGCATGCACATGCAGAACTTCTACCGCCGCGGCGTGCTGATGGGGCCATCGTATGCGTTCCAGGACTGGCTGGAAGAGATGACGGCCATGATGATGGAGGACTTCGCCAGCTACGCCATCGACAGCAGCTTCAACAATATCCGCGACGTGCGCATGCCCGACTACGTGCGTACCAACAGCAGCAACTGCAACCTGTTCCAGTTCACCGGCTTCGGGCAGTCCTGCGAGAGCTATTCGGTATCGGGCAGCTTCGGCGGCTTCCTCAACCGCCAGCTCGGGCTGGCCTTCTTCAGGGACCTGCTGGCGCGCAACGGCAGCACCGTGTCGAAGACGGTGCTGGAAGAGGCGATTGCCAGCGCGCAGCCCGGCACGACGCTGGCCGACCTGATGCGGCGCTGGGCAGTGAGCGCGAATGCGCTGCTGCCGAGCACCGGCCTGCCCGCCGGCTATGGCTATCCGGCGCGCAGCGAAGGCGGCTTCACGCTGCCGGCGATCGACCTGCAGGCCTATGTGCCGCTGCGTCCGGCGCCGGCGCCGCAGTCCACGCTGGCCGCATACGGCAGCTACCTGGTGCGCACCGGCGCGGTCAGCGGCACCTACACCAACACCGTGCGCGTGCCGGCCGGCGCCGTGCTGTCGGTGGTGGCCTACTGAGGCCGGGCGCAAGGGAAGCGCAAAGGAAGCGCGAATGAAGAGCGAATGAAGCGCGAAGCAGCGGAACGGAAGCGGGCGGGGTGGACTTCAGGCAATTTGAAGGAGTCGCACAAGGCGGCACCGCCCGCGCGGCTTGGCATGGGGCTACGATTGCGCGGTCCTTACCGTCGTAACGCGTTTGCCCCATGACCTTTGTCGTGACGGATGCCTGCATCCAGTGCCGCCATACCGATTGCGTCGAAGTCTGCCCGATGACGTGCTTCCACGAAGGGCCCAACTTCCTCGCCATCGATCCCGACCAGTGCATCGATTGCTCGATGTGCGTGCCGATGTGCCCGGTGGGCGCGATCTACTCCGAGCATGACCTGCCCGACGACAAGCGCCATTTCGTCGCGCTGAATGCCGAACTGTCGCGCCGGCCGGACTGGCTGCCGCTGCTGCAGGCCAAAGGGCCGATTGCCGGCCACGAGCAATGGGCGGACCACCCTGACCGCCTCGCACTGCTGGTGCGCTAGCGCGTGCCGGTGTAGTCGGGAAACGCTTCGTCCAGCGTCAGCACGCTGCCGGTCAGCGCGCCGTCATAGCCCGGCAGCGCATTGACGCGCTGGCGGAAGGCCTCGCTGGTCAGCGCGCCGACCGCGCCTGACAGCGCCGCGCTGCGCAGCATCGATTTTTCGATGGCGAAGAAGTAGCGCTCCTTGATCACCGGCTCGAACCCCAGTCCGAACCGCCGCGCCGCGGTTTCCACGCCGAAGCCCACATCCGCCATGCCGCTGCCGATATACGCCGCCACCGCGGCGTGGGTGAACTCGCCGTTGCTGTAGCCCTCGATCCGTGCCGGGTCGATATGGCGCGCGGCCAGCATCAGGTCGAGCAGCAGCCGCGTGCCCGAGCCCACCTGGCGGTTGACGAAGCGCACCTCGCGCCGGGTCAGGTCTTCCAGCGTGCGGATTCCGAGCGGATTGCCCGGGCGCACGAACAGTCCCTGGCTGCGCACCGCCAGGTGCACCAGGCAGTGCGTGTCGGGCTTGAGCCAGGTGGTGAAGTGGCGCCACATGCCGTGCTCGAACTCGCCCATCGGCACATGGAAGCCGGCGATATCGCAGGCGCCCTCGGCCAGCGCCGCCACCGCCTCGACGCTGCCGCAGTACTTGAGGTCGTGCCGCACCTGCTGCTCGTCGAGGAAATCGCGCAGCGCGGCCACCGCGAAGCCATGGCTGGCGTGCAGCCGTACCGCCGCCCCGGACTGCTCCATCAGCTTCTTCAGTTCGATTTCCAGCTCGGATGCCAGGCTGTCCAGCGTCGGCGACAGCCGCGCGCCGATGCGCTTGCTGGCCCATACCAGCTGCTGCGCCAGCGGCGTCAGCGCGCTGCCGCGCCCGCGGGTCTTGTCGATCAGCGGGCCGCCGAAAAGCGCCTCGGCATCGCGCAGGATGCCCCAGGCGTAGCGGTACGAGAGCGACACCGCCTGCGCCGAGTGACTGATGCTGCCTGATTCCTCGATATGGCCGAGCAGGGCAACCAGCCGCGATACGTCCAGGGCCCCGGTGCCGGGCGTGGCGTCGTCGCGGATTTGCAGGTGGGGGAGGATCGAGATACGGAGCATATGAAAAAAATAGCTTATTGATGGACCGTTGTCACTCTCTTATATTGCATTCCAGGGCCTTGACAGCGTAGCTGAGAGGTCGGAAATAGGAAAAAAACAGCATATAAGGGGTGCGGACGGCAGTGGCTGCCAGCCCCAGCGACCCCACAGGAGACGCCATGCCAGACATCGCTCCCAACGCCCAGGCCTCCGCGGCCGCGATCGACGCCATCGTCGCCGCGCGGCAAGACATGCCGGGCGCATTGCTGCCGATCCTGCACGAGATCCAGGACACGCAGGGCTATATCCCGGACGCCGCCGTGCCCGTGATCGCCAGCGCGCTGAACCTGTCGCGCGCCGAGGTGCATGGCGTGATCACCTTCTACCACCACTTCCGCCAGCAGCCGGCCGGGCGCCATGTGATCCAGGTGTGCCGGGCCGAAGCCTGCCAGGCGGTCGGCGCCGAGGCGCTGGCCGACCATGCCAGGCGCGCGCTGGGGTGCGGCTTCCATGAAACCACCGCCGACGGCGCGGTCACGCTGGAGCCGGTGTACTGCCTGGGCCAGTGCGCCTGCGGCCCGGCCGTGATGGTTGGCGAGCGGCTGCACGGCTATGTCGATGCGAAGCGCTTCGATGCGCTGGTCCGGTCGCTGCGCGAAGCGCAGGCCGCCAACGAAACCGCGGAGGCCCAGGCATGAGCGCCACTGTCACCACCATCTTCGTGCCGCGCGATTCCACCGCGCTGGCGCTCGGCGCCGATGAAGTCGCCCGCGCGATCGAATGCGAGGCGGCCCGCCGCGGCGAAGCGGTGCGCATCGTCCGCAACGGCTCGCGCGGCATGTTCTGGCTCGAGCCGCTGGTCGAGGTGCAGACCGAGGCGGGCCGCGTGGCCTACGGCCCGGTCAGCGCGGCAGACGTGCCGGCGCTGTTCGACGCCGGCCTGCTGCGGGGCGGCGCACATGCGCTGGCGCATGGCCTGACCGAAGAGATCCCGTTCCTGAAGAAGCAGGAGCGCCTGACCTTTGCCCGCGTCGGCATCACCGACCCGCTGTCGCTGGACGACTACCGCGCGCACGAGGGCTTCGCCGGGCTGGAGCGCGCGCTGTCGATGGCGCCCGCCGAGATCGTGCAGGAAGTCACCGATTCCGGCCTGCGCGGCCGCGGCGGCGCCGCCTTCCCGACCGGCATCAAGTGGAAGACCGTGCTGGGCGCGCAGTCGGCCATCAAGTACATCGTCTGCAATGCCGACGAAGGCGACTCGGGCACGTTCTCCGACCGCATGGTGATGGAAGACGACCCGTTCGTGCTGATCGAAGGCATGACCATCGCCGGCCTCGCGGTGGGCGCCGAGCAGGGCTACATCTACTGCCGTTCCGAATACCCCCACGCCATCGCGGTGCTGGAAAGCGCGATCGCCATCGCCAACGCGGCCGGCTGGCTGGGCGACGATCTGCGCGGCAGCGGCAAGCGCTTCCGCCTGGAAGTGCGCAAGGGTGCAGGCGCCTACGTCTGCGGCGAGGAAACGGCGCTGCTGGAAAGCCTGGAAGGCAAGCGCGGCGTGGTGCGCGCCAAGCCGCCGCTGCCGGCGCTGGAGGGCTTGTTCGGCAAGCCCACCGTGATCAACAACGTGATCTCGCTGGCCACCGTGCCGGTGATCCTGGCGCGCGGCGCGCAGTACTACCGCGACTACGGCATGGGCCGCTCGCGCGGCACGCTGCCGTTCCAGCTGGCCGGGAACATCAGGCAGGGCGGGCTGGTGGAAAAGGCGTTCGGTGTCACGCTGCGCGAGCTGCTGGTCGACTACGGCGGCGGCACCCGCAGCGGCCGCGCCATCCGCGCCGTGCAGGTGGGCGGTCCGCTGGGCGCCTACCTGCCGGAATCGCGCTTCGATGTGCCGCTGGACTACGAGGCCTATGCCGCGTTCGGCGGCGTGGTCGGCCACGGCGGCATCGTGGTGTTCGACGAGACCGTCGACATGGCCAGGCAGGCGCGCTACGCGATGGAGTTCTGCGCGATCGAATCCTGCGGCAAGTGCACGCCGTGCCGGATCGGTTCGACCCGCGGCGTCGAGGTGATGGACCGCATCATCGCCGGCGATGAGCCGCAGGAAAGCGTCATCCGGCACGTCAAGCTGGTGCGCGACCTGTGCGACACCATGCTGTACGGCTCGCTCTGCGCGATGGGCGGCATGACGCCGTACCCGGTGCTGTCCGCGCTCAATGAATTCCCCGAGGACTTCGGCCTCGCCCCTAACCCGGCCAAGGCGGCTTAAGCCGACATTGTCTGACGCCAGAACAGAACACGGGAGACAAACATGGACTGCCGCGATGTGATCGACTTCGGTACCCCCGCCAGCGAATCGACCGAGATGGTCACCCTTGAAGTCGACGGCGTCAGCGTCACCGTGCCCGCCGGCACGTCGGTGATGCGCGCCGCGATGGAAGCCGAGATCGCCGTGCCCAAGCTGTGCGCGACCGACAGCCTCAAGGCCTTCGGCTCGTGCCGCCTCTGCCTTGTCGAGATCGAAGGGCGCCGCGGCTATCCGGCCTCGTGCACCACGCCGGTGGAAGCCGGCATGAAGGTCAAGACGCAGAGCGACAAGCTCGCCGACCTGCGCCGCGGCGTGATGGAGCTGTATATCTCCGACCACCCGCTCGACTGCCTGACCTGCCCGACCAACGGCAACTGCGAGCTGCAGGACATGGCCGGCGTGGTCGGCCTGCGCGAGGTGCGCTACAACGACGGGGGACCCGAGGTCAAGCCCATCGCCACGCACACCGCGCTGAAGAAAGACGAATCGAATCCCTACTTCACCTATGACGCCTCGAAGTGCATCGTCTGCAACCGCTGCGTGCGCGCCTGCGAGGAAACGCAGGGCACGTTCGCGCTGACCATCAGCGGCCGCGGCTTTGATTCCCGCGTGTCGCCCGGCACCAGCCAGTCGTTCATGGAATCGGACTGCGTCTCGTGCGGCGCGTGCGTGCAGGCGTGCCCGACCGCGACGCTGACCGAGACCTCGGTGATCAGGCTCGGCCAGGCCTCGCACAGCACCGTCACCACCTGCGCCTACTGCGGCGTGGGCTGCTCGTTCAAGGCCGAGATGAAGGGCAACGAAGTGGTGCGCATGGTGCCGTACAAGGACGGCAAGGCCAACGAGGGCCACGCCTGCGTCAAGGGCCGCTTTGCCTGGGGCTACGCCACGCACAAGGACCGCATCCTCAAGCCGATGATCCGCGCGAAGATCACCGATCCGTGGCGCGAAGTGTCGTGGGAAGAGGCGATCGGCTACGCGGCTTCCGAGTTCAAGCGCATCCAGGCGAAGCACGGCAAGGATTCGATCGGCGGCATCGTGTCGTCGCGCTGCACCAACGAAGAGGGCTACCTGGTGCAGAAGCTGGTGCGCGCCGCCTTCGGCAACAACAACGTCGACACCTGCGCGCGCGTTTGCCATTCGCCCACCGGCTATGGCCTGAAGCAGACGCTGGGCGAATCGGCCGGCACGCAGACCTTCAAGTCGGTGGAGAAGGCCGACGTGATCATGGTGATCGGCGCCAACCCGACCGACGGCCATCCGGTGTTTGCCTCGCGCATGAAGAAGCGGCTGCGCGCCGGCGCGAAGCTGATCGTGGTCGATCCGCGCCGCATCGACCTGGTCGATTCGCCGCATATCCGTGCCGATTTCCACCTGCAACTGCGTCCGGGTACCAACGTCGCGCTGGTGACGTCGCTGGCGCATGTGATCGTCACCGAAGGGCTGCTCAACGAAGCCTTTATCGCCGAGCGCTGCGAGGACCGTGCGTTCAACCAGTGGCGCGATTTTGTCGCGCTGCCGGAAAACTCGCCCGAGGCGATGGAACCGGTCACCGGCATTCCCGCCGACCAGCTGCGCGGCGCCGCGCGCCTGTACGCCACCGGCGGCAACGCGGCGATCTATTACGGCCTGGGCGTCACCGAGCATGCGCAGGGTTCGACCACCGTGATGGGCATCGCCAACCTGGCCATGGCCACCGGCAATATCGGCCGCGAAGGCGTGGGCGTGAACCCGCTGCGCGGGCAGAACAACGTGCAGGGCTCGTGCGATATCGGCTCGTTCCCGCATGAGCTGCCGGGCTATCGCCACGTGTCGGACTCGACCGTGCGCGGCCTGTTCGAATCCGCGTGGAATGTCGAGATCAGCCCCGAGCCTGGCCTGCGCATCCCCAACATGTTCGAGGCCGCGCTGGCCGGCAGCTTCATGGGCCTGTACTGCCAGGGCGAGGACATCGTGCAGTCGGATCCGAACACGCAGCACGTGTCCGAGGCGCTGTCGTCGATGGAGTGCATCGTGGTCCAGGACATCTTCCTGAACGAGACCGCCAAGTACGCGCACGTGTTCCTGCCGGGCTCGTCGTTCCTGGAGAAGGACGGCACCTTCACCAACGCGGAACGCCGCATCTCGCGCGTGCGCAAGGTGATGCCGCCCAAGGCCGGCTACGCCGACTGGGAAGCCACCATCCTGCTGGCCAACGCGCTCGGCTATCCGATGGACTACACCCACCCGTCGCAGATCATGGACGAGATCGCGCGCCTGACGCCGACGTTCTCGGGCGTCAGCTACAAGCGGCTAGACGAGCTGGGCAGCATCCAGTGGCCGTGCAACGCCGATGCGCCGGAAGGCACGCCGACCATGCATATCGACGCCTTCGTGCGCGGCAAGGGCAAGTTCATCATCACCAAGTACGTGCCGACCACCGAGAAGATCACGCGCGCCTTCCCGCTGATCCTGACCACCGGCCGCATCCTGTCGCAGTACAACGTGGGCGCGCAGACGCGGCGCACGGACAACGTCTACTGGCACGCCGAGGACCGGCTGGAAATCCATCCGCACGACGCGGAAGAGCGCGGCATCAAGGATGGCGACTGGGTCGGCGTGCAGAGCCGCGCGGGCGATACGGTGCTGCGGGCCATCGTCAGCGAGCGCATGCAGCCGGGCGTGGTCTACACCACCTTCCACTTCCCGGAATCCGGTGCCAACGTGATCACCACCGACAACTCCGACTGGGCCACCAACTGCCCGGAGTACAAGGTCACCGCGGTGCAGGTGATGCCGGTGGCGCAGCCGTCGGCCTGGCAGCAGCAGTACCAGGACTTCAACGCGCAGCAGCTGCAGTTGCTGGAAGCCGCCAGCGCGGATCCGGCACAAACCGCGGCGCAGGCGGCGAACTGAGCGGAGGACGACATCATGATGCGCTGCATGCAGTCACCGCAGGTGGATGCGTCCATGCTGGACGAGATGCCGACCCACAGCACCTTTGCCGTCAGCCGGTGGCGGCAGGGCGAGATCTCGCTCAGTCCCGACGAGGTGGCCGAGGAGGTGCCGGTCGCGCTGGAATACAACGGCATCTCGCATGCGGTGATGCTCGCCACGCCGGCCGACCTGGAGGACTTCGCGCTCGGCTTCAGCCTGAGCGAAGGCATCGTGTCGACAGCGCGCGATGTCTATGACATCGAAGTCGACATGCGCGAGCACGGCATCGCGGTGCGGCTGGAAATCGCCTCGGAAGCGTTCATGCGGCTGAAGGACCGGCGCCGCTCGCTGGCGGGGCGCACCGGCTGCGGGCTGTGCGGCACCGAATCGCTGGAGCAGGTGATGCGCATGCCGGCACCGGTGCGCAGCGACGCCAGCTTCCATACCGATGTGATCCAGGCCGCGTTCGTGCAGCTCCAGCTGAGGCAGGCACTGCAGCGCCACACCGGCGCCACGCATGCCGCCGCATGGCTGCGTGCCGATGGCCACGTCTCGCTGGTGCGCGAGGACGTGGGGCGCCACAACGCGCTCGACAAGCTGGCGGGCGCGCTCGCGCGCAGCGGCGAGGACATCTCCACCGGCGCGGTGCTGGTTACCAGCCGCGCCAGCTACGAGATGGTGCTGAAGACTGCCGCCATCGGTGCCGGCGTCCTGGCGGCCGTGTCGGCGCCGACGGCGCTGGCGGTGCGGCTGGCCGAGCAGGCCAATATCACGCTGGCCGGGTTCGTGCGCGCCGGCGCGCACGTGGTCTATGCCCATCCCCAACGTTTGCAACACGAAGCGAGCCTCGCATGAATGTCGAGAACCTGATCACCATGGCCAACCAGATCGGCAGCTTCTTCGAGGCGATGCCCGATCGCGAGGAGGCGGTCTCCGACATCGCCGGGCATATCAAGCGCTTCTGGGAGCCGCGCATGCGCAGGGCGCTGCTGGGGCACGTCGACAGCGAATCCGGCATCGGGCTGGATGGGATCGTGCAGGAGGCGCTGGCACGGCACCGTAGCGTGCTGGAATAGGGAGGCGCTGGCGGAGACGAACGACCGCCAGCGCCGGGCGTCAGCTGCTGCTGCCGTATTCCAGCTTCGGATACCAGTCGCCACCGCGGCCTTCCGGCGTGGTATCCAGCAGCGTCCAGAGCGGGTCCAGGTCCGGCGCGCCGCGCGGGTCCTGTCCGGGGTCCGACGTAAGGGCGTACATCTCGCCGCTCCAGAAGTGCCGGATCTTGCCGTCGCGGCGCGTGAAGACCGAGTAGCCGGGCACGTCGCCGTCTTCCGGGCTGACATAGTCGCGCGTGAATGCGCCGTCGAGGTCGGCATAGACCTTCAGCCCGGTCCAGCCTCGTTCCTTCTTCGCCTGCAGCAGGCGTTCGACCGGTGAGCGGGCGATCATCGCCAGCGCCACGCGCTGCCCGATATCCGGCACCTTGTGGTCCCACGATGCCATCAGCGAAGTGCACATCGGGCACGGACGTTCGCGCTGCGGCCCGAACATGTAGCTGTAGATAACGAGGGTGTCCTTGTCGCCGAACAGGTCTTCCAGCGTCACGGGGCCGTGTTCGCCCTGGAAGGTATAGCGCCTGGTGACTTCGCCGCCGGGCGGCAGCTTGCGGCGTTGCGCGGCGACGCGTTCGATATGCCGCCGCAGTTCGATCTCTTCGGCCAGCAGCGCATTGCGGGCCTTGCGGTACTCGGCACTTTCGTTGGGGAAATGAACCGGATTGCGTTGCGCCAGGTCCGTGGCCGGGGTGAGTGTTGACTTGGCTTCCATATCGGCCCTCCTTGTCAGGCTAGCGTCTCGGAACAGCCATGCAAGGTGCGCTGCCCGCCACCAGGCGGGCGTCGCGGATGGCATGGCCCGTCATGGTTGGTGCGCGTGCGGCACGGAATCGTTCCCATGCCGCGCGCCGGGCATCACTTCAGGCGCAAGGGCTCCAGCAGCGCCCCGTCATATTCGGGATGCGAAATCCTGCCCAGCTCCAGCATGCGCCGCAGGATATAGACCTGCCGCTGCCGCGCCCGGCGCGGATTGGCGACCGGGTTGTTCGCCGAGGGCGCCTTGGGCAGGCCGGCCAGCATCGCGGATTCAGCCAGCGACAGTTGCGCCAGCGGCGTGCCGAAATAGGTCTGCGCCGCATCGGCGAAGCCATACGCGCCCTGGCCCAGGTAGATCTTGTTCAGGTACAGCTCGAGGATCTCGTCCTTGCTCAGCGCGTCCTCGATCCGGTACGACAGCAGCACCTCGTACAGCTTGCGCGTATAGGTCTTGTCGCGCGACAGGTAGAAGTTCCGCGCCACCTGCATGGTGATGGTCGACGCGCCCTGCGACAGGTCGTCCGACAGGTTGGCGACGCCCGCGCGGATCACGCCGACATAGTCGATGCCGTCATGCACGTAGAAGCGCTCGTCCTCGATCGCCACCACGGCGTCGATCAGTTCGCGCGGGTAGCGCGACAGCGGCACGTAGTCAGCCGTGCGGCGGAAATCCGTCAGCGCGTCTAGCGAGGGCAGTTGCCGCTGGACGGCGAGGAGGGCAACGGTGGCAAGCAGCGCGCCGCCGACCACGGCGAGGACCAGCAGCTTGAGGAAGGCGGACCAGAGACTCTTCATGCCGCGTATTTTGCCAGCCGCGGGCGGCGGAGCGCGAGTCCCTGTTGGCCCCGGTTCGCGATTGGCGGCGCCGCGGCTGGCGCCGCCGCCGCGTTCAGCCCTTCGGCACCGGCACGCCTAACGTCTGCGCCAGCTGCTCCAGGTTGCGCCAGATCGCGGGATTAATGTCGAGCGCGTCGGCCGCGCGTTCGCGGTTGGCCGCCTCGAACTCGCCGGGATACTGCACGCGGTCGAAGCCGGGCGCCGTCGGCGTGTCGTGCAGGTATCTGACGAACGCCTCGACCTCGGCGCTTTCCCAGCTCAGGCCGAGGTCCAGCTCGGGATTGACCAGCACCGCGAACAGGTTGTTGGTGGCCACGCCGCCACGCGGGTTCTCCGGCTGGATGGTGCCGCCGCCGGACAGCACGCCCGCCAGCAGTTCGGCCACCACGCCGAGCGCATAGCCCTTGTGCAGGCCGAACGGCAGCAGCGCGCCGGGGTCTTCGCCGAACATGGTCGAGGCGTCGGTGGTGGGATTGCCTTCGGCGTCGATGATGCTGTTCTCGGGCGCAGCTTCGCCTTTCTCCGCCAGCACACGCGCCTTGTTGATGGCGATCGCGCTGGTGGCCATGTCGACCACGATCGGCGGGCGGCCGTTCGGCATGGGGCCGGCGAAGCACAGCGGGTTGGTGGTCAGGCGCGCGACGCGGCCGCCGTACGGCGCCACCACCGGCGGGCGGTTGGTCACGTTGGTGAAGCTCAGCAGCACGAAGCCCGCCGCGGCCACCAGCTCGCCGTAGTGTCCCATGCGGCCCAGGTGGTGCGAATGGCGCAGCGTGACGATGCAGTGGCCGTGCTCGCGCACGCGTTCGATGGCGGCCTGCATCACAGTCTTGCCCACATGCTGGCCAAAACCGCGGTGGCCATCGAACACCATCAGCGTGCCGCGGTCCAGCGCGCAGGTGGCGCGGCCTTCGCGGTTGACGTTGTCGGTCTCGATCGCCTTGCGGTAGCTCGGCAGGATCGAGATGCCGTGGCTGGCGTAGCCGCAGCGGTCGGCTTCGACCAGGTGCTCGGCGACGTCGTCGGCGATGTCCTCGGGTACGGACTGCGCCACCAGCAGGTCCCGCGCAAATCGGCGGGCGGAATCAAGGGAGAGTTTCATGACGGCCTCCTTACACCCATCCCAGCCAGCGCCAGTAAGTGGCCGCGAACAGCAGCATCAGGGCATAGCCGACGATGGTGACCGGGATGCCGATGCGCGCGAACTGGCGGCCGTTGAAGGTCTCGGTGCCCAGGCACACCATGTTCTGCGGGGCGTTGATCGGCAGGATAAAGCCGAAGCTCACGGTAAAGCCCAGCAGCATGGTCAGGCCGACGCGGTTGATGTCGCCGGGCAGGGTCTGCAGCACCGAGATCAGGATCGGCAGCAGCGCCGCGGTCAGCGCGGTGGCGCTGGCAAAGCCCAGGTGGATCAGGATCAGGAACGCCGCCAGGATGGCGAACACCATCACCGCGCCCTGCGTGGCCAGGCCAGAATGCGTCACCACGAATTCGCCCAGCCACTGGCCTGCCTTGGTGGACAGCAGCGCCGTGCCCAGGCTGATGCCGACGCCGAACACGATCAGCGTGCCCCACGGCGTGCGCTGCTGCATGGTCTTCCAGTCCATCACGCCGATGCGCGGCAGCATCAGGATCACCAGCCCGACAAAGGTCACGGTGGCGGTGTCGAAGCTGTGCAGCTTGCCTTCGGTGGCCCAGAACAGCAGCAGGCCGATCGAGACGGCGGCCAGGCGTTTCTGCGGGCCGGTCATCGGGCCCAGTCTGGACAGCTCGCGCTGCACCGCTTCCTTGCCGCCGGGAATGGCGTCGGTCTCGGGCGGCAGCAGCCAGCGCACCAGGAAGTACAGCACCACCGACATGACGATCGCCCACGGCGCGCCCGCGATCAGCCATTGCAGCCAGGTGATGCGCTCGCCGAGCAGCTTGTCCATGAAGCCGACGGTCAGCAGGTTCTGCGCGGCGGCGGTCTGGATGCCGACGTTCCAGATGCTGGTCGCCTGCGCCACCGTGATCATGATGCCGGCGGCGATATTGGATTTCTTGTCGACGCCGAACGCGGCGATCACGCCCATCATGATCGGCACCACGCAGGCGCTGCGCGCGGTGGCGCTTGGCACCACCAGGCTCAGCGCGATGGTGACGGCGATCGTGCCGATCAGGATGCGGCGCGTACTGGTGCCGATGGCCGACAGCGTCACCAGCGCGATGCGCCGGTCCAGCCCGGTCACGGTCATGGCCGCGGAGATGAACAGCGCGGCGGCCACCAGCGCCAGCGCGGTGTTGGAGAAGCCGGCCAGCGCCATGCCCAGCGCCCTGGAGGTGCCGTACTGCACGCTGGGGTCGTTGACTGTCGGCGCGAAGCCGATCAGGCCCGCCATCAGCGACGTGATCATGATCGCGCTGGCCTCGTACGAGACCGCCTCGGTGATCCACACCACGATGGCGAAGGCAAGGATGGCCAGCATGCGCTGGCCGGCAATGGTCAGTCCCCCCGGCTGCGGGATCGCAAGTACGCCGAGCAGCACGGCGACGGCGACGAACAGGCCCCAGTGCAGCGTCGTCTTGGGCGCTGCGGCGCTGGCGGTTGCAGCGGTCGCGGGCGCTGTCGGCGGAGCTGGTGGAGTCGGGGAGGCCGGGGAGGCAGGTGAAGCGTGAGAGGTTTCGGGCATCGCCGTCATCCTTTTCGTTGAGGATCCTTGTCGGATACCTCGACACGGCGTGCTGGTGCGATGCGATCGGTGCGGCAGGCCGGCAACTGCGCCGGCGGGGGCTGTCGGTCGCGAGGCGGCATCCGCGTCGGGCTTGCTCTGGCCGGGCTTCTGGCTGGCCGTTGCGTTCGACATGATAGGAATTGTCCGAGCCGGTAGGGACGATGTCGAGGCTTCCAAACGCCTCATTGCGCCGACAATGACTCAGATCAAGTTTTGCTTCGGACGGCGAAATCTTGCGGCGGATTCGTTATCCCATCTGTAAAGGCAGGCACCACAAGGCCTGGCGGGCGAAGCGGCGCACGCGCCGCCACACCCGGCCAGCCAGGTGATGCATGCGTCGGGGTGATCTGAAATAATTGGAGCCGATGATGAAGGTTTTGGTGCGCGGACTGAAGGCAGGACTCAGCGCAGCGGCGCTGCGCAAGGCATTGGCGCAATACGCCAGCATCCGCTCGGTCGAACTGGTCGAGGCCGGCGATCCGAAGCGCCCGTGGGCCTGGGTCGATATCGACGCCGGCGCGCTCGCGGTGTGGAAGCTGGTGGCGCGGCTGGACCGGCGCTATATCGCCGGCTCCCACCTGCGCTGGTATGTGCCGGCGTACCGCGGCCGCTGACGTTGGCGGCTGACGTTGGCGGCTGCCGGGTCCGCATCGATAAAAACAGTCAGGGAGCAACAATGAACAAGTGGTTCCGATGGGCATTTCCGCCTGTCCACACGGTCGTGTCGCCCGGGCCGGCGGCACTGGACGGCATGACCGGCACGCTCGGGGACGCGGCGCTGGCATTCGACACCATCAGCAATGCGCGCGACCTCGGCGGCCTGCGCGGCGCCTGCGGTCGCCGCGTGCGCAGCGGCCGGCTGTATCGCAGCGGCAACCCGGCGCTGGCCAGCACGGCCGACCTGGACCGGCTGCATGCGCTTGGTCTCGACATGGTGGTCGACTTCCGTTCTCCCGGCGAGAAGTCGCCGGACGAGGCCGGCTTCAGTGCGCGCTTCAACTGGGTGGCGGTGCCGGTGCTGGACGGCAGCATGGCGATGGACGTGCTGATGCCGCGCCTGCGCGCCAGCACGCCGGCGCAGATCGACGGCTTCATGCTCGAGGTCTACCGCGATTTCCCGGTGCGCTACCGCGACGCCTTCGGCGGCTTCATGCAGACCGCGCAGCAGGGCAAGACGCTGCTGTTCCACTGCACCGCGGGCAAGGACCGCACCGGCTTTGCCTCGCTGCTGCTGCTGTCGGCGCTGGGCGTGGCGCAGGACGATATCCTCGCCAACTACCTGGAATCGAACCAGCGCAATGCCCGCTTCAACGAGACCGCGCTGGCGCGCATGGCGCAGCTGGGCGTGAGCGCCGAGGCCATGATGCCGCTGCTCGAAGTCCGTGCCAGTTATCTCGATGCCTCGCTGCAGGCGATCGGGCAGGGCTGGGGCAGCGTCGACAACTACCTGAGCGATGCGCTCGCCGTCGACGTCGCGCAGCTGCGCGCGCACTACCTCGAAGACTGACGCGCCGCGCTGCTACAGCATCAAAGCCGCCCGCATTCGCGCAGGATGCGGGCGGTGCTCAGCGCGATCATGCCTTCTTCATCGGTCGGCAGCACCAGCACCGGCACGCGGCTGTCGTTGCTGCTGATGCGCTGGCCGTTCTCGCCATTGGCGCCGCTGTCCAGCGCGATGCCGAACAGCCCCGCCAGGTGCGCGCAGATGCGCGCGCGCGCCGGCGGCGAGTTGGCGCCGATGCCCGCGGTGAAGACCAGCGCATCGAGCCCGCCCAGCGTGGTCGCCAGCTTGCCGATTTCCTGCGCGGCGCGGTAGGCATAGAAGTCCACCGCCAGCCTGGCGCGCGGCGCGTCGCTGGCCAGCAGCGCGCGCATGTCGCTGCTGACCCCGGACAAGCCCTTCAGCCCGGACTCGCCATACAGCATCGTCTGGATCTCGGCCGGCGGCATGCCCTGCTGCGCCAGCCACAGCAGCGCGCCCGGATCGACCGAGCCGCAGCGCGTGCCCATCGGCAGGCCGTCGAGCGCGGTCAGGCCCATGGTGCTGTCCACGCTGCGGCCGTCGCGCATCGCGCACAGGCTGGCGCCGTTGCCCAGGTGCGCCACGATCACGCGGCCCTCGGCCAGGTCGGGCGCGACCTGGCGCAGCCGGCGCGCGATGTATTCATACGACAGCCCGTGGAAGCCATAGCGGCGGATGCCGCGCTCGTAGTAGCTGTACGGCAGCGCCATCAGCTGCGCCAGCACGTCATGGCCGGCGTGGAAGGCGGTGTCGAAGCAGGCCACCTGCAGCAGGTCGGGC
This sequence comes from Cupriavidus oxalaticus, assembly GCF_038900635.1. Classification (GTDB taxonomy): domain Bacteria; phylum Pseudomonadota; class Gammaproteobacteria; order Burkholderiales; family Burkholderiaceae; genus Cupriavidus; species Cupriavidus oxalaticus_B. Next base: position 26,502 of record NZ_JAYMRX010000009.1, on the reverse strand, counting down.
ACGGCTTCGCGCACGGCGCGGATCGCGGTCAGGTTATGCGGCTGGTGCAGCGGCGCCAGCGGCACCAGCGCCTCCAGCCTGGCGATCACGTCGTCGTCGATGCGCACGGCCTGCGCGAAATCGGCGCCGCCATGCACCACGCGATGGCCGATCGCCACCGGCGGGTTGTCGCGCAGCCCGACGCTGAGCACCAGGCGCACCAGCCTGAAGGCGGCGTCGTGGTCGGCCACCTGCGCCTGCGGGAAGGTCTCGTCGGCGACCACGCGGCCATCGGCCATGCGCGCGGACAGGCGCGGCGCCACGCCGATGCCTTCGATCTGGCCGTGCGCGCTCAGCACCGGGTTGATGTCGGCATTGCCGTGCGCGGCGTCCGGTACGGCGTAGACGGAGACTTTGACGCTGGACGAGCCGGCGTTGACGACGAGGATGACGGGATGCACGGCAGGCTGGATGGCGGTCACGCTGGTTCGACTCCCGGGTTGTGATGCGACGCTGTACGGCGGGGCGCTAGACCTGCGCCGCGGCCTCCGCGGTGCGGCGCGCATGCGCCAGCAGGACCGCGATGGCGCAGCTGCCGATGCGCGCGCGCACGCTGTCGGCGCGGCTGGTCAGGATGATCGGCACGCGCGCGCCGAGCACGATGCCGGCGGCTTCGGCACCGGCGAGGAAAGTCAGCTGCTTGGCCAGCATATTGCCGGCTTCCAGGTCGGGCACCAGCAGGATATCCGGATCGCCCGCCACCTCGGAGTCGATGCCCTTGGTGATGGCGGCTTCGCGGCTGATGGCGTTGTCGAAGGCGAGCGGGCCGTCGAGCAGGCCGTTGCTGATCTGCCCGCGGCGCGACATGGTGCACAGCGCGGCCGCGTCGATGGTCGACGGGATCTTGTCGGTGACGGTTTCCACCGCGGACAGGATCGCCACCTTGGGCCGCTCCACGCCCAGCACCCGCACCAGGTCGATGGCGTTGCGGCAGATATCCGCCTTTTCGTTGAGCGTGGGGAAGATGTTGACCGCGGCGTCGGTGATGAACAGCGGCTTGTGGTAGCGCGGCACGTCCATCGCGAACACATGCGACAGCCGCCGGCCGGTGCGCAGGCCGCTGGCGGAACTGGTGACCTCGTGCAGCAGCTCGTCGGTATGCAGGCTGCCCTTCATCAGCAGCTCGGCATCGCCGGCGCGCACCGCTTCGACCGCGCGCGCGGCGGAGGCATGGCTGTGCGGGGCGTCGATGATCACGGTGTCGCGCAGCGCCATGCTCTGTTCGGCGGCGACCTGCCGGATGCGCGCCGCGGGGCCGACCAGGATCGGCACGATCAGGCCGAGTTCGGCGGCCTGCAGCGCGCCGCCCAGCGACGATGCGTCGCACGGGTGCGCCACCGCGGTCGGGATCGGCGCCAGCCCGGCGCAGCGCGCGAGCAGCGCGGCGTATTTGTCCGGCGCCTCGGCGGCGGGCGCGGCAAATCCGGACATGGCAGACGTGGCAGGCGGGGCAACGGTCATGGCGATGTTCCGAGGGCAAGGCAGCGGGTGAAAACAGGCGAGGCCTTGCATCGGTCCGGCACGGCCCGCAGCGGTTGCGCCGGCGTCAGGAATGCTGCATCGCGCAAGCGCAACGGCCAGTATAGGCGACGATTCGGACAGCGAGATGACAGTCGAAATTGGCACGACAGTATCCCGCGCGCGCAGCCATCGCCACGCCGCCGGCGCCTTGCACCGCCCAGCGCCGGCTGCTAGGCTTAATTCTAGTTGCAGTGCAACATGCGCCACTCCGGCCTGCGCCGCCAGCGCGCAACGCCCGCAAGCGGCGCCAACTGGGGGAAGTGGAATGACCGCACGCATACCCGCCGGGCCGACTGAGCACGGCGCCGGCCCCGCCACGCGTCCGTCCGACGATGGCGCCAACCTCCTCGCGGCGTCGGCCCAGCCGGCGCTGGAATACCTCGCCGATGCCTGGCAGCGTTACGTGCTGCTGCTCGATATCCTGCGCCAGCGCGGCAACGAGTCCGCCGAGCATGAGCGCGAAGGCATGCCCGCCGTGCTGGTGTTCGAGCATGAGCTGCTTGCCGACGGGCGCGCGCTGTCCGAGCCCGTCAACTACGCGCTGCTGCGCATCCTGCCACCCGCCGACACCCCCACCGACCCGTCCAAGCGCGCTTTCGTGGTGATCGACCCGCGCGCGGGCCACGGCCCGGGCATCGGCGGCTTCAAGGCCGACAGCGAGATCGGCATCGCGCTGCGCACCGGGCATCCGTGCTACTTCATCACCTTCTACCAGGAGCCGTGCCCGGGGCAGACCATCGAATCGGTTGCGCGCGCCGAGGCGCATTTCCTGCAGCTCGTCAACGAGCGCCATCCCGACGCGCCGGGCAAGCCCTTTATCGTCGGCAACTGCCAGGCCGGCTGGGCGCTGATGATCCTCGCCGCGGTGGCGCCGGAGCGCTGCGGGCCGCTGCTGGTCGCCGGCGCGCCGCTGTCCTACTGGTCCGGCGTGCGCGGACGCAACCCGATGCGCTACAGCGGCGGGCTGCTGGGCGGCTCGTGGCTGGCGTCGCTGACCGCCGACATGGGCAACGGGCGCTTCGACGGCGCCTGGCTGGTGCAGAACTTCGAGAAGCTCAATCCGGCCAACACGCTGTGGACGAAGCTCTACGACGTCTACGCCAAGGCCGATACCGAGGGCCCGCGCTTCCTGGAATTCGAGCGCTGGTGGGGCGGCCACTTCCTGATGAACCGGGAAGAGATCGACTGGATCGTGCAGAACCTGTTCGTCGGCAACCGCCTGACCGCGGGGCAGGTGCGCAGCAGCGACGGCAAGACCGTGGTCGACCTGCGCAACGTGCGCTCGCCGGTGATCGTGTTCGCATCGTGGGGGGACAACATCACGCCGCCGCAGCAGGCGCTGAACTGGATCCCCGACCTGTACGCCACCGACGAAGAGCTGGTGGCCAACGACCAGGTCATCGTCTATTGCCTGCATCCGACCGTCGGCCACCTCGGCATCTTTGTCTCGGCCGGGGTCGCCAACCGCGAGCACAGCGAACTGTTCTGCGCGCTGGACCTGATCGACGTGCTGCCGCCGGGCCTGTATGAAGCCAGGATCGAGGACGTCGCGCCCGACATGCCGCACCGCGACCTGATCGAGGGGCGCTACCTGATACGCTTCGAGCGCCGCAGCGTGACCGACATCCTGGCGCTGGACGACGGGCGCCAGGACGAGCGCGCCTTCGAGGTGGTGAACCGCGTGGCCGAGGTCAACCAGCACCTGTACGACACCTTCGTCTCGCCGTGGGTGCGCGCGATGTCGGGCGAACTCACCGCGCAATGGATGCGCAACCTGCATCCCGCGCGGCTGGAACGCTCGCTTGCCACCGACATGAACCCGTGGATGGCGTGGATCGGCGCGCTCGCGCCGATGGTGCGCGCGCACCGCACGCGGGTGTCCGCGGACAATCCCTTCCTGACGCTGGAGAGGGCGGTATCGGCGCAGATCGTCAGCGCGCTGGACCAGTTCCGCGACGTGCGCGACGCCTGCTACGAACAGACCTTCGAAGCCATCTACAACTCGCCGGCAATGGCCGCGCTGGTGGGGCTGCAGGCTCAGCCGCCGGCCAATACCGAATCGCCGGTCACGCAGGCGTTGCGCCAGGAACTGGCCGAGCGCCGGCTGCGAGACGCCGAGGCCGCGATCGAGCAGGGCGGCACGCTCGAGGCCTTCGTGCGCGTGCTGGCCTACGTGGCGGACCGTCCGAGTTCGATCGAGGAGCGTCCCTTCAACCTGCTGCGCCGGTTCGCGCGCGAGCAGCCCGAGGCCGCGGGGCATGTGGACCTGGCCACGTTCAAGCGGGTGGTGCGCCAGCAGACTTTCATCGTGCAGCGCTATCCGCGGCATGCGGTGCAGGCGCTGCCGGCGCTGGTGCCGGACCGCGATTCGCGGCGCCGGCTGATGATCGCGGTGCACCGGGTCATGACGCTGGACCGCCCCCTCGAAGGCGAGCGGCTGGAGCGCTACCGCGAAGTGACCGAGGTGATGGGCACGCGCCACCCGCCGCGATCCGCCGAAGGCGATGGCGAGGCCGTGGCCGGCAGCGAGGCGCCCGAGGTTGCCGACAGCGCAGGCAAGCCGGCATCGCGCGCGTCGGCGCAGCGCAAGGCCGCGCAGCGGCCCGGCAGCTGACAGGCACGCTCAGTGATCCGCTTCAGCAGTCAAGCTTGAAGTCTTCCCCCGGAGGCATCCATGGTCAACGTATCCAACCCGGCGCTCGCCGGTTCCCGTGTGCTGGTGGCCGGCGTCGCCAATGACGGCTCGATCGCGTGGGGCTGCGCCAAGGCCTTCCACGAGCTCGGCGCGCAGGTCGCCATGACGTACCTGAACGACAAGGCCTATCCGCACGTCGCGCCGCTGGCCGAGGCCGTGCAGGCGCCGATCCTGATGCCGCTGAACGTGGAAGACCCCGAGCAGATGCGCGCACTGTTCGCGCGCATCGAAGCGGTATGGGGCGGGCTCGACGCGGTGGTCCACTCGATCGCCTTCGCGCCGAAGGAGGACCTGCAGGGCGGCTTGCTCAACTCCTCCGCAGAGGGCTTCGCGCGCGCCATGGACGTCTCTTGCCATTCGTTCATCCGCATGGCGCGGCTGGCCGCGCCGCTGATGCGCAACGGCGGCACGCTGTTCGCGATGAGCTATGAAGGCGCCAACCGCGTGGTCCCCAATTATGACCTGATGGGGCCGGTCAAGGCGGCGCTGGAAGCCAGCTGCCGCTACCTGGCGCATGAACTGGGCCCACAGGGCATCCGCGTGCACGCGATCTCGCCCGGGCCGCTGAAGACGCGCGCGGCGTCGGGGCTGAAGGACTTCGACCAGATGCTGGCCGATGCCGCCGGGCGCGCCCCGCTGGGCGAGGTGGTCGACATCATGGACGTCGGCTTTGCCACGGCGTATCTGGCCACGCCATACGCGCGGCGGATTTCGGGCAATACGATGTACGTCGATGGCGGCGTGCACATCATGGCGTAGCGGAGCCGGGCATGCAGGTCCTGATCCGTGGTTTGCCCCGCGATGTGACCGAGTCCATGCTGCAGGAAAAGCTCAGGGACCGCGCGCCGGTCAGGTCCGTCGAGATCGTGCGCGACGGCGATCCCGAACACCCGTGGGCCTGGATCGACCTCGACATCGACCGGGTGGCGGCCTGGCGCCTGCTGCGCCAGTTCGACCGCCAGTCCTTCAACGGCAGCGTGATGCGCTGGTATATCCCGATGCACCAGGAGTGAATGCCCGGGAATGGGATTACCATAGCCGCGTTTGCCACTCTGTCACGGCACCGGCTTGCGGTGCCGGTTACCCATGCTTGAACTCCAGGGAGCCATCTGGTTCCGCTCCGGCTCGCAGGACTGGGGCGGCAAGGACCGCATCGCGCTGCTTGCCGCCATCGGCGAGCACGGTTCGATCACCGCGGCCGCGCGCGCGGTCGGCATCAGCTACAAGGCCGCGTGGGACGCCATCGACCTGATGAACAACAGCGCCGGCGAAGCGCTGGTGGTGCGCGCCGCCGGCGGCAAGGGCGGCGGCGGCACGCGCCTGACCGCGCGCGGCGAGCAGCTGATCCGCACCTACCGCGCGCTCGAGGACGAGCACCGGCGCTTTGTCGCTCAGCTGTCGCGGCTGGGCGAGGGCGCTGCCGACGATATCCAACTGATGAGGCGAATGATGATCAAGACTAGTGCGCGCAACAAGCTGTTCGGGAACGTCGCCAGCGTGCGCGGCGGCGCGGTCAACGACGAGGTGGTGCTGGCGCTGCCGGGCGGCCAGCAGATCGTGGCGACGATTACGCATGAAAGCGTCGAGACGCTGGAACTGGCCGCGGGCGTGGAAGCGTTCGCGCTGATCAAGGCGTCTTCGGTGCTGGTGGGCCTGCCCGACCCGGGCGTGCGGCTGTCGGCGCGCAACCAGCTGCCCGGCGTGGTGTCGCGCGTGATGCCGGGCGCGGTCAATGCGGAGGTGGTGATCGAGCTGGACGGCGGCGGCACGATCGCGGCGATCGTGACCAATGGCAGTGCGGAGGCGCTGGGCCTGGCCGTGGGTGTGCCGGCGGTGGCAGTGTTCAAGGCGTCCAGCGTGATCCTGGGCGTGGTGGGGTGATCCTGTCGTTGCGCCTGATCTCAGGCGCTTGCGTCGACCTGTCGCGCGCTCAGGCCACGCGCGCCGACAACGGCGCGTAGACCGGCGGATGGTGGCGGCTGTCGCCGCTGCCGAAGATGCGGCCTTCGCGGATCTCGAGCACGTGGTCTCCGAGCGCTTCGACATCGGCGGGATCGTGCGAGATCACCAGCATGGGAACGTCCAGGCTCGCCTGCAGCGTGCGCAGCTCGGCGCGCATGCGCGCGCGCAAGGCGGGATCGAGCGCCGAGAACGGTTCGTCGAGCAGCACGATATCGGGCTGCGCCACCAGCGCTCGCGCCAGCGCCACGCGTTGCTTTTGCCCCCCGGAAATCTCGGCGGGAAAATTGCCGACGATCTCGTCCAGCCCGAAGGCATCGATCCAGCGCCGCGCTTCCGGCGGAATCGCGCCGCGGCGCGGATTGCGCCAGCCGCGCGCCAGCCCGAAGGCGATGTTCTGGCCCACGGTCAGGTGCGGGAACAGCGCGTATTCCTGGAACAGGTAGGCCACGCGGCGTTCCTGCGGGCGGACGTCGATGCCCGCTTCGCTGTCGAACAGCGTGCGCCCGTTCAGCTCGATGCGGCCGCTGTCGGGCGCGAGCAGGCCGGCGATGGCGCGCAGCGTCAGGCTCTTGCCGGCGCCGGACGGGCCGAACAGCGCAATGCGGCGGCTGTCGGAGCCGAAATCGATATCCAGCGCAAACTGCCGGTCGGCCGACACCATCTGCTTGCGGATGCTGACATGCATGCCCATGGCGTTCCTCAGCGCGCGGCGCGCGGGCGCAGGCGCCGGCGTTCATAGAGTTCAGCGGGATTGCGCGCGGCGGCGGGCACCAGCCGGCCGGCGACCACCAGCAGCAGCACGCACGTGACCGAGGTCACCAGCACCAGCAGGTTGGCGGTGTTGTCGTCGCCGGCCTGCACGGCCTCGTAGATCGCCACCGACAGCGTCTGCGTGCGGCCGGGCAGGTTGCCGGCGATCATCAGCGTGGCGCCGAACTCGCCCAGCGCGCGCGCGAACGCCAGCAGCACGCCGGCGATGATGCCGCGCGCGGCCAGCGGCAGCGTCACGCGGAAGAAGATGCCGGATTCGGAAACGCCCAGCACGCGCGCGGCGTTTTCCAGCTGGTGGTCGACCCCTTCGAAGGCAGCGCGGGCCGACTTGAGCACCAGCGGGAAGGCGACGATGGTCGAGGCCAGCACCGCGCCCTGCCAGGTAAAGACCAGTTCGATGCCGAGGCGGGACAGCCACTCGCCAAACACGCCGCGCCGGCCCACCAGCACCAGCAGGTAGTAGCCGAGCACGGTCGGCGGCAGCACCAGCGGCAGCGTCAGCACCGCGTCGACCACGTCGCGCAGCGGCGAGCGCCAGCGCGCCAGTGCCCACGCCGCGCCGACGCCGAGCACGGCGTTCAGCACGGTGGCCCAGCCCGCCACCTTCAGCGACAACAGCAGCGGCACCCAGACGGCATCCATGGCGTGGCGTGAATCAAGGCTTCTGGAAGCCGTAGCGCGACAGGATCGCCTGGCCTGCCGGCGATGCCACGAAGTCGACGAACTGCGCCGCTTCCTTCTGCTGGCGGGTCTGGCTGGTGATGGCGATGGGGTAGGTCACCGGGGTGCGGCTCGGCACGCGCACCGCAACCTTGACCTTTTCCGGCATCACCGTGGCGTCGGTGGCGAAGACGAAGCCGGCCTCGACCTCGCCGCGCGCCACGTAGTCCAGGCTCTGGCGCACGTTCTGCGCCGGCACGCCCTTGGCGGCCACCGTGTCCCACAGTCCGGCGGCTTCCAGCGCGCCGCGGGTGTAGCGGCCGACCGGCACCGAGGCCGGGTTGCCATAGGCGATGCGCTTGACTTCCGGCTTCGCCAGATCCTGCAGCGAGCTGATGTTGAGCTTGCTGTCCGACGGCACGATCAGCACCACCTCGTTGGCGGCGAAGTTGCGGCGCGAGGCGGGCGCAATCACCTTCTCGGTCTCGGCCTTGTTCATCGCTTCCTGCTCGGCCGAGGCAAACACGTCGGCCGGCGCGCCCTTGACGATCTGCTGCATCAGCACGTCGGACGCGCCGAAGTTCAGCACCACCTTGGTCCCGGGATGGGCACGCTCGTACGACTCGGCCAGCGACTTGAAGGCGTTGGTCAGGCTGGCTGCCGCGGACACCACCAGGTCCGCGCCGAAAGCCGGACCGGCGGGCAGGGCCAGCGCCAGGGCGGCGAGCATGGCACCGGCGGCGCCGGCAAGAACGGAGCGGCGCCCGGTGCGGGCGGAGCGGAACGCGGACATGGGAATCCTCAGCGAAGCGGCCAGAAAAGCTGGCGCTGGTATGGGTGGACTGTCAGGCGCAATATACGTCTGTATATAGCGGTCCGTCAATGATGCGCCATGACCACCGGCATGGGTATTCCGGCAGGCGCAAGTGCGGTATCAGGGGCTGCGAATGTGCCCCGGGGGGATGTCGGGGCTGGCGCCATTGCAACGCCAGCCGGTCCGGCTTCAGGCCGGCGGTGAGCCTTCCTTGAACAACGACTTCAACTGTGCGCGCAGCTCAGGGGTGTCCTGATGCTGGTGCACTGCGACCGCGTGCTGGACCGCGGCTTCGAGCAGTTCGTCTTCACTGTCGGCGCTCAGCGCAACCGTGCAGCCGATGTCGCTCGGGTACTCGCGGCAATCGATAAACTTGCGTCCCATGGTGCCTCCTGTCACCGGCCGCGCGGCCGGCGTATCCAGTATAGGCAGGAGGACCGGCCACTACAGCACCGGCGTCAGCACCTTGCCATCGGCCAGGAACGCATCGAGATTGCGCAGCGTCAGCGCGGTCATGGCGGCGCGGGTCTCGTGCGTGCCGCTGGCCATGTGCGGCGCGAGCACGACGTTGTCGAGCGCCAGCAGTGCGGCCGGCACGTCCGGCTCGTCCCGGAACACGTCGAGGCCGGCGCCGCCCAGGCGTCCTTCCGCCAGCGCCGCCACCATGGCGTCTTCGTCGATCACGCTGCCGCGCGAGACATTGACCAGGATGCCCTTGGGCCCGAGCGCGTCGATGATCTCGCGCGACACCAGCCCGGCGGTTTCCGCACCGCCCACGCAGGTCACCACCAGGATGTCGGACCAGTCGGCCAGTGCCTTCAGGTCAGCCTCGAAGCGCCACGGCGCGCCGTCGCGCGGGCGGCGGTTGTTGTAGGCGATCTCCATATCGAAGCCCTGCGCGCGCCGCGCCACGATCTCGCCGATGCGGCCCAGCCCGAGGATGCCAAGCTTCTTGCCCGAGACCCGCGTCGTCAACGGAAAGCCGCCCTGCGGCCAGCGCCCGGCCCGGACGAAGCGGTCGCCGTGGGCAATGCCGCGCGCAGCGTCGAGCAGCAGGCCGAAGGCCAGGTCGGCGACGCAGTCGTTGAGCACGTCGGGCGTGTTGCTGACCTGGATGCCGCGCGCGCGGGCGGCGTCCAGTGCGATCGAGTCATAGCCCACGCCGAAGCTGACGATGGCCTGCAGCGCCGGCAGCGCCTCGATCAGCGCGGCGCTGCAGCCATGGCGCGCCGAGGTCACCACCACGCGCACCTGCCGGCCGTGCTCGCGCGCCCAGGCCAGCGCATCGCCCTGCTGCCACAGCGCGATGGCGCCGTATTGTTGCTGGAGGGTGGCATTGGTCTGCGGCGCGAGCGGGCCGACCTGGAGAATCTGGGAAGCGGACATGAGGCGTAGCGGGTCTCGACGGAGGGATCAGGGATGGTAGCGCATGCCCCCGCGTCGCGCAGGCGACCGTTGCCGCCCCGGAGCGCGGGCAACTTTGTGCGATGTCCGGGTGGAGGCGGGTTATGCTGCGGCATCCCATTTCCTCCGTGACGAACATCGCCATGAAAACCATCTACCTGGCCGGCTTCGACGTGTTCCGCAAGGACGCCATCGCCTGGGGCGAGCACCTCAAGTCGCTGTGCGCGGCGCATGGCTTCACCGGGCTGTATCCGCTCGACAAGGCGGCGCCGGAAGGCCTGTCGGGGCCGGACACGGCGCGCTGGATCTATGACGCCAATATCGCGCTGTTGCGCCGCGCGGACATGGTGATGGCCAACCTCGACGATTTCCGCGGGCCGGGAGAGCCGGACTCGGGCACGGCCTTCGAGGTGGGGTTTGCGGTGGCGCTGCAGAAGCCGGTATGGGGCTACAGCGCGGACCCCGGCACGGTGCGCGATCGCGCCACGGTGGTGACCGACGAGGAAGGCCGGCCGCTGGATGCGCGCGGGTTTGTCGTTGAGGATTTTGGCTTGCGCTGTAACCTGATGCTGGCGTGCCCGGTGAAGCTGGTGCGGGGCGGGGCGGCGGAATGCCTGGCGGCGATGGCCGAGGCCATTCACCGGCGCGCGGCCGAAGCCGCGGCACGGCGCGAGCGCGATGCGGCGGCGTGGGGGGATGACTGAGAGCGTTTCTCTACCGCTGGTTTGCTCCCCTCTCCCGCCTGCGGGAGAGGGGTCGGGGGTGAGGGCAGGAGTATCCACGGCTGACGCCCGTGGGTTAAAACCGAAGGCCTTGCTTGATGTGGTGCCTAGCTAGACCACCCCTCACCCCAACCCTCTCCCCATGAGGGGAGAGGGAGAACACCTTGCTTAGGCTAGTTCGGGGCGGCTTGGGTGCACCTTCCTTCCGGCAAGCTCCGTGGCGTTCGGTTTACCGCCGCAACGCCTCCACCCCCGCCGCAATATCCTTCGCCGTGCTTGCCACGATCTCGCGGTAAGCCGCCACCACGCCATCGATTTCGCCGGGCGCGGACAACTCCGCCTGCGTGCTGCCGCTGACCACCTTGCCGTCCGGCAGTCGCCGCACCGTCCAGTTGATGGTTGCGCCCGCGCGCTGCCCGACATCCGCGTCGAGCCGCAGCACTTCCGTCGTGACCCGATACAGCGGCTGCACATCCGACAAGCCCTGCTGGTAGGTATCGACCGCGCCCAGCGTGGCCTGCAGGCGCTGCGACAACGCATCGCGCAGCTCGTCCGGCAGCGGCGACGACCAGCGCGCCAGGTCCAGCAGGCGCAGGCTGGCGTCGTTGCCGCCGTCGCGCACCACCAGCTGCGGCCGGTTGAGCCGCTCCGGCACGCGCACCGGCGCGACTTCCAGCCACAGCGTGCTGGTCGACGGCGCCGGTGTCGCCGCCGGCAGCGTGGCGACGCCGGCAGGCCCCTGGGCCAGCGTGTAGTAGCGCGGCTCCGGCGAGGCGCAACCGGCGAGCACGGCGGCGCCCGTTGCGCTGGCAATGGCGCCGGCAATGGCGCAGCGGGCAAGCACGGCGGCAAGTGCCGAGGTGGGGGGATGGCGCTTCATCAGTCTTTCTCCGGCTTGCCGCGCAGCAGCGCTTCGGGATGGCGTTCGAGGTAGTCGGTCAACGTGCGCAACGACGTGGCGGTGCGCGTCAGCTCCTGCAGCATGCGGCGCGTGTCCTGCTGCAGCGGCGCATCCGATGCCAGCGTGCCGTTGGCCGTGGTCAGCGTTTTGCGCGCGTCCTGCAGCGCCGCCAGCACCTGCGGCGCGACGTCGCCATTGAGCTGCTGCACCAGCTGGTCGGCGGTGTTGAGCGTCTTGTTCAGGCTCGCTACCGTGGTGCGCAGGTCCTGGCCGATCTGGTCGAACGGGACCTTGTCGATGCGGTTGACGATATCGCCGACCTGCGCCTGCAGCTGGTCGAAGGTGCCCGGCGTGGTGGCGAACTCGGGGATCGGCGCGTCCAGGTTCACCTGGGCAGGCGGCGCCTTCGGGAAGAAGTCGAGCGCCACGTACAGCTGGCCGGTAAGCAGGTTGCCGGTGCGCAGCTGCGCGCGCATGCCGCGCTTGAGCAGGCCCTCGATGATCTGGCGGGCGCGCGCGCGGTCTTCCACGTCGCGCTCGCGGAAGCCCATGCGCGACGGGTACAGCTCGACCACCACCGGCATGCGGAAGGCCTTCTTGTCGCGCTGGTATTCGATGCCGATCGAGCGCACCTGGCCCACGATCACGCCGCGGAAGTCCACCGGCGCGCCCGGCGACAGGCCGCGCACGGACTGGTCGAAGTTGAGCACGGCCAGCGTCGGCGCCAGTTCCTCGGGCTCCTTCATGGCCTCGGACTGGTCGGCGGCCAGCAGGAATTGCGTGTTCTCCGCGGCGGCATCGGTGGCGGCGGTACGGTCCGGCGCCTGGAACGCAACGCCGCCCAGCAGCACCGTCACCAGCGATTGCGTCGACAGCTTGAGGCCGCCGGCATCGAGCTTGAGGTCGACGCCGCTGGCATGCCAGAAGCGCGAATCGGCGGTGACCAGCTTGTCATAGGGCTTGTTGACGAATACGCGCAGCGTGATGTCGCGCCCGTTGGGCTCCAGCTGGTAGGCCACCACCTGACCCACCTGCACGCGTCGGTAGTAGACCGGCGAACCGATGTCGAGCGAGCCCAGCTCGGAGGCGCGCAGCACGAACTGCTTGCCGGATGCGTCGGTGGTCACCACCGGCGGCACTTCCAGGCCCTTGAATTCGCGCGTGGTTTCGCCGGACTTGCCGGCATCGACACCGATATAGGCGCCCGACAGCAGCGTCTCCAGCCCCGACACGCCACTTGCGGCGAAGCGCGGGCGCACCACCCAGAAGCGCGTGTCGGCCACGGCGAAGTTCTCCGCGTCCTTGGTCAGGTCGATCGACGCGATCACGTGCGAACGGTCGCGCGCGAGCCGCACCGCCTTGACCAGGCCGATATCGACATCCTTGTAGCGCACCGCGGTCTTGCCCGGCGTCAGGCCCTCGGCGGTGCGGAAGCTGACGGTGATCTCCGGCCCGCGCGAGGCCAGCGTGTGCACCAGCAGCGACACGCCGACAACCGCCGCGACGATCGGGATCAGCCATACCAGCGATGGCAGCCAGCGCGCGCGGCGCCGGCGCTCGGGTCGCGGCAGGCCGGGTGCGCCAGCCGGGTTAGTCGGATGTTGTTCAGTGTCGGGCATTGTCGTCTTCCAGCGAATCCCACAGCAGGCGCGGGTCGAAGCTGAGCGAGGCCAGCATGGTCAGCACCACGACCGCACCGAAGGCCAGCGCGCCGCCGCCTGGGATGATGGTGGCCAGCGCCCCGGCCCGCACCAGCGAGGCCAGCAGCGCCACCACGAAAATATCGAGCATCGACCAGCGGCCGATCACCTCCACCAGCCCGTACAGCCGGGTCTGCTGCCGGATGCGCCAGGTCGCGCGGAAGTGGACCGACAGCAGCAGGAAGGTGAGGATCAGCATCTTCATGAGCGGCACGATGACGCTGGCGATCAGCACCAGCGCCGCCAGCATGTGCGAGCCGGACAGCCACAGGTAGATCACGCCGGACAGGATGGTGTCCCGCTGGGTGCCGAGGATCGATTGCGTGACCATCACCGGCAGCATGTTGGCCGGGAGGTAGAGGATAAAGGCAGCCAGCAGGAAGGCCCAGGTGCGCGCCAGGCTGTCCGGCTTGCGGTGGTGCAGCGTGGCGCCGCAGCGCGGGCAGGGCTCGCCTTCCAGCGTGCGCGGGCTGACCAGGTCGCAGGCGTGGCAGGAGAGCAGGCCCAGGCGGCTGGCGGTGGGCACCTGCGGCAGCGGCGTGCGTTCGTCGTCGTCGGTGAGTTCGGCCACCACTTCGCGCGCGAGCCGGCGCGGGTGCGCCAGGCGGTCGGGGCGCGGTGGCTGCGGCGATTGGGACGGTCGGGGCGGGAGCGCGTTCGTCATTGGCCTCCCTCGCCGGTGCCGGCCGGCGCGCCGGCGTCATCGTCCGGCGTTTCCAGGTAGCGCCACAGGTCGCGCGGGTCGAACGACAGCATCGCCGCCAGCACGATCACCAGCGCGGCGAACGACCACAGCGCGATGCCGGGCAGCACGCGCGCCATCGTGGACAGCTTCACCAGCGTGACCAGCACGCCGATCATGAAGACCTCGATCATGCCCCACGGCCGCGTCTGGCGGATGCCGCGCACGATGCGGTCGAAGCCCGCCGGCATGCGGTGCTGCGCCATCGGCACCAGCAGGTAAATCATCATCAGCAGCTCGGACAGCGGGAACAATATGGTGGTGGCGAACACCAGCGCCGCCACCAGTGCCATGTGGTCGTCGTACAGGGCATGCACCGCGCCCAGCAGCGTGGTTTGCGTGCGCACGCCCTTGAGGTCCATCTCGACGATGGGATAGGCGTTGGACACCAGGAACAGGATCAGCGCGGTGATCACCAGCGGCAGCAGGCGCCGGTAATGCCGGCGGCTCTCGCGGTACAGCTCGCCGCCGCAGCGCAGGCACAGCGCGCGCTCGCCGGGCGAGATCGGGGTGCGCTCGTAGACCGCATCGCAGTATTCGCACGCCACCAGCCGGTGCAGCGCGGCGGGCGAGGTATCGGGCAAGGCGGGCGCGGGGGCGTGGTCTGGACCTGCCATCAGCCGTTCAGCCGGGGTGCTTGCCGGTGGCCGCTGGCGGCACGTCGGGATTGTCGACCACGGCGGGGAGGGCCGGAGCCGGCGCGGCGGGATGCGTCGCCGCGGGCACCGCTGCCGGCGCGCCGCCCGGCTTCAGGTCGTGCGCGAGATCCTGCTTCAGCTCGCCCTCCGAGCCGATGGTCCAGTCGCGCAGCAGCGCATACGCCACCGCCAGCAGCGTCGGGCCGATGAACACCCCCAGGAAGCCGAATGCCAGCGCGCCGCCCAGCACGCCCAGCATGATCCAGATCAGCGGCATGCCGGTGCCCTTGCTGATCAGCAGCGGCTTGACGATGTTGTCGGCCATGCTGACCACGCCCACGCCCCAGATCACCAGGAAGACGGCCCAGCCGGTGGACCCGGTGTGGTACAGCCACAGCGCCGCCGGCAGCCACACCAGCGGCGGGCCCACCGGCACCACCGACAGGAAGAACGTGACGAAGCCGAGGATGGCCGCGCCCGGCACGCCGGCGATCCACAGCCCGATGGCGGCCAGCACCGCCTGGATAAAGGCCGTGCCGAGCACGCCGTAGACCACGCCCTTGACCGTGCTGCCGGCCAGTTCCAGCAGGTGGTCGGCACGCTCGCCGGCAATGCGGCGCATGCCCGCGCGCAGCCAGGCGATGGCGAACTCGCCGCCGGTATAGAAGAAGAATGCCAGGATGATCGACAGCGCCAGCTGCCCCAGCCCCGCGCCGATCGACAGGCCGGCGCCGAGCAGCACATGACCGACCGGCGCGATCAGCTTGCGCAGGTTGGCCACCATCTCGGAGTCGGCATTGATGATGCTGTCCCACGAGCGCTGCAGGTACGTGCCGACATAGGGCAGGCTGCTCAGCCAATCCGGCAGCTGCGGGATGCCATGCTCCATGTAGCGGTCGACCAGCGCCGACAGGTCGTCCAGGTGCGCCGAGAAGCTGGCACCGGCGTAGACAAACGGCCCCAGCACGATCACCGTGGCCAGCAGCACGCAGATCAGCGCCGCCAGGCCGCGGCGGTTGCCGAGCCAGCGCGACAGCACCGTGTACGGGTACCACGAGCTGTAGGCCAGGATCGCGCCCCACAGCAGCGCCGTGGTGAACGGTGCGAGCACCAGCAGCGAGCCGCCGATCAGCACGATCAGCGCAAAGACTGCAGCAATCTTCTCGATTAACTGGCCGGAACTCATTGATGGCTCTCCCTGGGCGCGCCGGTGTGACGGAAACGGCGTAAATATAGCCTACGCCGGGGGGGCGATGCCAAAGGGCTGCTGGAAGGGTGCTTCGGGCGCCACCACCACGGTGCGCCGGGGCAGCATGCCCGGACGCATCCCACAGTGCCATAGCTTTGTGACGTTGAACAGCGCGGCGGTCGTGCCGCCCAGGCGTGAGGGGCAGTGAGCGCGACGCGCCGGACAGGGCCGGCGCCAGGGAAAAGGGCTAGCTTCAGCCCGGTACCGCCATTACGCCGCTCTTGAGCAGCGCGGCCACCAGGTCGGATTGCGTCACCATGCCGACCACGCGGTGCTTGTCGTCGATCACCGGCGCATGGTGCAGGCCGCCGTCGGAGAAGGCCTGCGCCAGTTCCACCATCGGCTGGTCGGGGCGGGCGGTGACCACGGCGCTCGTCATCAGGTCGCGCACGGTGCCGGCCAGCCGGCGCGCGCCGGTATCGCGCTGCGCGGCGAAGAAATCACTCTGCGTGATGATGCCTTCGAGTCGGTTGTTGGCATCGACCACCGGCAGCGCCTTGATGCGGTGCCGCGACAGCAGGTGCCCGGCTTCGTGCGCGGGCTGCCCGGGCCGCACCATGATGACGTCTCGCGACATGATCTCGCCGCACAGCACGTTGCCGAAGTGCCGCCGGTACGCGCGCAGCTGCGCCGCCACCATGATGGCTTCCAGGTCGTCTTCTTCGATGTCGAAGAATTCGCCGCGTGCCTTCAGGGCCGCGTCCAGGTCGGCACGGGTAAAGCCCACCCGCTGCGTCGGCGGCACGTCCCTGGTGCCATGTTGCATCGCGGGCTCCGGCGGGCGGTGCGGGTAGCGCCGCCGCGACAGGTTGTTGAAGGCCAGCGCCATCAACAGCAGCAGCATCGAGTTGAACAGCACCGGCACCACCACGAAACCGAAACCGAGCGCGCTGACTGCCGGCCCGCCGAATACCGCCGTGATTGCCACGGCGCCGCCGGGCGGGTGCACGCAGCGGAACTGGAACATCACGGCGATCGCCACGGCCACCGCCGTTGCCGCCGCAAGGCCCGGGTCAGGGATCCAGCGCGCGCAGGCCACGCCCACCAGTGCCGCAAACAGGTTGCCGCCGATGATCGACCACGGCTGCGCCAGTGGCGAAGACGGCACCGCGAACAGCAATACCGCCGAGGCGCCCATTGGCGCGACGAACCAGGGATTGAATCCGCCCAGTGTCTGGTGGCAGATCCATTCGGTGCAGAACAGGCCGAGCAGCGCGCCAAGGCAGCTCTTGATGCGCTCATGGCGGTTGGCAGCAACCGGCAGCGGGACAAAAGTGCGCAGCCATGCACGGGTATTTTGCGCCAGCAAGGCGACAGCGGGGGCAGTTGGCATTCTCGGACGGGGGCGGCTTGGAATGGTGCACGTAATATATCACGCGGTGATATATTTGGCCGCCTTTGGTGCAGCGCATCCCCGGGTTGGGGCGTGATGCACCGCACCAGAGCAATCAGAAGTGCAATCAGGAGTCGCCCCCTATGTCGTAGCATGGACAGCATGCGGCTGGCGGGCATCGTGTCCTTGCGCGACCTGCTGCGTGCAAGTTCTCAGGTTCACCATGAGGAAGCGCGGCGCGAGCGGTCGCGGGGGCGGTTGGCCGGCTGAATTTCAACCGGCGGCGCTATTTGTAGGTCGACAGCAAAATGCTCGTTTCCGTCGCACTGATCCCCTCGATCAACCTAATCCGGTCCAGCGTCCGGTCAAACGCCTCCAGCGTATCCGCGCGCAGTTCCGCAATGATGTCCCAGCGCCCATTGGTGGTGTGCAGCGCCTGCACGTTGGGCTCGCCCCTTAGCGCCTGCAGCACCGAGCGCGCCTTGTTTCCCTCCACCGCGATCGTCATCCACGCGCGGATCCGGTGCGCCTCGGCCTCGGGCCGCAGGCGCACGGTATAGCCGACGATCAGTCCTTCCTTCTCCAGTTTGTCGATGCGGTTCTGCACGGTCGCGCGCGATACGCGCAGCGCCTGCGCCAGCGCGGTGACCGGCGTGCGCGCGTTGTCGCGCAGCAGGGAGAGCAGTTGTTGATCGGTGGCGTCCATGAGCTTGAGGGGCCTTCTGTCGATTTGCCAATGAGGTCTGGCGTTTTGCTCGGTACAAGACGCAAATTGCACATCTTGCTGGCTATTAGTTAACACCAGCGTGCACCAGAATGCAATCGACTGAATTGTTTCCAGAACCCCCAAAGAAAAAAGGAGCCGCCGTGATCCACACCCCCACGATCCTGCTTGTCGAGCCGACCTTCTACGACGTGTCGTACAGCATCAATCCGTGGATGGACCCCGACGCCTGGGCGCGCGACCCGCGCGGCATGCACAGCAACGCCATGCAGTCCTTCGACGCGCTGCGCACGGCGCTGGCCCGGGCCGGCTTCACGGTGGAAGTGGCCGCGGGCGCCGCCGGCCTGCCCGACATGGTTTTTCCGGCAAACGCCGCCGTGGTGCTCGACGGCCGCGCTCTGCTGGCGCGCTTCCGCTACCCGCAGCGCCGCGGCGAAGAAGCGCCGTTCGCGGCAATCTTCGGCGCGCTGCGCGAGCGCGGCCTGCTCGACGAAGTGGCGCTGCTGCCCGAGGGCTGCTTCCAGGAGGGCGCGGGAGACTGCATCTGGGATGCCGGCCGCGGCCATTTCTGGGCCGGCTTCGGACCGCGTTCGTCGCATGAGGCGGCCACCGCCGTGTCGGAATTCTTCGGCAAGGAAGTCGTGGCGCTGGAACTGGCCACCGAGCAGAGCTACCACCTCGACGTATGCTTCTGCCCGCTGTCCGGCGGCGAGATCCTCTATTACCCGCCGGCGTTCAGCGAAGCGGCGCTGCGCGAGCTGCGCGCACGGCTGCCGGCGCGGCTGCGCATCGAGGCCAGCGCCGACGACCTGCGCCACTTCAGCGTCAACGCCGTCAACCTGGACGACCAGGTGGTGATGACGCGCACTACGCCGCACCTGCGCACCGAACTGGGCCGGCGCGGTTACCAGCTGCATGAGGTCGACCTGGCCCCCTTCATGCTCTCCGGCGGCGGCGCCTATTGCATGACGCTGCGGCTCGACCGCAGCAGCGGCCCCGGCCTCGCCGCGGCCGCGGCCTGATGCCTCCGTCATCGACAGCCAGGGAGACAATGATGAAAGAGACCGCCCGGTCGCTGTTCCTCGACGCCAACGACGTGGCCCGGCTGGTGGCCGCGGTCGGCGTGCAGCCCGCCATCGTGCAGATGGCCGACCATGTCCGCCAGGATTTCCTGCGCTGGGATGCCTTCGACAAGTCCGCCCGCCTGGCCAGCCATTCCGCGCGCGGCGTGATCGAGCTGATGCCGGTGAGCGACGGCATCCAGTACGCGTTCAAGTACGTCAACGGCCATCCGCGCAACGCGCAGCATGGCATGCCGACCGTGATGGCGTGCGGCATGCTGGCCGAAGTGGAAACCGGCTTCCCGCTGATGCTGGCGGACCTGACGCTGGCCACAGCGCTGCGCACGGCCGCCACCTCGGCGCTGGCGGCGCAGGCGATGGCGCGGCCGGGCGCGCGCACCATGGCGCTGATCGGCAACGGGGCTCAGGCCGAATTCCAGGTGCTTGCCTTCCACGCCATGCTGGGTGTGCGTGAAATCGCCGCCTACGATATCGACCCCGCCGCCACGGCGCGGCTGATGCGCAACCTTGCCGGCGTGCCGGGACTGGCGATCCGCGCCGCGGAGTCGGTGCAGGCCGCGCTGGCCGGTGCCGACATCGTGTCCACCGTGACCGCCGACAAGACCCGCGCCACCATCCTGACGCCGGCGCAGGTGCGCCCGGGCATGCACCTGAACGCGGTCGGCGGCGATTGCCCCGGCAAGACCGAGCTGCATGCCGACATCCTGCGCCAGGCGCGCATCGTGGTGGAGTACGAACCGCAGACGCGCATCGAAGGCGAGATCCAGCAGCTGCCCGCCGACGCGCCCGTGACCGAGCTGTGGCAGGTGCTGGCCGGCGCCGCGCCGGGCCGTGGCGCGGCCGACGAAGTGACGGTGTTTGATTCCGTGGGGTTTGCGCTGGAGGACTACGCCGCGCTGCGCTGGCTCTATGCCGCCGCGCATGCCCGGCGCGCGGGCAGGGCGGTGGAGCTGGTGGCGATGCCGCCCGATCCGCGCAATCTCTATGGCTGGATGATGGCGCAGGCCGAAGGCCGCGACGCCGGGCTGGAACTGCAGAGGCTGGCGTCGCTGGCCTGACCGTGACGGGCTCCAGGCGCGGGAGCCCCCCGGCTCAGCCGGCGCGGCCCATCATCAGCTGGGCGCGCAGGAAGCCCTTGACCTCTTCCAGCGACGGCGTCTTCAGGAACACCATGATGCCCCAGTGCTGCAGCGCGTCGGCCACGCCGTCATAGGCCTGGCGGTTGGTGATCACCGCAAAGATCACATGCTGGCTGGCAAAGAAATTCTGCAGTTTCTCGATGGTGGCCGACTCGGCGTCGTTCAGTTCGTCGACGTAGTACAGCACCACGCGCGGATGCGCGCTGACCGAGGTGATCACGGTGTCGAGCACATCGTCGACCACCACGCTCTTGAGCGGCAGACCCCACTTGCCCAACTGGCCGTGGATGCGCTGCGCTTCCTGGTGGTTGGGGTGGAACACCACCAGGTCCAGGCCGTGGGGCGTCACGGTTTCAGGGCCGATGCGCGTCGCCAGCAGGCGATGCACGGTTTCCTTGTGGATGCGCCGGTGCCCGCCATTGGTCTTCCAGGCGCCCAGTTCGCCGCGCTCTACCATCTTCTGGACAGTGCCCAGCGAGACATTGAGCAGTTTTGCCGCTGTACGCGTGCTGTAGTAAGGCTTTTCAGCCAGTGCCGGATCCAGTTTCATCCAATCACCCGTAGTCCTGAAGGCAGTTCGCGCCGGGCAAGGCGCGCGGTACCAGGCACCTGCACCGCGTATTGTTACTGCCAATGGTTGACTGACCCTGTGTCCTGACCCGCTCCCCCGCCGGCCGGACGATTATTTATAGTCGATTTGATGTTTTTGTCACTTCCCGCAGACCGCCCGCAGTTGATTGCTTTGCATGTCCCGG
Source organism: Cupriavidus oxalaticus (assembly GCF_038900635.1). GTDB lineage: Bacteria > Pseudomonadota > Gammaproteobacteria > Burkholderiales > Burkholderiaceae > Cupriavidus > Cupriavidus oxalaticus_B. The sequence continues at coordinate 5,651 of NZ_JAYMRX010000009.1, read as the reverse complement.
GTCCGGATTTGCCGGAAGCCCATAATATGCCGCAAAGGTCAGGCAATCAGTAAGAAAAAACTACAAATTCATCGCACTTTTGTTTTTCAACGCACACTGAACACTGTTTCGGTGCCAAGGGCTTGCAGCCAGTAATTGGCAGACACCGTGCTGCCCGGGTGGTTCCCCGCGCTGCTGTCATCTTTGTTGCGGCTGCTGAATTCAGCGGCCGCTTCAGAGCATATATATGTCACAACATGATGTATTGACCGCGAGACGCGCGGCCGGCGCTACCGGTCTTGCAGGCCGTGCTTGCGCACCTTGTCGAACAGTGTGGTCTTGGCCACGCCAAGCGCCTCGCTGGCGCGGCTGAGGTTGCCGTCGTGCCTGCGCATGGCATCGGCGATCAGCGCGCGCTCGAACTGGTCGACCGCCTGCGCCAGCGGCAGCGCTTCCGGCGCGGCAGTGCCCTGGCCAGGATTGCAGCCCAGCCCGAGGACATGGCGCTCGGCCAGGTTGCGCAGCTCGCGCACATTGCCCGGCCAGGGGTAGGCCACCAGCGCCGCCAGTTCGCCGGCGCTGGCGGGCACGGCCTCGCGCTCGAAGCGCAGCGCCGCCTGCGCGACGAAATGCTCGAACAATGCCGGCACGTCCTCGCGCCGCTCGCGCAGCGGCGGCAGCTCCAGCGTGATCACGTTCAGGCGGTAGTACAGGTCGGCGCGGAACTGGCCGGCATCGGACAGCGCGCGCAGGTCGGCCTTGGTCGCCGCCACCACGCGCGCGTTGACCGGCACCGGCTGGTTCGAGCCGAGCCGCTCCACCACGCGCTCCTGCAGCACGCGCAGCAGCTTGATCTGCAGCGGCATCGGCATGCTCTCGATCTCGTCGAGGAACAGCGTGCCGCCTTCGGCGTGCTCGATCTTGCCGATGCGGCGGCGCGCGGCGCCGGTGAACGAGCCGGCCTCATGGCCGAAGATCTCGCTTTCGAACAGCTGTTCGGGCAGGCCGCCGCAATTGATGGCGACGAAGTGGCGTGCATGGCGCTGGCTGGCCTCGTGCAGGCAGCGCGCCACCAGTTCCTTGCCGGTACCGGTCTCGCCGTGGATCAGCACGTTGGCGTCGGTGCCGGCGAGGTCGGCGATCAGCCGGCGCAAGCGCTCGACCGCGGGCGAATGGCCGATCAGGCGGGTTTCGAGTTTTTCGCGTCCTGCCAGACGTTCGCGCAGTTCTGACACTTCCAGCGCGAGCCGGCGCTGCTCCAGCGCGCGGCGGGTGGCGTCGACCAGCTGCTCGGGCGAGAACGGCTTTTCCAGGAAGTCGTAGGCGCCTTGCTTCATCGCCTGCACCGCCAGGCCCACGTCGCCGTGGCCGGTGATCATGATCACCGGCAGCGCGGGGTCGCGTTCGCGCAGCTGCGCCAGCAGCGCCATGCCGTCCATGCCGGGCAGGCGGATGTCGCTGACCACCACGCCCGCATAGCCGGGGCCGACTTCGCGCAGCGCCGCCTCGGCGCTGCCCACGCCGCGCGTGGCCAGCCCTTCCAGGCGCAGCGCCTGCTCGCAGCCGAGGCGCACGTCGGCATCGTCCTCGACGATCAGTACGGTCAGTTCAGCCGGCATGCCTGGAATCCTGTGACCTGGCCTCGTGCGGCACCAGCGGCAGCACCAGCGTGAAGCAGGCACCGCCGTCGGGGTGGTTGGCGGCCGACAGGCTGCCGCCGTTTTCATTGAGGATACCGGCCGACAGCGTCAGGCCCAGCCCCAGTCCCTGTCCGGCGGGCTTGGTGGTGAAGAACGGCTCGAACAGCCGTGCGAAGGCTTCCTCGGACAGCCCGGCGCCATTGTCGCGCACGGTCAGGTGGACCATGGCGCCGCTCACGTGCGCATGCAGCGCGATGCGCGGCGCGGGCCGGCCGGCGACCGCATCGAGCGCGTTGCCCAGCAGATTGACCAGCACCTGTTCGAGCCGGTTGGGGTCGCAGATCACGGCCAGTTCGGGGTCGATGTCGCGCTGCAGATCGGGCTGCACGGCGTCCACGCGGGTCTGCAGCAGGAACAGCGCGTTGTCGACCGCCTCGGCCAGCCGGGCCTGGCTGCGGCCGTTGCCCGACTTGCGCGCGAACGACTTGAGCGCGCCGGTGATGCGGCCCATGCGCTCGACCAGCCCGATGATGGTGTCGAGGTTGGTGCGCACGGTGGCATAGTCGCCACGCTCGAGGAACTTGCCGGTATTGCCGGACAGCGTGCGCAGCGCGGCCAGGGGCTGGTTCAGCTCGTGCGCGATGCCGGTCGACATCTGGCCCACCGCGGCCAGCTTGCCGGCCTGCAGCAGGCCGTCCTGCGCCTGGCGCAGCACGGTCTCGGCGCGGATGCGCTCGGACACCTCGGCCTGCAGCCGGTGGTTGGCGGCGGACAGGTCGGCGGTGCGCTCGATCACCTTGCGCTCCAGCTCGCTGTTGGCCGCTTCAAGCGCGGCGCGCGCGGCCAGGCGCTCGTTGACGATGCGCCGGCGCACGTTCCAGGCCGCGCCCAGCAGCAGCACGAAGGCGGTCAGCACGCCCGCCAGCGCGGCGCTGTTGAGCGCCGCCACGCGCGCCTGCGAGGTATTGGTCAGCAGCGTCAGCTGCCAGTGGGTGCCGGGCAGGGCGGCATGCTGCGCCAGCATCGGCGGCCCGCGGCGCAGGCGCACCAGCTCGTCGCTGCTGCCGCCGTTTTCATTGGCAAGCTTGCGCACCGACTCCAGCGGCAGCTGCGGCAGCGGCGCGCGGTTGTACTGCAGGCTGCGCGACAGCCGCTGGCGCGCCTCGTCCGACAGCGGCCGCAGCGCGGCCAGCTTCCACGACGGGTCGGAGGCGAGGATCACCACGCCGTTCTCGTCGCTCAGCAGCATCTGGCTGTCGGCGCCCTGCCAGCGGTTTTCGAGCGGCTCCAGCCCGATCTTGACGACCGCCACGCCGGCCGGGTTGTCGCGCTCGCCCAGCGGCGCCGACAGGTAGTAGCCCGATTCGCTGCGCGTGGTGCCGACGCCATAGAAGCGCCCGAGCTGGCCCTCCATGGCGGCCTGGAAGTAGGGGCGGAAGCTGAGGTCCTCGCCCACGTAGGTGTCGGGGCGCTGCCAGTTGCTGGCGGCCAGCACCTTGCCGTGGGCATCCAGCACATAGACCACGCGCGTGCCGGCGCGGGCGTTGAGCGAGGTCAGGTATTCGTTGGCGCGGGCCACGCGCGCGGCTTCGTCCGGGCGCAGCAGCAGTCCGGATATGCGCTCGTCCAGCGACAGCAGGCCGGGCACGTAGTCGTAGTGCGCCAGCTCGCTTTCCAGCGCCTGCGTGTACAGGCGCAGCTGCACCTGGCCGCGCTCGGCCTGGCGCGCCAGCGCGTTGTCGAAGCTGTAGCGGTAGCCGAGCGCGCCGGCCAGCCCGATCAGCACGGCCAGCGCCAGCAACGCCAGCAGCGGCGCGGCGCCGCGCAGGCCGTGGGGCAGGCGCGAGGGCGTGGCGGGCGTGGCGGCGGGCGCGTGTGGGGTATCGCCGGGATGGTGGAGCGGGCCGGTCATCAGGAAGTCTGGTCAGGCAAGGGCGAAGCGGCCGCGCCGGCGGGACAGTGATCCATGGCAGTCTTTTCGGGGACCAGGGCGGCGCGGGTGCCTACTTTTACCACACCGGCGCTACCGCGCCCGCCTCATGGATGCAAAAAGGCCCGGTTGCCTTGTCGGCAACCGGGCCCTGGCACGCCTGGCTGGCGGTGTTACTTGCCGGCCATGGCCTGGACCGATGCCAGGCTGGTGGTGGTATCCGCGACGACGGGTTCATCCTCGTCGGACAGTACCGGCGCGCCGATGGCGCCTTCGCTTTTGGCGACGACGGCGGTGGCAATGGCATTGCCGAGCACATTGGTCACGGTGCGACCCATGTCGAGTACGTGGTCGATGCCGAGCACCAGCAGGATGCCGGCCTCCGGCAGGCCGAACATCGGCAGCACGGCGGCGACCACCACCAGCGAGGCGCGCGGCACGCCGGCGATGCCCTTGCTGGTGACAAGCAGGACCAGCAGCATGGTGATCTGCTGGCTCAGCGACAGCTCGATGCCATACACCTGGGCCACGAACAGCGCCGCGAACGAGGTGTACATGATCGAGCCGTCCAGGTTGAACGAGTAGCCCAGCGGCAGCACGAAGTTGGTGATGCGCTCCTTGACGCCGAAGCGGGTCAGCTGGTCGATCACCTTCGGGTAGGCCGATTCGCTGCTGGCGGTGGCGAAACCGATCATCAGCGGCGCGCGCATGCCCTTGAGCAGGCGGAACACGTCACGGCCCAGGAAGAAGTAGCCGCCGCCGATCAGCGCCACCCACAGCAGCGCCAGCGCCAGGTACAGGCTGCCGATCAGCTTGGCGTAGACCACCAGCACGCCCAGGCCCTGCGCGGTGATCACCGCCGCGATCGCGCCGAACACGCCCACCGGCGCGAACGCCATCACGTAGTTGGTGACCTTCAGCATCACGTGGCCCAGGCCCTCGATGCCTTCCAGCACCGGCTTGCCCACGCCGTCCTTGACCGTGCCCAGCGCGAAGCCGAAGAACAGCGAGAACACCACGATCTGCAGGATCTCGTTGTGCGCCATCGCCTCGACGAAGCTCTTGGGGAACATGTGCGAGATGAAGTCGCGCAGGTTCAGCGCGCCGGTCTTCAGGTTCGAGGTGGCGTCCGCCGCCGGCAGCGGCAGGTTCATGCCGTGGCCGGGCTGCAGCACGTTGGCCATCACCAGGCCGAGCAGCAGCGAGGTGACCGAGGCGCCGATGAACCACATCATCGCCTTCGTGCCGATGCGGCCGACGGCGCGGCCGTCGCCCATGCTGGCGATGCCGGCCACCAGCGTGGCGAACACCAGCGGGCCGATGATCATCTTGATCATCCGCAGGAACACGTCAGTCAGGATGGACAGGTGGTCCGCAATCGATTTGGCGGTGGCGGCGTCCGGCGCCATGTTGTGCGCGGCGGTGCCGACCAGCACGCCTAGCAGCATCGCAATGAAGATCAGGGTGGGCAGTCGATTCAGTTTCATCGTGGATCAGGCCTGTGCGTCCGGTCCCCGCGGACAGGGGCGGACGTCGGTATGTCGGAATGGCGGGACGGCTCTGGAGGGCGCCGACCCGGCCATGCGGTTTTTTTTCAGCGCGGCAACAGGTGCCAGCGGGTCGCCCGGGCGGCGAGAGGGGGGATGGGCAAGGCGGGGTCAGTCATGTGTTTCCTCCTTTGTTTTTTGGCGAGGCCGGTGCGTTGGGAAGCGTGCCGGCCAACCTGTCTGGGCGCTGTTAGCGGCGGCCTATATTGCACACGGCGTGCCAGGCGGCGGGGGGCGCGATGGCTATGCAACCCGTTGAATTAAAAGGAGAAATTGAAGTGATTCCGGCGCACTATTCGGGGATCCGGACGGGCGGCGGGGAGTGGCGTTCGGGAATCCGAATGGTGGTGTAGGTGTAAACCCGGGGATTTTGAGGGGGCTGGGAAACCTTGGAGGCTTTGAATTGCCGCCGGTTCGCTCCCCTCTCCCTGTAGTGGTCTAATTTCCTCGGACAGGTCGATAGGAGGACAATCCCGAATCGACGAGGAAAAAAGCTAGATGACAAGAAGGCGCCGACAATTTGATGCCAGCTTCAAGCTGGAAGTGGTACGGATG
>NZ_JAYMRX010000008.1:0-267390 GCF_038900635.1 Cupriavidus oxalaticus | reverse complement strand
CCGCCGGCGCTCCGGCCCCGTCAACACTTCCACCAATTCCTGCTTCGTTTTAGTCATAAACACAGTCGTATGCCTACCCGCTATTGTAAGTGGGGGACTGTGTCCGGCGATTCAGGGGGCCGCTCCATGCGGGAGGCACGTTGTACGTCTTCAGAGTGGCCTCGGCCTTTTGTGCAAAAGCGCGCACGGCCTCTGCGTGCCCCCGTTCTGTCTCCTTCTTCAGATCCAAATCCGCCCGCATTCACGGGTGAAGTTTGGGTTGACGACCTTGCTGCCGTATTCATCGAGGATGCGATAGGAGTGGTAATCAACGAGATGCAGAATAGGCTGGATTTGCCCCATCTTCTTCTTTGCCTTCTGCCACCAGCCTGGTGACACTAATCGTCGAAAGGAGCTTGACAGCTCCGGCCCGTTTAACATGTGACCATTATGTTGCATGTTGCCTACTGGCGACGATCCCCCCTAGCGAGGCATGTGTCTACCCCGTACTTCTCGCGCGACGGTGCCGCGGTCGCTCCACCCATGGATGTCCGCCGATTTTTCTAAGCATGGAGGCCCTTACACCGGCTTGGGTCAGAGCAAAATCGGCCTGGCGACAAGCCGGTTGCGGTCAGGTCGAACAACTTAGGGGGTGACGCTTGAAGAGTGTGCGCTAACCATCATTTCAGTATGCAACCCCGTTTCTCTGGCAATCGGCGTCGGGCCGGTGATGGCGCGCGAACGTCGTAGCCTTGGGCCTTGGTCGTTGTGCCCACGTAATCTGGAACGCCGAATTCGATAGCCTTGCGTAGGCTGCGGCGCTTCCTCATTGACCGGCAGTCCCATAGTTGAGACGGCTGTAACCAATTGTTTAGTAAGGGGAATATGGATTTGGTGTTTGGCTGGCCGGTTCAGAGTTGAGTGAACAAAGTTCAACGTTGCGTGAATCTCAACATTTGGCTTTCGGCCCAGTTGGCCTGAGCCGGCGAGTGATGACCTGAAGAAGGTGTTTCGTGACCCAGAGTGCGCCCGCATGGGAGCGCATCCCATTGGAAATAGCGAGATACCCCAAGTGCCGATCTAGACAGTTCATGCAACCGTGAAGAAGGTTCAACGGTAAGCCGACACCAGTTCGCCGGCGCCAGCGCAAACTTCCAATTTTTCTGTCACGGTTTTCCACGAATTGTGTCGCCAGTCGCACCAATTGTGTCACCCGACAAGACTTTTCTTGCATCCCTGAGAATACTGTATATATTTACAGTAACTGTATGGATGAACAGTAGGAGTCTGGCCATGGAACACCTGATCCGCGTGCAAAACGACTACGACCGCCAGGTGCTGGCCTGGCTGCGCGGGCGCATCGGCGATGCCGCGCTGCAAACAGTGGCGCTGCGCCTGGGACGAGAGCGCAAGCCCTATCTGTCGACGATCTGCCGCAGCCTGGGCATCCGGCCGCCCAGCCGGCGCCAGTTCGCCGCCGAGGCCACGCGCATGCACCGGACCGTTGGCGACCAGTACCTGGCCCGCATCCGCGAGATCCTGGGCCAGCGTCCGGGCGATTCGGCCAAGGACGCCGCATTCCGCTGAGTTCGCCGGCGCGGCGCACCAACGGGCGATAGCCCCGTTGCCAGCACTGGCGCGGGGCTTTTTCTTTGGTCCGGCCGGCGCACCTGTCCGCAGCCATGTCAGCGTGCGACTGACTATGATCAGAGTTATGCGACCGCCCAAGCGCGGCGCTCCGACGCAACCACCGGACACTGTCATGAGCAAGATCGGTTTTATCGGGCTTGGCGTGATGGGCAAGCCCATGGCGCAGCACATCGTCGACGGCGGGCATACCGTGTTCGCCCATACCCGCAGCGGCGTGCCGCAGGCCCTGCTGGACGCGGGCGTGCATGCCTGCAGCAGCGCCGAGGAACTGGCGCGGCAATCGGAAACCATTATCCTGATGCTGCCCGACACACCGGATGTAGAGCAGGTGCTGTTCGGCAAGGAAGGCGTCGCCGACGGACTTGCCGAGACCGCGGGCGGCGTCACGGTGATCGACATGAGTTCGATCTCGCCGATCGCCACGCGCGAGTTCGCGCGCTGCATCGAGGCGCTGGGCGTGGACTATGTCGATGCGCCGGTGTCCGGTGGCGAAGTTGGCGCCAAGGCCGGCACGCTGTCGATCATGGCCGGCGGCAGGCAGGAGGTATTCGACCGCGTGCTGCCCCTGCTGCAGTTGATGGGCAAGAACATCGTGCGCGTAGGCGAAGTCGGCGCGGGCCAGGTGGCCAAGGTGGCCAACCAGGTGATCGTGGCCCTGACCATCGAGGCCGTCGGCGAGGCACTGGTGCTGGCCGCGCGCGCCGGCGCCGATCCCGCGCGCGTGCGCGAGGCACTGTTGGGCGGCTTTGCCAGTTCGCGCATCCTCGAGGTCCATGGCGAACGCATGATCAAGCGGACTTTCGATCCGGGCTTCCGCATCGCCTTGCACCAGAAGGACCTGGAACTGGCGCTGTCGACCGCGCGCCAGCTGGGCGTGGGCCTGCCGAATACTGCGTCGTGCCAGCAGCTGTTCAATGTCTGCGACGGCCTTGGTGGAAGCGGCTGGGACCATTCCGCGCTGGTGCGGGCGATCGAGCACCTGTCGTCGTTCGCCATCGGCGACACGCCGCCGGCGGCCTGAGCGCCGGCCGCTATGCCGAGCATGCATACCCCCCTGGCCCGCGTGCCGAGTGCGAACACCGTCCTGCTGACCACACTGGCCATGCTGGCTTTTGCCGGCAATTCCCTGCTATGCCGGATGGCGCTGGAAGGCACCACCATCGATGCTGGCAGCTTTACGCTGGCGCGCGTCGCCGCGGCGGCCGCGGTGCTGTGGATCATCGTGGTGGTGCAGCACCGCCTGCTGCGAGCGGACACGGAGGCACGGTTTCCGCCGCTGGCTGGCAACTGGGTCTCCGCGCTGGCGCTGTTCTGCTATGCCGCGGCGTTTTCGTTCGCGTACCTGCGCCTGGGCGCCGGCACCGGCGCGCTGCTGCTGTTCGCTGCCGTGCAGGCCACCATGACGGGCTACGGGCTGGCGGCCGGTGAGTCGCTGCGCATGCAGCAATGGATCGGCCTGGCGCTCGCGCTTGCCGGGCTGGTGTGGCTGCTGCTGCCGGGGCTGGCCACGCCGCCGCTGTTTTCGTCGCTGCTGATGATCCTGGCTGGCGTCGCCTGGGGCATCTATTCGCTGCACGGCCGGCGCAATGCCGATCCGGTAACGACCACGGCCGGCAATTTCCTGCGCGCAGTACCGCTGGCGCTGGCGCTGGCCGCGGTGATGCAGGCGCAGCGTTCGCTGGACCAGGCGGGCCTGGTGTACGCGCTGCTGTCCGGCGCGGTGACGTCCGGGCTTGGCTACGTGGTCTGGTATGCGGTGGTGCCGCGCCTGCGCGCGGCCACCGCCGCAACGGTACAGCTGAGCGTGCCGATCATCGCCGCGGCAGGCGGCATCGTGCTGCTGGATGAAACGCTGACGCTGCGGCTCGCCGTCAGCGCGGTGGCCGTGCTCGGCGGGATCTCGCTGGTGATCGCCGGCAAGGCCCGCGGAGCGCGGGTGCTGCGCTAGTGTCCTGTTCCGGAAATAGCTTGCCAAACTGAAATCGTCCAGTTGGCCGTCAGGCTAGGCGCGAGGAGGCGCCATAGCCGTAGCTATGGCAACGACGAGCAACGACGCATGGCGGACAACTGGGCGATTTCAGGGTGAGCTACTTGCGGGACAGGACACTATGCCGCGCCGGCGTCGATGCGCGCCATTCCTTCGCCGAAACCGCCGCCATGGAACACCAGCGGCGCACCCGGCGCGGTGCCATAGGCCACTACCTCGACCACGAACACCACGTGGTCGCCGAGGGAGCGCACCGAGCGATGCCGGCAGATGAACGTCGCCAGCGCGCCGGCGAGCAACACCGTGCCGCACGGACCGGGGCTGCAGTCGACGTCGGCAAAGCGGTCGATGTCGCGCTCGGCAAAGCGCCGGCACAGGGCCAGCTGCCCGCTGCCGAGCACGTTGATCGCATGACAGGGCGCGGCGCGCAGCGCCGGCAGGCTGCCGGAAGCGCGCGCCAGGCACCACAGCAGCAGCGGCGGCGCGAGCGATACGGAAGTGAAGGCGTTGATCGTCACGCCCACCGGCCGGCCCTCCGCATCCGCGGCGGTCACCACCGTCACGCCGGTGGCGAACTGCCCGAGCGCGTCGCGCAGCGCGCGCCGTGCCCGGGGGTCGTGGCCCATGCCGCCGGAGGCCCCGCCCAAGTCATCGCAGCCGCTGTCGTTGCAGGCCTCGGTGGCATACGGCAGCGGGGCCAGTGCGGGCATCATTGCGCGGCCTGCCGCACCTCGCCGGGAGGCGCATCAATATCCAGGCCCAGCGCCATGCGTCCCGCGTACTCCTGCTGGGCACCGGCCTGCAACGGATGAAAACGCGCGCCCTGCGCATCGCGGAAGCGGCGCTCCAGCCCGGCGTCGCGATAGAAGCCGGCACCGCCGGCCAGATCCATGGCCGCTTCCACGGTCGCCAGCACCGCGCGCGCCGCCAGCGTGCGCCCGCACATGATGCGGTTGGTGGTCACCGCCCCCGGCGCCTGCCCCGATGCCGCGTCGAACATCGTGTCCAGCGCCATGCCCGCGGCTTCCGCTTCGTTGCAAAGGCGGCCGGCCGCTTCCACCGCATGCGCGTTCAGGCGCCGCTGCCGCGCCAGTTGCAGGGCAATGTCGCGCGCCGCTTCGGCAATGCCTACGTAGACCGCATAGATCAGCGGCAGCGCAATCATCGAGACGGTATGCATCATCGGATGCCACATGCCTTGCGGACGGCGCGCGGCAACGGCGGTGTCGGGCACCAGCACGCCTTCGAGCAGCACATCGTGCGAGCCCGTGCCGCGCATGCCCAGCGTGTGCCAGTTCGACATCACACTCACACCGGGGCTCTTCATGGGCAATGCGAAATGCAGCACCGTGGGCCCGGCTTCGGGGTCGTCATACACCGCGCAGGTCATGAACAGGTCCGCCACCGGCGCGCCGCTGGCGAAGATCTTGCGCCCGTCCACGCGGAAACCGCCATCGACGCGCGTGGCCTTGCCGCTGCCCTGCAGCCAGTCCGAGCCACCGCTGCCCAGCAACACCATCTGCTCGCCCGCCACGCGCTTGAGCAGCCCTTCCACCGGCGCCTTCTGGTTGCGCCAGCGCCATGCCGCCGTGGCCACCGGGTGCGTGTGCATGGCAAAGGCCAGCGCGGTCGATCCGCAGTACTTGCCCAGCTCCCGCAGCACGGTGCCAAGCTCCTGGTGCGACAGGCCGGCACCGCCCAGCTCCTGCGGCACGGCGGCGGCAAAGAATCGGTGCGCGCGCAGGTCGTCGTAGTTGGCGCTGACGAACTGCCCGCTCGCGTCGATCTCAGGGGCGCGGGTGTCGAAGGTGCGGCCCAGCGCCGCGGCAAGTGCGAGCCAGTCGGCCTGCGCACCTGCGCTGGCATCGGGGGCGGTAACTGTTTCCATGGTGTTGTCTCCGGCTTGTCTGATCCGTGCCCGGCTGCCGTTGTCCGGCCCGTAGCACGGTGCTAGTATCGGAGCCCGGTCCCCTTGCCCGTATGATCGGGCGTCCGGCTTTCTTGCGCGAAACACCGGATCTGGAGGAAAGTGACCATGGATGCCTTGTCCGACCTGCTGCGCGCCGTGCAACTGAGCGGCGCGGTCTTCCTCAACGGCGAATTCAAGTCGCCGTGGTGCCTGGTGTCTGAAGCGGATGCTGAATTGCGCGCGGCCTTCCTCCCCGGCACCGATCGCGTCGTTTCCTACCACCTGATTACCGAAGGCGTGTGCTGGGCCCGTCTTGTCGGAAGCACGGGGCCAGGCGTGCGCGTCGAGTCCGGCGAGCTGCTGGTGGTGCCGCAAGGCGAGCCGCACGTGCTGGGCAGCGACCTGCACCTGCAGCCGGTGCAGTCCGCGCCGCTGGTCGCGGACATGCTGCGCAACAGCCCGGGCGAAGTCATGCGCGTGTCGTATGGCGGCGGTGGCGAGACCACGCGCATGGTGTGCGGCTTCCTCGGGTTCGACGACACCATGGGCAACCCGCTGCTGACCTCGCTGCCGCGCCTGTTCAAGGTGGGACTCGACAACGGCATCGAATCGGCGTGGCTTGCCACCGCGCTGGCCTTCGCCACCTCGGAAGCCGCCGAGCCGCGAGCGGGCACCGCCACGGTGCTGGCCAAGCTGTCTGAACTGCTGTTCGTGCAAGCAGTGCGGCGCTGCATCGACACGTTGCCGGACAACGAAAGCGGCTGGCTCGCCGCGCTGCGCGATCGTTACGTGGGGCGTGCGCTGTCGCGCATGCATGCGCGCCCGGCCTATCCGTGGACAGTGGATGAACTGGCCGGCAACGTCGGGCTGTCGCGCTCGGCGCTGGCGCAGCGCTTTACCGACCTGCTCGGGCAGCCGCCGATGCAGTACCTGGCGCACTGGCGCCTGCGCACCGCGGCGGCCGAACTGCGCAGCGGCAACCGCTCGATCGGCGAGATCGCCGGGGCGGTCGGCTATGACTCCGAGGCGGCGTTCAGCCGCGCCTTCAAGCGCGAGTTCGGCCTGCCTCCGGCAAGCTGGCGCCGCAGCCGCACCGACGAAGAACGCGTGGCGGTCACGGCCGCGCACTAAACGCCCCCAGGAATTCCCTGCGAACGAAAACGGCCCGTGCCTGGAGCACGGGCCGTTGGCCTCTGAACCTGCGATCGGCAGGCGAATTACATTTTCTGCTTGGTGTTTTCCGCCGCGCCTTGCACCTTCTCGCCGCCGCGTTCGATATCCTTGCCTGCACCGGCCATGGTGTTGCAGCCCGTGACCAGCATCACGCCAGCGAGGGCAAACAGTGCGAATAGCTTTCTCATGACGATCTCCTTGCTTCGTGTGGAAGCGGCATGCGCCGCCAGGATGGAATAGCTCGGGATGGCTTGACCGGGCAGCTTCATGCCCAACCGGCAATTGGATCGTAGCAACCGCCAACCGCGCGAAAAGTCGGCCTTCGTCCTACCCCGTTGTCAGCCGACGGCGCGACATGCCGGCGCGGTTGTAGGACAGCGACCGATACCCGCGCGGCGAGGCTTCGCTTAGAAATGTAGGTCCACACCTGTCCACTTCCCGGGAGACCGCCATGACGTCACGCAGCATCCACGTGCTTCCTGCCGCCACCGACAACGACAATGCCGCCCGCGAAGGCGAATGGGCCCTGACCATTCAAGGCATGGATGGCATGGGCGATGACGAGGAAGCCACGGCGCTGCACTTTCCCACCCAGGAAGCCGCCATCGCCGCAGGCTGGATGCGGGCGCGCCAGGACGGCGTGTCGCTGTGCATCCATGGGCGCGACGGCCTGGTGCGCGAGCGCAGGATTTACTGCCGCGATCCCAGGGCCATGTCCCGACTGGGGCATTGAATCCGGTACGGCGGGCCGGATACGCGGCCCGCACCCGGCATTTTGCGCCAGCCTGCAATAGTTCATTGCGCAATCAACATTGAGTCAGATCAACGGCGCGGAAATCGCTGCATGCAATTGACGGCTTCAGTGCCAATACTAAGACCAGGCACTTACAGAGACCCGTCATGTCCCGAATCCTCAGGTACCGTCCTCTCGACATCTATACCGACCCGCTCGAGGCCAGGATCGCCGAACTGCACGAACTGGCTACCGACGTGCATGCCAGGCAGGCCCGCAGATGGCGCCGCCAGAACGCCGGCGCCGGGGTGGCCGGCGGCCCGGACCAGCGGTTTCCGTACGGCAACCCGCAAACCCGGCACTGAGGCCTTCCCATGCTTTAAAGGCCTTCCCACGAAGCGCCTCAGAATGTGAACAAGTGTCATATCGGGTTGGCAAAGATATGACCCCTGCGAAAGAATGGATTCCCGCATCCTGATGGCCCGAAAGGGTCAGGCAGGTGCTCCCATCCTCTGACGCAGCGACATGGATCGAACCACCCGGGAATGCGTGCTGGCGCTGATGAGCTGCCTGCGTGTCAAGGGGCCAATGCCCCGGCACCGGCTTGCCGCCGCCAGCCGTCTTAGCGCCGCGGAACTGACCCGCGCCCTGAAATCGGCCCGCCAGATGGGCGTCGTCTCTTACGCGGGCGAGCCAGACGTAGCCGCCCAGGCCGACAGCTTGCTGGTACTGACCGGCAGGCCGTTGCCGCCGCCGCGCAAGGTCACGCCGGCCACACGCGACAACACGCCCCATTTCCAGCCGCTGCTGGACGCCTGGGGCATCGCCCGCCCGGCGCGCCGCCACGTATCGTAAGAATTGCCGGCGCCACATGCGCCGGCCGTGCGGTTCTTACAAAGGCAGCAGCGCGCCCCCCCCCCGTCAATCCGTGGCGCGCCTTTCCCATGGCGGCAACGGTCTGGCGCCTCCCGACCCTGCGCTCCGGTATGGAACTTGCGCGACGCTTGAGGCTTATCCCCTTGAGCGCGCGACATGAGTCCATCGAATCCGCCTGGCACCCCGACGCAGCCAACGCCGGACACCCCGCGTGAACTGCAGGAACCGCCCCCCTTTACGCTGGAACCGGGGCGCAACTGCTGGCGGGTCGAGCATTGCCAGCGCTTTGCCATGCTCGTCGACGGCGACGCCTATTTCCGTGCGCTGCGCGAAGCGTTGCCGCGCGCCGAGAACACCATCTTTATCCTGGGCTGGGACATCGACAGCCGCATGGAACTCGTGCCCGCAGGTGCGCAGGACGGCCTGCCCGAAGGGCTGCGCGACTTCCTCTGCACGCTGGCCGACCGCCGTCCCGAACTGCGTATCTACATTCTGAGCTGGGACTACGCCATGGTGATGGCGATGGAGCGCGAATGGCTGCCGTCGGCCAGCGCGCACTGGCAGGCGCACCGACACCTGTCGTTCCGCCTCGACGGCAACCATCCCCCGGGCGCCTCGCACCACCAGAAGGTGGTGGTGATCGACAGCAAGGTCGCTTTCGTTGGCGGGCTGGACCTGACGCTGCGCCGCTGGGACGACAACAGCCACGCGCCAGGCGCGCCGCTGCGCGTTGCCGAAGGCAAGTCCTATCCGCCTTTCCATGATGTCCAGTGCGCGCTCGATGGCCGGGCCGCCGCCGCGCTCGCCATCCTGTGCGCGGGGCGCTGGCTGCGCGCGACGGGCCGCAGGCCGCGTCCGCCGGCGGCAACATCTTCGGATCCCTGGCCGCCCAGCCTGGCGCCGGAACTGACCGACGTGCGCGTCGGCATCGCCCGCACCATGCCGGTGTGCGAGGACGAGCAAGGCGTGAGCGAAATCCGCATGCTGATGCGCGACGCTATCGCCTCGGCCCGGCACAGCATCTACATGGAAAACCAGTACTTCAGCTCGGGCGTGATCGCCAAGGCGCTGGCCGGACGGCTGGGGCGCGAGGACGGCCCGGATATCGTTCTGGTATCGCGGCGCAACGAAAGCGGCTGGCTGGAGGCGCACAGCATGGGCGTGCTGCGCGCGCGCCTGTACCGGCGCCTGCGCGCGGCGGATAGCGGCGACCGCTTCCACCTTTATTGCCCGACGATCCCCGGGCTGCTGCCGGAATGCGTCAACATCCACAGCAAGGTCACGGTGATCGACGACGATTTCCTGACCATCGGCTCATCCAATCTCAGCAACCGTTCGCTGGGACTCGACACCGAGTGCAACGTGGTGGTGACCTCGGGCGGCGACCCGCGCGTGCGCGAGGCCATTTCCGCCATGCGGGCCCGTCTGCTGGGCGAGCACCTGGACGTCGCGCCCGAGGCATTCCAGGCCAAGGTGGCCGAAACGCGCAGCCTGCTGGCGGCCATCCGCGCGTTGCAGCGTAGCGATGGCCGCACGCTCGAGGACTACGCGCCGGTGTTGCCGGACGACCTCGATGCCGCCTCCCCGGCCGACCACCTGCTCGACCCGATCGAGCCCATCGACAGCGACCAGGTACTGGCCGAGTTCGTCAGCCACGAAGCGCGCCCGCGCGTGATGGGCCGTGTTGGCGTGATGGTGGCCCTGGCGCTGGCGCTGGCGGGGCTGGCCTTCGCCTGGCGCTATACGCCGCTGCGCGAATGGGCGGATTTCCGCGCACTGCTGGGCGTGGTCGAGCGCCTGGACGATATGCCCATGGCGCCACTGGCGATGATGGGGGTATACCTCGCCGGGGCCGTGACCATGCTGCCGGTGACGCTGCTGATCCTCGTGACCGTGGTGGTGTTCGGGCCGCTCTACGGCGCCGCGCTGGCGCTGGGCGGCACCCTGCTGAGCACCGGCGCGGGCTACCTGGCGGGCCGCCTGCTCGGCCGCAATACCGTACGCCGTTTCGGCGGCCGGCGGCTGAACCGGGTCAGCCACCAGTTGGGCAGGCACGGCGTGCTGGCGATGGTGGTGCTGCGACTGGTGCCGATCGCACCGTTCTCGCTGGTCAACCTGGTAGTCGGCGCCTCGCGCATCAGCCTGCGCGACTGCCTGGTGGGCACGGCGCTGGGGATGCTTCCGGGCATCGCAATCTCGGCCTTCCTGGTCGACCGCGTTGCCGCCGCGGCGCGCAACCCGGGGCTGGCGACTTTTGTCCTGCTGGCGCTGGTGCTGTTGCTGCCGGCATCGCTGCTGCTGTTGCTGCGGCGCCGGCGCCGGCGCAATGCCGAACGCCGCAAGGCGGCACGGCACCGGCCAGTGAATCAGCAGGACAGCCAGCCAGGCATCCAACCAGGCATCCAACCGGGCAGCCAGGCAGGCAGCGAAGCAGGCAGCCAACTGGACGGAAACCAGGACAGCCAGCACGACGACCAGCATCGCGGACCAGGCGGTCCGGGGCGCCGGATGGCGCGCGTCGCCCACGCGGCGGGCGAGCGCACCTGAGCGTCAGGAACGGGCGTTGCGCTAGCGCTTGCGGCGGTAAGTGGCCTTCATGATCTCGGTCCACTCGCCGTTCTCGCCCTGCATGAACGACGTCAGCGTCCGTTCGTTGTCATCCTTGAAGGCGATCACATCGCGGTACTGGACCGTGCGGCCATTGCCCGAACAGTCAGGTCCCTCGGCGCGCAGCGTCAGTTGCTGGCCGCCGGCATCGAGGTCGCCCTCGTAGACCCACAGGTGGGTCATCATCGAGCCGATAAAGGTACCGACAAAATGCTTGCGCACCGGGTCGTAGCCCAGCGTCATCACGGTGGTGGCGGGGCCGCAGCCGGGCATGTCGCCCTGCGCCGTGCCCTGTACCCAAAGCTCGCCAATACCGGTCACGCGCTCGGGGATCTGCCACTTCTGCACAGGCTGATCCGGTCCCATCACGGCCTCGCCTTCGGCCATCCATTCGCCCACCAGCCGTTGCAGCCAGCGATGTTCCTTCTGTGCTTCGGTCTTCATTCAGGGTCTCCTAGCGTTTGCGGCCACCACGCCCGGCACGGGCGTTTGTGGATGCCGTACACATAGATTAGCAAAGCAAATGGACAGCGTCCACATTTCTTTGCGGTACGCCGCGCAGGGCGGCAGTGCCCGGCTTCCCGGCCGGGCTGGCAGGACTTACTGCGGCAGCCGCACCTTGGGCACCACGAACTGGTTGCCTGGCGCGCGCATGACGTCGCACTGGACCTTGGCCTTGCGCACCGCGCCATCCTGCGCGAGGTACTCGACATCGCCCACCACGCTGTAGGCGTCTTCCGCGACCTTGCGGGTCTTGCCACTGACCCACTTGAAGCTGCCGGGGTTGGGCAGCGCGGCCTTGACCGCCTTCATGCAGGCGATCGGGGCTTCGGGGGCCTCGTCGCGCCCGCGCGGCTTTGGCGCCTCATTCCCGGCCTGCGCGGCTTGCACGGTCGCCGCGCAGCCAAGCGACAACAGCAGCACGAGCGCGGCGGACAGGGAACGCGGGGAAAGCGACGAGCGCGGCGAAAGCATCTTGGAGACTCCTGGACCGGGGGGCAAATACTGCACGGGCGCCACATTTTAACGCCGGCACCCTGCCGGTCAGTCCGCCGGCGCGTTGTAAAAGTTCCCAGGTCGCCACTGGCGCCCGGCGTGCTACAGTGACCCGCGCATCCTGACCTGCCCGCAAGCATGAAAACGCTGTTGATCGTCTACCACACCATGACCGGAGGTACCCGCCAGATGGCCGAGGCCGCCGCAGCGGCCGCGCGCACGCAGGAAGGGGTCGCGGTCGTGCTCAAGCGTGCGGCCGAAGCCGGCCCGGACGATGTGCTGTCCGCCGACGGCTACCTGTTCGCCACGCCGGAAAACCTCGCCGCCATCGCGGGGATGATGAAGGACTTCTTCGACCGCTGCTATTACCCCGCGCTGGACCGCATCAACGGCCGCCCCTACGCCACCATGATCTGCGCCGGCAGCGACGGCCAGAACGCGCTGCGCCAGATCGAGCGCATCGCCACCGGCTGGCGCCTCAATCCCGTTGCGCCCGGCCTGATTGTCTGCACGCATGCGCAGACGCCGGAACGCATCCTTGCGCCCAAGCGGATCGAAGCGGACGAGCTGGCGCGCTGCGCGGCGCTGGGCGAGGGCCTGGCGGCGGGGCTGGCGCTGGGCGTGTTCTGACCGGCCTGGAGCCTGTGCCAGCCTGGCTTCCGTCCGGGTACGGGATTTGCACCGACATGGCATCCGCCTAGCGTACCTGAGCGCCACGCCATGGAAGATCCCGAAGTCACTGCCGCGGAAGCCCGCCGCGATCCGCTGGACAGCACCGCCCGCGGCCCCATGCGCGTGGTCGAGGCGCTGACGCAGACCGCCCTGGTACTGATGGCGGCCACGCTCGCCTGGGTGCTGTGGCGGCGTACCGATGCCTTTGCCTGGTTCGGCTCGCTCGCCCCGGCGGCATGCGCGGCGCTGGCGCTGCTGGCGACGATCGTGGCACTGCTGGGCGTCTGGTTTGGCCTGCATGCCTGGCGGCGCGTGGGCTGATCCCGGCTGGCGCCATGTGTCGCTAAACCTTACAACGTGGCGGTAAGAATGTCCTCCGCTGCCCGTCCCCGGAGGCCATCGTGGCTGATACTCCTGCTCCATCCCCGGCCCGCACCGGCCTGCTTGCCGTGGTCACCGGCGCCTCGTCAGGCATTGGCTACGAGCTGGCGCGCTGCTGCGTGCAGCACGGCTACGACCTCGTCATCGCCGCCGATGAGCCGCAGATCGAAGTTGCCGCCGCGCAACTGCGCGACGAGGGTGCCCAGGTGGAGGCGATGGTGGCTGATCTCTCCACGCCGGCCGGCGTAGAGCAGTTATGCGCGGCCGTCGACAGCCGCCGGGTCGACGTGCTCTGCGCCAATGCCGGCCGCGGCCTCGGCCACGCGTTCCTGGACCAGGACTTTGCCGAGATCCAGCGCGTAGTGGAAACCAACGTGACGGGTACGGTCCACCTGTTGCACCGCGTGGGCCAGCGCATGCGCGAGCAGCGCAGCGGACGCATCCTGATCACGGGCTCGATCGCCGGCTTCATGCCCGGCACCTACCAGGCGGTGTACAACGCCACCAAGGCGTTCCTGGATTCATTTTCGTACGCGCTGCGGCACGAATTGCAGGGCAGCGGCGTCACCGTGACCTGCCTGATGCCCGGCGCGACGGAGACCGAGTTCTTCGAGCGGGCCGACCTGCTCGACACCAGGATCGGCCAGCAGAAGAAGGCCGATCCGGCAGATGTCGCACGCAGTGGCTTCGATGCGATGATGCGTGGCGAAGGCGAGGTCATTACCGGGTGGCAGAACAAGCTGCGTGCGGCGATTGCCATGGTCACGCCGGCCGACGTGCTGGCCGAGCAGCATCGCCGCATGGCGCAGCCGAGCAGCGAGGCAGACGATCGATTGCCGCCGGAGGAGCCACCTGAAGAAAGGCGCCGCGACGCCTGACCCTGGCGGCAGAGGGGCCGCGCCAGCGGCGCTGCCCCCCTTCCCACCTCATGGCACGGGTAGTCAGATGCGCGTCGTGCCGCCGGTGCTGTCCCGGCCGGCACCCGGGCCGCCACTGCCCGCCTCCATGCCGCCGCCATAGCTGCTGGCGGTCGACCCGGTCGCGCTGCCCGCGCTGCTGACGCCGCTGACATGGCCGCGCCCGCCCGCGGCGGAGCCGGTGCGCCGCGTATCCCCTACACCCTCGGAAATGCCCGAGACGCCGAAGGGTCCGGCCGCGCCCATCCGGATCCCGTTGTGGACCTCGCGTACGCCAAACACGTCATCGGCGATGTCTTCGATGCAGTATTTCTCGCGGCGATCGCGCACGTTGCCGCTCAGCCGCACGACGCCACCCTCCACATCGACCTCAACGTCCTGCACGTCAACATGGCGCGCATGGGCCAGGCGCTCGCAGATTTCTTCGCGGATACGCTCGTCGCTGCGCTGGTAGCCCTTCGGGCCGACGCGGTCGCGCCCACGCAACGGCTGGCCGTACCTGCCTCCGCCCGGGCCACGTGTACCGAAATCGCCGGCGCTGCGCCCGGCCGAACCCGGCCGCTCGGACATGCCGGTCCGGCCGGCGTCGTCCTCGTCCCAGCCGCTCTCCAAGCCATAGGAAGAGGTGGACGACGACGCGCTGCGCGCCCGGCGCGTCTGCGCGCCCGGTGAGGCGTAATCGGAAGTGCCATAGCCCTGTTCATATCCGCTTCGGCGCGAGCTCATGCCGCCGTCGCGGCCGGTCATGGCCTGGCCGCCGCGGCGGCTTTCGCCCCACTCGTCACGCACGTTGCCGCCCTGGTCCGAGCCGCTGCCGCGCCACGCTTCGTCGTCGTCCCACGGCGCGCGCTTGCCGGAACGCTGCCAATCGCCACCGCCCTGGCGGCTGCCGTAATAGCCTTGCCCGCGCAAGTCGTCTTCGTGGCGCTGGCGGCCTTCGTATCGCCCCTCGCCGTAGTCGCGGGCCGGTCCGCCCGACTGCCCATAGCGTCCTTCGCCATAGCCGCGCGGGTCGTCAGAGCGTTCACCGTGCGGCGCCTCTTCGTCGCGCCACCACGAGCCGCTGCCTTGATTCCGGAATGGATGCATGGTTGGTCTCCTGCCGATCGGAACTTGAAAGGGAACTGCGGCACCGCATGCAGCCGCAACGCACCGCTTGCCAGAGGGCGCAAGTTCCGTACCACTGTGGCGGGCATCTCGCGCCGCCGCACGCGGCTTGCAGTTCACGCCGGCGCAAGACAACACAACGGCGGGC
This sequence comes from Cupriavidus oxalaticus, assembly GCF_038900635.1. Taxonomy (GTDB): domain Bacteria; phylum Pseudomonadota; class Gammaproteobacteria; order Burkholderiales; family Burkholderiaceae; genus Cupriavidus; species Cupriavidus oxalaticus_B. Next base: position 252,255 of record NZ_JAYMRX010000008.1, on the reverse strand, counting down.
GCCCTGTAAAAAGCGCCCGCCGTTGTAAGGCATCCTTGCGATGCCTGGGAGACTCAAAGGTCCGTCCGAGGTCCGGCACGGATCCCCGATGAAGCCTCGCCTCAGGCGGCGAGTGACTCCGCAAAGCCCAGCGTGGATTCGCCGCCGTTCTGGTCGTCCTGCATGATCAGCCCGACGCCACACCGCTTTGCCGCGGCTTTGCCGATATTGACGGCGACATCCCGATCCTCGCAATGAACCAGGCCCTTGCGTGCACTTTCGACAGTCAGTTCCCAGCCTTGGGGCGTCTGCCTGATGAGGAAGTTCGCAGCCATGGGTCGCTCTCCCTGAGTCGTTTACGTGTTCTTGAAGCGTAGCGCATGGGTACCCGGGCAAAATCGGCGTCCGTCCTATAGCGTGTGGGCACTTCTCCTACACGCCCGATCCAAAAGCGCCTCTTGATGCATATCAGAGTTACAACTGAGCGAAGCTACATAAAATCCATCGCAATTTAGCGAGACAACTCAGGAAGCGATGAATTTGCGCACTGCCGCCCCACCGCCCTCCGGCAAGAGCGTGCTGCATGACGTGGAGCAAACCCAGCTGGCGATCGAACTGATCGGGCTGGGCGCGCGCCTGCAGGTGCTGGAATCGGCGCTGACATTGCCGCGCGGGCGGCTGGTCCGGCTGTACAAGGAACTGCGCGGGGTATCGCCACCAAAGGGCATGCTGCCCTTTTCGACCGACTGGTTCGTAAGGTGGCGGCCCAATGCGCATGCGTCGATGCTGCTCAATGCCTACCGCTTCATGCGCGACGCCGGCGGGCTGGCGGGTATCCACGCGGTACTGTCGGGCTACCGCGTCTACCGGGAGCAACTGTCCGTCACCGGCGAAACCGCGGAACTCAGCTTTACGCGCGCCTGGACGCTGGTGCGCTTCCACGAGAACGGCATGCTGCAGCTGGCGCGCTGCCGGCGCTGCGCAGGCAACTACGTGGTCCTCGCCAATGGCCGGCGCCGGCACTACGTTTGCGGCCTGTGCATGCCCCCCGCGCGGGCCGGCAAGGGCCGCAAGGCGGCCGCGCGCACGGTGGCCTGAGCGCGTTGGTGGCAGGCATTGTCTCCTGCCGCACTGTCAGCGCTGCCGCGGCCTCCCAAGATAGGCGAGTCAGCCAGACCGGCCAGCCGCGCGCTTGCACGCGGTCTTCACGATTGTCTTCGGGGAGCCCCGCCGATGTTCAGGATCAACCTGCTGTCCCGCATACTCGGCGCCGCGGCGCCAGCCCAGGCCGCCAACGATGCAAACCGCCTGGCGCCGGCGCATGCCATGCCCCCCGCGCCTGCCGTCACCGCGCCCGCCGCGCCGGTCTGCCCGGATCCGCTGGCCACCAGCCTCAAGACCCAGGGCGATGCCATGGTGCAGTATGGCGCGCGCCTGCTGGTGATACGGGAGCTGCTAGGCGCCCTGGCTGCCGGGCTGCCGCCGGCGGCTCAGGCCGGGGTGGAACGGCGCTTCCGCGTCCGCGTCGACCAGTTGCTGGCGCTGACTGACGACCGGGGCCTGCCGGCCGATTTCCACGACACCCTGCTGGCTGAAATCAACTATTACCTGGGCGAACTGAAGCGCTGAGGGGGCGCAGCACTTCAGCCATGCGCCGGCGCAGCCGTTAAGACTTGTGTCACGCAAGTGTGCGCGTTGCGCGGCGGGCACTTGTCGACGTTGTAACACCTCGGTACAAGCCAGCGTGCCGCAACGTGCTACAGTGCGCGCTCGCCCCGGGCCTGCGCAACTGTGCGCTATCGCCCAGGCGCGACATTTCCGACGCGCACACCGTGCGCGCCAGGCGTTGCCCATTGACGTCCCGGGCCGCCAGCCATCGCTCTTGCCGACCGCGCGCGCCCCGCCCGCCCTCGTCCGCCACCCGTCGTGGCGCCCAATCATCGCTGTGCAGCCGCGCGCCGGGACGCCGCGCTGCCGCCACCGCTCCACAGGATCCTCATGACCCAACGGCTCTGGGCCGCACTCGTCGTCGCTGTCTTCAAGCTATTTGCCGCGCTGCCTTATGGCGTGACCGCGCGCCTGGGAGACGGCATCGGCAAGCTCCTGTACCAGATTCCCAGCCGCCGGCGCCGGATCGTGCTGACCAACCTGGCCCTGTGCTTCCCGGACATGGATGAAGCCGCCCGGCATCAGCTGGCACGGCGCCATTTCGGCCATGTCATGCGCAGCTACCTGGAGCGCGGCGTGCAATGGTTTGGCGATGCAGAGCGGCTGGAGAAGCTGATCGAATTGGACAGCCGCATCGACCTGGCAACCTGCGCCGAGCAACCCACCATCTTCCTGGGTTTCCACTTCGTCGCCATCGAAGCCGGCTGCATGTTCTATTCGATCCGCCACCCGGTCGCATCGCTGTACACCAAGATGTCGAGCCCGATGCTCGAAGAGATCTCGCGCACCCAGCGCGGGCGCTTTGGCGCCGAGATGATCCCGCGCAGCGGCAGCGGCAAGCAGGTGGTGCGAACGCTGCGCGCCGGCTGCCCGGTGATGCTGGCCGCGGACATGGACTTCGGCCTGCCCGATTCGGTGTTCGTGCCGTTCTTCGGCGTGCCGGCGTGCACGCTGACGTCGGCCTCGCGGCTGGCCAGCATGACAGGCGCGCGCGTGGTGCCGTTTACCACCGAAGTGCTGCCCGGCTACCGGGGCTATCGCCTGCGCGTGTTCGAGCCGCTGGAAGGCTTTCCGTCCGGCTCTGTGGAGGAGGATTCGCGCCGCATGAATGCCTTCCTGGAAAAGCAGATCACGACCATGCCAGAGCAGTACTACTGGGTCCACCGCCGCTTCAAGAACCGGCCAGCCGGCATGGCGCCGGTGTACTGACCGGCGCTAGCTGGCGCTAGCCGCCGCCGGCGCGCTGCCACGCCGACTGGATATCGTCCATCAGCCGCGCCAGCTTGGCCGCATAGCGGGCGTTGTCGCGCCTGCGCTCGCTGGCTGAATACGGGAAGCTGATGTTCAGGCCATAGAGCTGCTGGTCGGGGCCACAGAACGCCGCGCCCACCGCCAGCAGGTGCCCTTGCTGGTAGGCGGCCGTACAGAAGCCGCGCTGCTGCGATTGCCTGATCGCCCGCAGCACGCGTGCGCGCATCGCCGGCCAGGCCCCTGCCTGACGCGCCGCAATGCCTGCCAGCAGGTCTTCCCGCACGCTGTCCGGCTGCGCCCCCATCCATGCCAGCCCAATCGATGTCAGCTCCATCGGCACGCGCGTGCCCGGCACCACGCGCCGCGTGCGCGAAACGCTGTCGCGGCTGTGCCGGATCGAGGCCAGGTACACCATGTCGAGCTTGTCGCCCACCGCCAATCCCACATTGACCTTGTCGGCCTCCGCCACCTTGCGCATCAGCGGCAACGCGATATCCGCGGCGCGGTTGGCGTGGCGGAAGGCATCGGCCAGGCTCAGCACCACCGGCGCGAGCCGGTAGGCGCGCTCGTTGACGTCGTAGCGCAGGAAGCTGGCATCCACCAGCGAGCGCGTCAGCCGGCTGACGGTCGGCCGCGGCAGGCCGGTGCGCGCCGCCAGTTCGGCATTGGTCAGGCTGGTGGTCCCGACGCGGAAAGCGCGCAGCAGTACCAGCCCCCGTTCCAGCGACTGGCTGCCGGCGGTGTCGCGGGTGAAGCGGCCGGTCTGGTGCGTGACGCGGCGCGTCGACACCGCTTCGGGCGCTTCGGGTGCTGGATGGGCCATCTCCACATAATTTCAGTAAGCGAAATCCGAGTATAGCGGCGAGGCGCCGCAGCGCGAATACTGTGTGCACCACCGGCCCTGCGCCGGCCCACACTTCAGAGGAGCGCCCCGCATGTCATCCGCCGCCGATATCCAGCTCAGCCGCGACGGCCACGTCGCCCGCATCGTGCTGTCCCGTCCGCCGCACAACTTTGTCGATGCCGAGGGGATGCGCCGGCTCGCGGATACCCTTCTGGCCCTGGACGACGATCCGGGCTGCCGCGCCATCGTGCTGGCCTCCGGAGTCAGCGCCTTCTGTGCGGGCGCAGACTTCAGCGGCGCTGGCCAGGGCGAAGTCGCCAACGACCCGGCTGGCTTCTACGTGCATGCGATGAAGCTCTACCGCAACCGCAAGCCCATCGTCGCCGCGGTGGAAGGCGCCGCCGTCGGCGCCGGGCTGGGCCTGGCACTGGTGGCCGACTTCCGCGTGACCTGCGCCGAGGCGCGCTTCAGCGCCAACTTCAACCGGCTCGGCTTCCACCCTGGCTTCGGCCTCAGCGTGACGCTGCCGCGGCTGGTCGGCGAGCAGCAGGCCGCGCTGCTCTTCTACACCGGCCGCCGCATTTCCGGCACCGACGCCGTCGCCATCGGCCTGGCCGACGAACTGGTGGCCAAGGCCGAAGTCAACGACCGTGCCATGGCGCTGGCGCAGGAGATCGCTCATTCCGCGCCGCTGGCGGTGGAGACCACGCGGGCCACACTGCGCGAAGGACTGGCGGACCGGATCGCGGAGGTCAACCAGCGCGAGCTGGCAATCCAGCGCGGGCAGTTCCGCAGCGAAGACTTCCGCGAAGGCGTGGCCGCGATGGCCGAGCGCCGCACGCCGGTGTTTCACCGCCGCTAAGGAGCCAGCCGTGGCTGAACAACACACCCATGCGCCCGCCGGCCCGCTCGACGGCATCCGCGTGCTGGACCTCACCGCGGTCGTGCTAGGCCCGCTGGCCACGCAGGTGCTGGCCGATTTTGGCGCCGACGTGATCAAGATCGAGGGACCGGAAGGCGACCTGATGCGCGCCAACGGCGTGTCGCAGCACGCCGGCATGAGCTCGATCTACCTGGCGCTCAACCGCAACAAGCGCTCGGTCGTGCTCGACCTGAAGACCCCCGAGGGCGCCGAAGCGCTGCGCGCGCTGATCGCCGGCGCCGACGTGCTGGTGCACAACATGCGCGTGGCGGCGATCGAGCGGCTGGGCTTTGGCTACGAGGCGGTCGCTCGCATCAATCCGCGCATCGTGTACTGCGTGGCGACCGGCTTTGGCCAGGACGGCCCGCACCGCGACAAGCCCGCCTTCGACGACATCATCCAGGCCGGCTGCGGACTGGTGGCGCTGGGTGCCGGCAATGGCGAGCGGCCGGAATACGTGCCCAGCCTGATCGCCGACAAGACCACCGGGCTGGCGCTGGCCAATGCCGTGCTGGCCGCGCTGCTGCACCGCGAGCGCCATGGCGTGGGCCAGTCGGTCGAAGTGCCGATGCTGGAGACGATGGCCGCCTTCGTGATGACCGAGCACCTGGGCGGCCTGACCTTCGAGCCCGCTCCCGCCGGCGCGGGCTATGCGCGGCTGCTGCAGGGCGGCCGCCGCCCCGCGCCGACGCGCGACGGCTGGATCTGCGCGCTGCCCTATACCGAGCGCCACTGGCATGCCTTCTTCCGCGCCGTCGGCCGCGACGATCTTGCCGACCGCTACGAAGTCGGCGACCGCGCGCAGCGCAATGCCAATATCCGCGCGCTGTACGGCCATCTCGCCGAGGTGACGCCGGAGCGCAGCACCGACGAATGGATGGCGCTCTTCGAAGCCCTCGACATCCCCGCCACGCCGATCTACGGCCTCGATGCGCTGGTCGACCATCCGCACCTGCGCGCCGTGGGCCTGTTCCAGGCCACGCAGCACCCCACCGAAGGCCCGTTGCGCGAAGTGCGCCCGGCCGCGCGCTTCTCGGCCACGCCGCTGTCGTTGCGCCGGCATGCGCCGGCGCTGGGCGAACACACCGCCGAAGTCTTGCAGGAAGCCGGCATCACCCCGCCCGCAGCGCGGGCTGGCACACCCGCCGGCGCCCAGGAATAACAAGGAGACACGCATGAATTTCCAGCTCGATGAAGAACACCGCATGCTCAAGGACCTGGTCGCGCGCTTCGTGCGCGAGCAGCTGATCCCGCTCGAGCCGGCGGTGCTGGCCCGCGAAGCCGGGGGCGGGCAGCACGCGCTGCTGCCGGAGGAACACGCGCGCCTTGATGGCCTGTCGCGCGAGCTTGGCCTGTGGGGACTGGATGCGCCCACCGAGATGGGCGGCGCCGACCTGCCCGTGGTGGCGATGGTCGGCGTCAACGAGGAACTCGGCAAGACCATCACGCCCTACGACCTGCCGCCGGATTCGCCCAACCTGCGCATGCTGATGCTGACCGCGAACGACGCCCAGCGCGAGCGCTACCTGGACCCGTATGCGCGCGGCGAAACGGTATCGGCCATCGCCATTTCCGAGCCCGGCGCCGGCGGCGACCCCGCCATGATGACCACGCGCGCCGAACGGGACGGCGACCACTGGGTGCTGAACGGCCGCAAGATCTGGATCAGCCGAGCGGCGCGCGCCGACTGGACCATCGTGATGGCCGTGACCGACAAGGCCAGGGGGGCGCGCGGCGGCATCTCGGCCTTTATCGTCGAGCGCGGCACGCCCGGCCTGCGCGTTGAGCGTCGCATCCCGATGATCGGCGGCCATTCCACCTATGAAGTCGTGCTGGAAGACTGCCGCATCCCCGCCACGCAGTTGCTTGGCACCGAAGGCCAGGGCTTCGCGCCGATGCAGGCGCGCCTGTCCACGCGCCGCGTGCAGATGGCCGCGTGGTGCATCGGCCGGGCGCAGCGCGCGCTCGACATGATCTGCGAGTACGCGCCCCAACGGCAGACCTTCGGCGCCCCGCTGGCACAGCGGCAGGCGATCCAATGGTGGGTGGCCGATGCCGCCACCCGCATCCACGCCTGCCGCCTGATGACCTACGAAGCCGCCAGCCGCATCGATGCCGGCGAAGAGGCGCGCACGCAGGTCTCGATGATCAAGGTCTTCGCCACCGAAATGGCGTGGGAAGTGATCGACCAGGCGATGCAGACCTTTGGCGCGATGGGCATGACCAAGGAACTGCCGCTGCAGCAAATGGCCAACGAGACCCGCCTGATGCGCATCTACGAAGGGCCCAGCGAAGTGCACCGCTGGGTGATCGCGCGCGACCTGCTCGGCCTGCGCCGCTGAGTCTGACCGACCGCTTGCACCGGCGGAGAACACGCCGGGCTTTTCCGACCGAAAGGAGACACCATGCAACAGCCTTACCGTTCGCGCCGCCGCTTCCTCGGGCTCGCCGCCGCGGCACTGGCAGCCGGCATCGCACCGCTGCCGGCGCTTGCCGCCGAAGATGCCTTCCCCTCGCGCCCCATGCGCTTCATCGTGCCGTTCCCGGCCGGCAGCGGCACCGACACCACCGCGCGCATGTTCGCCAAGAAGATCGGCGAGCTGACCGGTCACGGCGTGGTGGTCGAGAACAAGCCGGGCGGCAACGGCTTTATCGGCGTGCAGACCGCGCTGAACGCGCCGGCGGACGGCTACACGGTGTTCATCGGCAGCAACTCCACGCTGTCGACCAACGCCGCCACCTTCCGCAAGCTGCCGTATGACCCGCTGACGGATTTCGCGCCGATCACGCTGCTGTCGCGTGGGCCGTGCGTGGTCATCGTGCCGGTCGGCTCGCCCTACCGCACGCTGGCGGAATTGCTGGAAGGCGCCCGCAAGCGGCCCGGTGCGCTCAACTACGGCACGGGCTCGATCTCGTACACGCTGTACAGCGAATGGCTCAACGAACTGGCGAAGATCAAGACCACGCCGGTGCCGTACAAGGGCGCGGGCGATGCGATCAACGGCGTGATGGCGGCCAACGTGGACTTTGCCGTGGTCGATGCCACCGGCGCGATCGAACTGGTGCGCGGCGGCAAGATCCGCGCGCTGGCCTATACCGCGCCGCAGCGCTCGCCGCTGTTGCCGGACGTGCCGTCGATCGTCGAGGCCGGCCTGCCCGATTTCCTGGCCTACAACTGGGTGGCCGCGGCGATTTCCGCCAAGACCCCGCCCGCGGTGGTGAAGCGCCTGCAGGACCTGTTCACGCAGGCCGGCAACGCGCCCGACGTGCGCGAGTACTACACGCGCCAGTCGACGAAGCTGATCCTGTCTTCGCCGGCGGAAATGCTGCAGTACCAGAAAGACGAGATCGTGCGCTGGAAGCGGCTGGCGGCTGTGGCCAAGATCCCCCTGCAATAACTTTCAGTTGCTCAGCGGCTGTGCTCGCGCAGCAGCGTCGTCAGGCGCTGCGCCAGCGGCGACAGATACGCGCCGGCGCGGGTCAGCACGCCGATGCGCCGGCGCAGGTCCAGCTCCTCCACCCCCAGCGGCAACGCGCGCAGGCCGTGCTGCATGGCGTCGCCGCCGGCATTGGCGATGCTCAGCATCTGCGTGCCCTGCATCAGCGCGAACAGCGAGGTGCTGCCGAAATCGATCTCGACACGCGGCTGCGGCGCCGGCAGGCCGCGCTGGCGGAAGGCGGCATCGACCTGCTGCCGCAGCGTGATATGCGCTTCCGGCAGCAGCCATTCCTGATCGGCGAGGTCCGCCAGGCGCAGCTTGCGCCGACGTAATAGCGCGTGCCCCTGGTCGGCCACCACCACCAGCCGGTCGTCGAACAGCGGCTCCACCGCAAAGTCCGTCGAAGCCTGCACCGGCGCCACTGCGAGATCGAGTTCGCCCGCGGCGAGCAAGTCCAGCAGGTCACGCGCCAGCCGGCGCCGCAAGCGCAGCCGCGCCACCGGGCGCTCGCGCATCAGCTGTTGGCACGCGCCCAGGATCACGCCGCCCGGAATCGACGGCGAATAGCCGACGCGCAGCACACCCTGCTCGCCGGTGCGGATGCCGAGCATTTCCTTGATGCCGTCCTCGTATTCCAGCCGTATGCGCCGCGCCCGCTCCAGGAAGCGCGCGCCGGCGTAAGTGGCCGTCATGCCGTTGGCGGTACGTTCGAACAGCGGCAGCCCTGCCTGCGCCTCCACCCGCTGCACCGCCTTGGTCAGGGCGGGCTGGCTGATCCCCAGGGTCTCCGCCGCCCTGCCGATGCCGCCGTGCGTTGCCACGGCGAGGATGTATTCCAGGTCCCGCGTCTCCATTGCATCACATTCCTGATAGTTATGGCTATATAGCCATCGCCGCATTGTGGTGATGGGCGTCATCTTACAGACTTAGGCGCAGAGCCATAGCACAACATCATTCGCATCACGGAGACAGCATGAGTTTCGCGTACTTCCTGCGCCGCGCCGCGCGCTATTGGGGTGACCAGCCCGCCATCCTCTATCAGGACCAGGTGGTGACCTACCGCCAGCTGGAAGAGCGCTCCACCCGCCTGGCCAACGCGCTGCTGGCGCTGGGGCTGCAGCGCGGCGACCGCGTGGCGGTACAGGCCCGCAATCGCCCAGAACTGGTCGAACTGGAGTGCGCGCTGTACAAGGCAGGCCTGGTCAAGGCGGCGCTGAATCCGCGCTTCACCGCCACGGAAGCCAGCGACGTGGTCGAGAACTGCACGCCGCGCGTGCTGATCGCCGGCCCCGGCTACACCGGCTACTCGCGCGCCACCCCTGGCTTCGGCAGCATCGAGACGTTTATCGCCATCGGCGAAGCGCCTGCCGGCTATGTTGGCTACGAATCGCTGCTGGCCAGTTCCGGCACCGTTGCGCCCGACATCACCCCTGCTGCCAGCGACCTGGCCGTGCTGCACTTCTCCTCCGGATCCACCGGCAAGATCAAGGCGGCGATGCAGACCTACGGCAACCGCATGGCGGCGCTGCGCAAGATGGTGGCCGGCATGGACCGGCCGGCTCGCCCCGGCGACCGCCTCGCGCTGATCGGCCCCGTCACGCACGCCTCCGGCATGCTGATGCAGCCCTACCTGTACCAGGGCGCGACGCTGGTGCTGTTCGACAAGTTCGAGCCCGCGCACTTCCTGGCCGAAGTGGCGCGCCTGCGCATCACGCACGTGTTCATGGTGCCGGCGATGATCAACATGCTGATGGCCGAGCCCACGCTGGCGCAGGCCGACCTGTCCAGCCTGAAGACGCTGGCCTACGGCGCCGCGCCCATGGCGCCGGCGCGTATCCGCGAGGCGTGGGAGCACATCGGCCCGATCCTGTCGCAAGGCTATGGCGCCAGCGAATCGACCTCCGGCGTTACGCGCCTGTCGACCGCCGACCACGCCGATGCGATCGCCAACCACCCCGAGCGACTGGCCTCGTGCGGCCGCGCGCTGGGTGAGACCGAGGTGCGCGTGGTCGACGAACAAGGCCGCGAGGTGGCAGTGGGCGAGATCGGCGAACTGGTGATCCGCGGCGAAGACGTGTTCCAGGGCTACTGGGGCGAGCCCGCGCTGACCGCCGAGACCATTGTCGACGGCTGGCTGCATACCGGCGACATGGCGCGCGTGGACGAAGCCGGCTACCTGTACCTGGTCGACCGCAAGAAGGACATGATCATTTCCGGCGGCTTCAACGTGTACCCGACCGAGGTCGAAGCGACGCTGTACCAGCACCCCGACGTGCTTGAAGCCTGCGTCATCAGCGTGCCCGACGACACCTGGGGCGAGAGCGTCAAGGCCGTGGTCACGCTGCGCCCGGGCCGCGAAGCCAGCGCGCAGCAGCTGATCGCGCACTGCCGCGAGCGCATCGCCGACTACAAGTCGCCGCGTTCGGTCGACTTTGTCGCCGAACTGCCCAAGAACGCCAGCGGCAAGCTGGCCCGCAAGATCGTGCGCGAACGCTACTGGCAAGGCGTGGCGCGCCGTGTCAACTGACTAGCCGAGGATCCCGCCATGTTCGATCACCTGACCAACCCCGTGCTGGTGGAAACCCGCGCCGGCATCCGCCGCTTTATCGACGAAGAGCTGCGCCCGCTGGAGCATGAACTGGGCCTCGGTTCCGAAGACCCGTGGCCGCGCGAAGTGCTGCGCAAGGTCTGGCGCCGCTCGTACGAGCTGGGCTTCTATGCCGCCTGCCTGCCGGAGTCGCTCGGCGGCAAAGGGCTGAACATCCAGGAGCAGTGCACGCTCAAGGCCGACCTGGCCGCCAGCGGTTCGACGCTGGCCGCGCACGTGCTGGGCGACCTGGGCGGACCGCCGCGCGTGGGCAACATGCTCAAGTACGCCACGCCGGGGCAACTGAAGCAGTACTTCGAGCCCGTCATCCGCGGCGAGAAATCGACCTGCTTCGCGCTGACCGAAACGCATTCCGGCTCGGACGCGCAAAGCATCAAGACCACCGCGGTCGCCGACGGCGACGAGGTGGTGATCAATGGCGGCAAGCATTACATCAGCGGCGCGCCGTTCGCGGACTTCGCCATCGTCATGTGCGTGACGGATGCCACCACTACGCCCCCGGCGATCAGCGCGGTGCTGGTCGACCTGAACCTGCCGGGCGTGACCGTGACCAACGAATACGTGCCGATGTCGGGCCAGCATATCGACGGCGATATCCGCTTCGACAACGTGCGCGTGCCGCGCGCCAATATCTTTGGCGGCGAGGGCAACGGCTTCAAGCTGGGCATGTCGCGCATCAATGTGAACCGCTTGCTGCACTGCCCGTCGATGCTGGGGCTGGCCATGCGCGCCTATGAGTCGTCGGTGGAGTACGCCGGCAAGCGGCGCCAGTTCGGCGGCCCGATCGCGCGCTTCCAGGCAATCCAGCACATGCTGGCCGACATGGCCGCGGCGCTGTGGGCCTGCGAAAGCATGATCGCGCACACCGCCGCGCTGGCCGATGCCGGCGCGGACCTGCGCATGAAGGCCGCGGCATGCAAGCTCTTTGTCTCGGAACGCTGCTTCGAAGTGGCCGACAAGGCGGTGCAGATCCACGGCAACGTGGGCGTCACGCGCGGGCATCCGGTCGAGCAGACCTTCCGCAAGCTGCGCATGTTCCGCATCTTCACCGGCACCAGCGAGATCCAGCGCAACACCATCGCGCGCGCGATACTGGAGCCGCTGCAGCAGAACGCATGACCGTGCCGGCGGCACGGTCGCCGCCGGCATCGGGACAATACAACAAGACCACGGAGACCACGCATGAACCGCCGAGAATGGCTCGCCACCGCTGGCGCCGCCGCACTGGGAAGCGTCTTGCTGCCCGCCCGCGCCGCGGCCCCTGCCAACTACCCCAACCGGCCGATCCGGCTGATCGTCCCGTTCATCGCCGGCAGCACGCCGGACAATACTGCCCGCACGCTGTCGGCGGAGCTGGGCCAGAAGCTCGGCCAGCCAGTGGTGGTGGAGAACATGCCCGGCGCCGGCGGCATCATCGGCGCGACCGCGCTGCGGCGTGCGGCCCCCGACGGCTACACGCTGGGCATCCTCGCCAATACGCACGTGATCAACGTGCACATGTACCGCAAGATGCCGTACGACCCGGCGCGCGATTTCACGTCAATCACGGCGCTGTCCGGCGGACCGACCGCGTTGGTCGTGCCCGCTTCGTCGCCGTATAAGACCGCGGCCGAACTGGTCGCCGCGATAAAGAAGGCGCCGGGCAAGTTCAATTACGGTTCCGGCGGCAAGGGCAGCATCGCGCATCTGGCGGTGGAAGCCATGCTGCACCAGACCGGCTGCGACGCGGTACATATCCCTTACAAGGGCGCGCCGGAAATCATCACCGCCATGCTGACCGGGCAGACCCAGTTCGGCATGCCGGTGCTTGGCACGGCCACTCAGTACGTGCGCAACCATCAGGTGCGCGTGCTGGCAGTCACCGCCGCGGCGCGTTCGCCGTTCTTCCCGGACGTGCCGACACTGGCCGAAGCGCTGCCGCCCGGCTTTGTCATCGACAACTGGAGCGGCCTGTTCGCGCCCGCCAACTTCCCGGCCGCGCTGACCCGGAAGCTCCACGCAGCAGTCGCCGCGCTGCAGAACGCCGGCGTGTTCGACGCGCAGCTCAAGGCCAACGCGGGCGAACTGCGCCGCAGCGCCACCCCGGCCCAGTTCGCCACCGTCGTGGCCGCGGACAACTCCCGCTACGGCGAGTTGATGAAGTCGATCGGCATGGTCGGCGACCTGGGCTGAGCGCCCTGCTTTCAAATTGGGAGCCCATATGAAGCCGGAATGGTCCTGCCTGAAGGACGTCACCATCATCGACGCCAGCCAGCTACTGCCCGGCCCGCATGCCTGCAGCCTGCTGCGGCAGCTCGGGGCCGATGTGATCAAGGTGGAGCAGCCCGGCAGCGGCGACTCCATCCGCCAGCTCGCCCCGTCGGCGTATGCGCAGTTCAATCGCGGCAAGAAGTCCATAGCGCTGGATCTGAAGACCAACGCCGGCCGCGAGGCCTTCCTCGACCTGGCGCGCAATGCCGACGCCGTGGTGGAAGGCTTCCGCCCCGGCGTCATGAAGCGACTGGGACTCGACTACGCGGCATTGGCCGCCGCTAATCCGGCCATCGTGTTGTGCTCGGTCTCGGGCTTCGGGCAGACTGGCCCGTACGCCAGCCATGCGGGGCATGACCTTAACTACCTGGCGCTGGCCGGCTACTGGGCGACGCCGGTGCAGGTGCACGACAAGGTCTCGCGCCCGCGCGTGCGGGTATCCGACTATGCGGCCTCCGGCTATGCCGCGTTGTCGCTGGCCGTAGCCATCATGAGCGCACGGCAGCACGGACGCGGGCAGCATCTGGACGTATCGATCCACGACGCCATCCTGTCATGGACCGCGCACGGCGCCTGGGCCGCGCGCGGACACGAGGCCGCGCCGGTGGAATCGCCGACGGTGATGCCGGAGAACGACCTGTTCGAGACACGCGACGGGCGGCACCTGGCGATGGGGATTCTGGAAAACAAGTTCTGGGTCAACCTGGGCGAGGCGCTGGGGGACGAATTTCCTGCGCTGCGCGATCCGCGATATGCCACGCGGGCCGGGCGCTATAGGCATAAGCTGGCGGTCAACGACCTGCTGGCTGCGGTGTTCCGGACACGCGACCTGGCCGAGTGGGAAGCCTTCTTCGAGCCGCTGGACGTACCGTTTTCGCCGGTGCTTGGGGCGGGGGAATTGTTTGAGGATGCGCACGTGCGGGCGCGCGGGGTGGTGCGGCGCCCTGCAGGAGAAGATGGGATCGCAGTGAACTTCCCGGTCGGCTTCTCGTTAGGATTGCCAGAGGGGAGGGATTTTGTGGCCGGACTTGGAAAGGGAGAGGAGGCCTGAGGGCCGCTTAGGGAGCAGCTTAAGGCGCTATCAAGGGGTGAAAGCGACCCTTTCTGCATTTTTATGTGAGCACAGAGCCGCCCAACCCACCAGATTAGGAAGAATTATTCTCCCGCTATAATTATTGGAATTCTATAATTTCCAATAAGTGCGCCATGTCACACATCTATCGTCGCCCGGCCCTCGCGAGCCAGATGTCGCAGCAGTTACTCCATCCCGGGGTGCTGGACGAGGGCCTTCGGTCAGGTTTGTTCCTCTCGGGCCTGCGGCGCACCGGCAAAACGACGTTCCTGATCAATGACCTCGTCCCTGCGCTGGAGGCCGAGGGTGCCATCGTCATCTACGTCGATCTCTGGAGCGACACGCAACGCAGCCCTGCGTCCCTCATCCTTGCCGCGGTAAAGAAGACCCTTGCCGAGTTGGAGCAGCCAGGCTCCGCCGCCCTCAGGCAGCTCAAGCGCGTGTCGGGTGCCGACGTTGGCGCCTTTGGCCTGAAATTCGGGTTCAAGCTTGAAAGCGTTGGCGAACCCGGCGGCGCCACATTGGCCGACGCCCTCGCCGAAGTCGTCGACAAGGCCAGGACCAACGTGGTCCTGATCGTGGACGAGGTCCAGCATGCCATCACCTCCGACGAGGGCAATCGCCTGCTACTGGCGCTCAAGGCCGCCCGCGATGCCGTCAACCCACGCCCCAATACGCCTGGCTACTTCATCTTTGTAGGCACGGGCTCGCATCGTGCGCTGGTTGGCGAACTGACTGCGCGCCGCAACCAGGCCTTTGCAGGCGCCACCTCGGTCTCCTACCCCGTCCTTGGAGAAGACTATGTCGCCCATCTGCTGGAACGCTTGTCGGCGGAAGGGTTCAACGCGCGGCCATCGCTGGACGTTGCTGTCCAGGCGTTCCGCGCACTGGGCAACCGGCCGGAAGAGATGATCAAAGCCTTGCGGCAGCTGCATTTCCACTTGCCCGCCGGAAGCAATCCGGACGAGCATTTGCCAGTTATTGCCAACACGCTCCGCTCGACTGCCGCCGATCTTGAACTGATGAAGCTCGAACAGCTGGGCGGATTGGCAACCGCAATTTTCGATCGCATTGCGTGCGCTGAAGGCGACGCTCGCGGCCTGTTTTCAGGCGAGTCCGCCGCTGCCTACTCGGCTGCCCTGGGACGTGAAGTCCGTATCGAGGAAGCACAGCCTGTGGTCAATGAGATGATGGCGACGAACCTGATCATGCGCAAAGGACACGGGGTTTATGGCGTGACGGACCCGTTCGTGCAGGAGATCTGGCTGGAGCGCAAGTCGCTTGAAGGCAAGCTGTAGCGGGAATCGAGATAGCCGTCGACTTTCATATCTCGACTTCATCGCATTTCGCGCCGGCACTGGCCGGGTGGAAATCAGCAGAACTGTTCCTGTCCGCTACCGCATTTCCTTGCTACTTTTCTCGACGTCAAAGCGGCCAGCTGCGCAAGGGGAATCAGAGCATGAAAACCATCGGACTGATCGGCGGCATGAGCTGGGAGTCATCCGCCGAATACTACCGGCTGATCAACCAGGAAATGAAAACGCGGCTAGGCGGGCACAACAATGCCCGCAGCCTCATGGCCACCGTCTGCTTCGAAGAGATCAAGGCGTTGCAGCACGCTGAGCAATGGGATCAACTGGGCCGGCTCATGCAGCAGGCCGCACGGCAGGTCGAGGCCGGCGGCGCGGATTTCGTGCTGCTCTGTACCAACACCATGCATCGCGTGGCGCCGGCGATCGAATCCGCGCTCAACGTGCCTTTCATCCATATCGTCGACCCGACGGCGAAAGCATTGCTGCAGGCCGGCATCACGCGCGTGGGATTGCTCGGAACCCGCTTCACGATGGAGCAGGACTTCTACCGCAGGCGGATGCGCGAACTGCATGGCATCGAAGTGGTGGTGCCGGAGCAGGCCGACCGCGAACGGGTGCACGATGTCATCTATGAAGAGTTATGCCACGGCATCGTGCGCGATGAGGCAAGGGCCGAATACCAGCGCATCGTCGCCGCGCTCGCGGCGCGCGGCGCCGAAGGCGTGATCCTCGGCTGCACGGAAATTACTCTGCTGCTCGGGCAGGGTGATGTGGCGCTGCCGGTGTTCGATACCACGGCGCTGCATGCGCAGGCGGCGGTGACGCTGGCGCTCGGCTGAGCGGCTGTACTTTCAGCCTCCATCGCTCGCACCGATTTCAGGACTCGGCGATTTCCCAGGGAATCGCGTTCCTGCACGCTTCGCTTTCCCAACGGGAATGCGACAACTCTTATCGCCTTCATTGCGCAGTCAGGAAATACTGGCTGCGTCATCGGAGTTCCGGTGACCGGGCGTGGAAACCCGAGTAGCAGGAGATAGGACAGGCGTTGCTCATTGGACGGGCAACGTCTGTGCACTCGCATGGACTCGTCTGGTTCCATGGCGGGTCAAGCGGGGCAGCCGCAAGGCTGGGCCGGTTTGCCTATCTCCGACCGGTATTTCCACCCTCGCCTCTGACCCGCCACCCTCACCTACTTGGGTGGCACGCATCCACTTATTGAGGTGTCATCCATGACGATCGAACCAGTTGAAACCAATGTCTGTCTTCATCAAATCCGCGCCGGCATCGAAGGCGTGCTCGCGCTATTGGAGCAGTTGAGCGTACGTTCCGAGGAGTGCTTCAGCGCGCTGTGCCTGCTGGGCATGGTGCAGGCGAAGCTGGCCGAGTTGATGGACGCGGATCCGCTCTCAGCCTAGCGGCGCAAAGCATGGCGGCAGGTCTGCTCTTGGCTCCCCGCCCGTAAACGCTGAGGGACAAATCTGCCTGAACTCCCCAATCTATTTTCCGCAATTTCTCTAGATATTCCGGATTTGTCCGATCAGTCTACCGCACAGCCATTTATATGATCCATCCCGGATGCCGCTTAGCGTTGATAGGACCATAGCGTGCCACTCACCTTTGCTTTGCCTGATCGGGATGACCATCGCGAAGGAAACGGCCGATTTCCCGGCGGCGTGGCCAGGGGCATAGGCGTCCAGCTTCAGCTCGGCCGCCTCTGATTCTCACCACCGCAAGGATCGAAACCATGGGAATTGCAGATTTGCCGTTTCGCTCGACCCGAGCCATCACGGTCAAGGGCCACGGTCTGCCGGCGCTGCTTGGCCAGTCGGCACTGACCCTCTCCCGCCTGAAGGGCCAGGACGGAATCAATACGCTCTTCGTGTACGACATCGAGCTCAAGACGCCTGACAGCCGCCACGCCTGGTTTGGCCCGGAAGCCAATTCAAATCTGCAGGCGATGCAGGGAAAGGAACTCACCGTCGAAATTGAAGTTGAGGGAAGCGGGATCGACCTGCCCGGCAACGTGGGGGCCAACGTACGAGAGATCACGGGCATCGTGCATGAAGTTCAGGGACCATGCGTGGTCGGGCGGCAGGTCATCTATCGCCTGACCCTGCGCCCCTGGCTCTGGCTCGCTACGCGCACCACCGACTACAAGATCTTCCAGCAGAAGACAGTCGTGGAGATCCTGGACGAATTGCTGGCCGACTACAATTTCCCAGTGGAAAAGCGGCTCGATGTGGCCCGCTATCCCAGGCGGGAATATCAGGTCCAGTATGGAGAGACAGACTATGCCTTCTTCAAGCGCCTCACTGAAAAATGGGGCATCTCGTACTATTTCGAACACTCAGAAGGCAAGCACCGGCTGGTATTGTCTGATGGCAACGGTGCCTTTCGGCGCTTCGCGAGCCCTGCCTACCACACCCTGCGCTGGTACCGTAGCGCGGATCGGTTCGACGAGGAGCACCTGTTCGATTTCCAGATCGTCGACCAGCTCGTGTCCGGCAAGTGGACCGCAAACGACTACGATTTCGGCAAACCTCGGGCGGATCTGACCGTCGCAATCGCAGATCCACGAGATACGGCCCACGCCGACGGCAAGATACGCGAATGGCCGGGCACCCATGCACAGCCAGCCACCGACAACGACCCTTGGCGGGAGGGCGACATGCTCGCCCGCATTCGGATGGAGGCGATCCGCCAGCACGGTTGCCGCGCCAGGGGGCGCGGCTACCTGCGCGGAGTCGTGCCGGGCTGCACCTTCAGGTTGGCCCATCACCCGATTCAGCAAGCCAACCGGGAATACCTGGTCTTTGCGGCGACGCTGGAGCTCGAGGACGTGGCCGAGGCTTCCGGGCAGCGTCAGCAATGGAGCTGCGAGGTTGCCTTCGACGCGCAGCCCACCGACGAAATCTTCCGGCCCGATCTTATCCAGGAGCGAGCGCGCACCTTTGGCCCGCAGACCGCAACCGTTGTGGGTCCCGACAACCATACCTTGTGGGTGGATCAGTTCGGGCGGGTGAAGATTCAATTTCACTGGGACCGGATTGGCCAGCGCAATGAGCACAGTTCCTGCTGGGTGCGCGCCGCGCAAAGCTGGCAAGGTTACAACTACGGCGCCAGCCATCTACCACGCATCGGGCAGGAAGTAATCGTGGACTTCCTCACCGGCAATGCGGACTGCCCGATCATCACCGGACGGGTGGCCAACCGGGTGAACATGCCGCCGTGGAATCTGCCGAGCGAACATGCGCTGTCGGGCTTTCGCAGCAGGGAGTTATTCGGCGAGCGCCACAACACATTCGTGCAGGATGACACGCAAGGCGAGATCCAGACGCAGATCGGCAGCGATCATCAGGCCTCGACGCTCAGCATGGGCTATATGGTTCGCATCCCGAATGCCGATGGGCGCAGGGAAAAGCGTGGCGAGGGGTTCGAGCTGCGTACCGATGGCTGGGGTGCCGTGCGCGGCGGAGCCGGCTTGCTGTTCACCACCGATGCCCGCAACGATGCCCAAGGCCATCACAAGGCTCTTGGCGAGACCGCTGGGCGCCTGCTGGACGGGGAGGTCATCCAGCGTACGCTTGGTAAGGCGGGCGATCACCAGCGCGCCCTCGCCGGTGAGCAGATCAAGGTTGCAGACGCTCTCCGGGCACAGCACGACGGTATCAAGGGCAACGGCCAGCAGTCGGAACTGTCGCAGCCGGCGTTGGTGCTCGCCAGCCCCGCCGGCATCGCTGCCTCCGCCTGCGAGGACATCCACCTGCATAGCGCGCAGCACACCGCAGTCTCGACCGGTGAACACATCGCCCTCGCCTGCGGCAAGAGCTTCGTGGCCAGCGTGGCCGAGCGCCTGGTGCTGTTCGCGCGCAAGCGCGGCCTGCGCTTCATTGCGGCCAAAGGCAAGATCGAGGTGCAGGCCCAGAACGACGACATCGAGGCCATCGCCCAGAAAGTGCTGCGCCTCATCAGTGCGCAGGAACGCATTGAGATCACAAGCCCGAAGGGGATGGTCTTCAATGCCGCGGGAAGCTATCTGAAGGTCAATGGCGGCGGTATTGAGTACGGTACGCCAGGAACGTGGACGGCTCATGCGAGCACCCATGAATTGCCGGGCCCACAACGCATTCCGGCCGCCGTACCAACATTGCCAGATGGACGGTGGAAGCTCAATGGCAGTTTCCCATTCTCCGCGTAGCAATGCCTCGATAGATTGACGACTGGTCCTCTATGCTGATTAGCTATCCCATCTTAGGAAACCAAGCTCAAGATGAAGAAGCGCGACTCCAAGCTGCGCTCGCAATTGAGAATGCATCGTTAGGCCGCTTCCCAGTCAGTACAGTTGCGCCCTTCAACCTCTGGCACGGGGGCATCCACATCGATGGAGGTGCGGAGCCGATCAGAGCAATTGCGGACGGAACGATAGTTGCCTGCCGGCTTGCGCAACAACGCGAAAATTATCCAGGACAGGGCGAGTACGATACTGGCTTCGTACTCATCCGACACGATACGAAGGCTGGAGATAAAACTTCAGTCATTTTCTATTCCCTGTATATGCACCTCGCATGCCGAAACGATCTTTCAAACGAACAGTTTGGCAGTCTTCCCGGCATTTTTCGCACTGGTGGTTTTGTCCCTGGTCCACAGACTATCTTCCCTCCCGCTGACTCACCTCAGGCGAAAATCTGGAGGCGCGACATCCTGGGATTTACTGGACACGCATACGATTGCAGACTATTCCACTTCGAAATCTTCACGACTCCAGATGCATTCTCAGGGCAAGGTGGCTTTTGGAGGGACAGTACAAGGGTCAACTATGAGCCCTCACCAGATTTTTTCGGTGACACCCACTTCGTCATTCCTTCCCAGCAACACTTCGCTTCCCGGCATCCCCGCGCAGCAAGAGATGCGCCCCATCGCATCGTCCTCGCGGGCAACAACCAGTCTTTCCTTCTCACTGAAGGGAATACCGGACAGAATACCGAGGAACTCTATGTATCCGTCCGGATGCAACGTGGACAACGCATAGCAACAACCTATAGGAAGGATCAACAGGACCGCTATGTCCAGTTTGGCTTGCCGGTCGTGCAGGAAGGCTATGAGCACGAAATCTTCCGCCTGTCCAGTGCTCTGTATCCGGACTGTCCAAGCGCGGGCTTCGAATGGCTGCGCTTTGGTCGTGTTCTATCTGCGGACGTCACTCAGCGGCGAGAGAACTGGCAATTGGTGCGGTATGGCGAGACCGCCATCGGCTATATTGACCTCGCGGCGGCAAACATCGGGAAACTGTCGGATGCGGATTTCCCATATTGGCATGGGTGGAAGCATGTCGCGGAGGGGAGTCTGGGTTGTCCAAGCGATGCATTCGTGGACGAACCTAGCATTCTCACACTGACACAGGACCAATCCGTCGAGGGCAGAACAAGACTGCGCCATCTGGCCGCGACCCATCCCACCGAATGGGATTCCGAAGACCTGGCAACTCGATTCTCGCGCATTCGCGCAGCGGGGCAACCGCTAGCCGATAGCGAGGCTTGGCAACAATTTGAAGCGCACGTAAAAAAGCTGGCGTTCTGGCGGCAGACTGGCCTGCCTCGTTCCGTCGTGCACTTCCATCCATTGCAGTTTATTTACCACTATAGAAAGTGCGCATGGCTGAGCCCACACGAACTCGCGCAGTGCATTCCTCGACAAAGTCTGTCAGGTTCCGTGCAATGGCAGACCGCCCTCAGCCGAGCCACACAACACGCTGGACCTGTCTCCAGATTTCTGCGGAAGTACTTGGGGCCGTCCACAGAACGAATTGTTCACACGCTAGCGCAGATTCACATCGAGACGGGTCTTCTCCGTTCAACAAGCGAAGATGGGCATGGTGCCGGAAAGCTCTACGGGCCATTTCACGGGCGGGGCTATCATCAACTCACATGGGCGGGCAACTATCCGAAGTATGGCGAATTCAAGGGCCTGGCAGATCAGACCCAACCTTCGTATTCCGATCCGCGGATCAATGTAAATTCGAACCACTCTATAGACGCAAATGGAGTGCTGCTGCGATGGGCCCCTCGCTACGATCCGGAGATCGTCGCGCAAAGCGCGCAGCACAGGGCAGACTCCAGCGGCTTCTATTGGGTCACGAAGACTTTCCGCGGGACGCGCAATATCAATCGAGTATGCGATCTCGGGGTAACGCCTTCGGAGGTTGGTTTCATTTCTTGGTTGATCAACGGTGGCGGGACCGGCTATGCGAACCGGCAGCAGTTCGCGAAATACTTATGGAACGTACTAAGCTGCGATCCGAATCTTTCAGGCTCTGCTCAGTTCAGCTATCCGCCGCTATCCCCGCCAGCTAATCCGGAACTCTGCCTTACATTCCCTCCTGCACAAGTCCCATACACCACACATGCGGAGGTAGATTATGTTCGTCAAGTCCCTTAGTCGCGGATTCCTGACGGCAGCTTTCCTCTTCGCGAGCTTCGCAGTGGCGGCACCTCAGGCCGATCCCTGGAGCGCAAGCATTCTTGGGAAATGCTTCCCCTCAACCAACATCTTGCTGGCGCATGAATTTGGCCCCTCCTATCTGGGCGATGAAAAC
This sequence comes from Cupriavidus oxalaticus, assembly GCF_038900635.1. GTDB lineage: Bacteria > Pseudomonadota > Gammaproteobacteria > Burkholderiales > Burkholderiaceae > Cupriavidus > Cupriavidus oxalaticus_B. The sequence goes on along the minus strand of NZ_JAYMRX010000008.1, from coordinate 230,316 downwards.
ATCGTCCATCGTCGAGACGAGCGATTCCCCGGCACATATCATTGGGTCTATGACAACACGCCCAGTCGGAACGTAACCAGATTATTGGTGAGAGAAGAGGAAAGCGGCAGAGTGTGCGTCGTCCTATACGCACCATTCGCGGATTCCTTCTCGGTGATAGGTGACAGGCAACGAGCTGGCCCGCGAAGCATTGTGACCGAAGATGCTCCAGCGCCCGGATTCGCAAGTACTTCAGTTACCTATCAGTGGGACGAGAGAACAGCAATATACCGACCAGTGAAGTGTCGGCAGCAGTTTGCCCAAAGTGCTGCAAAGATAATCCCTTGCCAGGACGCATTTTCTCACACAGGTCATTAGGTTCCTGCACACATCTGCCGCGTCTGCCTGAGACGGTTACGATGATGGAGGCAGACATTGATTTTGGTAGATTCGATCGACATAAGTGAATGCCGGGGATAAAACCGGGCTTCATGATCGAATCAATCATACACTGCGATTTTCCAAATTTTTAATAACACCCTAAACAAGCCATGAAGAATAAGAATAGCATCTGCACTTTACATTTTATTATCGCAGCTCTATCTATCACCAATATCCAACTCACCATCGCCGGAACCCCGATGGAACCCCCAACCATACACGGCGGAACGGGCGCGGAGATCTTTATATTTAAGTTACCTCAAGGATGGGTGACGAAGAAAACGAATGACAATGAATGTTTCGAAATTTATGAAAACATAAAAATACGACCAAAGGAAGCAGAAATTTTCCTATGCCTGAAAAAAGGAAACACATTATCAGTTGCTGAGAGTCACGGATTCTTCAAAATCGACGGCCAATGGATCAAAAGTGGTTCCATGGATACAGGCATGGCCTCAATCCATGAAACAGAGACACAGATGACCATATCCGGAGAGGCTAGCTGCGGAATTTTCGACTCAGCCGGCTTCCACGCCGCCGGGGGTATTTGCCGCTCTGTGATTGTTCTCGGGCAAACCTACGGCGTAACGGTTGATATGGTCGTCAATGAATTTGGCAAGCCTGTGGCAAAAAGGAAGAATGAGGCACTTCAAAAGATCGTCGATTCCATCCGCTTATCAAACCCCGGCTCTCGGAAGGCCATAAAAGAAAGTCTACGTTAGGGATCGAGAGCCACGAGAAGCACGTGAAGCAACACGCCACGATGCTTGCCACGCCGCAGCCAGCCCTGCCCGCCTCCCATAAGCAGGGAGAAAGGCAAAACGGCTGGCAACCGGCGCAACGTCAGGATTCGTCATCCTTTCCAACCAAGTCGCTCTGGGCGCTTACCCGAGGCTGATCCACGTAGTCTTCAAATCGGTGTACTTGTCCAGCGCATGCAACGACTTGTCCCGTCCCGATCCCGACTGCTTGACCCCGCCGAACGGCACGGTGATATCGCCATCCATATAGCAGTTGACCCACACCAGCCCCGCTCGCAGCCGCCGCGAGACGCGGTGCGCGCGCGACAGGTTGGCAGTCCACAGCCCTGAACCGAGGCCATAAGGCGAATCGTTGGCCATGCGCACGACTTCATCCTCGGTATCGAACATGGTCACCGCCAGCACTGGCCCAAAAATCTCTTCGCGCACGATGCTGAGCGACTGGCTGGGGCATTCAAAGATGGTGGGCTGCAGGAAGTAGCCACCGGTATCGGTACGGACGCGCTCGCCGCCCAGGCGCAGCCGCGCGCCTTCGCGCTGCCCGCCTTCCACGTAAGACATCACGCGATCGAGCTGGCGCGCGTCGACGATGGCGCCCATGGCGGAGGCCGGGTCGAGCGGGTCGCCGGGCTGCATTGCACGGGCATTGGCCTCCAGCTTCTCCATGAAGGCGTCGTAGATGGCACGCTGGACATAGAGGCGCGAGCCGGCGATGCAGATCTCGCCCTGGTTGTTGAAGATGCCGATGGCGGCTGCCTGCGCGGCGCGGTCGAGGTCGGGGCAGTCATCGAAGACGATATGCGGTGACTTGCCGCCGCATTCGAGCCACACACGCTTCAGGTTCGATTGGCCCGAATATTCCATGAAGCGCTTGCCCGTGGCCGTGGAGCCGGTGAAGGCGATGCAATCCACGTCGGGATGCAGGCCGAGTGCCTGCCCTGCCTGCGCACCCAGTCCGGGCACGACGTTGAACACCCCAGGTGGAATGCCGGCCTCGGCCGCCAGTTTGGCCAGCCGCAGCGCGGTCAATGGCGACTGTTCGGCCGGCTTGAGGATGACGCTGTTGCCCGCGGCCAGCGCCGGAGCCACTTTCCAGCTGCCCATCAGCAGCGGATAGTTCCACGGCACCACGGCCGCCACCACGCCGAGCGGCTCGCGCGTAATGGTGGCGAGCACGTTGCCGCCGGTGGGGGCGATCTCGTCGTAAAGCTTGTCGATGGCCTCGGCATACCACGCGAAGGTGCGCGCCGCTTCCGGAATGTCGTAGGCCAGTGTGTCGCCGATGGGCTTGCCCATGTCGAGCGTTTCCAGCAGGGCCAGTTCCTCGCGGTGCGTTTCGATCAGCGCGGCGAGGCGCAGCAGCACCGCCTTGCGCTCGCGCGGCGCCAGGCCGGACCAGACGCCTTGCTCGAAGGCCTGGCGCGCCGCCGCGACGGCGCGGTCGATGTCGGCCGCGCCGCATGCGGCCACTTTGGCCAATACGGCGCCGGTGGCAGGGTTGATGGTGTCGAAGGTGGCGCCGTTGGCGGCATCGGTCCATTCGCCGCCGATATAGGCGCGGCTTTGCGGGCGCAGTGCGGCCGCCCGGGCCTGCCAGTAAGACTGGTCGCGTGTTTCGCTCATGAGCTTCCTCGATTGGTTGACAGCGCCGCGGGCGACGGCAGCGTCTGCGTCAGCCCGGCCAGCACGATCAGGGCGATGCCGGCCAGCGCCAGCGCGTCGGGCCAGCGGCCGAACCACAGCGCGCTGTAGACCAGTGCCAGCAGCAGATGAAAATAGTTCAGGGGTGCCAGCCGCGAAGCCGGGGCGCGCTGAAGGGCCAGGATCAGCAGGACCTGCGCCGCCGCGCTCATCAGCCCCATGGCCAGGATCGCCAGCCAGTCGGCCAGATCCGGCCACACCGGCGGCGGAAAGAACGGCGCCGGCACGCCGGTGGCGACCATGCAGATCAGCGCGGCAAATCCGTATTGCACGCGGGCATCGACATGCCCCGCCATGCGCCGCGTCAGCAGTTGCAGCATGGCATAGGCCAGCGTGGCGGCCAGCATCAGCACGGTGCCAAGCCACGACACCGCGCCGCCGGGGCGTACGATCAGCAGCATGCCGCAGAAGCCCGCGCCTACCGCCAGCCATTGGCGCAAGCCGACCTTCTCACGGAGCATCCACGGCGACAGGCCCACCACCATCAGCGGCGCCATGAAATAGATGGCGGTGGCCTCCGCCAGTGGCATCCACAGCAGCGCGGTCATGAAGCAGGTGCCGACCACCGCCAGCATCAACCCGCGCAGCACCAGCAGGCCGCGGTGCGGAGTGCGCCAGAAGCGCAGTTGGCCAGATCCGGCGAGCATAGCCACGGCTACCGCCAGCGTCGCGCCGTAGCGCACCGCGTTAAGAAACGGCGCGGGATAACGGCCGACCAGGTGTTTGGCGGTGGCATCCACGGTAGCGAACAGCGTCACCACGCACAGGAACAGCAGCCCGCCACGCCACCAGTCGGGCATACCCCGCGCCGCGGCGGTCATGCGCCCGCCTGCGCGACCATCGCACCGAGCAGCACGTTGGCCCCCGCTTCCAGGTGCTCGGGCCGGGCGTCTTCCACTTCGTTGTGGCTGATGCCGTCCTTGCAGGGCACGAAGATCATCGCGGTCGGCGTCACGCTGGCCATGTAGACGGCATCGTGGCCGGCGCCGGTGACGATGTCCTGCTGGCTGTAGCCGCGCGCGACGGCTTCGCGGCGCACGTGGTCGACCAGTTCCGGCGCGAACGGGGTCGGCGGGAAGTACTGCACGTCTTCGACCTTCACGTCGAAGGTGGCGCCGGTGGTCTTGCCCTGCGCCAGCGCCTCGCACGCGGCGCGGAAGCGGGCATCCATCTCGGCCAGCTTGCCGGCATCTTCGTGGCGCAGGTCGACCGTGAATTTCACCGCGCCGGGAATCACGTTGCGCGACCCGGGGTGGAGATTGACCACGCCCACCGTACCGCGGCCGTGCGGCGCGAAGTCATGGGCGATGCGCACCACCTCCTGCATCACGTGGGTCGCGCCATAGAGCGCATCGCGGCGCAGCGGCATCGGCGTGGGGCCGGCGTGGGCTTCCATGCCGGTCACGGTGACGTCATACCAGCGCAGGCCCAGCGAGCCGGTGACCACGCCGATCACGTTGTCCGCCGCCTCCAGCACCGGGCCCTGCTCGATATGGGCCTCGAAATACGCCCCCACCGGCCGCCCGCCCACCTCGTCGGTGCCGGCATAGCCGATCGCCTGCAGTTCGTCCGCGACGCGCTTGCCTTCGGTATCGGTGGCGTCCAGCGCGGTCTGCAGCGGAAAGATGCCGGCGAACACCCCCGAGCCCATCATCACCGGCACGAAGCGCGTGCCTTCCTCGTTGGTCCAGATGGCCAGTTCGAGCGGCGCTTCGGTGGTCACGCCGTGGTCATTGAGCGTGCGCATGACTTCCAGCCCGGCCAGCACGCCGAAGCAGCCGTCGAACTTGCCGCCGGTCGGCTGGGTATCGATATGGCTGCCGGTCATCACCGGCGGCAGGGCATCGTTGCGCCCGGCACGGCACCCGAAGATATTGCCGACGCGGTCCACCGTCACGGTCAGGCCCGCGTCGCGCATCCAGCCGCACACCAGGTCGCGGCCCTGGCCGTCGAGCGTGGTCAGCGCCAGCCGCGCATTGCCGCCCTTGGGCGTGGCACCGATCTGCGCCAGTTCCATCAGCGATTGCCACAGGCGCTGGCCGTTGATGGCGATCTTGCTAGTCATTGCAGTTCTCCCAGTATTGGTGATTGCGCCACTCAGGCTGATGCGGTCGCAGGTGCGAAACCCGCCAGAAATGCGTCCAGCCCGCGGCCGATGGCATCGACCTCGTAGCCGCCCTCCTGCACCACCACCGTCGGCAGGCCCAGCGCATGGATGCGCTCGCCGATGCCGCGGTAGCCGTCCATGCTGACCTTGAGGACGCTGATTGGATCGTTCTCGTAGGTATCGAAGCCCAGCGCCAGCACCACCGCCTGCGGACGATAGTCGCGCAGCGCGTCCAGCGCGCCGTCCAGCGCCGACAGGAATTCGGCGTCGCCGCTGCCGTGCGGCAGCGGGAAGTTGAGGTTGTAGCCATAGCCCGCGCCATACCCGCGCTCGTTCGCATAACCGGTGTAGAACGGGTAGTAGTCGGCCGGATCGGCATGCAGCGAAATCGTCATCACATCGGAACGGTGATAGAAGATCTGCTGGGTACCGTCGCCGTGGTGCGCGTCGACATCAAGCACCGCGACCTTGCCGAAGCGCGCCAGCAGCGTCTGCGCCGCGATGGCGGAGTTGTTGACATAGCAAAAACCGGCCGCGCGGTCGCTGTGGGCGTGGTGGCCGGAGGGACGGCACAGCGCGTAGGCCATGCCGGCGCCGTCCTGCCGCTCGCACACATGGCGAGCCGCCGCCACCGCGCTGTGCGCGCCACGCAGGATCGCGCGCCAGCTGTCCGGCCCGAGCGGGCAGCTGAGGTCGCCCAGGTAGTAGCCGGCCTGGGCAATCACCGAATCGGTGGGACACGCAGGACGGCGCGGCTCGCCGACCTTGCCGTTGTGATACGGCGAGAGATTGGGCAGGACCTCGATGCCGGGCTCGAAGCCGGGGCGCGCCAGTTCCTGCCAGCGCGCGTAGGCGCTGGCGAGGAAGTCGAGATAGGCCGGACTGTGCACCGCCTCCAGCGGCGCGCGCCCGCAATCGGGCGGCGCCGCCAGTTCGATGCCGCGCGCGGCCAGCGCGCGCTGCAGTGCCGCCGCGCGGGCCGGCACGTCGGTCGGCGCGCACAACCGCCCCGCGCGCATGAACTGGCGGGGCTCGTGCAGCAACTGATCATCCGAGAAGAAGGCACGCATGGTGTAGATGGGTTGTGATAGGAAGCGCCGGCTCAGCCTGCCGCCTGGCGCGCCAGTGCCGCCGCGCGGATGCCGGACAGGGTCATGCCGGGCGCGATGCCATCGGGGTCGTAGCGCAGCTCCAGCAGCGCAGGCATGCTGTGCGTGCTGGCAAAGTCGAGCGCGCGGTCCAGTGCGGGGCCGAATTCGGCGTCGCTGGCCACCACCTCGCCATAGCCACGGTAGGCGCGCGCCAGCTCGGCGAATTCCGGGTTCTCGAAGCCCAGCGCGATGGTCCGGCCCGGGAATTCGCGTTCCTGGTGGGCGCGGATGGTGCCCCAGATGCCGTTGTTGAACACCAGCACCACGATGCCGAGGCGGTATTGCATGGCCACGCCCAGCTCCTGCAGGTTCATCTGGAAGCAGCCGTCGCCCGCATAGCAGACCACGGTGCGGTCCGGGTGCTCCAGCTTGGCGGAGATCGCCGCCGGCAGCCCGTAGCCCATCGATCCCACCGTGGGCGCCAGGCTGGTGCCCACGCCCTTGTAGCGATAATAGGTGTGCGGAAAAACCGCGTAGTTGCCGGCGCCGACGGTGATGCAGGCATCCTCGGGCAGGCGCTCGCGCACTAGGCAGGCGGCCTGGTTCAGGTTCAGCGGACCTGGAGCAGGCAGAGCCTTCTGGCTGTCGAGGTAATCATGCCGCGCGCGCTCAACCAGGGCCGCGCGGTTGTGTTCGCGCGCCGGGCGCAGGCCGTCCACCGCGGCCGCGAACGAGACGACGTCGGCAACGACAGGCACCTCCGCGCGGAACACGCGGCCCAGCTCCTCCGGATCGGGATACACATGCACCAGCCGCTGGCGCGGCAGCGGGCTTTCCACCACGGTATAGCCCTCGGTGGTGGCCTCGCCCATGCGGGTGCCGACGGCGATCAGCAGGTCCGACTCGCGGATGCGCACGCGCAACGCCTCGCCCATGCCCCAGCCGACATGGCCGGCATAGTTGGGATGGTGGTTGTCGAAGCACTCCAGCCGGCGCCACGCCAGCCCCACCGGCAAGCCGAAGCGTTCGGCGAAGCCTTCCATCTGCCGCATCGCCTCCGGGGTCCAGCCGGAGCCGCCGATCATCAGGAACGGGCGCTCGGCCTGTTCCAGCATGGCGGCCAGCGACGCCAGCGCGTGCGGCGCGGGCGCGGCGTGGCTGCGCACGTAGCGCGGCATGTCGGCCACGGTGGCCTTGCCCCACAACGTGTCTTCAGGCAACGCCAGCACCACCGGGCCGGGCCGGCCGCTGGTGGCCACCGCGAAGGCGCGCGCGATGAACTCGGGGATGCGGTCGGTGCGGTCGATCTGCGCGACCCACTTGGCCATCTGGCCGAACATGCGGCGGTAGTCGATTTCCTGGAAGGCTTCGCGCTCGTAGAAGTCGTTGCCGACCTGGCCCACGAACAGGATCATCGGCGTGGAGTCCTGGAACGCGGTATGCACGGCGATGCTGGCATTGGTCGCGCCTGGGCCGCGCGTGACGAAGCAAACGCCGGGCTCGCCGGTCAGCTTGCCGTGGGCTTCGGCCATGTAGCCGGCGCCGCTTTCCTGCCGGCAGACGATCGGCGTGATCGCGTCCTGGTGGTCGTATAGCGCATCGATGCAGGGCAGGTAGCTTTCGCCCGGCACCAGGAACACGCGCCGCACGCCCTGGATGCGCAGCTGCTCGACAAGGATCTGCCCGCCACTGCGCTCGCGCAGGGTGGAATTGGCTTGGCTAGTAGCGCTCATTCGCGACTTCCTCCGCCCGCGGAACCGGCCGCCGGCTTGATCTCGATTTCCACGAACACGCATTCGCCTTCGTGGGCATTGATGACGTTGTGCTCGACGCCCGCCGGGCGGTAGTAGGCCTGGCCGGCGACCAGCTGGCTGGTGACCTCACCCGCCGGCGTCTGCAGGCGCAGCGCGCCAGTAGTCATCGGCACCACCACGTAGTCGTAGCCGTGGCGATGCTGGCCGGTCTCGGCGCCAGGCGCGAAGCGCCACTCGGTCACGACCACGCACTCGTTGTCGACCTGCACGGTGCCGACGGCCTTGGGCCGGTCCTGCGGCGCGCTCACCGGTCCACCCCGCCCATGCACAGGTATTTGATCTCCAGGTATTCGTCGAGGCCGTACTTCGAGCCCTCGCGGCCCAGGCCCGACTGCTTGACGCCGCCGAACGGCGCCACCTCGTTGGAGATCAGGCCGGTATTGATGCCGACCATGCCATATTCCAGCGCCTCGGCCACGCGCCAGACGCGGCCGATATCGCGGCTGAAGAAATAGGAGGCCAGTCCGAATTCGGTATCGTTGGCCATCGCGACCGCTTCCTCGTCGGTCGAGAAGCGGAACAACGGCGCCAGCGGGCCGAAAGTTTCCTCCCTCGCGACGCGCATCGCGGGCGTCACGTTGGCCAGCACGGTCGGCTCGAAGAAGGTACCGCCCAGCGCATGGCGCTTGCCGCCGGTCAGCAGGCGCGCACCCTTGCCGAGCGCGTCGGCGATATGCGATTCCACCTTGGCCACCGCCTCCTCGTTGATCAGCGGGCCCTGCAGCACGCCCGGCTCGACGCCGTGGCCGACCTTCAGCTTTGCCACTGCCGCCACCAGCTTTTCGGCGAAAGCGTCATAGACCTTGTCGTGGACATAGAGCCGGTTGGCGCAAACGCAGGTTTGCCCTGCATTGCGGTACTTGGAGGCGATAGCGCCCTCCACCGCCGCATCGAGGTCGGCGTCGTCGAATACGATAAAGGGCGCGTTGCCGCCGAGTTCCAGCGACAGCTTCTTGATGGTGTCGGCGGACTGCCGCATCAGGATGCGGCCCACCTCGGTCGAGCCGGTAAAGCTCAGCTTGCGCACCACCGGATTGGCGGTCAGTTCGCCGCCGATGGCGATGGCGTCGCCCGTGATCACGCTGAACAGGCCCGCCGGCAGCCCTGCGCGCTCGGCCAGCACGGCCAGCGCCAGCGCCGACAGCGGCGTGTCCTCGGCCGGCTTGAGCACCATGGCGCAGCCCGCAGCCAGCGCCGGGCCGGCCTTGCGGGTAATCATCGCGAGCGGGAAGTTCCACGGGGTGATCGCCGCGCACACGCCGACCGGCTCCTTGACCACCACCAGGCGCTTGTCGCTGGCGGGCGTGGCCAGCACGTCGCCGCTGACGCGCTTGGCTTCCTCGGCGAACCATTCGAGGAAGGAGGCGGCATAGACGACTTCTCCCTTCGCTTCGGCCAGCGGCTTGCCTTGCTCGGTGGTCATCAGCAGCGCGAGGTCGTCGGCATGCGCCAGCATCAGCTCGTACCAGGCGCGCAGCACCGTGGCGCGCTCGCGCGCGGTCTTGCGGCGCCAGCCAGCCTGTGCTGCCTGCGCGGCGTCGATAGCGCGGCGAGCTTCGGCCGCGCCCATGCTGGGCACGGTTCCGATCAGCGCGCCGCTGGCGGGATCGGTAACGGCGAAGGTGGCGCCGCTGTCCGCAGCTTGCCAGCTGCCAGCGATATAGGCCTGCGCACGCAGCAGGCCGGAGTCCTTGAGTTGCATGGGTAGTCTCGTTGGTATTGATGGAAATGGACAGGTCAGCGCGTCAGTGCCTCGGCCAGGATGTCCAGGCCCTCGTTCATCACCGCGTCCTGGATCGTCAGCGGGAACAGGAAGCGGATGACGTTGCCGTACACGCCGCACGACAGCAGCAGCAGGCCCTTCTCCAGCGCTCGGTTCTGCACCGTGCGCGTAAAGTCCGGATCCGGGCTGCCGTCGGCCTGGCGGAATTCCACCGCCACCATCGCGCCGACGCCGCGCACTTCGGCGATCTGCGGCACGCGCGGGCGCAGGCTTTCCAGGCGCGTCATCAGTCGCTGGCCCAGTTCGGCGCCGCGTTCGATCAGCTTTTCGCTTTCGAGCACGTCCAGCACCGCCAGCGCCGACGCCACAGCCAGCGGGTTGCCGGCATACGTGCCGCCCAGCCCGCCGGGCGCCGGAGCGTCCATCACTTCGGCGCGGCCGCACACTGCCGACAGCGGCATGCCGCCGGCCAGGCTCTTGGCCATGGTGGTCAGGTCAGGCGCCACGTCGTAGTGCTCCATCGCAAACAGCTTGCCGGTGCGGCCGAAGCCGGTCTGCACTTCATCGGCGATCAGCAGGATGCCGTGCTCGTCGCAGGCGGCGCGCAGCGCGCGCACGAACTCCGCCGGCGCCACGTTGAAGCCGCCCTCGCCCTGCACGGGCTCGAAGATGATGGCAGCCACGCGCTTGGGATCGATGTCCGCCTTGAACAGGTACTGCAGCGCCTTGAGCGAGTCCTCGGTGCTGACGCCGTGCAGCGCGCACGGATACGGCGCGTGGTAGACCTCGCCCGGGAACGGCCCGAAGCCGATCTTGTACGGCGCGACCTTCCCGGTCAGCGCCATGCCCATCATGGTGCGGCCGTGGAAGCCGCCGGAGAAGGCGATCACGCCGGGCCGGCCGGTGGCGGCGCGGGCGATCTTGATGGCGTTTTCCACCGCCTCGGCGCCGGTGGTGAAGAAGGCGGTCTTCTTGGCGGAGCGGCCCGGCGCGCGGCGGTTGATCTTCTCGGCCAGCTCGATATAGCTGGCGTATGGCACGATCTGGTAGGCGGTATGGGTGAAGCGCCCCAGCTGCTGCTCGACGGCCTCGACCAGGCGCGGATGGCGGTGGCCCGTGTTGAGCACGGCGATGCCTGCGGCGAAGTCGATATAGCGCTTGCCTTCGACATCCCAGATCTCCGAATTCAGCGCGCGCTCGGCGTAGAAATTGCACATCACGCCCACGCCGCGCGGGGTGGCGGCGTCCTTGCGGCGAACCAGTTCGGCGTTCTTCATCACTTCTCTCCAGTTGTCTTTGCGGTTGCGACGTGGTTGGTGCCCGCGCCCCTCAGGCGGCGGCGCGGATCAATGTGGGATCCCATTCCTTGCCGGGAATCGCGCCGATCAGGCGCTGGGTATAGGCATGCTGCGGGGCGTCGAAGATCTGCCCCGGCGGGCCGGACTCGACCACGCGGCCCTTGTGCATCACGATCACGTGGTGGCAGATCTGCGCGGCGACGCGCAGGTCATGGGTAATGAAGATCAGCCCGATGTTCAGGCGCTTCTGCAGGTCGGCCAGCAGCTCCAGCACCTGCGCCTGCACCGAGACATCGAGCGCCGAGACCGACTCGTCGGCCACCAGCAGCTTCGGTTCGAGCGCCAGTGCGCGCGCGATGCCGATGCGCTGGCGCTGCCCGCCGGAAAACTGGTTGGGATAGCGGTCGAACGCCGAGGCCTCCAGCCCCACCAGCTGTAGCAGCTCACGCGCGCGCGCCTGCGCGGCCGCCAGCGGCACGCCGTTGGCGACCGGGCCGTCGGTGATGATGCGCCCGACGGTATGGCGTGGGTTGAGCGAGGCAAATGGATCCTGGAAGATCATCTGCACGTCGCGGCGCAGCGGGCGGAACTGGCGCTCGGACAGCCGGGCGATATCCTGGCCGTCGAACAGCAGCGCACCGCCATCGATTTCCGTCAAGCGCAGCAGGCATTTGCCGATAGTCGACTTGCCCGAGCCGGATTCGCCGACGATGCCCAGCGTTTCGCCGCGGCGCACCGTGAAGCTGACGCCATCGACCGCATGCACAACCCGCTTTTTGGTGAAGAGGCCGCCTCCGGTCACATAGGTCTTGCTTAGGTCGCGCACTTCCAGCACGGTCTCGGCCTCGTTGCGTCCGCGCTCGCATGCACGGCCATGAGGCACCGCGCCGATCAGGCGCTTGGTATAGGCATGCTGCGGGCGGTTCAACACCTGATCGGCACTGCCCATCTCCACCAATACGCCCTTTTCCATCACCGCCACGCGGTCCGCAATCTCGGCGACCACGCCGAAGTCATGGGTCACGAACATCACGCCCATGCCCTTCTCGGCCTGGATGCGGCGGATCAGGTCGAGGATCTGCGCCTGCGTGGTGACGTCGAGCGCGGTGGTCGGCTCGTCGGCGATCAGCAGCGCCGGTTCGAGCGCGAGCGCCATGGCGATCACCACGCGCTGGCGCTGGCCGCCGGACAGGCGGAACGGATAGGCATGCATCAGCGTGGCCGGATCGGGCAGGCCGACAAACTCCAGCAATTCGAGCACGCGGCGCGTACGCGCCTCGCCCGGACAGGCGTTGTGCACGCGCATGACCTCGGCGATCTGGTCGCCCACGGTCATCACCGGGTTCAGCGCCGACAGCGGCTCCTGGAACACCATGGCCATGTCCTTGCCGCGCATGCCGAGCAGCGTGGCTTCGTCCTGCGTCAGCAGGTCGCGGCCCTTGAACAGGATCTGGCCTTCCTCTGGCTTCAAGTAGGTCGGCAGCAGGCCCATGATGGCATTGGCGCTCATCGACTTGCCGGATCCCGATTCGCCGACGATGCAAAGAATCTCGCCGGCATGCAGGTCATAGGAGATATCACGCACCGCGTAGGGCCGGTCGCCGCCCGCCGGCAGCGCGATCGAGAGATCGCGGATCGACAGCAGGGGCGCTTGGTCGCTGGTCTTCATCACTTTGTCCTTTGCTAGTCCAGGCGGGCGCTCACTCGCCGCGGCGGCGCAGCTGGGGGTTCATGGCGTCGTTCAGGCCCTCGCCGATCAGGTTGATCGACAGCACCGTCAGCAGGATCGCCACGCCGGGCCACACGCTCATCCACCACGCTTCGCGGATCATGGTGCGCGCCGCGCCGATCATGAAGCCCCAGCTCATCATGTTGCGATCGCCCAGCCCCAGGAAGGCCAGCGCCGATTCGGTCAGGATCGCCGTGGCAACCATGAACGAGGCCGACACGATGATCGGCGACATGGCATTGGGCAGGATCTGCGTGGCGATGATGCGCACCGGCTTTTGCCCGATCACCACCGCGGCCTGCACGAACTCGCGCTGCTTGAGCGACAGGAACTCGCCGCGCACCAGGCGCGCCACGGGCGGCCACGACACCACCGAGATCGCGGCGACGATGGAATAGATCGACGGATTGAAGATCGCCACGATCACGACTGCCATCGCCAGCTGCGGAATGGTCTGGAAGAACTCGGTAATGCGCATCAGCGCATCGTCGACACGGCCGCCGCAATAGCCTGCCACCGAACCCACGGCGATGCCGACGGCAAGCGCCACCGCGGTGGAGATCACGCCCACCAGCAGCGAGACCCGCGCGCCGTACAGCATGCCGGCGGTGATGTCGCGGCCAAGCATGTCGGTGCCGAAGGGAAGCGCCGGGTCGGTGAACGGCTGCACCAGCGGCTCGGCCACCATCAGCCAGGGCGACTCTTCATAGAAGATCGGCGCAAGCACGGCAAGTGCCAGCACTCCCAACAGCACCAGCAGGCCGATCACCGCGCCATAGTTGCGGCAATAACGTTGCAGGAAGGCTTTCATGCGGTGGCTCCCTTGCCGCCCGCGGCGATGCGCGGGTCGATAAAGCGATAGATCACATCGGTCACCAGGTTGAAGAACACCACCAGCGCCGAGGTCACGAAGAAGATGCCGAGCAGCAGCTGGTAGTCGCGCTGCAGCAGCGCATCGAACATCAGCCGGCCGATGCCCGGCCACGAGAACACGGTTTCGGTCAGCACCGCGCCGCCGGCCATCTGTCCAAGCTGGATGCCGGCAAAGGTGATCACCGGCAGCAGCGCGTTGCGCAGCACATGCACGCGGATCACGCGGCCGGCGGGAACGCCCTTGGCTCGCGCGGTCTTGACATAGTCCATGCCCATCACCTCCAGCATGGAAGCGCGCGTCAGGCGCACGTACACGGCCATGAAGAAGCAGCCCAGCGACACCGTCGGCAGGATCATGTGCAGCGCCACGTCCTTGACGCGGGCCAGGCCGGTGTAGCCGGCGCCGATGGTCTCCATGCCGAAGGCGGGCAGCCAGCCGAGCACCACCGAGAACAGGATGATGGCCATCAGCGACAGCCAGAACAGCGGCGTCGCATACAGCAGCAGTGCGCATGACATCACCGCGCTGTCGATCCAGCGGCGGCGGTTTTCGTAGCGGGTGCGCGCCGCGATCACGCCGAGCAGCACGCCCAGCACGATGGAAAAGAGGAAGGCGCCGCTCATCAGCAGGAAGGTCGCGGGCAGCCGGTCGAGGATGAGGTCCAGCACCGGCAGGTGGTTGCGGTAGGAGTAGCCCAGGTCAAGCTGCGCCACGCCCTTGAGATAGATGCCGAGCTGGGTCATCACCGGCTTGTCGAGCCCGAACTGCTCGCGCAGCTGGTTAACGAAGGCGGCGTCGCCTGCACCGGCTTCGCCCGCCATCACGGTGGCCGGGTCGCCCGGCGCCATCCGGATCAGGAAGAAGTTGATGACGACCACGCCAAGGACGACCACGACGGCCTTTCCGAGACGGGCGCCAAGAAAGGATAGAAAGTTCACGGCTTGCTCCACGCTGGCGGCCGGGCTGGCCACCACGGCACTGGGATGCGGCTGGCCCTCGCCGTTCCCGATGCGGGGCGGCGGCGATGGCAGCGGATTTCAGGCTTCAGGGCTGCCTGCCCGCGCCGGCTCAGGCGCGGGCAGTGGCTCCGGTCTCGCTCAGTTCTTCTCGATCGAGACGTTGTCGAAGGACTCGTTCAGGCCGATGGCGGTGGTCACGAGGTTCTTGACGTGCTTGCGGTACAGCGTGGGGAACTCCACCTCGAACAGGTTGGCGTTGGCCACGTCGGTCACCAGGATCTTCTGCAACTCGCTGTACAGCTTCTGGCGCTCCGCGGTGTCCATGGTCGAACCGGCCTTGGCCCAAAGCTCGTCGGCCTTCGGGTTGCTGTAGCCCTGCACGTTGGCGAACGGTGTGCCCTTGACGATATTGCGCGTCACGTAGAGCCGCTCCACGCCCAGCGCGGGATCTCCATACTGGTACGTGTAAGTCGTGGTCAGGTCGAACTCCCAGTTGCTGAGGCGCGCCGACCAGGTTCCGGCATCGGCCGACTCGATGCTGACCTTGAAGCCGAGCTGCTCGAGCATCTGCTTGACGTATTCGTCCAGGCGGTCCCAGTTGGCGCCGTACGAGGTCGACAGGATCTTGACCGGATACTTGCCCACGTCGACGCCCGACGCCTTGACCAGTTCGCGCGCCTTCTTCAGGTTGAAGTCGTACTCGGGCATGTTCTTGTCGAAGAACAGCGTGGTCGACGAGAACGGGCTGACCGCCGGCTTGCCCATGCCGAAGAAGATGTTGTTGACGATCATCTTGCGGTTGAGCACGTGCATCACCGCCTGGCGCACCTTGACGTTGTCGAACGGCGGCTTGCGCTCGTTGAGCAGCATGCTGGCCATCGGCGAGAACATTTCCCAGCCCTTGGTGGTGTATTCCACGTTGGGCAGCGCGCGCAGGCGCTTGACGTCGACATTGTCGACATCGCCGCCGCGCAGCACCTGCACGTCGCCCTTCTCGAAGGCGACCGCACGCGAGGCGGAATCCGGGATCACGTAGAACACCAGCTCATCCAGGTAAGGCTTGCCCGCCTTCCAGTAGTTGGGGTTCTTCGCCAGCTTGATATAGGCGCCCTTCTTCCACTCCTTGAACATGAAGGGGCCGGTGCCGACCGGCTTCTGGTTGGCCGGGTTATTGCGGTAGTCGGTGCCGTCGTAGATATGCTTGGGCATCATCGGCATGGTGCCGGTCTCGAACATCGAGATAAACGGCGGGAACGGCTCCTTCAGCTTGATCTCGACGGTGCTGTCGTTGACCGCACGGATCGACGCCATGTACTTGTTGATGACCGCGCGCGTGCGCACGTGCACGTCGCGCAGCATCTTGTCGATCGAGAAAACCACGTCGGCGGAGGTGAACGGCTTGCCGTCATGCCACTTCACGCCCTTCTGCAACTCGAAGGTATAGGTCAGGCCATCCGGCGAAATGGTCCACGACTTGGCCAGTTCCGGCTGCGGCTTCAGGTCGGGGCTGTAGGTCAGCAGGCCCTGGTAGATCTTGCCGGCGACATACTGGGTCGGCGCCTGCGAGTTCATCGCGCTCACCAGGATCGGCGGCTCGGGCTGGACGATACCGGACAGCGTGCCGCCCTTGGTCTGGGCCATGGCATTGCCGGCCGGCAATGCCAGCGGCAGCAGCGAGAGGCCGGTGGCGGCAAGGGCCATCGACAGCACACTCTTGGTCAGTCGCATCGTGAATCGGTTCATCGGGCAGTTCCTCAGTTTGGCTCGTTTTGTTGATGGCTTCGGGATGGCAGCGCCGGTTGTGCTTGCGCGCGGCTTCTTCAGGCCGCGTCGCCGGCCGGTTCCACGCCGCACCAGTCCACCAGGAACTGGGCCAGCGTCGTGGTCACTCGCACCATGCTGTCCAGCGACACCGACTCGTCGATGCCGTGGATATTGCGGGCCTCGGGCCCGTAGCAGGTCACCGGCGTTTCCAGGCCGATGCGGAAATGCCGGGCATCGGTGGTCGCCGTGGTCGCCTCGCGGCGGATCGGCGTGCCGTTGACCTTGCGGTGCGCTTCGCCCAGCGCCTGCATGCTGGGCACGTCGAGATCGAATTCGCAGCCGGGGGCGTGAAAGCCCTCATAGCGGATGCGCAGTTCGAGATTGCTGGCCAGGCGCTCGACGGTCGCGCGGATGCGCGCTTCCACCGTGGCCTTGGCCTCGTCGATATCCATGTTGGGGAAGAAGCCGATGCGCACGCCCAGCATGCAGGTGCACGGCACCGACGAGTTCCACTCGCCGCCCTGGATCTGGCCGAGATTGAAGTTGATCGGGTGCGCGTGGTCCCGGTATGCCGCCGGCCGGCGTTCCGGACGGTTCCATTCCGCTTCGAGCTGGCGCAGGTCTTCCATCACCGCGATGCCGGCCTCGACCGGGTTGACGCCGCTGGTCATGTAGGCCGCGTGCGCCGGCTTGCCGGTCAGGTCGATGAACATCCAGAACACGCCGACCTGCGCGCTCATCAGGCTCTCGCCCAGCGGCTCTGGAATGATCACGGTGTCGAAGGACGCCAGCTTGCCGGCACCGACCGCGCCGCGCAGCGCCGCCACCGTGGCAAGCGCGCCGTTGCCGGTGTTCTCTTCTTCCAGCACCGCATTGAAGCCCACCGCCCCGGCCGGCTGCAGGCCCAGGCTGGCAAGCGCCTTGAACGCGGCCAGCGCGCACACGATGCCGCCTTTCATATCACCGGCGCCGCGGCCGTAGAGCCAGCCGTCCTTCACCACCGGCGCGAACGGCGACTGGCTCCACATCGATTCCGGACCGGTCGGGACCACGTCGAGATGGCCATTGAACAGCACGGAGCGGCCGCCCTTGCGGCTGGGCCGATGCGTCGCCAGCAGGTTGTAGCGGCCGCCATCCGGGCAGCACGCCGGCGAATACATCGGCAGGTGGCGGATGTCCTCGGTGCGCAGCGCGATGTGCTCGCAAGCCAGGCCCAGCTCGGCCAGCGCGCCTTCGATGAAGTCGGCCGCCGGCTGCTCTTCGCCAGACGGGCTTCTGGCCGCCACGAAGCCGGACAGCGTCTCGACCATATAGGGCAGGAGGTCGCGCACGGCTTGCGAGAGCTCGGCGGTGGTGGGTAGCGCCACCGCGTCGGAGGACGGGCTGGCCGTGAAGGAATCGGGACCTGACATGAAAGCTCCTGGCGAACGTGGGCGCATAGGGGGCGCATGAAGGGACGCATGAAGGGGACGCGATGCCGACGCATCGGGCGCCACCGACAATAACTTCGCGATGACGCCGGCCACGGATGGAAAATTAAACGATCGTTGGTACCATACATAGGTCCATATTCACGATATTTGCTGGAGCCACTTTGAAGGAAACGATTCTGTCCGAGTTGTTGCTGCAGCGGCTGGAGCGTCCGGCGGGGGCGCAGGCGGAGCGCAACGGGACACATATGAACCGCCAGCTGTATGAGCTGATTCGCCAGGAAATCCTTGCTGGCTCTATCTCCGCGGGCAGCAAGCTGCCCGCATCGCGGCTGCTGGCGACGGAGATAGGGGTTTCCCGCAATACCGTTTTGTACGCGTATGAGCAGTTGCTGGCGGAAGGCTACGTCACGGCATCGACGGGACGTGGCACCTTTGTCTCGCAGACTTTTCCCGACCATAGTGCATTGCACAAGCCTGGTGCCCGGATTGGCACCACGCCTGTGCCCGCAGTGCAGCAAAACTCAAACCGTTTCGATCTGTCGCGGCGCGGGATGCATCTTGTGTCCAACGCCGGTGCATCGGACCGGCAATGGGGCGCCTTCATGGCGGGCGTGCCCGATGTCTCGCTGTTCCCGCACGCGACCTGGGCGCGGCTGCTGAACAAGCACTGGCGCAATCCGCGCCCGGAGTTGCTGACCTACGCCCACCACGGCGGCTATATGCCGCTGCGGCGCGTGCTGGCCGAGCACCTGCGGCTGGCGCGCGCGGTGCGCTGCGAGCCCGAGCAGATCATCCTGACCACCGGCATCCACCAGGCCATCGACCTGATCGCGCGCCTGCTGGCCGATCCGGGCGACAAGGCATGGATGGAGGATCCCGGCTATTGGGGCACGCGCAGCCTGCTGACCAATGCGGGCGTCGATGTGATTCCCGTGCAGGTGGATGACGAAGGCATCGCGCCCGACGCCGCCACGCTGCAGGACCCGCCCCGCTTTATCTTTGCGACGCCCTCGCATCAGTACCCGCTTGGCACCGTGATGAGCCTGACGCGGCGGCGCATGCTGCTTGAGTACGCGCGGCAGCGCGGCGCCTGGATCGTCGAGGACGACTACGACAGCGAGTTCCGCTTCGAGGGGCGGCCGCTGGCTTCGCTGCAAGGCCTGGACGAGCACGACCGGGTGATCTACATGGGCACCTTCTCCAAGACGCTCTTTCCCGGACTGCGCATGGGCTTCATGGTGCTGCCCAAGCCGCTGGCTCCGCATTTCGCCACGGGCCTGTCGGAACTGTTCCGCGAGGGACAGCTGATGCAGCAGGCGGTGCTGGCGGACTTTATCGAGGAAGGCCACTACGCCACGCACCTGCGCCGCATGCGCCAGCGTTATGCGCAGCGCCAGGGACTGCTGCGCGAGGCCATCGCCAGGCGCTTCGGCCAGGACTGGCCCACCTCCACGCATGAGGCCGGGCTGCACCTGGTGATGCACCTGCCGCCGGGCGCCGACGATCTCGGCATCAGCATGGCGGCGCGTACGCAGGGCCTGTCGGCACGGCCGCTGTCGCGCTACTACAGCGACGAGCAGCGGGCGCGGCAGGGGCTGCTGCTGGGCTACGCCTGCGTGCCGGAGGACGACATCGGCCCCGCTTTCAACAAGCTGGCCGAAGTCATCGAGCCGGCCATGGAGCACCTGGCGCGCACGCGCCAGCCCCCGCGTGAATTCAGCGCGCGCATCAACCACGAAGCATGGAGCGGTGCGTGACGAGGCAGGATGGCACGCGGTGGTGCCACCGCGCCGGCGCCGATTGGCTCTTATCACCGTGCACGGCCTTGCCTAGCATTCTTCGCTGCGCATAGGCGCGCTCCCCGCTCTCCCTCGCTCCACCGACTCCCTTAACCGGAAAGACCCCGATGGCACCCGTGCAAGACCCCTCCGCCCTGCTGGCCGAACTGGCCGGCGTACTCGATCCCGCCGGCCTGCAAGCTGGCGATGCCATCGAAACCCGCTTCCGCAAGGACTGGTACGCACCGCTGGATCCGCAGCCGCCGCTCGCGGTGGCACGGCCGCGCAGCACGGCCGAGGTGTCGGCGGTGCTGGCCATCTGCAATCGCCACCGGCAGCCGGTGGTACCGCAGGGTGGGCTGACTGGCCTGGCGGGCGCCGCCACGCCCGCCGGCGGTGAACTGGTTCTGTCGCTCGAGCGCATGCGCGGCGTGGAAGAGATCGACGCGCAGGCCGGCACCATGACCGTACTGGCCGGCACCACGCTGCAGGCCGCGCAGGATGCCGCGCGCGCGGCGGACTGGCTCTTTCCGGTGGACCTGGGTGCGCGCGGCAGCTGCCAGATCGGCGGCAATATCGCCACCAACGCGGGCGGCAACCGCGTGATCCGCTACGGCATGATGCGCGATCAGGTGCTCGGGCTGGAAGCGGTGCTGGCCGACGGCACCGTGGTCAGCTCGCTCAACAAGATGCAGAAGAACAATGCCGGCTACGATCTGCGCCAGCTCTTTATCGGCAGCGAAGGCACGCTCGGCGTGATTACGCGGGCCGTGCTGCGTCTGGCACCACTGCCGGGCTGCACGCAGACCGCCCTGTGCGCGCTGCGCAGCTATGAAGACGTGGTCGCGCTGCTGCGCCATGCGCAGCGCCGTTTGTCCGGCCGCGTCTCGGCCTTCGAGGCGATGTGGGCCGATTTCTATGAACTGGTGACCACGCGCGTACCAGGCGTGCGCGCCCCGCTGCCGGCCGGCTCACCCTTCTATGTGCTGGTCGACCTGCAGGGCAATGACGCCGAACAGGACGGCGCGGCCTTCGAATTGATGCTGGAAACGGCGATGGAATCCGGCCTGATTACCGACGCCGCAGTGGCATCCAGCGAGAAGGAAGCCGAGAGCTTCTGGAAACTGCGCGACGCGGTCGCCGAGTTTCCGGTGATGTGGGCGCCCAATGCCGCCTACGACGTCAGCCTGCCGATCGGCCAGATCGGCCGCTTCGCCGAGAGCCTGCGCGCGGCGGTGCTGGCGCGCTGGCCGCATGCGGAGCTGGTCAACTTCGGGCATGTGGGCGACAGCAACCTGCATGTCAGTGTCTATCTGCCTGGCGCGACGGCCAAGGACTTTCCCGAGCATGAAATCAGCGAGGTGCTCTACCCCAAGGTGCGCGAGTTCGACGGCAGCATTTCCGCCGAGCATGGCATCGGCACGCACAAGAAGCCATTCCTCGGGCATTCGCGCACGCCCGAGGCGCTGGGGTTGATGCGGTTGCTGAAACGGTCAATGGACCCGAACGGGATCCTTTGTCCGGGGCGGGTGATTGACGTGGAATGAGATGGCGCGGCGATCACGACCGACGCCGAGCTGATTGCGTGCTCCCTCTCCCGCGAGCGGGAGAGGGGAGAAAGCCGAGCGGCAGGCATACCGCTTCGGTTGCATTTCAAACCGCCAGCCGCTCCGCCACCCGTTCCCGCCTGACCACCCCCAGCGAGAGCATCGACACCCCCGCAATCAACGCCGGCACCCCGACCAGCACGAACAGCGCCGGCATCCCCAGCCCCATCGACAGCATCGTCGCACCACCCACGGACCCGAGCACGGAGCCGATGCGCCCCACCCCGTTGGCCCAGCTCACGCCGGTGGCACGGCAATCGGTCGGATAGAAGCTGGCCGACAACGCATTGGCCCCCACCTGCGACCCGGAAATACAGAACCCCGCCAGGAACACCGCAAACCCCGCCGCAACCGGTTCGGACGCAACACTGCCCACCGCCGCGATGCACACCGCTGCCAGCGAATAGCTGGAGGCCAGCACGTAGTGCGGATTGATCCGGTCCATCAGCCAGCCCAGCGCGATGGCGCCCACGGTGCCGCCGACCTGGAACATGGTGGTCACCAGCGCCGCCGTGCGCAGCGAATGCCCGGTGCCGCGCAGCAGCGTCGGCAGCCAGCTCGACAGCAGGTAGATCACCAGCAGGCTCATGAAGAACGTCAGCCAGAACAGCAGCGTGCCGCGCAGCAGCTCGGGGCGGAACAGGTGCCGCACCGGCGAGGTGGTGGCGCGCTGCTCGCTGACCGCGAAGGTGGCGCCGCGCAGGTCTTCATGCGGAGCGATCTTCTGAAGCGTGGCGACGATACGCTCGCGCGACTTGCCGGTCATCACCAGGTAGCGCACCGATTCGGGCAGCATCCAGACCAGCGCCACCGCCAGCAGCAGCGGCAGCACGCCGCCGGCCACCAGCACCGAGCGCCAGCCGAAGGCGTCGATCAGCCCGGCCGAGGCCAGGCCGCCCAACGCGGAGCCCAGCGTGAAGCCGCAGAACATGGTGGTGACCAGGAAGGAGCGGCGCTTGTCCGGGCAGAACTCGGAGGTCAGCGTGATCGCGTTGGGCATGGCGCCGCCCAGGCCCAGGCCGGTCAGGAAACGCAGCAGCACCAGCGTCCACAGGTCATTCGACCATGCCGAAGCCAGGCTGGCCGCGCCGAAGAACAGCACCGACAGCACCAGCACGCCCTTGCGGCCGAACCGGTCCGCCAGAGGGCCGAACAGGAAGGCGCCGGCCATCAGGCCGCCGAGCCCGGCGCCGAACAGCGGCGCGAGCTGTGCCGGCGTCAGCTGCCATTCCGCGCGGATGGCGGGCGCGATAAAACCGATCGCGGCGGTATCGAAGCCGTCGACGGCAACGATCAGGAAGCACAGCACGACGATGGTCACCTGGAACGCCGACAGCGGCTGGCGGTCGATGAACGCGGTGACGTTGAGCGGTTGGCTGGCAGGCATGGTGTCTCCTCCTTGTTGCCAGGATTTGCGGGCGAGAGAGGGCCGGCGGCTCCGTCGGCCGCCAGCTCGCTATCAGGGTTTTCAGCGTGGAAAGGAACGCCGCGGTCAGCGGCTTACAGCCAGGGCGTGGGGCTCAGGCATTTGTCGGCGCGCCAGCCGTGCAGCCATTGCAGCGCGTCGTAGAACTGCGCCTGCGTGCGGCCGGTCCACAGGCTGTTGCGTACCAGCCGGTCGACGCCCTTGGCGTGGTAGACGCGGCCCATGTCGCGCGCGGCATAGAGCACGCGCGCGGTGCGCGGGATGCGGGCCTGCTCGTACAGCTTGAAAGCGGCTGCGTAGTCGCCATCCGCGGCTTTCACCGCCGCGCCGAGCGTCACGGCATCTTCCAGCGCCTGGCAGGCGCCCTGCGCCACGTACTGGGTCATCGGGTGCGCGGCATCGCCGAGGATGGTGGCGCGGCCGAAGCTCCAGCGTTCGACCGGATCGCGGTCGGCGGTGGCCCAGCGCTTCCACGAGGTCGGGCGGTCCAGCATCTGGTGCGGCAGCGGGTGGATGCCCTCGAAGTACGACAGCACTTCTTCCTTGCTGCCGTCGCGCACGCCCCAGGTTTCCTGTTCGCGGCTGTGGAAGGTCACCACCAGGTTGTACTGCTGGCCGCCACGCAACGGGTAATGCACCAGGTGGCAGTGCGGGCCGGCCCATACCACGGGGGCGTTGACCTGCAGGTCTTGCGGCATGTTGGCCACGTCGACCACCGCGCGGTAGACCACGTGCCCGGTCACGCGCGCTTCATCGCCGATCAGCGCCTGGCGGATCGCGGACTTGACGCCGTCGCAGCCGATCACCGCATCGCCGCGGTGGTGTTCGCCATGCTGGTCGATCACGGTCACGCCGTTGTCGTCCTGCAGCAATTGCTCGACGCGGGTACTGGTGCGGAAGGTGATCAGCGGGTGGTCCTGCACCGCTTCCAGGATCGACAGGTGGATGTCGGCGCGATGGATCACCGCATACGGGTTGCCGAAGCGCTCGCGGTAAGCCTGCCCGACATCGACCTGCGCGATGACGCTGGTGTCGATGGCGTCGCGCAGGCTGAGGTAGTCGGTAAAGACCGCGCGGCCGCGCGCGGCCTCGCCCACGCCCAGTGCATCGAGCGCGGCGAAGGCGTTGGCGGCCAGCTGGATGCCGGCGCCGATCTCGCCGATCTGCTCGGCCTGTTCCAGCAGTTCGATGCGGATGCCCTGGCGTGCCAGCGCAAGCGCCGCGGCCAGGCCGCCGATGCCGCCGCCGATGATGAGGACCTTGCCGGTCGCGTTGTTGGCGTTGTGGGTGCTGCTCATGTCTGTCTCCTGGCCTGCGCCGCTGGCGTCAGGCGGTGCTTAGGCGGTGCTTAAGCGGTGTAATCGGGCTGGCGCGCTGGCGCGGCCTGGGCGAAGGCGGGATGGGTGCTGGCGTGGGCGTAGACGGCCATCGCGCGCTCGTAGCGGCCCAGGTCGCAGCCCATGCGCAGCGCGTTGGCCACCTGCGGCACCAGCGCGACATCGGCCAGCGTGGGCGCATTGCCGAAGCACCAGTTGCCGTGGCCGTGGCGTGCCAGCAGCCGTTCCACGCCGGCCATGCCTTCGTCGATCCAGTGGCGGTACCAGTCGTCCTTCTGCCCGGGCGTGACCTTCAGCACGTCTTGCAGGTAGCGCAGCACGCGCAGGTTGTTGACCGGGTGGATATCGCAGCCGATCAGCATCGACAGCTCCAGCACGCGCGCGCGCTGCTCCGGGTCCTGAGGCAGCAGGCGCGGCTCGGGATGGCGCGCGTCCAGGTAGTCGATGATCGCGAACGACTGGCCCAGCGTGAAGTCGCCATCGACCAGCGCGGGCACGGAAGCGGACGGATTGATGCCGTCGACATACTCCGCCTCGCGGTGCTGGCCGGTGCGGATATTGACGCCGAGGTAGTCGTACGGCAGGCCCTTGAGGGCCAGCGCGATACGCACGCGGTAGGACGTCGAGCTGTTGAAGAAACTGTAGAGCTGCATGGTCGTATTGCCTGTGTGCTGAGCGTGGCGCGAGGTCAGACCACGCGCACGGTCAGTTCGCCCAGACCGTCGACGCCGGTGACCATGGTTTCGCCGGCCTTGACCGCGCCCACGCCTTCAGGAGTGCCGGTGAAGATGACGTCGCCCGGCTCGAGGCGGAAGAACTGCGACAGGTAGGCCACGGTCTCGGCCACCGACCAGATCAGGTGCGACACATCGCTGCGCTGTCTGGTCTCGCCGTTGACCGTCAGCCAGAGGCTGGCCTGCTGCGGATGGCCAATGTCGCTGGCGCGGTGGATCGGGCCAACCGGCGCCGAGGCGTCGAAGGCCTTGCCGATTTCCCAGGGGCGGCCCATCTCGCGCATCTTCATCTGCAGGTCGCGGCGGGTCATGTCGAGGCCGACGGCGTAGCCCCACACGTGCTCGAGCGCCTGCTCGACGGCGATATCCGAGCCGCCCTTGCCGATCACGGCCACCAGCTCGGCCTCGTAATGATAGTTCTGCGTCTGCGCCGGATAGGGCAAGTCGAGCGTGGTGCCGGCCTGCACCGGGACGATGGCGTCGGCCGGCTTGCAGAAGAAGAACGGCGGCTCGCGGTCAGGATCGAAGCCCATTTCGCGGGCGTGGGCGGCGTAGTTGCGGCCCACGCAGTAGACGCGGCGCACGGCGAACTGGTCATCGCTGCCGGCAACGGGGATGGCAACGGTGGCGGGGGGCGTGAAGACGTAGGACATGGTCAAGGTTTCCAGGGATCTGTCAGGTGAGCGCCGGCCCGGCGGTGCCGGCCGGCACCGCGCGCGGCGGCAATTTTCAGGATTGTCGGAGTCAGGTGCGCGACTCAGGTGCGAGACTCGCGCAGCAGGTTCAGCGCGGACAGCACCGGCCGGTCGGAATAGCTGAACAGCACGGCGTCTTCCAGCGCGCCGAGCTGCACCGGCGCCCACGACGGCGCAACGAACACGTCGCGCGGCTCGAACTGGAACTGCGCATCGCCGATGCGCACCGTTCCGCGCCCTTCGACCACGCTGTACACGGTGGCGTCGGTGCTGCGGTAGGTCTTGCCCTGGAAGCCCGCCGGCAGGTACTGCATGAAGGTGGCGATGGTCGGCATCGGCCAGCCGCCGGTGGCCGGGTTGACATAGCGCAGCTTGACGCCGTCCCAGGAATCGAGTTCGCCGTTGCGGTAGAGCTGGTCCAGCGCCTCGCGCGAACGCGCGTACGGGTAGCTGAAGATCGGCGAGGTGGGATCGGTCACGCGGTGCCGCACCGGCACCATGTTGTGGCCGAAGCGGGCAAAGCTGTCGCCTTCGGCGCGGGTCACGGGCTGCTGCGACTCGGGGTAGTTCTCGGCAAAGCCGGCGTCGAACTGCTGCACCAGCGGGATGTCCAGCCCATCGAGCCACACCACCGGCTCGCCGCCATCTTTCACGGCGGGGTTGCCATGGTCATGCCAGGTCCACGACGGCGTGATGATGAAATCGCCCGGATGCATGGTGGTGCGTTCGCCATTGACGGCGGTCCAGGCGCCCTTGCCTTCGACGATAAAGCGCAGCGCCGACTGGGTATGGCGGTGGCTGGGGGCGATCTCGCCCGGCAGGATCAGCTGCAGCCCCGCATACAGCGTGGAGGTGATGCTGGACTTGCCAGGGATGCCGGGGTTCTCCAGCACCAGCACGCGGCGCACCGCTTCCTCGGCGCTGATGACGCCGCCGGCCCGCATCACCAGCGGGCGGATCTGCGCGTACTTCCAGATGGCGGGAACGATCTGCGGCCGCGGCTGCGGCGGCACGAGGGCGTGCAGCGACTCCCACAGCGGGGTCATGTGGCTGCGGCCGATTTCTTCGTAGTAGGCCACGCGGGCCGGATCTGGGGTGTGCTCGGACATGCTGTCTCCGTAACTTCTGCTCGGTATGGGGAGCGCTACTTGTGGGTGCCTGATTGATTGCGCACCGTCTTGTTGTCGTTATACTTCGCGCCCTATAAGATTTGAAATGAAGATTTCATCTTATCGATACGATTTACCGTATAGCTCACACCCATGGACTGGACCCAGAGACTTCGCCTGCGCAACCTGCAGATGCTGCTGAGCCTGGCCGAGACCGGCAACATGAGCCAGTCCGCCGCCATGCTGAACACCACCCAGCCCGGGCTTTCCAAGTGGCTGAAAGACCTGGAGGACGATATCGGCCTGCCGCTGTTCGAGCGCCAGGCGCGCGGCCTGCGGCCCACGCCCTACGGCGAGTCGCTGATCGAGCACGCGCGCCGGATCGAGGCCCAGCTCGATACCGCCCGCGACGACCTGCAGGCCATGCGCGACGGCGGCAGCGGGCTGGTGGTGGTGGGCACCTCTGGCGCCTCGGCGGCGGACACGGTGCCGCTGGCCGCGCTGCAATTGCTGCAGCAGATGCCGCGCGCCAGCGTGCGGCTGCTGGAAACCACCATGGACCGGCTGATGGGGCAACTCGCGCGCAGCGAACTGGATATCGTGGTGGGCCGTTCGGCGCCGGAGCTGCAAGATGCGCAGATGCGGACCGAATCGCTCTACATGGAGCCGATCCACTTCGTCGCCCGGCCGCGGCACCCGCTGCTGCAGGGCCGCAAGGTGGCCTGGGACGACCTGTACCGCCACCGCTGGGTGGTCTGGCCACGCGGCACACCGATCCGCAATGCGCTGGAAGGCGCGCTGGCCAGCGCCGGGCGCGCGCTGCCGGCGGACTGCGTGGAAAGCAATTCCACCGTGTTGAACCTGACCCTGTTCAACAACAGCGACATGGTCGGGCTGGCCTCGCACCGCACCGCGCGGCGGCTCGAAGAGCTGGGCGCGCTGCGCATCGTGCCGCTGCGGCTGGCGGGGTTCGGCTCGGTGTCGATGTACTGGCGCGCGGATGGCGAGTCGCGCGCGGCGGTGGCGGCGATGCTGGATTGCCTGCGGCGGGCGGCGGGGGCGCAGCAGGTGGCGGCTCAGACGCTGGTGTAGCGGCGCATTGCGGAAAAGACAGGGAGTTCATCGGAGTAAAAACGGGATCACCTCATCCCAGGTTGTGCCACCAGACTTCATGCCACTCGTCCTGTCCGGTCGCACTGTTCCAGACCGGCGCTTTGGGAAACAGCATGTCCGCCGACAGCTGGAACACACTGCTGCCAGTGAAGCGATGCGTGTAGTGGCGCCCGTCCGGGAAGATTGGCACATATTTTCCTGTGGCGTGGCACATATCGCCGCTCATCGGCAAGGGGCCGTAGCGCTGGCGCAGCGACACCGGCATCTCGCGCGACCGCGCCTTGCGCTCTTCCTGGGTGAGCACGGGGTAGTCGCGCTTTATGCGTATTTCAGCCAGCACTGTCGAGGTCAGACCGCCCTGCTCCGGGGGCCGTGCCCCCGGCCGGATATAGTCAAGCTCGACATCCACCGGAAATTTGCTGCCCGGCACCTCCAGCGCCTGGTAACGGTAGGGCTCCGCAAACGGCGTGAGCGGGTCGGGCAGGAAGCGGTTGTACGGTACGACATGGCTTTCCGAAAACTGGTAACTACCTACCTTCAGTTGCAGCAGCCGCTCCAGCTCTTCGATTGCAAGCTCGTCCAGAAGCGGCGTGAAGTGAATCGAAAAAAAAGTCGGCACTACTGCCGCCTTGGTGCGATCTTCGCGGAAGTCATCAGGGTCATCCCCCGTGTAGAGCACCATGGACACTCTTGGGAGCATCAGGTGGGAGAAGTTGTATTCCTTGGCAAACGGATTGCCCGGCAACGGTGAGATATCCCAGTTCTTCCCAAAGACCGCTTTGACCTTCTCCAGTGGCACGTCGTCACGCAGCAAGCGCATGGCTGCCTGCAGGATCTCGCGCACGACCTGCCGCTGCTGGTCGGTGTAGCGCTCAGCCATGACCGTGGCCTCCCGTACCGCCGGCGGCTTCGGAGAACTCTCTTGTGCAAGTCCCAGGGTTACGCAACAAAGGAGTGCCATTGCGGCTATCCCAGTACGACTGGACCACCTCACCGCAAACAAACGCGTCGTCTTCGTGCAGTTGTGCCCGATATCCTGTGTCATGGTTCACCATGGTGTCGACATTGATGGAAACGCCTCCCGCGCCGACGGTCTGCAGCAAGTCGTAAGCGAATTGCCGCGCCGCCTGCAACTCGGCGTCATAGAAGGCGTCTCCGAAGAGCGGCACGCCAGGGTTCCGGGCCTTGTATTCCAGCCGCCCCTCGCGCAGACCGGCCAGTAGCCAGTAGTAGTGCCCCGCCAGCATCCGATGCAATCCCCTCAACACCAGCGGATCTTTTGGAATCGCCTGTTTGGCGGCCAGCGTGAACACCCCTTTGTGGAAAAACTCCCTGTAGAACTCTTGCATATGCGGCACGCGCGCATAGTCCTGAGGGAACTGCTGCATCAGGGCCGCCATCCAGAATTCCTGCTGGCAGTGCCTGGCTTCGTGATAAAGGGCGTCGGCCAGCACCTTCTGCGCGATATCCCGGCTAGCCGGGTCCCGGGCAGTGAGCAGCGGCTCGATCGTCTTGGGTGTCACGGCAATCTGCCAAAGCTGGCGCAGAAAGCCCGCATTGGCAGTGGCCACCAGGTGCAACGCTTGCAATTGTTCGTCGGTAACGATCGTGATCGCAGGTAGCGCCCCTGAGCTGGGGGATCCATTTGCAATTCCGTCAGGCAAGCCAAACGGCCCGCTGCGCAGTGCACCGAAAACCAACGGCTGGATTTTCTTGGCCAAGCTTTTTGTCTCAGTATCCGACAGCGGCCAGCTCATCGTGCCCCAATCGATGCCTTGCAGCACCGGCTTGATAGCCGCGGTATAGCCCTTGGCAACCGTATAGACCACATCCTTGCGCAACGGCCGACCGCTTTCGCCTGGCTTGCCCGTGACCGGATCAATGGCGATTTCACAGAAGCGCAGCCCAAAGTTGTGCGGATCGCAGGTAACCAGCATCGGCTGCTTGTTCTCGCTGGTCGGCTCGCGCCCGGCCTTCTCCGCCGTCTTGCCCCCCACCTGCGTGGAGCGCCGTTCCGGATTCGGCGCGGCAACTGCGGCGTGCCGCACATCCTGCATCAGCATCGGTTCGTGCACCGCCAAGACCTTGCCGGACTCGCTCGCCGACAGGAATTCCAGCCGCGCCACCTGCGCCACCGCCGCCATCGCCAACGCGGTCTCCCCGCGCGCATTGGTGACGCCGGCGATCACGCGGCCGTCATCCAGGGTGATGCGATAGGGCTGATCCGGCAGGGTCAGTCCGGTACCCAGTTCGGCCAGCACAAAATGCTCGGCTACCCTGGCCTCGGTCTGCGGCAGCAGCGGCATGGCCTGCCCGATCGACTTCGGCCCGGGCATGGCATGCGAGTTGGCATGCGCCTTCCAGGTACCCAGCGTGCCATGCTCGATGCCCTCGGCATTAATGCGCACGTAGCTGCCGCCGCCATTGATCAGGACTTCCTTCCTGGCCGTAATCTCGATACGCTCCTGCGCGCTGATCAGGCGCAGCACCTTCTGCGCAATGACCTCGATGTCATCGCTCTGCGCCTGGATCTCGATCTTGCCCTTGGCCGCAAAGAAGCGCATGCCGGCCTTGCGCGCGAACAGCACGATCATTTCCCTCGCACTGGCCAGCCAGCTCTTGCCGGTGGCGATCGACAGGTGCTGCCCGGTCGTGAGGGCTGTATGCCGCTCGCTGCGCAGGTGGATGTCTTCGGCCGCGGTCGCGGCGATGCCGGCGGGACTGGCCAGCGCCAGGTGCGGTGCGGCGAATTCGCCTTGCTCGCGGCTCCCTTTCAAGGTGTCGTGCTGGGCCTTGAGCGCATCGGCCACGCCGGCCTGCTGGCCGTCCTGGGCGCGCTGGTAGTCGGCGGCCTCGCCCAGTTCCTGCTGCAACGCCTGCCCGCTGGCAAGGCGCTGCGCGGTTTCCGGCAGATCCTTATGATGGCCCCGGGCATCGGGCCGGGCCTCGGTGCTGACCAGCAGGCCTGAGCCGGCGCGCAGTGCGCCCCAGCCGTCGGTGCGCAGCTCGAACCCTTCTCCGCGCTTGTCCCGGCGTCCGTCAGCATCCGGGATGCGGGTGATATAGCCCAGGCTCAGCATCGACGCCTGGTGGTCGCTGCCGAGCTGGGTCTGGATCTCGCCCTGGGTGTCGTCCTGGATAAAGGTGTTGTGGCGCTCGCCAAAGAGTTCCTTGCTGCGGAAGCCCGACAGCGCGTGCTGGCCGGGCAGCACCCACAGGTTGGCACGGTTGGGCAGCCGGCCGGTGACGATCGGGCAGTCCGGATCGCCATGGGTAAAGTCGACTATGACCTCCTGACCGATGCGCGGGAGGTGGCTCGCGCCAAACTGGTCGCCCTGCCAGACCTGCGAGACCCGCACCCAGCACGAACTGTTGGCGTTGCGCCGGCCGGTGCGGTCCCAGTGCAATTGAATCTTGATGCGCCCGAATTCATCGACCCACACCTGCTCCCCCTCGGGGCCGACCACGGTGGCGTCTCTATGCGAATGCGCGCGAGCATTTCGCCCGCGCGCCATGGCTCGTTGCCGGTGGCCGGCTGAGCGTGGTCGCCGGGGTACTCGTAGATCTCGCCTTCGGCGTGAACGGTGTCGCGCGGGTCATGGCTGACCACCAACAGGTCGGCGCGCGGCTTCACGAAATCGTAGTCGGTGCTGGTCCACTTACCGGACACCAGTTGGTCTTGAACATGGAAGCCGTACAGGTGCTCGGCATCGGCCCGATCGGCGGACGAACGCCAGGTCAGCGTGTGATAGGCAGGGCTTTCAAAGCGGCGAAAGGCGCCATTGCCGTCGGTGAGCACGAGGCGATGATGGCCGCCACTGTGTTCGAAGAAATATGAGATCCCCCACCCCTGGGTCAGGCGCTCGAAGAACGCAAGATCGGTCTCGCCATACTGCACCTGATATTCGCGCGTCGGATAGCGCGCCACGTCGAGGCGGTTCTCGACCGGGAAGCTGTAGTCGGCCAGCAGGTCCTGCAAGATCTCGACCACGGTCTTCTGCTGGAAAATCTTGAAGTCCGAGGTGAGCGTGGCAAGGAACAGCCACGGCCGCAGCGTGAGGCGGTAGACAAAGTGGCGTCCCTCAGGCCTTGGCCCCTCGACCTGGGTCACGATGCCGGTGATTTCACGCGTACCGGCGCCGAGGTGACCGGCCAGGCCGGTGCCCGCGCCGTCGAGTTCGATCTCGAGCGTCAGCACCTTGCCCTGCATCGCCGCCAGGTCAAGATTGGCGGCCGGGCCGGACAGCGTGTGCAGTTCGTCCGGCGTCTTCACATCGACGGTATAGGTGAACAGGCTGTTCAGGCCTTCGGTGCCCCGTACACGGGCCACGGTCAGGGCGATCTGGCCGAGGAGTTGGGGCAGGCCATCGCCACGCAGGGAAACGGTGCGGGAGGAAAGGAACAGCGAACGATTGCCCATGGGCGGCGCTCCGGCGGGGATCAACGACCGCGCAGCGCCCGAGAAACATGGACAATTGTCGCGGGGAAGCCTGAAAGCTACCCTGGAAAGTGCTTAATGAATGTCACGAACTGTGATATTCGGTGGTGCCGGAAGCATTTGAGAACAGGCGCCGCCCTCAAGGTTTGGACGGCCGGGGCCGTCATTGGGTGCTGGCGGAAGTTCTATCCCGCCGTCTCTCCCAACCTTCACCAAGGAAACCTCTCCATGGAAATCTCCAACGTCACCGCCGGCCTGGCGGGCGATCCGGGCGCCGATCCGGTAAGCCTGCTGATGCTGCGCAAGTCGCTGGACATGCAGGCACAAGGCATGGCTGCACTGCTGCAGGCCATGCCCCAGCCGGTCGCGGCCAGCAACCCGCCGCACCTGGGCCAGACCATCGACATCGAGGTCTGATTCCGCGGGCGCAAGCCGCTGTGGCGCGGGCGCTGCCGGCACCACAGGCCGGGCACTTGCGCGCCCGCCGACGCATAATGTCGGCACCTGCCCTCTCTGTGCCCGCCATGCAGCTTCTCGACGCCCGCGTCCGCGACCTGCTCCGTCATCCGGGGAACTTCCTGTGGCGCACGCTGGTTCAGTTCCGCGCCAACCAGGGCCTGTTGCTGGCCGGGGCGGTGGCCTACTACGCGCTGCTGTCGATCGTGCCGCTGCTGATCCTGATGGTGATCGCACTGTCGCATGTGATCGACCCGCGGCTGTTGCTGTCGACGCTGGCGCGCTATCTGGAGTGGGTGGTGCCCGGACAGTCCCGGGCGCTTGTGCCCGAGCTGGCGTCGTTCCTGCGCACCCGCGGCACCGTCGGCTGGGTCTTGCTCGGCACGATGCTGTTCTTCAGTTCGCTGGCGTTCACCGTGCTGGAAAACGCCATGTCAGTGATCTTCGTCCATCGCGTCGCCATCCGGCGCCGGCATTTCCTGATCTCGGCGGTGCTGCCTTACTGCTATATCGCGGTGCTCAGCCTGGGGCTGCTGCTGGTGACAGTTGTCTCGGGCGGGCTGATCGCCATTGGCGAACGGCACGTGGAAGTACTGGGCCATGACTGGTCGCTCGACCGGCTTTCCACCACGCTCCTTTACCTGCTCGGCTTCCTTGGCGAGATCCTGATGCTGACGTCGATCTACATGGTGATGCCGGTCGGCCGGCTGTCCTTGCGCCATGCGCTGTGCGGCGCGGTGCTCGCCGCGGTGCTGTGGGAGATCTCGCGTCATGCGCTGGTGTGGTACTTCACCACGCTGTCGCAGGTGGGGCGGGTCTATGGCTCGCTGACCACCGCGATCGTGGTATTGCTGAGCCTGGAGATCGCCGCGACGCTGCTGTTGCTCGGCGCGCAGGTAATTGCGGAATTCGAGCGCAGCGGCTGGGAACGGCCACCTTCTGCGGATGCTCCCACCGGCGAGTTCCATACCTGACGTGTGCCGTGAGGATTTCACGGGTGCGGCACGGTTGCCACGGTTGCTTATGCGAATCCTCCGTTTGCGCGCAGCACCTGCCCGTTGATCCAGCCACCATCTTCGCCAGCAAGAAACGACACGACGCGGCCAATATCCTCGGGCGTCCCGAGCCGTTCGAGCGGAGCGAGCCGCGCGATCTGGTCGATTTGCTCCGCACTCTTGCCATCGAGAAACAGCTCGGTGGCCACCGGCCCTGGCGCAACGGCATTGACGGTGATGCCGCGTCCGCGAAGCTCGTTGGCCAGCACGCGGACCAGTCCCTCCACGCCGGCCTTGGACGCAATATACGGCCCATAGGAAGGAAATGACTTGGCGATGACGCTGGTTGACACCGCAATGATGCGCCCACCGGCGCGAAGGTTTTCGGCCGCTTGCGCCAACACCAGGAACGTGCCGCGCAAGTTGGTCGCAATGACCTTGTCGAAGTCGGCCAGGCTGGCGGGCACGATCGGTGCCATCGGCATCACGCCGGCGCAGTTGGCCACTACGTCGATGCCGCCGAATTCGGCCTTCGTTTCCGCGAAAAGGCGGGCTACATCATCAGGGCTTCCGACATCGCCCCGGATCGCGATGGCCCGGCCGCCGGCCGATTCGATCGCCGCGACGGTGTCCTGGGCGTGCGCCACATTGCCGGCATAGCCGACCGCGACGGCAAAGCCGTCGGCAGCGAGCCGCAAGGCGACGGCGCGGCCGATGCCGCGCGATCCGCCGGTGACAATGGCCGCTCTGGTGGTTGTTCGTAGTCTGGGAATCCATGGGAATGCTCCGGAAGGGACAAGGCGACATGCCGTTGGAGCAAATTGTGGTTGTTCGTGCAGGCTAGATAAATGGTGCAAAATCGCCATATCAATTCAACCAGCCTCAACAATAGTTCCTTCCTGTGGACCGCTTCGATTCCCTGCAATTGTTCACCCGCATCGTCGAATTGGGCAGCTTCAGCCACGCCGCGGCGGCGCTCGATATCCCGCGCGCCACCGCTACCCATGCCATCAAGGCGCTCGAGATGCGCCTCGGCGTCCGGCTGCTCGAACGCACGACGCGGCAGGTCAGGCCAACGCTCGACGGCCAGGCCTTCTACCAACGTTGCGTCCACCTGCTGGCTGAACTCGACGACGCCGAGTCGTCTCTGCAGCACGTGGCGGCGAATCCGCGCGGGGTCTTGCGTGTCGACATGCACGGTACCCACGCCACCAGGATCGTGCTGGCGCGCATCGACGAATTCCGGGCGCGCTATCCGCGCATCGACCTGGTGGTATCCGGCGGTGACCGCCTGGTGGACCTGGTACGGGAGGGCGTCGATTGCGTCATCCGCGCGGGCACGCCGCGAGATTCCTCCCTCGTTGCGCGGCGCCTGGCGCTCATGCCGCAAGTCGTGTGTGCCAGTCCGGCCTACCTGGAAGCGTCTGGCATCCCGCAACATCCCGACCAGCTCTCCCGGCACGAAGTCGTGAAGTTCTTCTCGAGCAGCGGCGCGGCCAGCTATCCGCTGGAGCTGCACGTCAATGGGCAGCTCCAGTCGTATTCGCTGGCCGGATGGATGTCCGTCAACGATGCCGAGAACTACGTCACGGCCGCCTTGCGCGGCTGCGGCTTGATCCAGGTGCCGCGCTTCCACGTCGACGAGGCCTTGCGCGAGGGGCGGCTCGTCGAGGTCTTGAGCGATTGGCCGAGCCCTGACCTGCCGGTGTCGGCCCTGTATCCGCATCACAGGCAGCTGTCTCCGCGCGTGCGGGTGTTCGTCGACTGGCTGGTGGCTCTTTATGCGGAGACGTTTGGATAGAGCCGGCTCCGGCGGACGGCGCTTCAGACGTTGGCGCGGAATTCGAGCGCAGCTGGCTGAGTGCGGCCGCCCTCCTCGCGATGCCCCCAAAGGACGAATTCCATACCTGACGCCTTCTGTTTCAGGCCAGTGCAGACGCCATGCTGGCGGAAATGGCATCCGCTCCCGCGGCATCGAAGGCGCCAATGAATACCAGCGCGGACTCGCTGGACTCGCCAGCTTCGCCGCGCGGCAGGGGCCGCATCCGCATCCTGCCCCCGACCACGTGTACCTCGTGCAGCCGCGGATCGGCCGCCAGCCTGACCAGGCCCTTCGCGCGCAGCAGGCGCACGGGCGGCGTCAGCAGTGCCTGTCGCAGCCGCGCCTTGTCAAAGCCGCGGCCGGTCCGGTAGGCCATGCTGCGGATGCCGGCATGTGGCGCGGGACGCTGCCACCCTGCATGCGCCTGCAGCACGCCGGTGCCGGCTGGCGCGGGCATGGCCGCGTCGATAAAGACTGACAGAGGCAGGTCGCCATGGCGCGCTTCCAGCACCGTGGCGCGTGGCGCAAGCGTACCGACGGTCCCGGTCGTTGCCGCAGCACCACCGGCAGCGCACAGGTCGGTCTTGGTCAGCGCCACCACCGATGCGCCCGCGATCTGCTGCCGCACCATCTCGCCGACCAGCGGGTCGGCCAGGCTGTCATGCACGGCGGCGGCATCCACCACCACCAGCACCGCATTGAGCCGGAACGCCGGATCGAGCAGGCCGATCTGTGCGATGCGCTGCGGGTCTGACACACCGCTGGCCTCGATCACCAGCAGGTCGGGCCGCGCATCGCGGTCGGCGATCGCCACCAGGGCCTCAGCCAGCCGGCCGCCGATAGAACAGCACACGCAGCCATTCTCCAGCTGGATCACATCGTCGCTGCGCGTGCGGATCAGCGCGGCGTCGATATTTATCTCGCCGAAGTCGTTCACCAGGACGGCAATGCGCAGCCCTCGCACGTTGGCCAGCAGCCGGTTCAGCAGTGTGGTCTTGCCCGCGCCCAGGTAGCCGCCGACGACGACCAGCGGGATCGGAAGCCGGGCGTTCATCTCGAAGGCGCCTCGAACACGCGGCCGCCCAGCACCGTGCCCCACACTCGCACATCCTTGAGTTGCGCAGGATCCACGGCGGCGGGATCGTCCTCCAGCACGGCAAAGTCGGCCAGCTTGCCGGGCGCGATGCTGCCGATGCGATGGTCGAGTCCGAGCGTGTAAGCGGCGCCCATCGTCACCGCATAAAGCGCGTCGGCCACCGTCAGCCGCTCGGCCTCGCCCATGTCACGGCCCGAGGCGCTCTGGCGCTGTACCGCGCACCACGCCGTGAAGAGCGGGTTCAGCGGCGTGATCGGCGCATCGGAATGGATCGCGAACGGAATGCCGAGGCGCTGCGCGGTGCCTGCCGGGTTCATGCGCGCGGCACGCGCCGGGCCCACGGTCTGCGTGGCATGGGCATCGCCCCAGTAATACAGGTGGTTGGCGAAGAAGTTGATGCACACGCCGAGGCGCTTCGCTCGCGCCAGCTGCGCGGCATCGGCAAGCTGGCAGTGCTGCAGCGTATGGCGATGGCCGGCGCGCGGATGGCGTGACAGCAGCGCCTCCAGCGTGTCGAGCACGACCTCGGTGGCTTCGTCGCCGTTGGTATGGATATGCAGCGGCAGCCCGGCCAGGTGGAACGGCGCGAACGCGTCCAGCAACTGTTCCGGCGGGATCAGCCACAGGCCGTTGGGCTGGCCGCCGGCGTAGCCGGGTGTGCGCAGCCGCGCGGTAAAGCCCTGGATCGAGCCGTCGACGATGAACTTGACCGGGCCGAAGTGGAGCTTGTCTGAGCCGGCGGCTGCAGCCCGCCGCACGCGTTCGGGCCCGCCCCGCGCGTCGCGCTGCGGCGCGAACGCGGGCACGATGCGCAGCGGGAAGCCGTCATCCGACGTCACCGCTTGCAGCGTTTCCAGGCCCTTGGCCGAGAGGTCGTTGACCAGGTCTGTCGCCGTGGTCACGCCCGCCAGTTGCGCCACGCGCCCGAAGCGGCGCACCGCCTCCGCGTCCTCCGCCGCAGCCAGCGACAGGCCGCGGCCGATCACGCGCTGCACCGGGAACATCGCCGCAAACTCTTGCAGCTCGCCGGTGGGCTTGCCGTCCGCATCCTTGTGCACGCCATCGATGTCGGTGTCTTCGTCGATGCCGGCCAGCGCCAGCATCGACGAATTGACGTTCATCAGATGGACGCTGGCATGCATCACCACCACCGGCCGCGTCGCCGAGACGCGATCCAGCTCGCGCACCGACAGCCGCGCGGTGCCAAAGTAGATCGGGTCGAAGCCCCAGGCCAGCAGCGGCGTGCCGGCGCCTTGCAGCTTGCCGGCGGCCTCGGCCAGGCGGTCGATGACATCGTCCAGCGTGCGCAAGCCGCGCCACAGCCTGCCATCGGGATCGCGGCGGTCGAAGTAGCCGACGTAGACCGCGTCCCACATCGCGCCTTCCATCAGGTGGCAGTGGCCTTCGACCATGCCGGGCATCAGTACCTTGTCGCGGAAGGTGTCGACCACCTCCGCGTCAATCCACGGCGTCATCTGCGCCGCGCCGCCGACCGCAAGGATCTGGCCATTGCGTACCGCGACATGGGTCGCTTCCGGCTGTGCCGAGTCCATCGTGAGGATCTTGCGCGCCACGAATACCTGCGTGCGCGCCGTGTCGTTAGCCGTGTCGTTCTTAGTCATCGCTGCTTGCATGAGTCGTAAGGATCAGGCCGGCTGCACGCGCGCCAGGCGCGGCGCGTAGTTCGCCAGCACGGTCACGAGCAGGTTGACCGCAAGGCTGACCAGGCCGAGGTTGATGCCGCCGAAGTCGGCCTGCTGCGCGTACAGCGCGATCGCCAGCCCCTGCCCGCTAAGGATGCCGAGCGCAATCGCCACCGGCCGCACCTTCAGCGAGAACAGGATCACGATCACGCCAGGGAAGAACTGCGTCACGCCGTAGTAAGTGGTGTTGATCAGCGTCAGCATCAGGTTGGGCGTGGCCAGCGTCATCGAGATCGACAGCACCAGGTACACCACGATCACCACCTTTGCGCCCTGCTTCTGGCGCTGCTCGGGCATGCCCGGCAGCAGGTTGCGCGTGACGATCGGGCCGATCGCCAGGCAGATGCCGGCCAGCACCAGCAGTCCCGACAGCGCCGCGCCGGCGGTCACCAGCCCGAGCAGCCAGTCAGGCAGCAGCCGCACCGCCGCCGCGAAAAACGCTTCGTTGGGCGAGGCCAGCTGCAGGTTCTGGCTGATCGCGTAGTACGACGCCAGCACCAGGAACGGGTACATCAGCATGTACAGCGGCATTGCCACCTGCGTGCGACGGATGGTGTTGGCGCTCTTGGCGGTGAAGAAGTTCTGCACCGCGAACGGCATCACGTAGAAGCCCAGCGCCTGAAACAGCATGGTGCTCATCGAGAAGCGCAGCTGCGTGTCGTTCATCTGGTTGCTGACCTGCAGGCTGGCGGCATGGAAGACATCGCCCACGCCGGCCTTCCAGCCAACCGCGACGCCGGTGGCGACGATCGCCACCACCATCAGGATGTCTTTCAGGATGGCGATGTAGGCCGACGCGCGCACGCCGGATATGGCGATATAGGTAAAGGCCAGCGCCGCCGAGATCAGCACCAGGTACACGGGATCGAACTCCCAGCCCAGCCCTTTTAGCGCCGCCACCAGCCCGGTGAACTGCAACTGGCCCCACGGCAACAGGAACAGGATCGAAGAACCGGCGACGATCAGTTCCAGCGCACGGCTGCCGTAGTGGCCCTTGAACAGGTCGGGCAGCGTGATCGCGTTATAGCGCGCGCCCGCCTGCCAGATCTTTGGCCCAAGGAAATAGCCGAGCGGGTAAGCCAGCAGGATGTAGCCGAGGAACCAGACGCCATAGGTCGGCCCCTTGGCATAGATGCCGCCGGGGAAGCCCACCATGGTGCCGATGCTGTAGATCTCGCCGGCCGCCAGGAAGAACACCAGGTAGGCGCCGAACTGCCGCGACGCAACGAAAAAGTCATGGACACTCTGCGCGCCGTGGCCCTTCTTCGAGCGAATGGCGAGATAGAGCGAGAAGACGATAAAGCCGAGAAATACCGCTGTAGTCATGGCTGGCCCCTCACGCTTCATGCACCGCTTCGGCGGCATGGCGGTCGAACAGCAGCCAGCAGGCCAGCATGCAGCCCGAGGTCAGCACGAACCAGGCAAAGATCCAGGCATAGATAAAGGGCACGCCGAGCACGAAGCGCTCGACCGAAGCCACCCAGGGCAAGAGCCCGATCACCCCGATATACGGGATGCCGAGGCCGATGAACAGCTTGAGCATGTGTTGTCTCCGGTGTTTTCCGATCACGGTGCGCGGTGCCTGCCGCATGGGGCCCGCGCTGGTTTCCGGTCATCATAGGGAGCGCCAATGTATGATTCAAATGCAAATATCGAACCGCTCCCATAACCAACACGCATGGGATTCCGCATGGACACCCAGAAACTTCTGCACCTGCTCGCCATCGTCGAGCACGGCACCTTCTCCGAGGCCGCACGCGCCGTGCACCTGACCCAGCCGGCGCTGAGCCGCAGCATCCGCGCGCTGGAGCACGAGCTGAAAGCGCCGCTGTTCGACCGCGGCGCTCGGCGCGCACGCCTGACGGTGTTCGGCGAGCTGGTGGCCGAGCGCGCCCGCCGCATGCGGCTGGAGGAACGCCAGCTGCGTCGCGACCTTGACTTGCTGCGCGGCGGCGAGGAAGGCTCGCTGACGATCGGCGTGGCGCCCGCGCCCGCCGCGCTGCTGCTGACGCCGTTCCTGATCCACATGGCGCAGGCGCACCCGCGCATCAAGGTCCGCACCGAGACCGGCGCCACCACTGCGCTGCTCGACGCCCTGCGGCGCGAGACCATCGACGCCATCGTCGGCGACGCCTACGTGCTGCGCGCCGCCGACGACATCGAATTGGAACCGCTGGGCGAGCTGCCCGCCGGGCTGGTGTGCCGCGCCGGCCATCCGATCCTGCGCAAGCGGCGCATCGACATCGAGACGATCCGCGCCTACCCGGTGGCGACCACCACCCTCAGCACCATCGTCAGCCGCCAGCTGGCCGAGCTGTGGGGTCCCGAGGCCGCACCGGACAAGCTTTTCACCCTGCACTGCGACAACCTCGACATGCTGCGCAGCGTGACACTGGCTACTGACACGCTGCTGTTCGGCGTGCTGTCGATCACCCGACAGGAACGCGCGGCGGGGCTGATGGCGGAAGTGCCGATGCCGCCCGACCCGCGCCGCTGCGGCCGCTACGGCATCGCGCGCATGGCGGCGCGCTCGCTGTCGCCGGCGCTCGAGACGCTCTACGCCTTCACGCGCGAGCATTGGAGGGAGTTGTCGTCGGCGCCGGCCAGGCAAGGCGCGCGGCGCTGCCCCGCCTGACCTGCACTGGCCGCTGTTGTATGCTCCGCCCTGATCCCTCGCTCAAACCCGGCATGACCGATTCCACGCCAGACCGCCCCCGCCGCCTCACCATCCACGACGTCGCCCGCGCCGCCGGCGTGTCGCTGACCACGGTCTCGCACGCGCTGAACGACCGCGGCGTGCTGGACCCGGCCACGCGCGCACGGGTCAAGCGCATCGCCGCGGAACTGGGCTACCGGCCCAGCGTGCGCGCGCAGCGGCTGCAGTCGGGGCGCGCCAACTGCATCGCGCTGCTGTCGTCGATGCCGTTCGCAGTGGCGGGCGGCACTTCGCGGCTGGGTTTCATGATGGAAGTGGCGGCGATCGCCGCGGAAGCGGCAATGGGCCGCGGACTCGGCGTGGTGCTGGTGCCGCCGCTGGAAGGCGCGGGCGGATTGCTCGATACGCTCGATATCGACGGCGCCATCGTGATCGAGCCGATTGCCGGCGACCCGCATATCGCGCGGCTGCGCGAGCGCGGCGTCAGCATCGTGTCGATCGGACGCGAGCCGCTGACCGAAACGCCGGTGCCCTGCATCGACCTGCAATCGGCCGAAACCGCGCGCCTGCTGCTGGAGCACCTGCACGGCCATGGCCGCCGGCATATCGGCCTGATGATCGGCGCCGCGCCGCGCCAGTCGTACGTGGAAACCGAACGCGCCTATCGCGAGTTCACGCAGGCGGCCGGCCTGCCCTGCCATATCGTCAAGGCGCCCGAGGAACGCGGCGAAGCCGGCGGTGCCGATGCCTGCGCGCAGCTGCTGGCGCAGATGCCGCAGCTCGATGCGCTGTGCGCGCCGGTGGATGCGTTCGCGGTGGGCGCGATGGCCCACCTGCAAAGCCTGGGCAAGCGCGTGCCCGAGGACGTGCTGGTGGTCACGCGCTACGACGGTATCCGCGCCCGCGGCGCGCAGCCGCCGATCACCGCGGTCAACCTGCACCTGGAACGGGTGGCGTCGCTGGCGGTGGAGCTGCTGTTTGCCCACCTGTCCGGCGACCGCAGCCGCACGGTGATCGCCGGGCCAGCCCCTGAACTGGTGGTGCGGGCCTCGTCTACGCCAACTGCCTGACTGCCTGACTGCCTAGCCGCGCAGCAGCACCACCGCGCCCGACACCAGCGCGAACACCAGCACGCCGATGCGCAGCATGCGCTGGTTGATGCGCCGGTGCACCAGGTGGCTGGCGACCATGCCGACGCCCAGCACCGGCAACAGGCCGGCGGCGTAGAGCACCTGCTCCATGCCGAGCTTGCCGCTCAGCGCCAGCACCACCAGCGAGATCACCTCCCCCACCAGGAAGCACAGCGCCACGGTCGCGCGCAGCGTCGCCACCGGTGCGTGCTGGTAGGCCAGCGCCAGCGGCGGCCCGCCCACGCCGGTGGCGGTCTCGGTGACACCCGTGATCAGCCCGGTCGAGGCAAAGGTCAGGCGCCCCGGCGTAAAGGCCGGCGCCAGCAGCGACGCCAGCGCGGCGGCGATGGTGCTGCCGCCGACCAGCGCGTTGAGCCACGCCATCGGCATCGCCACCAGCACCCACAGCCCGCCGAAGGTACCGGCCAGCCGCCCGGCGCTGATCCAGCCCGCGCCGCGCAGGTCGATGGCATGGCGCTCGCGCCAGGCCACGTAGGCATTGAGCGGCAGCATCGCCAGCAGCAATGCGCCGGGCAGCATCGCCGGCGCGGCCAGCGCCAGCACCGGCACCACGATCAGCGCGAAGCCCATGCCGGTCGCGCCCTGGACCAGCGCGCCGGTGAAGACCGCCACGCCGACACTGAACCACGTCATGTCCATCGTCACGCTGCCTCGCCGGTTGCCGGGACGGCGTGGCGGGCGCGATGCACGTCGGCCGTTTCATGCAGCTTGCGGATCGGTGCGTTGGCGACGGTGTCCGCGGCCATCTCGTGGATGGCCTGCATCAGCGCGCGGGCATCCCAGTCGGTGGGCCAGCCTTGCCACAGCCGCAGGCTGCCGTCGACAAAGACCGCGCGGATCTGGTCGCGGTTGGCCAGCCGCACCAGCTCCCAGGTCAGGTCCCACGACGGCGCCAGCTCGGGCACGTCAAGGTCGACCAGCAGGAAGTCGGCGCGCTTGCCCGCCGCGATCTCGCCGGTGAGCGCGCCCAGTCCCGCAACCTCGGCGGCATCGTGCGTGGCCATGTCGACCCAGCGCCAACCGGCGCCGCACGAAGAATCGCCCACGCCGATGCCGAAGGCAAAGCGTTGCGCCGACTCGGCGTAGTCGAGCAGGCGGAAGGCGTCGCTGCGGGTGCCGTCGGTGCCGAGGCCAAGGCGCACGCCGAAGGTCGCCATGGTTTCGGCGGGCGCTACCGCGTTGCCCTTCCACGCGCTGGCCACGGGATTGTAGGCCACCGCCGCGCCGGTATCGGCGAGCAGGCGGATCTCGTGCGGCGTCACCAGCGTGGCATGCGCCAGCAGCGCCGCCGGGCCCAGCGCGCCGACCGCCGCCAGGTGTTCGATGGGCCGGCGGCCGCAGGCGTTGAGCGAGCGCTCTACCGCCACCAGGTGCTCGTTGGCGTGGGTTTGGAAGATGCGGCCGGATTCGGCGCAGAGCTGGTAGACGTGGTGCAGCATCGCGTCGCTGGCGACCTCGGGGATCGAGATCGCCAGCGACGGCGCCACCAGTGAGTCGCCCGCGTACTTGTCGAGGTGCGCGGCGGCGCGGCGCAGGATCGGCGCGGCGTCGAGCGTCTGCGCGCCGGGCTTGTCGTTGCAGATCAGCCCCAGCACGCAGCGCACGCCGGCATCGGTGACCGCGCGCGCGATCGCATCCAGCCCGGCGTCGCTGCGCGTGCCGGCATCGACCACGGTGGTAAAGCCGCCGCGCAGCGCTTCCAGCGCCGCCAGCTTGGAAGACAGGTACAGGTGCTCCGCCGTCAGGCTGCCCTCCAGCGGCACCCAGACGCGGCGGAATATCTCCGACGGCTCGCCGAACACCAGCGACTTGCCGAAGGACTGGGTCAGGTGGTGGTGCGTGTCGATCATGCCCGGCATCAGCAGCATGCGCGGCAGCGG
This sequence comes from Cupriavidus oxalaticus, assembly GCF_038900635.1. Lineage (GTDB taxonomy): Bacteria > Pseudomonadota > Gammaproteobacteria > Burkholderiales > Burkholderiaceae > Cupriavidus > Cupriavidus oxalaticus_B. Next base: position 186,646 of record NZ_JAYMRX010000008.1, on the reverse strand, counting down.
CAGCGTTTCCAGCCCGGGGAAGCGCGCCTTCACCTCATCGGCGCTGCCCACGACGGTGAAACAGCCATCCTCCACGACCACGGCATGCCCGCGGACCGCGCCCTGGCGCAGCAGCGTCCATTCCGGCAGCAGGATGCGGGGTTGCGTGAACAGGTCCGGCCGGAGCGCCGGGGCGTTATTGCCGGGCCAGGCCGGCAGGGTTGCATCGTGTCGAGTCATTGCGATTCAGGAATCGGGATCAGTGCGTGGCGGCGGCATCATCGCCGACCGCCGGGGCCGGTGCCGCGGCACGCAAGCCCGTGTGGAAAAACAGGAAGTTGAGAAGCGCGGCGGTAATGGCGCCCATGGCCACGCCGTTGCCGACCAGGATGCGCAGGTTGGCCGGCAGCCCGCCGTAGATGCCGGGCACCAGGATCGGCAGCAGGCCCACGGCCAGCGCCACCGCGACGACATACATGTTGGCGTGATGGCGCAGGTCGACCTTGCGCAGCATGTCGATGCCCATGGTGCCGACGATGCAGAACACCACCAGCCCGGTGCCGCCGACCACTGCCTCGGGGATCGCGCTGATCAGCGATGACACCGGCACCAGCAGCCCGAACACCACCAGGATCGCGCCCGACACCGCGGTGACGAAGCGCGAGCGCACGCCGGTCGCACGGACGATGCCGATGTTCTCGCCGCTGGTGATGATCAGCGAGGTGCCGAACATCCCGCCCACCAGCGAGGTCAGCGCATCCGCGCGGATGGTGCGCGGCACGTCGCGCTGCTGGTCCACCGGCTTGCCGACCGCGTCGCTGATCGCCAGCGTCTGGCCGGTGGCCTCCACCATCGAGATCACCGCAAACACCATCAGCGGGATCGCGGCCACCACGTCGAAGGTCGGCATGCCGAACGGGAACGGCGTGGGCAGCGCGATCACCGGCGTCATCGACACATTGCCGACATGGAAGGCGCCGGTCAGCACCGCCACCAGCGCGCCGCCCAGCAATCCCAGCAGGATCGCCAGCTGCGCCAGCATCCCCGTCAGCAGCCGCGATGCGGCCACCGTGCAGGCGATGGTGGCAAACGCCAGCAGCAGGTTGAGCGGATCGACCGTGGCGCCCGCGGCGGGATGACCCGCGACCAGCCGTCCCGAGACCTGCGCCAGGTTGATCGCTACCAGCAGCAGCATCGTCCCCACCACCACCGGCGGGAAATAGCGCAGGCAGCGCCGGAACACCGGCAGCACGCAGAAGTAGAAAACGCCGGTCAGGATCACCGCGCCGGTCGCGGTCTGCACGTCGGTCTGCTGCGCGATCAGGATGAACAGCACGATCGGCGCGCCGCCGGGCAGCATCACGAACGGCAGCCTGGCGCCGATGCCGCGCTTGCCCAGCGACTGCAGCAGCGTGCCCAGGCCGCAGATCACGAAGGTGGCGCTGAGCAGCTGCACCGCCAGCGCCGGCGGGAAGTTGAGCGCCTTGCTCATCAGGAACACGGACGCGATCGGCGACGCGGCCATGACAAGGACATGCTGGAGGCCGAAGACGAACAGGCGCCGCCATGGCAGCAGTTCGTCCACCGGCGCGGGGGCGGCGTGGGACATGAATAGGCTCCTCGTTTGGTGTGCCGGGCGTTGTGCGGTGGCCGGTGGCCAGCCGCTGCGTCTGTGCGCAGTTCGCCTCAGATGTTATGAATTTCCGCTAACAAAAACGTTTTGGTAAATGTAGGAAAAGCGAATCCGGGACGCAAGCGGTTTCCGCCAGCGCCAACGGCGGTGTTTTCCCTATATCGATTCAATCGATAACCGCTAGCAGGAAAACCCGTTTCACAAGCTAACACCATGGGTGCAAAGTGAGCGCCACAACGCATCGCGGGCACTCCCGCGAGCGCCAAGGAGAAGCCCCCATGCGAGACAAGAACACGCCCGCCGACCTTGCCGGCGCCCCGCACACGCCCCCTCAGCCTGCCCCCGCGCCCGCCCGTCGCCGTTTTGTCCGCCATGTCGGCGGGCTGGCGCTGGTCGCCTCGCCGCTCGGCGCCCTTGCCGCGAAGGCGACCGACGGCGTCACGCTCGCCGACGGCCCGCGCCCGCTGGTGCGCTATCCCGGCAAGCGCCCGCTGGTGCGTGTCAGCACCCGCCCGCCACACCTGGAAACGCCCTTCTCCGCGTTCAACGAAGGGCCGATCACGGCCAACGACGCCTTCTTCGTGCGCTATCACCTGGCCAACATCCCGCTGTCGGTGGACCTGAACACTTACCGGCTGAGCGTGGGCGGCCATGTCGGCAAGCCGCTGCGGCTGTCGCTGGATGAACTCAAGAAGCTGGCCGATCCCGTCGAGGTGGTGGCGGTGAACCAGTGCTCGGGCAACAGCCGCGGCTTTGCCGAGCCGCGCGTGTTCGGCGCGCAGCTGGCCAACGGCGCGATGGGCAATGCGCGCTGGACCGGCGTGCCGCTGCGCAAGGTGCTGGAGCATGCGGGCGTCAAGGCCGGCGCCAAGGTGGTGACCTTCAACGGCATGGATACGCCGGTGCTGCCGAGCACGCCGGACTTCCGCAAGTCGCTCGACATCGCGCACGCGATGAACGGCGAGCCGCTGCTGGCCTGGGGCATGAACGGCGAAGACCTGCCGCTGCTCAACGGCTATCCGCTCAAGCTGGTGGTGCCGGGGTATTTCGGCACCTACTGGATCAAGCACCTGTCCGAGATCGAAGTGCTCGACCACCCGTTCGAGGGCCATGACGCGTTCTTCATGACCAAGGGCTATCGCGTGCCGGACAACGATTGCCAGTGCGTGGCCCCCGGCACGCCGGCGGCCAAGACGAAGCCGATCTCGACGCTGGCCGTGCGCAGCTTTATCACCAGCGTCGAAAGCGGCGCCAGGCTTCCGGCCGACCGCACCGTGGCGCTGAAGGGCATTGCCTTCGACGGAGGCTCCGGCATCCGCACGGTCGAGGTTTCCGTCGATGGCGGGCAGAACTGGCAGGCCGCAAAGCTGGGCGAAGACCTGGGCCGCTTCTCGTTCCGCGCGTGGCACCTGCCGGTGAAGTTCGCCCGCAAGGGCCCCGCGGTGCTGATGGTGCGCGCGACCAGCAACAACGGCGAGACCCAGCCGGCCAAGGCCAACTGGAACCCCGCCGGCTACCGCCGCAATGTCATCGAAGCCACGCCGGTCACCATCGCCTGAGGAACGCGCCATGAAAGCAACCATCGCCCCCGCGCTGCTGGCGCTCGCCTTGCTCGGTGCCGGCCATGCCGGCGCCGCGCCGCAAGACATCAGGCTGCCGGCGGAGAACGTCAAGCTCAAACCCGCCAAGCTGCCCGGCTACGGCATCGCCATGCAGAAATGCGCGATCTGCCATTCGGCCGACTACGTCTCCTACCAGCCGCCCGGCCTGAGCCTGGCGCAGTGGACCGCCGAGATGAAGAAGATGCAGCAGGCCTACGGCGCGCCGATCGACGATGCCGAGGTCGAGCAGCTCGGCGCCTACCTGGCCGTGGCCTATGGCTCGGCCAAGGCAAAGGATCCCGACATCGTGGCGATTGCGCAGAAGGCCGGCAAGCCGGCTGCGCCTGCGCCCAGCGCCGCCGCTGCCAGCGTCGACGTGCAGGGGCTGCTGGCAAAGAATGCCTGCCTGAGCTGCCACAGCGTGACGCAGAAGGTGGTCGGACCGGCCTACCATGAGGTCGCCGTGCGCTACAAGGACGATGCGCAGGCCCAGGCGAAGCTCGAAGCCAGCATCCGCGGGGGCAGCAACGGCAAGTGGGGCGCCGTGCCGATGCCGCCGTTTGCCAGCCTGAAGCCGGAAGAAGTACGCGCGTTGGCGGCATACGTGCGTCAGCAATAACTTTTCCATCCGGCAACTCGCGCCCCGGCCATCGCCGGGGCGTTTGCATTGATTCCTTGCCAGACGCGACGTCACCCCTATACTTAGCCACATGGCTAACCATTACGCCGCCCAATCCGCCCTACCCGCCGTTCCCGAGCTGTCCGACGTCTTCTACGCGCTGGCCGATCCCACCCGCCGCGCCGTCGTCAGCATGCTCGGACGCGGTCCGGAAACGGTTTCGGCACTGGCAGCCCCGTTCGCGATGGCATTGCCTTCGTTCCTCAAGCACCTGCAGGTGCTGGAGCGCAGCGGCCTGGTCCGCTCGCGCAAGACGGGGCGCGTGCGCACCTGCGAGCTGGTGCCGCGGCCGCTGTCCGAAGCGCAGCAATGGCTGGCCGATCAACATGCGCTTTGGGAGGCCCGCACCGACCGCCTCGCCGCCTTTGTCGAAGCGCTTCACCAGGAGGAACTGTCTGATGCCGAACGGAAACAACGCAAGCCCTGAAGCCGCCCAGGACCTGGTCATCTCGCGCCTGCTCAAGGCGCCGCGCGCCAAGGTCTGGCGCGCGTGGAGCGATCCGGAACTGCTCAAGCAATGGTGGTGCCCCAGGCCCTGGACCACCGAGGTGCGCGCCTTCGACATGCGCCCGGGCGGGGCCTTCCATACCTTCATGCAGGGCCCTGATGGCGGCACCAGCGACAACCCCGGCTGCTTCCTGGAGGTGGTGCCGATGGAGCGCATCGTCTCCACGTCGGCGCTGGTGGCGGGCTATCGCCCGGCCAAGCCATGGCTGTCGATGACCGCGGTCATCACCATGGAAGACGAAGGCGACGGCACGCGCTACACCGCGCGCGTGATGCATCCGGACGAAGCCACGCGCAAGCAGCATGAAGAGCTGGGCTTCCACGAGGGCTGGAATATCTGCATCACGCAGCTCGAGGAATTTGCCTCGCAGCTGAAGTAAGACGGCAAGGAGGTTGCGGCGGCGCGGGCTTCAGTGCGAGAACAGCACCGGCACGGTCATCGACTGCAGCAGCACGCGGGTCACGCCGCCAAGGACCAGCTGGCGCAGCCGGCCATGGCCATAGGCGCCCATCACGATCAGATCGGCGCCAAAGTCCGCGGCGCGCGACAGGATCAGCTCGCCGATGGTCAGGTCGGCGCCGCCGGGACCGTGCTCGACCTCGACCGACGCGCCTTGCCGCTCCAGCACCCGCACCGCGTGGCTGACCGGCGTGGCATCGGCGCGCAACTCCTTGGCGGCGGTATGGGCGCCGAGTACGCGGACTTGCGCGCCGGCCAGCAGCGGCAGCGCGTCGTGCAGGGCGCGCGCGGCCTCGCGGCTGCCGTTCCAGGCCAGCAGCACGCGCGTGCCGATGGCGCTGAACTCGCCGGCGCATGGGACCACCAGCGTGGGCCGGCCGGATTCCAGCAGCAGTGCTTCCAGCAGCTGCCCGGCAACCGGGCCTTCGACGTTGTCGCCATCGTACTGGCCGGACACGATCAGCCCGGCCTCGCGCGCTTCGCGCAGCGCCAGCGTGACGGGGTCGCGATCGACCGCACGCCACTCGGCCACGACCCCAAGTTCGCGGGTGGCGGCCTCGAAGGCGCAATGCATGTTTTCGCGCTGCAGCCGGCGGCGTTCCTGGTCTTCGGCCAGGCAGCGCCGGGCGTCGTCCATGCGGTAGGACCAGCCGGGGTCGGGTACGCGCCCGGCCAGCAAACCGATCAGCGGGCAGCCGGCAGCGCTGGCGAGGCGGCCGGCAAGGAGCAGGCGGCGGGAGGACTGTGGATTGCCGTCCAGATGGACCAGGATGCTGTCGTAGGCCATGATGCCCTCGCTTCGGTCTTGATTGCATCCAGTCTAGGCCGCAAGACCGATTGGACCTTGACCCGAGTCAAGGCGGCCGGAACCCGCGGTTCATCCGACCGGCACCGAAAGCGGCAGGAAGCGGCAGGAAGCGCAGACGATCGGACGCGATCTCCCGCATCTGCCGCCGGCATCACTCAGTCGTCGTAGCCTTCGTGCCAGCGGCGCCATTCACGCTCGCGCCGCCTCTGCTCGCGCCATTCCCGCTCGCGCCACTTGCGCTCCCGCCATTGCTGTTCGCGCCAGGCGCGGGCGCGCCAGTCGTCGTAGTAAGCGGGTTCCACGACCACCGGTTGCGGCGGTGCCACATAGACCGGCGCCGGCTCGTAGTAGACCGGGGGCGGCGCCACGGCATAGCCCGGAATGCCGATGCCGATATCGACGTTGACGCGGGCCTGGGCGGTGCCCGGTCCCATGACTGCCACGCCTGCCAGAGCGCAGGCCGCCAGGATGCTTCGCATGGTGATGTCCTCCTGCCCGGCAATGTAGCGGCGCCCCGCGGCCGCAGGTGTTCGCAGATCGTTAGCCACGTAGCAACGTGTAACCGCACTGGCACTTTCCGCGCTAGCGGCGGCCCTTGCCGTCCGGCCGGCCGCGTTGCCCGCCGCCCAGCCCCTCCTCCAGGAACTGCATCAGCGCCTGCACGCGCGCCGTGCGGCCGCGCCGCGTGGGCACCAGCAAGGTCACCGGCGCGCTGTCGCACTCCCAGTCGGCGAGCACCCGCACCAGCGCGCCGCGCGCGATGGCATCGGCGGTATCCCATTCGGAGCGCAGCACCAGCCCGAGCCCCTGCTCCGCCCACTGGCGCGCGACGCTGCCGTCGTTGCTGGTATAAGCCGGCACCACGCGCACGGTTTCCCGCGCGGGCGAGCGCCTGGCGGCATGGGTTGCCTGCCGGCGGAAGCGCCATAGCGTCACGTCCTCATCGTTCTCGCGGATGCAGATGCAGGCATGGTTCAGCAACTCGCGCGGCTCGGCGGGCGTGCCGTGCTGGCGCAGGTAGCCGGGGCTCGCGCATACCCAGCGCGCATTGGGTGCGAGCGTGCGCGCGATCCACGACGAGTCGCGCACCGCGCCGATATGGATCACCGCATCCGAATCATGGCGGTCAGGCCACGGCGTCTCGCGCAGGTCCAGCTGCAGCCGCAGGCCCGGGTGGCGCTCGGCAAAGCGCGCCAGCAGCGGCGCCAGGTGGTGCCGCCCGTAGCCGAACGGCGCGACGACGCGCAGCGTGCCCGTCAGCCGGCTGTCCTCGCGCCGGAACGACTCCGGCAATGCCTCCAGCTGCGCCAGCAGCGCAGCGCCCTCGCGCGCAAAGCGCTCGCCCTCGGGCGTCAGGCTAAGCCGCCTGGCGGTCCGGGTGGCCAGCGCCAGCCCCAGCGTGGCCTCCAGCTTGCGCAGCCGTGCCGACAGCGCGGGTGGCGTCACATTGAGCGAACGCGCCGCCGCGCTCAGCGACGGCGACTGCGCGAGCGCATCGACCAGGCGCAGGTCCTCGATCTGGATCATTCACTTCAGCTTAACGATTGATGTTCCGCCATTTAACCACGGGCTACCGTTTGCTTCCTACACTGGGAACCTCTGGTCGCGGCGCCGCATCCGCGCTGCCGCCCGCCCAGCCCTGAAAGCAAGGGGCCAATTGCTGGATTGAACCTCGACTGAACCCATCGTGAACGACATGACCATTTCCCGCACCCCGCTGGCGCAACTCGAAACGCCCGCGGCAGTGATCGACACCGTGCGCATGCAGCGCAATATCGACCGCATGCAGGCGCACATGGATGCGCTCGGCGTGCGCTTCCGCCCTCATGCCAAGACCAGCAAATGCACCCCGGTCGTGCGCGCGCAGATCGATGCCGGCGCCAGCGGCATCACCGTCTCGACGCTGAAAGAAGCCGCGCATTTCTTTGCCGATGGCATCACCGACATCCTCTACGGTGTCGGCATGGTTGCCAGCAAGCTGCCGCAGGCGCTGGCGCTGCGGCGCCAGGGCTGCGAACTCAAGATCGTCACCGACAGCGCCGAATCGGCGCGCGCCATCGTTGCCTTTGGCGCGGCGCATGGCGAGGCGTTCGAGGTCTGGATCGAGATCGATACTGACGGCCACCGCTCGGGCATCCGTCCGGACGAGCCGGCGCTGATCGAAGTCGGCACCGTGCTGCACGAAGGCGGCATGCGCCTGGGCGGCGTGATGACGCACGCAGGCTCCAGCTACGACCTGGACACGCCCGACGCGCTGGCAGCGATGGCCGAACAGGAACGCGCCGGCTGCGTGCATGCGGCGCAGCGGCTGCGCGAGGCCGGCCTGCCGTGCGCCGTGGTCAGCGTGGGCTCGACGCCCACCGCGCTGTCCGCGCAAAGCCTGGAAGGCGTGACCGAAGTGCGCGCGGGGGTCTACGTCTTCCTTGACCTGGTGATGCACAACGTGGGCGTATGCGCCGCCGGCGACATCGCGCTGAGCGTGCTGACCACGGTGATCGGGCACCAGCCGGAGAAGGGCTGGGCCATCGTCGACGCAGGCTGGATGGCGATGAGCCGCGACCGCGGCACGCAGAAGCAGAAGCGCGATTTCGGCTACGGCCAGGTGTGCGCACTCGACGGCGCGGCCATCGACGGCTATGTGCTGAGCGGTGCCAACCAGGAGCATGGCATCCTGTCGCGCGAGGGTGGGCCCGACCGCGATATCGCCGCGCGCTTCCCGGTCGGCACGCTGCTGCGTATCCTGCCCAATCACGCCTGCGCCACCGGTGCGCAGTTCCCCACGTACCACGCGCTCGCCGCCGACGGCGAGACTACCGAATGGAGCCGACTGCATGGCTGGTAAACCTGACACAAGCGCCAACACAAGCGACCGCACGATCCGGACGATCTCCCCCGACACCCTGGCCACCCCAGGCGGCCACTACAGCCACGCCACCGTCGCCAACGGCATGGTCTTCATCTCGGGGCAACTGCCGGTCACGCCGGACGGCCGCAAGCTGGTCGACGCGCCGTTCGCTGAGCAGGCCATGCAAGTGCTGGCCAACGTCGAAGCTGCGCTGGCCGCGGCCGGCAGCAGCGTCGGCGCGCTGGTGCAGGTGCGCGTCTATGTCGACAGCATCGACAATTGGCCTGCCTTCAACGCGATCTACGCCGCATGGGCCGGCGAAGCGCGGCCGGCGCGCGCGGTAGTGCCCACCGGCCCGCTGCACTTCGGACTCAAAGTGGAGGTGGAAGCGGTGGCGCTGGCATCGCGCGCGTAATTAACCCGCTCAAGCGTGCATGGCAAGGCTGGTAAATCACCGTTGCAAAAACAAACAGAATGTCAGGTGGCTCGGCGCTAAAGTGGCCTTTCCCATGCCTGAAGGCTAATTTGGAGGTACACGCATGAAGCAACATCTGGCGAAATCCCTGTTGATGGCTGGCGCGATGGTCGCGTCCTACCCGCTGTTCGCACAGCAGGCCCAGCCCCTTCAACCGGCCCAGCCGATGCAAGCCACGCAACCGATGCAAGCCACCCAGCCGGCGCCGTCCGCGCAACCGATGCAAGCCATGCCGGCCACCGCACCGTCCGCGCAGGTCGCGCAGGCCCCGGGCGCAGCCAGCCCGTACGCACCGGCAGGCCAGCCAGCGCAGCCGGGCATGGCCCCGGCCCCGGTCGATCCGATGCGGGCAGCCGCACCTGCTGGCGCCGTCGATCCCGCCAGCATGAGCCTGGCCCCCGATGCGCTCGGCAGCCGCCTGGGCCAGCGCAGCACCTTCCTCGACGGCGCCTGACGCCAGACTCGCGTGCGTCCCGCGCGTCAATGGCGCGCGCAAGCTGTGGTAGCGTAGCGCCCTGCCGACTGGACGCCACCATGACTCCGTTCGATTCCGACGCACTGAAGCGGCTGGTCAGCGTCACCATGCCCTATGGCAAGCACAAGGGCACGGTGATTGCCGACCTGCCGGGCAACTACCTGAACTGGTTCGCCCGCGAAGGCTTCCCGCCAGGGGAGATTGGCGGGCTGCTGGCGCTGATGCACGAACTCGACCACAACGGGCTGTCGCATCTGCTGAAGCCGCTGCGCGGACGCGGCTAGCACCGCGCCGGCTACAGTCCCAGCGCGCGTCCGTCGCTGCGCGGGTCGTGCGCGCCGGCAAGCTGCCCTTTCGGTCCGATCCGGATCGCGCCCGGATGCCCGGCCAACTGGCTCTGCGCCGGGATCGGGCTCAGCTGGTGGCCGCGCGCCGCCAGATCACTGAACACCTGCCTGCCGGCGTCCTGCTCCAGCTTGAGGCTGTCGCGGCTGTCGGAGAACGTCTTGCCCAGCAGGAAGCGCGGCCGGCCGAGCGCGGTCAGCGGGTCCATGCCGTAGTCGATCATCCGCGTGAGCACCGCCGCCAGCGTCTGCGGCTGTCCGTCGGCGCCTTGCGTGCCGTACAGCAGCCGCGGGCGGCCGTTTTTCAGGAAGATGCCCGGGTTCAGCGTGTGGAAGGGCCGCTTGCCGCCCTGCAACACGTTGGGGCTGGCGGGATCGAGGCTGAACGACGCGCCGCGGTTGTGCCAGAGCACGCCCGTGTCGCCCACCACCACGCCGCTGCCCCAGTCGAAATACACCGTCTGCAGCATGCTGACGCAACGGCCCTCGCGGTCGGCCGCGCCGATATACACCGTATCGCCGTGCTGGTAGACATGCGGCCACGGCATGGCCCGGGCCATGCGGATGCGTTGCGCCTGCGCATCCAGGTGCCGGCGCGACAGCAGCCGGTCCACCGGCACGTCGACAAAATCGGGATCGGCAACGTAGCGGTTGCGATCCAGGAACGCCAGCTTCACGGCTTCGACCAGCAGGTGATAGTAGTCGGCGCTGCCCTCGGGCACGGCCGACAGGTCGAAACGATCGAGGATCCCCATGATCTCCAGCGTCGTCACGCCCTGCGTGGGCGGGCGCAGGCCCAGCAGTTCGCCGCCACGATAGGCCACGCGCAGCGGTACTTCCTCGCGCGCCTGGCAGCGCGCCAGGTCGCTGGCGCGCAACGGCGAGCCGGCCTGCGCCAGCCCTGCCGCCAGCCGGCCGGCGATATCGCCCTCATAGAACTCCCGTCCGCCCTCCGCCGCCAGCCGGTCCAGCGTGCGCGCCAGCTCGGGCTGGCGGAACATTTCGCCCGGCTTAGGCATGCGCCCGTCGGGAGCAAACACGCGGCCGAAGCCGCCCCAGGCCGGCAGGTCGGCGGCGCGGAACTCCTGCCAGAAGCACTGCGACGGCGTGACCGGGAAACCGTTGGCGGCGTACTCGGTGGCGCGCCCCAGCAGGCTCGACCACGACTGGGTACCGCCCCACTGGCTCTTGCTGAAGGCAAAGGCACGGTCCCAGATCGCGACCGTCGCGGCCGCGGTGAGCGCGGCACCCGGCCCGCGCAACGGTATTGTGCCGCTGTAGCCCGGCGTTTCGGCGGCGGCCTGCCCGATCCCGGAGAACGAGCGCACATTGCCGTCGCGGTCGCTGATCACCAGGAAGGCATCGCCGCCCAGCCCGGTGAAATGCGGATAGGTCACGCTCAGCACCGCGCCGATCGCAATCGCGGCCTCGATCGCATTGCCGCCAGCCTTCAGCACTTCCAGCCCGGCCTGGCTGGCGAGCCCATGCGGGCTGGTGACCATGCCCGCATCCGAATGCGCCAGGCCGCTGCGCGCCGCGGGCGCGGCGTCCTGCGCCGCCTCGGCGCTTGCCGGCGCGAGGATCGTGCTGCCCGCCAGCGCTGCCGAACTTGCCAGGAAAGCCCTGCGCGAGGTGCCGCCGCAGGGATCGATTTCCATCGTATGTTCCATGCCGCTGTATTCCATACCCATTCCCCCGAATCGGCTGCCCCGAGCTGTCGCCGCGCGGGCAGCCGCGATGATGATGACGATGCGATGGCGGCTCAGGCCTCGCGCTTGCGCGCCTGCCATGGGCGCTCGACCAGGCTTTCCGGCGCCGAGTAGCGCGCCTTGATCCAGGCATAAGCGGGGCCCAGGGCATTCATGGCGACGACGGCACCAAGCGCGGCGACGGGGTCGCCCGGCGTAGGCCCGAAACCGCCGAACAGCGTGGCGAAGTACGAGGCAAAGCCGAAGAACATCCCGGGAATGAAGCGCAGCGTGTAGAAGGCGCGCGCCAGGAACATCATGCTGGCGTTGAGCGTGAACAGGATCACCATCTCCGCCGCGATCAGCGCCGGTCCGGAGAACTGCTCGGCGGCCTGCCGGAAGCACAGCACGATCACGAACGCGAACAGCGACCCCACCGGCAAGGTCGGCCAGATCTTCCTCAGGTTCTCCGGCGTCGGCCCGCCCATGGCAAAGGTCGCGGCCCAGCTGATAAAGATGGCCCACGGCGGCAGGTGCGAGGCATGCGCGGCAATGGGAACGGTGGTGATGGCCAGCAGCGAGGCCACGACTTCGGCAGGCAGCTTCTTCATGATCGTCTCCTTGAAAGCCTTGAAAGGTATGGGGCGGTTCAGTGCGCGCAGCAGCGGTGCCGGCGGATGTCGCAGCGGTGCTGCGTCACCACCGTGATCCGCCCGCGCTTGACTACCCACAGGCGCGGCGGAATGTCGATCAGCGCGTCAGCCACCTTGAGGGTGTCGAGGATCACGATATCGGCCTGCCGGCCCACTTCGAGGCCATAGCTGTCGTGCAGCCCGATCGCGCGCGCGGCGTTGTGCGTGCCCATGCCGAGCACCGCGAGCTGGTGCTCCGGCACGCCGAACTGCGCCACGTGCGCGAGCATGTTGCCGATCTGCAGCATGTCGGCCTTGCCGAACGGCGTGAAGGCATTGCGGATGTTGTTGGACGAATACGCGACGTTGACCCCGCCGTGATGCAGCGCCTTCACCGGCGTCAGCCCGCGGCGCTGGTTCTGCGCGTCCTTGCGCCCGCCGAGGTACAGGTCGGTCGCGGGCAGGGTCACGATGCTGATGCCGGCCTCGCGCAGTTGCGCCACCAGCGGCTCCAGCTGCGCCGTGTCGAGCGCGCCCAGGCTGGTCACATGACCGAGCGAGACGCGGCCCTGGTAGCCGCATTCGATGGTCTTCCGAGCGATGTAGTCAACCGCGGCAAAGCGCTGGTCGGCAGTGTCGTCGGCAAAGTCGGCATGCATGTCGACCGGCGCGTCATAGCGTTGTGCCAGCTCGAACACCATGTCGATATGGCGCACGGTATCGGCCCAGCTCAGTTCGTTGTAGGGGCAGCCGCCGACCACGTCCGCGCCCATGTCCATGGCCTCGATCATCAGCTCGCGCGTGCCCTGCGACTTCAGGATGCCTTCCTGCGGGAAGGCCACGATCTGCAGGTCGAGCAGGTCCTGGTACTCCGCCTTGAGCTCCAGCAGCGTCTCCACCCCGATCAGCCCCTGGATCAGGTCGACGTCGGGATGGGCGCGGATCGCCACGGTGCCATGCCTGACCGCCATGTCTAGCACCTGGCGCGAGCGGTCCAGCACGTCATGCCGCTGCTGCCTGCTTTTCAGGATGCCGGTGACGCGGATGGCCTCGTCGAGCGTGCCCAGCCTGGCGGGCAGCCGGCGATGCAGCAGCGCCTTGTCCAGGTGCAGATGCGGCTCCACCAGGCCCGGGATGGCGGCGCGGCCGCCGGCTTCGATCACTTCGTGCGCCGGCGCGTCGATGCCGGGTTCGATGGCGGCAATGCGCCCGTCGCGGATGGCGATATCGGTCAGGGGCGCGTCGTCGCGGACGCACGCGTCCCGGATCAGCAGATCCAGCTGCATGGCGTGTCTCCTCAGGTCTTGTCGTTCTGGCGGAGCAGCTGCCCCGTGACCTGAAGCGTAGGTGCCGGCGCGCGCCGGCTGCATCAGGATCGGCTGAATTCGACCTAAGGATCGGCCTAGATGCGCCGCACAAACCTACGGGATATCGCTCACCTCGCCGACCTCCCCCGCGTCCGCCAGCAGCCCGTGCCGGATGGCGTAGTGCACCAGCCCGGCAGTCGACGTAAGCTCCAGCTTGGCCAGGATGTTGGCCTTGTGGGTGCTGACCGTCTTGCCGCTGAGCGACAGCGTCAGCGCGATTTCATTGATGCCCTGCCCTTCGGCCAGCATCTGGAACACCTGCAGTTCGCGCGCCGTCAGCCGCGCATGCGGCAACACCGCCAGCTGCCGCGCCTGCCCGATCAGCTTGTCGGCGATCGCGGCCGACACCGCGGTGCCGCCGCGCGCCACCTTGCGGATGGCGCCGATCAGCTGGTCCGACTCGACATTCTTGGTCAGATAACCGGCGGCGCCGGCGCGGATCGCCTGCACCGCGTACTGCGACTCGCGGTACATGCTCAGCACCAGCACGGGCAGCGCCGGATAGCTGGCCTGCAGCTGCTGGATCAGCACGATGCCGCTGCGGCCCGGCATCGACATGTCGAGCAGCAGCACGTCCGGCAGGCCGGCGCGCAGCAGCGCGATCAGTTCATTGCCGTCGGCGGCCTCGGCCACCACCTCCATGTCCGGCACCGTGGACAGGATCTTCTTCAGCCCGTCGCGGATGATGGTGTGGTCATCGGCCAGCAGGATGCGGATCATCTGGCGTCTCCTCCGGTAGCCCCGGTAGCCCCGGTAGCCCCGGCAACGCCGGCGTCGCGCGGAATCAGCGCCTCGATGCGCGTGCCGTGGCCCTTCTCGCTGCTCACCAACAGCTTGCCGCCCAGCATCCGCGCACGCTCGCGCATGCCGAGCAAGCCCAGGCTGCGCCGGCGGCCGGTGACGGAGGCATCGATGCCGCAGCCGTTGTCGGCAACCACCAGCCGCAGCATGCCGCCCGCTTCGCCCAGTTCGACGCGGACGCGATCGGCCTGGCCATGGCGGCAGGCATTGGTCAGGGCTTCCTGCGCGATCCGGAAGACCGCGGTGCTGACTTCCGCACCGAGATCCGCCACCGGCTGGAGCGCCCTTTCGCAGGCAATGCCGGTGCGCTCCGCCAGTGACTCGACCAGCCAGTCGATCGCCGAGGCCAGTCCCAGCTCGTCCAGCACTGGCGGGCGCAGGTCGGCCGCAATGCGCTGCACCGCTTCCACGGTCGAGTCGGCGATCTCCTTGAGCATCTGCACGTGCTTGCGGTACGCGTCGTCGGCAGCCGGCCCCTGCTGCGCCTCGATGAAACTGAGCCCCAGGCGCAGCGCCGTCAGCGACTGCCCCAGCTCATCGTGCAGTTCGCGCGAGATACGGGTGCGTTCGGCCTCGCGCACGGATTGCAGATGCGCGGACAGCTCGCGCAGCTGCGCGCGCGAGGCCAGCAGTTCCTGCTCGGAGCGCTTGCGGTCGGTGATATCGCGCGAGATCCCCACCGTGCCGATGACCTCGCCGCGCGGGTTGCGGATCGGCATCTTGATGGTGTCGAACCAGCGCACGCTGCCGTCCTTGCCATGCCGGCTCTCCTCGTAGCGGTGGCGCTCGCCGCTGTCGACTACCGCCCTGTCGGTATCGAGATAGACCTGGCCCCATTCCGCCGACCAGACCTGGTCCGGCGTGTTGCCCACGATCTCCGCCTCGGTCCTTCCGCATGCGGCCATGAAGGCGTCATTGACCAGCACGTAGCGCGAGCCGGCGTCTTTCAGCCAGGCCTGGTCCGGGATGTTGTTCAGTATGGCGCGCTGCAATTCGACATCCATGCCTCCCCCTTTGCAGGGCCGCCCGCAGCCCCGCCGCTCCGGTCATTCGGATTGATTCGGGACGCGCATGCATTGATGCCGATTGCGCATTGATTGCGCATTGGTTGCGCACCAAACGCGCCAGGGGCGATACCCCCTGTCCCACCGCTGACTATAACCAGCGGCTGGCGGCGGCGCCCTTGTCGTTTTCCTGAATGGGCGAGATCGCCGTATGCGGGCGGGGCGTTCGCGGCGCCCCGCCTGCGCCCCCTATCCCAGCACCGCGCGCGCGATCACCGTGCGCTGGATCTCCGACGAGCCTTCGTAGATGCGCAGGATGCGCGCATCGCGCACCAGCCGCTCCAGCGGCATCTCGCGCGTGAAGCCGTAGCCGCCGTGGATCTGCAATGCGGTATCGGTGACGAAGGCGACCGTCTCCGAGGCATAGAGCTTGGCCATCGATGCATGCTCGGTGAAAGGCTCGCCGTCGCGGCGCCGCACCGCCGCCTGCAGCGTCAGCAGCCAGGCCGCTTCCAGCCGCGTGCGCATGTCGGCGAACATCCACTGCAGGCCCTGCTTGCGCGCCAGCGGCTCGCCGCCGACCTGGCGCTGCCTGGCCCAGTCGACCGCGCACGCCAGTGCCGCTTCGCTGATGCCGAGGCTGGTCGCGGCCACGTCGAGGCGGCTGTTGTCGAGCACCTTCATCGCGGTGCGGAAGCCGCTGCCTTCCGCTCCCAGCCGGTTTGCGGCGGGGACGAAGCAATCCAGCGCCACCTCGTGCGCCGGTGCGCCGCGGATGCCCATCAGCTTCTCGGCGGGCGCGATGTCCACGCCGGCGCTGCGCCGATCCACCACGAAGGCGCTGATGCCGCGCGTGCCGGCCGCGGGATCGGTCTTGGCGTAGACGACGATAAAGTCGGCGGCGTCGGCGTTGGAGATGAAATGCTTGACGCCACGCAGTCGGTAGCCGTCGCCTTCCGGCGTGGCGCGCGTGGCCATGTCGGCGGGGTTGGAGCCGGCGCGCGGCTCGGTCAGCGCGAACGCGCCCAGCTTGCGGCCGGCGGCAGCATCCGGCAGGTAGCGATCGCGCAGCGCGTCGTCGCCGCCGATCAGGATGGAGTCGGTGGCCAGGTAGTGCGCGCCGATCATCGACGAGGTCGAAGCGCAGGCCTTCGCGACTTCGGCAAGCGACAGGATCAGCGCGACCGGCGAGGTTTCGGTGCCGCCCCAGCGTTCCGGCAGGTTCATGCCCATCAGGCCGAGTTCGGCAAGCTGGGGCACGTAGCGCGTGGTGGAGGTTTCCGCGCGGTCCACTTCGGCGGCGTTCGGGGCCAGTTCGCTCTGCGCGAAGCGGCCGATCGCATCGGCGATCTCCAGGTCTTCCGCTTCGACGCCCATTCGCTTATGCATGTTGCTTCTCCTTATCGAAATCGTGCGCGGCCAGGATGGCCTCGGTGTGCTGGCCCAGTGCCGGCGCTGGCGTCACGCGGTTGGCGCCGTACGCGGAGAACTTGACCGGCTGCGACGGCAGCCGCACGGTGCCGCCGCCCGTGTCGGGCACCTCGGTCAGCAGGCGGCGATGCGCCGCGTGTTCGCTTTCCAGCGCTTCCCTGACATTGCGGATCGGCGCGACCGGGATGCCGGCGGCGCCGAGCACTGCGTTCACCTCGGCGACAGTGCGCGTGGCCGACCAGCTTTCCAGCATGGCGCGCAGGTCGGACTCGAAGCGGCAACGCGTCTCGTCATCGGCAAAGCGCGGGTCCTGCGCCATCGCGGGCTGGCCGATGGCGTCGGCGAGCGCCTGGAACAGCTTGTTGTTCAGCACCGCCACCACATAGAAGCCATCCGCGGCGCGGTACGCGCCAAACGGCGCCGACGACGGATGGCGGTTGCCGACACGGCGCGGCGCCAGCCCGGTGGCCGCGTAGCGCGCGACCAGCGTGGCGCTGAGGCTGAGCGTGGCGTCGAACATCGACACATCGACATGCGTGCCGCGGCCCGTCTTCGCGCGCGCCAGCAGCGCGGCCAGCACGCCCCACGAGGCGAACAGGCCGCTGACCGCGTCGGACACGGCCTCGCCGAGCATGGTCGGCGCGCCGTCGGGCGCGCCGGTGGCGTCCATCAGCCCGCACATCGCCTGCAGGATGATGTCGTAGGCCGGTCGGTGCGATTCCGGGCCGGTCTGGCCGAAGCCCGACACGCTGGCATAGACCAGCGACGGGTTCAGTTCGCGCAGCGCGGCGTAGCCGATGCCGAGCTTGTCCGCCACGCCGGGGCGAAAGTTTTCCACCACCACGTCGGCACCGCGGCATAGCGCGCGGGCGACCGCCAGACCGTCCTGCGTCTTCAGGTCGATCACGATGCTCTGCTTGTTGCGGTTCATCGCAGAGAACAGGCCGCTCTTGCCCTCGGCGAAGGGACCGACCGCGCGATAGTCGTCGCCGCCGGGCGGCTCCACCTTGATGACTTCGGCGCCGAGGTCGCCGAGCAGCGCGGTGCAATAGGGGCCGGCGAGCACGCGCGAGAAATCGATCACGCGCAGGCCGGCTAGCGGGAGATCGGGCAAATCAGGCAGGTTGGATTGCGTCATGGTCTTGCTCCTCCAGGGCTTGTGGGCCGATTCTGCGCAGCGCTGGGTATCAAGTAAAATATTGATTTCTAGTAGTACCTATAGGATTTTCTAATGACATCGCAGCCGTCTCCGTCGCAGTCCGTGCGGTCCTTGCGCTCCTCGCGCATCTCGCTGCGCCTGTTGCGCTACTTCGCCGCCACGGCGGAAACCGGCAGCACCACGGCCGCCGCGCGGCTGCTCAATGTCTCGCAGCCCTCCATCTCGGTCGCCATCCGCGAGCTGGAAGCCTTGTTCGACGAAGCCCTGTTCGCCCGCGATGCGGGCACAAGGCTGGCCCTGACCCGCTTCGGGACACGCAAGCTGGCTGAAGCGCGCCAGATCCTGGGCGCGGCAACGGCATTCGAGGTCGACCAGAGCGGCGACGGCGACGCCGGCGAGGTGCGCATCGGCGTGTTCCGCACGCTGGCGCCGGCCTACCTGCCGGCGGTGCTGCGCGTGGCGCGCGAGCGCTATCCCCGGCTCGCCGTGCGTTTTGTCGAGGGCGACCTGGCCCAGCTGGAAGACTGGCTGCATGGCGGCCAGATCGAGCTGGCGCTGACCTACGACGTGGGGCTGCCTGCCGAGATCGGCCGCGAGGTGCTGGCGCAACTGCGGCCCTACGGGCTGGTGCCGGCCGGCTCGAAGCTGGCCCGCGGCAAGGCCGCGATCTCGCTGCACGCGCTGGCGCGCGAGCCGCTGATCCTGATCGACCTGCCGCACAGCCGCGAATTCCTGATGGCGCCGTTCTGGCAGTTCGGCCTGCAGCCTGAGGTGCGCTACCGCGCCACCTCGCTGGAACTGGCGCGCAGCATGGTGGCGAACGGGCTGGGTTCGGCGCTGCTGATCACGCAGGCGCCAGCGTCCGGCCAGTCGGCCAGTGTCGTGGAAAAGCCGATCCTGGAGGAAACGGTGCGCCAGCCGCTGGTGATCGCGCAGGCAGGTGCCGGCCAGACGCGCGCCGCGGCGCTGCTGGCGGAATGCGTGCGCGAAGCCGTACGCGAAACCATGGCGGCGCGGTCGGCCGCGCCGGCGCGCAAGCAGAAGCCTGAACCCTCACGCCCCGGGAAAGCCGGTACTGCGCCAGCGCGAAAACTGAGGTAGAAAGCAAGCCAGGGGCGCGCGTTGCCCGCGCCACCCCGAGCAAATCGCCACGACCAGCATGTCCAAGCCCCAGATCCTGACCTATGTCGACGCCGGCGCCTCCGACTGGACCGCCTGCCTGATGCGCACCATCGGCCACCAGCTGCAGGCCGGCGCCTATGAAATCCGCGCGGTCATGGCCGACGATATCCGCCACGACGCCACGCTGTTCGACGACGCGGTGATGTTTGTCATGCCAGGCGGTGCCGACCTGCCCTACTGCGCGGCGCTCAATGGCGCACCCAATGCGCGCATCCGCAGTTTTGTCGAACGCGGCGGCGTCTACCTCGGCATCTGCGCCGGCGCCTACTACGCGTGCCGCGAACTTGCCTTTCACGCCGGCACCTCGGGCGCGATCTGCGGTGCGCGCGAGTTGCGCTTTGTCGACGCGGTGGCGGTCGGCTCCTTGCCGGACCTCACCGGCGGGCGCCTGTACGACGGCACGCCGCGCACCGCCGCCGCCGTGGAGATCCGCACCACCGGCCACCTGACGCCGGCGCCGGTCTCGCTCTACACGCACTACCACGGCGGCTGCCTGTTCGATTTCGGGGGCGAGCCCGGCCCCGATACGCAGGTGCTGGCGGTCTACACGGGCATGGCGGGCACGCCGCCGGCGATCGTGGCCGCGCGCGTCGGCTACGGACGCGCCATCCTGACGGGGGTCCATCTGGAGATCTCCGAGCGCGAGTGCAAGGACGCGCTGCGCGGCCACAGCGACATGGACGCCCACGTCCACGTGTGCCACCGCCTGGCGGAGACCGGCGATACCCAGCTGGCGGTCTTCCGCCAGTTGCTGGCGCATGGCGGACTGGCGCTGGGATAGAACGCGGCGCCCGTATCAGCGTGCCGCGCTGCGCACCGCGCGCGGCTGGTCGAGCAGCTCGATCATCAGCCAGGCGTACAGCGTGACGCCGATAAACAGCCCCATGCGCACGATAAAGGCGGTATAGACGTCCTTGCCGGCCGCGCTGTCCTGCACCGACTGCCCCAGCAGGATCACCAGCGTCACCAGCGTATTGAGCCAGAAGCCCGGCGCCTGGCGCGTGGGACTGAACCCGTAGAGCTTGCGCGCCACCAGCAGCGCGAACAGCAGCATCCACAGGAAATACATCCACAGGTGCACGAACAGGCTGAGCGCGCCCCAGAACACGATCGCCAGCAGGCCGCCGAGCAGCGTCGAGCCCAGCAGCTCGCGGCCCGCGTTGCGCGCCGAGGTGGTGCAGCTCTGCCGGCCCAGACTGACCGCCTTCATGATGATCGGCATGTAGATGGCGGGATCGGTCATCGTGAGCAGGAAGGCCGGCATCACCACCAGCGCCGCCCGCAGCGCCACCCACGCCGCCAGGTCGTCCGGCAGCGCGCTGGCCGGGGGCGCCGGGGGCACGCCTGCTGGCTCGGGAAAGAGCCAGTGGCCGAGCGCCAGCGCCAGCACCGCCAGCAGCAGCCCCTTGACCAGCGCGGCAATGACCGTCACGGCCAGGCCGAAGTCGAAGGTGCCTGCCGCCGAGATCATGGTCAGGCCGACCACCAGGAAGGTCGACACCAGGTTGTTGCCGCCGCGCAGCCCGTAGCGGAATGCCAGGAACAGGCACAGGCCGGTCAGCAGCACGCCGCTCGCCGGATAGTGGCGCAGCAAGGGAATCAGCAGCAGGCCGCTGCCGGTGGTCAGCATCGTCACCAGCGCCAGGCCCACGCCGGCCTTGAACGCCAGCGGGCGGTTCATGCTGGCGAGCAGGAATATGGCCAGCACTGGCGCGAGCATCGGGATCGGCAGGCCCAGCCCGAAGCTGGCCGCCAGGCACCACGCGGTGCCGCTGGCCAGGCGCAGCGCGCGCCGTGCGCGCGGCGAAGGCGGCGAAGGCAGTGAAGGTGCCGGCGGCCCCGGCGCGGGGCTGTCAGTAGACATAGGACAGCCAGCTCATCAGGTACAGAAAGGCGCGGCCGAGCGGGTTGAGCGGATTGCCTTCCGTTGGAAATGCCATGACTTCCGCCTGTCCGCCAACGCGCACGCCGCGCAGCGACGACAACTGGCCAGGATCGAACTCGACCGTCACCGGGAAACGCTGGGCCGGGCGCAGCCAGTCGCGGCTGTTCTGCACCGTCGGCAGGCTGCCGGGCTGCGTGGGGGGCCCGCCGACGCTGACGCCGTAGCCGACGCTGCGCACGCGCCCGGTGAAGATCCGCCCCGGCAGCGCATCCAGCACGATCGCCACGGGCGTGCCGGGCACCACGTGACCAAGGTTGTTCTCGGTCATCTCCGCGTTGATCCACACGTCGTGGATGGTGATCAGCGTCATGACCGGATGGCCCGCGGCGGCAAACTGGCCGGTCTCGGTGCGCAGGTCGGTGACCAGCCCGGCCGAGCGCGCGCGCACGCTGGTGTTGGCCAGGTCCAGCTCGGCCTTTTCCAGCGCGGCGGCGGCGCTGCGCAGCTTGGCATTGTCTTCCGCGCTGCCGCCCTCCTGCTCGCGCGCGCGCTGGACCTCGGCGCGGGCCGCGGCCACCTGCGCGGTAGCCGCTTCCAGGCTGGCACGCGCGATCTCGAGCCGGCGCAGCGATATGGTGCCCGGATCTTCGCTGTACAGGCGCTCCAGGCGTTCGCTGTCCTGGCGCGCCTTGACCTCGTTGGCGCGCGCCGCTCGCAGCGCCGCCTGCGCCGATTCGATGCCGGCGGTGCTGGCGCCGATCTGCCGGCGCGTCGACTCCAGGTCGGCGCGCGCGCGGTCGGCGGCGATCCGGTAGTGCTGCGGGTCAACCTCGAACAGCACCGTGCCAGCCGCCACGTCCTGGTTGTTGCGCACATGGACGCGCGTCACGCGCCCCGCCACCTCCGACGCCACCGGCACCACGAAGGCCTGCACGCGCGCTTGCTGGGTATAGGGCGTAAGCCGGTCGGCCAGCAGATACCACACCAGGCTCCCGGCGATCAGCACGAGCACCCAGCGGATGCCTTTCCTGGCCGGATCGGCGGCCGGTGCCGCTGCGGGCGGCGGGGGCGCGGGTGGCTGCGCTGGCGGCGGGACTGCTGCGGGCTGTGGCGTGTCGCTCATCGGGCCTCCGCGTTGGACACCTGCCGTGGTGTCGCCGGAACGCCCGCCGCCCCGTCGGGCACGGCCGGCCGTTCGGCTTGGTCGAAGAGGTCGCCCCAGTTGGTGCGCTGCTGCATCTGCTGGCGCGTCGCCGGGTCGACCAGAGGCAGTTCGCTGTGCCAGCCGCCGCCCAGCGCCCTGTACAGCGCGATCAGGTTGCTCACGGCGCTGCTGCGGTTAAGCACGTAGGCATCCTGCTGCGCCGCCAGCGCGCGCTGCGCGTCCAGCACGCGCTGGAAGTCGGAATAGCCTTCGCGATAGAGCGAGTTGGCCAGCGACAGCGAACGGTTGGCGGCAACGGTGCCTTCGCGCAGGATCTGTTCGCGCTCCAGCGCCTTGAGCAGGCCGCTGGCGGCATCGTCGGCTTCGCGCGCGGCCTGCCGCACCGCGTCCTGGTAGGCCACGATCAGCTGTTGCAGGCGTGCGTCCTGCACCCGCACGTTGTTGCGGATGCGGCCATAGTCGAACACGTTCCAGCGCAGGCTGGGCCCGCCGACCAGCGCCAGCGTGTTGGGCGTGCCGGCCAGCGTACTGGCGGACCAGACGATGCTGCCCAGCAGCGACAGCGACGGGTAGAGATCGGCCTCGGCCACGCCGATCAGCGCCGACTGCGCCGCGATCTGCAGTTCGGCGGCGCGCACATCCGGTCGGCGCACCAGCAGGCTGGCGGGCACGTCCTGCACCACGGCGCGGTCGATCAGCGGAAGCGCCCCTTCCCGCTCCGCGAGATCCGGCAGCTCCGGCAGCGCGCCGGGAGGGTGGCCCGCCAGCACCGCGAGCGCATTGCGCGTGCGCAGGATCTGGCCCTCGAACTCGGGGATGCTGCTGAGCGTGCCCAGGTACTGCGTCTTGGCTTGCTGCAGGTCGAGCTCGTCGGTCTCGCCGCTGCGGAACAGGCGTTCGGTGATTTCATAACTGCGCTGCTGCAGCCGGGCGTTGTCGCGGGCGATGCGCAGCCGCGCCTCGGCGGTGCGCAGCGCGAAGTAGGTCTCGGCCATCTGGGCGCGCAGCAGTACCAGCACATCCTCGTGATTGGCGCGCGCGGCAAAGTATGCGGCATCGGCCGATTCGATGGCGCGGCTGAAGCGCCCCCAGAAGTCCAGTTCCCAGCCGATGTCGAAGCCCGCGCTGAACTGCCAGAAGCGGCTGTTCTGCGGGTTGCGTCCGCCGGCCTGGCGGCTGGCGGTGTAAAGCACGTCGGTGCTCACCTGCTGCAGCTGCGGGTAGCGGCCGCTCTGGGCGATGCCGAGCTGCGCGCGCGCTTCCATCACGCGCAGGCCGGCGATGCGCAGTCCGGCGTTGTTGGCATCGGCCTCGGCGATCAGGCGCTCCAGCGTCGGGTCGCCGAATACCTGCCACCACTGCCGCAGGTCGGGGGCGGGGCGCTGCTCAATGGTGCCCTGCAGCGCAGGGCTGTCCCATGTGGGCGTCCACGCCTCGCGCTGCGGCTGGAAGTCTGGCCCCACGCGCGCGCACGCGCCCAGGCACAGCACGCCGGCCAGCAGCAGTCCGTTCGGCCGGTTGCGGGCGGGCATCGGGCGAACCGGCCAGCACTATTCCGCGGTCTGCTCGATCGATTCGGGCACCGGCTGGGCAGGCTGCGCAGGCGGCTGGTCTTCGACCCACTGCCAGAACAGCCGGTAGGCCACCGCCAGCATCACGGGGCCGATAAACAGCCCGATGACGCCGCCCGTCACCATCCCGCCCAGCGCGCCGATCAGCACCACCGGCATCGGCACGTCCACGCCGCGGCCGAGCATCAGCGGCTTGAGCACGTTGTCGGCCAGTCCCGCGATAAAGGTGTAGATGGCAAATATCACGGCCGCCCCGGTGGCGCCCTCATTGGCAAAGACCAGGATAATCACCGGGATGGTGATCAGCGTCGCCGGCAGCTGCATGATGCCGAGCAGCAGCACCGCCAGCGCCAGCAGGCCGGCGCCGGGAATGCCCTTGATCACGAAGGCGACGCCGATCAGCAGCATCTGGATGAAGGCAATGCCCACCACGCCCTGCGCCACCGCGCGGATGGTGGCAGTGCACAGCATGGCCAGCCGCGGGCCGCGCTCCGGGCCGAACACGCGCGAGGCGATCTGCCTGGCACTGCGGGTCCCTTCCTCGCCATAGGCCATGATGATGCCGGCGATGATCAGCGCGAACAGCAGCACCAGCAGGGCCACGCCGACGCCGGCGAGCTTGCCCAGCAGCGCCAGGCTGAAGCCCTTGAGTTGCGGCATCAGCTTTTCCATCACCGCGGTCATGTCAGTGGCAGCCTGCAGCCAGAAGTCATAGAGGCGCTCCCCGACGAACGGCCAGGCGGCAACCGACTCCGCCGGCATCGGGATACGCACGCGGTCGTCCCTGACCATGGCGATGGCGTTCTCCACGGACTCGACCAGGGCCGCGCCCAGCAGGTAAGTCGGCACCAGGATGATGGCGAGGACCAGCACCACGATCAGCGTGGCGACGCGCCCGTCATGGCCGCCCAGCCGCGCGCGCAGCCTGACCTGCAGCGGGTACATGGTGACCGCCAGGATCACCGCCCACAGCAGCAGGTCGACGAACGGGTGGAAGATCTGAAAGCAGAAGACCGCCAGGACGGCGATCAGCCCGGCGCGGATCAGGACGTCAAGCAATCCGCGGGACAGCGCTTTCTCGGAAATGGGCGTGGGCAACATCGATCGTCTCCCTGCGGCACAAGCCGCAAAGGTTCACATCGGTACGCCAGCGTTGCGCTCCGTGCCGGCCGAAATCCAGTCTAGGCGAGCCAGGGGACTCGGGCAACCTTTCCGTCACCCGGGGCCACAGGCGCGCCCTGGCCGGGGCACGCACGGGCTTACGGTTGTCCGGGCTTGCGCAGCATCTTCTCGACCTCGCCGGCGTGCAGCTCCTCCAGCTGGATCGACTCGCGCGCATATTCTTCCAGCGCCACCGAGCGGCCCTCGACCAGCGCCAGCAGCTGGCGGTACAGGTCCAGCGCCCGCCGCTCGGTCGCCAGCGATTCGCGCAGGATGGTGCCGATGTCGGTGGTGTGGCTGTCCAGCAGCGCGGCGATGCCAAGCGAGGGATACGCGCCCAGGGTGGTGATCCACTCCCCGGCCTGCTGCGCATGGAGCAACGATTCGCTGGCCTGCTCGCGCAGCCAGGACACCACCGGGATGCGGCCGAAGCCGAACACCAGGAAGGAATAGTGCGTATAGCGCACGACCCCGGCGAGTTCGGCTTCCAGTATCTGGTTCAGCACCCCGACGACCTTGTCTTTCTCGATTTCCGCCATGGCATCTTCCTCACGGGTTGCAGGGACAAAAGCAGGCTGATTCATTCTAGTCGGCGCCACGCCACACCTGCGCGTTCGCGCACTGGCGGCGAATGCGTGCGGGGCAGCAATCCGGCATCGGAATTCCTATCATGCAGACGTGGCGCGCGCCTGAGGTAGCCGCGCGCGGCCCGCCCGGAAAATCTGACAACATCGCCGGTGATGCAAAAGGATCCAGGTTCGCCAGCTGACCAATGCGACGGCGCCGTGATGTTCGCGGACATCTGCGACAGCACGCGGCTCTACGACAAGGCCGGCGACGCGGTGGCACTCGCCGCCATCCGCCATTGCCTGGGGCTGATGAAGGCGCGCGCCGCGCTGGCGCAGGGACGCGTGGTCAAGACCATCGGCGACGAGATCATGGTGCTGTTCCCCGGCGCCGACCATGCGATGCAGGCCGCACTCGACATGCAGGAAGGCGTGGCCGGGCTGGCGCCCATCGCCGGCATTGCCTTGTCGATCCATATCGGTTTCCACCATGGCCCGATCCTGTCGGACGAAGGCGGCGACGTGTTCGGCGACACGGTCAACCTGGCGGCGCGGCTGGTCAAGCTGGCTTCGCGCGGGCAGATCATCACCAGCAAGCATGCGGTGGAGCAGTTGTCGGCACCGCTGCGGCAGATGACGCGCGCGCTCTATCCGATCCAGGTGCGCGGCAAGCACCAGCTGATCGAGCTGTACGAGGCGATCTGGCAGCAGAACACCGAGCTGACCCTGGTCGCGCCGGACGTCGCCGTGCGCCGCTCGCTGTTCCTGTCGCTGCGCTACCGCGACACCCTGTTCGAGATGGACGCCACCTCGGCGCCGCTGACCATCGGCCGCGACTCCACCATGAGCATCGTCATCCTGGACCGGCAGGTGTCGCGCTTCCAGGCCACGGTCGAGCCGCGCGGCGGCCGCTTCGTGCTGATCGACCGCAGCTCCAACGGCACCCACGTCCGCATCGATGGTGAAGACAGCCTGATGCTGCGCCGTGACGAGATCACGCTGCGGGGCCACGGCTGGATCACGTTCTCCCCGCCCGGCGATGCCGGCCAGGAGGCGATCGAGTTCTTTGTCGAGGAAGACTGAGGCGGGCAAGCGCACAGTTGCACGGTGACGCGTAAATTCTCCTTGACTTCGGCCGGGCCATATCCCATCATGCTTTCCATCGCATGCGATTGAATCGCTTGCGAATCGATCAGCGGAAGCTGATTGTTTTTTGCCGATATATATCGTATGCGATGTAATCGCATACGATTATAAAACCCAAACCCCACCGAGAGGAACCCCACCATGAGCAAGATCGCCAAAGTCCTGGCCAGCGGCAAGACCTACACCACGTTCAGCGCCGCCGGCAACACGCCCCGCGGACATGACGGCACCGTCGACATGCGACTGTCGTCGCCCGGCACCGAGGCCAACCCGACCCATGTCTTCGATGGCAGCGATGCGCATCCCACCGCCGAGCGTCTGTTTGCCGCTGCGTGGTCGGCGTGCTACATCAGCGCGGTGGCCCTTGCGGCCAAGACGCACAAGCTGACGCTGCCCTCCGACCTTGCCGTCGAGATCGAGGTGGACCTGGGCCAGACCGGCAGCGAGTACCTGCTGCAGGCCCGCCTGAACGTGCGCATGCCAGGCGTGCCGCACGACGTGGCGACGGCGGTCGCGCATGCCGCCGATGAAATCTGCCCGTACTCCAAGGCCACACGCGGCAACATCGACGTGGCGATCAACGTCATCACCGGCTGACGCAGGCGCACCGCGCCGGTCCGTGCCCGCCAAGGCGCGGACCGGCGCCCATGGGTCGGAACCTGTTACCGCCTTCGCGATACAATCGCATACGACCTATAATTTCCCGCAGCGTCATCCAGGCACGGGAGCCAGACCATGAAAGCCACCGACAAGGCCGCCGCCGCGGACCCCAAGCTGTCCGATTTCCTCTGCTTCGCCGTCTATTCCGCCAACCTGGCATTCGGCAAGGCGTACAAGCCCGTCCTTGAACAGCTGGGCCTGACCTACACGCAATACATCACCATCGTGGCGTTGTGGGAGGAAGACAACCAGACCGTGGGCAGCCTGGGCGAAAAGCTTTTCCTGGAATCGAACACGCTGACGCCGATCCTGAAGAAGCTGGAAGCCATGGGCTACGTCGAGCGGCAGCGCGATCCCGAGGACGAGCGCCAGGTGCGGGTCAGCCTGACCCGCAACGGGCGGCGCCTGCGCGAAAAGCGCCTCGAAGGCAGCCTGGCCGGCGCCACTGGCCTGGCGCCGGAGGAGTTCGCACGCCTGCAGAAGGCGGTGGCGACGCTGCGCAACAACCTGATCCGGTCGGTCCGGCCCGGCGACTGAAGACGTGCCGGCGACCGCCCTGCATTGCGAGCTACTGACATGAACCACGCATCCACCCCGTACAGTCCGATCAGCTGCGAATTCCACGACCTGCTCGAAGCCGTGGCCACCATGCGCCGGCCCGCCGTGATCCGCTATCGCGACGATGATGGCGCTGCGCGGCAGGTGACGGCGACGATCACCGATATCTTCAGCCGCGAGCGGGCGGAGTTTGTCTCGCTCAGCTCGGGCGAGGCGCTGCGACTGGACCAGCTCGTCGAGGTCAACGGCGACAAGCTCAGCGACTACTGAGCCCTCCCCCGGCTTTACCTCCCTCCTTGCCCTATCCTTCCAAGGAAACACACCGGGCAAGGTGGGCAGCATGCGCGCATTGATCTTCTGCTCCGTGCAGTTCCTGCTGGCGGTCACGTGGACCCTCTACGTCGCGTTCCTGCCGCAGCTGGCCACGCAGGCAGGCATCCCGCGCGCGCACGTGGCGTGGATCCTGGTGATGGACCAGGTGATCTTCGTCGCCATGGACCTGGCGCTGGGCATCGCCGCCGACCGTGTCGCCAATGGCATGCGCCGGCTCGGCGGCTGGATCCTGGCGCTGTCGGTGGTTTCCGCGCTGGCGTTCGTGCTGCTGCCTTCGGCTTCCTCGCCTGTGCTGCTGCTTGCCCTGACCGCGCTGTGGGCCGCCACCTCTTCGGCCTTGCGCGCGCCGCCCATGGTGATCATCGCGCGGCGGCTGCAGGGATCGGCTTCGTCGTTCCTGATATTGGCGTCGCTGCTCGGCATCGGCCTGGCCGGCGCGGTGGCACCGGTGCTGACGGCGCGGCTGCGCGAGGCTTCGCCGTTGATCCCCTTCGCCGCGGCCAGCGCGGCACTGGTGCTGGCCGTGGTGGCGCTGCGCTGGGTGGAGCCGGCGCCGACAAGCGAGCGTGCCGACGCGGCGCCGACTGCCAGCGCCGGCCCGCGGCGCCTGTGGCTGCTGTTCGCGGCGGTCTGGCTGCTCGCGCTGGGCTTCCAGGTCCACACCGCGATCAATTCGGGGCCGGCCTACCTGCGCTTCGTTGCCAGCGCCGAGCTGGTGCGGGTGATGCCGGCGTTCTGGATCGGCTTCGCCCTGTGCGTGCTGCTGCCCGAGACGCCATGGCTG
The DNA here is from genome assembly GCF_038900635.1 of Cupriavidus oxalaticus. Lineage (GTDB taxonomy): Bacteria > Pseudomonadota > Gammaproteobacteria > Burkholderiales > Burkholderiaceae > Cupriavidus > Cupriavidus oxalaticus_B. Next base: position 157,747 of record NZ_JAYMRX010000008.1, on the reverse strand, counting down.
CGGCGCTTTCCTGCCTGCGTGCTGCTGCTCGCCGCATCGGTACTGGGCACGCTGGCCTTGTCCGGCTTCATTGCCGCCGCGTCGCTGCAGGCGGTGCTGGCCGCGCAATGCGTGGCCGGGGGCATGTGGGGCCTCATGTTCGGCGCGGCGGCCAATGCCGCACTCGATGCCGGGCATGTGGGCCGCGAAGGCAGGCTCACCGGACTGGTGTTTGCCGTGCTTGCCATCGCCGCTTTCCTGCGCATCGCCATGGTGGCGTCCGGCGCCGCCAGGGGCACGATGCTGGCCAGCCTGATGCCGTGGGTGCCGGCGCTCGCATGGAGCGCGGGCGCGCTGCTGCTGGCGTTCTTCGTCGCGGCAAACCTGCCCTATGTCGCCGCCCGCACTCACACATTGCGCCAGCAGCGCTCCGGCTAGCGCGAGCAACGGCGGCGAACCCCGCTGTCCTGTCTCCCGTTCACAACGCCCGCTTTCCCTCTAACTGAGAATGAGTTACATTTAGCCAACCATCCGCAGCTTCTCTCGCGAAGGTAAGCCTGACTTCGCATCCATGCCGACAAAGACGTTTCTCATGCCGACCCTACCTCCCGCCAAGGCCGGGAGTCTCCGCGAGGCGCCTGGTTGCCATGGCCGCCGCTGAACCCGTGATCCACGCGCAGGTCAACGAGCTCTACCACGATCACCACGGCTGGTTGCAAGGCTGGTTGCGGCGCAAGCTGGGTAACGCGTGCGATGCGGCCGATCTGGCGCAGGATGTGTTCTTGCGCCTGCTGCACCGCGACCTGGCTCCGATCAGGGAACCGCGCATCTACCTGGGCCGGATCGCCGACGGTCTTGTCATCGATCACTGGCGCCGGCGCGCGCTGGAGCGCGCCTGGCTGGAAACCCTGGCGCAACTCCCCGAGGCGCACGCGCCCTCGCCTGAAAGCCGCCTTGCCTTCCTCCAGGCGCTGATCGAAATCGACCGCTTGCTGGATGCGCTCAAGCCCAAGGTGCGCAGCGCATTCCTGTGGGCCCAGCTTGAAGGACTGACCTGCCGGCAAATCGCCGAACGGCTGGGCGTGTCGCTGTCGACCGCCGAGCGCTATATCGGCACGGCGCTGCGGCACTGTTACACCGTGCGCTTCGGTGACTGACGCCACCTCGCGCGGCGCTGCAACGTCCACTTCGCCGCCGTCGGTCCCATCGGACATTGTCGACCAGGCCATCCAGTGGGCCGTCCGGCTCCAGTTCAGCGAGGCCGACGCGGGTGCGCGCGAGCGCTTCGCGCAATGGCTGCAGGCCGATTCGCGCCATGCGCTTGCCTGGCAGCGCATGCAGTCGCTGCGCGACGATTTCACCAGGGTGCCGACGGGCTTGGCCCTGCCCACGCTGCAAGCCGCCGATGCCATGCGCAAGACTGGCGCCGGAGCCCGCCGGAAGGCGCTCAAGACGCTGGCTTTCGGTGGGGTTTCGGTGCTGGCCGTGTCGGCGGCGAGCCGGTTCGCGCCGTGGCAGCGCTGGCTGGCCGACGCCAGCACCGGCACCGGCGAGCAGCGCACGCTGCATCTGGAAGACGGCACCACGGTCGTGCTCAATACCGATACCGCGATCCGCACCCGCTTCGATCCCGACCGTCGCGTCCTGACCTTGCGGCGCGGTGAAGTGCTGGTGACGACCGGCCACGACGCGCGCTTTGCCGCGCAGCCGTTCTGGGTGCAGACGCCGTTCGGCTCGCTGCGCGCGCTCGGCACGCGCTTTGTGGTGCGGATCGACGCCGATCATGCGCGCATCAGCGTGCAGGAAGGCGCGGTGGAGATGCATCCCGGCAGCGGCGCGGCGCGCGGCGTTGCCGAGCCTGGCACCACCTGGGAAATGTCGGACGCGGCAGCGGGCCAGGCGATCTCGCCGACAATCGCCGCGGATGGATGGGCGAACGGTGTGATCGCCGGCAATGACATGCGCCTGGCCGATGTGCTGGCTGAACTGGCGCGCTACCGCACCGGCCGCATCGTCTGCGATCCGCGCGTGGCCGACCTGCGGGTGTCGGGCGCCTACCGGATTGCCGATACCGATCGCGCGCTGCGCTTCCTGGCCCATTCGCAGCCGATCCGGGTGTCGTATCGCACCCGCTTCTGGGTCATGGTGGGGCCGGCAGAGGGCCGCTAATCACCGCTGACCTCCACTGACACCTTCTCGGCACGTGCCAGGAAAATTATTTCAGAAAAAGTGAGGGGATCTGGATTCTCGTCCGGCTTTACAGGCAGTAACGCAACTCACCTTACTGCCGGAACAGAGAATCATGCCTGCCAACGACCTTCAGCATTCCCTTCCCGCGCTCAGCCCGATGACGGCTGCATTGCGATCCGCGTTGTTCTGCCTTGCCGTCGGGGCCACCGGCGCGTCGCCGGCGTTGCGGGCGCAGACCGAGACGGCCGAACCGCAGGCCGCGACCACCTTGCCGGCCGTGACCGTGACGGCTGCCGCCGAGCCCTCGGGCGAGCTGCCCCGGCCTTATGCCGGCGGCCAGACGGCGCGTGGCGGGCGGCTCGGCCTGCTCGGCAACCGTGACGTCATGGACACGCCATTCGCTACCTCCAATTACACTGCGCAGCGCATCGAAGACCAGCAGGCCGTGACGCTGGCCGAGGTACTGGGCGGCGACCCGTCGACACGCTTCACGGGCCAGATCGGCGGCGTGACTGACTCCTTCATGATCCGCGGCTTCCCGATCAATGAAGGCAACCTGTCTGAAGTGGCGTTTGACGGCGTCTATGGCGTGTCGCCGAACTACCATCTGTTTACCGAGTACATCGAACGCGTGGAGGTGCTCAAGGGCCCGGCGGCGATGCTTTACGGGATGTCGCCGAACAGCGGCGTGGGCGGCGTGGTGAACATCGTGCCGAAACGTGCCGGAGCCACGGATCTCACCCGCTTCACGCTGGACTACACCTCGGACGCCCAGGTCGGCGGCGCCGTCGACCTGGGCCGCCGTTTCGGTGAAGCCAAGGAATGGGGCATCCGCTTCAACGGCCTGCACCGCCAGGGGCCGACGCCGCTGGACAACCAGAAGTCGCGAGCCGAAGTCGCCGCGCTGTCTCTGGACTATCGCGGCGAGCGCTTGCGCGCCTCGCTCGACCTGATCGAGCAGTACCAATGGATCGATGCGCCCACGCGCCCGTTCCTGGTAGCCAGCGGCCTCCCGGTGCCCGCGGCGCCGGATGGCCGCCGCAACGTGACGCAGCCCTGGGGCTGGTGGAAGTCGAACGACGTCTCCACGCTGCTCCATGTGGAATATGACGTGGCCGACAACGTGACCGTGTTCGCCGACGCCGGCGGCACGCGTTCCGACGTCGCGCGCCTGTCCGACCAGACGCCGACGATCCTCAATGCGGCCGGCGATACGTCGTCGGCCATGCAGCGCTGGCGCTTCCAGATCAACCGTTCATCGTTCGATACCGGCGTGCGCGCGAAGTTCGACACCGGCCCCGTTCGCCACGCTCTGGCGCTGCAGGCCAACCTGTACTCGGACCGCATTGCCAATGCCAATGTGTCGGGCACCCCGGTGCAATCGAACATCTACGCGCCGGTGGCGCGGCCGGCCCAGTCCATCCCCGCGCCGCAGTTTGTGCCGAAGGTGTCGGATTCGACGCTGTCCGGCGTGGCGTTGATCGATACGCTGAGCGCGATGGATGAGCGCGTGGCATTGACGCTGGGCCTGCGCTACCAGAACGTAGAGTCGAATAACTACGTCGCGGCCACCGGCGCGAAATCGGCCGCCTATGAGGAGAGCGCCGTCACGCCGCTGGCGGGCATCGTATTCAAGCCGTGGCGCCACGTGTCGTTCTACGCCAACTACGTGGAAGGCCTGAGCAAGGGCGATATCGCACCGGCCACGGCTTCGAACGCCGGGCAGGTGTTCGCACCGTACAAGACCAAACAGCAGGAGGTTGGCGTGAAGGTCGACAGCGGATCGCTGCTCGCCACGCTGGCAGCATTCCGCATGACCAAGCCGAGCGGCCAGCTCTACGGCACGGTTTACGCCGTCGACAGCGAGCAGCGCAACCAGGGGCTGGAACTGACGGTGTCGGGCGAAGTACTCAAGCGCGTGCGCTTGCTGGGCGGCGTAACGCTGCTGGACGCCGAACTGACCAAGACCAACAGCGCTGCCACGCAGGGCAACCGCCCGGTTGGCGTGCCCAACGTCATGGCCAACCTCGGCGCGGAGTGGGACCTGCCCTGGTTGCAGGGCCTGACGCTGACAGGCGCGGTCAACTACACCGGCAAGACCTATGTGAACCAGGCCAATACGCAGTCGGTGCCGTCCTGGACCACCTTTGACTTCGGCGCCCGCTATCGCACCAGGGTGGCAGGCAAGGCCACCACCTTCCGCGCCAGCGTGATCAATGCGTTCGACCGTCGATACTGGTCGGGCGTGGCATCGTTCGGCACGGTGTCGCTCGGTGCGCCGCGCACCGTACTGGCGTCGATGACCGTGGATTTCTGATGCGAGGGCCATGACCGCGAGCTGCCGTGCGACTACGTTGTCGGTCATCGTCGCGCTGGCGCTCGCGTTGGCGGCGCCGGTGCGCGATGCCGCGGCGCAAGCGCCGGCAAGTGCGCCGGTAAGTGCGCCGGTAAGTGCGCTGGCAAGCGCGCCCGACAGCCGCATGTACGCCATCACCGCCGGCCCGCTTGATTCGGCGCTGATCCGCTTCGCGCAGCTGTCGGGAATCGACATCGCCTACGACGCCGCGATGCTTGGCCGCCTGCAAAGCCCGGGCCTGCGGGGTCGGTTCACCATTCCGGACGGACTGAGGGAATTGCTGGCTGACAGCGGCCTGGAAGCCGTGGCCCTGCCTGACGGCGGGTATCGGGTACGCAAGCGCGAAGGGTCGCTGGCCGGGAAGGCCGAGGCGGTGCAGACCCTGCCGACAGTCACTGTCTCCGGCTCCATGCTGCCAGGCGATCCTGCCACTGTCTCAGGCGGTCAACTGGCACGCGTGACGCGCCTGGGGCTGCTGGGCAATACCGATGTCATGGACGCGCCCGTGAGCACGGTCGGCTACACGGCCCAGGCGATACAGGATCAGCAGGCGCGCACGGTCGGCGACATGATCGAGAGCGATGCGTCGGTGCGTTCGGTCAGCAAGCCTGGCGGCATTCTCGATGCCTACACGATTCGCGGATTTCCCTTCAGCAACGGAAACTTTGGCGAGATAGCGTTCGACGGCATGTACGGCGTGGCGTCCAACTATCGCGTATCCACCGGCTACGTCGAGCGGATCGAACTGATCAAAGGCCCGGCGGCCGTCCTGACGGGGATGGCACCGGGCGGCAGCGTCGGCGGCGGCATCAATATCGTGCCGAAACGCGCCACTGGCATGGATGCGACGCAGATCGGCGCGGGCTATGCATCGGCCGCGCAAATCGGAGGATCAGTAGATCTGAGCCGCCGGTTCGGCCCAAAGCGGGAGTTCGGGGTGCGCTTCAATGGCGGCTATCGCAGCGGCGACACAGGGCTCGATCAGCAATCGCGCCGCGCCGGAGTGGGTGCGCTGGCGCTCGATTACCAGGACAGCCGCTTGCGCGCGACGCTCGACGCGATCGTCCAGCGCGAGTCCATCGCCGCGCCCTCGCGTTTGCTCCACATCGTGCCTGGCATCGGCGTTCCCGACGCGCCGGACGGCCGTCGCAATATCTCGCAGTCGTGGGAGTCGTCCGGGATCAGCGATCAGTCCGCGCTGCTGCGTGCTGCCTATCAATTCAGCGAGCAACTGGAGGGTTTTGTCCACGCCGGCGGCGGACGTACCCGCGTAGCCCGGCTGTTCGCAATCGCGCCCACCATCGTCAATGAACAGGGCGATGTGGCCGTGTTCGATACCAACTATCGCTTCAATGTCGCGCGGGCCAGCGCGGAGACAGGCTTGCGTGGAACGTTCGACACCGGCCCGGTCAGGCACCGGATCGGACTCGCGTTCAGCGGCTACCGCGATCAGCTCGAGCGCGGCCTGGTGAATTCCAGCGTGACGTCGTTGACCAATATCTATGCGCCGGTGACGCTCCCGCCGCAGTCGATCGCCGCACCAGACGATGTGCCAAAGATCTCCCAGACCACGCTCTCCGGCATGGCCCTGGTCGATACCCTGACTGCCTGGGACAGTCGGCTGCAGTTGACGCTGGGGCTGCGCTATCAGCGCATCCGTTCAGACAACTTCGGCCCCGATGGCGCGACGACGGCCCGCTACGGCCAGGGCGCCGTGACGCCCATGCTAGGAGTGGTGGTTCACCCGCACGACAACATTGCCTTGTACGCCAACCGCATCGAGGGACTCAGCAAGGGAGATACCGCGCCAACATCGGCGACCAATGCCGGCGAAGTGTTCGCGCCGTATCGCGCGATCCAGTACGAACTCGGGGCCAAGGCAGAACTAGGCCGCCTGATCGCCACGGCCAGCGTCTTCCAGATCAAGAAGCCGGGCGGCGAGATGTCGGGGGGCGTGTTCGCAGTCGGCGGGGAACAACGGAATCGCGGCATTGAGCTGGGTTTCTACGGCGCGCCGCTGCAAGGTATCCGCGTCAACGCCAGCGCGATGTGGCTGGATGCCACGATCACCCGGAGCTCCGTCTCGCAGGGCAAGGTGCCTATCGGCGCGCCATCGCTGCAAGGCAATTTCGGCGTCGAATGGGATACGACGTGGTTGCCAGGCCTGACGCTGACCGGCGCCATGGCTTATACCGGCGGGCAGTACGTCGACGCTGCCAATACCCAGCGCATTCCCGCCTGGACCCGCTTCGACCTTGGCCTGCGTTATCGCGCCGAACTCGGCCAGCATACGGCAACGTTCCGCATCAGCGTGCGCAATGTGCTGAACCGGCGCGGATGGGCCGCAGTCGATGCCTATGGCGGGCTTGCGCCGGCCGACCCGCGGACCGTCCTGGCTTCGGTAGCGGTGGATCTTTAGCCGGATATCCGGTGGTGGCCCGGATGATCAAGGCAACAGGCGTGACACCGCAGCAAGGCCCCGATCGGCGCCGCGGCTAAGTCCCTTCCCCGCGTAGCCGCGCAACCCCGCGGCCAGCGCGGCAAAGGTCACCGCGCAGCGCGCACTGCCGCGCAAGTCCTCATGCATCGCTACCCAGGTATCCATCGCCACGGAAAACTCGCTGTGCAGCACCCTGACCAGCCGCGGGTCGCGCGCCGCCAGCGCGGAATGGCACACGCCGATGCCGACCCCGGCACGGATCGCGCCCAGCTGGGCCAGGTCGCTGTCGGCGCGAAAGGCCAGGCGCTGGCGCGAGAAAGCCGGAAAGCGCTCCAGCAAGCGGCGGATGAACGGCGTCTCGCGGTCGAAACCGATCACGGCAAACCCCGGCAGTTCCTCCAGCGACTGCGGCACCCCGTGCGCGGCCAGGTAGCGCTCATGCGCATGCAGCCCCAGTTCGATGCCGCCGACGCGCTGCGCCACCAGCGCATCCTGCTCGGGCCGGAACATCCGCACGGCGATATCGGCTTCGCGATGCAGCAGGTCGTCGACGCGGTTCGACAGCACCAGTTCGATCTCCAGCGCCGGGTGGGCTTCGCGCAGTGCGGCGAGGATCGGCGGCAGCACTTCGACGCCGACCACTTCGCTCGCCGACAGCCGCACCGTGCCGCGCACGCCTGCGCCGTGCCCGCTGGCGGCGCGCCGCATGGCCGCCGCGGTGGCGGCTAGTCCGGCGGCATAGGGCCGCAGTGCGTGCGCGGCGTCGGTGGGGGCGAAGCCGTCGAAGGAGCGCGTGAAGAGCTTCAGGCCCAGCGCGGCCTCAAGACTGTCGATATGGCGGCCGACGGTCGGCTGCGTCAGCCCCATCGCGCGCCCGGCAGCCGACAGCGAGCCGGTTTCCAGCACGTGGAGGAAGGTGCGGTACCACTCCCAGTTCGGTTCGCCGGCCATGGCTATGCATTTTTGTTTAGCGACCAGCCGATTATAGGTAATTTTCTTTTTGCTCAGGTGGCCGCAGACTGGCCTGCATCGGATCACGGCACTGCCCAACAAAGGAGACTCCCATGTCCAAGATCGCGCTCTTTGGCGCCGCTGGCGCCATCGGCCACAGCATCGCCGCCGCGCTGGCAATCCGGGGCGAGCCGTATCGCGTGGTCGGCCGCGCTACGGCGCGCCTGCACCAGGCCTTCGGGGCCGACCCGCTCGCCGAGATCGTCACCTGGGATCCCGACTCGCCGGCGTCCGTCCAGGCCGCGGCGCGCGGCATCGACACGCTGGTCTACATGGTCGGCGTCGACTACTGGCGCTTCGACCTGCACCCGGAACTGCTGCGCAAGACACTGGATGGCGCGGTCGCTGCCGGCGTCAGGCAGTTCGTCCTGATCGGCACGGTCTACCCGTATGGGCGCGTCCAGGGCGGCAATCCGGTCAGCGAGAACCACCCGCGCGCGCCGCATACCTTCAAGGGCCGCATGCGCAAGGCGCAGGAAGACCTGCTGATGCAGGCCGACGCCGCCGGCCGCATCCGCGCCACGGTGCTGCGGCTGCCCGACTTCTACGGCCCGGGCGTGCAGGCCAGCCTGCTGCACCGCGCCGCGCAGGCTGCCGCAGGTGGCGGCACCGCGGACCTGATCGGGCCGATCGACGCGCCGCACGAGTTCGTCTATGTGCCGGACGTGGGGCCGGTGGTGGCGCGGCTGGCCGACACGCCGGCGGCCTTCGGCAGGATCTGGCACCTGGCCGGCGCCGGCGTCACAACACAGCGCGAGCTGGTGTCGGAGATGGAAAGGCAGACCGGCCGCCGGCTCAGGCTGCGCGTCGCCGGCAAGGGCATGCTGCGCCTGCTCGGGCTGTTCAACCCGTTCATGCGCGAACTGGTCGAGATGCACTACCTGATGACCGACCCGCTGATCCTGGACGATGCCGCGCTGCAGCGGCTGATCGGGCCGATCCGCAAGACGCCATACGCCGAGGGCATCCGGCACACGCTGGCGGCATGCCGGCCCGGCCGGGGCGCGCCTAAGCCTGCTGCTTGCGGAAGGCCCAGCGCCCCGCCAGCACGGTGAAGCTGGCCACCAGCGCCACCAGCACCCAGAAGCCGTGCGGATGCTCGGCCAGCGGGACGCCGCCCACGTTCATGCCGAAGAAGCCCGCCACGATATTGATCGGCAGCGCCAGCACCGTCACCATCGTCAGCGTGAACAGCGTGCGGTTGGTCTGCTCGTTGAGCTTGGCGGCGATCTCTTCCTGCAACAGCTTGATGCGTTCGACCAGCGCGGCAAGGTCGTTGAGCACCAGCGAAAACTCTTCGGTCGATTCGCGCAGCTCCTGCAGGTCGGTTTCCTGCAGCCACGCCGGCGGCCGGTTCAGCAGCCGGAACAGCGCGCCCGGCTCCGGCGCCAGCAGCCGTTGCAGCCGCACCAGGCCGCGCCGCATCGCGCCCAGGTCGGCCCGGTTGCCCTGCAGGCGCTGCGACAGCAACTGGTCCTCGATCTGGTCGACGTTCACGCCGGTCTCGCGCACGATCTGCACCAGCACATCGGCCTGGTCGCGCAGCAGGTGCACCATCAGGTCCAGCGGCGAGCGGAAGACCTCGCCATGCCGCACCGCCTCGCGCAGCCGGTCCACCGAGCGCAGCGGGCGCGCCCGGGCCGTGACCAGCAGGCGGCGGTCGGCGTGGACCCACATGGTCGAGATGTCCGTCGATGTGACGCCGAAGTTGTAGATCACATCGTTGACCACGGCCAGCAAGGCCGCGTCCAGACGCTCGATCCGGGTCGAGCGCGAGCCCTGGCGCAGCGCCTCGAAGTACTCGTCCGGCAGCCCGAGATGCGCCTTCATCCAGCGCTCGCAGGCGCTGTGCGACAGGTTGAAATGCAGCCAGACGAAGGGGCGCTCGGGCGCTGCAGCCGGCGGCGCCTGCTGCAGCCACACCGCCGCGCCCTGCGAATCGATCTCGCGCACGGCCCCGCCGGGCGCGAACAGGAAACCGCTGACCAGGCCGACCGGGTCCGATCCATAGCCCGCCTCGACAATGCCCGCTTGCATGCCTGCTCCCTTCACATGAAATTTGCCTCGCGCGACGTTATCACGCCGCGATGACAGTGTCGGAAAATGAAGGCACGGGCGCCTGGCGTGGCCAGTCACAGAACATCGACTTGGCCTGCGCCAGGATCTTGTCACAGACCTGCTTCGTGACTTCGGCCTTCAGGCCGCTGCCTGCTGCGCCACCACCCGGTTGCGCCCGCCGGCTTTCGCGGCGTACAGCCGCTGATCCGCTACGAGCACCAGCGCTTCGAGATCGTTGGTGCCGTCCGGAACGATCTGCGCCACGCCGAACGATGCCGTGAAGCGGATATTGCCCTTGCCGATGGCGTCCGCAGCAGGCTCGCAGGACAGGTCGCCCACGGCCTCCCGCAATTGTTCCGCCACCGCGGCGGCATCGGCTACCCCGGTACGCGGCAGCAGGATGGCGAATTCCTCCCCGCCCAGCCGCGCCGCCAGGTCGACGCTGCGCACACGGGTGCGCAATACCTGCGCCACCTGCCGCAGCACGATGTCGCCGCTGGGGTGGCCCCAATGATCGTTGATGCGCTTGAAGTGGTCGATGTCGAGCATGATCAGCGCGATCGGCAGCTGCTCGCGCGCGCAGTGCGCGTATTCAAGCGCAAAGCGCGCGGTGAAGACGCGGCGGTTGGCCAGGCCGGTCAGCGCGTCGGTTTCCGCCAGCGCGCGCAGCGCTTCGCCGCGCGCGAGGTAATGGCCGAACAGCGTATGCACCACCATCAGCGTGAGGCACAGCAGCAGCGCCAGCGCGGCGGCACCGGCCCCCACCGCGCCGCTGAGGCGCGCGGCGCTGCGCAGCATCACGTCGTGCGTCGACACCACATCGATCATGACGAGGTCGCTGTCCGCCAGCTTGCGGAAGATCAGCCGGTTGCCGTCGGGCTGCCGCAGGATGCCTGTGCCGGCCTGGAACATGCGGGCGACCGTGCCGGCCGCCATCGTTTCGCCGAGCACGCCGGCCAGGGTTTCGCCGCGGCTGACGCTGCGCGCGCTCGCGCCGACCAGCCCGCCGTCGCGGTCGACCAGGAAGCCGCGCACGGCGTCATGGGGCGCGCTGCCCAGCAACTCGTCCAGGCTGCGCCGCGCGATCTCCGAGACGACCACGCCCCGGAATGCCTGGCCCAGGTAGACCGGCAGGCTGAGCAGCAAGGACTGGTCGCCGCTGCCGTCCGACGCCTCGGCCAGCGCCCACGTCAGCATCCCGTTCCGGCCCGGGCGCGGCGCGTTTTCATGGAAATAAGGGGCCGCGGCATGGCGGCGCAGCATGGCAAGCACCTGCCCTTCGCCGATGGACGGGCGCGAAACGACGAAGCCGTTGCGGGACACATAGGTTATGCGCCGCTGCAGCGTCGAGCCCGCGGGTGTCGCCCCCAGCAGGTGGCTCATCGCACGGGCGATATCCAGGCCCCGCATCAGCTCCGCGTCGTTGCGCGCAAAGCCGTCGAGTCCCCCGACCTGCGCCTCGCCCACGCCGACCACCGCCGCGTCGCCATGCGAAGGCAGTGTCCAGGTGTCGGCATGACGGCGTTCGAACGCCTGCAGCAGGTCCGCGTCGGGATGGAACGGCTCGAGTTGCTGCAGCCGCAACAGGTGCCCGGCGTAGTTGCGCAGGCTGCGCAGGCGCTCCGCTTCCAGGTTGAGCAAGGCATCGATGGCCTGCACCCGCATCCGTTGCGTCTGCTGCAGCGACTCGATGTCCCGGTCGCGCGCCTGCAGCAGGCCGCGGAACAGGATCAGCAGCAGCAGGACGATGGCGATGCCGAACGACACCACAACGATGCGGTGCGGAAACCTGACCGCGAAGCCCCACCACTTGCCGAGCAGTGAGGCCGAGCCATTCGGTGGTGTGGCCAGATCCAGTTCCTTCGGCATTCCGTCATCCGGGGCGGCGGTGGCGCGTGGTCGATGGCGACAAGACCCGCGGATCCTGTGCGGCAGCCATCATCGCAGAGGACATTTGCCGGCTGGAAGTGAATTCTGTGGAAGCCGAGTTAAATAAATTTCCCGCCGAATGATGACGATGCGCAACTTCCCTGCGAGTCTCGCATGGGGACGCCGTGCCCGCCGGCAAGCCGGCCCAGTGCCGGCCCTGCCGGCCCGCTCAGCGCTGACCCGCATCGAAGGCCTTCCGCCAGACATCATGGTCCGGCGGATAGACCGCGTCGAAATGCTCGCGCAGCGCGGCGATCTCCTGCACGATCGCGAACGAGAAGCCCTGGCGGCCGCCGCGGTCGTCGAACTGCAGGCCGTTCAGGTACTGCCGGCAACCGACCGCATCAAACCACTTGGCGGCGATGGTATTGATGATCCGCGGGAAGGCCCGCCCGAGTTCGACCGGGCGGACCGCTTCGGGCAGCTCGGCCATCCAGCGGATGGTCTCGCGGCGCAGCGTCAGGTCATCGTCGGTGGCGGTCTTGCGGTGGAAGGCTGGGTCTTGCGTCAAGGGAGTCTCCGGGTGCAGCCGGCAGGATAGCCGATTGTGGCCGGACCATGTCAGGTCCGGCCAGCCCGGGCTTTCCCCCAGGTTTTCCTCCGCCCGCACGCCGGCAAGGCTCAGGCCGCGGCCCGGCGCGCCACCCCGCGATACTGCGCCAGCAGGGCTTCGCGGCGCGTGGCCGCAGCCTGCATGCTGGCTTCCTTGACGTGGCCGTAGCCGCGGATATCGTCGGGCAACGCGGCCAGCGCCAGCGCGGTGTCGAGCTTGTCGGCGTCCAGCGAGGCGGCGAACTCGTCGACCATCGCCAGGTAGTCGGCCACCAGCGCGCGCTCCGCACGACGCTCAGCGGTCTTGCCGAACACGTCGAACGCGGTGCCACGCAGGCCTTTCAGGCGGGCCAGCAGGCGGAAGGCGGTCAGCGTGCGTGGGCCGAAGCGGCGCTTCACGGGATGGCCCTTGCTGTCGGTCTTGCCCGCATTCGCCAGCGTGGGCGGAGCCAGCCAGAAATTGAGCTGGTAGTCGCGGCCAGGCTCGCCTTCGAACTGCGCGCGCAGCTTGTCGAGGAACGCCGGATCGGCGTACAGGCGTGCCACCTCGTACTCGTCTTTGTACGCCATCAGCTTGGCCAGGTTGCGCGCCACCGCTTCGGTCAGCGGCAGCTTGCGGTCGGTGCCCAGCTTCTGCTCGGCGCCGCGGATGCGCTCGACCGCGTCCCGGTAGCGCCGGGCGTACGCGGCGTCCTGGTAGTCGGTCAGCATTGCCTCGCGCTTGCGGATCAGCGTGTCGAGCGTCTGCGGCAACGCCACCACCTGGGCAGCCGGCGCACTCGGCGCATGCGGCAGCAGTGCCTTGTTCTGGCGCAGCGCGGCCTCGCCGTGGTGCGCGAGATACCGGCCCCATTCGAACGCCTGCCGGTTCTTGTCGATCGACACGCCGTTGAGCTCGATCGCGCGCAGCAGGCTGGCATGCTGCAGCGGGATCCAGCCCTTTTGCCAGGCAAAGCCAAGCAGCAGCGGGTTGGAGTAGATGGCATCCGCCAGCAGCGTCACCGCCCAGGCGCTGGCGTCGATAAAGGCGCTGGCCTCGCCCACGCTGTTGCGCAGGTCCTGCTCGGCGCTGGCGCCGGGGAACTGCCACTTCGGGTTCTTGATGAACTCGGCGGTCGGGGTGTTGGCGCTGTTGACCACCGCGGCGGTCACGCCGTGCCGGGTCTTGGACAGCACCTCGGCCGAGGCGGAGACGATGGCGTCGCCGCCGATCACCAGCCGCGCGTCGCCGGTGGCGATGCGCGTGGCATGCAGGTCGTGCGGCGCCGGTGCGATCTGCACGTGGCTGATCACCGCCCCGCCCTTCTGCGCCAGGCCCGCCATGTCGAGCACGGTGACACCCTTGCGCTCCAGGTGCGCGGCCATGCCCAGCAGGCCGCCGATGGTCACCACGCCGGTGCCGCCCACGCCCGTCACCAGCACGCCGTACGGCCGTTCCAGCGCGGGTAGCGAAGGCATCGGCAGCGCCTCGAAATCAGCGCCGGCGCCCTTGCCTCCCGCCGCCGCCGGCTTGCGCACCTGCGCGCCCTCGGCGGTGACGAAGCTGGGGCAGAAGCCGTTGACGCAGGAGAAATCCTTGTTGCACGACGACTGGTTGATCCGGCGCTTGGTGCCCAGTTCCGTCTCCAGCGGTTCCACCGACAGGCAGTTCGACTTGGCCGAGCAGTCGCCGCAGCCTTCGCAGACCGCATCGTTGATAAAGGCGCGCTTTGCCGGATCCGGATAGGTGCCGCGCTTGCGGCGCCGGCGCTTCTCGGTGGCGCAGGTCTGGTCGTAGATCAGGATGGTGACGCCCTCGGTGTCGCGCAGCTCCAGCTGCACGGCATCGAGCTGATCGCGATGGAACACGGTCACGCCGGACGGCAGCATGCTGCCGTCGCCATACTTCTGCGGCTCGTCGGTGACGACGACCAACTTCTTCGCGCCCTCGGCCAGCACCTGATGGGCGATCTGCGGCACGGTCAGCACGCCGTCGATGGGCTGGCCGCCGGTCATCGCGACCGCGTCGTTGAACAGGATCTTGTAGGTGATGTTGGCCTTTGCCGCGATCGAGGCGCGGATCGCCAGCAGCCCCGAGTGGAAATACGTGCCGTCGCCCAGGTTGGCGAACACGTGCTTGTCGCCGGTGAAATGCATCTGGCCGGTCCACGCCACCCCTTCGCCGCCCATCTGGCTGAAGGTGTCGGTGTTGCGGTCCATCCACAAGGTCATGTAGTGGCAGCCGATGCCGGCCAGCGCGCGCGATCCTTCCGGCACGCGCGTGGAGGTGTTGTGCGGGCAGCCCGAGCAGAACCACGGCTTGCGCTCGGCCGAGATGCGCGGCTGCATGGCCTCGCGCTCCTTGGCCTCGATCACCGCAACGCGCGCGGCGATGCGGGCGCGTACGGCTTCCGGCAGGTCGAAGCGCTCCAGCCGCCGGGCGATGGCCTTGGCGATCAGCGCCGGCGACAGCTCGTAGTGCGCCGGCAGCAGCCAGTTGCCGCGCGGCACCGACCATTCGCCGCCGTCGTTGCCGCGCTGGTCGAACTTGCCGAACACCTTGGGCCGCACGTCTTCGCGCCAGTTGTACAGCTCTTCCTTGAGCGCGTATTCCAGGATCTGGCGCTTCTCTTCCACCACCAGGATTTCTTCCAGGCCGGTGGCGAATTCACGCGCCCCGTGGGCCTCCAGCGGCCACACGCAGCCGACCTTGTAGACGCGGATGCCGATGCGGGCACAGGTCTCGTCATCGAGGCCGAGGTCGGCCAGCGCCTGGCGCACGTCCAGGTACGCCTTGCCTGCGGTCATGATGCCGAAGCGCGCGTTGGGCGAGTCGAGCACCACGCGGTTCAGGCGGTTGGCGCGGACATAGGCCAGCGCCGCATACCACTTGTGGTCGAGCAGCCGCGCTTCCTGTTCCAGCGGGGTATCGGGCCAGCGGATATTGAGGCCGCCGGCCGGCATGGCAAAGTCTTGCGGCAGCACCACCTGCACGCGGTCGGGGTCGATCTCGACCGAGGCGGTCGACTCGACCACGTCAGTGACGCACTTCATCGACACCCACAGGCCGGAATAGCGGCTCATGGCCCAGCCATGCAGGCCGTAGTCGAGGTATTCCTGCACGTTGGCCGGATACAGCACCGGGATGCCGGCGGCCTGCAGCACGTGCTCGGACTGGTGCGCGACGGTGGAGGACTTGGCGGCATGGTCGTCGCCGGCCAGCAGCAGCACGCCGCCATGGCGCGACGAGCCGGCGGAATTGGCATGCTTGAGCACGTCGATGGACCGGTCCACGCCCGGGCCCTTGCCGTACCACATCGAGAACACGCCATCGCGCGAGGCGTTGGGGAACAGGTTGACCTGCTGCGAACCCCACACCGCGGTGGCGGCCAGGTCCTCGTTGACGCCGGGCTGGAACACCACGTCGCTGGCAGCCAGGTGCTGCTTGGCCTTCCACAGCGCCTGGTCGACGCCGCCCAGCGGCGAGCCTCGGTAGCCGGAGATAAAGCCGGCCGTGTTCAGCCCGGCGGCGCGGTCGCGCGCCTTCTGCAGCATCGGCAGCCGGACCAGCGCCTGGACGCCGCTCATGTAGACGCGGCCTTTGTCCAGGGTGTACTTGTCGTCCAGGCTGGCGCTGGCGAGGGTGTCGAGCAGGGCGTGGGGAAGGGGTGCGTTCACGATGTCTCCGTGCTTTGTATTCTGGTGTCCGGAGCAGTGTAGGAACCCCGCCGGCTATCGTAAAATCAAGAATTCAAAGACCTGATATCCGCAAAACGGATATCGCGGAGACGATCATGGCCAAGGCGCGCGAAGCCTCGGAGAGACTTGCCAAGGAAATCACATTGCGGCAGTTCCGCTACTTTGTCGCGGCGGCGGAAACCGGACAGTTCTCGATGGCGGCCACCGCGGAGCACGTATCGCAGTCGGCGGTGACCAATGCCGTGCTGGCGCTGGAGCAGCGGCTGGCCGTGCGCCTGTTCGAGCGGCGCCCGCACGGCGTGACGCTGACGGCGGAAGGCCACCTGTTCTACCAGCATGCGCGCCAGATCCTGGATTCGGTCGAGGATGCGCTGCGCGAGCCGCGCTTCCAGGTGCACGGCCTGCAAGGCAGCGTGCGGCTGGCCGCCTCCTATACCGTGCTCGGCTACTTCCTGCCGGGCTTGCTGGCGCGCTTCCGCACCAACTACCCGGACATCGAGCTGGACCTGCTCGACATGGACCGGCCGGATATCGAGCGCGCCGTGCTGGCGGGCGAAATCGAGCTGGGCATCGCGCTGCTGTCCAACCTGGAACGGCCGCAGCGCTTCAAACGCCACACGCTGATGCGCTCCCGGCGCCAGCTGTGGACCTCGGCCAGCCATCCGCTGCTGGAGATCGAACGACCGTCGCTGCGCGACATCGCGGCCTACCCGTACATCCTGATCACGGTCGACGAGGCCGAGGAATCGACCATGCGCTACTGGCGCAGCCTGAGGCTCTCGCCCAACGTCGCCTTCCGCACCGGGTCGATGGAGGCACTGCGCGGGCTGGTCGCGCACGGCTTCGGCGTCACCGTGCTGTCCGACATGGTGTACCGGCCGTGGTCGCTGGAAGGCAAGCAGATCGAAGCCCGGCCGATCGCCAACGCGGTGCCGGACATGGAGGTCGGCATGCTGTGGCAGCCCGGGCGCAAGCTGGGCAAGCCGGCCGATGCGCTGCGGGAATTCCTGATCCATGCGTGCGGCAGCTGATGGGCTCATCGACCGAGATCAGCGGCTGACGAAATAAAGCGTTTGCCAAGTCCGCGGGGCGGCAATAAGTTACGGTATGCGCGCGTCGCGCAACGCTGCGGCACCCGCCGTCAATTCTCGAAGGAACCCATGCCACGGCTCACCGTCCAGGCCGCATTGCTGGCTGCCACGCTGCTGTGGGGCCCGGCCTTCGCCCAGGTTTCCGAATCCGTCCACGTCGGCGGCAACGTCGCCAATCCGCTCGACCTGACCGTCGCCGACCTGCGCACCATGCCGCGCCACCAGCTTGACGACGTGCGCAAGATCCGTGGCGCAAACGGCAAGGCGCAGGCCGGGGAGCCGGCACGCCGCCGCTATGTCGGCGTCCGGCTGCGCGAGATCCTTGACTGCGCCTTCCCCACCGAACCGAAGCGCCACGACCTGCGCCGCAGCATCGTGGTGGTCACCGCGACCGACGGCTACCAGGCGGTGTTCTCCTGGGCCGAGCTGTACCTGAGCCCGATCGGCGACGGCGTGCTGGTCTACTACGAGCGCGACGGCAAGCCGCTGGACGACCGCGAAGGACGCATCGCACTGGTCTCGCTGCAGGACACCAGCCGCGGCGCACGCCATGTGCGGTCGGTCCAGCGCATCGAGATCCGGCGGATCGACGATCCCCCGCGGTCGCCTGACGCCACTGCCGGGACGCCACAGCAGAAGTAAGCGGGGGCGCCCCACGGCCGGCTGCAGGGCCAGCAGCCCGCCGAGTACCAGTGCGGCGATGCCGTATTGTCTGGCGCGTTTCGCGATGGCTATTCCAGGTTGGCCTTGTCGAGGCCGTAGGCTTTGTCGGAAGAACCCGGCACGGTACGGAAGGCCACGTTCAAGCGGTTCCAGCCGTTGATGGACATGACCAGGAAGGTCAGGTCGGACAGTTCTTGCTCGGACAGGTGTTCGCGCACGCGCTCATAGACATCGTCGGGCACGCCCGGTGCCGGCAGGTTGGTCAGCACCTCGGTCCATGCCAGCGCGGCGCGTTCGCGCGGCTGGAACAGCGTCGATTCGCGCCAGATCGCCACATGGTGCAGGCGCAGCTCGCGCTCGCCGCGGATGCGAGCCTGCTTCACGTGCATGTCGAGGCAGAAGGCGCAGCCATTGAGCTGCGAGGCGCGGATCTCGACGAGGTCGCGGATCGACGCCTCGATCGAGCTGTTGTCGAGCAGCGTGGTGAATTCCAGGTACTTCTTGAACAGCTCGGGGGATTGCTTGATGTAGTTGATGCGTTGCGTCATGGTATCTCCTGCTGGATCGGTATTGCAGCGCTGGAAGGTGCTTCGAACGCAGCTTAGTTACTTCCGTCCGTTTGAGCAGCCCCCCGCGCTTGCACGCAGCGTCCAAGATTGCCGAACGATCGCGCTGGCGGCATAGGGTTCTGCGCATACCTTGGTTCCCCTGCCGCCATGGCTCGGCTATGGTGGAAGCATTCCCCCGCGCATGCGAGTCGCCGGGGGCCGCAAGGAGGGTTATGGACCTGCTTGACTGGATAACCGCCGTGGCAACCGTGGTGCTGGTGTATGCCGCGTTACGTCATCCGCTATATCCGCCCGGCTGGAACCGCCGGGACTGAAAAGGGGGCGCGGCGAGGCAGGCGTGTAAATCTTGCGCGGCGTGAAATCTCCCCGGTACGGCAAGCGGCGGCACAGGCGTTGCGGCGCGCTGGCGCTCGCCGCCGCCACATTCGGCACGACCTGCGCGGCACAGGACCTCGATGAAGTGGAGCGCCCGCTTTGGGAAGCCGGCCTTGGTCTGGGCGGTATCACCTTGCCGCACTACCGCGGCTCGGACCAACGCGCAAATCTGCTGCTTCCCGTGCCCTATTTCATCTACCGTGGCGAGCACCTGCGCGCCGACCGCAATGGCGTGCGCGGCAAGCTGTTCGACAGCGACCGTGTCGAGCTCAACGTCAGCCTGGGACTCTCGCTGCCGGTGAAAAGCGGCGACGACGACGCGCGCCGCGGCATGCCCGACCTGAAGACCGCCGTGGAAATCGGCCCCTCGCTGAACCTGACGTTATGGCACTCCGGCTCGGACAGCATCCGCCTCGACCTGCGGCTGCCGGTGCGGCTGGCATTGACCGTGGAATCGTCGCCCCGAGCAATCGGCTGGATCTTCTCGCCAAACCTGCATCTGGACATCGCCAACGTGGGCGGCTTCGCGGGCTGGAACCTGGGCGTCACGGCCGGGCCGCTGTTCGCCACCGCACGCTACAACCAGTACTTCTATGCGGTCGAGGCGCAGTTCGCGACCGCTACGCGCCCGGCTTACGCGGCCCACGGCGGCTACGCGGGCAGCATGGCGATGGCGACACTGTCGCACCGCTTCCGCCACGTCTGGCTGGGTGCGTTCCTGCGCTATGACCGCCTCGACGGCGCCACCTTCGACAACAGTCCGCTGGTCCGGCAAAAGGACGCACTCGCGGCCGGCGTGGCACTGACCTGGATTTTCGGCGAATCGGCGAGGCGGGTTCCCAGCCGGGAATAGCGCTTCCAACCCCAGCGCGTCCAATCCCGGCACACCAGCGCCGGCGAAGTCAATGTGGCGATCAATGATGCCGGCAACGCGGTGCGCTGCCGGCCGAGCTTTGAATCATTCCTCGCTGGTCCACTCGACATGGACGCCGAGGCTGCGCAGGTTCTCGACAAAGCGCGGATGCGCGCGCCGGATCGGCGTGGCGTTGCGGATTTCCGAGCGGCCTTCGATGCTTGCAGCAACCATGAACAGCGCGATCGCGACGCGGATGATGTACGGGCTTTCCACCACCGCCGGGGTCAGCGGGTTGCCGCCGAAGGTGATCAGCCGGTGCGGGTCCGACTGGAACACATGCGCACCGAACTTCGACAGCTCGCCGGTCCAGCCGAGCGCGCCGTCGTAGATCTTGTTCCAGAACATCGCATTGCCCTGCGCACGCACGCCCAGCGCGATAAAGATCGGCAGCAGGTCGACCGGGAAGTACGGCCACGGCGCGGCCTCCACCTTGGTCAGCACATTGCTGGTGAAAGGCGTCTGCACCTTCAGGGGCCCCTGCAGCAGCGCGCGCGACCAGCCGTCCTCATGCACCACCTGCACGCCGAACTTGGCGAAGGTGCGGTCGATCAGCGGGAAATTGTCCGGCGTGCTGTTGCGCACCACGACGTCGCCGCCGGTGATCGCGCCCAGCGCGAGGAAAGTGGTGATTTCGTGGAAATCTTCCTCGAACGTGAACTCGCCCCCGCGCAGCCGGGCGCCGCCGCGCACCGTCAGCCGCGAGGTGCCGATGCCGTCGATGTCGGCGCCCATCATCTGCATGAAGCGGCAGAACTCCTGCACATGCGGCTCGGACGCGGCATTGGTCAGCGTCGATTCGCCTTCGGCGGCCGCCGCGCACAGCACGAAGTTCTCGGTGGTGGTGACCGAGGCATAGTCGAGCCAGTGGTGCGTGGGCTTCAGCGGGCCGCCGCTGCGCACCAGCAGCGAGCCGCTGGCGCGCTCCACTGCGCCGCCGAACGAGCGGAAGATGTCGACGTGCGGGTCGATTTCGCGCACGCCCAGCGTGCAGCCCTTGACGTTGTCTTCCAGCCGCGCCACGCCGAAGCGGGCCAGCAGCGGCGGCACCAGCATGATCGACGAGCGCATTTCTTCCGGCAGGCGGTGCGTGGCCGCGTCGAAGGTGGTGTCGCGGTGGTGCAGGTCAAGCGTGCCGGTCGCTTCGTCGAGACGGACATCGCTGCCCAGCATGCGGAAAATATCGAGGATCTTGCGGACATCGGTGATGTCCGGCACGCCGTGCAGGCGTAGCGGCTGGTCGGTCAGCAGCGTGGCGCAAAGCACCGGCAGCACTGCATTCTTGTTGGCCGAAGGGATGATGCGGCCGCGCAGGGGCGTGCCACCGTGGACGATGAGATTGGACATGGGCGAAGCGGTCGGGTGGCGGGAAAGGCAGATCCGGTAAAACAAGCGTCCGGCATTGTACTGTCCCCGGGCACCGCGCCGGCTTGCGCGGACAAACGCCGCCGATTACGCCGGCAATGAAATGACCGCTACGCCCCTCAGGGCGTGATGCAGCCTGCGCTTGCGCACGTCGGTCAGCGGCCGGTCAGCGCCGGAACCACAGCAGCGACAGCGCGGATGCCAGCACCAGCAGCAGCACCGCTGCCGCCGACAACAGCGCACTGAGCTCGGTTTCCCGGCGCTCCAGCGCGAAACGGGCGCTGAGCTGGCGATAGACCTTGGTCAGGTCGGCGGCCGATCCCGCCTGGAAGTACTCGCCGCCGGTCAGCGTCGCCACCGCGCGCAGCGCTGGTTCGTCGAGTTGCATGAAGTACGCCAGGCTCGACTCCGGCACGCCGCCGCCCTGGGGCGAGCCGAAGCCCACGGTATAGACGCGCACGCCGCGCTCGGCCGCCATGCGCGCGGCGTCGATCGGGTCCGGGCCGGTGGTGCGGCGGCCGTCGCTGAGCAGGATCACCGCGCCATGCCGGTACGCGCCCGGCTGCATCGGCTGGCGCCCCTGCTCGCGCTTGCGGGCGGCCTCCGCGGCGGCGGCCTCGTCGAGCGACGGCGCGCGGCCGAACAGGGCCGCGCTGTCGCTGAAGAGAATCGCCTCCAGGTCAATGCCGTCGTCGGGAAACAGCACCGCCAGCGCCTGGATCAGTCCGCTGCCGGTGGCGGTGCCGCGCTGCAGCTGGACCCGATCCAGCGCGTCGAGCATGTCCTGGCGGTTGCTGGTCGGCGGCAGCACCACGGTCGCGGTGGCGGCGAAGGAGACGATGCCGAGCCGCACGCTGGCCGGAAGCCCCACGATCAGGTCACGCGCGGCCTGCTGCGCCGCGGCGATGCGCGTGGGCGGCACATCGGTGGCCTCCATGCTGCGCGAGGTGTCCATGGCGAGCACCAGCGTGATGGTGTCGGACGGCAGCGTGACAGTTGCGGTGGGCCGCGCGCACGCCAGCAGCGCCGCGCCCAGCGCGACCAGGAACAGCAATGGAGGGATGTGACGCCGCAGGCGTTGGCGCGGGCCGAGCGCGGCGCGGGGCAGCGCAAGGCTGGCATACAGCAGGGCGGATTTCTTGCGCCGCGCGAGCAGGTACAGGTAGGCAGCTGCCAGCACCGGGAGCGCCAGCAGCAACCAGAGCATCTGCGGCCAGAGAAACTGCATGCCCTGCTCCTTGGCGCGTGGTTAAGAGGATGGTACTGTATTTTTTAAGGCGGGACGGGACCTGGGGGGCTGCGATGAAACGGGTGACGATCTACGGGCTGGTCTCGGCGGCGGTCGTCGTGGTCGTCGCAGCGGGCGCGGCCATCGCCTTGCGGTCGCAGCCGCCAGCACGCGTGCTCAAGCAGTCAGATATCGACGCCGCGGTGCTGCACACACTGCAGACCAAGAGCCTGCCGTCGCGCACCGCCAGGGCGGCCGAGGCGGTCCGCGAATCGGTGGTCGAGATCCGCAGCTACACGCTGGAGGAAGATCCCGTGGAAGCGGCCTCGGCGCCGAAGGCCAAGCGTGATCCCCCTGCCACACGGCGCAAATCGTCGCCAGCCTCGCAGCCTGCGCCACAGGACGAGCTTGCCAGGCGCGAACCGCCCGCCGGCAAGGATCCGGCCGGCGGCAAGCGCGAAGCGCGCCACATCGGCTCGGGCGTGGTCGTGACCGAAACCGGCATGGTGCTGACCAGCTACCACGTCGTCGCCGATGCCAAGCGGCTGGAGGTCAGGTTCCACGATGGCCACATGGCCGAAGCCACCGTGGTGCAGGCCTTCCCCGAAAAAGACCTCGCCGTGGTCCGGCCCAAGACCATTCCCGACGACCTGCCGGCGGCGACACTCGGCTCCAGCCGTGAACTGGCGCCCGGCAGCGAAGTCGTGGCGGTCGGCTTCCCCTTCGGCATCGGCCCGTCGGTGTCGGCGGGCGTGGTTTCCGGGCTCGACCGCCATTTCGTCTCGCCCGACCGCAAGCAGAGCCTGGACAAGCTCATTCAGTTCGACGCAGCCGCCAACCCGGGCAATTCGGGCGGGCCGCTGGTGAACATGGACGGCGAAGTAATCGGCATCGTCACCGCCATCCTCAACCCTAACCAGAGCGGCACTTTCCTCGGTATCGGCTTTGCCGTCACCATCGAGAGCGCCGGCGTTGCCATCGGATCTTCTCCTTTCTGAAACGTGGGGGCCTATGAACGACCAAGCCAGGGACGCTGCGGACAGCGCAGACTTGATGGAACGCCTGCTGTACGAGGTGAAGCGCGTGGTCGTGGGGCAAGACCACTTTCTCGAACGTGTGCTGGTGGCGATGCTTGCCGGCGGGCACCTGCTGGTCGAAGGCGTGCCGGGGCTGGCCAAGACGCTGACGGTCAACACGCTGGCGCGGACCATGAGCGGCACGTTCAAGCGCATCCAGTTCACGCCCGACCTGCTGCCAGCCGACCTGATCGGCACGCGCATGTATAACCAGGGCACCGGGGAGTTTTCCACCGTGCGCGGCCCGGTTTTCGCCAACCTGCTGCTGGCCGACGAAATCAACCGCGCGCCGGCCAAGGTGCAGAGTGCGCTGCTCGAAGTCATGCAGGAAAAGCAGGTCACCATCGCCGGCGAGACGCACCGCGTGCCTTCGCCCTTCCTGGTCATGGCCACACAGAACCCGATCGAGACCGAAGGCACCTATCCGCTGCCCGAGGCACAGGTCGACCGCTTCATGATGAAGGTGCTGGTGGGCTACCCGAGCGAGGAAGAAGAAGTCGTGATCGTCAACCGCGTCACCGGCCCGCGCATCAACGTGGGCGCGGTCGCCACGCCCGAGCACCTGGCCGAGCTGCAGGAGGCGTGCCGCAAGGTCTATGTCGATCCCGCGCTGATCCAGTACGCGGTGCGCGTGGTCGCGGCCACGCGCAAGCCCGGCAGCTACGGCGTCGAAGACATGGACCGCTACATCGCCTTCGGCGCCAGCCCGCGCGCCACCATCGGCCTGATCGAAGGCGCGCGCGCGCTGGCCTTCCTGCGCGGCCGGCACTATGCGCTGCCGGAAGACGTGGCCGACCTGGTGCCCGACGTCCTGCGCCACCGCCTGGCGCTGTCTTACGAGGCCATGTCCGATGGCGTCACGGCCGACCAGCTTGTCGGCCGCATCCTGCAGGCGCAGCCGGTCCCCGAGCGGCCGCTGGAATCCCATGTTCGGGCGGCTGAGCGCTAGGCGCCGCCGGCAGGCGGAGGCCGCGGTGGCCTCCGCGGCCCCCGCAGGCGCCAACGCCGCAGTGGCCGCGGTCGGGTCGAAGCAGACCGAGGCCCTGCTGCGCCGGCTCGAATGGACCGTGGTGCGCCGCCTCGACGGCCTGCTGCAGGGCGACTACCGCACGCTGTTCCGCGGCTTCGGGCTGGACCTGGCCGACCTGCGCGAATACCGCCCCGGCGACGACGTGCGCCATATCGACTGGAACGTGACCGCGCGGCTGCAAACCCCGCACGTGCGCGAGTTCCAGGAAGACCGTGATGTCTCCGCGTGGTTCGTGCTGGACCTGAGCGGGTCGGTCGAGTTCGGCTCGGGCACGGTGCGCAAGCGCGATTTGCTCACCGACTTCACCACGGTGATGGCGCTGCTGCTGACGCGCTATGGCAACCGCGTCGGCGCCGTGCTCCATGGCGGCGCCACCGGCAAGGCCGCGACCGTGATCCCGGCGCGTTCGGGCAGGCGCCAGCTGCTGCACGTGCTCGACCGCATGCATGCCACGCCGGCGGCCTGCCCTGGCGAGACCCGCCTGCGCGACCTGCTGGAGCAGGCACGCCTGGTGGCCAGGCGGCGCTCGGTGGTGTTCGTCGTGTCCGACTTCATCAGCGCGACGGGTTGGCAGGCAGCGCTCGGCATGCTGGCGCGGCGCCATGAAGTGGTCGCGGTGCGGCTGGTCGATCCGCTCGAACTGGCGCTGCCCGACCTGGGCCTGGTCGTGCTGCAGGACGCCGAGAGCGCCGAGCAGATCTTCGTCGACACGCATGACCCGGCTTTCCGCAAGCGCTTCGCCGCGGTGGCCGAGGCGCGCGAGGCCGAGCTGCACCAGGCCTTCGCGCGCGCCGGCGTGCAATGCCTGACGCTGTCGACCTACGCCCGGCTGGACCTGGCGCTGCTGAGTTTCACGCGCCAGCGGCGCCACCGGCAAGGAACCGCCAGGGGGGCGGCATGACCGATGCGATAACCCGCCTGCCCGTCTTCAGCTTCCTGTGGCCGAGCATGCTGTGGGGGCTCGCGGCCGTGCTGGTGCTGGCGGGCGGCTACCTGTGGCTGGACGCGCGGCGCCGGCGCGCGACCGTGCACTATCCCGCGCTGAAGTCTGTCGGCGTGCCCCTGCGCGGCGGCGCGGGCTGGCGCCGCCATGTGGCACCGGCCCTGACGCTGCTGGCGCTGACCGCGCTGTTGGTCGCCATCGCCCGGCCCCAGGCCCTGCTGACGCTGCCCTCGCGCATCAAGACCGTGATCCTGGTCATCGACCTGTCCGGAAGCATGCGCGCGCAGGACATCAAGCCCACCCGCATCCGCGCGGCGCAGCAGGCCGCCCGGGTCCTGCTCGAAGACCAGCCCGCCAGCGTCAGCGTCGGCGTGGTGGCGATGGCGGGCACCGCGGCCGTGGCGCAGGCCCCGACCCGCAGCAAGGACGACGTGGCTGCCGCCATCGAGCGCCTGAAGCCGCAGGGCGGCACGGCGCTTGGCAATGGCGTGCTGATCGCGCTGACTGCGCTGCTGCCGCAGGCCACCAACGAGGCCGAACGCCTGATGAATGACGACAACCCGCAGCCGAAGAAGCCGGCAGGCCCGGGCAGCGCCTCCTCGTCCTCCGGCGACAGCGACACGGAGCCCGTCACGCCCGGCTCGTACGCCGCGGGCGCGATCGTGGTGTTCTCCGACGGCGAGAGCAACGCCGGCCCGGGCGCGCTGCAGGCCGCGGAGCTGGCCGCCACCTACGGCGTGCGCGTCTATACCGTGGGCGTCGGCACGCCAGAGGGCGTGGTGCTGTCGGTCGACGGCATGTCGGCCCGCGTCAGGCTGGACGAAAAGGTGCTGAAGCAGGTCGCCAACGCAACCGGAGCCGAGTACTTCCGGCTGGAAGACACGGCGCAGCTGAAGAAGGTGTACAGCGCGCTCAACGCGAAACTGGCCCTCGACAAGCGCGACCAGGTGGAAGTCACCGCGTTCTTCACCGCGCTGGGCGCGCTGCTGGCAGCGATGGCGGGGCTGCTGTCGCTGTGGTGGTTCGGCCGGGTGATGTAGTGCGGAGGCTTGCGCCAGGCGTTGCGCGTCAGGCGCAAGCCTCCTCCCGCGACCTGGCGGTCACCATCTTCGGCGGTTTCGCCTCCTTCATCATCACCTGGCTGATAGCCGCCACGGCAGCACCATAGTGCCTGCAGCAGAGCGGCGGGCTGGCCTAGCCGCGCGCCGATTCCGCCGCGCTCGCCACGTGCGCCGGCCAGGGCTGGTCCACCAGGAAGCGCTCGCATAGCAGCGCCCAGTACGCCGCGCCAACCGGGATGTTGCCGTCGTTGAAGTCGTAGCCGGGGTTGTGCACCATGCAGCCGCCCTCGGCTCCCTCGCCATTGCCGATCCACAGGTAGCAGCCGGGCACCGCGTCCAGCATGAAGGCGAAGTCCTCGCTTGCAGCGATCGGCGGCGCCTGGCAGTCGACCTGGCCGGACCCCAGCAGCTCCAGCGCAACCTGGCTTGCCAACGCCGTTTCCGCCGGCGTGTTCACCAGCACCGGATAGCCACGCTCGTAGTCGATCCGCGCCTTCACGCCGTAACTCTGTGCCTGCGCGGCGACCAGTTCGCGGATGCGCTGCTCGAGCTGGTCGCGCACGCGCCGGTCCAGCGCGCGCACGCTCAGCCTGAGCACGGCCTGCGCGGGAATGATGTTGGAGACGGTGCCCGCCTGGAACGCGCCCACCGTGACCACCGCGGTTTGCAGCGGATCGACATTGCGCGCCACGATGGTCTGCAACGCCATCACGATCGAAGCGCCGGCCACGACCGGGTCGGCGGCGTTGTGCGGGAACGCCGCGTGGCCGCCGATGCCAGCCAGCGTGATGGTCACGCTGTCAGCCGAGGCCTGCGCGGCGCCCTGGCGCAGCAGCAAGCGGCCCGGCGCCGTGCCGGGCACGTTGTGCATGGCGAAGATGGCATCGCACGGGTACTTGTCGAACAGCCCCGCTTCCATCATCCGCTTCGCACCGCCCAGCCCTTCCTCCGCCGGCTGGAAGATCAGGTTCAGCGTGCCGCTGAAATTGCCGTGCCGCGCCAGATGCCTGGCGGCGCAAAGCAGCATGGCGGTATGCCCGTCGTGCCCGCAGGCATGCATCACGCCGGGATGGCAGCTGGCATAGGGCAGCCCGGTGGCTTCGGCCATCGGCAGCGCGTCCATGTCGGCGCGGATGCCGAGACGGCGGCCGCCGCTGCCCCGACGCAGCCGGCCAACGACGCCGGTGGTGCCGAGCCCGCGCTCCACCTCATAGCCCCATTCGGCGAGCAGGCTGGCCACGATGTCGCTGGTGCGGTGTTCCTCGAAGCCAAGTTCCGGATGGCGATGGAGATCGCGGCGGATGGCAACGAACGCTTCCGCGCTGTCCCGCAGCGCTGCCAGCAGGGAATGCACGGCGTCCTTCATTGCGGCTGCAGGCCGATGGCACGCGCGATGCCGCGGTACTGGTCGATGCTCTGCTGGTAGGCCTTCTGGCTTTCCGCCAGCGATGCCGGACGGGACGCGGGCAGGTTCGCGGCATCCAGGCTGGCACGCACCGCCGGGTCGGCCAGCGTCTGCGCCAGCGCCTTGTGCAGCGCCTGCACCACCGGCTCGGCGGTGTCCTTCTTCACGAAGACGCCGGCCCAGGTCGAGTAGTTGAAGCCGCGCAGCGCCCTGCTTTCATTGACGCTCGGCACGGACCTGACCGCGTCGAGCCGAGTCGGAGACAGCACCGCCAGCATCCTGACCTGGCCGGTGCGCATGCGCTCGATGTCGGGCTTGCCGAACGGCGAGATAAAGATATCGACGATGCCGCCCACCAGGTCCTGGATCACGGGTGCGCCGCCCTTGTAAGGCACGTGCGTCATCGGCGCGCCGATGGTCTGCGACAGGTGCGCGCCCAGCAGGTGGTAGAGCGAGCCGATGCCCACGCTGGCATACGTCAGCGGCTTGCCCGCCCGGGCCGCCTGCGCGGCATGGGCCGCGAGTTCATCGACATCCTTCACCGGCAGGTCCTTGCGCACCAGGATGGCCAGGTCGACCGCGCCGACCATGTGGACCAGCCGGAAGTCCTCGCTCTTGTACTTGATCGCCGCGTTCGCCAGCGGCGTCGTGACCAGTTCGCCGGGACCGGCCTGGAGCAGCAGGTGCCCGTCGGCCGGTGCATGCAGCATCTTCTGCGCGGCGATCGCACCGCCGGCCCCGCCCAGGTTTTCGACGATGACCGGCTGGCCGAACTGCCGGCCCAGCGGCGCATTGAGGTTGCGGGCGACCACGTCCGACAGGCCGCCCGCCGGGAACGGCACCAGCATCGTGACGGGGCGGTCAGGATAGGCGTAGGCCGGCGCCAGCCCCGCGCACAGCAGGCCGGTCACCGCCGCGCGCAGCAGCCGGCGGGCAATGTTCTGGTATCGGATTCGGGTCATGGCAGTCTCCTCGGCGCCTTGCGTCGCTTTGTGTGTGTTTGTGCGACGGATCGTATCGGGCGGCCTGCTATGTGTCCAATGCATTACTCGTCTAAAATTTATTCATAAAACTCATTCACAAGGTATCGATGCACCTCAAACACCTGCGGCACCTGCTCATGGTGGCGGACGTGGAATCGTTCAGCCGCGCGGCGCAACGGCTGCACCTGACCCAGTCGGCGCTGAGCCGCAGCATCCAGGCGCTGGAGGACGAGCTCGGCGGCAAGCTCATCGACAGACATGGCCGGCGCAACGTGCTGACCCCGCTGGGCGAACTGATCGCCGAGCGGGCCCGACGCATGCTGTTCGAGGAGGCCGAGCTGCATCGCAGCGTCGAACTGTTCCACCGCCACCACCTCGGCGCCATCCGCGTCGGGCTGGGCGCAGGCCCCGGCGCGGTGCTGATGACGCCTTTTCTGCGCCACATGGCCATGCACCACCCCGGCATCCAGGTGGCGGTGTCGCTCGGCACTTCCGACGCGCTGATGATCCAGCTGCGCCAGCGCACACTGGACGCGGTCATCGTCGAGGTCACCAGCGTGGCGCCGGCCACCGACCTGCGCCATGAACTGCTGGCGCAGCTTCAGGGCCGTTTCATCTGCCGCGCGGGCCATCCGCTGCTGCAGCAGGCCGCCGCCGGCGAGCCCGTGACTTTCGACGATGTCATGCGCTATCCGCTGGCGTCGGCGCTGCTGAGCCCGGAAGTCGCGCGCGGGCTGGTCAAGCGCTTCGGCCCGCGTGCCGACCCCGAGCATTGCCTGAGCCTGCGCTGCGAGAACGTGCGCAGCCTCGTGGAGGCCGTGCTGGTCTCGGACGCGATCCTGTTCAGCATCGTCGCGGCGGTGCGGACGGAAATCGCCGGGGGCAAGCTGTGCGAGCTGGCGACCACGCCCGCGGTCGACGACGGCCCCCGCTATGCGTTCTTCACGCTGGCGGGCCGGACCGAGGCGCCGAGCATGGCGCTGTTCCGGCGTTTCGTGGACGAGCACCTGCACGACTGACACCGGCACGCCGGCGCATTGCCGCAGGCAAGTCAGGGCGCCAGCAACGCGGCGCGGCCGGCGGCCAGGACCTCGCGGCTCAGGCCGTCGAGCAGGCCGGACGCGGCACGCGCGTATTGCCAGTGCAGCGGCACGTCCAGCGGCGTGCCGGGCACCAGCTCGACCAGCGAGCCGTCGCCGAGATGCTGCGCGATCAGCGACTGCGGATGCAGGCCCCAGCCCATGCCGGCCAGCGCCGCGGTCACGAATGCCTGCGAGGAAGGCAGCGTGTGCCGGGGCAACTCCACGTGCCGATGGCACAGCCGCCGCGCCCAGCGCACCTGCAGTTCGTCCTTGGTGTTGAACACCAGGCTGGGGGCCTTTGCCAGCGTGCCGGCTCCCACGCCGCCGGCAAAATGCTGCCGCACGAAGGCCGGGCTGGCGGCCGCCAGGTAGCGCATCGCCCCGAGCGGCCGGCTGTTGCAGCCCGCCGCCGGGCGCGCCGTCGCGGTCACCGCGGCCAGCACGGCGCCGCTGCGCAGCCATTCGGTGGTGTGATCCTGGTCATCCACGGCCACTTCCATCAGCACGGGGCTGGCCGCGGCGAAGGCTGCGATGGCCGGCGCGGCCCAGGTCGCCAGGCTGTCGGCATTCACCGCGATCGGCAGCGCGACGCGCGCGATGCCCGCAGGCGCCAGTGCCGGCAGCGCGCCTTGCAGGTCCTGCTCGAGCAGCCGCACCCGGTCGACATGCTGGCACAGCCTGCGCCCCGTCTCCGTGGCACGGCACGGCTGGTCGCGCACCACCAGCGCGCAGCCCAGCCGCTCTTCCAGCAGCCGGATGCGCTGGGAAATGGCCGATGGCGTGACATGCAGCGCGCGCGCGGCGCGCTCGAAGCTGCCTTCGCGCACCACGGCGGCCAGTGCGGAGAGCGCCGAGTAGTCCAGCATCGCCTTAAGTCCTTAAGTTTTTCTAAACTGAATAAAGTAAAGATAGTTTGTCTTCATTGGTGCAGGCAGGCAAGCTGCGCCCATGATGACGCCATTCGCCACTTATTCTCTCCCGCTGCTTCCGTTGTCGGTCTCGCTCCAGGGCATGGCCCTGAGCCTGGGGCTGATCGTCGCCATCGGCGCGCAGAACGCGTTCGTGCTGCGCCAGGGCCTGCGCCGCGAGCATGTCGGCAGCGTGGTGCTGTTCTGCGCCGTCGCGGACGCATTGCTGATTGCGGCAGGGGTCATGGGCATGGCGCAAGCGCTGGGCGAAAGCCCCGGCCTGGCGCGCGCGCTGGCGCTGGCAGGTGCCGCGTTCCTGGCGCTATACGGATGGCGGGCCCTGAAACGCGCGCGCCAGCCGCACCAGTTGCGCGCGGCGGCCGGACACGACGGCCTGAGCCGCGGTGCCGCGCTGGCGCAGGCGGCGGCGTTCACGCTGCTCAATCCCCATGTCTATCTCGACACGGTGCTGCTGGTCGGCAGCATCGGCGCGCAGCAGCCGGCGGCGCTGCGCGGCTGGTTCGTGGCGGGCGCGAGTTCGGCCAGCCTGTTCTGGTTCGGGCTGCTGGGATTCGGGGCGCGCTGGCTGGCGCCGTGGTTTGCGCGGCCGTGGGCCTGGCGAGTGCTGGACGGGCTGATCGGCGTGACGATGTTCGTGCTGTCGGCACTGCTGCTGCGTCACGCCCTGGCCGGGATGTGAAGGTCCTTCCCGCGCAAGCGGGAAGGACCAGGGCGATGCGCCTGTGGGCCGCAACGCGGTCTGCCTCAGCTATTGCTGAGACATTTTCAAACGTCGGCGGCGGCGCTCCCGAAGCGCGCCGCTTCGTTCACCCGGCCGGCCGCTCGGCGGGGCTTCACGCGTTCAGCGCGGCGCCGGCAACTGGCGGTCGAGCCAGGCGAGAAAGCGCGCCACGCGCGGCGCTTTTCGAGATAGGTGGGAGAAGCCAGCGGCGCGATTGTCTCGCACCGCAGCGTCCACCAGTGCGCGTAGCCATGGCGGATATCGACATCGTAGTAGCCGCTGGTGAACGACACACCTTCATACGAGCACGACAGGTTGACGCCGAAACCATCGGGGAATCCCCCTAGATTTGCAGCCCACATTGTTTAGAGTGCTTACTCTAGAATTGGGCGCGAATGATGCAACGCAGCACGCCGGGCGTCTCCTTCGACGCACATCACCGGCCGTGCGTCCACCAGCAAACCTGTCGTCGGGCACCAGGCCCCGGCGGATACAAGGAAACCATTGCATGCCCGATTTCGCGCCCGATCAGTTCGATGTCAGCCACGGCGGCTTCGCTGACTGCTTCGCCTACTCCAGCATCCTGTTTGCCGGCTTCCAGCGGATCGCCGAGCTGAACCTGCAGGCCGCGCAGGCGGCCTTCGACGAAAGCCAGCAACGCACGCAGGCGCTGCTGGCCAGCAGGGACCTGCGCAAGGTCCTCGACATGCAGAACGGCCTGACTCCCGTTGCCGCCGACAAGGCCTGCGCCTACACCCGGCAGCTGTTCGAAATCGCGTCCGAAACGCAGGCCAGCCTTGCCCAACTCGCGCAAGCGCGCTTCCAGCAGGCGGTCGAGCTTGCGCAATCCAGGCTGAGCCACGCCACCGCGTCGGCAGTCGCAACGCGAGCCGCCGCCTGAACCACGGGCCGGATGCGCCCCGCCGCATGCCGCTCCCTGCCGCGGCAGCGGTGCCGCGTCCGCGCGCATGAGAGAAGTGTGCAATGAAGGTGCTGTTGATTGAATCCCACGCTTTGCTGCGGGTGGCGTTGCGCAGGACGCTGGAAGAATTAGACGCCGTCGGCGAGGTCGTCACCGTCGCCCCGGCGGAACTCGCGGGGCGCCGCGCTGCCGGCGAAGCCATCGCATTGGTCGTGCTCGGCCTGCCGGACGATCTCGAGGCAGCATGGCAGCTGCTGTGCCAGGTCGGCAGGACCTGGCCCGCGGCGCGGCTGCTGGTCCTGTGCGACGTCGCGCCCCAGAACTGGATCGATGACAAGGTCACGGCGGGCGTCGTGGGCTGCCTGCCGAAATCGTTGCGTCCCGATGTGCTGGAAGCCGCGATCCGGCTGGTCGCCAGCGGCTATCAGGTCAGCCTGGGTCCGTTCAGCCAGCGGCCGGGGATTTCGCCGGGGATTTCACCGGCATCGCACGATGGGGCGCGCCAGGACAGTGCCAATGGCAACAAGGAGCGCAGCGCCAAAGGCAGCGCCGTTGCGACCACGGCAACTGTTGCCGACCCGCGTTCGCCCGGCGAGGCCCACGTACTCGGCCTCACGCCGCGCCAGTACGAAATCCTGGTACTGCTCGCACGCGGCTATCCCGCCAAGACCATCAGCCGGCAGCTGAACGTTTCAGTAGCCACGGTCAAGTGCCATTGCAACGCCCTTTACAAGGCCCTCGGCGTCCGCAGCAAGGGCGGAGCCGTCCACGTGGCGCTGCAACGCGGTGCGCGCCTGGGACAGGCAATGGCTCCCGGCCTCGGGCAAGCGGTACCGAAGCCCGTGGCAAGCCTGCCGAAGCCGGTGCCGCGTGCTGCCGTCGCCGATCCCGAGGATTGCGCCGCGCTGTAAGGGGCGGAAAAGAAAAGGGAAAGGGCCCGCCGCAAGCGACGGGCCCCGGTGTCAGGCGCGTTGCCTTAGTTCAGCGTCGCTCCCGCCTGCCTGACGATCCGCGCATGCTTGTCCAGCTCGCTGCGGAAGAACGGCACGGCCGCGTCGGCACCCGTGGCCGCCACGACCACGCCCTGCCCCGCCAGGTGCTCCTGCACTTCGCGCTCCTGCAGCGTGGCCTGGATCCTGGACTGCAGCGCCGACACATTCGACTTCGACAGGCCCGCGGGGCCCACAATCGCCAGCCACGCATCGAAGCTGTAGCGCGGCAGGCCTGACTCCGCCAGCGTCGGCACATCCGGCAGCGCCGGCACGCGCTGCGCGGTCGACACGGCGATGGCCTTCAGCTTGCCGGCCTTGAGCAGCGGCAGCACCGCCTGCACCGTCAGGAAGCCCACCTGTACCTGGCCGCCGACGAGATCCGTGGTGTAGTTGCCGGCGCCCTTGTAGGGCACATGCCTGATATCGACCTTCGCTTCGCTGGCAAACAGCTGCCCGGCCAGATGCAGCACCGTGCCGTTGCCCGACGAGCCATAGTTGAGTTCGCCCGGCTTCGACTTCAGTAGCGCGACCAGTTCGCGGGTGTTCTGCGCGTT
Source organism: Cupriavidus oxalaticus (assembly GCF_038900635.1). Taxonomy (GTDB): domain Bacteria; phylum Pseudomonadota; class Gammaproteobacteria; order Burkholderiales; family Burkholderiaceae; genus Cupriavidus; species Cupriavidus oxalaticus_B. The sequence continues at coordinate 123,652 of NZ_JAYMRX010000008.1, read as the reverse complement.
GACGGAAGGATTGACGACCAGCACCAGCGGCAGCGTGCCGATCACCGTGATCGGCGTGATGTCCTTGAGCGAGTCATAAGGCAGGTTCTTGTAGATAAACGGGTTGATCACGTGGTTCGACGAGATCAGGCCCAGCGTCGACCCGTCTTTCGGCGCCCTGACGATCTGCTGCGTGCCCGGCACGCCGCCGGCACCGGCGATATTCTCGACCACCACCGACTGGCCCAGGTGCTTGCCCAGCGGCTGGCTCAGCGCGCGCGCCACGGCGTCGGCCTGCGATCCCGGCTGCGTCGGCACGATCAGCCTGACCGGCCTGGTTTCCTGCGCGCTGGCCGCGCCGGGCAGGCCGCCCAGCACGGCCAGAGTGGTGATACTCGCAAGCGCATGGCACGCCCGCCGAAACAGCGTTGTCCGCATTCCTTGTCTCCGTTTATCGACATAGCACCGTGGGCGGTGGCTTTGCGTCGGAGTGTAGTGCTGCGCCGCTGCGCGGCAGAGTGCTAATCCGCTGGACCGGATATCTCAGGCCGGCATACCCTCAACGGTGCCTGGCTGGAGCGCGCGGATCATGGCCGCGATCGCGCGCAGCCGCGGTTGCTTGTAGGGCGCGTAGATCAGCAGTTGCCGCTCGCGCCACGGCTCGTCGAGCGGCACGCGCACAAAGCCGCGCGTGCCGGCATAGGCAGCGCCGGCGCTGGCCGGCAGCACGGCGATGCCCAGGCCGGCCTCGACCATGCGGCATGCGGCTTCGAAGCTCGACACCGTCACGCTCTGGTTGAACGGCAGGCGCAGGTTTGCTGCCTGCTCGCGCAGCTCCTGGTCGAGCGCGCCGCCGGGCTGCACCACCACCAGCGGATGCTCCAGCACTTCGGCATAGCGGATGCGCTTGCGCCGCGCCAGCCGGTGCGACGACGGCAGCACCACATTGAGCGGATCGCTGGCGAACGGCCACGACTCCAGGCCACCAGGCGTCTTGGCCGCGACGCCGATGCCGATGTCGACGCGGTCATCGAGGCAGGCGCGGATCGATTCGGCCGTGGAGCGTTCGTACAGCGCGATCTCGACCAGCGGATGCGCCGCCTTGAACGCATGCAGCCGCTCCGGCAGGAAGCCGATGATGGCCGACGGACTGGCCGACACGCGTACCACGCCGGCAACCTGGTCGCCAAGATCCTGCACTTCGCGCGCGAAGCTGGCGATGTCCTCGTTCAGCTTGCGGCCCAGCTCGAGCGCGCGGGCGCCGGCATCGGTCAGCACCACGCCGGCGGGCGAACGCACGAACAGCACCACGCCGAGGCTGCGCTCCAGTTCGGCGATGCGCCGGCTCAGTGCCGACTGCGCGATGTGTTCGGTTTCCGCCGCGCGCTTGATCGAGCCTTCGCGTGCCGCGGCCAGGAACAGCTGGATATTGACGGGGTCGATGCGGTGCATGGTCTTCAGGATGCCGGGCGGCAGGTCGCGAGTCGCGTGTCGCCCGATACTAACCGCTGCGCACATGCCTGCCGCACGCACCACACGAACACATGGGTTAACCCTGATATGCCAGCCCCAGATAGCAGACATGCCGGATCAGCGCTTCATGCCGGCGCGATGCCGCCGGTAAAGTGCCACCGATATGCCACCGGAGACCCCCATGAGCGCCCCCGATTTCCCAGGCCGCATCCTGTTCCTCGCCGATTCGGCGGATGCCATGGCGCGCCAGTTGCACGGCGAGGCCCTGACCCTTGAGCAATCCGGGCCCCTGCGCGACGACGTGTCCACCGACGAGATCACACCGGTGCCGGTCCTGACGCACTACGACGACAAGCTCGGCCGCTATCCCTATACCGGCTACAAGGTCGGCGGCACCTGCCCGGTCGCGCCCGGCGCGATCCGCGAGGGCGGCTTTTCGGTGACGGTCGCGGGCAACCGCTACGGCAAGGGATCGTCGCGCGAGCATAGCCCGGCGGCAGAAAAGCTCGCCGGCATTCGGCTGGTGATCGCGCGCAGCTTCGAGCGCATCTACCGCCAGAACGCCGACAACATCGGGCTGTTCACCTCGACCGACTTCGGCCTGCTTGCGCGCCTGCAGGCCGGCGAGCCGATCGCCGCGGAAACGCTGGTGGCCGGGCGCGACGCGCTGGCCGCCGCCATCCTGCTCAGCGGCGGGCTGCTGAAGTTCGGCCAGCAATACCTGGGCAAGGTCGAACCGGCAGCCGCGACGCCGCCCGCGGCGCCGCAAACCCTGTTCGAGAAGATCGTCCACCGCCACCTGCTGGCGACGCCCGTGACGCCCGTATCCCCGGCGGGCCCGCAACCGGGCGACGGCATCTTCGTGCGCGCAGACTGGCGCTTTATCCACGAGTACTACACCGGCATGTGCGCCCACATGCTGCACGCCACGTTCGGCAAGCCGCTGCGGCTCAAGGATGCCGGGCGCATCGTGGTATTCGAGGACCATACTTCCTATGTCAATGAAAGCCCCGCGCATGTGCGTGGCGGGCTGGTCGACAACGTTGCGCGGATGTGCGCGGCGCAGCGGGAGTTCGTCGACGCCTACCGGCTGCGATGCCATCGCACGCTGACGGAGGAAGCCTCCCTCAGCGGCGACGGCAGCGACGACGGCAGCCATGCCGCAGGCATCTCGCACGCGATGATGGCCGAGCGCTATGCGCTGCCAGGACAGGTCGTGGTGGGCACCGACTCGCACACCCCGCATAGCGGCGCGCTCGGCTGCGTGGCCTTCGGCGTTGGCACGACCGACATGGCCAATGCGTTCGTGACGGGTGCGGTCCGCATGACCATGCCGCAGGGCATCCGCGTCGCGCTCCACGGGGCGCTTGCGCCGGGCGTCACGGCCAAGGACGTCGTGCTGCATCTGCTGGCGCGGGCCGAGATCAAGGCAGGCGCCGGGGTCGGCAAGGTGTTCGAGTTCACCGGTCCCGCCGTGCGGGCAATGTCCATCGACGAACGCGCCACGCTGACCAACATGTGCGCCGAGCTGGGCGGCTTCACCGGCATCGTCGCGCCGGATGCGCAGACCGTGCGCTTCCTCCGGGAGCGACGCGGCATGGATTTCGTGATCGAGCCGTGGATGCGCAGCGACGACGATGCCGCCTTCGCTGCCACCATCGAACTCGACTGCGGCGCGCTCGGCCCGATGGTGGCTCGCCCCGGCGATCCGGGCAACGGCCTGCCGCTGGCCGAACTGGACCAGCGCGTGCGCGTGGATATCGCCTATGGCGGCTCCTGCACCGCCGGCAAGCGCGAGGATTTCGACCTGTACCACGGGGTGCTGCACTGGGCGGTGCAGCGCGGCCTGCGGCTGCCGTCGCATGTCACGCTCTACCTGCAGTTTGGCACCACCGACGTCCGGGACTATTGCATCCGCCAGGGCTACATGGAGACGTTCCATGCGGTCGGCGCGCGCATATTGCAACCGTCGTGCGGGGCGTGCGCCAACTGCGGCCCGGGTTCGTCGGAACGGGCCGGGCAGGTGACGGTGAGTTCGATCAACCGGAATTTCCCCGGGCGCTCGGGGCCCGGGCAGGTCTGGCTGGCCAGTCCGCCCACCGTGGCCGCCAGTGCGATGGCGGGCGAACTGCTGTCATTCCATGACCTGCAGCGGCGCTACGGGTAAGCGCGCCATCAGTATGGCGGATTGACCACGACATACTGCGCGCCCTGCGGCATGTACCAGGTACTGCCGCACTGCTGGTAGACCATGCCGCCGTAGTTGACCGGCACGCAGCTGGGCGGCACCGAGCGCACCATGGAACCCACCACCGCCGACGTCACGGCGACAGTGGCCGTCACCGCCGCGGCCGTCGCCACCGGGTGGTAATCGTTGTCCCAGCCGCAGCAGCCGCCGTTTTCGACGTTCACGTTGACATTGCGGCTGGTATTGACGTTGACGTTGCGGTTGGCGTTGACGTTGTTGACGCTGGTGTTGCGGACGTTGTTGGTGCGCACGTCGGCACGCTGGTTGTTCACCTGCCGCGTTTCGCGATTGGCGCCGCCGGCAGCGGCGCGCTGCCCGCCTGCGGCATGTCCCCCAGCAGCGGCATGCCCGCCCCCCCTGTCGCCGCGGGCGGCCTCGGCCACCGATGTCCAGCCGGACGCCACCAGCACGAGCGCGGCCGTGCACACTGCGAGCGGCCTTGCGAATGTGTAGGTCATGGCAATGCTCCTTTTGTCCATGGCCCCGTTACCGGGTGGCCTTCAGTGGAACGAACTCCGCCTTCCTGGCGTCCTTGGGCGGCGTGAAGGCGAACGCTGCATTGCCGAGCTTCGGATTCAGGTTCCACTTGTACAGCGTGACCGACTGCGGCCTGGCCTCGTCGGACCGATTGGTGATGACGAGCTTGCGCGGCAGCGGACGGTTGCCGGCGGCGATCCAGATCTGCCAGTCGAGCTGCCCCTGGCGGAAGGCATAGTGGTCGCACAGCTCGCCGCCGACGATGTCCTGGCCGGCATTCATGGCCGATTCCATGTTGTCCAGCGGCGCCGCGGCCGTGCCCCACAGGAACAGGTCGGCCGACGGAATCTCTACGCCGAAGCGCTCGCGCAGCCGCTGCGCCAATACCCCGAGGTTGTCGCTGAAGCTGGCCTGCGAGTACGACTTCTGCGCCGGCGAGTACAGCGTGACCAGCTTGCCGTCATAGATCAGGTCGCGCTGCGAGCGCGCGCTGCGCATCAGCGCGCGCAGCCGGTCCGGCCGTTGCACATCGACGTCCGCCGTGGCGGTGTGCTGCAGCTTCTGGCCGTCCTGCAGGACCCGTTCGCCCGAGAGGTCGATAAACACCTCGAACTGGCGCAGCGACTGCAGGTACTTGCCCATGTCGTTGAGCGCCTGGATCGCCGCGGGGTCGACTGCGTTCGGCTGGGGTTGCGCCTGTGCCTGCGCGGTGCCGGCCGGTGCCGCGGCGGATGCGGCCGCTGACGCAGGCGTGGCGGTTTTTGGCGGCGCGGGCGGGCTGCTGCTGCAGGCCGCGAGCGCGATGACGAGCAGGGTCAGGGCCGGTATGCGTGCCATGGAGTACTCCCGGTTGACTGGACAATCGGCTGGCCGCGTGCGGACTCAGGCCAGCGATGGAGATGCTGGGGAATCTTCTATGACGGAACGGGCGAAGTGAAGTGAAACTTTTTGTGGGAACGATAAGCCGTGTAGCAGCAGCGCCTTGGAATGACCGGATGGAAATCCGAACTTGCCTGTTATGCCGCACAAGTGTGGCCGGGCTCACCCCAAGGTGAGGAAGCGCTTCCTCGTCTTGGTCGGACAGCCCCCTCCAGCTTTGCTGCCGCGCGTTCGCCCTCGTGTCACTGCACCGTCTGATACGCCATGCGGAACCTGCCAGCATTCTCTTGCGCAAGGATCTTGCCGACCAGGCGAGGCGTCAGCGGGCCCGACACGCTCAATTCAATCCACGAGTCAGGCATCGCGCGTGCGATGTACAGCGAGGCGTCGTGCTCGCAGAAGTACGCGAACGCGAGGCCCTGATCGATGGCGCGCTCGCCTGCCTGGAGGCGTGCGAGGCAGTGCGGGCATACGTGTTCCTGCGCACCTTCGAGGCTGTGCAGGCTTTTGACGTAGTACTGCAGGAAGTAGGCCGGTATCGACATGGCATTGACCTCGCGTTTCATGCCGTTGATACGTGAAAGCGTTGATGTCAAAACACAGTCAACTGAGTAAAGTGGATTCACATCGTGTCCGCAACTGATTTTTTGCGGACACGACGATGTCGGGTGGAAAGGCAGGGCTTTCGTCACCTGATGTGGGGGCCCCGCCATCAGGAACTGACTCTGAAACGGTATATACTGTTTTCCCGATATTTCATGCCACGACCACAGTGAACTCGCCGATCATCAAGGCTCCCACGGAGCAAGTGTTTTATTTCCCGACCAGCGCCAAGCCCACCGGGAAGGAACCGGACGTGACGAAGCAGGCTGGAAAGGAAGAACCGACCGAACCGCAGGCCATGGAAGCCACCGCGGCCAACGCGCCGCAAGCCACTGAGGGCACCGATGGCACCGAGGTGGCGAACGCTCCCACGGCTGCAGAGGCGGCCACGGCGGTGAAGGCCACGAAGGCTGCCGGGACTGCGAAGACCGCAAAGGCCAGGAAGCCCGTGAAAGCTGCAAAGACCACCAAGGTTGAAAAGGCCGCGCGGGCTGTGAAAGCCACGAAGGCTGCCAAGCCTGCGAAGGCTGCAAGGGCCGAGAAGCCCGTGGAGGCAGTAGAGGCAGTGAAGGCCGTGAAGGCCGTGAAGGCAGCAAAAGCCGTGAAGGCCGCAAAAGCTGTGAAGCCCGCCAAAGCCGCAAAAGCCGTGAAGGCCGCGAAGCCGGCAAAGGCTGAAAAGGCCAAGGCAACAAAGGCTGACTCGCGCTCGAACGCGAAACCGGCGAGGAAGGCGGCTGCGCCCAAGCGCGAAAAGGTCGTGCGCGACAGCTTCACGATGCCAAAGTCGGACTACCAGAAGATCGCCGAACTGAAAGGGCGCTGCCAGGAAAGCGGCGTCCGTATCAAGAAGAGCGAAATTCTTCGTGCCGCGTTGTTGTTGCTGGCCGAAAAGTCGCCGAAGCAACTGCTGGCGGCAATCAGGAAGCTCGAAGCCGTGAAGACGGGGCGCCCGCCCAAGGCTTGACGCCCGCGCCGTAGGCTCCCCGGGTGCGCGCAGTTCGACGAAGTGCCGGCGCTGGCCGACGGGCTTGCCGCCGCAAACCGCGGGCTGAGCCGCGCGAAATCGCTGGGGGCAATCGGCTCGAATCGGCGCTATCCGTCGAAGAGCCGGCTGCCGCCTGACGCACCGCTTTCTTCCAACACGGCAAACCGCGGCGCTTACCCCTGCCCTACCCCTTTTCCGAACTGCCGGCAAATCGCTCGATCTTGCTGGTCAGCCCCGACACCACCAGCAGGTCGCCGGGCAGGACCATGGTGGCCGCCGTGGCGTGCTCGAACTCCGCGCTGCCGCGCTTGATGCCTACCACCGTCACGCCGAATTGCTCCCGGACATGGGACATCAGCAAGGTCTTGTTATGGGTGCATGCCGGCGCGTGGATCCGCGCGATCGCGAAGCCGTCGTCGAATTCGATGAAATCGATCATCCTGCCGGTGATCAGGTGCGCCACCCGCGCGCCCATGTCGGCTTCCGGATAGACGACGTGGTGCGCACCGATGCGCTCGGCGATCTGCCCGTGCTCGGCCGTAAACGCCTTGACCCAGATGTCCTTGATCTGCAGCTCGGTCAGCGCCATCAGCGTCATCAGGCTTGACGACATGTCGGTGCCGATGCCCACGATGGCGTGCGAGAAATCCGCCACCCCGAGCTGGCGCATGACGTTGACATCGGTCGAGTCAGCCTGGATCGCGCAGGTCAGCACATTGGACCAGCGCTGCACCAGGTCGGGATCCCGGTCGATCCCCATGACGTCATGGCCCAGCCGCATCAGCGACTGCGCCACGGAACCGCCGAAGCGCCCTAACCCGATCACGGCCACGCTGTCGCCTGCCGAGAAGGCGAACTGCTCGGAAAACAATCTAGCCAACAATTGGATGCTCCTCGGGGTAACGGTACGGCGTACGGCGCTCGCCCATGGCAAGGGAAACCGCGAGCGTGATGGTGCCGACCCGGCCGGCGTACATCAGCCCGGCCAGGATCAGCTGGGCGGAAGCCGGAAGGTCGGCGGTGATGCCGGTCGACAGGCCCGCCGAGCCGAAGGCCGCGATGACCTCGAAGATGACCTGGTCGGTCGGGAATTCCGTGACAAACAGGATGGCCAGCGTCCCGATCGTCGTCAGCGCGCTGCCCAGCACCAGCACCGTGATCGCCTGCCGCTGCGCCGAACTGCTGACGCGGCGCCCGAAGGCTTCGCTGTCGCCGCGCCCGCGGATCTCGGCAATCACCAGCAGCGCCAGGATCGCGATGGTGCCGACCTTGACCCCGCCCGCGGTACTGGCACTGCCGCCGCCGACGAACATCAGGAAGTAGTGCAGCGCCATGCTTTCATGGGTCAGGCCGCCGATGTCGATGGTGTTGAAGCCGACGGTGCGCGCGGAGACCGAGGCGAAGGCCGCCGACAACAGTTTCTGCCCCGCGGCCATCGGGCCGAGCGTGCGCGCATTGGTCCACTCGAACATCAGCACGCCGGCCAGCCCCACCAGGAACAGCACGCCGGTGGTGGCCAGCGTCAGCTTGCTGTGCAGTGACCAGCGGTGCGGGCGGAAGGTCTTGTTGCGCAGATCGTGCAGCACCGGGAAGCCGATGCCGCCGACCAGCGCCGCCACCATCACTGGCAGCAGCACCCACTGGTCGGCGGCATAGCGGACCAGGCTGTCGGCATGTGTCGAGAAGCCGGCATTGTTGTAGGACGAAATGGCATGGAACAGCCCGTTCCAGGCGGCGTCGCCCCACGGCGCGCCATAGACGGAATACAGCCGCCACGCCAGCCAGGCGGACAGCAGCAGTTCCATTCCGATCGTCACCACCAGCACCAGCCTGGCCACGCCGACGATATCGCCCAGCCCGATCGCGCGGGTTTCGGCCTGGGTCAGCAGCCTGGTGCGCAGCCTCAGCGAGCGGTTGACCATCAGCCCCAGCAGCGTCGACGCCGTCATCATGCCGAATCCGCCAAGCTGGAACAGCACCATGATGACGGCCTGGCCAAAGCCGGACCAGTACGTGCCGGTATCGACCACGACCAGTCCGGCCACGCACACCGCGGACACCGCCGTGAAGAAGGCGATCAGCCACGGTACGTTGTCTCCCCCGTCGCGCGACCAGGGCAGCATCAGCAGCACAGTGCCCGCCACGATGGCCAGCAGGAACCCCATGGCGACGGCGCGGGCAGGATGCAGGGAAGCTCTCATGCAGGCATTGTGTGCGTTGGCGCGCCACAAATCCATGTGTGCAGCGCAGCACCACGGCGCCGTTCCAGCGCAGCACCACGGCGCCGTTCATTGCGGCCTGGAATTCACCGGCTGCCTGGGCGCGGGGGCGCCAGCGACGCCAGCCCCTTCCGCCTATCGCGCCGGCGCAGATCGCAGGAAAGCGGCCGAAATCTCCGCTGCCAGCTCGACGATCGCATCGGCCTCCTCCGCGCTCAGCGCACCGGTGAAGCGCGTCCCGCCCCAGTCGCCGCAAATCAGGGCCACGCAGCGGTTGCGCACCCGCACCGGGATCAGCAGCAGCGCGCGGGCCTCGGGCATGGCCTCGCGATACCAGCGCGGCACACGGTGCGCGGCCTCCCTGTCAAAGGTGTCCTCGATCAGCAGAGGCCGGTCCGCCAGCGTGGCGAAGTGGAACACGTCCGGAACGAAGCCTTCCTCGAAGGACAGCTGGCCCAGCTTGTCGCGCATGCCTTCGCCAAAGGCCAGCCGCGCACCGAAGCGCCTGGCCGATGGATTGAGCAGCATCAGGAAGCAGTGCGAGAAATTCAGCGCGCGCATCGCGGATTCCAGCGCGAATGGCGCCAGCTCGGCAATCGACATCGCCCCGCCTTCCTGCCGGACTTCCGCGACGGCGCGCTGCAGCCTGGCCAGCGCGTCGGCGGGCTTGCCGCCCTGGTCGGCGGCGTCATCCCCGGCCTGGCTGGCGGCGTCGGTGGCTGCCATCGAGGTCGTGAGCGCCCTGGCCTGTACCAGCGCCTGCCCGAGGTGCGCCGGCTCCAGGCCCAGCCGTTGCGCCTCGGCCAGCAGAGGGCTGTCGTCCTGCAGCGGACCGTCGGCCAGCGCATCGGCCTGGCCCGAGAGGATCGACTCGGCGGCGTGCGATGACAAGCGCGCGACTGCGCCCAGCCAGTCGGCGTGCTGCTCGGGCATGGCGCCGTCCGGCAGCGGGCGCGCGCTCATGGCGCCGGCGATCAGCGGAGGCAGGCGCCATTTGACGGCAGCCGCCCTGGCGATGTCGTCAAGTGTCACCCCGACGACTTCGCGGCAGGCCTCGTCCTCGCTGATCGGTGCACCGGCCTGCTCACCGGCCGCGCACATCGCGGCAATGCGGTCCCAGGCTTCCGGCACATACAGGATCAGCAGCAGCCGGCTTACGTGGTGCATCAGCGTGCAGACCACGGCCTCTTCCCCGTCGGGAATGCGCCGTGACTCTGCCAGGGTCCGGGTGAATTCCGCCGCGACCATGGCATGCTTGAGCGCTTGCGCTGCCCGTGGCCGGTTCTCCGGCACGGTCTGGAAGAAATCGAGCACGCGCACGCCCAGCGTCAGGTGGATGACCGTATCCACGCCCAGCACCATGATTGCGCGCGAAACGGTGGTGACTTCGCCGCCGAACGACCGGTACATGGCGGAGTTCGACAGGCGGATGACCTTCTGCGACAGGCTGAAGTCCGACAGGATGCTGCTGGCCATCTCGCCGACGTTCAGGTCCGCATTCAGCGAACTGAAGACGTGATCGATCGAATACTGCAGCGTCGGAAAATCGCCCTGCTCGGAGAGCCTGGCCCAGAGTTGATCGAGGAATACCTGCTTATCCATGGCCATGCCTCACCGCGGCCAACGGGTCGGGGCAACCAGCCGCCACTTGCCCGCCGCGAATGCGGCCTCGAGGTCGGCAGGGCTCATGGCGCGCCCGTAGTGCCAGCCCTGCGCCATCTCGCAGCGCTGCGCGGCCAGCAGTTCGCGCTGGCGCGCCGACTCGACGCCCTCGGCGATCGCTTCCAGGCCAAGCTCGCGCGCAAGCGACAGCACCGCATAGACAATGGCCTGGGCGTGCGGCGAGTCGACCATGTCGGCGACAAAGCTGCGGTCGATCTTCAGCGCCGACAGCGGAAACCGGCGCAGGTACGACAGGCTGGAGTAGCCGGTGCCGAAATCGTCCACGGCAAAGCGGATGCCCAGCGCCCGCAGCGCCGTCAGCACGTCGCCCGCCGCTTCGGGATCGGTCATCAGCGCCCCTTCGGTGATTTCCAGCACCAGCCGGCCGGCGCAGACACCGGTATCGCGGATTGCGCTGCGCACCTGGTCGGCAAAGCCCGGATGGCTGAACTGCACCGGCGACACATTGACCGAAACGTAGCCGACACGCGCACCCTTTGCGTCCCACATGGCAAGCTGGGCGCAGGCGCAGCGCAGCGCCCAGGCACCGAGATGATGGATCAGGCCGTTGTTTTCCGCGACCGGCACGAAGACCTCGGGAGACACCGCGCGGCCGGCCCGGTCCCAGCGCATCAGCGCCTCGACCGCGCACAGGTTGCTGCCGTCGAGGCTGACGATGGGCTGGTATTGCAGCGACAACTCGCCGTTATGCACGGCCTCGAACAGGTCCTGCTCGATGCGGAACTGCTCGTTGAGCTTCTCGTCGAATTCCGGCGAATAGCGGAAACACCGGTTGCCGCCGAGCGCCTTCGCCTCGTACATGGCCCGGTCAGCGCGCCGCAGCAGCTCGGCATCGGAGTCCTGGCAGCCGGTGGCGAAGGCCAGCCCGATGCTGGTGGTGACGCGGATCTGGCGCGCCGACAGCTGGAAAGGCTGCCGGCATATCCGCATGACCTGTTCCAGGATGTCGGCGGCGGCCTCGTCGGTGGCAATGTTCTCGAGCAGCAATACGAACTCATCGCCGCCCAGCCGCGCCACGGTGTCGGTCCCGCGCAGCACGCCTCGCAACCGGGCCGCCATTTCCTTCAACAAGGCATCGCCGGCGCCATGCCCGAGGGAATCGTTGATCTTCTTGAATCCGTCCAGGTCCATCAGCGCGACGGCAAGCCGGCGTCCCGCCGGATGCTCCCCGGCCAGGTACTGTTCAATCCGGCTGCGAATGAGGTCGCGGTTGCCGATCCCGGTCAACGGATCGATCTGCGACTGCTCCGTCAGCTGCTGCAGCTTCTGCATCCACGCCGTGACATCGGTCCCGAACAGCAGCAGCGAGGCCTGCCCGGCCTCGCCGGTGTCGCGGCGGATCCGCATGTCGAGCCAGCGGCTTCCGGCCGAGGCATCGGTGAACCGTACGGTTGTCCGCCGGGCCTGGCCATCGAGCAGGCAGCCCTGCCACAGCGCAGCGGTGCGTTCGTATTCTGCCTGGGGAAGAATGTCGCGCATGGCCGCGCGGGTCAGGTAAGCGTACGGAAGGCCCAGCAGCGCGCCCGACGCACGGGTAGCGTGCAGGATCTGGCCGGTCTCGCTGACATGCAGGGCCAGTCCTTCCGATGCTTCCAGCAAGCCCCAACCGTGCAGACCGGCGGGGGATGGCAGCGCGCGCTCCGCCTCGTCGTCGCGGGTCCATTCCGCTTCGTCGTTCGCCAGAACGGCGTCATACGTGAATGCGTGCATACGGTGTGAATCGACCCGCCCTGCCCGGCCACGCTGTCGCCGGGAATCGTTGTCATGCCGGGACCCTGGCGACAGGACGCGTCAAGCCTGTCGGTACCCCGCACGGTATTTGTAAAGGCCCGATTCTATTACGGCGCAAGCCGATTAAGGAAGCGCACGGACCGCGCTGTGGAAACGCCGCGACGCCCATGCGGCCAGCGGCGCTCGCGTCCGGATCTCCGGCAACGCGCCGCATGTCGGAAATTTGGAATTAGCATACAGTGAGCCGTCTCTGCGATGGACAAACCCTTGCGGATTGCCGAGACTTGACCAGGTCCGCGTGCGTCGCCACTGCGCCAACCCTGTGCCGACCCCGTACCGTCCTTTGCCATGCCACCGTTGTCCGCGCCTGCCTTACTCGATGCAACGCTTCGCACCGTCGCGCGCCGCTATCGCGTGCCGGCAAGCGCCGCCGCCATTCCCGAACCGCAGTCAGCCAGCCCGGCCACGACGCTCGCGCTTGCAGTCGAACAGGCCCGCGCCGCCCTGGCACGCGGCGAAACTCCCGCCGCGGCCCTGCAGGAACGCTTCATCGAGGCGCTCGCAAGCCTGATCCGCGAAGCGTTGCGCGCGGATGGCGGCGACCCGGTGTTCCAGGCCATGGTCATGCGGCACCGGGCGCCGCACGTGCGCGAGTACGCATCGCTGTCGGCGGGCGCCGCCCAGGACCGCCGCGAAATCTGGGCCGCCGTCAATGCGATCGCCCATCCGGGCCGGCAGCAACGCCTCGTGCCAGGTCCGTGGCGCGAGGCACTGGCCCGGCTCCACGCCTGCGCCGCCGCGTCGTCGTGGTCCGCGCTGCGCGATGCCGTGCAAGGCCTGCCCGATATGCCGGAGATCGCGAACGGCGCCCCCGGCCTGGCCCGGCTGCTCGACAGTCCCGCGCTGAAGCGCCTGCAGCGTCTTGAAGCGCTGGCGTCCGATGACCTGGTGCGCCGGTACCGGATGCTGTGGGAGCGGCATGGCCCCCGTTCCGGCAGCGCCGGCGCCAGTGCGCGAGGCGTCGCCGCCCGGCAGCGTGGCGCCGCCGTCGAAGCGCAGGCCTCACAGGCGCTGGCGGCACTGGCGCGGCGGCTCAACGAGGCCGGGCAAGCGCCGGCGTCATACCGCGTCGTGACCTCCATGCGCGTACCGGCTTCGATCCCCGCCCCGCATGAACGCGCCAAGACCGAATGGGATGCGGTGCTGCTCAGGCAAGTGCTGCCGGTCGAGGAAGCACCCGCGTGGGAGATCTGCCTGCTCGCGGAGGCGAAGGCCTCCGTCGATGCCGCCACCACCGACCTGCCCAAGCTGCTGCGCGGCTTGCGCCTGCTGGCACAGGCCGACAAGGATGCGGTCTATGCGTTCGAGACGCAGCAAGGAACGGTACGCCTCCAGGGCGCCTCGCTCAGCGCGCTGCACGCCGACGCGGCCGGCCTTGCCGGCATGGTGCTGTATTGCTGCGATGCGCCTGCCGAAGCCAGTCCGCGCCTGCTCGGCGCCGCCAGCCGGATGCAGCTGCTGTCGGCACAGGCAAGCCTTGAATACGCCAGCGGGCTGGCGCTCGCGCAAACGGCGGATTCGGCCGCGCTTGAACCGGTCTGGCACCAGCTTTTGGAATCGCCCCGCTGGCACAGCGTGCTGAACCAATATCCCACGCTGTGGCAAGTGCGCGAACTGATGGTCCATCCTGGCGACCTGATGGCCGCGATCGACAGGGCTGGTGCCTGACGTGCCAGGGGCGGCAACGCTGTCCTACTGCGCGAACAACGTCATCTGCCCCGACAGCAGCCGCTCGAAATCGTCGTCCAGGAACGGCAGGATCGCATCGGCAATCGGCTGCAATTGCTTGCCGACGTAGTGGTCGTAGTCGATCGGCGCGGACCGGCATTCCAGCGGCTCCGGCCCTGCCGTGGTCATCACATAGCTGATCCAGCCGCCCTGCTGGTACTGGCGCGGGCGCCCGTGGCGCTCGTTGTAGTCATCGGCGATGCGGGCGGCGCGCACGTGCGGCGGCACATTGCGCTGGTATTCCTCCAGCTTGCGCCGCAGCCGCTTGCGATAGACCAGTTGCTCGTCGAGCTCCCCCGCCAGCGTGCGGCGCACGATGTCGCGCACATAGTCCTGGTACGGCTCGCGGTTGAAGACCTTCTCGTAAAGCGTCTGCTGGAACTGCTGCGCGAGCGGCGACCAGTCGGTGCGCACCGTCTCGAGCCCCTTGAACACCATCTCGACCGTGCCGTCGGTCCGCTCCACCTGGCCGGCGTAGCGCTTCTTGCTGCCGAGGTCGGTGCCGCGGATGGTCGGCATCAGGAAGCGGCGGAAGTGGGTCTCGAATTGCAGTTCAAGCGCGCTTTCCAGGCCGTAGGTCTGCCACAGGTGGTCGCGCCACCAGTCGTTGACGTAGGCCACCAGGCTGCGGCCGATCTGCTGCGCATCGGCCTCGGTGCGCGCGCGGCGCAGCCAGACGAAGGTGGAATCCGTGTCGCCATAGATCACCTCGTAGCCGCGCGCCTCGACCAGCGCGCGCGTCTGCCGCATGATCTCGTGCCCGCGCATGGTAATCGACGACGCCAGCCGCGGATCGAAGAAACGGCATCCGCTTGACCCCAGTACGCCGTAGAACGCATTCATGATGATCTTGAGCGCCTGCGCGAGCGGCTTGTTGCGGTCGCGCTTGGCCGCCTCGCGGCCCTGCCAGACCCGCGCGACGATCGCCGGCAGGCAATGCTTCGTCCGCGAGAAGCGCGCGCCGCGAAAGCCGGGAACCGAGTCGGCATCGTCCGGATGCGCCAGTCCCTCGACCAGGCCAATGGGATCGATCAGGAAGGTGCGGATGATCGACGGATAGAGGCTCTTGTAGTCCAGCACCAGCACCGATTCATAGAGTCCCGGCCGCGAATCCATGACGAAGCCGCCGGGGCTGGCCTCCGGTGCCAGCTCGCCGAGGTTGGGCGCGACATAGCCCTGGCGGTGCATCAGCGGCATGTAGAGATGCGTGAAGGCGGCCACCGACCCGCCACTGCGGTCCGCCGCCAGCCCCGTGACCGTGGCGCGCTCCAGCAGGAACGACAGCAGCTCGGTCTTCTCGAAGATGCGCGTCACCAGCTCGCAATCGCGCAGGTTATAGCGCGCCAGCGCCGGCTTGTCCTGCTCGAACATGCGGTCGATGGCATCCATGCGGTCGTACGGATTGTCGATCGCCTTGCCCTCGCCGAGCAGCGTCTGCGCCACCGATTCCAGGCTGAACGACGGGAAGCTCCACGTGGCCGACCGCAGCGCCTCGATGCCATCGATGATCAGCCGGCCCGGCGCGCTGGCGAAATAGTGCTGCTGCGCGTTGTGCTCGCGCCATTCCAGCTCCGCGCCGCCGCGGCCGAGGCGCAGCGGCAACTGGAAGCGCCGCGCATGCTCGACCAGCACGCGCAGGTCGAACTGGACCAGGTTCCAGCCGATGATCGCGTCGGGGTCGTGACGGGCCAGCCACTGGTTCAGCTTCTCCAGCAGCTCCGGCCGTGTCGCGCAGTATTCGAGCGAGAAATCGTCGGCGGCCGGCTCCTGCGGCGCGGCGCCCAGCATATAGACCTGGCGCTGGCCGCAGCCTTCGAGCGCGATCGAATACAGTTCGCCGAATGCGTTGGTTTCGATATCGAGCGACACCAGCCGCAGCCTCGGCCGGTAATCCGCCGAGGGCTTCAGCTGGGCATTGCGCATGGCGCCCGCGCCGTCCGGTTCCCCTTCGAACCACACCGGCGCCGTGATGAAGCGCTCCATCAGGTAGCGCTCGGGCGGGCGGATATCGGCTTCGTAGACGTCGATGCCGGCATCTCGCAGCGAACGGCCCAGCTGGATCAGCTGCCGATGCTGCTGGCAATACAGGCCGATGACCGGCCTGCCGCGAAAGTCCTGCAGCTTCAGCGGGCGCAACTCGGCCTCGCGCTCGCGGCGCAGCAGCGCCTCGGCACGCTCGCGTTGTGCCTCGGGGATGAATGCAACCGACGGCTGATACGGCAGGCGCAGCCGGCGCGGCCCGTCGTCGGTGGCCAGCCAGACCTCGACCTCGGTGCCGGCCGGGGTATCGCGCCAATGCCGGGTCAGGATGAATCCCTGCTGGAGTGCCACGCTTAAGCCTTTGGAGTAAAATCAGTGTCGAGCTGATTTTAACGTTACAGCATGCGCGCGGCCTCATCGAGCAGCTGCATCGGCGACAGCATCCCGGCGCGGGCCACGCACACCAGCGAAAAAGTCCGGACCAGCGGCGGATTCCCCGGAACCCGTGCAGTCATCAACTGCAGGTCCGCGGCGGGCCCGGCACTGCCCGGTGCCAGCACGATGTTCATGGGGCTCAGCCGCACCGCTTGCCGCTCTACCGTGAAGCTGGCTTCGGCATGCGTCAGCACGTCGACCAGCGCCTGCAGTTGCCGCTCCGGCATGCCGGCCCGGCCATCCTGTGCGCCAGGTGCTTCAGGTCCATCATGTCCATCAGGTCCGCCAAGGGCGGCGAGCGCGGCCTCGTTCTGTGCCACCTGCTCGCGCAGCCGCTCTGACTCGTCCGCTTGCGTGCCGTCGCCTTCTCCAAGCACGCTGCGCATGCCGACGCCCTGCTTCTCCAGCAGGTGCAGCCGCGTGGTCAGCAACGCCTGCTCGCGCTCGATGCGGTCGCGGCGGGTAGTGCCGCCGGCGACCTCGGCCAGTGCCTGCAGCGCGAACTGGTCCAGCATGCGGCTGGCGATCTCCTCGCGCAGCGCCGCTTCGGTCGCCGCGCAGATCCTGACCCGGTGATCGGTGAAGCTGACCGTGGTCCGGGGCACCTCCGTGCGCATGACCTCGCCTTCCAGCGCCACGCCCAGCGTGTGGCGTTCCTGCTTTTCCATCCCGAGCACGCAATAGGCCTCGGTGGCCGACGCCGAGCCGCTGAAATAGTCGCGCAGGTCCGACGACCGGCTGAACACCGGCATGACGTCCTGTGCCGTCGCAAAGAAGGCATGGATATACGGATCGCTGTTCCAGGCGGCTTCGCTTGCCGCCGAAGCCGGCGGCAAGCCCGCCACGACATCGCGCACGTACCGGTCTGCGATAGCCAGCGCCGGCGCAAGCCGCTTGCGATAGCCGCCTACCAGTCGCACGTACGGGCAGAGCCGGGTCACGCGCTCCGCCAGCGCGGCGCGCTCCGCATCGCGCGCGCCGTCAGAATGCTTGCCGCGGCGGCGCAGCCAGTTCAGGACAGTCATCGCATGGCACCTCCGTGGCGCGATCGGTTGGCTTGCGGCGCAGGCAGGTCCGACAGGTTACGGGCCATCCGCTTCGGCCTGGCGCGGTGCAGCGTGGCTGCGCGGCAGCTTGCGGTGGGCGAGCAACAGCAGCGGTGTCGTCGCCATCGACAGCGCCACCACGACCGTGACGACGGAGAGTTGCTCGGCATCGATCAGGTTCGCCGCCTGCGCGGCGCCCATCACGACAAAGGCGAACTCGCCGCCCTGCGACAGCAGGATGGCAAAGTAGACGCGATGCTGGCGCGGCAATTCGATCTGGTTCGCCAGGTACATCAGCGCCAGGAACTTGCCAACGACCAGTGCGACCACCAGCACCGCCACCAGCAGCGGCTTGCTGGCCAGCACAGAGAAATCGATCGACATGCCGACCGCGATAAAGAACAGGCCAAGCAGGACGCCCTTGAAGGGTGCCATGTCCGATTCGATCTCGTGTCGGCAATCGGAACCGGCCAGCAACAGGCCGGCCAGGAATGCGCCAAGCGACATCGACAGGTGGACCACATGCATCAGCAGCGCGATGCCAATGACCCAGAGCAGCGCGAAGATGGTAAAGATCTCGCGCGTGCCGCTGCGCTGGATCATGCGCAGCACATACTTCAGCATAAAGCGCCCGACCACCACCACCGCCGCGATCATGGCCAGCGCCTTCGCCGCCGAAGCCCAGCCGCTCGACATGCCGGCGTCCGCCGCGACCGGCGCTAGCAGCGGCAGCAGCGCAATCATCGGGATCGCGGCAATGTCCTGGAACAGCAGGATGCCAAAGCTGGAGCGCCCGACGGGCGCGTCCATCAGCCGGTTCTGCTCCAGGATCGCGATGACCATCGCCGTGGAAGACAGCGACAGCGCGAAGCCGGCCGCCACGCCGACGCGCCACTGCACGCCAAAGACAATGAAGATCACTGCAAGCAGCGCCGCGCACAGCGCGACCTGGATGCCGCCATAGCAGAAGATGGAGCGGCGCATCGCCCACAGCTTCTCGAATTCCATTTCAATGCCAATGATGAACATCATCAGCACGATGCCCAGCTCGGACACGTCCATGATCGAGTTGACGTCCGTGACCAGCCTCAGCCCCCACGGGCCGATCACTGCGCCGGCAACCAGGTAGCCCAGCACGGAGCCAAAGCCGAAGCGCACCGACAGCGGCACGGCGATCAGCGCCGCGGCGAGGAAGATTACGGCGTCAACCAGCAATTGTTCCATCAGTCCCCCCCGAGGAGATGACGGGGCATAGCCCGGGTCGTTTGGCGGCCGCTCGCTGCACGTCGGGCACGGGCCGATTTTCTGCGCGAGGTCACGGCTTGGATACGTATTACATCATCCACGCCGAAGTACAAGCCGGACGGCGCTCGCGGGATCGCATTACCCCATGCGCCCGGCGGGACACGCGGAGGCGTCACGCGCAGGCAGTCGGGCGTCGGCGCGTGTGATTACTTTCATTTATCGAAAGCACGCAATCATAAGCCGCACCATATCGTAGCGGCAGTTACTCCAGCTGCGCGCCGCCATCGAGCTTGACCTTCAGGCGCTGCACGGCTTCCGCCGACTCGGCATCGACCTGTTTGCGCAGCGCCGCCCAGTTCAGCAACGAGAACAGCAAGGTCGGTGCCTGGTAGGTGAACTCGCGCTCGAACCGAGTGCCGGTGCCAGCCGATGTCAGCGTATAGGTCACCGTCCCTGCTTTCCGGCCATCGATAGTGCCGTCGATGCGCCAGAAGGTCGGAGCCCGGCGCTCCGCCACCTTCCAGACCACGGTTCCCTCGCGCCCCGCCACCCTGAAGTCTTCCGTCACCTGCTCTCCAACGTCCAGCGAATGATCGGTGGCGCCGTGTACCGCCAGCGATGACGGATGCCACGCCGGCCAGTTGGCAGGGGTCGACACATATGCGAATACCTCCGCGGGTGGCCGCCGGATCGTGGCTTCGCTGTGGATTCTTGTCATAGGCTGCCAGGGGAGTGGGGCGAACAACAACCCGGCAATCACGCAGATCGCCACCAGGGCGCGGAAAGCTGTCTTTCGGGATGGCATGACGTCGGCAGCGGGCGGCGGTGTCTCTCTTCCACTATAGGCGTCCTTGCCTGGCCCGGATTTATATGGGCGCTCCATCCACGCGGTGAAACAGGTCGCGGTGAAAATCCATGCGCGTCGAGCCGATGCTTCTCCGCGCGGATGACTGCGGGGATGCGCAATGCAGAGAGGGCGATCCAGTGGATCGCCCTCCTCTCTTCCTGCGCTCCGTCAGGCAACAACAGCAGGATGCCGAAGCTGGATCGAACCAGATAGCCCAGAACGGAGTTCAGTCCAGCCGCTCGAACAACGTCTTGCCGAATTCGTGCAGCAAACCGATCAGCCTGTCCGCCACCGGAGAAAGCGGCGCGCCCTTGCGGAACGTCACGCCGAAGTTGCGCACCAGCGTGGCCGCCGGCAGCGGCACTTCCACCAGATCGTCACCGCTCGCGCGCAAGGTGCGCCGCGAGACAAAGGTCAGCAGTTCGGTATCGGCCACCACGCGCGGGATCAGCGGGATCGAGTTGGTCTCGATCTGCACCACCGGCCGCGGCAGGTTGCGCGATTCCATGGTCTGGTCGAGCCAGTTCCGGCTCGGCACCGCGCGGTTGGGCAGCGCCCAGCGATAGCCGGCCAGCGCCTCCAGCCCGGGCTTGCGCACGCGGAAGATCGGGTGCCCCTTGATCGCCGCGACCACGACGGTGTCCTTCAGCAGCGTCTCGCAATGGAATTCGTCATCCTGCTGGTCCGGCACGAAGCCGAGGATCACGTCCACGCGTCCTTCACGCAGGTCGTCACGCAATTCGTAGTTGTGGCGAATGCTCAGTTGCAGCACCACGTTGGGGGCTTCGCGCAGCAGCATCCTGCAGATGGGCGGCAGCAGGTATTCGGCGCCGAGCGGTCCGCTGCCCAGCCTGACGGTGCCCGCCACGCCGCGCGCGATGGCGCCGACCTCGTCACGGACCAGGTCGGCTTCCTGCAGCAGGCCGGCGGCGCGGGCGCGCAGCGCAACCCCTGCCGCGCTCAGTTTCTGGCCCCGGCCGTCGCGCTCGAACAGCGCCGCGCCGAGCGAGGACTCGAGCCGGTCGACCGCCTTGGTCAGCGTCGGCTGGCTGCGGTGCACCAGCTCGGCGGCGCGGCGGAAGTTGCCGGCGTTGGCCACGGCCAGGAAGTACTTGAGGTCACGCAGGTCCATGGCAGCGCTCCGTGGCATGCAGCCGGCCGCAGCACGACTGATTACTTTCGTTTATCAAAACCAAAAAATTATAAGCTGGACGGCATCGAACCGGCGGGAAAGAATTGCTGCATCCCCTAACCGCTCCGAGTCATGCCCTACACCGTCCTTGTTACCGCGCCGCGCCTGGCAGGCGCCGGCGTCCGCCTGCTGGAAGCCGCCAATGCCAGCGTCCACTACCTGCCCGACGCCGACAGCCCGCAAGCGCTGCATGCGTTGCTCCGGGCGTTGCCGGTGGACGCGGTGATCTCGCGCACGGTCGCGCTGACCGGCGCGGCCATCGACGCCTGCCCGACGCTGAAGGTGATCTCCAAGCATGGCGTCGGCGTCAGCAACATCGATGTCGCCGCCGCCACCGCACGGGGCATTCCGGTCTATGTGACGCCGGGCGCCAATGCGCAGTCCGTGGCGGAACTGACCCTGACGCTGATGTTCGCGGCGGCGCGTCGCGTGCCGTGGATGGATCGCGAGCTGCGCGCGGGCCGTTGGTCACGCGCGCAGGACGGCGTGGAACTGCAGGGCCGCACCATCGGCCTGGTCGGCTTTGGCCAAGTGGCGCAGCGCGTCGCGCGCGTGTGCCTGGCGCTGGGCATGCGCGTCGCGGCGTTCGATCCCGCACTGGCCGGGGCCGCGGCACGCCCCGCCGATGTCGACTGCTGCGATTCCCTGGATGCCCTCCTTGCCGCCAGCGATGTGGCCAGCCTGCATGTCCCGCTGACCGCGCACACGCGCGGCCTGATTGGCGCGGCGCAACTGGCCGCGATGAAACCGGGCGCGATCCTGGTCAATACCGCGCGCGGCGAGGTCGTCGACGAAACGGCGCTGGTCGCCGCGCTGCGCAGCGGCCGGCTCCATGCCGCGGGGCTCGACACCATGGCCATCGAACCGCTGCCCGCGGACAGCCCGCTGCTGGCCCTCGACAACGTCGTGCTGACCCCGCATGTGGGCGGCTCCACGCCCGCGGCACTGGACGCCATGGCCAGCGGGGCCGTGCGCAATGTGCTCGGCCACCTGCAGGGGACCCCGCCCGAGCCGGCGTGGTGCGTCAACCCCGGCGTCCTGGCGGCCTTGCGGCGCAGCGCCTGACCAGCGCCGGCCACCTCCCCTTACCCAATCCACGATGCCTTCCAAGGAGACCCCAATGAGCACCGAGCAAGCCACCGCCCTGTCCTGGCCGGCGGGATACCGGATCAACCCCTGCGCCGACGGCTTCGCCCCCGCGCTGCTGGCGGCGTTCCGCGAGCTGCCCGTGGCGGCGATCGGCGATGCCATGAGCCGCCAGGTCGGCACGATCGGACTGCGCCCGTACCACCGGCGGCCGGAAACCGTGCTGTGCGGGCCCGCCGTGACCGTTCGGGTGCGCCCCGGCGACAACCTGATGATCCACAAGGCCCTGATGATGGTCCGCGAGGGCGACGTGCTGGTCATCGACGGCGGCGCCGATCTTGCCCAGGCGCTGGTCGGCGGCCTGATGCGCACCACGTGCGTGAGCAGGCGCCTCGGCGGCCTGGTGATCGACGGTGCCATTCGCGATGTCCTGGAATGGGCCGAAGACGGCATGCCCATCTTCGCGCGCGGCAACACCCATCGCGGCCCGACCAAGGACGGCCCCGGCGAGATCAACGTGCCGGTGGTCTGCGCCGGCATGGCGGTGATGCCGGGTGACCTGATCGTCGGCGACGCCGACGGCGTGATCGCCATACCGGCGGCGCAGGCGGCCGACGTGCTGGAGCGCACCCGCGCCCACCTGCAGAAGGAAGCGCAGATCCGCGCCGGCAATGCGGCCGGCACCTCGGATCCGGAACGCTTCGATGCCACGCTGCGGGCCAAGGGCCTGCCGGTTTGAGCGGCATCCTCCCCGGCGAAACCAAAACGATGACGGAGACCACGATGCAACGACGCCAATTCCTCCAGTGCGGCGCCGCGGCGGCGCTTGCCGCTTCCGGCCTGGCACGCGCGCAAGGCCCCTGGCCGCAGAAGCCCATCCGGCTGGTGGTGCCATTTCCCCCGGGCGGCGGCACCGATGCCACCTCGCGCCTGATCGCGGAGAAGCTGACCACGCTGGCGCGCTGGACCCTGGTGGTCGACAACAAGCCGGGTGCCGGCGGCAATATCGGCCTGGACATGGTCGCGAAGGCCGTGCCGGATGGCTACACCATCGGCATGGGCCAGGCCGCCAATCTCGCCATCAATCCGGGCCTCTATCCGAAGATGCCGTTTGATCCGCTGAAGGATTTCACGGCGATTGCCGGCGTGGCGGCCCAGCCCGTGGTACTGGTCGTGCGTCAGGATTCGCCGTTCCGCACCCTCGCCGACTTCCTGCGGCAAGCCAGGGCGCGCAGCGGCGAGACGGGAATCGCACAGGCCGGCAACGGCACGGTCGGACACCTGGCCGGCGAAATGCTGGCGCGGCGTGCGGGGGTCCGGGTCATGCAGGTGCCGTACAAGGGCGCGGGCCCGGCCATGAACGACCTGCTGGGCGGACAGGTGCCGGCTTACTTCGGCAATACGGTCTCGGTGATGCCGCAGCTGGCCGCGGGCAGTATCCGTGCACTGGCGGTGACCTCTGCGCAGCGGCTGTCGGCGCTGCCGTCGGTACCGACTGTCGCCGAACAGGGCTTCGCCGGCTTCGAGGCCACCACCTGGCTGGGCCTGGTCGCGCCGGCAGGCTTGCCGGCGGACATCACGGCGAAACTGTCCGCCACCACGCTGCAGGTGCTGGCGCGTCCTGACGTCCAGCAGCGCCTGAAGCAGGAAGGCAGCGTCGCGACGCCGACCTCGCCAGCGGCCTTCGCCGCGCATATCCGCGCCGAACACGCCAAGTGGGGCGCGCTGATCCGAGAGGCGCAGATCAAGCTGAGCTGATGCGCGCGCTTGCCCGACTCCCCCTTTTTTCAGGTATGACCGTGGACACTAGCCCGACGCCCTATTCCTCACTCCTGCAAGCCGTGACCGACATCTTCGCGGCCTACCTGCCCGCCGGCGATGCCGCCTACGTTGCCGGCTGCCTGGTCGACGCCGACGCGCGCGGCGTGGCCTCGCACGGCATCGGGCGCATCCCGGTCTATACCAGGCGGCTGCGTCTCGGCCTGGTCAACCCCACGCCAACATTGGCGGTGACACCTGGCGACGGTGCGACGGCGCATGTCGATGGGGACAATGGCATGGGCTACATCGTCGCCCGTAAAGCGATGGATGAGGCGATCGCGCGCGCGCGCCGGCATGGCATCAGCCTGGTGCTGGCCTCGCGCAGCAATCATTTCGGCATGGCGGCGACATACCTGCAGCAGGCTGCTAGACGCGGGGCTCGGCGCGCTGGTGCTGACCAACGCGCCGCCGCTGATGCCAGTGTGGGGCGGGCGCACGCCGTTCCTCGGCACCAGCCCGTTTGCCTTTGCCGCGCCGGCCCGCGGCACGCCGATCGTGCTGGATATGGCGACTTCCGTGGTGGCCTTCGGCAAGATCCGCCGCGCCGCGCGCCGCGGCGAAACCATCCCGGGGGACTGGGCGCTCGACGCCACCGGGCAGGCCACCACAGATCCCAACGCCGCCATCGATGGCGTGGTGCTGCCGATGGCGGGGCCCAAGGGATCGGGGCTCGGGCTGATGATGGAGCTGATGGCGGGCGTGATGTCCGGTGCTGCCTTCGGCGGCCAGGTGCGCAACCAGAACAGCGACTTCACCCAGCCGCAGGACGTCGGGCATGCGTTTATCGCATTCAGGCCCGATGCGGGGCTGCCGCTTGGCGACTACTTCGCGCGCGCCGACGAACTGGTCAGCCGCGCCAAGGCCTCGCCCCTCGCCGACGGCTTCGATGCGATCGCGATGCCGGGCGAGCGCGAAGCGGCACAGGCGCTACGGGCGCGCAGCGAGGGGCTGCAGGTATCGGCGCAGGACCTCGAAATGCTGGAAGCCGAGATCGGCCTGGCGCGGACTAGCGCAACACCCGGCACTGCGCACTCAACATGAGCGGCGCCGCGCTCAGCGCCGCCACCGCGTCGAAGGACACGCCTTCGGCCAGGCCGGTGACCAGCAGTCCGCCGCCGGGCTGCACGTCGATCACAGCCAGGTCCGTGTAGATGCGGTCCACCACGCCGAGGCCGGTAAGCGGATAACTGCAGCACTCCACGATCTTGGGCTGGCCGTCGCGGGTGACATGCTCCATCATCACGAAGAGCCTGGCCGCTCCTGCCACCAGGTCCATGGCACCGCCCACGGCGGGGATCGCGTCGGGCTCACCGGTTGACCAGTTGGCCAGGTCGCCCCTGGCGGAGACCTGGAAGCCGCCCAGCACGGTGACGTCGAGATGGCCGCCGCGCATCATGGCGAAGGACATCGCATGGTCGGAGATGGAAGCGCCCGCCAGCAACGCGATCGGCTCCTTGCTGGCGTTGATCAGGTCGGGATCGGCCGCACCGTCGCGGATCACCCGGCCCATGCCAAGGATGCCGTTCTCGCTGTGCAGGATGATCTCCCGGTCCCGCGGCAGCTGGTCCGACACCAGCGTCGGCATGCCGATGCCGAGATTGACGTAGCTGCCGTCCGGAATGTCGGCGGCCACAATGCGCGCCATGGCGTGGCGGCTGAGCCGGGGCAGTTGCTGGAACAGCGGCATCTCACGCGGCATGGCGTTCTCCGGTCTGCACCACGGCGTGGACGAAGATGCCAGGCGTCATCACTTGTTCAGGCATCAGCGTGCCCAGCGGCACGATTTCATCGACCTGGACTATGGTGTGGCGCGCCGCGGTGCACATCACCGGCCCGAAGTTGCGGCCCGCATAGCGGTAGACCAGGTTGCCCCAGCGATCCGCGCGATGCGCCTTGACCAGCGCGAAATCGCCGCGCAAGGGTTGCTCCAGCACATAACCCGTGCCATCGATCTCGCGCGTTTCCTTGCCCTCTGCCAGCGCCGTGCCATACGCGGTCGGCGTAAAGAACGGCCCCAGCCCTGCGCCGGCGGCACGCATGCGCTCCACCAGCGTGCCTTGCGGAACGCATTCCAGCTCCACCTTGCCGGCGCGATAGGCTTCGATAAAGGCTTCGGCATTACTGGAACGCGGATGGGAGCAGATCACCTTGCGCACCGCCCCGGCGCGTATCAGCGCCGCAATGCCCGTGTCGCCGTTGCCGGCATTGTTGTTGACGATGGTGAGATCGCGCGCACCGCATGCGAGCAGCGCGTCGAGCAACGCTCCGGGAATGCCGGAGCCGCCGAAGCCGCTCACCAGCACGGTGGCACCGTCAGTGATGCCGGCCACCGCTTGCTCCAGTGATGCCACAGTCTTGTCGATCATGTTGATGGCCTCGTGGCGGCCAGCCAGGTCCGGCCGGCCTGTTGGCTTATTGCTGCGGAATGCCGGTGTCCCTGACCACGCGTGCCCAGCGCTCGCGCTCGCTCTTGATGAAGTTGCCGAAGTGAGCGGGCGTATCGCCGCCGGGCACGCCGCCCAGCTCCGCCAGTCTTGCCTTGACCTCGGGCTCGTCCAGGATGCCGGCCACGGTCTTCTGCAACCGGCCGATGATCTCCTGCGGCGTGCCGGCCGGTGCCACCAGGCCGAACCATGCGGTCACCTGGAAGTCGTCCACGCCGGCCTCCTTCATCGTGGGCACGTCAGGCAGCTCGGGCACGCGGCTGGCGCTGGTCACAGCCAGCGCGCGCAGCTTGCCGGACCGGATATGCGGCAGCGAACTGGGAAGGTTGTCCACCATCATGGTGACCTGCCCGGCCAACAGGTCGGCCACGGCCGGTGCCGCGCCCTTGTAGGGAACATGGATGAGGTCGGTGCCGGTGCGCTTGCGGAACAGCTCGCCGGAAAGATGGACCGACTGGCCGGTGCCTGAGGAGGCAAAGGAATACTTGCCGGGCTGCGCTTTGGCCAGCGCGACCAGTTCGGCCACGGTACGAGCCGGCACGCTGGCATTGACCACCAGTACATTGGGCACCGACACCACCATGGTGATCGGCGCAAAGTCCTCCGCGCGGTAGGGCAACTGCCGGTACAGGCTGTAGTTGATGGCATTGGGCCCGATATTTCCCATCATCAGGGTATAGCCATCGGCGGCAGACTGCCTGAGCGCCTGCGCGCCGATGATGCCGCCTCCGCCGGCGCGGTTTTCCACCACCACCGGCTGGCCAAGCAACTCGCCCATGCGCTTGCCGACCAGGCGCGATGCGATATCCGTTGTGCCACCCGCGGCGGCCGGCACGATCAGCCGGATCGGCTTGTCGGGATACGCCGCCAACGCTGCGCCCGGGGCTGCCATAACCGCAACACCAACCGCCGCTGCCAACCGCGTCACCACTACTGCCAGCCCGTCGAAAGCCTGCTTCATCCTCGTCTCCTTTATCGGTCACACCGTGTTCCGATGACGTAGTTCCATCACGGCATCGGGGACGATAAGGCGACCGTGAGCGCAATGTGAATTCACGATTCGCAAAAGAAGCCTTCGGTCTGACGAAACCCATGCATCAATTTCCGGCCTCATTGCAGCGACTTCTGCAACTGCGGTCGGATTTGCCTCAGCGAGCGCGTGCGCACCGGGTTGCAGGCAGCCATGATCGACACCGTGGTCTGCTTCCACCACAGTTGTTTCCGGGCTTCATCTTTCCGCCCAGGCGACTGCGCGGATGCAAATGAAAAAGGGCGATCCACCGGATCGCCCTCCCTGCTCTCTGCGCCCCGTCAGGCAACCACGGGCAGGAGCGGGTCAGCCAGCGCCAGGGCTTCCGCACGATTAGCGCTCGGCGGGTAAATCCACTTGGTATTGATCTGCGTTTTCAGTGCCTTGGCCACGCCTCCGGTCAGCTTGACCTCCCGGTTCCAGCCTTCCGTGTAGACAGCGCCCCACGGCCCCAGGTCCAGGCAGGTCACGTACTTCGGCTGGCTATACGGCATCAGCGCTGCGCCAACGAGGTCCGCCGCCACGTTGTGCCCTGCCGAACGGCCGAGGCTGATCGCGTGCTGGCAGGCCATCGCCGCAAAGTTGCCTTCATCATCGGTCGCGGCGTACGCGCAATCGCCGGTGGCGAACACCGAATCGACACCCCTCACCCTGAGATCGCGATCTACGTGCAGCCGGCCGAGGCGATCGCGCTCCGCCGGAATCTGCGCGGTGAGTTCGCTGGCGCGGGCGCCGGCGGTCCAGATCACCGTATCCGCCTCGATGCGCTCGCCGTTCTCGAGGGTGACGCCGGTCGCATCGACGGCCGCGACGCCGGAGCCAAGCTTCCAGGTCACGCCCAGTTCGGTCAGCGCCTGCGTGATCACCGGCCGCGGCCCCGGGCCCAGGTCAGGTCCGACCTCGGCATTGCGCTCCACCATGATCACGTTCACGGCGGCGTTCTCGCCCAGCACTTCGCGCAGGCGGGCCGGCATTTCCGCGGCGGTCTCGATTCCGGTGAAGCCGGCACCCGCGATTACCACCGTATTGCGCCCGGCGCTTTCCTGGCGACTGGCCAGGCCATGGATATGCGCTTCGAGCTCCGCCGCGTCGGCGACCTGGTCGACATTGAATGCATGCTGGTCCAGCCCGGGAATCTGCGGACGGAACAACCGGCTTCCCGCGGCAAGTACCAGACGGTCATAGCTGAGGCGCTGGTGCGAACCCTCCGCACCGACGGCCGCAATGCTCACTTCGCGGCTCGCGACATCGATATGTTCCACCTTGCCCCGGATATACCGTACGCCGACGGCCTTGAAGATTTCTTGCAGCGGCGCCTTCATCCCGTTCGGGTTCTGCTCATAGAGACGCGGGCGGACGTGTAGTACGGGTTCCGGTGCGACCAGCGCGATTTCCACGTCGGTGCGCCCGACCTGGTCAAGCAGACGGGCCGAAGCCAGTGCGCTCCACATGCCGGCAAAGCCGGCGCCAATGACAAGAATACGTTTGGACATCTTCAACTCCTGAATCAACCTCGGTTTCGTGTAACAGGGAGCCGCAGGCGCGCCCCTTAACTACGATCATACGAGTCGTAGTTTTAAAGCGCAAGTTTTTTTCGCCGGTGACGCGAAGCCAACCTGCGCGTCGGGGCTTGCGCTTTCGATGACGATCCACTATCTTTACTGCGACTTTATCAGTCGTAGTTACAAGCCAGAGGCTCTACCAAGGAGATACCGATGAAACCCCAACGCATCCTGTTACCGCTCATGGCGGCAGCCGCCCTAAGTTTCAGCGGCATCGCGGCCGCGCACGGCCCCACTGAAACGGTGAAGGAGAACTTCTCGCGGTCGATCCCGAACATCCCGGGGAAATCGATCGTCGCCGTTGAAGTCTCGTATCCGCCGGGCGGCGCCTCCCTGCCGCACTACCACGCCAGGTCGGCGTTCATCTATGCCTATGTGGTCTCGGGCAGCATTGCGAGCAAGGTGGACGATGGCCCGGAGCGCGTCTACAAGGCTGGCGAAAGCTTTCACGAGGAGCCGGGATCGCATCATCAGGTCAGCCGCAACGCGAGCCGCACAAAGCCGGCGAAGCTGTTGGCCGTGTTCGTCATGGATAGCAACGAGAAGGATCTGACTACGTACGAAGGGAGCGCGAAATGAGACTGGACTACACGAAAGCGTCTCCTGGCGGCGTGAAGGCATTTGGCAACGTCTATGGCTACATCCTGCAGTCGGGGCTCGACAGCACCTTGGTGGAGCTGACCTATCTTCGCGTCAGCCAGATCAATGGCTGCGCCTACTGCCTGGACATGCACACGCGTGACCTGGTGAAGAAGGGCGTGTCGGTCACCAGGCTCGCGCTCGTGCAAGCCTGGCGCGAGGCCGGCGACCTCTTCAGTGAACGTGAGCAGGCCGCGCTCGAATGGGCGGAATCGGTGACACGCGTATCGGAGACGCACGTTCCGGACGACGTGTTCCAGAGGACTGCGGCGGTATTCAGCGAAAAAGAACTATCTGACCTGACGATGGCGATCAGCCTGATGAATGCCTTCAACCGCCTGGCAATCAGCTTCCGCCGCCCGCCGGAAGTGCAGCAGCAGGATTAGGAACCATGGTGCGTGCCTCGGCAAACCGTTCATGCGGCATGGACCACCCTTCACTTGCGCGGGCTGCCCTTGACAAAAATACCGATTGGTATATTCTGGCGTGCATGAACAAAGCCGAACGCACCCGCCAGCTGATCGTCGAGAAGACGGCGCCCATTTTCAATACCAAGGGCTATGCCGGAACCTCGCTCGCAGACATGACCGAAGCCACCGGCCTGACCAAGGGCAGTGTCTACGGTAACTTTGCCAACAAGGAAGAAGTGGCGCTGGCCGCATTCGATTACAACTGGAAGCAGGCGCAATCGTCGGTACGGGACCAGATGGCCGCCAAGAGCACCAGCAAGGACAAGCTGCTCGCGCTGACTGGCGTGTTCGAGAACCTTCCCGCTTGCTTCCCGAAGGGCGGATGCCCGCTGCTCAACACCGCCATTGAAGCCGACGACACCCACCCTGCCCTGCGCGACAAGGCCATGGAAGCGTTCCGGGGCTGGAAGGCGAATCTCGTCGCGGTCATCAAGGGGGGCATAGCCTCCAGGGAGTTCCGGAACGACGTCGACCCCGAGGCGACCGCGATCACGCTGATTGCATTGATCGAAGGCGCGATCATGATTTCCCGGCTCACCGGCAACGCGGCTTACAACCAGGCCGTCATGTCGGCGGTGAAGAAAACCGTCATCGACCTCGCCTGATTTTTTTTGACCAAAAATATACCAAACGGTATTTTTTATCCAAAGGAAGTAGCCATGAACGTGCAACTGAAACGGAAAGTCGCCTTCGCGCTGTCGATGGGTGTCGTGACCACGGGGATCATCTCGTTCGCCCTGCTTGCTCTCAACATGGGATTCTCGGAAGGTTTTGCGCTGACGTGGCTGCGCTCGTGGGGCATCGGCTATGTGATCGTGATTCCTGCCATCCTGCTGGTCGGGCCGCGCCTGCAAGCGCAGGTCGAGCGCTGGGTCCATTGATGCGGCATGCCGTTTCCACGATCTACTGACATGCCCAGACTCCTGCTGCAGCGGCTGCTTGCCTTCGTTTTCATCCTTGGCGCCGCCGTGGCGCCGGCCATCGCCCATGCTGCCCCCGGCGTCGGCACGCAGGCACAACAGCCCGATATCGGATGGATCGAGATCGATGCGGACATCTCGCTGAGACGGATGGTCGTGCACCAACCCGGCGCGAAGGGAACCGTCCTGTTCCTGCATGGATTCCCCGAAACCCTTTACGCATGGAAGGACATCGCCCTGTCGCTGGGCGATGACTTCGAAGTGCATGCCATCGACTGGCCTGGCTATGGGCTTTCATCGCGCCCGACTGCGGACAAGTTCTCCTATGCGCCGCGGGACTATGCCCGAGTCCTGCAGGCATACATCCGCAAGGCGGGCATCGATACGTCGCGGCTGACCATCTACGCAACCGATATCGGCGCGCTGCCGGCCTTGCTGCTGGCGCTCGAGGCGCCGGACATTGCGAGAACGATCATCGTGGGCGACTTCGCCCCGTTCGACAGGCCGCAGTACATGTACGAAAGCCTGCAAAGCCTGAAATCGCAGCCGTCGGCCGAACAGGCTCGCGCCCAGCTGAACAGGAGCCGCGACGACGTTCTGCGCAACGCGTACCGGCGCGGCCTGCCGCCGCAAGCGCAGTTCGACATCTCGCCCGAACTCCAGGACGACATGGCCCGCGGATGGAGTCACGGCGCGATGACGTCTGCCGACGCCTTCTATCACTACTACTCGCACTTCACGCGGGACCAGGCGTTTCTGGAGGCGAACCTGCACCGGCTGAAGACACCGGTCAAGGTGGTCTGGGGTGAGAAGGACTTCTATATCCGGAAAGAAATGGGCATCGAATTCGCGCGGAAGGCGCATGCGGAATTCACCGCGCTGCCGGGCATCGGGCACTACCCGCATCTGCAGGATCCCCATCGAACCGTGGCAGACGTTCGCGCCGCGTTTCGTTGAATCGCATCAGCAGGCGGCTCCCGTCATCAGTCCGATCCGGTCCGCTTGCATCGCGCCGCCGGTACACGCCACGCCGGCGACGCTTGACTCCGCGTGGCACACCACACTCTCAATCTGGACCATCCCGTAATGATTACTCGGCAGGAAAGACGTGCCGTTGCTGGTACCCGCCAAGCCGTCCCGCTCGACGAACGCGCAATGAAAGAGCATCCCATGAACGCCAAATCGTCGAATGACGCCACCGACCCGTCGCGCCGGTCCCTGTTACTGGGCGGCGCGGCGGGCGCGGCGCTCTCGCTGTTTTCGTCACGCCTGGCTTTCGCCGCGCAGCCCGCGCCAGCGCGCGCCGTGGCGTCGGACGCGATCCGCCCGTTCCGCGCACGCATCCCGCAGTCGGCCCTGGACGATC
This sequence comes from Cupriavidus oxalaticus, assembly GCF_038900635.1. Lineage (GTDB taxonomy): Bacteria > Pseudomonadota > Gammaproteobacteria > Burkholderiales > Burkholderiaceae > Cupriavidus > Cupriavidus oxalaticus_B. Next base: position 91,504 of record NZ_JAYMRX010000008.1, on the reverse strand, counting down.
TGCGCCGCCGCCTGATGGCAACGCGGTGGCCCGATCCGGAAACCGTTCCTGACCGGTCCCAGGGCGTACAAGTCGACAAGCTGCGGCCGCTCGTGCGCTACTGGGCCACCGGGCATGACTGGCGCAAGGCCGAGGCAAGGCTGAATGCCTGGCCTCAGTTCGTGACGAACATAGACGGTGTGGATATCCACTTCATCCATGTCCGCTCGCGCCATGAGAACGCGCTGCCCCTGGTCATGACGCACGGCTGGCCGGGCTCCGTGTTCGAACTGCTCGACAGCATCCGCCCGTTGACGGATCCGACCGCGTACGGCGGCAGCGCCGCCGATGCGTTCCATCTCGTGATCCCGTCGCTGCCGGGCTTCGGCTTTTCACAGAAGCCCAAGGACACCGGCTGGAACCCGGACCGCATCGCCCGCGCGTGGGACGTGCTGATGAAGCGGCTTGGCTATGCGCGGTACTTGTCGCAGGGCGGCGACTGGGGCGCGATCATCTCCGACGCGCTTGGGCGGCTCGCGCCCGAAGGGCTGCTCGGCATCCACGTCAACCGCATCGAACGCGCCACGACGCTGCCGCCCGCGCTCGCGATGGCGCTGAAGACCGGCGAACCCGCCCCGCCGAACCTGAGCGCCGAGGAAAAACAGGTCTTCGACGAGGCGAGGGATTTCCTCAACAAGGGATTCGGCTACGCCGCCCTGATGCAGACGCGGCCGCAAACCATCGGCATTGGCCTGGCCGATTCGCCGGTGGGGCTGGCGGCCTGGATCTATGACAAGCTGGCCGACTGGGTCTATACGCGCGGCGATCCCGAACGGGCGCTCGGCCGGGACGCGATTCTCGACAATATCTCGCTCTACTGGCTGACGAACACCGGTGAATCCAGCGCACGGATCTACTGGGAAACGAGCACCGCACCGGCAAAGGGCGGCCCCGTTACCGTTCCGGCGGCAGTGACCGTCTTTCCCGGCGAGGTTTACCGGCCTCCGAAGGCCTGGCTGGCGCGGGCGTATCCCAACCTGGTCTATTACAACCAGGTTGCCAGGGGCGGTCACTTTGCGGCCTGGGAAGAGCCGGAGTTGTTTAGCGCGGAGTTGAGGTCTGCATTCCGGCCGCTGCGCGAAACAGCCCGATAGAGCGGGATCCGCCGTATCGTGAGATCAGAGGGCGTCAGGCCCTCTGCTGCGCTTTACCGACGCCAGGGAGCGCGTCGGACCCAGGATTGAGTCCTATGGTAAGGTTGTGCGGATGAGTTAACGGACTTCAACTGGTGATGTATGGACCGCATCTATGCGATGCCGGAGGAGTGATGCAGCGTGAGTGATGCGAAGCAGGAAACGCCGCGCACGCTGGCTGAGAAAGTTTCAATCAGCAGGGCTTTGCGCCTGAGCGTGCCGCCAGAGGCCAGGCCTGCGCCGGTTAACCGGAGGGACTGGCTGCGGCAGAGGAAAGAGCAACTGCAGGCTGCCCGCGCCGCTGCCAGGCAAAGGCGCGAGTTGCTGAGAGCCGAGATCATGTCGGCGGTGCAGGATATTGCCCGGGAGGAGCGCTCTGCCGCGCGGCTGGAAGCCGATCGCCTGAAGGCGGAAGCGAAGACCGCCCAGACCTACGCGCGGGAGGACGCACGTGCCGCCGCCAAGTTCGAGCGCGGCCAGCCAGCCCGTTCGACGTCCAGGCGAAAGACCCTTTCCAACGAGAAACGCAAGCTGGTCTCCTACGATGATCTGTTGCGGATGCGCGGGTGATCCGGCAGAGGTTCGACAGGGCGGCAACGGCTTCTCGCCCGCCATCCTGTCCCGCGGGTTCTGCTGATCAAGTCAGGTCAGGGCTGCGGGTTCCTGGCAAACCGCTTCGATGTTGTGCCCGTCCGGACCAATGACGAACGCCGCATAGTAGTTCGCGTGGTAGTGCGGGCGCAGACCAGGCGCACCGTTGTCCTTGCCGCCCGCCTCCAGAGCCGCGCGATAGAAGGCTTCGACCTGCTGGCGATTCTCGGCCATGAATGCCAGGTGAAGATGCGCTGGCTTCTCCTCGGTCTGGAACAGGCACAATGAAGCCTTGCGCTTCGCGCTGAGCTCGACGCCGTACGTCGGCGGCCCCTCCGAGACAACAACTACGCCGAGCGGTTCGAGTGCCTTGAGGAAGAACGCCTTGCTCGCTGCATAGTCGCTGACTCCGAATTTGACGTGGTCAAACATGAGTTCTCCTGAAGAGTGTGGGCCTGCGCCAAGATTCTAATTCCTCCCTCGAGGGGACTCGGCGCCAGCCTTGGCAGCATGCTGGCCATGCTCGAGACCGGGAGCGAACACGCCGGTGTTGGCACCGCGCCCCTCCCCGATCGCACCAGTGTACGGCGCCACCCAACACCGCGCATGATCGCCGCGCCGTCACCATCACCTCCCAGCCGCTTACATGCCGGAAATGAGCTAACTCCCGACAGGCACGAGGATTGCAATTCCCCTGTCAGAGCGCCCCGCTCGCCAATCCTCGGGAGAACTGTCATGAGCACCCTGATCATCCGCGACCTTGCCGGTCACCGCCCCCTCGACGCCAGCGCCATGTCTTCGATTCATGGCGGCATCTATCGCACGCCGCCGCAGATCCTGGCGTTCGAACTCACCCATCTGCCGGCGACGCCCGATGGCCGTGTGCTTGGCACGGATGGCCAGTTGCATCTCCCTGTGATCTGACGGCACCTGCCGGGCGCGGTGACGTAACGCTAGTCAGTTAAACACGTCTTGCCGGTAACGCCCGGCCGCTACCAGCGCCGCGAGCCAGTCCGATGCCGCCGCTTCCGTCATCCCGCCCTGCTCCGCGGCGATCCGGATCAGCGCCTGCCTGACCGCCGGCGCCATCTGCCGGCCGTCGCCGCACACATAGAACACGGCGCCTGCGTTCAGCTGCGCCCAGACGTCTTCCCGGCGCTGCCAGAGCAGATCCTGCACGAAGCGCGGCACGCCATCGACGACCGAATACGCCGTATGGACTTCGGCCACGCCCTGCTCTTGCCAGCGCGCGACGTCCTCACGGTACAGCCAGTCGTGCGCAGGATGCCGGCAGCCGTAGTAAAGCTGCACCGGCCTTACCGCCTTTCCCGCGGCCTGCTGCGCTGCGCGTTCTTCGAGGAAGCCACGAAACGGTGCGATGCCTGTCCCGGGCCCGACGAGGATCATCGGTACGTCCGGCGCCTCAGGCGCGAACGGCGGATTGGGCGTGCGGATCGCTCCCGCTATCACCGCGCCGGGCGCCAGGCCCTGCAGCCAGGTGGAAGCCACGCCGCGGAACAAGCCGCGGCCCGACAGCGCCGGCGCGCGGACCGTACCGACGGTGATGGTCGCCATGTCAGGCGAAACCAGCGGCGACGACGCGATGGAGTAGAACCGCGGCCGCATCGGCACGGTGCAGGCAAGCAGGCCGGCCAGGTCCAGTTCGATCGCAGGAAACCGGTCGAGAACATCGGCCAGACCCAGCCTGCGCTGCGCGACCTGCGCGGCATAGCCGGCCGCTTCGTCGTCCGAGGCAAGCTGCTGCAGCGACTGCCGCGTGAACGGGCAACGGCTAGCTTGCGCCAGGCTGCGCAGCGTCTGGCGCGACACGACGTCCTGCAGCTCCACGAAATGCGTCAGCAATTGCCGCACGGAGAGCGCCTCGCCAACCGGCAGCCCGCGTGCCCCGCCGGGCGCGGCGGACAGCGTGACGATAGCGTCCAGGTCGACATGGATCCGCTCGCATAGCGCCGCGACAATTTCAGGCCGGTTCTGCGGATAGACGGCCAGGTGGTCGCCGGTGTTGTAGCACGCGCCTTCCGGCAGCCGCAGCCGGATGTCGCGCGTGGATGTCCGCGGCGCCTCGCACGTGAAGTCCCACAGGCCGTCGGGATCGCTCACCAGTTCGGTGTTCGACAGGACCGTGAAGCCCTGTGTATTGGGCGGCAGCGTCGTCGCACGGATCTCGGCCACACCTCGCAGCCGTACCTGCACCGCCGGCGCTTGTGGCGATCCGCTGGTGCCGTCGCCGCCCTGCAGCGCCTGCCACAGCAACGCCAGCCAGCGTTCCGCGGCCTGGTCGAAGTCGCCGTTGCCATCGGCCTCGCCACGCGGCAGCAGTGGCGTGGCGCCGGCGCTGGCGAAGAACTCGAATACCCGGCGCGGGAAGGCCTGGTACGTCGGCCATTGCGAATTGCCGCAGCCCAGCACCGCAACGCGCAGGTCCGGCGCGCGGTATCCGCTGGCTGCGCCGCTTTCGAGCAGGTCCTCGAAGCGACGCGCCGAGTCCGGCGCACGGCCGTTGTAGGTGGCGGCAACGATGACGGCCAGGCCGCTGGTCGGCAACGCATCGACAATCTCGTCGAGGTCGCGCAAGGTGGCGTCGAAGCCCGCTGCAAGCGCGCCGGCGTGGACCTGCTCGGCCAGTTCGCGCGCGGTGCCCAGGCTGGATCCGCACAGCACGGCGAGCGGCCGGCCCGCGCCCTGCACTTCCGCGCCGGCCAGCGGCGCCTGTTCTTCTCCGGCGACCGGTATCCCGACGATGCGCTCGTGCGGCCGGCGCCGGCGCGCGCGGACGGTGAAGCCGTCTGGCTTGATCGTCAGCGTTTCCTTGATACGGAACTGGTAGTCGTGCGCATCGGTGAACTGGAAATTGCGCAGCATCAGCGCCAGCGCCAGCTTGGCCTCGGTCAGCGCGAACTGGCGGCCGATGCAGGCGCGTTCGCCGTTGCCAAACGGCATGTGGGCGTGGCGCGGCAGCCTGGCTTCGTTATCCGGCAGGAAGCGGTCGATGTCGAAGCGCTCGGGATCGGCCCAGACCTCGGGGTCGCGGTGCAGCGCGGTCAGCACGACGGAAACGCGGCGGTCCTTGCGGATCAGGTAGCGGCCGCCGAGCAGCGTGTCCTGGTACGGCGCGACGGCGAAGGCGGGCGCGGTGGGCCACAGCCGCAGCGTTTCCTTGAGCACGCGGTCGAGCACCGGCAGCCGCGCCAGGTCGGCGTACACCGGCGCGGCGTTGCCGGGCAGTACCGCATCCACTTCGGCATACGCCTGCGCCATCACGCCGGGATTGCGCAGCAGCTCGTACAGGGCGAAGGTCAGCAGCCCGCTGGTGGTTTCGTGGCCGGCGATCAGGAAGGTGATGACCTGGTTGCGGATGTTCTCGTCGTCCAGGCGCTGGTCGGTGTCGGGATCGCGCGCCTCGAGCATCAGCCCGAGCAAGTCCATGGCGGCGCCCTGCCGCCCGCCTTCATCGGCGGCGCGGCGGCGCTTGATCACGTCGTCGACCAGTTCGCGCATGAAGCGCGTGTCGTCGTCGAACTTGCGGTGTGCCGCGTGCATGAAACGGTCCTGCAGGCCCAGGCGCGTGAGCTTGGACATCGCCTCCTCCAGCGCGCCGACCATGGCCTCGATAAACGGGTGCAGTTGCGCACTGGCGAACGAGTCGAAGTCATAGCCGAAGCCGGACAGCGCGATGGTGTCGAGCGTCAGCCGCGTCATGTCGTCGGCCACCGCGATGTCGGCATCGGGGCCCTGCCGGTCCCATTTGTCGACCAGCCGGTTGGCCACGCGCAGCATCACGTCGAAATAGCCCTTCATCGCGCGCTGGCTGAACGCCGGCATCAAGATGCGGTGCGCCTTGCCCCAGTTGGCCTCGTCGGTGTGCGCGGTGAACAGGCCGTCGCCGACCATGCCGCGCAGGTAGGACAGCGGCGGGCCGATGTACTTGCGGTAACGCGCCGCGTCGCACAGCTCGGCAGCCAGCGCGACCGACGTCACGAACGGCACGCGCCGGCCGGCGAAGTCCAGCTCGAAGATGCCGTCATGGTGGCGGCTGCGCGCCAGCAGGTGCTGGCCCACCGCGCCCGGCTTGATCTGCAGCAGGTTGCCGACCAGCGGCCAGCCGGGATCGCGCGGGATCGGCCGGGCCGCCGACGGGGCGGCGGGATGCGTTGGCTGGGCAAGGGCGTCGGCGCCCGGTGACACGGTTGGCTGCGGCATGGCTCGGGGGCGTGCGCGGTAAGGGTCCGGGGCCGGCGGGACGATTGCCATCTGCCGCCGCTTCGTCTAACGTAGACAACTGTCTACCTCGGCGAAGGGTAGACAACCGTAGACACCGTGTCAACGCAGCGTGTCGACCAAAAACCGAGCATCACTACTAATACGCATGGAAGCCATTGCCGACGGCAAACGCCGCCTGATCGACGCCGCGCTGAAGCTGGCCGCCGCCAGGCGCAGCTTCGCAGCCTTGAAGCTGCGCGAGATCGCGCGCGAGGCCGACCTCAACCCGAATACGTTCTACCGGCATTTCCAGGACATGGAAGACCTGGCGCTGATCGCCGTGGCCGAGGTCAGCGCCGAGTTGCGGCCGATGCTGCGCTCGGTGCGCTGGGCGGCCGCGCGCGACAACCCCAAGGAGGTGGCCAGCCGCGCGTGCGAGGCGCTGTTCCTGTATGCCCGGCATCACCCGGATGCGTTCGTGGTGGGAGTATGCGGCATCACCGGGCCGCAGCCGGCACTGCGTGCGGCAATCCGCGCGGTGCTGGACGACATTGCCGCCGAGATGGCCGACGACATCGAGCGGCTCGAACTGTGTCCGCAACTCTCGCGTCCGCTCATCGATGAATTCTGCGCCTATGTCGTGCCCTACCTGTTCCACCAGTGCGTCGACTACATCGAAGCCGACAGCGCCGGGCGGCGCCGCCTGATGGAGCGCTCGGTGCAACTGTGCTGCTGGCTGCTGGTCGGGGCAGCGGGTTCCCATCCCGCGGGGCAACGTGCGCAGGGCCGCGCACAGAAGGCAGCGGCCCATTAGCAAGCATGCGGGACTACGGGGTCTTGGGCGGCACGATCGTCGCACCCGGCGCCACGGTGCGCTCATGATGCATCTTCGGCATCATGTTGCTGTTCAGGTGGAACATCACCCACAGCGATCCGGTCAGCGTGATGACCACCAGCGTCAGCGTGAACATCAGCGACAGCATGTTCCACCCGCCTTCCGATTTGGCGTTCATGTGCAGGAAGTAGATCATGTGGACCACGATCTGCACCGCGCCGATCAGCAGGATCACGATGGCGGTAGTGCGGGAGTTCTCGAACACCCCGCCCATCACCAGCCAGAACGGGACCGCGGTCAGGAAGACCGACAGCACGAAGCCGGTCAGGTAGCCACCCAGCGTGGCGTGCGGCCCTACGTCTTCCTCGTGCTCGTGGCCATGCCCGTGGCCGTCCAGCGTCTCGTCGTGTGCGCTCATGGCAGGGCCCCCATCAGGTAGACGAAGGTAAAGACGCCGATCCAGACGACGTCCAGGAAGTGCCAGAACATCGACAGGCACATCAGCCTGCGCTTGTTGGCGGTGATCAGCCCGTGCCGCGCCACCTGCGTCATCAGCACGATCAGCCAGATGATGCCGAAGGTCACGTGCAGCCCGTGCGTGCCGACCAGCGCGAAGAACGAGGTCAGGAACGCGCTGCGCTGCGGCCCGGCCCCCTGGTGGATCAGGTGCGCGAACTCATACAGCTCGACCGCCAGGAAGGCCGCGCCGAAGACCCCGGTGATCGCCAGCCAGATCTGCGTGCCGGCGATGCGGTTCTGCTGCACCTGCAGCATGGCGAAGCCATAGGTGATCGAAGACAGCAGCAGGAAGGTGGTGTTCAGCGCCACCAGCGGCAGCTCGAACAGCTCGGCCCCGCTCGGCCCGCCTGCGTATTCGCGGCCCAGCACGCCATATCCGGCGAACAGGCACGCAAAGACCAGGCAGTCGCTCATCAGGTAGAGCCAGAACCCGAGCAGCGTGCCGTTCTGCGGGTGGTGCTCTTCGGCCAGGTGGAAGGTGAAGCCCCCCGGCGGCACTTCATCCGCCGTGGAGGTGCCGCTCACGTACTGGGGATAGGTGGTCTCAACCATGGCCTGCCATCAGTTGTGTGCGCGACGACTCGGTCCGGACCACCTGGTCGGCCGGAATGTAGTAGTCGCGCTTGTAGTTGAAGGTATGGATGATCGCGCCGATGATGGTCGCCGCGAACGCCGCCACCACCAGCCACCAGATGTGCCAGATCAGCGCGAAGCCGCACAGCGTGGACAGCCCCGCCAGCACGATGCCGGCCGCGGTGTTCTTCGGCATGTGGATGGGGTTGAAGCCCTGCAGCGGGCGCGTGTAGCCGTTCTGCTTCATGTGCCACCAGGCGTCGGTGTCGTGCACCACCGGCGTGAAGGCGAAGTTGTACTGGGGCGGCGGCGACGAGGTGGACCATTCCAGCGTGCGGCCGTTCCACGGGTCGCCGGTCAGGTCGCGCAGCTCCTCGCGGCGCAGGAAGCTGACCACCAGCTGGATGATGAAGCAGGCGATGCCGATGGCGACCAGCACGGCACCGAAGGCGGCGATCTGGAACCAGATCTGCAGCGACGGATCGTCGAAACGGTTCATCCGGCGCGTCACCCCAAGCAGCCCGAGCCAGTACAGCGGCATGAAGGCGAAGTAGAAGCCGGTCAGCCAGAACCAGAACGAGGCCTTGCCCCACGACGAGACCAGGCGATAGCCGAACGCCTTCGGGAACCAGTAATGGATGCCGGCCATCAGCCCGAACACCACGCCGCCGATGATCACGTTGTGGAAGTGGGCAATCAGGAACAGGCTGTTGTGCAGCGAGAAATCCGCCGGTGGCACCGCCAGCAGCACCCCCGTCATGCCGCCGATGACAAAGGTGACCATGAAGCCGATGGTCCACAGCATCGGCGCCTCGAAGCGGATCTTGCCGTGGTACATCGTGAACAGCCAGTTGAAGATCTTGGCACCGGTCGGGATCGAGATGATCATCGTCGTGATCCCGAAAAACGAATTGACGCTGGCGCCCGACCCCATGGTGAAGAAGTGGTGCAGCCACACCAGGTAGGACAGCACCGTGATCACCACCGTGGCATAGACCATCGACGCATAGCCGAACAGGCGCTTGCGGCAGAAGGTGGCGACCACTTCGGAGAAGATGCCGAACACCGGCAGCACCAGGATGTAGACCTCGGGGTGGCCCCAGATCCAGATCAGGTTGACGTACAGCATCGCGCTGCCGCCCTGGTCGGCGGTGAAGAAATTGGTGCCGACGTAGCGGTCGAGCGACAGCAGCGCCAGCGCGGCGGTCAGCACCGGGAAGGCGGCGATGATCAGCACGTTGGTGCACAGCGCGGTCCAGGTGAAGATCGGCATGCGCATCAGCGTCATGCCCGGCGCGCGCATCTTGACGATGGTCACTAGCAGGTTGATGCCGGATAGCAATGTCCCGACCCCGGCCACCTGCAACGACCATATGTAGTAGTCGACGCCGACATCCGGACTGTGGATGATCCCGGACAGCGGCGGATACGCCAGCCAGCCGGTGCGCGCGAATTCGCCGACGAACAGCGACATCATGACCAGGATGGCGCCGCCCGTGGTCATCCAGAAGCTGAAGTTGTTGAGGAAGGGAAACGCGACGTCGCGCGCGCCGATCTGCAGTGGCATGACAAAGTTCATCAGCCCCGTGACCAGCGGCATGGCCACGAAGAAGATCATGATCACGCCGTGCGCGGTAAAGATCTGGTCGTAGTGGTGCGGCGGCAGGTAGCCAGCGTTGTCGCCGAAGGCGATGGCCTGCTGGATGCGCATCATGGCCGCGTCGGCAAACCCGCGCAGCAGCATGATGATGCCCAGGATCACGTACATGATCCCGATCTTCTTGTGGTCGATGCTGGTGAACCACTCACGCCAGAGATAGCCCCACAGGCCATACTTGGTGACCGCGCCGACCAGCACCAGCCCGCCCAGCACTACCGCGATGAAGGTGCCGATCAGAATGGGCTCATGCAGCGGGATGGCTTCCCACGTCAGCCGTCCGAAGATCAAATTGGCGAGTTCCGAGCGCTCGGGCATGTTTGTCACCTGGGGCCTGAAGTAACCAACCGTGGCCGATGGTAGCTGGCCAGTACCGCTGGGATAAATGAAAAACCGGGAGATCCGCGCCTTACTGCAGCAGCAGCCGGCCCTCGTTGCGGGCAACGCCGGCCGCGAACGCAGGCGCAACCGCCTGGGTATTGCTCGCGGTGCAGATCTCGCGCGACGGGTCGAACTTGCCGCGGCTGCGGTCGAGTGCCATGGTGTCGGCCAGGCACCGGCCGCCGCTCACGCAGCGGTTCAGGATCAGGTCATAGAGGCCGGGCGCCACGCTGGCGTAGCGCTGCACCGGCACGCGCTCGCTGGGCTGCGCGAGCTGCAGGTAAGCATCCGTCGACAAGCCCTGGCCCGAGGACTTGACCTGCTGGATCCAGCGGTCGAAGTCTTCGTTCGACAGCCCGTGGAACTTGAAGCGCATGTTGGTGAAGCCCTCGCCGCTGTAGTTCGCCGACATGCCCTCGTACTCGCCGGGCTTGTTGATCACGGCATGCAGCTTGGTTTCCATGCCGGGCATGGCGTAGACCATGCCGGCCAGCGACGGCACGAAGAATGCGTTCATCACCGAGGTGGCGGTGATGTGGAAGGCAATGGGCCGGTCCACCGGCGCTGCCACCTCGTTGACCGTGGCGATGCCCTGCTCCGGATACAGGAACAGCCACTTCCAGTCCATGGCCACCACCTGCACCGGCAGCGGCTTGACCTCGGCGGTGACGGGCCGGTTGGCGTCGATGCGCGTGAGCGGGCGGTAGGGATCGAGCTGGTGGGTGCTGACCCAGGTTACCGCGCCCAGCGCGATGATGATCAGCAGCGGCGCGGCCCAGATTGCCAGTTCCAGCACCGTGGAATGGTCCCAGTCGGGGTTGTAGGGCGCGTCGGTCGCGCTTTCGCGGTAGCGCCACGCGAATGCCAGCGTGAGGATGATTACCGGCACGATGATCAGCAGCATCAGGCAGGTGGCGATGATGATCAGGTCGCGCTGCCGCACCGCCATGTCGCCGGATGGCGAGAGCAGCACTGCATCACAGCCGGACAGGCAAGCCACCATGACTACCGCGCCACATCCTTGCAGTAGTCTTCTCGGCACACGGGAATGCGGGACTGCAATGTCGAAGTGGCCCATAGTCACGGAAGTGGCGTCTGAGGGATATCGGCAGGCACCGATGAATCCACCTTTCGATTTTCTATGGCAGTTTAGGCGCTATTCTTGTGACTGTGCGAGATTAAGTGCAGTATCGAAGCACTCCCCTTCGAGAGGAGACTGACGATGGCCAGCCTGTCCCACCAGCACCGAGCGTCGCCGACCGCACCTCCGGCCCCAGGCCACCATGAGGTGGCACCTGCCGAAATCGCCACAGGCGTGGTGATCGGGCGGGCGTCGGAGTACTTCGATTTTTTCGTCTACGGCATCGCTTCCGTGCTTGTCTTCCCGGCGGTCTACTTTCCGTTCGCGAGCGAGCTGGCCGGGCTGCTGTACAGCTTCACGATCTTTTCCTTCGCGTTCATCGGACGGCCGTTCGGCACGGCGCTGTTCATGCGCATCCAGCGACGCTGGGGCCGCGGCATCAAGCTGACAGCGTCGCTGTTCCTGCTTGGCACCGCCACGGTGGGGATTGCGTTCCTGCCGTCGTACGCGTCGATCGGGGCCGCGTCGATCTACCTGCTGGCCCTGTTCCGCTTCCTGCAGGGCATCGCCTTCGGCGGTTCTTGGGACGGCCTGCCCTCGCTGCTGGCGCTGAACGCGCCGGAAGACAAGCGTGGCTGGTATGCAATGGTCGGCCAGCTTGGCGCACCCTCCGGCTTTATCATCGCCGGGTCGCTGTTCCTGTTCCTGCATACCAGCCTGACGCCGCAGGAATTCATCGAATGGGGCTGGCGCTATCCGTTCTACGTGGCCTTCGCCATCAACGTGGTGGCGCTGTTCGCGCGGCTGCGGCTGGTGGTCACGCACGAATACACGCAGCTGCTCGAAGAAGACGAACTGGAGCCGATCAGCACGCTGCAGATGGTCAATGCGCAGGGCTTCAACATCTTCCTGGGCGCGTTCGCGGCCCTGGCCAGCTACGCGCTGTTCCACCTGGTCACGGTGTTTCCGCTGTCGTGGGCGGTGCTGCACCAGGCGCAGACCATTTCCGAGGTGCTGGCTGTGCAGATCGCTGGTGGCTTTATCGCGTTTATCGGCACGCTGATCTCGGGCTGGCTGGCGGACCGCATCGGGCGCCGCACGACGCTGGCGACGATGGCAGTGCTGATCGGTGTCTTCAGCCTGGTCACGCCGTGGCTGCTGGGCGGCAGCGCCACCGGCCAGAATATTTTCATCCTGGTCGGATTCGGCCTGCTGGGACTGTCGTACGGGCAGGCGGCGGGCGTAGTGACCTCCAACTTCGAACCCCGCTTCCGCTACACCGGGGCGGCGCTGACCACGGATTTCGGCTGGTTGTTCGGCGCCGCATTTGCGCCGCTGGTGGCGCTGGGGCTGTCGTCGCTGTTCGGGCTGGTGGCGGTCAGCCTCTACCTGCTGTCTGGCGTGATCAGCACGCTGGCGGCACTGCGCATCAGCCGGGCGCTGGGCACGCCGGAACTGTAAGGGCGCGCCCGGTACGCGCCCCTCAGTACGAAGGAAGAAAAATAAAAACGAGTAAGTCGGCGCCGCGAAAGCGGTGACGAACCGCGGCAGCGCCAGGCGATTGCCAGCCATCGATCAGCGCAGGCCGAAGAAGCTGAGCACCGCGAGGATGATGACAACTGCGCCAACTAGCCAGACGATATTCATGGCGGCTCCTTGGTGATGTCCGTGGGGACGTGGATAGGTGACGGGCCGGATGGCTCACCTGCCCTTGTCCAGCAACAAACGTGCCGTAGATCCGCACGCACTTTTTAAAGTTGCGCGGGCAGTATGCGGCGCCGGCGTGACGGACGCGGCGCGAGCCCGACAGGGGCCAGTGCAATTGCGTTAGGTGGTTATTACAAATACGTTGCAACCAGCGTAGCGGATGCCTGGCAGGCTCATGACGCCCGCTAAGCCGCCTGCGGTTCGACGCCGCGCGCCAGGCGCCGGATCGACTGCGGCGGTTGTCCAAAGGCCCGCAGGAACGCGCGCCGCATGCGCTCGCGGTCGCCGAACCCGGTATCCCGCGCCACCACGTCGATGGCGTGGCGCCCGCTCTCCATCATGAGCCTCGCTGCTTCGACGCGCAGGTGCTCGACAGCCTTCGCCGGCGTCTGGCCGGTTTCGTCCCGGAATGCGCGCGCGAACTGCCGCGGGCTCAGATGCGCCGCCTCTGCCAGCTGCTCCACGGAAAGCTCGGCTTGCAGATTCTGCCGGGCAAAGTCCAGCGCGGCACGGATGCGGTCGGAGCGTGGCTCCAGGTCGAGCAATGCCGAGAATTGCGATTGCCCGCCGGCACGACGGTGGTACACGACCAGCTTTTTCGCCACGTCGCGCGCGACCGCGCCGCCGGCGTCTTTCTCCACCAGCGCCAGCGCCAGGTCGATGCAGGCGGACATGCCGGCCGACGTCCACACCGGGCCGTCGATGATGAAGATACGGTCCTCTTCCACGCCCACGTTGGGAAAGCGCCGCCGCAGCTGCTCCGCGTAGTACCAGTGCGTGGTGGCGCGGCGGCCATCCAGCAACCCAGCCTCCGCCAGGTTGAAGGCACCGGTGCAGGTGGCCCCGATGCGCCGCGAGGTGCGCGCCGCACGTTGCAGGAACCCGACCAGCGCCGGCGGGGTGGGCGTGATGTCGTTGTTGCCGACCACCAGCACGGTATCGAAGCGGCGCCTGCCGAATGGCTCGGTGCTGACGGCGAAGCCCCCGGAACACATCACCGGTCCGCCCTGCTCGGAGAGCAGATGGACCTGGTACAGCGGCGTGCCAAGGGACCGGTTGGCGAACTCCAGCACCGTTGTGACCGCCAGGTTCATCGCCTGGAAGCCTGGGTACAAGGCGAGGGCTACGTGATGCATGGTCGGCGTCCTTGCGTGGCAGTAAAGGTGGCATTATGGGCTTTGATGCCACGCCATTGTGCCCCGGATCGTGGGATTGCGCGCGACGTGCCGCCGGTCCGCACTGAATCCCTGGACTGCCATGCATTCGAAGGCGCGCGCAGCGCACTTCAGCCCGCCCTTTCGTGTGACAGGCGCGCCGCCCGGTACGGCGCGGACACGGCAGATTGCCGCTCGCCAACGGCATTCCTGGCACGCGTTTGTACCGCTTTGTATCCGCGACCGGCATCGATACGAGTCCTGACAGAATCGTCCGGAATCCGCTACAGGGCAGATACACCGGTCTCCTTAAATGCTTCTCGTGGCCAGCGGCAAAACGAAGCCCCGGCCCCGCAGATACGCAAACCCGACGCAGATCCACTGACCTGAAGGAAACCGATCATGGCTACCCAATTCACCCAACGCATCGTCTTCGCCATCGCCCTGGCCGCTGCCGCCGCCGGCGCACAAGCCGCACCGAGCGCGCGCGACCCGTTCACCGATGGCGCCCGCGCCGTCCAGGATGCACGCAGCCCGTTCGCCGATGGCGCGCGCAGCGTGCAGGACGCCCGCAGCCCGTTCACCGATGGCGCACGCGGTGTGCAGGACGCACGCAGCCCGTTTGCCGATGGGGCTCGCAACGTCGATCCGTACAGCGACGGCGCACGCACCATTGCCGGCCTGGACCGCACCGGCCCTTCCGCCGATCCGGCGCGCGCGATCGATCCCTACCTGGACGGCGCGCACGCGTGAGGGCGCGGCGTGCCGCCGCTCCCCCGGCGCGCAGACGTGCCGCGCCAGCGGCAGTGCGCGAATGCATTCGCCCGTGGCGGCGAGCAGGGCGTCGGCCAGCGCCGGTGCCAGCGTCGGCACCGCGGATTCGCCGGCGCCCGGACGTGACAAGAAAGCAGGTATCCGTTGCATCTGTTGCAACGATGCCTGCCCCGCCCATCAGATCTGCGGGAACGCCTTCATTACGTGCCGCAGCATGCTGCCGGCCACCGGCGAAAGGTGCCTGCCCGCCCGCGTGAGGATGTGGATGCGGCTGTTGTTCAGGATCGGATTGGCCAGCGGCAGCGACACCAGTTCCCTGAACTGCGCGCCCTTCAGCGGCACCGAGCGCGGCGTCAGGATGTAACCCAGCCCCATCGCGGCAAACTCCCACAGCACCTTGAATGAGTTGGTCACCAGCATCGCCTTTAGCGTGATGTGCTCGTCCAGCTCCGCCGCCTGCACGTGCTTGCGCACGCCGAACGATTCCGCCAGGGCCGCTCCCTGGTGCGAGGCCAGGTCCGCCAGCGTCAGCGCGCGCCGGCGCCGCGCGAGCGGATGGTCCTTGCGCACATGCACGCGGATCGGCGACAGCCGCGAATAGTGCGAGCGCAGGCGCACGTCATCGGGCGGCTGGAAGGCGAAGCCGATATGCGCCAGGTCTTCCAGGATATGGCGCACGGTCTCGTCGGTGCCTGCCACCTGGATGCTGCAGGTGACGTCCGGGTGCTTGCTCAGGAAGCCTTGCAGCACCGGCTCGAGCACGAGGTCGACGAAGCCCTCGCCGAAGACCAGTTCGACATGGCCGCGCTGGGCATTCTTCAGGTTGTTGACCTCGGCCAGGAAGGTGTCGTTGAGATCCTGCTGGCGCCGCGCGAAAAGGGCGAGCAGGCGCCCCGCGTCGGTGGCGACCACGCCGCGCCCGCGCCGTTCCAGCAGCGTCAGGCCGGTGTCCTGCTCCAGCTTGGCCACCGCTCGGCTTACCACCGAGGGGTCCAGCTCCAGTACCTCGGCGGCGCCGCGCACCGTGCCGGTTTCGATGATCTGCAGCAGGCACATCGCCCGCTTGCGGTCCAGCACGTCATCCATGTCTTTGCTCCTTCTTCGCCTGGTCACGCCCCGATCATGCCGGGCCCCCTTTTTTGATTGTTGCTATTTATACAACGTTTTTGCCTCAACATTGTCATGGATGCCGCGACCAAGGGCGTAGAGAATAGGCCGGAAGACCACGTACGCCGACAACCATGACCCAGTCCCCCACCGCCAGCCTGCAGCAGGCCGTCCAGGCCATCGCGCCCGAGTTTGTCCGGATCCGCCACCAGATCCACGCCCATCCCGAACTCGCCTTTGAGGAGCGTCGCACCAGCGACCTGGTCGCAGAACAACTGGCGGCGTGGGGCTTCGCGGTGCATCGCGGCCTGGGCACGACCGGCGTGGTCGGCACCCTGCGCAAGGGCAACGGCACCAGGGCGATCGGCATCCGCGCCGACATGGACGCGCTGCCGATCCAGGAGCAGACCGGCCTGGCCTACGCCAGCACCATTGCCGGCAAGATGCACGCCTGCGGCCATGACGGGCACACGGCGATCCTGCTGTGCGCGGCGAAATACCTGGCCGAGTCGGTCGAATTCAATGGCACGCTGAACCTGATCTTCCAGCCAGCCGAGGAGAACGAAGGCGGCGCGCTGCGCATGCTGGAAGACGGCCTGTTCGAGCGCTTTCCATGTGACGAGGTCTACGCGCTGCATAACTCGCCAGGAATGCCGGTCGGCCAGATCGGCGTAATCGCCGGGCCGGCAATGGCATCGTTCGACCGCGCCACGGTCACGCTGCGCGGCCGCGGCGCGCATGGCGCCATGCCGCACCACGGCATCGATCCGATGCAATGCGCGGCCAGCATCGTGCTGGGCCTGCAGTCGATTGTCAGCCGTGAGATCGATGCGCTGAAGTCCGCCGTCATCACCGTGGGCTCGATCCAGGCCGGCAGCACCTACAACGTCGTGCCGGAAAACGCGACCATCAAGATCGGCGTGCGCACGCTCGACCCGAAGGTGCGCACGCTGGTGGAAACGCGCATCCGCGAATTTGTCGCGGCGCAGGCGCAGAGCTACCAGCTCCAGTCCGAGGTGGTCTATGAGCGCAAGTACCCGGTGCTGGTCAATCATGCCGCGCAGACCGAATACGCGCGCGAGGCAGCCATCCGGCTGGTGGGCGCCGACAATGTGGTCGAGCGCCCGCCGGTCATGGGCAGCGAAGACTTCGCCTACATGCTGGAACAGCGGCCCGGTGCCTATATCCGGCTCGGCAACGGCCTGGGCGAGGACGGCGGCTGCATGGTCCACAACCCCCTGTACGACTTCAATGACAAGGCCTTGCCCGTGGGCGCCGCATTCTGGGCACACCTGGCGCAGAGCTACCTGGTTTGAGCATCGCTTTTTTCGGGAGTCTTCATGTATTCACTGAACCGCCGCAGCTTCCTGCAACTGGCCGGCTGTGCCGCCGGCAGCTCGGCACTGGGCGCACTGGGCTCATTACCCGCGCTTGCCGCTGAAAACTTCCCCGCCCGGCCCCTGGCGCTGGTGGTGCCGTATCCGGCCGGCGGGGCCAGCGATACCTCGGCCCGGATCTTCGGCGAATCGATCGCCAAGAGCGTCAGGCAGCAGGTCGTGGTCGAAAACTACGGCGGCGGCACCGGGCTGATCGGCGCCAACAAGGTACTGGCGGCGCCTGCCGATGGCTACACTTTCTTCCACGGCTCGATCAATGAAGTATTCCTGGCCCCGCTGCTGAACCCGGCCGCGCGCTACAAGCCGCAGGACTTCATGCTGGCCGCGCCGATCAGCGATGCCAATATCGTGCTGATGGTCAGAAACGGCCTGGCCGCCGACAGCCTGGACAAATTCCTCGACCTGGCAAAGCAGAGCAAGGCCAAGCCGCAGACTTACGCGACCGTCGGCATCGACTCGATCTATCACCTGATGGGCGACGCGCTGGCCGCAAGGCTCGGCGCACCGCTGCTGCACGTGCCGTACAAGGGCGGCGCACCGGCACTGCAGGGCCTGGCCGGCGGCGAAGTCGACTTCGCCATCCTGCCCTACCAGTCGAGCTTCGACGCCATGCAGCAGCAGGGCCGGCTGCGCATCCTGACCAGCTTTTCCCGGGCACTGCCGCCGGCGCTGAAGCATATCCCGCTGATCTCGCAAAGCAAGCAGATTCCCGACTTCGAATACACCATCGGCGGCGGCTACTTTGTCAAGGCAGGCACGCCCGCGGAACGGGTCACGGTCCTGCGCAAGGCGATCGGCGAAGCGCTGGCCAGGCCGGATATCCTGGGCAAGCTTGAGGCGGAAGGACGCACCGTCGCCAGACCCATCGACAGCCAGGCCCAGGCGAACCAGGCATTCGACCAGTACATGACGCGGGTCACGCAGCTGATCCGCAGCGTGGGACGCAAGACCAACGCCTGATTTGCGGTCCCGCCGCTGCGTACCATGCCGGTGTTGGCGGATAATGCGCGATTCGCCAACACCGCCTTCGCCATGGAAGCAACCCGCGCCGGCTCCGGTCGCATCGACTGGACCACCCTGTTCCTGCTGACCTTCCCGCCGCTGAGCTGGGCCGGCAACGCCATCGTCGGGCGCATCGCCGCCGGCACGATTCCGCCGATCACGCTGAACGCCGTGCGCTGGGTGCTGGCTGGCCTGCTGCTCGCGCCATTTGCCTGGCGCGGCGTGCTGGAACATCGTGCGGCGCTGCGCCGGCACGCCGGCGTCATCATGGCCATGGGCGTGCTGTCCATCGGCAGCTATAACGCCCTGCAGTATCTGGCGCTGACCACGTCGACGCCGATCAACGTGACGCTGATCGGTGCGTCCACGCCGCTGTTCCTGATCGTGATTGGCGCACTGTGCTTCCGCGAGCAGGTCAAGCCGCTGCAAGTCGCCGGCGCGCTGCTGTGCCTGGTCGGCGTATCCTTCGTGCTGGTGCGCGGCGAGCCCGCGCGGCTGGCCCAGCTCGACCTCGTGCCCGGTGACCTCTATATGCTGGCGGCAACCATTGCCTGGAGCGCCTATACCTGGCTGCTGCGCAAGCAGCGTCCCGACGTACCGCTGCCGGTCCTGTTGTTCGCCCAGATCGTCACCGGCGTGCTAGCGAGCGCGCCGGTGACGGCATGGGAACTGATGGCGCAAGACCAGCCGCTGCCATGGAACGGCAAGGTCGCCGCGATCCTGCTCTACGTCGCGACGATTCCCTCGCTACTGGCCTACTTCGCCTGGGACCGCGCCATTGCCCGCGCTGGCGCGCAGCTGCCGGTGTTCTTCATCACCCTGACACCGGTGTTCGCGGCGCTGCTGTCCACGCTGCTGCTGGGCGACTGGCCGCGGTGGTACCACGGGGTCGGGCTGACGGCGATCGGGGCGGGGATCTGGCTGGCGCAACGGCGGTAGGAAGCTGCGTGACGACTGCGGTCGGGTCAGGTTGTGTTGTGTCCCCCCGGTGCGCACGGGAAAAGCCGTAGAATCCGCGCTAACCTATCGATCCGAACCCGTGAATCCGTTCAGCACCCCAAAGATGAAGAAGGCTCTCCCTCTCTGCGCCGCCCTGCTGGCCGCGTTTGCAGCTTTTGCCGCGCATGCCGCACCGCCCGCGGCCGCCAATGCCACCCCCCCCACCACCACCGCCAGCACCGGCACCACCACCACCACCGCTGCCGCCGCCAACACCGCGGCGCCGCTCGGCCTGGAGCTCGGCAAGTCGAAATGCGCACGGCTTGCCCCGGCGGAAAACCACGCCCGCACCGGCAAGTCCGAATGGGCCGGCGGCGATACGGTGGAACTCAAGCACCTGGAGCGCTTCCACCTGCCTGGCCTCGCGCGCGTGACGCTGAACTGCGACGCGCAGGATACGGTGGCGCTGATCACCATGACCTTTGACCGTTCGGCGCTGGAAGACGTGCGCGGCAAGCTCGATGCGCGCTACGCCTCGCTGCGCAAGACCGAAGCCTCCGCGGAGAACGGCTATGCGGAATGGGCCGCAGCCAATGGCAGCCTGGAACTGCTGTACGGCCGTGACGGCAAGCACTTCACCGTGGCCTACTGGGCCCGCAACGCCAAGGCAAAGTACTTCTCCTACAGCGGTGCCGGCAGCAAGCCAGCCGCCGCGGCCGCTGCGCCGGCGGCCCCGCAGCCCGCGCCGCTCTGATGCAACGCTGGCGCGCCGCTCAGTAGCCGGCCTGCCGGTCTACCTGGTTCAGCAGCGGCCGCCCGTCGCGCGCGCGGCGCAGGTTTTCGATGCACTGCTGCGCTACCAGCTCGTACGACGGATCGGCGGCGATATGCGGCGTCGCTTCGATGCGCGGGTGGGTCCAGACCGGGTCGTCGGCTGACGGCGGCTCCTTGGCGAACACGTCCAGCGCCGCGCCGGAAAGGTGGCCTTCGTCGATCAGCGCGAGCAGGTCGGCTTCGACCACATGCTCGCCGCGCCCCACGTTGATAAGGTAAGCGCCCTGCGGCAGCCGCGACAGCGTCGAGCGGTCGAGCATGCCGTTGGTCTGCGGCGTCAGCGGCAGCGTGCAGACCAGGATATCGGTCTGCGCGAGCATGGCATTCAGCCCGACGTCGCCGGTGAAGTCCGCCACGCCGGGAAGGTGCTTGGGGCTGCGGCTCCAGCCCGCCACCGGGAAGCCGATGGCCGCGAACATGCGCGCCACCTCGCTGCCGATCTCGCCGAGTCCCAGCACGCCCACGCGGCAGCGCGACAGCGCGCGCCCGCGATGGCGCTGCCATTCGCCGCGGCTCCGCTGCTCGGCATACACACCCAGTTCACGGGTATGGCGCAGCGCCATGGCCAGCACGAAGTGGGCGATGCCGGTCTGCTGGCCGGGATCGACAATGCGCGTGACCGGCATGTCCTGCGGCAGGTCGGGCGCGGCCAGCAGCTTGTCAACGCCGGCGGTGGCGGCGCAGACCAGCCGCAGTTTCGGATAGGCCGGCAGCACGCCCGGCTTCAGGCCCCAGGCGATGATGGCCTCGACCTCTTCAGGCACCGCGACTTCGCGGCCGTTCCAGACGGTGATATCCGGCGCTTGCTCGCGCAGCAAGGCCGTGATGGGGACCGCCATGAACGACGGCAGGTGAACAAGAATGGCCATGGTTGGTTGCGGCTCGGTTGCGTTTCAGTTGCGATAGTCGGGGTTGATGCGATCGAGCCGGCGCAGCAGGCCCGGCCAGGCCAGGTTGGAGCCCTTGCCCTTGGTGGCCTGGCGCGCCTGCTGGCCCATGTTGGCGCTGGCGGATTCCGGCACCATGGTCAGCGGCGTGCCGCCGCTCTGCGCCAGGATCTGGATGCGGCACGCCGACTCCAGCGTGTACATGGTCAGGAACGCGTCGGACACGGTGCGCCCGCACGTCAGCAGGCCGTGGTTGCGCAGGATCATCTGCTTGCAGCTGCCCAGGTCGGCCACCAGGCGCGCCTTCTCGTCCTCGCGCAGCGCCACGCCTTCATAGTCGTGGTAGGCCAGCCCGGTCAGCGCGAACATCGATTGCTGCGAGATCGGCAGCAGGCCCGCCTGCTGCGCCGAGACGGCGACGCCGTGCGAGGTATGGGTGTGCATCACGCAGCCGATCTGGGGACGTGCCTCGTGCACCGCGCTGTGGATGATGAAGCCGGCCGGATTGACGTCGTATGGCGTCTCCAGCACGGGCTGGCCCTCATGGTCGACCTTGACCAGGCTCGACGCGGTGATCTCGTCGAACATCATGCCGTACGGATTGATCAGGAACTGGTCCGGCGCATCGGGCACGCGCGCCGAGATATGCGTGAAGATCAGGTCGTCCCAGCCGAAGTGGGCCACCAGCCGGTAGGCCGCCGCAAGGTCGACGCGCATTTGCCATTCCGCGTCGGAAACGCGGTCTCTTACTGAATCGACGAGCTGGATCTGCGCCATCTGCGTGGTCTCCCGGGGGTGAGTTGTGTGACTGGACGCAGGCATTGTCGCGGCGCACCGTGCCAAAGTCTGTTAAGTATTGGACAATCTCGGCTCAACCGGAACGGCAATGAGAGGACAGGTGGCGAGCAAAGTGAAGCGCATCGAACCCGCGCGGGCGCTGCCGCGC
The DNA here is from genome assembly GCF_038900635.1 of Cupriavidus oxalaticus. Lineage (GTDB taxonomy): Bacteria > Pseudomonadota > Gammaproteobacteria > Burkholderiales > Burkholderiaceae > Cupriavidus > Cupriavidus oxalaticus_B. The sequence goes on along the minus strand of NZ_JAYMRX010000008.1, from coordinate 69,727 downwards.
GGCGTGCTGGCCAGCGGCTGGCTGCGCAATGCGCCGCCCGGCGTGCTCGACGCCGTGGCCGGCGCAGCACGCCGGCTGCGCTTTGCCGATGGCGAGATGGTCTTCGCGCGCGGCGATCCGCCGACCTACTTCTGCATGGTGGTGTCGGGACGCGTGCGCATGAGCCGGGTCAGCAGCGGCGGGCGCGAGTCGGTGTATTCGGTGATCGGGCGCGGCCGGTGGTTCGGCGAGATCTCGCTGCTCGACGGCAAGCCGCGCACGCATGACGCCTTCGCGGTCGGCAATACCGAGTTGCTGGTGCTGGACCGGCGCGCGTTCGACCGGATCCTGGCGCAGCACCCCGAGGGAATGCACCTGATCGTGCAGCAGATCTGCGCGCGGCTGCGCGTGGCCTTCGACCACGCCGAGAGCGCGGCGCAGGCGCCGGTCGATGCGCGCATGGCGGCGCGGCTGCTGGAGCTGGCCGACCGCACCGACCATGTCGTGCGTATCAGCGCCGAAGACCTGGGCGACATGGTCAACCGCTCGCGCCAGACGGTGGCCAAGTACCTGCAGTCATGGGAAGACGCCGGGTGGATCCGGCGCCAGTACCGGCAGATCGAACTGCTGGAGCCCGCGGCGCTCAAGCGGCTGGCGCGGGGCTGAGCGCTGAGAATTGGAAACGGGCAAACGGGCAAATGGGCAAATGGGATGGCGCTTGCTGCCGCCCCTCGCCATGGCTCCCCTCTCCCGCGAAGTGGGAGAGGGGTGGGGGTGAGGGCCGGAGTATCCACGGAGCGAACCGGCATCGTGCTTGCCAGGCGCCCGCCCTCACCCCCTGCCCCTCTCCCGCAAGCGGGAGAGGGGAGCAAACCAGGGGTCTGACAGCCTGCGCTCAGTCGGCCGTGATCTTGCCCACCTCGATCACCTTCTTCCAGCGCGCATACTCCGACGCCTGGAATGCCGCGAACTGCTCCGGCGTATTGGCGACGATCTCGAAGCCCAGGTCGAGCAGCTTGGGCTTGACCGCGGGATCGTTGAGCGCCGCGACCACGGCCGCATGCAGCTTGGCCTTGATCTCCGGGGCGAGCCCCTTCGGCGCCGCCACGGCCTGCCATGAATAGACCGTCACGCCCTTCACGCCCGCCTCGTCCATGGTCGGCACGTCCGGCAGGATCGGCGAGCGCTTGCTGCTGGTGATGGCCAGCGCGCGCAGCTTGCCCGCCTTGATATGCGGGATCGCGGTGTTGATGTTCATGAAGGTGGCATCGACCTGCCCGCCCAGCAGGTCGTTCAGCGCCGGCGCGCCGCCCTTGTACGGCACGTGCAGGCCGGTGGTGCCGGTCTGCTGCCAGAACAGCTCGGCGGTCAGGTGGTCGCTGGTGCCGTTGCCGGCCGAGGCAAAGGTCATCTTGCTGGGATTGGCCTTCTCGTAGGCAATCACGTCCTGCAGGCTCTTGTGCGGCGAGCTGGCGGGAACGGCCAGCACATTGGGCGCCTGCACCGCCACGCTGATGTAGTCGAAATCCTTGAGCGGATCGTATCCGGCATTCTTGGTCAAGTGCGGCCCGATCACGAACGGGCCCAGCGACGACACGAACACCGTGTAGCCGTCGGCCGGCGCGCGCTTGACCATGGCGGCGCCGATCATGCCGGCCGCGCCCGGCTTGTTGTCGACCACGAAGCTGCCGCCGAACTGCGACTGCATCTTGGCCCCCAGGATGCGGGCGACGTTGTCGCTGGAGCCGCCCGCGGGGAATGGCACCAGCAGCGTGACGGGTTTTTCCGGCCAGGCGGCGTGCGCGGTGGCCATGGCTGCGCCGAGCAGCAGGGATGCGATCAGCTTTTTCATGGGTTGTCTCCTGTATTGCTGTGTGTCTTGTGTCTGGCTGGTCGTGGTTACGGTTGCTGGCCGAATTCCGCCTGCTGGCGCGTCCACGCCCTGGCCTGCTCGCTGAGGCTGAGGCCCAGCCCCGGCGCGGTCGGTACCTGGATGCGGCCGTTGCTGATCTGCAGGCGCTCGTTGAAGAGCGGCTCGAGCCAGTCGAAATGCTCGACCCACGGCTCGCGCGGATACGCGGCGGCAAGGTGTACGTGCAGTTCCATCGCAAAATGCGGCGCGAGCATCAACCCTGCATGCTCGGCCAGCGCCGCCACCTTGAGGAAGGGCGTGATGCCCCCTACCCGCGGCGCATCGGGCATCAGGTAGTCCGCGGCGCGGTGGCGGATCAGGTCCCAGTGCTCGGCGGCGCTGGTCAGCATTTCGCCAGTGGCGATCGGGGTGTCGAACTGCGTCGCCAGCGCGGCGTGGCCTTCGTGGTCGTAGGCGTCGAGCGGCTCTTCGATCCACACCAGGTTGAACGATTCAAAGGTGCGGCACATGCGCTGCGCGGTCGGGCGGTCCCATTGCTGGTTGGCGTCGACCATGACCGGCACCGCGTCGCCCAGGTGCTCGCGCACCGCGGCCACGCGCTTGATGTCGAGCGCGCCGTCGGGCTGGCCCACCTTCAGCTTGATGCCGCCGATGCCGCGCTCGACCGAGGCCGCGGCATTGACCATCAGCTGGTCCAGCGGCGTATGCAGGAAACCGCCCGAGGTGTTGTAGCAGCGCACCGCATCGCGATGCGCGCCCAGCAGCTTGGCCAGCGACAGGCCGGCGCGCCGCGCCTTGAGGTCCCACAGCGCCACGTCGAAGGCGCCGATGGCCTGCGTCGACAGGCCGCTGCGGCCGACCGACGCGCCCGCCCAGCACAGCTTGTCCCACAGCCGCGCGATATCGCTCGGGTCTTCGCCGATCAGCGCCGGCGCGATCTCCGCCGCGTGCGCGAACTGCCCGGGGCCGCCGGCGCGCTTGCTGTAGCTGAAGCCCAGCCCCTCGTGGCCGTTGGCGGTCCGGATCTCGGCGAACAGGATCGCCACCTCGGTCATCGGCTTCTGCCGGCCGGTCAGCACCTTGGCGTCGCTGATCGGCGTGGCCAGCGGCAGGTAGCTGGAAGACAGCCGGATCCAGGCGATGCTGTCGGCGGGCTGGCTGGACGTTGCGGTTGCAGTCATAGTCAGGATCCGATCTCGTGGTTGGCCATCAGCTCCAGCGCGCGCACCAGCGCGGAATGGTCCCAGCCGGCGCCGCCGTGGCTCGCGCAGGCGTTGAACAGTTCCTGGCAGGTCGCGGTGTTGGGCAGCGACAGGCCCATCTCGCGCGCATTGGACAGCGCGAGGTTCAGGTCTTTCTGGTGCAGCCCGATGCGGAAGCCGGGCTCGAAGGTGCGCTTGATCATGCGCTCGCCATGCACCTCCAGCACCCTGGACGAGGCAAAGCCGCCCATCAGCGCCTCGCGCACGCGCGCCGGGTCGGCGCCGGCCTTGGCGGCGAACAGCAGCGCCTCGGCCACGGCCTCGATGTTCAGCGCCACGATGATCTGGTTGGCAACCTTGGCGGTCTGGCCGGCGCCGTTGTCACCGACCAGCGTGATGTTCTTGCCCATCAGTTCAAACAGCGGGCGCACGGTCGCGAACGTGTCTTCCGGGCCGCCGACCATGATCGAGAGCGTGGCGTTGCGCGCGCCAACCTCGCCGCCGGACACCGGCGCATCGAGGTACCGGCAGCCCAGCGCATTGATGCGGCTGGCGAAGCCCTTGGTGGCGATCGGCGAGATCGAGCTCATGTCGACCACGATCTTGCCCTCGCTCAGGCCGGCTGCCACGCCGTCTTCGCCGAACAGCGCCGCTTCCACGTGCGGGGTATCGGGCACCATCAGGAAAACGATGTCGGCGCCCTGCGCCACTTCGCGGGCCGACGCGCAGGCGATGCCGCCCAGGTCGACCAGCGCCTGCGGCGCGCCGCTGCGGCTCGACAGCCTGACTTCATGCCCGCCGGCGATCAGGTTCTGCGCCATGGGGCTGCCCATGATGCCAAGGCCAATGAATCCGAGTTTCACGTTTTGCTCTCCTTGCGATCGGTACGGTTCGGTGTTGTTTGGATCCGGACGGCCTAGTAGCCTCCGCTGTCGGGCGCCGGTGCTGCGGCCTGCCGTGGCTGTCCGGCGCGCATCTCGGCCATGACCTGCTGCGCCCCCGCGGCCATCAGCCGCGCATCGGAACTGACCGTGACGAAGCCGAAGCCTTGCCCGATGCGGCGCAGCGCCGCCGCCGGCGCGCCGTTATGGACGCCCGCGACTCGCCCGTGCGCCCTGGCACGGGCAACCACGTGCTCGATGGCCTGTGCCACCGGCGGGTCGACGTCGTCGAAGGTCGGCCGGCAGCCAAGCGCGAGCGACAGGTCGGACGGGCCGATATAGACGCCGTCGAGGCCGTCGACGGACAGGATCTCGTCCAGGTTTTCCAGCCCTTGCCGGGTCTCGATCATCGCCAGCACCACCACGGTGTCGTTGGCGTGCTGCGCGTAGTCGGCGCCGCCGTACAGCAGCCCGCGGATCGGCCCGAAGCTGCGCGAGCCCAGCGGCGGGTAGCGCGTGGCGGCCACCAGGCGCTCGGCGTCGGCCCGGGTATTGACCATCGGGCAGATCACGCCGTACGCGCCGGCGTCGAGCACCTTCATCAGGATGCCGGGCTCGTTCCATGGCACGCGCACGACCGGCACGGTGTCCGTGGTCGAGATCGCGGTCAGCAGTGCCAGGGCATCGGCGTAGTCGAGCGCGCCGTGCTGCAGGTCGATGGTGAGCGAGTCCCAGCCCTGGTGGGCCATGGTCTCGGCGGCAAAGGCGCTGGGGATGGACAGCCAGCCATTCACCACGGCCTGGCCTGCCGCCCACATCTTCCGGATCCGGTTCTCGCGCATATTGGTCTCCGCTGGCTTGTGTAATACGTTGTCGTACAACATTGTACGAGGTTGCGGCAAAGATTGTGCTGGGGATTACCCGGGGCAAACCTGGCGCAAGCGCCTTAGCGCGCAATGCCTTGCCGATATTCGCCGCAAGGACGGTCAGCGTTATCCCTTAGCCTTGGCCAGGACCTTCATTTGGCGATTTGCCATAATGTTATAGGATGACTGATAACAAAGACTGGTCGTTGCCGGTCAAGTCAGTGCCGGAGTAATTCGCCCTCGCTCGAAACAACTCCGAATGAGAGGAGCCTGATGGCCGCCGGATAACAATCGATTACACACATGCCCCCGGGAGCTCGGCTATGCTCCCGCCGCCTGCACGAAGCCGCGACACATCGCTTGCGCGCCGTACGGCACCGACGACCGGAACCTTCCATGCCTCGCTTCCCCGCCCTTTCCCTTGTTACCGCCGCGCTGCTGGCCGCGGCCTCCGGCATCGCCCAGGCGCAGCACGTCACCGGCGGCATGGGGGAGCCCGTCAGGATCGGGGCATTCTCCGCGCCGGCGGAGCGCATCGACGGCGACCGCCGGCTGGCTGCGCCTCGCGGTTCCGGGCAGGCCAGGGCTGGCATGGCGCGCCGGCAAGGCTCGGCGAGCCAGGCCGCGCGGCCCAACGGCGCGCCGGCGGCCCTGCCGCCCGGCCGGCACCTGCCGTAGCGCCGTGTGCGGGGATATCCCCGCACGCCTGCGCAGCATCCTCTCCGGCGCCCGCGCGCGGCTTGCGTGCTCACGATTCCTTACAATTGACGACAGGCCGAAGCATTATCCTCGGGCGCATCCGGATCCCCACAATAAGGAAAAATCAATGAAACCAGTCCTCGCCTTGCTCGCTGCCTGTACCGTCCTGCTCGGCGGCTGCGTGGTCGCACCGTATGACACCTATGGCGGCGGCGGTCCCGGCTGCCCGCCGGGCCAGGCCAAGAAGGGCAATTGCCGCGTCGACGCGTACGGCAATGAGTCCTTCTGCCCGCCGGGGCAGGCCAAGAAGGGCCGCTGCTGATCGTCCCGGCGGCGCCCGGCGTCACGGCACGCCGGATACCTTGCGCCTGCCGTCGCACTGGTCGGAGAATGGCGGATGCGGGCATGACGCCCGCAGGAGAACGCCATGCAGCTTCGCATGCAACTTCGGCTGGCCGGCCGCCTGTGCGCGGCCGCATGGCTGGCCGGCACGCTCGGAGGCTGCACCACGCTGCAGCCCGTACAGACCGGCCAGAAGCTGATCGGCAGCCCGGAAAGTACCGTGCGCCAGACTTTCGGGCCACCCACCGAGACCTTCCGCCTGGCCGACGGCACCACCCGCTGGCTGTGGTCGCGCCAACCCTTCGGCCACGAGGTCTACGCCGCCGATTTCGATGCCGGCGGCAGGCTCACCAGCTACCGCCAGATGCTGACCGAAACGGAGGTCTACCGCGCCCAGGTCAATGTCTGGACCAAGAAGGACGTGCAGGAGCATTTCGGCCTGCCCCGCGAACCCATCCAGTACTATCCCCTGATGAAGCGCGAAGCGTGGTCGTGGCGGATGTACAAGGACGGCCTGCAGTCCGCGCATTTCAGCGCCTACTTCGATGACGGCGGCGTACTGCGCCAGACCATGATCATCGTCGACCCGCTCGGCGGCGACTCGCGCCGCTCGCGCTGAGCCGGCACGGGGCAACGCACGGGCGCGTTGCCCCAGGCGTGCCGGTGACAACGCCGGCGTCATTGCCGGTGTCATTGCCGGCAGCAGGGACTCCCCGGGTCCGGTGCCGTTTTGCGCGCAGAATAGAGGGTATACCCATCCCTCCAGGCGGAAGACGAACGTGACCACTGCGATCCTGCTCGAGAACATCCATCAAAGCGCCACCGCACGGCTGGCTGAAGCCGGCCTGCAGGTCGAGCGCCGTACCGGCGCACTGGCCGGTCCTGAATTGCGCGAGGTACTGGCCAGCCATGACGTGGTCGGCATCCGCTCGGCCACGCACCTGCGCGGCGACGATATCCGCAGCGCCCCGGACCTGCTGTCGATCGGGTGCTTCTGCATCGGCACCTCGCAGGTCGACCTGGAAGCCGCCACGCACGCGGGCATCCCGGTATTCAACGCGCCCTTTTCCAACACGCGCTCGGTGGCCGAGCTGGTCGTGTCCGAAGCGGTGATGCTGCTGCGCCGGATCCCGGAGAAAAACACGCTGGCGCATGCCGGCAAGTGGGCCAAGGGCGCCAGCGGCGCCTTCGAGGCGCGCGGCAAGACCATCGCCATCGTCGGCTACGGCAATATCGGCTCGCAGGTCGGCGTGCTGGCCGAGTCGATGGGCATGCGCGTGGTTTACTACGACGTGCTGGCGCGGCTGTCGCACGGCTCCGCGCGTGCCGCGGGCTCGCTTGAAGAAGCGGTGTCGCAGGCCGAGGTGGTGACTCTGCATGTCCCGGCCACGCCGCGCACCAAGAACATGATCGATGCGAGCGTGCTGGCGGCGTTCAAGCCCGGCGCGATCCTGATCAATGCCTCGCGCGGCAGCGTGGTCGACATTGCCGCGCTGGCCGCGGCGCTGCGCGAGAAACGCCTGGGCGGCGCCGCCATCGACGTGTTCCCGCAAGAGCCCAAGACCAACAACGATCCGTTCGTCAGCGAACTGCAGAACCTGCCCAACGTGCTGCTGACTCCGCACGTCGGCGGCAGCACCGAAGAGGCGCAGGAAAATATCGGCGCCGAGGTCGCAGCCAAGCTGGCGCACTTCCTGGCGACCGGCGGCACCATCGGTGCGGTGAACTTCCCCGAGGTCGATCCGGGGCCGCTGCAGGCACCGGCGCGACTGCTCAACGTGCACGGCAACGCGCCGGGTGCGCTGGCCGCGCTCAATACGCTGCTGGCGCAGGAGGGGGTCAACATCACCGGCCAGCACCTGCAGACACGCGGCACCACCGGCTATGTGGTGACCGATCTCGACCGCGTGCCGTCCGAGCAACTGATGCAGGCGCTGCGCACGCATGCCGGTTTCGCCCGCTCGCGCCTGATCGTGCGGTAAGACACCGAGGCCGGCTGAATCCACGCAGGGCGCCGTCGCGCCCTGCGCCCCGCTCGACGGAACAATGGTCACAGCATTGTTCCAAATCTCAAGAAATTGCTATTGCGGCCACTAACATCAGATAGCGCATGCACTGTCCCTTCCGGCCGTGCAGTGGCAGCACCGCATCGCCCGGGGGCTTGCATCGCACTACACCGACAGCGGAGTGATGACATGAGATCCATAAATCGAAGCGGGAAAGTTCCCAGCATCACCGGGCAACTGATAGCGGGTGGAGTCCTGGCGCTGGCGCTGGGCGGCGTCGCGGCGGCACAGACCGGCACGATAACGTTTCGCGGCGCCATCGCGAATCCGTCGTGTGCCTTCACGCCAACAGCGGCACATGTGCAGGCGCGCTGCGTCGACGCTTCGGGGCGGACGGTCGCGGCGCCAGTGCCTGCGCGGCCGGTGCGGGCCGGCGCGCGTGCGCATGTCGCGACGGCGAAGTTGCACATGGAACCCGTGTTCCGCAGCCAGCCTGGCGCGCAACGCGGCAAGCCGGATGGCTTGATGATGGTGGTGACTTACCAGTAGGCGCGCCACACGGGCGGCGCGGCCGCCCGTTCTATCGCGTTCGATCGAGCCGGGTATCGGAAGCGCGGATGGCCTTGGCCTGTAGGCCTCCCCGGGGCGACGACCCAGCAATACGCCGCGAACTGCACAGACATTGCACAGGACATGCATAAGCCGCCAGAACGCCGCACGAGTGCAGTCTTGACACCTTCGGCCTAGCTTCCTTTAATGGTGTTACGCATCAGGTGCCTTGCCCCTGACCATGTTCACCGATTACGTCGAGCCATGATGGAAACCGGGGAAGTCCAAGATCCGCAGCGCAAGAAGGAAGAACTGCGCAGCTTCCTGTTCCTGACCGCCGTGATGGTGCCGGTGCTTTCCGTCATCATCGTGGCAGGCTATGGGTTCATTGTCTGGATGACCCAGCTGGTCAGCGGCCCCCCAACGCACTGAACGCGCGGCGCGCCATTGGCGCGATGTTGCAAGATAAAAACAAGCTGCAGCACAGACTGAAACGGCATTGAACCGGAGGTTCCGCATGCCCGCAGCCAGATGTGCAATCCCCATCCAGCCGCTGCCAGCCAGTGACGAGTGGCATATTGCCGGCATCGTCGTGCACGCGCATCCGGCCAGCGTGGCGCAGGTGCGCAGCGCCATCGAGTCCCTCACCGGCGCAGAGGTCCACGCCGCCAGCGATGCGGGCAAGCTCGTGGTCACCATCGAAGCGCCCACTTCGCGCGCCATTGCCGCGCACCTCACCTACCTCCACCAGCTCCCCGGCGTGCTGTCGGCCGCGCTTGTCTACCAGCACAACGAAGACGCCGAAGCCATGAGCGAGACCATCTACGAGGAGGGCGCAAGATGAACATCTCCCGCCGCGATTTCATCAAGCAGACCGCCGTCGCCGCGACGGCATCGGTGGCCGGCGTCACGCTGCCCGCGGGGGCCGCGAATTTTGTCACCGACAGCGACATGACCAGGCTGAAATGGTCCAAGGCGCCGTGCCGCTTCTGCGGCACCGGCTGCGGGGTCACGGTGGCGGTCAGGGACAACAAGGTCGTGGCCACGAACGGCGACCCGCAGGCCGAGGTCAACAAGGGGCTGAACTGCGTCAAGGGCTATTTCCTGTCGAAGATCATGTACGGCCAGGACCGGCTCACCAGGCCGCTGCTGCGCATGAAGAACGGCAAGTACGACAAGAACGGCGAATTCGCGCCGGTCACGTGGGAGCGCGCCTTCGACGAGATGGAGCACCAGTTCAAGCGCGTGCTGAAAGAGAAGGGCCCGACCGCGGTGGGCATGTTCGGCTCCGGCCAGTGGACCGTCTGGGAAGGCTATGCCGCGTCCAAGCTCTACAAGGCCGGCTTCCGCTCCAACAACATCGATCCCAATGCGCGCCACTGCATGGCCTCCGCGGTGCAGGGCTTCATGCGCACCTTCGGCATGGACGAGCCGATGGGCTGCTATGACGATTTCGAGGCCGCAGATGCCTTCGTGCTGTGGGGCTCGAACATGGCCGAGATGCATCCCATCCTGTGGACCCGCATCACCGACCGGCGCCTGAGCTATCCGAAGACCCGCGTGGCGGTGCTGTCGACCTTCACGCACCGCTCCTTCGACCTGGCCGACATCCCGGTCATCTTCAAGCCGCAGACCGACCTGGCGATGATGAACTACATCGCCCACTACATCATCAAGAACAACAAGGTCAACAAGGACTTCGTCAACAAGCACACGGTCTTCAAGGAGGGCGTGACCAACATCGGCTATGGGCTGCGCCCGGAGCATCCGCTGCAGAAGGCGGCCAAGAACGCGGCCGACCCCGGCGCCTCGCGCCCGATCACGTTCGATGATTTCGCGCGCTTCGTGGCCAAGTACGATGCAGACACCGTCAGCAAGCTGTCGGGCGTGCCCAAGGCCAAGCTCGACCAGCTGGCCGAGCTCTATGCCGATCCCAACATCAAGGTGATGTCGCTGTGGACCATGGGCTTCAACCAGCATACGCGCGGCAGCTGGGCCAACAACATGGTCTACAACCTGCACCTGCTGACCGGCAAGATCGCCACGCCGGGCAACAGCCCGTTCTCGCTGACCGGGCAGCCGTCGGCGTGCGGCACCGCGCGCGAGGTGGGCACCTTCTCGCACCGGCTGCCGGCGGACATGGTGGTGACCAATCCCAAGCACCGCGAAGAAGCCGAGCGCATCTGGAAGCTGCCGGCGGGCACCATTCCCGACAAGCCGGGCTACCACGCCGTGCTGCAGAACCGCATGCTCAAGGACGGCAAGCTCAATGCTTACTGGGTGCAGGTCAACAACAACATGCAGGCGGCGGCCAACCTGATGGAAGAAGGCTTGCCGGGCTACCGCAATCCTGCCAACTTCATCGTGGTGTCGGAAGCCTACCCCACAGTCACCGCGCTGGCGGCGGACCTGATCCTGCCCAGCGCGATGTGGGTCGAGAAGGAAGGCGCCTACGGCAATGCCGAGCGCCGCACGCAATTCTGGCACCAGCTGGTCGACGCGCCGGGCGAGGCGCGCTCGGACCTGTGGCAGCTGATGGAGTTTTCCAAGCGCTTCAAGGTGGAGGACGTCTGGCCCGCCGACCTGATCGCGAAGAAGCCGGAATACCGTGGCAAGACCCTGTTCGACGTGCTCTACCGCAACGGGCAGGTCGACAAGTTCCCGCTCAAGGAAGTCAACGCCGAGTACAACAACGCCGAGGCCAAGGCCTTCGGCTTCTACGTGCAGAAGGGGCTGTTCGAGGAATACGCCAGCTTCGGCCGCGGCCATGGCCACGACCTGGCGCCGTTCGACGCCTACCATGAGGCGCGCGGCCTGCGCTGGCCGGTGGTCAACGGCAGGGAAACCCGCTGGCGCTACCGCGAAGGCAGCGATCCCTACGTGAAGGCCGGCACCGGCTACCAGTTCTATGGCAACCCCGACGGCAAGGCGGTGATCTTCGCCCTGCCCTACGAGCCGCCAGCCGAATCGCCCGACAAGGAGTATCCGTACTGGCTGGTCACGGGGCGCGTGCTGGAGCACTGGCATTCCGGCTCGATGACGCGCCGCGTGCCCGAGCTGTACCGCGCCTTCCCCAACGCGGTGGTGTTCATGCACCCCGAGGACGCGAAGGCCATGGGCCTGCGCCGCGGCGTGGAAGTGGAAGTGGTATCGCGGCGCGGGCGCATGCGCTCGCGCCTGGAAACCCGCGGGCGCGACGCGCCGCCGCGCGGGCTGGTGTTCGTGCCGTGGTTCGACGCCAGCCAGCTGATCAACAAGGTGACGCTGGACGCGACCTGCCCGATCTCGCTGCAGACCGACTTCAAGAAGTGCGCGGTCAAGATCGTCAAGGTCTAGCGCGGCCGATACAACAGGAGACGCCATGAAACCGAGTCGATCCTGGATGCCACTGCTGGCCTTGTCCTCGCTGCTGCTGGCAGTGCTGGCGGCATTGCCGCCGCCGGCGCGCGCGCAGCAGCAGCAGCAGCAGCAGCAGCAGCAGCAGCAGGGGCTGGTGGATACCATGCGCGGGTCCACGCCCATCGGCAACGAAACCAAGGCGCCGATCTTGTACCCGACCGAGAACAAGGACCTCCGCCGCAACCGCAACTACACCATGCAGCCGCCGACGATCCCGCACAAGATCGACGGCTACCAGGTCGACAAGGACTTCAACCGCTGCATGTTCTGCCACGCGCGCACCCGTACCGAAGAGACCCAGGCGATCCCGGTCAGCATCACGCATTACATGGACCGCGACAACAACGTGCTGGCCGACGTGTCGCCACGCCGCTATTTCTGCACGCAGTGCCACGTGCCGCAGGCAGACGCCAAGCCGCTGGTGGGCAATACCTTCATCGATGTCGAGCAGATGCTCAAGCGCAAGCCCGGCGCCAAAGGAGCGGCCGACACCAAGGGAGCGGCCAAATAGCAGCGCACGGCCACGACATCAACCTCATTGCGGATGCGCGCCATGCTCGACCTGCTCAAGCGCTACTGGCGGACCATCAACCGGCCCAGTGCGCATTTCAGCCTGGGCTTCCTGACGCTGGGCGGCTTTATTGCCGGCCTGGTGTTCTGGGGCGCGTTCAACACCGCGCTGGAACTGACCAACACCGAGCAGTTCTGCACCGGCTGCCACGAGATGCGCGACAACGTCTACCAGGAACTGCAGGGCACCATCCACTTCACCAACCGCAGCGGCGTTCGCGCCAAATGCTCGGACTGCCACGTGCCGCACAACTGGACCGACAAGATGGCCCGCAAGATGCAGGCTTCCAAGGAGGTCTGGGCCAAGGTCTTCGGCACCGTCGACACGCGCGAGAAGTTCCAGGCGCACCGGCTCACGCTGGCGCAGCACGAGTGGGCCCGCTTCAAGGCCAACGATTCGCTGGAATGCCGCAACTGCCATGACTACCAGTCGATGGACTTCACGCGCCAGAGCCCGCGCGCGCAGGCCATGCACTCGACCTACCTGGCCAACAAGGAAAAGACCTGCATCGACTGCCACAAGGGTATCGCGCACCACCTGCCGGACGTATCCAAGGCCGAGGAGAAATGACGCGTGCTGCCACCCGCCGCCCGGCCCGTCCGGCCAGACGCCGCGCCCGCACTGAGCGGTGAAGGGCTCGGCCTGTCGCGCGCCGGCCGACCGGTGCTGCGCGGCATCGACCTGGCGCTGTCTCCCGGCTCCCTGCTGCAAGTCCTGGGCGCCAACGGCAGCGGCAAGACCAGCCTGCTGCGCGTGCTGTGCGGCCTCGCCGTGCCGGACGAAGGCGAGCTGCACTGGCACGGCCGGCCGGTGCGCGCCGGCGATCCGGCCTACCTGCAGGCGCTGGCCTATGTCGGCCATGCCAATGGCATCGACCCGGACCTGAGCCCGACTGAAAACCTGCGCTTTGCCGCGCGCATGGCCGGCAGCGACGCGGCCGGCGCGGTCGCCAGCGCTTTGGCCGCGCAGGCGCTGGAGCGTGTCGCGCACGCGCCGGTGCGCGCGCTGTCGCAAGGGCAGCGGCGGCGCGTGGCGCTGGCGCGTTTGTCGCTGGCGCGGCGCGCGCTGTGGCTGCTCGACGAACCGGTGGCGGCGCTGGATGCCGACGCCTGCGCGCGCTTCGATGCGCAACTCGACGCGCACCTGGCGGCCGGCGGCATGGCGGTGATCGCCACCCACCAGTTGCTGCGCGCCGGCGGCTCGGTGCTGCGGCTGGAGCCGGTGGCATGACCCGCGCCCTGGCCGCCATCGTCGCGCACGACGTGTCGCTGTCCTGGCGCCGGCGTGGCAGCCTGCTCGGCAGCGTGGTGTTCTTTGTCATCGCGGCGAGCCTGTTCCCGCTGGCGATCGGTCCCGAGCCGCAGCAGTTGCGCGCGCTGGCGCCCGGGATCCTGTGGGTCACGGCGCTGCTGGCGTCGATGCTGTCGCTGTCGCGGCTGTTCGCGCAGGAGCACGCGGATGGCAGCCTCGACCAGCTGCTGCTGTCGCCGCATCCGCTGGCGCTGCTGGTACTGGCCAAGATCGCTGCGCACTGGCTGACCAGCGGCCTGCCGCTGTTGCTGCTGACACCGGTGCTGGCGCAGCAATACGGCCTGCCGTGGAATGCATCGCTGCTGCTGTCAGCCTCGCTGCTGGTCGGCACGCCGGCGCTGAGCCTGATCGGCGCGGTGGGTGCCGCGCTGACGCTGGGCGTGCGCGGCGGCGCGGTGCTGCTGTGTATCCTGGTGCTGCCGCTGTGCGTGCCGGTGCTGGTGTTCGGCGCCAGCGCCGCGGCGGCCGCCGACGCCGGGCTCGACGTGGTGCCGCAGTTCTCGCTGCTGGGCGCATGCCTGGCGCTGTCGCTGTTCCTGTGCCCGCTGGCCACTGCCGCCGGGCTGCGCATCGCCATGGAGACACCGGCATGAGCCAGCCCCTGCCCTCGCTGCGCACCGCCCAGACGCCGCACGCACGTAGCGCCGGCCGCTGGATGGCTTATGCCGCGCCGGTGCGCTTCTATCCGCTGGCCGGACGCATGGCGCCGTGGTTCTTCGCCGCGGCGGCGGTGTTCGCCCTCGCCGGCTTGTATGTCGGCTTTGCCGTGGCGCCGACCGACGCGCAGCAGGGCGAGGTCTACCGCATCATCTTCATCCACGTGCCGGCGGCATGGATGTCGATGTTCATCTACCTGGTCATGGCCGGCTACTGCGCGCTGGCGCTGGTGCTGCGCACACGGCTGTCGTCGATGATGGCCTCGGCACTGGCGCCAACCGGCGCGCTGTTCACCGCGCTGGCGCTGTGGACCGGTGCGCTGTGGGGCCAGCCGACATGGGGCACGTGGTGGGTCTGGGATGCGCGGCTGACCTCCGAGCTGATCCTGCTGTTCCTGTACCTAGGCTTTATCGCGCTGGAATCCGCCATCGACGAGCCGCGCCGCGCCGAGCGCGCCTGCGCGGTGCTGGCGCTGGTGGGCGTGGTCAATATCCCGGTGATCTATTTCTCGGTGCAGTGGTGGAACACGCTGCACCAGGGCGCTTCGGTCAGCCTGACTGCGGCACCGTCAATGGCCGCCACTATGCTGGCCGGCATGCTGCTGATGACGCTGGCGTGCTGGATGTACACCATCGCCGTGGCGCTGGTGCGCGTGCGCTGCATCCTGCGCGAACGCGGCGAAGCGCCGTGCGCCACACCGTCAGCCAGCGGAGAAACATCATGAACCTGTCGTCGCTGTTGCAGCATGTGCAGCCATATGGCGTTCATGGCATCTTCATCGCCGGGGCGTTCGGCATGAGCGCGCTGCTGCTGGCGCTGGAACTGGTGCTGCTGGCGCGCCGCTGCCGCATCAGCGCGAAGCAGGCCGGCACGGGCCGATGACGCCGCGCCAGCGCCGCTTCGGCATGCTCGCCGCGGCCCTGGCCTGCGGCGGCATCGCGCTGGCGCTGGTGCTCAATGCATTCCGCTCCAACCTGGTGTTCTTCTTCAGCCCGAGCCAGGTGGCCGCGCAAGAGGCGCCGGTGGCGCGCAGCTTCCGGCTTGGCGGACTGGTCGAACCCGGCTCGATCCGGCGCGAAGGCGACGGCATGACCGTGCGCTTCGTCGTCACCGACACCGCGCGGCAGGTCCCGGTGCTCTACCGCGGCCTGCTGCCCGACCTGTTCCGCGAGGGCAAGGGCGTGGTCGCGCGCGGCAAGCTGGAAGCCGACGGCACCTTCATCGCCAGCGAGGTGCTGGCCAAGCATGACGAGAACTACATGCCGCCCGAAGCCGCCGATGCGCTGAAGCAGGCTGAACAGGTGAACCGCCGCATGGCCGGCTCGCCGGTGCAGGGAGCACCCCGATGATCGCCGAACTGGGGCACTTCGCGCTGATCGTCGCGCTGCTGGTCGCGCTGGTGCAGACAGCCGTGCCGCTGGCGGGCGCGGCGCACGGCAGGCTGGGGTGGATGGCGGTGGCGCGGCCGGCGGCGCGCGTGCAATGCGCGCTGGTGGCGTTGTCGTTCGCGGCGCTGACATGGAGCTTCGTCGCCAACGACTTCAGCGTGCGCTATGTCGCCGCCAACGCCAACAGCGCATTGCCGCTTGCCTACCGCATTGCGGCGGTATGGGGTGGGCATGAAGGTTCGATGCTGCTGTGGACGCTGATGCTGGCGCTGTGGTCGCTGGCGGTGGCGAGCTTCAGCCGCCAGCTGCCGCTGGCCGCGGTGGCGCGCGTGCTGGGCGTGATGGGCGCGATCAGCGCAGGCTTCCTGCTGTTCCTGCTGTTTGCCTCCAACCCCTTCGTGCGGCTGCTGCCGCCGGCGATGGCGGGGCGCGACCTCAATCCGCTGCTGCAGGATCCCGGCATGGTATTCCACCCGCCGCTGCTCTACATGGGCTATGTCGGCTTCTCGGTGACCTTCGCCTTTGCCGTGGCGGCGCTGCTGGCCGGGCGTGTCGATGCCGCCTGGGCGCGCTGGTCGCGGCCGTGGACCACGGTGGCGTGGGCCTTCCTGACGCTGGGCATCATGCTGGGCAGCGCGTGGGCGTATTACGAACTGGGCTGGGGCGGCTGGTGGTTCTGGGATCCGGTCGAGAACGCCTCGTTCATGCCGTGGCTGGCCGGGACCGCACTGATGCATTCGCTGGCCGTCACGGAGAAGCGCGGCGCATTCCGAGCGTGGACCGTGCTGCTGGCGATCTTCACGTTCTCGCTGAGCCTGCTCGGCACCTTCCTGGTCCGCTCCGGCGTTCTGACCTCGGTGCACGCGTTCGCGGTCGATCCCAGGCGCGGCATCTTTATCCTGGCCCTGCTCGGCCTGGTCACCGGCATCGCGCTGGCGCTGTACGCGTGGCGCGCGCCGCGCTTGTCGCGGCGTGTCGAGTTTGCCGCGATCTCGCGCGAATCGCTGCTGCTGGCCAACAACGTGCTGCTGGCGGTGGCGGCAGCCACGGTGCTGCTCGGCACGCTCTACCCGCTGCTGGTCGATGTGCTGGGGCTGGGCAAGATCTCGGTCGGCCCCGCCTACTTCGAGCAGGTGTTCGTGCCGCTGATGGCACCCGCGGTGCTGCTGATGGGCGCCGCGCCGCTGGCGCGCTGGCGCCATGGCAGCCTGCCCGACATGGCGCGGCGGCTGCGCTGGGCCGGCATCGCCAGCGTGGCCATCGGCCTGGGGCTGCTGCTGGTACTGCGCAATGCCTCCGCCATGACCGGGCTGGGGCTGCTGCTGGCGGCCTGGTGCGTGCTGAGCGCGGTGGCGAGCCTGGCGGCACGCCTGCGCCACCAGCAGGGGCAGTGGATTGGCGCACTGCGCCAGCTCGCGCCCGGCTACTGGGGCATGCTGCTGGCGCACGCCGGCGTCGGCCTCTTCATCGCGGGCGTGACGCTGGTCACCGGGCAGGAAAGCCTGCGCGAACTGCCGATGCGCGCGGGCGATACCGTCAGTGTCGGCGGCTACGACTTCCGCTTCGCCGGCGTGAGGCAGGCCGCCGGCCCCAATTACGACGCGCTGCGCGGCACGCTGACCGCATCGCGCGACGCCAAGCGCGTGGCAGTGCTTTATCCCGAGCGCCGCATCTACCGCAGCCAGGACATGCCGACCACCGAGGCCGCGATCGACAGCGGCCTGACGCGCGACCTGTACGTGGCGCTGGGCGAGAATGTCGACGGCAGCGCCTGGGCCGTGCGCATCCACGTCAAGCCCTTCGTCGACTGGATCTGGGCGGGCTGCGTGCTGATGGCGCTGGGCGGCCTGCTGGCCGCGTGCGACAAGCGCTACCGGCTGCGCCGCCGCGTCGCGGCCGACTCCGCTCCGGCACCGACGAATGCGCCCGCGGCCCCCGCGCTTGCCTCCACGCACGAGGAGACGCCGGCATGACCCGCTTCCTGCTGCCGCTCGCCGCCTTCCTCGCGCTGGCCGTCGCGCTGGCGGCGGGGCTGCGTCACGATCCGCGCGAGCTGCCTTCGCCGCTGGTCGGCAAGGCCGCGCCGGCCTTCACGCTGCCACTGCTGGAGCCGGAAGGCCGCACGCTGGCTTCCGCTGACATGCGCGGCAAGGTGTGGCTGCTGAACGTGTGGGCCTCGTGGTGCGCGGCCTGCCGCACCGAGCACCCGGTGCTGGTCGACTTCGCCGCGCGCGCGCCGGTGCCGCTCTACGGCCTGAACTACAAGGACGAGGCCGGCGCCGCGCGCGACTGGCTGCAGCGGCTCGGTAATCCGTACACGGCATCGCTGGTCGACGCCGACGGGCGCGTCGGCATCGACTACGGCGTCTATGGCGTGCCCGAGACCTTTGTCATCGACCAGCAGGGCGTGGTGCGCTACCGCCAGGTCGGCCCCGTCACGCGCGAGGTGCTGGAGCAGAAGCTGATCCCGCTGATCGAGCGACTGCAGGCGGGAGGCGGTCATGCGTAGGCTATGCGCTGCGCTTGCATTGTGGCTATGCTGCCTGCCGATGCTGGCGGCTGCCGCGCCGACCGAGGCCGAGCTCGATGCGCGCGTGCATGCGCTGTCCAATGAACTGCGCTGCCTGGTGTGCCAGAACCAGACGCTGGCCGATTCCAACGCCGACCTGGCCGTCGACCTGCGCCACCAGATCCGCGAGCAGTTGCGCGGCGGCGCCAGCGACCAGGCAGTCAAGGACTACCTGGTGCAGCGCTATGGCGACTTCGTGCTGTACAAGCCGCCGCTGCGGCCGCTGACGTGGCTGTTGTGGTTTGGTCCGCTGCTGTTGGTAGCCGGCGTCGCATGGGCGATCGTGCGGTCCCGCGCACGTCATCGCGGCATGGGCGCCGCACTCGACGATGGCGCGCGGCGCGACCTGGAAAGCCTGCTCAACGACTCCGCCGATCCCTCCGCCCCCCGACAACCATGACGACCTTCTGGCTGCTCGCCGCCGCGCTGATCGCCGCCGCCATGGCCGGGCTACTGTGGCCGCTGCTGCGCCGCCACGCCATGCCTGACCCTGGCACGCCGGAGCACACGCTGCTGGTCGACCTGTACCGCGACCAGTTGCGCGAACTCGACGCCGACCTGCGCACCGGGACGCTGAGCGCAACCCGGCATGCCGAAGCCCGAGACGAACTCGGCCGCCGGCTGCTGGATGAAGCCGCCGACACCGCCACCGGCGCGCACCGCGCCAGCACTTCTCCGATGCTGGCCGCGGCGCTGCTGGCAGCGTTGCCAAGCGCCGCCATCCTGCTCTACCTGCACCTGGGCAACCCGGTCGCGCTCTGGCGCGCCGATGACATGCCGCAAGCCGGCGGCAGCCAGCACCAGCTCAGCGGCGCGCAGGTCGAAGGCATGGTCAACCAGCTGGCGCAGCGGCTGCGCGAAGCCCCGGCCGATCCCGAAGGCTGGGCCATGCTGGCGCGCTCCTACAGCGTGCTGGAGCGGTATGCCGATGCGGCCGCGGCCTACGCCCGCGCCGTCGAGCTGGCGCCCGAGGTGGCATCGCTGCGATCCGATTACGCCGACGTGCTGGCCAGCCTCAACAACGGCTCGCTCCAAGGCCGGCCCATGGCTGAGATCAGGCGGGCGCTGGCGCTGGATCCGGATGACCCCAAGGCCCTGGCACTTGCGGCCAGCGCGGCGGCGGAACGCGGCGACACGCAGGCGGCGATCGGCTACTGGGAACACCTGCACCGGCTGCTGCCCCCGGATTCGCAGACTGCGGCGCGCGTTTCTGCCAATCTCGCCGCGGCGCGCGGCACGTCCGCTGCGCAGCCAACGAAGATTACCGGCATGGTCACGCTCAGCGAAAAGGCCGGGCACACGCCGCAGCCGGGCGACACCCTCTTCGTCTACGCCCTGCCAGCCGACGGCTCGCGCATGCCGCTGGCGGTGGTGCGCCGGCAGGCGCGCGACCTGCCGCTGATGTTCACGCTGGACGATGGGATGGCAATGCGGCCTGACCGCAAGCTGTCGGCACACACGCAGGTGGTGGTGGAAGCGCGCATTTCCGCGAGCGGAAACGCCATGCCTCAGTCGGGCGACCTGATCGGGCGCAGCGGTCCGCTGGCAGTCGGCAGCGAAGGTGTGCGGATCGCGATCGACGCTGCCGTGCCGTAGCGCTCAGGCAGCCAGCGTCGCCCTCAGGTTGGCCAGCATGTCCGCGACCATTTCCTCCAGGCCGTACTGCGCCTTCCAGCCCCAGTCCGCGAGCGCCACCGAATCGTCGATCGAATCGGGCCAGCCTTGCGCGATCGCCTGGCGGTAGTCGGGCTCGTAGCGGATCTCGAAGTCCGGCACATGCTTGCGGATCGCCGCGGCGATCTGCGCGGGCGTGAAGGTGGTGCCCGCGATGTTGTAGCTGCCGCGCTCGCTCAGCCGTTCCGCCGGTGCCTCCATCAGTTCGATGGTGGCGCGCAGCGCGTCGGGCATGTACATCATCGGCAGGGCCTCATCTTCCTTCAGGAAACACGTGTAGGGCTCGCCCTTCACCGCCGCATGGAAGATGTCTACCGCATAGTCCGTGGTGCCGCCGCCCGGCGGCGTCTTGTGCGAGATCAGCCCCGGATAGCGCACGCTGCGCACGTCCACGCCGTGGTTGGCGTGGTACCAGCGGCACCAGCCCTCGCCCGCCTGCTTGGAGATGCCATAGACGGTGGTCGGCTCCATCACGGTCTTCTGCGGCGTATCCACGGTTGGCGTGGTCGGACCGAACGCCGCGATCGAACTGGGCCAGAACACGCGTTCCAGCCCGGTCTGCCGCGCCAGCTCCAGCACGTTGAGCAAGCTCGTCATGTTCAGGTTCCACGCCCACTGCGGCGCCTTCTCGCCGGTAGCCGACAGCGCCGCCGCCAGCAGGTAGACCTGCGTGATGCCATGGCGCTCGACCACGGTGCACAGATCGCCGCGGTCGGTGGCGTTGAGCATCTCGTGCGTGATGTGCACATGCCGCCCGGTCGGCACCACGTCGGAGGTGATGACGCTGGTGCGGCCGTAGCGCTCGGCCAGCGCCAGCGCCAGTTCCGAGCCGATCTGGCCGTTGGCGCCGACGATCAGGATTTTGGGAATGCCGTCGGCCATCAGATCAGCCCCAGTTCGCTGCCGGCCTGGCCGAACGCATCCAGCGCCGCCTGCAGCGCGGCCTCGTCATGCAGCGCGCTCATCTGCACGCGGATGCGGGCCTGGCCCTTGGGCACTACCGGGTAGAAGAAGCCCACCACGTACACGCCCAGCTCCAGCAGCCGCTGCGCGAGCTGCTGCGCCTTCTCCGCGTCGTAGACCATGATCGGGATGATGGGGTGATCGCCCGCCTTGACGTCGAAGCCCAGCTGGTCCAGCCCCGCGCGGAAGAACTTCGTGTTCTGTTCCAGCCGGTCGCGCAGCTCGGTGCTGCCTTCCAGGATATCGAGCACCGCGATCGATGCCCCGACGATCGCCGGCGCCACGGTATTGGAGAACAGGTACGGCCGCGAGCGCTGGCGCAGCAGCGCCACGACTTCCTGGCGCGCGCTGGTGAAGCCGCCGGACGCGCCGCCCAGCGCCTTGCCCAGCGTGCCGGTGATGATGTCGATCTTGCCGAACACGCCGCGCAGCTCATGCGTGCCGCGCCCGCGCGCTCCCAGGAAGCCAGTGGCGTGGCATTCGTCGATGCCCAGCAGCGCGCCATACTCGTCGCAGATCGCGCGCATCTCGTCCAGCCGCGCGATGGTGCCGTCCATCGAGAACGCGCCGTCGGTAAACACCAGCGTGAAGCGCGCACCATCCGCTCGCGCCTGTTCCAGCTGCACGCGCAAGTCGTCGAGGTCGTTGTGCTGGTAGCGGTAGCGGCGCGCCTTGCTCAGGCGGATGCCATCGATGATCGAGGCATGGTTGAGCGCATCGCTGATGACCGCGTCCTCGGCGCCCAGCAGCGTCTCGAACAGCCCGCCGTTGGCATCGAACGCCGAGCCATAGAGGATGGTGTCCTCGGTGCCCAGGAACGCCGACAGCCGCGCCTCCAGCGTCTTGTGCAGGTCCTGCGTGCCACAGATAAAGCGCACCGAACTCAGCCCGAAACCATGCGTTCGCAGCGCCTCGTGCGCGGCCTCGATCACTTGCGGGTGCGACGACAGTCCAAGGTAGTTGTTGGCGCACAAATTGATCACCTCGCGGCCGTCGGTGGTGCGCACCCGCGCGCCCTGCGGCGTGGCAATCACGCGCTCCTGCTTGAACAGCCCGGCCTCGCGGATCGCGTCGAGTTCGGTGCGGATGGATGCGTAGAATGCCTCGGCATTCGACATGGCTGGCTCCCGGTGATGTGCAGTGGTGTGCTGGGGATGTGCTAGGATTCGATCGATAAATCGAACATGTTCTGTATATCGAACATTTTGCGCAATATAACGAACATCCATCCATGACGCAAGCCCCGGCCCAGACCCCGCAAGCCGAAGGCCCGCCGGCAGTCGGCCTGGCGCTGCAGGCACTGCGCCAGCAGCAGCGGCTGTCGCTCGACGAACTGTCGCGCCGCGCCGGCGTATCCAAGTCGATGCTGTCGCAGATCGAACGCAACCTGGCCAACCCGACCGTCGCAGTGTTGTGGCGGCTGGCCAATGCGCTGGGCGTGAGCCTGACCGACTTCCTCGCCGGCGGCGCCGCGGAGCGCCCCGGCGGCGGCATCACGGTGGTCCAGCAGCACGCAATCCCGTCGCTGAAAAGTCCCGACACCCGCTGCGACCTGCGCATCCTCGGCCCGATCGAACTGGCCGGGCGCTTCGAATGGTATGAACTGACTATCCAGGCCGGCGGCGTGCTCGCCTCCGAGCCGCATGAGGCCGGCACGCAGGAACACCTGACGGTATTGGGCGGGTCGATGACGGTGCGCGCCGGCGCCGACGAGAAGAAGCTGCGGCACGGCGAGACCGCGCGCTATGCGGCTGATGTCGCACATGCGATCTCCAATGGCGGCAAGACCACTGCCACCGCACTACTGGTTGTAGTGCATCCGGGGTAAGGCGGGCAAGGGAGGCGGGCAAGGGAGGCGGGCAAGGGAGCCCTCGCCTCGCCCCTGCCTCCCCGGCCAGCGTTGTTCAGCGGGCGCCGAACAGGCGCTTCAGACGCTCCCACAGCACGCCGAAGAACAATGCCACCGGGTTCAGGCGCACGGCCTGGTTGCGCTCGGCATCGGAGAGCGTGGGGTCCATCCTGCGCGATACCGACCTGCCGAAGTCGGCGATCATCCGCCGCACGAAGTCGCGCACCAGCCCCGAGCGCGAGAACTGGGCCAGCGGCCCTTGCAGCGAGTACTGCAGGTCGACCGCGACTTCGGTCTCGCCGGTGGACAAGGCCCTGAGCTGGTAGGCGATATCGCCCGCCGCCTTGGAATTGCTGAGCGAGTCCTGTCCCGCACCCTTCAGCATGCCGCGCTTGTTCGCATCATCTCGCTGCAGGCGCGCGGCGCCCTCGAACCTTGCCGACATGGGGCCGAACTTGATGGCGATATGGCCCCGGACCTTCTCCCCGGCCACTTCCGTCAGCACCGCGCCGGGCAGGCAGCCCGCCACGGCCGGCAGGTCCGCCATGAAGGCCCATACCTCGTCCAATGCATAGGGCACGACGAAGCCGCCTTCGATGCGCGACCAGCCCTTGCGGTCGGCCGAGCGTTCCGGCTCGGCACTGGCCGCCGTCGCCAGATGCGGCTGCGAGCCGAGCACCTCGTCCGCGACCGTGAAGCCCTCGAACGGCACGGTGGCGGTGGCCGCGCTGGCGTGCCGTGCGATCACGCCGGCGGCCGCGCGGCGTGCGTCCAGCACCGAACGGATCGCGGCGACAATGCCCATATAGCCGGTGCAGCGGCACAGGTTGCCCGACAGCTCGTGGCGGATGGTCGCTTCGTCGGCATCAGGCAGGCGCAGCACGATATCGCGCGCGGTGGCCAGCATCCCGGGTGTGCAGTAGCCGCACTGTAGCGCGTGATGCCGGTTGAAGGCCGCGCGCAGATCGGCCATGACCGCGTCGTCCTCGTAGCCCTCCACCGTGACGATGTCGGCGCCCTGGCAGGCGGCGGCAAAGGTGATGCACGAGCGCACCGGCTTGTCGTCCACCAGCACGGTGCAGGCGCCGCACACGCCGTGCTCGCAGCCAAGGTGGGTGCCGGTCAGGCGATGCGTGTCGCGCAGGTAGTCGCCCAGGTGCGTCCGGTCCGCGCACGCGCCGGACACCCGGCGGCCGTTGACGGTGAATTCGATGGTCTGCACGGCGCGCTCCTCAGTTCAGCAGTTGCGTGACGCAGCGCATCACGACGGTTCGGTACAGCTTGCGGTCGATCGCGTCCTTGCCCGGCGCGGCTTGCGCGACGGCTTCGGCGACGGCATCGGCCGTCAGCGCGGCCGCGCCCTGCGCCGCGACGGCGCGCGTCAGGCCGGGCAGCACCATGGGCGGGCCGTCCAGCGCGCCGAGCACGATGCGGGCGAAGCGGCGGCTGGCGTCGAAGTACGCGGCGCAGCTGGCCTCGGCGAATTCTCCGGTCTTTCGGCACAGCTTCTGGTAGCCCCAGCGGCTGTGCGCGGTCTTCAGCGGCACCCGCACTGCCGCGATCAGCTCGCCATCGGCCAGTACCGTGGTGTAGGCGCCGAGCATGAACGATTCCATCGGCACTTCGCGCGTGCCGGCGGCGGACGCGATCTCGATATGCGCGCCCACCGCGGTCATCGCCACCACCCAGTCGGCGGCCGGATCGGCATGCGCAAGGCTGCCGCCAACCGTGCCGCGGTTGCGGATCGCCCGGTAGGCGATGCCGCCGGCAACGGCCTGCAGCAGGGTGCCGCGCAGCGGTTCGAACACGCCGTCCTCGATCTGCGCGTGGGTCACGCAGGCGCCGATGCGGATGCCGTCAGCGGTTGCGATCACGTCGCCCAATTCGCGCAGCGCCGACACATCGACCACCGTATCGGGCCGGGTCAGGCGCAGGTTCAGCATCGGCCCGAGCGATTGCCCGCCGCCCATGGCCTTGGATACATCGGTATCCGCGCCCAGGCGGGACAGCGCCCCCGGCAGCGAGCCAGGCGCGTGGTAGGAAAATGCAACGGCTTTCATCGGTCAGGCAGCCTTCCGGTTATGCGCATCGGCCTCTGCCGCATCCAGCGCTTCCAGGATCTTGCGCGGCGTCAGCGGAGTCTCCTTCAGCTCGACGCCGAAATCGCGCAACGCGTCATTGACGGCATTGAAGATGGCCGCCGGCGGCGCGATCGCCCCGCCCTCGCCCATGCCCTTGGCGCCGAACTCCGTATGCGGCGACGGCGTCTCGAAATGATGGATGCGGATCGACGGGATCTCGGTGGGCCCGGGCAGCATGTAGTCCGCCAGCGTCGACGCAAGCGGCTGACCGTTGCCGTCGTAGTGCATGGCTTCGAACATCGCGGTGCCGATGCCCTGCGCCACGCCGCCGTAGGTCTGCCCTTCCACCACCATCGGATTGATCATGGTGCCGCAGTCCTCCACCACTACGTAGTCGAGGATCTCGACGTGGCCGGAGTCGATATCGACCTCCACCGCTACGGCATGCGTGGCGTAGGTGAAGCTGCCGGTATCGACGGCGGGCTTGAAGCCCATCGTGACTTCCAGCCCCTGCGCGTCGACGTCCGGCGGCAACAGGTGCGGGTTGATGTACCAGGCGTTGGCGATGCGCGCGATATCGGCAATGCCCGCATCCCCGGCCACGACGGCGCCATCTCGGAACACCGCAGCATCCTGCGGCTGGCCGAGCATATGCGCGCCGATTCTCAGCAGGCGGGGCAGCAGCGCCTTGCAGGCACGCGACACCGCGCCACCGGACATCACCAGCGAGCGCGACGCATACGTGCCCGTCGAGAACGGCGTCAGGCCGGTATCGCCATGAACGACCTTGATCCGCGCGATATCGATGCCAAGGATCTCGTTGGCAATCTGCGCAAAGGTGGTCTCCATGCCCTGCCCGTGCGAATGCACGCCCACGCGCACCTCCAGCCCGCCGTCCGGCGTGATGCGCACCGTTGCCGAATCGAAACCCGGGATCACCGGCGTGCCCCACGCGGCGAACACCGAGGTGCCGTGCGCCGATTGCTCGGTGTAGGTGCCGAAACCCACGCCGACATAGGTTCTGCCCTGCGGCCCCGCCTTCTGGCGCGCGCGGATCGCGGGCAGGCCGATCATCTCCATGGCCTTGCGTACGCTGGCCGGGTAATCGCCGCCGTCGAAATGCTTGTTGGTGACGTTGACATAGGGCATGGCCTCGGGCGGCACGAGGTTCTCGCAGCGGACTTCCCACGGCTCGCGTCCCACTTCGCGGGCGATGGCGTCGATCATCAGCTCCATCGCAAAGCAGACGCCGGTACGCGCCACGCCGCGATAGGGTACAAAGCCCGGCTTGTTCGTCGCCACGCAAGTGGTTTCGCAGCGGTAGCCGTCGAACGTGTATGGCCCCGGCAGGTTGCCGATCGCCTGCCCCGGTTCCAGCCCGATGGTGAACGGCCACACCGAATAGGCGCCGCCATCGATCACGATCTTTGCATCGAGCGCCAGCAGGCGGCCGCGCGCATCGGCATACGCGGTCAGGTCGTAGTGGTGCTCGCGCGAGTTCGCGCCGGCGGTCAGGTGCTCGCGCCGGTCCTCGATAAAGCGGAACGGGCGCCTGTAGGTCAGCGCCAGCCACGCGATGCACAGTTCTTCCTGCTGCAGCACGCACTTGTAGCCGAAGGCGCCCCCCACGTCGGGCGAGATCACCCGCACGCGCTCCTGCTCCAGCCCCAGGCAGTGGGCCAGGATTGTGCGGATCATATGCGGTACCTGCGTCGCGCTGTAGACCACCAGCTGGTCGAACTGGTGGTCCCAGTAGGCCAGCACAGCCTTGCCTTCCATCGGCACCATGCACTGCCGCGCGAGGTCGATCTCTCGGCGCACCACGACCGTGGCCTCGCGCTGACGCGCCTCGAAGTTCTTGTCGGCGGTGAGCGTCAGGAAGGTGTTGTCGCGCCAGTGGTCGTGCACGCGCACCTCGCCGGCAAGCTGGCGCGCCTGCTTCACATCGGCCAGCGCGGGCAGTTCGTCGAACGACAAGGCAATCTGCTCGGCGATGTCTTCGGCCTCGGCGCGCGTGGGTGCGAACGCCATCGCCACCGGCTCGCCGACGAAGCGCACCTTGCTGCTGGCCAGCGGCGGCTGTGCCGAGGGCTGGTAGGACGGAAAGGCGGAGTCGGCGACGATGTCGCTGGCCGCCGTCATGTCTTCACGCACGATCACCGCGCCGGCGTGGCGGGACGGCTTGGTCACCGACAGCAGCCGGGCGTGCGCCACCGGGCTGCGCAGGAACGCCACTTCCTGCAGATCCGGCATGGCGATGTCCGCCACGAAGCGGCCCTTGCCGTGCAGGTGCCGCGCGTCCTCCTTGCGCGCCACGCGGGCGCCGACGCCCTGGCCGCGGGCTCTACCCCGGTGATCCGGTTCCATCGAAGATGTCATTGCCCTGTCCGTTCCGGTGATAAGCATGGTTTATTCAGCATACTGACCAAAATCCTATGGAAATGCGGGCGGCCCTGTCAATTGCGGCTTTACCGCATCCCCGCGGCCGCCGGCCTCTTCGGGCGCCTATCCCCGCACGCCGATGGCGGCAAGCCCGTCCGCCCGCGTGGCGACCGTTGCGTATTTCTGCGCCATGTCGAACAGGTTGGCCTCATGCGGCCCCAGTGCGCGGTCGCCCACGCAGTCGGACAGCACCAGCGGGCGGAAGCCGTACTGCATCGCATCGACCACGCTGGCGCGCACGCAGCCGCTGGTGACTGCGCCGGCCACCACCAGCGTGCGCACGCCACGCTGCGTCAGCCACGCCGCCAGCGACGTGCCGAAGAACGCCGACGGCACGGTCTTGCGCACCACCAGTTCGCCGGGACGCGGCGCCAGCTCTTCCACGATGGCACTGTTGAAGGCATGCTCCTTCAGCGTCAGCATGTTCGGCACCTTCATCGAGAACACGTTGTGGTCGGCGCCGTCATCGGCATACACGATGCGGCTGTGCGCGACCGGCCAGCCTTCGCGCCGCGCCACCGCGAGCAGCGGCACGGTGCTGGCGATGGCATCACGGATATTGCCGCCGCCGAAGACCGCCGGATCGGCAAAGCCGTTGACGAAGTCCACGATCAGCAGCCCGAAGGGCCCAGCCAGCTCCAGCGCATTGCCGAAACCCTGCCGCTGGTACGCGCCGATTTCCTTGTGCATCACGACTTGTCCTCCGGGTAACGGAAACCGTCGATCACCTTGCCAGCGGTCACCACGTCGACGCCGTCCAGGCGCACGGTGCAGCGGCGCACCGGGATGTCGATATGACAGGCCGTGGTGCGATGGCCGCCGGCCTCGTTGTTCGGACCGAGCGAGAAGAGGAAATTGCCCTCGAACGCGCGTGCATCCATGCCGATGGTGGCCTCGCGGTCATACAGGCCCAGCGTGGACCAGTGCGCGCGCGGCTGCAGCCCCCAGCCGATATGCGAGATGGCGTACGCTTCGGGGTCGTTGAACGACGCCATGTACTCGCTCAGCAGTTCGGCATGCAGCCCGCCTTCGATGCGCGTCGCAAAGCCCGCTTCCACCGTCAGGCGGATTGGTTCGGTGACGTAGGTCTTCTGCGGCAGCAGGATGTCGCCCTTGTCCAGCACGATGGTGCCGTGGGCGGCGCCTTCGTTCGGCCAGGTCAGCGCGAAGCCGCTGGGCCAGTGGTCCCAGCGCCCGGGCTCGTCGACAAAGCCGTACTCGCTGATGGCAGGAAAATCACCCAGCGGGCAGCGCAAGTCGGTGCCCGCGGGCGAAACGACGTGCATTTCCCTCGCGCTTGCCAGCCGCTGTGAGGCGGCCTTCACGCGTTCGCGATCGGCCTCGCACGGCACCATGCGCACCAGCACCTCCGGCGGCTCGACGGCCAGCAGGATTCTGGTTCCGCCTTGCAGGATCTCGTGCTGCTCGGGCGAAAACAGCAACGTCATCAGGTCCAGCACCAGGTCGCTCGCCTTCAGCGCGGCGATGGCCGCCGGGTTGCCGGTCAGCGGCGTGGTGCCGAGATAGGCTAGCGCATCGCGGCTCAGTGCCTTCTCGCCGTTGACGGGCGGCAAGTCAAGCCGGTTGACGATGGCGCCCATCGACTGGGTGGCGGTGAGCGCGGTGGACAGCGTCTGGGGGTGGGTGGCGGCACTGGTCAGGATGGTGACCGTTTGCCCCGGCTCCAGCCGGGACAGCCCCAGCACCTTGCGCCAGGCCTCGATCATCTGGTGGTCACTTACCGGCATGTCGGCTCCTTGATCGATGATTGCGCCAGCGGCGCGCCGAGGAAATTCCCCAGCGCCGCATAAAAGCCCGCTTCGTCGTCCCACGGGATCATGTGGCCCGCATTGGCCACGTGGCTGACCAGCATGCCTGGCAGCAGCGTGCGTATCTCCGCGACGTCTTCGGGCCGCACCACGTCGCCGCGGCCGGCGGTGATCAGCAACGTGGGCACCCTGACCCGCGGCATCTCCGCATGGATGTCATCACGGTGGAAATCCTCGAAGCTGCGCACCACCGCGCCTTCGTTGCAGGTGTGCAGCCATTCGGCGCGCAGGCGCAACTGCTCGTCGGTCCAGGTCGGACAGAAGCGGCGCATGCCTTCCAGGTCGGTGCCGTCCCGGGCCAGCCGGATCGAATCGATGTACCACGGGAGTTGCGCCGGATACGGGCGACGGCCGGGCCCCGAGACGGGCGGATCGACCATCACCAGCCGCGCCAGCCTGCTCGGTTGTCCCGCCGCGGCACGCAGGCCGATCCGCGCGCCCATCGAATGGCCGACCACGCTGTAGCGCGGCAGGCCCAGCGCCTCGGCAAAGGCCGTTACGTCGCGCGCCTGCGCATCCAGGCCGTAGTCGAGCTCCGCCTCCGCCGATGACAGCCCGCGGCCGCGCACGTCGAGGATGTAGGTGTCGAAGCGCGTGCCGAGGTGCTCGCCGACAAAACCCCACGTGATCGCGGGGCTGGTGATGCCCGGCACGATAACGACGGCATCGCGCGCGGCGCGCTCGCCCGCATTGCCGCCGTAGCGCAGGTAATGCTGCCGGATACCGTTGGCGTGGACCTGGCCTCCGTACTGAAAGGTGCTCATGGCCGTTCCTCAGTAGGCGCCGGACAGCAGCGCACCCGCGCCCGGCACGACCGGCTCCAGGTCCAGCGCGCGCAGCATGGCGTACGTGGTGGCGATGGCGGCGGTCAGCACCGGCTTGCCGGTCATTGCCTCGACCTTGGCCACGGCCGGTAGCGACGGCATCTGCACGCAGGCAGACAGCACGATCACGTCGGCATCCCGCGTATTCATCTGCGCGACGATGCCGGGCAGGCGCGCGGGATCGTGGCGGCCGACTTCCAGGTTGTCGGGGATTTCAAGCGCGCGGTAGTCGACGACGTCATAGCCCTCGTTGCGGATATAGTCCACGACCAGTTCGGTCAGCGGCTTCATATAAGGCGCGACCACTGCAATGCGCTTTGCACCCATTACCTTCAGCGCATCCACCAGCGCGCCGGCACTGGTGATGACGGGCGCGTCGCCACCGTTCGCCGTGGTATGTGCCTTCAGGCGCTGCTCGGATTGCCGGTGGTAGCCATGGCCCATCGCCATGATCGCAACCAGGCAGGCATAGCCGAGTACGTCGACGCGGGCGTCGCTCAGTTCCACCGCGCAGCGGTCGGACTCTGCGTCCATTGCCGCCAGCTCTTCCTTGACCACCTTCTTCATCCGCATGCGGCTTGAATGGAAGGTGAAGCGTTCCGGGCGGATCTGCTGGCGCGCCGCCAGCATGGCGGGGATTTCGGTTTCCATCGTCGTGTTCGAGCTGGGGACGATCTGGCCGATACGAAAGACTTTTTGCATGGGGGTTCCCGGTTGGTGCGGTCAGAGCTTGAGCAGGCGTCGCGCGTTGCCGTGGCAGACCAGCGCGCGCGTGGTGTCGTCGAGCGGTGCGCCGTCGATGAACCGCGCGGCCACTTCGGTGGATTCATAGGGGTAGTCGACCGAGAACATCACTGCCTCAGGTCCCAGTTCGGCAATGGCGCCCATCAGCGCGCCGTGCGAACACACGCCCGAGGTAGTGATGACGATATTGCTGCCGATGTACTCCGACGGCGCACGCTCCAGCTTGACGCCATGCGAATAGACCGCGAAGCGGCTATCGAAACGCCAGCGCTGGTACGGCAGGCCCTCGCCCATATGGCCGAGGATAAGTTTCAGCTTGGGGAAGCGGTCGAACACGCCGCTGAACAACAGCCGCAGCGCGTGCGAGGCGGTTTCCACGCCCCATCCCCACGCGGCCCCGGACAGTTCCGGATGGCCGGCGAGCACCTGCGGCGAAACGGAAGCGTCAGTCGGATGCAGGTACATCGGCACGTCCAGCGCCTGCATGCGTTCCCAGAACGCGTCGTATGCGGGATCGTCGTAGTAGCGCCCATGCGTATGGCCGTTCACCAGCGAGCCCTTGAAGCCGAGCTGCAGCACGACGCGCTCCAGTTCGGCTGCCGCCTGCTCGGGATCCTGCATCGGCAGCGCGGCGAAGCCGGCATATCGCGTCGGATGACGGGCGATCTGCGCCGCCAGAAAGTCATTGCTCTCGCGCGCCCGGACCAGCGCCAGGCCGGCGTCGGGCTCGCCCTGCACGCCCGGACCGGTTTGCGACAGCACGGTGATGTCGATACCGCACCGGTCCATCTCGGCAAGCCGTTCTTCGTCGAAATCGGCAAGGCGGCGACCGAGCTCGGCGAACACCGCGGGATCGATATGCTGCGTGAACCCTCTTGAGTAAGCCTGGAAGCCGGGGGTCATGAAATGCTCTTCCAGGGCGATCTTCTTCACGTAGGTCATGCTGGTGGGGGCTCCTGATGGATGGAATCGCTGCGTGACGAGCTTTGTCCCGCGTGCGTAAACGCCTTGTCTCGCCAATTGATCAGTACACTGATTAGTTTCGGATTCTAGTCAGCGGATTTTCAAAAGTCCAGACACCGCGCGGAGGGTTAACACCTATAACGATGGCCGGGGGCGCTCAGTACACTGATTCCAGATGATCAGTATACTGACAATATGAAATAGCTATTTAAATCGGGCTTTCCGGCGCCTTCGCAAGACACCAGGCGGCGCCGGCATTGGCCCGCATTTTGCTCAGCCTACTGCGCTTCTCATCAGCATACTGACTGATGCACCGGACGGGATGCGGCGTTGCACAGTGGCGGGTCATGAACGACCGCGCCACCGACGCCAGCACCACCGGGAAGCAAACAATAGAGACAACGGCCTGACCAAGAGGAGCCCCCGCCATGACGATCAGCCTGACTCGCGCCGAAACGCGCGCCCCAGCCCCTGGCATGACTGCCGAAGAACGCAAGGTCATCCTTGCTTCATCCTTCGGCGCCCTGATGGAGTGGTACGACTTTTACATCTATGCAGCGCTGGCTGTGTACTTCGGCGCACTGTTCTTTCCGCCGGGCAACGAAACGGCCGCCTTCCTGGCCAGCCTGGCCACCTTCGGCGCCGGCTTCCTGATCCGCCCGGTGGGCGCGCTGATGTTCGGGCGCCTGGGCGACCGGATCGGCCGCAAGTACACCTTCCTGGTCACCATCCTGTTGATGGGCGTGGCCACCGTTGGCGTGGGCGTGCTGCCGACATACGAGCAGATTGGCATCACCGCCACGGTGCTGCTGGTTTTGCTCCGCCTGCTGCAAGGCCTGGCGCTGGGCGGCGAAGTGGGCGGCGCAGTCACGTACGTCGCCGAGCACTCGCCGGCAAGCAAGCGCGGCCTCTACACCAGCTCGCTGCAGACCACCGCCACGCTGGGTCTGCTGTCCTCGCTGTTCGTGGTCTACCTGCTCAAAACCTTCCTGACCGAGGCGGAATTCCGCGCGTGGGGCTGGCGCATCCCGTTCATCGTGTCGCTGGTGATGCTGGTGATCTCGGTCTATATCCGCGGCAAGCTGCATGAATCGCCGGTGTTTGCGCGCATGAAGGCGGGCAACGCCACCTCGAAGTCCCCCATCCGCGAGAGCTTCACCCAGTGGGTGAACCTGAAGTCTGTGCTGCTGCTGTTCGTGGTAGCCGCCGGGCTTGGCGCGATCTTCGGCACCGGCCACTTCTACAGCATGTTCTTCCTCAACAAGACGCTGCACGTGCCGATCGAGACCGTGCACAAGCTGATCGCGGTCGCACTGGTGGTGGCGACGCCGTGCTACCTGTTCTTCGGCTGGCTGTCGGATCGCATCGGCCGCAAGTACATCATGGTGGCGGCGTGCCTGCTGGCTGCGCTATGCACCCAGCCGGTGTTCAAGGGGCTGACCCACTACGCCAATCCGGCGCTGGAGCAGTTCCAGCGGCAAGGCACGGTGCAGGTGACCGCCGGCGACTGCAAGGCGCGCCTGTTCGGCGAACCGGTGTCGGCCTGCGACAAGATCCGCGGCTACCTGACCGACCTGGGCGTGGGCTACACCTTCGTGCCGGCCAGCGACCCGGCCCAGGCGGAAGTGCGGATCGGCGAGCGCACGCTGCAGGGCTACGACCGCGCCGCCATCAAGGCCGCACTGGTCGAGGCCGGCTGGCCGGAGCGCGCCGATCCGGCCAGGATGAATACGCCGATGGTGTTCATATTGCTGCTGGTGCCGATCCTGTTCCTGGCCATGGTCTATGGCCCGATGGCCGCCTTCATGGTCGAGCTGTTCCCGGCGAGGGTGCGCTACACCTCGCTGTCGCTGCCCTTCCACCTTGGTGCGGGCTGGGTTGGCGGCATGCTGTCGTTCGTGGTCACGGCAATGAACGTGTCCAGCGGCGACGTGTACTTTGGCCTGTGGTATCCGGTGGTCATCGCCGGCCTCGCCTTCGTCATCGGCATGGTGTTCGTGCCGGAGACGCGCGGGCGCGACCTTTCCACCTGAGCACTGCCACCCGGCGCACTTGCAGGGCGGAGAAATCCGCCCTTTTCATCGGCATATATTCAGCATACTGAATTATTTCCCGCGCGAGCGCAGCGATGGCGCCCGCGTCGGGCGAATGCAGCCATCGCCAATTTCCATTCCTTCGCGCAGACAACCTGGAGCCCCCATGTCCATCTCTCGCATCCTCCGCACCCTTGCCGCGTCATCCGCCCTGCTCGGCCTGGCGCAGGCCACGCCCGCCCTGGCTGACGCCAGCGGCGTGAAGATCGGCGTCATCACCGATATGTCCGGCTCCTATGCCGACCTGTCCGGCAAGGGCTCGGTCGTCGCCGCCCAGATGGCCGTCGAGGAGTTCGGCGGCAAGGCGCTGGGCAAGCCCGTCACTGTGCTGTCCGCGGATCACCAGAACAAGGCCGATATCGCTTCGTCGCTGGCGCGCCGCTGGTTCGATACCGACGGCGTCGACATGGTGGTCGACTTCCCCAACTCGTCGACCGCGCTCGCGGTGCAGGAAGTTGCGCGCCAGAAGCAGAAGATCGATATCGTCTCCACCGGCGGCGCCATGGCGCTGACCAACCAGAACTGCTCGCCAACGGGATTCCACTGGGCCTGGGACACCTATTCGGTGTCGTATCCGCTGGTCCGGCGCCTGATCGACCAGGGCCGCAACAGCTGGTACTACATCACCGTGGACTACGCCTTTGGCCAGTCGCTGGAAGCCGACTTCCGCAAGGCCGTGGATGCCGGCGGCGGCAAGAACGTGGGCAGCACGCGCCATCCGCTCAATGCCAGCGACTTCAGCAGCCCGGTGGTCGCGGCGTCGGCGTCCAAGGCCAAGGTCGTGGTGCTGGCCAATGCCGGCAACGACATGATCAACGGCGTCAAGGCCGCCGGCGAGTTTGGACTGATCAAGGCAGGCCAGACAGTGATCACGCCGTCCACCTTCATCACCGATATCAAGAGCCTGGGGCTGCCCGCCGCGCAGGGCCTGACCTACGTCGACCCGTTCAGGCTCGACCTCGACACGAAGTCGAAGGAGTTTGTCGAACGCTACTACAAGCGCCACAAGGCGTATCCCACGCACGGGCAGATCGGCGTCTACTCCGGCGTGCTGCACTACCTGAAGGCCGTGGAAGCCGCCAAGACCGTCGAGGGCCCGGCGGTGGCGGACAAAATGCGCGCCCTCCCCGTCAACGACGCCTTCGTGCGCAACGGCAAGGTCCGGATTGATGGCCGCATGGTGCACGACATGTACCTGGCCCAGGCCAAGACGCCGGCGGAATCGAAAGGCCCGTGGGACCTGGTCAAGTACATCGGCACGATCCCCGGCGACGAGGCCTTCCGTCCCCTCTCCGCCAGCGAATGCCCGCTGGTCAAGAAGTGAGCGCGCCGATGTCAGAGCAAGACGTGATCCTGCGCACGCAGGCGCTGACCAAGTCGTTCAAGGGCTTTACCGCCGTCAGCGATGTCACCCTGTCGGTGCGGCGGGGCTCGATCCATGCGCTGATCGGCCCCAACGGCGCCGGCAAGACCACCTGCTTCAACCTGTTGACCAAGTTCCACGCCCCGTCATCCGGCGCCATCCATTTCAACGGCACCGACATCACCGCGCTGCGCCCGGCGCAGATCGCCCGCCTCGGCATGATCCGCTCGTTCCAGATTTCGGCGGTGTTCCCGCAGCTGACCGTGCTCGAGAACGTGCGCATCGCGCTGCAACGCAACCTGGGCACGTCGTGGCACTTCTGGCGCGGCGGGCGGTCGCTGTCGCGGCTGGATGCGCGCGCCATGTACCTGCTGGACGAGGTGGGCCTGGCCGGCTTCGCGCATCTGGGCACGGCCGAACTGGCCTATGGCCGCAAGCGCGCCCTGGAGCTGGCCACCACGCTCGCCGCCGATCCCGAGCTGATGCTGCTGGACGAGCCCACGCAGGGCATGGGCCATGAGGACGTCGAGACCGTGACGGCGCTGATCAAGCGCGTGTCGGCGGGTCGCACCGTACTGATGGTGGAGCACAACATGAGCGTGGTGTCGTCGATTGTCGATCGCATCACGGTGCTGCAGCGCGGCGCCGTGCTGGCCGAAGGCACGTATGACGAGATCTCGCGC
Source organism: Cupriavidus oxalaticus (assembly GCF_038900635.1). Lineage (GTDB taxonomy): Bacteria > Pseudomonadota > Gammaproteobacteria > Burkholderiales > Burkholderiaceae > Cupriavidus > Cupriavidus oxalaticus_B. The sequence goes on along the minus strand of NZ_JAYMRX010000008.1, from coordinate 33,927 downwards.
AATCCGCAGGTGAAGGAAGCCTATATGGGAACGACGGAAGACCAGCAGGAGGCCGCATGACCGCAACCGCCACCCCGGCCCTGGAATTGCGGGGCCTGCAGGCCTGGTACGGCGAATCGCACATCCTGCACGGCGTCGACCTGGCGGTCCGGCCGGGTGAAGTGGTGACGCTGCTGGGCCGCAACGGCGCCGGGCGCACCACCACGCTGCGCGCCATCATGGGACTGGTCGGCACGCGCAAGGGGTCGGTGCGCGTATTCGGCCAGGAAACCATCGGCATGAAGACGCATCGCATCGCCCCGCTGGGGCTGGGCTATTGCCCGGAGGAGCGCGCCATCTTTGCCAGCCTTTCGTGCGAAGAGAACCTGATGCTGCCGCCTGCCTTCGCCGCAGCGACGGGCGCGACAGGCCTGCGCGAGCCGATGTCCGTTGCCGAGATCTACGAGATGTTCCCCAACCTGTACGAGCGGCGCAAGAGCCAGGGCACGCGCATGTCGGGCGGCGAGCAGCAAATGCTGGCAGTAGCGCGCATCCTGCGCACCGGCGCCAGCGTGCTGCTGCTAGACGAGATCTCGGAAGGGCTCGCGCCGGTGATCGTGCAGAAGCTGGCGAAGATGATCGCCACGCTGCGCCGGCGCGGCTACACCATCGTCATGGTGGAACAAAACTTCCGCTTCGCGGCGCCACTGGCGGACCGCTTCTTTGTGATGGAGCACGGCCGCATCGTGGAGGCCTTCGCCGCCAACGAGCTGGAACGGAAGATGCCCGCGCTCAACGCCTTGCTGGGCGTGTAAGGAGACCTTGTCATGGAATTGTCTGGAGTACCCCTGCCCGCCTTGCTGAGCCAGCTGCTGCTGGGGCTGGTCAACGGATCCTTCTACGCGATCCTGAGCCTGGGGCTGGCCGTGATCTTCGGCCTGCTCAACGTCATCAACTTCGCGCATGGCGCGTTGTTCATGCTGGGCGCGGTGCTGGCCTGGATGGGCCTGAACTACCTCGGCATCAACTACTGGCTGATGCTGCTGCTGGCGCCGCTCGCGGCCGGTGCGCTGGGCGTAGTGCTGGAGCGCACCATGCTGCGCCACCTGTACCGCTTCGACCACCTGTATGGCCTCCTGCTGACGCTCGGCATCTGCCTGCTGATCGAAGGCTTGCTGCGTTCGGTCTATGGTGTCTCCGGCCTGCCCTACCCCACCCCGGAAGCGCTGACCGGTGTCAGCCAGCTGGGCTTCATGGTGCTGCCCAACTACCGTGCCTGGGTGGTGCTGGCTTCGCTGACGGTGTGCTTCGCCACCTGGTTCATGATCGAGAAGACCCGGCTGGGCGCATACCTGCGTGCCGGCACCGAGAATCCGCGCATGGTCGAGGCCTTCGGCGTCAACGTGCCGCTGCTGGTAACGCTGACTTATGCCTTCGGCGTGGGCCTGGCGGCGCTCGCGGGCGTGCTCGCCGCGCCCGTGATGCAGGTGTCGCCCCTGATCGGGCAGAACTTGATCATCACGGTCTTTGCGGTGGTGGTGATCGGCGGCATGGGCTCGATCCTCGGCTCAATCTTTACCGGGTTGGGATTGGGTGTGTTCGAAGGCATCACCAAGGTCTACTACCCCGAGGCCTCCGCGACCGTGGTCTTCGTCGCCATGGTCTGCGTCCTGCTGGTGCGACCGGCCGGCCTGTTTGGAAAGGAGAAATGATGGCAAGCCCCACTTACGCAACGCGGCCGCTGCTCGCGTACGGACTGCTGCTGGCGGCGCTGCTGCTCGCGCCCTGGCTGGGCGCCTACCCCGTGCTGGTGATGAAGCTGCTGTGCTTCGCGCTGTTTGCCTGCGCCTTCAATCTGCTGCTGGGCTATACCGGGCTGGTATCGTTCGGCCATGCGGCCTTCTTCGGCGGCTCGGCCTATGCCTGCGGGTATGCGATGAAGTCGCTGCAGCTCACGCCGGAACTGGCGCTGCTGGCCGGCACCGCCATGGGTGCACTGCTGGGGCTGCTGTTCGGCGCGCTGGCGATCCGCCGCCAGGGCATCTACTTCGCCATGATCACGCTGGCGCTGGCTCAGATGTTCTACTTCTTCTGCCTGCAGGCACCGGTGACGGGCGGCGAAGACGGCATGCAGGCGGTGCCGCGCGGCGACCTGTTCGGCGTGCTGCCGCTGGCGTCCGACCGCACCATGTACTACGTCGTACTGGCGGTCACGGTCGCAGCCTTCCTCGGCATCATGCGCATCGTCGACTCGCCCTTCGGACAGATCCTGCGGGCGATCAAGGAGAACGAGCCGCGCGCGATCTCGCTGGGCTATGACGCAGACCGGTTCAAGCTGCTGGCGTTCGTACTGTCGTCGGCGCTGGCGGGGCTGGCGGGCGCGCTCAAGACGCTGGTGCTGGGCTTCGCCACGCTGACCGACGTCCACTGGATGATGTCGGGCTCCGTGATCCTGATGACGCTGGTTGGCGGCATGGGCACCCTGTCCGGCCCGCTGGTCGGCGCGCTGGTCATTGTCGCGCTGGAAAACAAGCTGGGCGATGCGGGCAATGCGCTGGCTGCCATGACCGGGATCGGCTGGTTCGATACGCTGGGCGAGTCGGTCAGCATGGTGACCGGTCTGATCTTCGTGGTCTGCGTGCTGACGTTCCGCCGCGGCATCATGGGGGAGATCCTGGCGCGCTGGCAGGCACGTCCCACGCTGCAGCACAGTGCCGCCGCCACGCCCGGCACCGCCCGAACCAATCAGGGTTAACCACGATATTTCGCGCCACAAACATCAGTACACTGATCTTATATATTCAGCATACTGACAAATTAGATTTACGGAGATGACCATGGCATGGATTCACATCGATGCGGCGGACACGCTGCAGAACGACGAGGTGATGCCGCTGACGCTGGGCGATCGCCAGCTTGCCGTCTATCGCAGCGATGACGCGTTCTTTGTCACCGACAACGTCTGCACGCACCAGTACGCACTGCTGTCGGACGGCTACCTGGAAGACGGCTGCATCGAATGCCCGCTGCACCAGGCGCGCTTCGACATCCGCACCGGCAAGGCAATGTGCGCGCCCGCCACCGGCGATATCCGCACCTATCCGGTCAAGATCGAGGACAGCCGGGTGTGGGTCGAGCTGTAAGGGAGCCGATCATGACACAGCACACGCCCATCCTGATTGTCGGCGCCGGCCAGGCCGGTGCCATGGCAGCCGCCGCGCTGCGCGGCCTTGGCTACGCCGGCCGCATCGTCATGGCAGGCGGTGAACGGCACGCGCCGTATGAGCGCCCGCCGCTGTCCAAGTCCGTGCTGGCGGACGTCAAACAGGACGGCAAGATCGGCGTGCACCCCGCCAGCTTTTACGCCGACCAGGACATCGAACTGCGGCTGGGCGCCTGCGTCACAGCGCTGGATGCCGCGCAGCATGTCGCGCACCTGGCCGACGGCAGCGCCATTGGCTACGACGCCTGCCTGCTCGCCACCGGCGGCAATGCCCGTGTGCTGCCCGCGCTGCCGCCGGGTACGCCGCATGTGCACTACCTGCGCTCGCTCGACGATGCGGCGCGTCTGCGCGACGCCATGCAGCGCGCTGGCGAACTTGTGGTGATCGGCGGCGGCTTCCTTGGCCTCGAGACCGCATCGACCGCTGCGGGCATGGGCCTGAAGGTCACGCTGATCGAGAGCGCGGAGCGCCTGCTGGGCCGCGCCCTGCCTCCGGAGGTTTGCACCTGGCTGGCAGACCGGGTGCGGGCGCAAGGCGTGACCTTGCACCTCGGTTGCGGCATCGAGGTTTGCGGCACAAGCGGCGATGGCGTGCATCTGCAACTGGCTGGCGGCGCCGTGTTGCGCGCACCGCTGGTGGTGGTCGCCATCGGCCTGGCCCCGGAAGTGACGCTCGCCGCCGGCGCCGGCCTGGCGCTTCATCCCCAGAACGGCGGCATCCAGGTCGACGATCGGTGCCGCACCAACGCGCCGGAGATCCACGCCGCCGGCGACTGCTGCAGCCAGTACCAGCCGCTGTTCGGCACCGAAATGCGGCTCGAGTCGTGGCAAAACGCCAACGAACAGGCACGTATCGCGGCGGCATCCATGCTTGGCATGGATGCGGAGCCCGCGGCGCTGCCGTGGTTCTGGACCGACCAGTTTGGCTGCAACCTGCAGATGATCGGCGCCGCGCATCCGGACCTCGTCTATGCGTGGCGCGGCTGCGCTGCCCACCATGACGCCACCCCGAAGTTCATGCTGTTCGGCACCTGCCAAGGCCGCCTGCGCCATGCCATTGCCGTGAATGCCGGCGGCGACCTGCGCCAGTTGCGCTCACTGGTCGGGCACGACATCTCGGCGCATCTGGCACGCCTGTGCGACGACACGCTGCCGCTGCGGCAGGTCGTCCGCGAACGCCAGGCCGAAGCAGACAGTTCCATCACACTCTGAGAGGACCCACATGTACCAGACACAAGCGGTGATCCAGCACACGCTGGGCAAGAAGAACCCGGGACTGGATGAATGCCGCTGGCCCGAGGATGGGCTGCACTACATCCCCGACTGGGTCTACACCAGCCAGGCCGTCCATGACCTGGAGTTGCAGAAAATCTTTCGTGGCCGCTCATGGAACTATGTTGCGCTCGAAGCAGAAATCCCGCACGCCGGGGACTTCAAACGCTCGTATGTCGGCGCGACTCCGGTAGTCGTGTCGCGCGCCGAGGACGGCTCCATCAACGTGTTCGAGAACCGGTGCGCGCACCGGGGCGCCGAATTCTGCCGCCATAGCCAGGGCAACGCCAAGGAATTCGTCTGCCCTTACCACCAGTGGTCCTATGACCTTAAGGGCAACCTGCAGGGCGTTCCGTTCAAGCGCGGCGTCAACCGCGCCGGCGGCATGCCCAAGGACTTCCGCAACGAAGACCACGGGCTGGTGAAGCTGCACGTGGCGGCGCGCAACGGCGTGATCTTTGCCTCATATGCGCCTGACATGGAAAGCCTGGAAGACTACATGACGCCGGAGATCCTGAAGGATTTCGACGTGGTCTTCAATGGCAAGCCGCTCAAGGTGCTCGGCTATTACAAGAACGAACTGCCGTGCAACTGGAAGATGTACCACGAGAACCTGAAGGACCCATACCACGCCACGCTGCTGCACTCCTTCCTGGTGGTGTTCGGCCTGCTGGTGGCGGGCAACGAGTCGGCGATGATCGCCGACCCCGTGCATGGCCGCCACGGCACCATGGCATCGGCCAAGAAGGAAGACAAATACGCGGCCGTCAGCGACGAGAACAAGAAGGAGATGCGCTCGTACCACGAAGGCATGCACCTGGAGGACGAACGCTTCCTGGAGTACGTGCGCGAGTTCGACTCGCCGTGGTCGGTGACGATGCAGACGATCTGGCCGAACCTGATCGTGCAGCGCGAGATGAACACGCTGGGCGTGCGCCAGATCGTGCCCAATGGCCCCGACAGCATGCTGATGCTGTGGACCATGTTCGGCTACGAAGACGATAGCGAGGAAATGACGCAGCATCGCCTGCGCCAGGGCAACCTGATGGGCCCCGCCGGCTTCCTCGGGCTGGAGGACAACGAGGCGATGAAGTTTGTGCAGGAAGGCGTGCGCCGCTCCAGCAGCGACCTCAACGTGCTCAAGCTGGACGCGCAGCAGATCGGCACGTCCAGTTCCCTGATCTCCGAATCCGCCATCCGCGCGATGTACCAGTACTATCGCGGCGTGATGGGGTTCTGAACGCGGCCCGACGGGGAATCCAAAAGCAAATGAAACCGATGAACTACTCCCTCTATCGCGAGAGCACCCTCGGCACCGCGCGCGCGATCGAACTTCGGCTGGAAATCGATGCCTTCCACGCCGACTATTGCGCGGCACTGGACGCCGGCATGGTCGAGCACTGGCCGGGCTTCTTCACAGACGATGCACTCTACCGCATCACCGCGCGCGAGAACGCCGAACGCAACCTGCCCGTCGGGCTAGTGTATGCCGAAGGCATCGGCATGATGCGCGACCGCGCCGCGGCGATCGCCAATACGCAGATGTTCGCGCCGCGCTACAACCTGCACCTGGTGACCAACACGCGGGTCAGCGATGAAACCGCCGACGGCGAGATCGTGGCGCAGGCCAACTTCATGCTGTTGCAGACGCTGGTCGAAGGTCCCACCACGATCCACCTCGCCGGGACCTATCACGATCGTTTCCGCCGCCAGGGCGGCAGGCTGCTGCTGCGCGAGCGGCAGGTGGTGTATGACACCACAATCATTGCGAACGACCTGGTCTATCCGGTCTGAGCCACACCGCAATGAAGCGGCGGGCATTGCGCCCGCCATTGTTGCCTACATGCTCCGCAGCACGGTGCGGCTGTACTGGTTGTTGGCTTCCACCAGTGTCGCCAGCAATTCCATGAACACCTCTCGCTGCGCCGGCTTCAGCGGCGCCAGCATGCGCTCCTGCGCGCGCGCCATGTCGGCACGCAGCGAGGTGACCACGCTCTTGCCTTCGCGCGTCAGGTGGACATGGCGCGTGCGCCGGTCCGCAGGGTTCTCGCGGCGCTCGACCAGGCCGCGGTCCTCCAGCCGGCGCACCACATCCATCGTCGTGGTCCGGTCCAGTCCCACTTCCTGCCCAAGCGAAGTCTGGTCTAGTCCCGGCAGCACCGACAACACAGTCAGGATGGCGTACTGCACCGGCGTGATATTGGGCGCCTTGCACTCCTCGAAGAACATCGCCACGTGGATCTGGTGAAGCCGCCGCACTAGAAACCCGGGACGTGCCCAGAGCAGTTCCTTGGCCGGATCCGCTTCCGGCACCGCAGTTGCCGTACTGCCACTTTCACTTGTTGCGTTGCGCTTTGCTCTCGGAGACATCGCCTTCACCATTTTGTATGCACACTGACAGTATATATGAGGCAAGGTTGCGGCGATTCACCTGAGCTGGCCACAACGCGTCGCGTGAATGCCTCGTAGCGGCCGGCACCTCAGCGCGCGCCCGCGGCGCTGAGAATGCGCTCGATCTGCGCATAGCCGCGCTGGCGCGCATGCTGCAGCGGACTGACGCCCTCGCCGTCGGCGAGGTTCACGTTGGCGCGCGCCTGCACCAGCAGGCGCACGATTTCCGTATGCGCGGCGCCGCCGTTGCCGAGGATGATGGCTTCGAGCAGTGCCGTCCATTTCAGCCGGTTGACATGGTCGACATCCACGCCGGCCGCGATCAGCATGCGCACGGTCTCGACATGCCCGCGCTCGGCGGCGGGGATCAGCGCGGTGCCGCCGTAGCGGTTGGTGCTGCGCAGGTCCGCGCCATGGGCCAGCGTCATGCGCAGGATCTCGTTGTGGCCGCGCGCGCCGGCGTAGAGGTAGGGACTGTCCTGGATCGCATCCTTGGCATTGACGTCAGCGCCGGCCTCGATCAGCGCCTTTGCCGCTTGCACCTGGTTGTGATGCGTGGCGACCAGCAGCGCGGTACGTCCCTGCGCATCGCGGGCGTCGATGGTGGCCCCGCTGGCAAGCAGCGCGCGCACGCGTGCGGTGTCCCCGCTGGCCGCGGCGGCATGGAGTTCGGTGGCCGGCGAAGCGCCGGCAGCGGAGGAAACGTGGGTCAGCATGGCGATGACAAAGGCAAGGCAGAGGAGCAGGCGCGCGGCCAGCATGCAAGGATCTCCGTGCGGAATGCGGATGAGAAAAAAAATCAGGCCATGGCCGCGCGGCAGGTGCGCCCTGGGCGCTGCATTCTGTCACGCCGGCACCGCGCGCCGGAAGTTAAGGTTTTGAATGGGATCCAGTGCCAAAGCGAATGACTGGCCACGCGCGCCGCAGGTCAAGCCCACGCCGCCGGCATGGCCATCACACTGTCATCGTCGCTGGCCGATAATGGTTCTGACACCGGTGACCGCGAGGCAACTTGTAACGGCGCGCCCAGGCAAGGAACCGTGCGCTACCGGTGCCGTCAAAGAAACTAGCCGCCTGAGACCGGGCATGTGAATGGGCACCGCGCTGCAGCATTCTCGCCGCAACGCAGCACGCACCACCGCAAGTGCCATGGTTTCCACGGCGCGCTTCTTCGCGCGGGCGCCGCGTGCGCCCTGCAGACTCCCAGCAAACGCCCCCTCTAGCCAAGGAGATGAACGTGCTGAGCCCGCATGAACTTGCTACGCTATTGCTACTAGGAAACGCTCTCCGGAAGTGCCTCTTGGTCCCCGCCGTTTCATCCTTCGGGGACGAGCGCGCCCGATGGACAACTATTGAGCGACGGCCCCGACTCCCTCGATTCGAGCGATTCCCGCCAGATCGATCCCACCGACCTGAATGCCTTGGTCGAAAAACAACTGGTCCAGCTTGAAGTCCTGCACGGTTGCCGGCAGGAACCACGCATCACCAGCCACGGCTACTCGATGCTGAAAGCCATGGGACGCTGAGGCGTCCCGCTCATCACCCAACCGGCTGACCCACATGGACGTGCACCCTGCCGCCGGCTTTGTCGGGACAGCCCGTCCCGACACCGCGCGCCGCCACTTCCTGCAAGAACTAGCGGGCCTGCTCGCGCTCGCCGGCGCCGGCACCGCAGGCGCGCAGGCGCCGGCAGCCTGCCTGCTCACCCCCGAGGCGACCGAAGGGCCCTTTTACCTTGACGACGCGCTGATGCGTGCCGACATCCGCGACGGCCGCCCCGGCCAGCCGCTGCGGCTGCGGCTGCGCGTGGTCGAGGCGCAGCGCGGCTGCGCGCCCGTCCAGGGCGCGCTGGTCAGCGTCTGGCACTGCGACGCCGATGGCAGCTACAGCGGCGAAAGCACCACCAACCGCCAGGCGCGCTACCTGCGCGGCGTGCAGGCCACGGGCGCGGACGGCGTGGCGACGTTCACCACGATCTATCCCGGCTGGTATCCCTCGCGCGCCATCCATATCCATTACAAGGTGCTGCTGGCGCGGTCGGAAGTCCTGACCAGCCAGCTGTATTTCGACGATGCGCTCAGCCGCGAGGTGCTCGGCAGCCACCCTGCCTACCGCGCGCACGGGGTGCCGACGCGGCCGACCACGCGGGATCCGATTGCCGGCAGCCGGCCCAGCACCTTGCGCGTCAGCCAGCCGGGAGAAGCCGGCGGCGCGCTCGAGGGCGAGTTCACGGTAGGGATTGCACGCGTCTGAATCTTGCCGCAATGCCGCATCAGCGCGCGCGCTGGAACATTAAAGTGAGCCAGCCCTCACCGCGCGGGTAATCCCTAGATTGTGGTTCTCTGTCCATTTCCTACCATGAAGGTAATCAAGGGCCACCCTGCACAGCGCGCGTGCAGCTTCCTGGTCCGGCGCTTTCCCGATTTTCCCGACTTTTCCGGTGTTCAAGACAGTGGCGAGCTGCCTCGGCCCATGGCCAGCGCTCGCGGTCATTCCACCCACACATGGAGGCAATCATGGCATCCAGGACGAGGAAAACAGAGGCGAAGCAGGCTGCTCCCGAAACTGGCGGCGCGGGTGGCGTCTCGCGGCGCGGCTTTCTCGGCGGCGCCGCCGGGGCAGCAGCCGGCGCTGCGGCAATGGGATTCCCCGCAGTCGTCAAGGCGCAGGGCCCGGTCACCATGCGCTGGCAGAGCACATGGCCGACCAAGGACATCTTCCATGAGTTCGCCGGCGATTTCGTCACCAAGGTGAACAACATGTCGGGCGGCGACCTGAAGATCGAACTGCTGCCCGCCGGCGCGGTGGTCAAGGCGTTCGACCTGATCGATGCCGTCAGCAAGGGCACCCTCGACGGCGGCCACGGCGTGATCGCGTACTGGTACGGCAAGAACTCCGCGCTGGCGCTGTGGGGCTCCGGCCCCGCGTGGGGCATGGATCCGAACATGCTGCTGGCCTGGCACAAGTACGGCGGCGGCAAGCAGCTGCAGGAAGAGATCTACCGCAGCCTGAACCTCGACGTGGTCTCGTTCCTGTACGGGCCGATGCCGACGCAGCCGCTCGGCTGGTTCAAGAAGCCCATCACCAAGCCGGAGGATTTCAAGGGACTGAAATTCCGCACGGTCGGCCTGTCGATCGACATCTTCACCGGGCTGGGCGCCGCGGTGAACGCGCTGCCCGGCGCCGAAATCGTGCCGGCGATGGACCGCGGCCTGCTCGACGCCGCCGAGTTCAACAATGCCAGTTCTGACCGCGCACTGGGCTTCCAGGACGTGTCCAAGGTCTGCATGCTGCGCAGCTTCCACCAGCCCTCGGAGCAGTTCGAGATCCTGTTCAACCGGAAGCGCTATGACGCGCTGCCCGCCAAGATGAAGGCGCTGATCGCCAACGCGGTGGAGGCGGCGTCGGCGGAAATGTCGATCAAGGCGATCGACCGTTATTCCAAGGACTACCAGGCGCTGCAGGCGCAGGGTGTGAAGTTCTATGCGACGCCCAACTCGGTGCTGCAGGCGCAGCTCAAGGTCTGGGACGAGATCGTGGCGCGCAAGGAGAAGGAAAACCCGATGTTCAAGAAGGTCAACGACTCGATGAAGGCCTTCGCGCAGCGCGCCACCCGCTGGCAGAACGACACCAACGTCGACTTCCGGCTGGCGACAAGCCACTACTTCTCCAAGCGCAGCTGAGCAGCGCCGGGACACCATCGTGCAACGCCTGCTGTTCGGTATCGACCGGGTAAGCACTTTCGTCGGCCAGGCCGGCTCGTGGCTGATCATCGCGCTGACGCTGATGATCAGCTACGAGGTATTCTCGCGCTACGCGCTCGGTGCGCCGCACGCCTGGGTATTCGATGCCAGCAACATGCTGTACGGCACGCTGTTCATGCTGGCCGGCGCCTACACGCTGGCCAAGCGCGGGCACGTGCGCGGCGATATCCTGTATGGCTTCCTGTCGCCGCGCATGCAGGCGGCGATCGACCTGGTGCTGTACCTGGCCTTCTTCTTTCCCGGCGTGATCGCACTGGCCTGGGCCGGCATCGATTTCTTCGAGGTCTCGCTGGCGCAGAACGAGCATTCATCGATCGCGGCGGACGGGCCGCCGATCTACCCGTTCAAGGCGGTGATCCCGATTGCCGGCGCGCTGTTGCTGCTGCAGGGCGTGGCCGAGACCATCCGCTGCGTGCTGTGCCTGCGGCGCGGGCAATGGCCGCCGCGCGAAGGCGATGTCGAGGAAGTTGACGTCGACAAGCTCAAGGAAATGGTGCATGGCACGCCCACGGCCGAGCTGGTCGAGACGCCCCCGCCACCCCACCGCGAGGACGCCGCGCGATGAGAAAGGAACTCTGGTTCGGCGTGACGCTGATGGCGCTGATTGTCGGCGCCGTGATCTGGTTCATGCCCGCGCCTGGCGACTGGACCAACGGGCATCTCGGCCTGCTGATGCTCGCGCTGATCGTGGTGGCGATCATGCTGGGCTTTCCTACCGCGTTCACGCTGATGGGCATGGGCGTGCTGTTCTCATGGCTGGCCTATCGCCACGCCAATCCCGAGATCGCGGTGCAGCAGACGCTGGACCTGATGGTGCAGCGGGCCTATGCCGTCATGACCAATGACGTGCTGATCTCGATCCCGCTGTTCGTCTTCATGGGCTACCTGGTCGAGCGCTCCAACCTGATCGAGAAGCTGTTCCGCAGCCTGCACCTGGCGCTGGCCTGGATCCCCGGCTCGCTGGCAGTGGCCACGCTGGTGACCTGCGCGATCTTCGCGACGGCCACCGGCATTGTCGGCGCCGTGGTCACGCTGATGGGCCTGCTGGCGTTTCCCGCGATGCTGCGCGCCGGCTACAGCACGACGCTGTCGGCCGGCGCAGTCACTGCCGGCGGATGCCTGGGCATCCTGATTCCACCGTCGGTGCTGCTGATCGTGTATGGCGCCACGGCGGGCGTGTCGGTGGTACAGCTCTATGCCGGCGCCTTCTTCCCGGGGCTGATGCTGACCGGGCTCTACATCCTGTACATCCTGATCATCGCCAAGCTCAAGCCGTCGCTGGCGCCGCCGCTGTCCGAGGGCGAACGTGCGGTGCCGCTGCCGGCGCTGGCCAGCACGCTGCAGGCCGGCGGCGCGGTACGCGCACTGCCCGCCTTCGGCGCCGGCATGCTGCGCGCATTCAAGGGCCCGCGCAATGCAGACGTATCCGTCGCCGCGTTCGCGCGCCAATTGGGCATCGTCTTGCTGCCCGCGCTGGCCGTCGCGGTGATCATGGGCACGCTGTACGAGGCAGTGACCGCGCCGGCCGCCAGCGTCGCGGCCGAAGCGCCGCAGGCGCTTGGCGGAGCCGAGGACAGCAGCGCACCCCTGGATGATCTGCAGGCGCCGCCGGATGAATCGCCGGTGCCGGCGCCAGACGCTCCCGCGGGCACCGCGGCACCAGGCGCGACGCCGCCCGCGACTCCCGCTGCAACGCCCGCTGCAACACCGGCCGCACAAGCCGATGCACAGCCGGCACCCGCTGCAAGCGCGGCCACCCCGGCACCGCGCTGGTTCTGGATCACGTCAGGCGTGGTGCTGCTGCTGCTCGCCTACTTCTATTGGCGTTTCAGCCTGGCCCGGCTGGAAATCTTCAAGATGCTGCTGGGTTCGTTCTTCCCGCTGGCGCTGCTGATCCTGGCGGTGCTGGGCTCGATCGTATTCGGGCTGGCCACGCCGACCGAAGCGGCGGCGGTGGGATCGCTGGGCGGTGCGTTGCTGGCAGCCGCCTATCGCCAGCTCAATTTCCGCGTGGTCAAGGAATCGGTGCTGCTGACGGCCAAGACCAGCGCCATGGTGTGCTGGCTGTTCGTGGGCTCGTCGATCTTCTCGGCGGCGTTCGCGCTGCTGGGCGGGCAGGCGCTGGTCGAGCAGTGGGTGCTGTCGCTGAACCTGTCGCCGGTACAGTTCATGATCCTGGCGCAGATCATCATCTTCCTGCTCGGATGGCCGCTGGAATGGACCGAGATCATCATCATCTTCATGCCGATCTTCATCCCGCTGCTGGACAACTTCGGCATCGATCCGCTGTTCTTCGGCCTGCTGGTGGCGCTGAACCTGCAGACCGCGTTCCTGTCGCCGCCGGTGGCGATGGCCGCGTTCTACCTGAAGGGCGTGGCGCCGCCGCACGTGACGCTGAACCAGATCTTCCTCGGCATGCTGCCGTTCATGGGCATCCAGCTGATCGCGCTGCTGCTGCTGTACGTCTTCCCCGGCATCGGCCTCTGGCTGCCCACGGTGCTGTACCGCTGAAGCCGGGCGCCTATACTGGTTGGCAATGCCGAACGCAACGCCAGCCGATAGCGCGCTCGCCACCCTTCCGCTCGATACCGCATTCCGCACCGACATTCCCGGGCGGCTGGACCGCCTGCCGTGGTCGCGCTGGCACTGGCGCGTCACCATCGCGCTGGGCATTGCCTGGGTGCTCGACGGGCTCGAGGTCACGCTGGTGGGCTCGGTCGGCGCCGTGCTGGAGCGTCCGGACACGCTGGGGCTGAGCGCGACGCAGGTCGGCTGGACCGGCTCGCTCTACATACTCGGCGCCGTCATCGGCGCGCTGGTGTTCGGCCGCATGGCCGACCAGCTCGGGCGCAAGCGGCTGTTCCTGGCCACGCTGGCGGTCTATATGCTCGCGACGCTGGCCACCGCGTTCGCGCCGGGCTTTGCCTTCTTTGCCGCCTGCCGCTTCCTGACCGGGCTGGGCATCGGCGGCGAATACGCGGCAATCAATTCCGCCATCGACGAACTGATCCCCGCGCGCGTGCGCGGGCGCGTCAATCTGGCGATCAACGGCAGCTTCTGGCTCGGCGCGGCATTGGGCGCGGGCCTGAGCCTGCTGCTGCTCGATGCACGCGTGCTCGGGCCGGTCTGGGGCTGGCGCGCCTGCTTTGCCCTGGGCGCGCTGCTGGCGGTGGCAATCGTGCTGGTGCGCCGGCACGTGCCCGAGAGCCCGCGCTGGCTGGCCACGCATGGGCGCCTGGAAGAAGCCGAGCGCGTGGTCGCCGCGATCGAGGCCGAGGTGCGGGCAAGCCATGGGCCGCTGCCGCCGGTCGCATCCGATTGCGCCGCCGTCGCGATGCGCCGGCGCGCTGCCCCCGGCGTGGGCGAGGTCATGCGCCTGCTGCTGCGGCGCTATCGCCAGCGCAGCACGATCACGCTGGCGCTGATGGTGGCGCAGGCGTTCTTCTACAACGCCATCTTTTTCACCTATGCGCTGGTGCTGACGCGCTTCTACCACGTTCCGGAAGCGAGGGTAGCGCTATACATCTTCCCGTTCGCACTTGGCAATGCCGCCGGACCCTTCCTGCTGGGTCCGCTATTCGACCATATCGGACGCCGTCGCATGATCGCCGCGACCTATGTGCTGGCCGGCATCGGGCTGGCGCTGACGGGCTGGGCCTTCGTCGAAGGCTGGCTCGATGCGCGCGCGCAGGCGCTGTGCTGGTCGGCAGTGTTCTTCCTGGCTTCGGCGGCAGCGAGTTCCGCTTATCTCACCGCCAGCGAAGTGTTCCCGCTGGAAATGCGCGCCCTGGCGATCTCGGTGTTCTACGCCGTAGGTACCGGTTCCGGCGGGTTTATCGCGCCACTGTTGCTGGGCGCGCTGATCGAGAGCGGCAGCCGCGAAGCCGTGGCCGCGGGCTATGGCCTCGGTGCGGCACTGGTCATCGTCGCCGGCCTGCTGGCGTTGCGTTTTGGCATCGATGCCGAACGCCGTCCGCTGGAACAAGTCGCCCCACCGCTTGCTGCGGATGATCGCGCATAACGCCTGGCAAGCGATCAGTCAGCGCCTGTCCGAAATTCTGCAGCCCGCGCCAGCCAACGTTCCTGGCCCTTGCCTGCAGCCGTCGCGTCCTCCATTGAAAACTGTCAGTTTTAAGGCCGTATTAAGCAGTTCTACGACCTGCCCTTACACATTCTTACAGCAAGCCAGGGGGCAACTGACTAGCCTTAACTCACGCGCGGCGGCCTGAGTGAATGATTCTTCGCGTCAACAGGCTGCCACATCGTGGCCATCGCTGCTGCCCACAGCAGCGATGGCCACGGTTCAACGCTGCCCGAAACAGAACGGGCAAATCCACGGACCGGACCGAGGTCCGATGCAAGGTGCGCCGCCGCGGCTGATTGCCGCAGCGCGCGTGCTGCAGACAACAAGCTGAATTGGGGACTTGCAGGCCGGGCATCGCGCGACAGCCCTTGCGCGACGCCACGCGCTTGCCTGCGAATTTGCTCGTCCGGCATGCGATGCCTGCAGCCGGGAGAGATGCTTTTGAATTGCTTGCCGGAGAACAAAGACCATGGCCGACCAGCGCAACAACCCACCGTCCCCCTCTTCCCCTCAACCTCCACAGCCCCCGCGCCACACCCTGGCTCCGGCGTCGCGGCCCCAGCCGAATGGCGACGGCCTGGTGCAGCGCCAGCATCCCGTGGCCGTCCCACTGTGGCATATCGTGCCGCGCATGGCCGGCTATGGCGTGGTGCTGTTCATCGTGTGGGCGGTGCTGACGATGATGTTTCCAAATGTGTTTACGCGTTCATCGGAGCGTGCGGTGATCAACAGTCCCGTCAGCCTGGTGACCTCGCCGGTCGAAGGCATCGTCATGCAGCAGAAGGTGGCAGCGGGCCAGAGCTTCACCGCCAACCAGCCGCTGATGGCGGTGCAGAACCCGAACATCGACCGTTCACTGCTGGTCGAACTGACCGGCAAGAAGCTCGATACGCAGCAGCGCTACGATTCCGCGCGGGCACGCCTGGAATCGAATCGCCGGCTGATGGGCGCCACCGAGCAGGACCTGCAGCGCTACAACGGCGCCGCGCAGCGCGAGCATGCGACGCGCGTGCGCGCGCTGCAGGCACGGCTGGCGTCGGCCACCGCGCAGGAGGACCAGCAGCAGGAGATCGTCAACCGCAACCAGAACATGCAGTGGGCCGGCGCGGTGAGCGAGGCCTACACCAATGCTTCGCGCTACCAGTTGTCGATGCTGACCAACGCCAAGGCCGCGGTGAAAGCCGAGCTGGACAGCGCCGTCGGCGAAAGCGAAGCCTCGCGCAACAAGGTCTATGCCTCGTCGGCGGACGGCCCCAGCGCATCGCTGTCGCAGCGGCGCCAGGCGCTGAGCGCCGAATCCGCGCAGCTGACCGCCGAACTGGAGCAACTCCAGGCGTACGGCAAGTCAGTCGACGAGTTGCTCGCCACCGAGCAGCAGCGCATCGACCGGCTGTCCAACCTGGAGATCCGGGCGACCGAGCCCGGCACCATCGAAGACCTGATCGCGCAGCCCGGCATGCGCGTTGCAGCGGGCGCGACGCTGGCGCGAGCCAGCAACTGCGCGCAGACGCGCGTGGTGGCAGTGTTCCCGCGCAGCCTCAGCGACAACTTGTTGCCGGGTGCGCGCCTGAACGTGCATGTCGACGGGCTGCCCGCGGCGCTGCCGGCATCGGTGGCGGAGATCCTGCCGCGCGCGCCCGACGGCGACCAGGCGCGCTACTTCGTACCGTTCCCACCGATCGAAAAGAACGAGATCTACGTCATCGCCAAGCTCGACCGGCCGCTGGGCAAGCTGCCGGACAAGCCGAATGCAGCCGCTCCGGCGACCACGGCCAGCGCGGGCGGTACCAAGCCGGCGACCTCCGGCCACTGTGGCATGGGCCGCTGGGCGCGCGTGACGCTGGATCAAAGCTGGCTGGGGCAGCTGCGCGCATCGCTGACCTGAGCCCCCCGACCTGAACGGAGCTGAACGGACCTGAACGGACCTGAACGGACCTGAGCGTCCTGAACGTACCCGAACGGACACCACGGAGACGAGCATGATCCGACCACCGTTGTCCCCACCGCGCATGCGCCGGCTCGCCGCCGCGCTGTTGCTGCCAGCCGCGCTGGCGCTCGCCCCGGCGGCCGCGCATGCGCAAGCGCTGGCGTCGCAGCAAACCCTGCTGGCCGAGGGCTGCAAGGCATTGACCGAGCGGGTCGGCCGCGAAGCCGGCACGGGCCCTGTGTTCCTGGCCAGCTACGAGCCCGCGCCGGGCGGCGAGCCGCTGGTGCCGGCGCTGCGCAACGCCGCCTTCGTCTACGACAACGCGCTGGCCGGCATCGCGCTGGTCGCGTGCAAGCGTCCCGCCGAAGCGCGCCGCATTGCCGACGCCGTGCTGCAGGCCAGCCGGCAGGACCGCCACTATCGCGACGCGCGGCTGCGCAACGCCTATCGCGCCGGCCCGCTGCCCGCAGGGCCAGCACCGTTGCCCGGCTGGTGGGACGAGCCCAGCAAGCGCTGGTTCGAGGACGCCTACCAGGCCGGCACCGCCACCGGCAATGTCGCCTGGGCCGCGCTGCTGCTGCTCGCCGTGCACGAAGCCACGCGCGACGCACGCTACCTGGACGGCGCCGCGGCGCTGATGGGCTGGGTCCACGCGAGCGTGCCCGATACCGGCGCACCCGCGGCCTATACCGGCGGCTTCTTCGGCCACGAGCCCAAGCAGATCCGCCAGGGCTGGAAGTCGACCGAGCACAACGTCGATACCTATGCCGCCTTCAGCTGGCTCGCCAGCCTACGCAACGACCCGCGCTGGCGCGACGGCGCGGCGCTGTCGCGCGGCTTTGTCAATGCCATGTGGCAGCCGCGCGAGGGCCGCTTCGTGATCGGCACGAAAGACGACGGCCGCGGCCTCAATGCCGGCCCGTCCGCGCTCGATGCCGTGCTGTGGCCGCTGATCGCGCTGCCCGATACGCCGCGGGACTGGTACCGCGCGCTGAGCTGGGTCGACGCACGCCATCGCGCCGGCGCGGGTTATGGCTTCAAGGCCAGCCCGGACGGCATCTGGACCGAGGGCACCGGCCAGGCCGCGCTGGTGCTGCTGGCCGCCGGCCGCGCGCAACAGGCGCATCCGTTGTGGCCGCTGCTGCTGTCGCAGCGCGCTCCCTCGGGCCTGCTCTACGCCACGCCCGATGCGCGCATCAGCACGGGGCTATCGATCGGGCCCACGTCGACCACTGAAGACTTCTACTACTTCCACCTTCCGCACCTTGGCGCCACCGCGTGGGCCGTGCTGGCGGCAGCGCGCTGGAATCCGTTCCGTCCCGGCGGCTGCCTGGACCCGTCGTGTCCGCCGCCAGCGATTGCCGCGGCCAGTGCCAACACCCCCAATACTCCCAACACCCCCAACGCCCCTGGCAAGGAGTGACGATGTTCACCCTCTTCCTCGAGAACCAGTCGCTGCTGGCCATCAACGTCGGCGTGCTGCTGGCGATGGTGCTGCTGACGCTGCTGTGCCGCCAGGACCGGCCGATGGACCGCATCCTGTTCGGCGGCATTGCCGGCATGCTGCTGCTGGTCTACCTGACCTGGCGCCTCCGCGAGACGCTGCCGGATTGGCAGCCGACCTTCGCCAGCGCCTGGGCCCATGTGTTCTTTGTGTTCGAGTGCATGACGCTGGCCTACACGCTGCTGTCGATCGTGGTGCTCGGCCGCAACAGCAACCACTCGCCCGCGGCCGACGCCGGCGAATCCGCGCTGCGCCGCGCCACGCACGTGCCGCGCGTGGACATCTTCATCGCCACCTACAACGAAGGACTGGACATCCTGGAAAAGACCATCGTTGCGGCGCTGGCGATCGACTATCCAGATTTCCGCGTCTGGGTGCTCGACGACACGCGCCGCGACTGGCTGCGCGAATTCTGCGGCCGCGTAGGCGCGTACTACGTGACCCGTCCGGACAATACCCACGCCAAGGCCGGCAATCTCAACAACGGCCTGCGCTACAGCGCCGAAGCCGGCGGCGCGCCATACATCCTCGTGCTCGACGCCGACTTCGCGCCCCACCGCAACATCCTGCTGCGCACCGTGGGACTGTTCGGCGACCCGCGCGTGGGCGTGGTGCAGACGCCCCAGTTCTACTACAACGCCGACCCGATCCAGTACAACCTGCGCGCCACCGAGTGCTGGGTCGACGAGCAGCGCGCGTTCTTCGACGTGATGCAGCCGGCCAAGGATGCGTGGGGCACGGCGTTCTGCATCGGCACCTCGTTCGTGGTGCGGCGCGACCTGATCGAGCAGGTCGGCGGCTTCCCCACCGGCACCGTCACCGAAGACATCCACCTCACCTACCGGCTGCTGCGGCACGGCTACATCACGCGCTGGCTGAACGAGCGGCTCAGCGTGGGGCTGTCCGCCGAAGGGTTGCCCGAGTACATCAGCCAGCGCAGCCGCTGGGGGCTGGGCACGGTGCAGGTGGCACTGACCGCCGACGGGCCGCTGCGCGGGCGCGGCTACACCGCGGTGCAGCGGCTGCATTACGTGCATGGGCTGCTGCACTGGATGTCGCGGCCATTCACGCTGATGCTGCTGGCGGGCCCGCTGCTGTACTGGTATTTCGGCGTCTCCACGCTGTACGGCGAGCCGCTGCAGTTCCTGGCCTATGGCCTGCCCGCGCTGGTGGCGTACTGGGCCTACAGCATCTGGATCACCGGCCAGCGCGCGCTGCCGATCTTTACCGAAGTCACGCAGATCGTCGCGTCGCTGGCGGTCACGGCGTCGCTGGTCAGCGCGATGTTCAAGCCGTTCGGGCGGCCGTTCAAGGTCACCAACAAGGGGCTGGACCGTTCGAAGCTGGTGATCCACGGCAAGTTCGCGGCGCTGTACGCGGGCCTGCTGGCGTTATCGGCGCTGGGGCTGGGCCGCGCGCTGGTGGTTGATGCCGATGCGCAGGGGCTGGCCTTCAATACGGTATGGACCGGCGTGGCGCTGATGCTGTACCTGGCTTCATTCCTGGTCTGCGTGGAGCTGCCGCGGCCGCGCAAGGAAGAGCGCTTTCCGCATCGCGCCGCGGCGTTGCTGCGCGTGGACGGGCGCGAATACCGCGTCACCACGCGCGACCTGTCCTGCAACGGCGTGGCCGTGACTACGCCGCTGGCTGCCGCCTTCCAGCCCGGCGCGGAGGGCGCGATGTGGCTGGCGCAGACCGGCTGGATTCCGTGCCGCGTGGTACGGCGCGAGCACCAGTTGCTCGGCATCGCGCTGCATACCGACATGGCCGCGCGTCACAGCCTGATCCGCCTGCTGTTCAGCGATCCCGCACACAACATCGCCCGTCAGGGCCAGCCGCGGCTGGCGATCTCGCGCTTCATGCGGCGCGCGCTGCTGGGCTGAACAATGACTGCCTTTCACTGACTCTCCGGGAATCCTTCATGCCAAGCCTGAGCCGCCACTCCTTCCGCACACCACGCCTGCTGCCCCGCACCTCGGTGTTGGCGCTGTCGCTGGCGCTGGCAGCCTGCACGCTGGAGCCACAATACCAACGGCCGGAAGCGCCGATTCCTTCGGCGTTTCCGGATGGCGCCGCCTACCGCACGCCGCAGGCCCGCACCGCTGCCGGACAGGCTGGCCAGCCTGCCCAGCCGGTGCAGCCGCCCGGACCTTCCGCCGCCGATCTCGGCTGGCGCGATGTCTTCGTCGACCCGCAACTGCGCCAGCTGATCGAACTCTCGCTGGCGAACAACCGCGACCTGCGCATAGCCACGCTTTCTATCGACGAAGCCCGCGCGCTCTACCAGATCGAACGCGCGGCGCAGTTCCCGACGGTGGAGGCCAATGCCGGCCTGGTGTCGCAGCACCTGTCGTCGCGGCTGCGCGCGCCGGGCCAGTCGCAGCAGATCACCACCTACAACGCCGGCATCGGCTTTACCGCATTCGAACTCGATTTCTTCGGCCGGGTGCGCAGCCTCAAGCATGCGGCGCTGGAGCAATACCTGGCCACCGAGGAAGCACGCCGCAGCGCGCAGATCGCGCTGGTGGCCGAGGTTGCCAACGCCTATCTGACGCTGCGCGCGGACCGCGAGCTGCTGCGGCTGTCGCAGGACACACTGAAGTCTCAGCAGGAAGCGGCCGAGATGGTGCAGCGCGGACGCCAGGCGGGCGCAATGGCGCAACTGGACCAGCATCGTGCGCAGACCCAGGTGCAGACCGCACAGGTTGGCGTGGAACAGTACACGCGGCAGGTGGCGCAGGACGAGAACGCGCTGGCGCTGCTGGTCGGCACCCAGTTGCCGAAGTCGATCGCTGGGGGCGGCAATCCGGCCGCGGGCGCGGCGGCAGACGCGCTCGAGCCGCGCACGCTGATGCAAGAGTTCCCGGAGGGGCTGCCATCGAGCCTGCTGGAGCGGCGCCCCGACATCCTCGACGCCGAGCACCGGCTCAAGGCCGCCAACGCCAATATCGGCGCCGCACGCGCGGCGTTCTTCCCCCGCATCTCGCTGACCGGCGCGCTGGGTGTGGCCAGCACCAGCCTGGCGGGGCTGTTCTCCGGCGGCATGGCCTGGCTGTTCGCGCCGCAGCTGACGGTGCCGATCTTCGACGCCGGGCGCAATCGTGCCGGACTGGATGCCGCCAACGTGCGCAAGGACATCAACGTGGCGAACTACGAGAAGACCATCCAGACCGCCTTCCGCGAAGTGGCCGACAGCATGGCGGCGCGCGCGACCTATGAGCGCCAGGTCAAGGCGCAGGAAGCGCTGGTGCGCGAAACCAGCGAAACCCGGCGGCTGTCGGAGATGCGCTTCAAGAACGGGGTCGATGACTACTTCGGCGTCTTCGATGCGCAGCGCCAGCTCTATGCCGCGCAACAGTCGCTGGTCACGTACAAGCTCGCCGGGCTGACCAGCCGGGTATCGCTGTACAAGGCACTTGGCGGCGGCTGGCGGGAGGTGGCGGACAACACGGGCAATGGCGCCCGCCCTGCGCCACCCGGACCGGCGGCACCTGCCGCGCAGCGGGCGCCGGCTTCGGCAACGCCAGGCGCGGCGCAAGCACCGGCGACGGCAACGGCAACGGCACCGGCACCGGCACCGGCACAGCCACAGCCACAGCCACAGCCACAGGCACAGGCACAGGCACCGGCACCGGCAGCGCCACGCGCTGCGCAGGCGCCAGCACCGGTAGCCGCCGCGCCACGCTGAACGGCGTGCCGGCAGAGCGCAGCCGGGTAAGCGGCGCGAGACAGCGGGGCAAGACGGCAGCGCGCAGCCATTGAGCGCCTGCGGACCGGACCAACTGTACAGCGCCGCGCACCGGAACCTGTATATGGCGCCATGGGGGGACTTGCCGCATGATGCGGCTGCATCGCGCACCAGACGCGAGCATTCCCCCAGGATTCCAATTGCCGCACTCCGCCTCCGGAAAAAGCTCGACCCTTATCGCCGTCCTCGCCCTGACCGGCTCGATGGCATCGCTGTGCGTCGGCACGTCGTTCGCCAAGCATCTGTTCGACGCGCTCGGCGCGCAGGGCACCACGGCGCTCCGGGTCAGTTTCTCGGCGCTGATCCTGCTGTGCGTATGGCGGCCGTGGCGCATCCCCCTGACGCGCGCCAATGCGCTGGCGATCTCGCTGTATGGCGCGGCGCTGGGCGCGACCAACCTGCTGTTCTACATGTCGCTGCGCACGGTACCGCTGGGGCTGGCGATTGCGATCGAGTTCACCGGACCGCTGGCAGTGGCGGTGATGTCGTCGCGGCGCGCCATCGACTTCCTGTGGATTGCGTGCGCGGTGACGGGCCTGCTGCTGTTGCTGCCGGTTGGCGAGGCTGCCGGAACGCTCGACCCGGTTGGCATCGGCTATGCATTGGCCGCCGGCGTGGGCTGGGCGCTCTATATCGTATTTGGGCAGAAGGCCGGCAATGCACACGGCGGCCAGGCCACGTCGCTGGGGCTGACCATGGCGGCGCTGGTGGTATTGCCATTTGGCGTGGCGCACGCCGGCAGCGCGCTGCTCAGCCCGCCGCTGCTGCTGGCGGGGCTGGCGGTGGGCGTGCTGTCCAGCGCGATTCCCTATTCGCTGGAAATGGTGGCCCTCAAGCGCCTGCACCGGCGTACCTTCGGCATCCTGCTGAGCATGGAGCCGGCCATGGGCGCGCTGGCCGGGCTGGTGTTCCTGCATGAACAGCTGAGCCCGCTGCAGTGGCTGGCGATCGCCAGCATCATCACCGCTTCGGTCGGTTGCACGGCGACTTCGCGCGGCAAGCGCGACGCCGGCCGGGACGTGGCGTAACGCTCAGTACGCGCCGAACCAGTCCACCGGCAGCCGCTGGCTGCTGCCGGCTTCCTCCCGCAGCGTCATCGAGACTTCGTGCAGGAAGCTGTCCTCTGGATTGCGGCGGCTGCTGAAGCCCAGGCCCCGCAGGATCGCCAGCATGCGGCGGTTCTCGCTGAGCACGTCGCCGCGCATGGCGCGCAAGCCGGCCGCGCGGGCGTGGTCGCGCAACTTCGTGATCAGGCGCCGGCCCAGGCCCTGCCCTTGCCAGCCATCGGCGACGACCACCGCAAATTCGGCGACGCGGCCGGTCACCACGTATTCGGCGCTGGCGACGATGGCCGGAGTCCCTTGCGCGTCGGGTGCGACCACCACCAGGGCCATGCTGCCAGGCGCCGGGCTGGCCAGCGCATCGACGATCTCGTCGACCACGCGCCCGCCGGTGAGGAAGCGGAAGTAGCGGCTTTCACGCGACAGTCCGTCAACCATGGCCCGCAGCGCGCCGCGATCCTGCTCGCGGGTGCGGCGCATTGTCAGCTGCACGCCCCGGCCCGCGGGCCAGCTTTCTGCCGGCGGTTCGCTGGCGGCTTGCTCTGTCGTCGCTCCGGTCGATCCGGTCCTGCCTGTCATGCCACACCCCTGAATACATTATCTGTAGCCAGAGTATAGGCAATAACCTGACTTTTGCAAATGAAGTCAGCATGCTAAGCTGCCTGCATCATGAACGTCACTGAGTCCGCCCTCCGCCATTGCTCGATCGCCGCCACGCTATCGCTGGTCGGTGAAAAGTGGACGATTCTTATCTTGCGGGACGTTTTCCACGGCGTCACGCGCTTCGACGATTTCCTGAGGCGGCTCGAATGTTCCCCCGCCGTGCTGTCCGCGCGGCTCAAGACGCTGACCGAAGCCGGCCTGCTGCGCAAGGTCGGCTACCGCGAGCCCGGCGAGCGCGAGCGCTTCGAGTACCGCCCCACCCGTGCGGCAGTGGAGTTGCTGCCGGTGCTGATCGGCCTGATGCAGTGGGGCGACAGCCACATGACATCCTGCGGCGAAGGCCCGGTCCAGATCCGCTCGCAGGCCAGCGGCAAGCTGGTGCGCGCGGCGCTGGTCGACGAGGATGGTGTGCTGGTGTCTCCGCGCGACATGCAGATCGTCCCCGTCGCTCCCCGCCGCACCGAAGGCGAGGCATAACCCTCTTCCGTTTCTTGCTGCACCGCACCGGCACGGCACACCGCACTGCACCATGACTGTGCCATCGATCCGCCGATCGCCCCAGCACAGCGCATTGGGACTTGCCGCCGGCGCCACTGCGCGTTCCAAAGCCCACCCCGCCGTCACTTCACGCGCTGGCACACCCTTTGCGTAATGTGGTCCGGGCCCGTCAACGGCGACCGGCCCACCCCACATGCGCAGCAGCTATCCCATGTAGCGGCTGTCAGGACAACGGCGTCCCCTGAACTGTCTCATCAGACCATCGATGTGTCGGCTCGCGGGACGCCATTTGTTTTTTTGGAGCAAGTGACGATGACCGGCAAAGCCACCCGCATCGAGCTGCTGAGCTTGAGCACCCCGCAGATGCGCGCCTTCCACCTGACCTGGATGGCGTTTTTCGTCTGTTTCTTCGCGTGGTTTGCCTGCGCGCCGCTGATGCCGGTGCTCAAGGGCGAGTTCGGGCTGACCCCGGGCCAGATCGCCAATATCAATATTGCCGCGGTGGCAGTGACCATCCTGGTGCGCCTGGTGATCGGGCCGATGTGCGACCGCTTCGGCCCGCGCAAGACCTATACCGCCCTGCTGACGCTGGGCGCGCTGCCCGTGCTGGGCGTGGCGCTGGCGCAGAACTACGAGACCTTCCTGGTGTTCCGCCTGCTGATCGGCGCGGTCGGTGCCAGTTTCGTCATCACGCAGTACCACACCTCGGTGATGTTCGCACCGAATGTGGTCGGCACCGCCAACGCGGCCTCGGCCGGCTGGGGCAATGCCGGCGGTGGCGCCGCGCAGGCCATCATGCCGCTGCTGCTGGCCGCGGTGCTGATGCTGGGTGCTGACCATGCGCTCGGCTGGCGCTTCGCGCTGGTGGTGCCGGGCGTGCTGATGCTGATCATGGCCGTCGTCTACTGGCGCTTCACGCAGGACTGCCCGGAAGGCAACTACTCGGACCTGCGCGCCCGCGGCATCGCGATCACCGGCAAGGACGGCGCGAAGGACGCAAAAGCCGGCGGCGGCTGGGCCAGCTTCCGCGCCGCCAGCGCCAACTACCGCGTGTGGCTGCTGTTCATCACCTACGGTGCCTGCTTCGGCGTCGAGATCTTCATCCACAACATTGCCGCCTCCTACTACGTGGACCGCTTCGGCCTGAGCCTGAAGGCCGCCGGCATGGCTGCCGCCAGCTTCGGCCTGCTGGCGTTGTTTGCCCGCGCCCTGGGTGGCTGGCTATCGGACAAGGCGGCCCGCCGCCGCGGCCTGGATGCGCGTGCCACGCTGCTGTTCGTGCTGATCCTGGGCGAAGGCCTGGGCCTGCTGTGGTTCGCCCAGGCCGGCAGCGTGACGCTGGCCGTGGTCGCGATGCTGCTGTTCGGCCTGTTCACCCACATGGCCTGCGGCGCGACCTACGCCCTGGTGCCCTTTATCGATCGCAAGGCGCTGGGCGGCGTGGCCGGGATCATCGGCGCGGGCGGCAACGTAGGCGCCGTCGCCGCGGGCTTCCTGCTCAAGGGCCTGGGCGACCTGCAGCACACGCTGACCGCGCTGGGCGTGCTGGCCACCATCGCTGCCCTGTGCGCCATCGCCATCCGCTTCAGCGCCGAGCACAAGGCCCAGGAGCAGGCGCTGTATGACAGCGCGCTGGCCAACTGAGTACCCGCATCGCCCCACAGCACCCCATAGCAACATCAGGCAGCAAAGACTGACTACCGGACAAGGAAAGCATCATGAAACTGATCATCGTCGGCCACGGCATGGTAGGTCACAAGTTCCTGGAATCGCTGGCGGAAGCCGGCGCCGAAAACCTGGAAGTGACCGTCCTGTGCGAAGAACCGCGTCCCGCCTACGATCGCGTGCACCTGTCCGAGTTCTTCTCCGGCAAGTCGGCCGAAGACCTGTCGCTGGTGCCGGCGGGATTCTTCGAGCAGCACAACAACATGCTGCTGCGCCTGAATGCCCGCGCCGTCGAGATCGACCGCGCCGCGCGCACGGTCAAGGTCTCCACCGGCGAGACCCTGTCCTATGACAAGCTGATTCTCGCCACCGGTTCGTACCCGTTCGTGCCGCCGGTGCCGGGCAAGGACCGCAAGGACTGCTTCGTCTATCGCACCATCGAAGACCTGGAAGCGATGCAGGAATGCGGCGCGCGCTCGAAGACCGGCGTGGTCATCGGCGGCGGCCTGCTCGGCCTGGAATGCGCCAAGGCGCTGCGCGACATGGGCCTGCAGACGCATGTGGTGGAGTTCGCGCCGCGCCTGATGGCGGTGCAGGTCGACGAAGGCGGCGGCCGCATGCTGCGCCAGAAGATCGCAGGCCTGGGCGTGACCGCGCACACCGGCAAGAACACCGTCGAGATCGTCGACGGCGAGGACGGCACCCATCGCATGGTGTTCGCCGACGGCACCCACCTCGACACCGACATGATCGTGTTCTCGGCCGGCATCCGCCCGCGCGACGAACTGGCGCGCGCCAGCGGCCTGGAAGTCGGTGCGCGCGGCGGCATCTCGGTCGACAACAATTGCCGCACCTCCGACCCGGACATCTACGCGATCGGCGAATGCGCGCTGTGGGACGGCAAGATCTACGGCCTGGTGGCCCCGGGCTACGACATGGCGCGTGTGGCCGCGCGTCACCTGCGCGGCGAGGCTGCCGAGTTCGGCGGCGCCGACATGAGCACCAAGCTCAAGCTGATGGGCGTCGACGTGGCCAGCATCGGCGATCCGCACGGCACTGTGCCGGGCGCGCGCATCTACCAGTTCAGCGACGACCGCAAGGAGGTCTACAAGAAGCTGGTGGTGTCCGACTGCGGCAAGTACCTGCTCGGCGGCGTGCTGATCGGCGATGCCAGCGAGTACGGCACGCTGCTGCAGATGATGCTCAACAAGATCGAGCTGCCCGAGTCGCCGGAATTCCTGATCCTGCCCGACAGCAGCGGCAAGGCCAGGCCGGCGCTGGGCGCCGACGCGCTGCCCGACACCGCGCAGATCTGCTCCTGCAACAACGTCTCCAAGGGCGATATCTGCGGCGCCGTGTGCGACGGTGCCACCAGCATCGGCGCGCTCAAGAGCTGCACCAAGGCCGGCACCGCCTGCGGCGGCTGCGTGCCGCTGGTCACGCAGATCATGAAGGCCGAGATGAAGAAGCAAGGGATGGCGGTCAACAACCACATCTGCGAGCACTTCCCGTTCTCGCGCCAGGAGCTCTACCACCTGGTGCGCGTGGGCAAGTTCAAGACCTTCGATGCGCTGCTGGAAGCGCATGGCAAGGGCATGGGCTGCGATATCTGCAAACCGACCGTAGGCAGCATCCTGGCCTCTTGCTGGAACGAGTTCGTGCTGAAGGAAGAGCACGCCAGCCTGCAGGACTCCAACGACTACTACCTGGCCAACATCCAGAAGGACGGCACCTATTCGGTGGTGCCGCGCATGCCGGGCGGCGAGGTCACGCCCGAAGGCCTGATCGCCGTCGGACAGGTGGCCAAGAAGTACGGCCTGTACACCAAGATCACCGGCGGCCAGCGCGTAGACCTGTTCGGCGCGCGCGCCGAGGAACTGCCCTTCATCTGGGAAGAGCTGATCGCTGCGGGCTTTGAATCGGGCCATGCCTACGGCAAGGCGCTGCGCACGGTGAAATCGTGCGTGGGCTCGACCTGGTGCCGCTATGGCGTGGGCGACTCGGTCGGCCTCGCCGTCGAGCTGGAGAACCGCTACAAGGGCCTGCGCGCGCCGCACAAGATCAAGTTCGGCGTATCGGGCTGCACGCGCGAATGCGCCGAGGCGCAAGGCAAGGACGTCGGCGTGATCGCCACCGAGAAGGGCTGGAACCTGTACGTGTGCGGCAACGGCGGCATGAAGCCGCGCCACGCCGAACTGCTGGCCAGCGACCTCGACCACGACACGCTGGTGCGCTACATCGACCGCTTCCTGATGTTCTACGTGCGCACCGCCGACCGCCTGCAGCGCACCAGCGTCTGGCGCGACAACCTTGAAGGCGGCCTGGACTACCTGAAGGCCGTGGTGCTCGACGACAAGCTCGGCATCGCCGCCGAGTTGGAGACCGAAATGCAGCACGTGGTCGACACCTATGAAGACGAGTGGAAAAAGGCCGTGACCGATCCCGAGACACGCAAGCGCTTCCGCCATTTCGTCAACAGCGATCGCCGCGACGACAACCTGGTCTTCATCGAAGAACGTGGCCAGATCCGCCCGGCCACGCCGGAGGAACGGAAATTGCAGCGTTCGCGGCTGGGCCACATTCCCGTGGTCGCCGTGCCCGCAAAAGCAGCCTGATCGTGCAAGCATTCAAGGAGAACGTGATGAGCCATCCCCACCAGCCGGAAACCTGGACCGCGGTCTGCACCGTTCGCGATATCGTGCCCAATACTGGTGTGTGCGCGCTGGTCGATGACAAGCAGATCGCCGTGTTCCGCATCGGCCGCGGCGAAGAGGTCTACGCCATCGATAACTTCGATCCCAACTCGCAGGCGGCGGTGCTGTCGCGCGGGCTGGTGGGCAACCTGGGCGAGCGCCTGGTGGTGGCCTCGCCCATCTACAAGCACCACTTCGACCTGCGCACCGGCGAATGCCTGGAAGCGCCGGAGCAGTCGGTCAACGCCTACAGCGCGCGCGTCTACGACGGCAAGGTGTGGGTTGCCGCCAGCAGCGTGGCGATGCGCGAGGCCGAGGAAGAACTCGCCGCCTGATCCGCCTTTTATCCACCTCTTTCGTCGCGCCCCCGATGCTCACCACCGCCTTCACGCCCAGCTCCGGAGATGCCGGCATGACGCCGTCCGATTCCACCCAGGCCCGTCCGCGGCTGGTCGTCGTCGGCAACGGCATGGCCGGCATGCGCACCGTCGAGGAGCTGCTCAGGCTCGCCCCGGACCTGTACGACATCACGGTGTTCGGCGCCGAGCCGCACGGCAACTACAACCGCATCCTGCTGTCGCCGGTACTGGCTGGCGAGAAGACGGTGGCGGACATCATGCTCAACACGCGCGAATGGTACGAAGAGAACGGCATCGAGCTGCTCGCCGGCGATCCCGTGGTGTCGATCGACCGACCGCGCCGCGTGGTGCGTTCCGCGTCGGGACGCGAGGTGCGCTATGACCGCCTGCTGCTGGCCACCGGCTCCAAGCCGTTCATCCTTCCGGTGCCGGGCCACCAGCTCGAAGGCGTGATCGCGTTCCGCGACATCCAGGACGTCGAGACCATGCTGCATGCCGCGCGCAATCACCGCCACGCGGTGGTGATCGGCGGCGGTCTGCTCGGACTGGAAGCGGCCAACGGCCTGCTGCGCCAGGGCATGGACGTGACCGTGGTGCACCTGGCCGACAGCCTGATGGAACGCCAGCTCGACAAGCCCGCCGCCACGCTGCTGCAGGGCGCGCTGGAACGCAAGGGCCTGCATTTCCTGCTGGGCGCGCAGACCGCGGAGATCCTCGGTACCGAGCGCGTCACTGGCGTGCGCTTCAAGGACGGCAGCGAAATTCCGGCCGACCTGGTGGTGATGACCGCAGGCGTGCGCCCCAACATCGAACTCGCCGCCGGCGCGGGCCTGCACTGCGAACGCGCCATCGTCGTCGATGACACGCTGCAGACCTACGATCCGCGCATCTACGCGGTCGGCGAGTGCGTCCAGCATCGCCAGGCTACGTTCGGGCTGGTCGCGCCGATCTGGGACCAGGCGCGTGTGTGC
The DNA here is from genome assembly GCF_038900635.1 of Cupriavidus oxalaticus. GTDB lineage: Bacteria > Pseudomonadota > Gammaproteobacteria > Burkholderiales > Burkholderiaceae > Cupriavidus > Cupriavidus oxalaticus_B. The sequence continues at coordinate 4,125 of NZ_JAYMRX010000008.1, read as the reverse complement.
GCAGCCCATCTCGCCGGTGCCGGCCATCGCCGCTACGTGCAGCAGGCCACCGCGACTAAACTGAAAGTGACCGGCGTCGACCTGTATTCCGCTGGCGATTTCATCGGTGCAGAAGGCTCCGAAGACCTCGTGCTGCGCGACGCGCGCCGCGGCGTCTACAAGCGCCTGGTGCTGCAGGATGGCTGCCTGGTCGGCGCCGTGCTGTACGGCGACGTGCAGGACGGGCCGTGGTATTTCGACATGATCCAGCGCCGCACGCCGGTTGGGGCGCTGCGCCAGCGCCTGCTGTTCGGCAAGGCGCAGTGCGAAGCGCTCGCTGCCTGAGCATTGCCAATGCCATATAACGCACCCCGCACGGAGAACGCGTGAACCTGTCCGACATCCCGGTTGTATCTGCAACCCTGACCACTACCACCGCCACGACCTGCCCGTACTGCGGCGTCGGCTGCGGCGTGCGTGCCACGGTGCGCGCCGACGGCCAGGTCGAGATCGCGGGCGACGCGCAGCATCCGTCCAACCAGGGCCGGCTCTGCGTCAAGGGCTCGGCACTTGGCGAGACCGTGGACCTGGAAGGCCGCCTGCTCCATCCCAAGCTGCGCGATGCCGACGGCCAGCTGCAGCAGGTTTCGTGGGACCGTGCGCTCGATACCGTGGCGCAGGGCTTCAGCGACATCATCCGCCGCCATGGCCCCGACTCGGTCGCGCTCTATGTCTCGGGCCAGTTGCTGACCGAGGACTACTACGTCGCCAACAAGCTGATGAAGGGCTTCATCGGCAGCGCCAATATCGACACCAACTCGCGCCTGTGTATGTCGTCGGCCGTTGCCGGCCACAAGCGCGCCTTTGGCGAAGACCTGGTGCCGGGCAGCTATGAAGACCTGGAGCTGGCCGACCTGGTGGTGCTGGTGGGTTCCAATACCGCGTGGTGCCACCCGATCCTGTTCCAGCGCCTGTCCAAGGCCAAGGAAGCCCGCCCCGGGATGAAAATCGTCGCGATCGACCCGCGCCGCACCGCCACCTGCGAGCTGGCCGACCTGCACCTGGCGGTTCGTCCCGGTACCGACGTCTGGCTGTTCAATGGACTGCTCAGCTACCTGGCACGCGAAGACCATACCGATGCAACTTTCATCGCCGCAAGCACCGCGGGACTCGACGAAGCCCTGCAGGCGGCCGACGTCGATTGCTCCGACCCGGCCGCCGTCGCCCGCGCCTGCAAGCTCAGTGTGCAGGAAGTGCTGGATTTCTATGCGCTGTTCGCCGGCACGGAAAAGACCGTGACCGCGTTCTCGCAAGGCGTCAACCAGTCCTCCGCCGGCACCGACAAGGTCAACAGCATCATCAACTGCCACCTCCTGACCGGCCGTATCGGCCGGCCCGGCATGGGCCCGTTCTCGCTGACGGGGCAGCCCAACGCCATGGGCGGGCGCGAGGTCGGCGGCCTGGCCAACATGCTGGCCGCGCATATGGAGCTGGCCAACCCGCTGCATCGCGACGTCGTGCAAAGCTTCTGGCAGTCGCCTGTGATGGCGGACCACAACGGCCTGAAGGCAGTGGAGTTGTTCGAGGCGATCGAAGCCGGCCGCGTCAAGGCGGTCTGGGTCATCGCCACCAACCCGGTGGTCAGCCTTCCCGACGCCGACCAGGTGCGCCGCGCACTCGCCAAATGCGAACTGGTAGTGGCCAGCGACATCATCGAACGCACCGACACCAACGCGGGCGCGCACGTGCTGCTGCCCGCGCTGGGCTGGGGCGAGAAGGACGGCACCGTCACCAACTCGGAGCGCCGCATTTCCCGCCAGCGCGCCTTCCTGGCCGCACCGGGCGAAGCGCGCGCCGACTGGGACATCTTGTGCGACGTGGCACGCCGCATGGGCTTTGCCGGCTTCGACTATGCCGGGCCGCACGAAATTTTCGACGAGCACGCGCGCCTGAGCGCCTGGCGCAACGACGATACGCCGCGCGTGTTCGACATCGGCGGGCTGGCCGGCCTGGACAAGGCTGAATACGACAGCCTGGAGCCGGTCCAATGGCCGGTTCCTGCCAACGCTGCGATTGACTCGCAGCGACTGTTCGGCGACGGCCGCTATGCGCATGCAGACGGCCTGGCCCGCTTTGTCGCCACGCCAACGCGCGCGCCAGCCAATGCGCCGGACGAAGATTTCCCGCTGATCCTCAACACCGGGCGCGTGCGTGACCAGTGGCACACCATGACGCGCACCGGCAAATCGGCACGGCTGGCCGACCACTTACCCGAGCCTTTTGTCGACATGCACCCTCAGGATGCGCTGCTGTGCGGCGTGGGCGAAGGCAAGCTGGCGCGCGTCAGTACCCGCTGGGGCGCGATGGTGGCGCGCGTGCATCATGGCGGCGGGATTCCGCGCGGCAGCGTGTTTGTTCCGATCCACTGGAACGGGCAGTTCAGTTCCGATGCGCGCGTGGGTGCGCTGGTCAATCCGGTGGTCGACCCGGTCTCGGGCGAGCCGGAATTCAAGCACACACCGGTGCGGGTAGAGCCGTTCGGGGTCAGCTGGCATGGCTTCGTGCTGAGCCGGCGCGAGTTGCCGGCCGAGGCGCTGACGTACTGGACACGCGTGCAAGGCCGCCAGTTCCAGCGCTACGAATTTGCTGGCCGTGAAGCCGTATCCGACCGTGCCGCGTGGGCGCGTGAACTACTCGGCGTGACGGATCCGGAAGCGGACTGGCTCGAATATGAAGACCGCACCGCGGGCGTGTACCACGCTGGCTATGTCGTCAATGACCGGCTTGAAGCCTGCGTATATGTGTCGACGCGGCCTGAACTGCCGTCGCGTTCCTGGCTGTCCGGCCTGTTCGGCCGCGAGCGGCTCGAGGACACAGACCGCATCGGCCTGCTGCTCGGCCAGCCAATGGAGAAAGGTGCGGATACCGGGCCGACGGTGTGCTCCTGCTTTGGCGTAGGGCGTAACACCATCTGCGATGCGGTGCGGAAGCATGATCTGAAGACGCCGGCTGAGATCACTGCCTGCGTCAAGGCCGGCGGCAACTGTGGGTCTTGTGTGCCCGAGCTTAAGAAGTTGCTGGTGGAGATACGGGTGGTTGAGGTGGCTTGATCGGTTTTTGGGTTGCGGCTGGTGACATGCTGTCGGTCTGTTTGAATCTATGTTGTCGCTGTTGATGACATGCTGTCGGCTGTTTTAGCGCCCTCTGTCGCTGCTGGTGACATGCTGTCGGCTGTTGAACCGCCTGGTTCCGCCCTCCTGGGCGGGTAACTATTTGTCCGAGCGACAAAAAGTCACCAAAAAGCGCGTTTACGGCCCTGCGGGCGGCCACTCTTATCGTAGTCGGCGAGAGTTTTCGTACGGGGCTGGGCTTCGTTGCAGGGCAAGGCTGCCTGACGCCTTGGTGCGCCACGGTGGCTGGGATTGATGCGGTGATTGAACGAGCCCAGATCTGTGGGTGGCCTCTGCTGCTGGCGGCAACGTAGGAACGCCTACGGCTGCGCTGCGCGCCGGCAGCATCTCCGGTCGGGGGCCCTGACATGGAACGCGTCGCTACGCTCGCTTGGCGCTATCGTGGGCGGCAGCCTCTCAGGTCGGGGGCCGCATGGAACGCGTCGCTGCGCTCGCTTGGCGCTATCGCGGGTGAACCCGCAGCCTTTTTTCCCTGCCCGCTTGTTTGCTCCCCTCGCCCGCCTGCGGGAGAGGGGCCGGGGGTGAGGGCCGGAGCCCCCACGAAGTAATGCCAGCCAGTTTGCCGGCGCTGCACCAAGACCTTTGTGTGCGCGGCCCCAAGCGTGCGACGCCGAGGCCGAAGCGCAAGCCAGGACATGGACGCCAGCGCTGCCACGTTAAGGCCGGCGCGCAGCGCAGCCGAAGGCGTCCCTAGGTTGCCCCCAGCAGCAGGGGCCACTCACAGCTCTGGGCTCGTTCAAACATCGCATTAATTCCGAGCCACCGGGCGCACCAGGGCGTCAGGCAGTCCTGCTCTGCAACGAAGCCCAGCCCCGTACGAGAGCCCCGGCCCACTACGATAAGAGTGGCCGCCCGCAGGGCCGTAAACGCGCTTTTTGGTGACTTTTTGTCGCTCGGACAAAAAGTTACCCGCCCAGGAGGGCGGAACCAGGCGGTTCAACAGCCGACAGCATGT
>NZ_JAYMRX010000007.1:0-315422 GCF_038900635.1 Cupriavidus oxalaticus | reverse complement strand
GATCAGGGTTGCCCCCATTGTCCAAAATTCCCCACTGCTGCCTCCCGTAGGAGTCTGGGCCGTGTCTCAGTCCCAGTGTGGCTGATCGTCCTCTCAGACCAGCTACTGATCGTCGCCTTGGTAGGCTCTTACCCCACCAACTAGCTAATCAGACATCGGCCGCTCCTATCGCGCGAGGCCTTGCGGTCCCCCGCTTTCACCCTCAGGTCGTATGCGGTATTAGCTAATCTTTCGACTAGTTATCCCCCACGACAGGGCACGTTCCGATGTATTACTCACCCGTTCGCCACTCGCCACCAGGCCGAAGCCCGTGCTGCCGTTCGACTTGCATGTGTAAGGCATGCCGCCAGCGTTCAATCTGAGCCAGGATCAAACTCTTCAGTTCAATCTCTGTGTGACCCTCGCGGGTCTCGCTCTTTCGAGCGGTCGCTCACTCTCAGAAAACTGACTGACCAGATCCGAAGACCCAGTCACGTTTTGCTGTGCGAGCACTGTATAACTTGTGAAGCCACACTGTCCGAAGACAGTGGCGTCCGCTACCCAGCGCCCACACTTATCGGTTGTTTGTTTGTTAAAGAACTTCGCTGGCCGGCTTTGCCGTTCAGCGCGCTGCGTTGTCTGCAGCAGAGAAACGAGATTATGCAGAGCTTTCTTCGTTTCGTCAACCATTTCAGCAATCTTTTTTTGCTGCGGTCAGCGCTGCAAACCTCGCCGCGCCAACCTCCCGGTCGACCCCGCAACCCTTGCTGCGTCTGCCTTGCAGCGCCGCGTTGTGTTGCGAGGGGGCGAATATTAAGGGAGCGTGACAGGGTTGGCAAGCACTTTTTCGGAATACTCTGAACCCGCCGTAAAAGTGCCTCTTACACCGCCTCCAGCAAATAGTTGGCAGCGCCCTGTATAGAATGGCTGCTCCGGCCCGCCGGGCCGCTTTCTCTTTAGATGGGGACGATCGATGACTATCCAAGCGACCTGGCAACCGAGCCAGGGCAACACCATCTGCCACCTGAGCAACGGCACCGCCAGATGGCAGGCCGACCTGGATGCCTCCGCGGGCGGCGATACCAGCTACCCCAGCCCGCACGACTTGCTCGACTCCGCGTTGGCCGCTTGCACCACCCTGACACTGCAGCTCTATGCCAAGCGCAAAGACTACGCCATCGCCAGCATCGACGTGTCGGTCGCCCATGAGGAAGCCGGCGGCACCTACACGCTGAAGCGCGAGGTCAAGGTCAGTGGTGAACTAACGCCACAGATCCTGGACGACCTCCTGCGGGTCGCCAATCGTTGCCCGGTACACAAGACGCTGTCCGGACAGATTGCAATCGAGACGTCGATCGGCTGAGAACCGGCGAATTCCTGTTGTCGCCGCAAATGATAATAGTTATCATTCAAATCCTCGGGTTCTGACACGACCTGAGTCAGCAAATGGGTTACCGGACACGCTTCGTGTCCGGTTTTTTCTTCCCGCTCGCCACTCAATCCAGAGCCGCTGACGCGCTCGCATGCGTCGGGCATGTCATCGTCCTGACGCCAGCCCGGGGCTACCGTTTGCCTGATGGCGCTACGCCCCACCCGATCGGGGGACGCCGCCGCCGGTGTGTTGGCTGTCCAACGAAGGTTGCGTCGTATTCAGGCTAATCCGGCACCGCGCGCTTTGTCTGCGATGAAGCGCCGGCTTACCATGATCGAAAAGCAGAACAAGAAAAAAGCGCATCCGGAAGCGTCGCGAGCGGGGGGAGTCCTTGACCAACTTCATTGAAGCGTATTGCTCTCAGGTACGGCTTGCGGGCGCCACCGGCGTCATTGCAAGACCGGTCCTGGTTGCGCAAGACGGTACATACGCCATGCACTATGTACCGTGCGAATACCTGAACACGCAGGCGCAGCTGGTGCTCGTCAGCACCACCCCGGGCCATGCCCACGTGCGGCTGGCAGCGTCGGTGACCGAGGAGCTGCTGCGCAGCCACGCGCCAGGCCGCGTGGTCCAGCGCGAGAACAAGCGTCGGGTGGAACTGGGCGGCAAGCTGGTTCGCCCGAACCTGATCCGCATGCTCGATCACTTCCGCGTGCCGGAGCTGGTCGGCCTGCCTCACGCCGCGGCGCTGTGGAACGACGGCTTCGAGCGGCTGCAGCCGCTGGCCCTGCTGCCGCATGCCACCACACGGCGGGGGCTGGCCTTCGACGGCCCCTTCGAGGATTTGATGGCGGCGCCCATGCTTCGCGAAATTTTCGAAAACCAGTTTCTCGAGACCGTCCGCCAGATGCGCACCGACGCTTTCTATATCGCGCTGGGCCGCACCGCCTGGGCCGGGCTCCGGCATGCCGTCAGCCGGCGGCTGATCGCGCGCCACCAGTTGCTGGGCATGATGCCGGTACCCGCGCGAGCCGGCAGCATGGTGCGCTATTTCCTGCGCGAACTCTCAGTCAGCGACCTGTCGCCCAAGGATCCCGTGCGCCATCGCGTCGGATGGCTGGACGCCGCCCATGCCGAACTGGAAGCCAACGTCCGCAGGATCAAGGCGGCGTCAGAACCGGATCCGCATGGCTCCTGCCTTATCGCGTAAGCAATCGCTTGCCCCTCGAACTGTGACGCATACGCCCCACCAAAGTGGGGTCTTGCGAGGCCGTTTGGCGTCGATAACGTCTCTTGAGGAAACTGACCTCCTCGCATTCCCGATTGGCGGCCCCCCCGTGGGCCGCAATTTTTTTGCGCGGCCGGCGCGTGCTGCCTGACGGCGATGGGCACGCGCCTTGCATCATGCCCCGTGGCCATATTCCCTCCGGATCGACCATGAATGCCACGCCTGCCCTGCGCCTCGCCTTGTGTGCCGCGCTGCTGCTGCCGCAGCTTGCCGTACAGGCCGCGAACGAACAGCCCGGCTTATCGGTGTCCGCGCGCAAGCCAGGGGCAGCGCTGCCGGACGGCTGGAAGAATTTACCGGTGGCCAACGGCAAGGCCCAGACCAGCTACCAGCTGGTGGCCGACGGCCGCGCCACGGTGCTGCAGGCCGAAGCCGAACACTCAGCTTCTGCGCTGATGCACGCGGGGGATGTCAATCTCTCGCGCACGCCCGTGGTGGCTTGGCGCTGGAAGGCGCAAGGCCCGATTCCCGGCGCGGACAACAGCGACGCTGCCCATGAAGATGCGCCGGCCCGGCTGGTGTTTTTCTTCGAGGGCGACACCAGCAAGCTCTCGCTCGGTGACCGCGCGGCGATGCAGATGGCCAGGAGCCTCGGCGGCGAAGAACTCCCCTATGCCACGCTGATGTATGTGTGGTCCGACAGCGCCGAGCCGGGCAGCGTCATCCCCAACCCGCATACGGGCCGCGTGCAGATGATCGTCGTCTCCGGCGCGCAAGGCGATGCCGGCAAATGGCAAAGCCTGCGCCGGAATGTGGTGCGGGACTACGAACGCGTGTTCCATGAACAACCGGGCCCACTCAAGGCATACGGCATCATGACCGACACCGACAACACCCACGGCGCCGCCCGCGCCTGGTATGGCGACATCCGCTTCCTGCCGGCGGACTAGGCCAACGAAGCCATCGAGGCCGGCGGGGGTGTCTGCGCGGCGCTGTGCCGCAGTGCCCCCGTTACCTGCGCCATCAGCTCGGCCTCGTCGGCGGCTGCATGCCCCTGCGCCTGCAGCGCCTCGCGCACGCTGACCACCTTGCCCGGATCATAGTGGCGCCCGCTGTCGATCGCCGCCTCGAAGGCATTGGCGCGGGCGTTGATCTGCCCCGGGTCGGCACTTACCAGCAGCACCGCATGCGCCAGAACCAGGTGCCGTTGCCCATCGGGCGATTGCATGGCCGCCGGCGCGCGCCGCCAGTACTGCGCGGTGCCGGCGATCTTGCGCGCCGCCTCCGGCGGTCCCCATGCCAGGTTGAAGCGGCCGTCGCAGAACGAGCCGGCCACTGCCTGCCAATGTGTCGGCACGCCGAGCGCCAGCAGTGCCTTGCCGATGACCTCGCACAGGTGCAGGTAGACCGCATCGCTGAGCGCGCCGGGCGGCTGGCCGACGGCATAGGCCAGGCTCAGGTTGAGGATGCCCGGGCCTTGCGGCACCAGTCCTCCGCCCGACATGCGCAGGAACACCGGGCAGCCTTGCCGGGCGAACTCGGCTCGCGCCGCCTCGAAGCCGGCATGCCGCTGGTAGGTACGCGGCACCACCAGCGACAGCGGCGCTTCCCACAGTTGCGCGACCTTCCGGCCCTGCGCGGCGAGTTCGAGCAGGGCCAGTTCATCCTGCAGAGGATCCTCATGCGGCTGGCCGGCAGGCGCGGGCTCGACGAACACAAAAGGCATGGCGCGGCAGCGGTCGGGTGGCAGGTCGGGTAGCGATAGGCCGAGTCTAGCAAGGCTAGCCGTTGAGCGCATCGAAATAGGACAGCGCCTTCGACGCATACATCGCGCCCGGGCCGCCACCCATCTCGATATTGAGCGCCAGCACTTCGGCCAGTTGCCCGCGCGTGGCACCGTGGCGCAGCGCCTGCGCGGTGTGGAACAGCACGCAGTCGTCGCAGCCCTTCTGCACGGCCAGCGCGACCGCGACCAGCTCCTTGACCGCGGCAGGCAGGCTGCCTTCCTGCGTGGCGGCCTTCATCAGGCCCTGGAATGCGCTCATGGCCGCGGGCTGGGCCTGCGCGAGCGCGGCGAACTGCTTGTTGATCTGGGCGAGGCGGGTCTTCAGTTCTGTACTCATAGAAACCGTCGTCGTGACTCGGTGGATGGAAAACAAGCGCGGGCGCCAGCGCACGCCGCCGCCCGCGCCGCGGCATCAGCCGCCGAGGTGCTGCCTGAGCAGCGCGTTGAAGTCGTTGGCCTTCTCCATCTGGCTCATGTGGCCGGCATCGGCAAAGACCTTGACCGTGGCATCGGGCGGCGCCGCCTCGGCATGCTCTGCCGGGATGATGCGGTCCTGTCCGCCCCACACCACCAGCACGCGCTTGCCACTTTCGGCCAGCCGCTGGCCGGGCTGCTCCTTCTGCCTGCCGCCGGCGAACAGGTCCTGCCCCAGCGCGGTCAGCGCTTCGGTCACGCCGTCCAGCCGCTTGTAGCGCAGCAAGTCGTCGAGCATCTGCCGGCTGACCAGCCCGGCGTCCGCGAACAGCAGCTCGATCACCGGCTTCAGGTCGCGTCGCGACTGCGCGTTGACGAAGCCCTCGGTATAGCCGCTGTTGACCGCTTCGCCGAAGCCCACCGGCGACACCAGCGCCACCGACAGCACCCGCTGCGGCGCGTCCGCGGCGAGCTGCGCCGCCACGCCGCCGCCCATCGAATGGCCGACCAGGTGCGCCGCGCCGATGCCGGTCTCGTCCATGAAACGCGCTACAAAACCGGCCATCTGCGCCAGCGTCGTGCCCGCGAGCCGCGGCGACGACTGTCCATGGCCGGGCAGGTCCAGTGCCACGACCGTGTACGCGTCGGCGAGAGGATCGAGGTTGAACAGCCAGTTGTCCAGGTCACCGCCAAAGCCGTGGATGAAGAGCACGGTCTCGGCGCCGCTGCCCTTGCGGGCGTAGCGGACGCGGATGCCGTCCACGTCGGCGAACTGGTACGCGGCGGCGGCGTCCTCCTCGTCGCCGCCGTCCGCGGGCGCTTCATAAGCCGATACATACGCGTCGATATCCGCATCGCTCACCTCCGCCGGAGCCAGCACGCCAAGCAGCGCCTTGACCGGCAGCACGTCGCCGGCCTGCGCCACCTTGCGGCGCAGCGTGCCGGCGTCCGGCGCCTCCACCGCATTGGCGATCTTGTCGGTTTCCACATCGAGGATCGGCATGCCCACGGCAATCTCGGTGCCCTCGTCGACGAGCCAGGCATTGACCGTGCCTTCCTTCATCGACAGGCCCCACTTGGGCATCACGATCGGGGTAATGGTGGGAGATTGTGCCGTTGCCATCAGTGCTTGCCTCCCTTCACGGTCTTGCGCGCGGCCACAGCGATCTGCGCGGCGCTGGGGATATACAGGTCTTCCAGCGTGGGCGAGAACGGCACCGGCGTATGCGGCGGGCATACCATCTCGATGCCGGCCTTGAGCGCGCCGAACGCCTGCTGCGCGACCTGCGCGGAGATATCGGTGGCGATATTGCAGCGCGGGCTGGCTTCATCCACCACCACCAGGCGGCCGGTGTTCTCGACCGACTCCAGCACCGTGTCCATGTCCAGCGGCGACAGCGTGCGCAGGTCGATCACTTCCGCTTCGATCCCTTCTTTGGCGAGCGCGGCTGCCGCTTCCAGCGCGCGGTGCACCATCAGCCCGTAGGTGACGATCGACACGTCCTTGCCGTCGCGCACGATATTGGCCTCGCCGAACGGGATGGCGTAGGCGCCCTCCGGTACCTCGCCTTCCAGCCCGTACAGGTTCTTGTGCTCGCAGAAGATCACCGGATCGTTGTCGCGGATCGCCTGGATCAGCAGGCCCTTGGTGTCATACGGCGTGGATGGGCACACCACCTTGAGCCCCGGGATATGCGTAAACAGCGGCGTCAGCATCTGGCTGTGCTGCGCTGCCGCGCGGAAGCCCGCGCCGACCATGGCGCGGATCACCACCGGGGTTTCAGCCTTGCCGCCGAACATGTAGCGGAATTTGGCCGCCTGGTTGAAGATCTGGTCGAAGCACACCCCCATGAAGTCGATAAACATCAGCTCGGCGATCGGGCGCATGCCGCAGGCCGCGGCGCCAATGGCCGCGCCGACATAGGCCGACTCCGACAGCGGCGTATCCAGCAGCCGGTCGCCATGCCTGGCATACAGCCCCTTGGTCACGCCCAGCACGCCGCCCCAGGCGTCCTTTTCACCATCCGCACCGGCGCCGCCGACGATGTCTTCGCCCAGCATGATGACGCTGGGGTCACGGGTCATTTCCTGGTCGATCGCCTCGTTGATCGCCAGCTTGATGCTCAGTTTGCGAGCCATGTTTGTCTCCTGATAGTTCGGTTTGCCGTCTTGTTGGCGAGAGGCGGATCAGTAGCTGACGTAGACGTCGGTGAGCAGGTCTTCGGGGCCGGGCAGCGGAGCGGCCTTGGCTTCCTGCACGGCGTGCTCGATCAGCGCGGCAACTTCGCGGTCGATGGTGTCGAGTTCCTCGCGCGCGACCACGCCCGCCTGCGTCACGGTGCGCGCGAACAGCTTCAGGCAGTCCTTGTTGGCGCGGATATCGTCGAGTTCGCCGGCGGCGCGATAGGTTTGCGCGTCGCCCTCGAAATGGCCGTAGAAGCGAACCATCTTGCATTCGAGCAGCGACGGGCCGCCGCCTTCGCGCGCGCGGCGGATGACTTCGCCGGCGGCCTCGTGCACGGCGAAGAAGTCGGTGCCGTCGACAGTCACCCCCGGAATGCCGAAGCCGGCGGCGCGGTCGACATAGCTGTCCACGGCCGTGCCATAGTCGCGCGAGGTCGACTCGGCATAGCCGTTGTTCTCGATCACGAAGATCACCGGCAGGTTCCACACCGCGGCCAGGTTCAGGCTTTCCAGGAAGGTGCCCTGGTTGGAAGCGCCGTCGCCGCAGAAGGTGACGCCGACCTCGCCCTTGCCGCGGAACCTGGCCGCCAGCGCGGCGCCGCAGATCAGCGGCGCACCCGCGCCCAGGATGCCGTTGGCGCCCATCATGCCCTTGGACAGGTCGGCGATATGCATCGAGCCGCCCTTGCCGTTGCAAGAGCCGCCCTTCTTGCCATAGATCTCCATCATCATCGCCACCGGATCCACACCCTTGGCAATGCAGTGGCCGTGGCCGCGGTGCGTGCTGGCGATGCGGTCGCCATCGTGCAGGTGGTGCAGGATGCCGACGCCCGCGGCTTCCTCGCCCGCGTACAGGTGGACGAAGCCCGGGATGTCGCCACGCGCGAAGTCCACGTGCAGGCGCTCCTCGAAATCGCGGATGGTGCGCATCTTCCGGTACACCGTCAGCAGCGTCTCCTTGTCGAGCGGCAGCGCGGCGCGATGTTGCGCAGGATCTTGCGAAGCTCTGGCTGTCATGTCTGTCTCCTTCGTTCTATCAAGGTTTGCACTTCAGGAAAGGCAGGTAAGCAACGGGTTGCTGCTGCGCATCAGCCGATGCTGCGCGGCATAGCGCATGCAGCCCGCCACGTCGATGCTGCGAAAAGCATGCTCGTGCAGGGTCACGGTGACTTCGTCGTCAGGGCCGAAGGCCAGCTCGCGTTCGCCGTCGAGCGCGACGATGCCGCTGCGCTGGCGCACACGGTGCGGGCGGCCGTGTTCGAGCCGTTCCCAGCCGGCGACCGGCACCGTGCACAGCAGTCCCGGCGCGATCGGTGCGCGCAGGTCGAATTCGCCCTCGCCCGGCGCGGCCAGCTCGATCGCCAGGCCGCCGGGATCGCGCCGGCCCAGCGGCTCAAGCAGGCCTGCGATGGCTGACAGGCCGATGGCCTGCGGATCGGCGAACGACACATAGACCGCGGCGAGCGTGTCGGTCTTCCACAAGGCGCGCGCGCCGATGAAGTGTTCGTGCGAGATCACCGCATCCACCAGCGCGATGTCGCGGCGAAAGCCGCCGTCGCTGTCGCGGATGACGATATCGAGCCGCTTGTTCGAGGCAAGCGCTTGCTTGTCGGGTACGCGCCCGGTGGCGTAGAGCCCGGTGGCGAGGCCGGTGATGGTGGGCTCGCGCATCTCGGGGTAGGCGTTGTTGGTACCGGTCGACAGGCCGGCGATGGGAACGCCGCCGCATTCGCGCACCACCGCGCGATGCGTGCCGTCGCCGCCGAGCACGATGATGGCGGCCACGCCGGCGTCTGCCATGCAGCGCGCGGCGTGCAGCGTGTCGTCGACACGCGCGGTCACGGGCATATCGACGTATTCGACCGCAGGCAGGCCGGAGTCGGGGCCTTGCCGGCGCGCCAGGTGCCGCGCCAGCATGACGCGCAGTCCTTCGCGGTCCGGCATCATCAGCACGCGGCCCACGCCGCACGCCGCCAGCGCGGACAGCAGGCGCAGCACGATATTGACGCGATCGGCCAGTTGCAGGCTGTTGGCGTTGGCGATCACGCGGCGGATATCGCGCGCGGAAATCGGGTTGGCGATGATGCCGACCAGTGGCGTGCCGGCGACGGCTGCGTGCCCCATTGCCTGTCTCCTGTTGTCGTTGTGGTGACAGGCAAATTGCAATGGCTGTGCCAGTGCGCGGAAGCCGCCGCGAGATCGGAGAACATCCCTCCGGCGCCGTTCAACTTAAGGGATAACCCGCAAGATTTGCCATGCTCCGCGCGGCAAAAAACCCAGCGCGGCTGTTACGGCGAGACAGGTGTCACAGTGCAGTTGTACAGACTGGACAACCGTATCGCGCGAGGGCGGCCGCAGGTGCGGCCGATTACTTCCGGGAATACCTCGATGTGCAATATTCAGTGGTTGGTAACGGCTTCCTGCGCCAGACTCTCCTCCTCAAACAACGACCTGCTTCGCCATGCCGCCGCGAAGCCAATGAGGAGACAGAATGGATACGCGCTGGATTGCAGTGCTGGTGGAGAAGTTCGGCCACAGCTTCAGCGGCTATGACCTGGAAAGCGGTGCGCGCCGCTTCAGCGTGCCGCTGCCGGACTACCCACATGAGTTCGTGGTCGACCGCGCACGGCTGCGCGGCTATGTCGGCCACTACGGGGTCCAGACCTTTGCGCATGCCGGAAATGGCGGCGCCGCCGTGTGCTGCGTCGATATCGCCGGCGGAGAGCGTGAAGGCGACCTGGACTGCGCGCCTTATCACCGCATCCACGGGCTGCAGATTGACGCGCGAGGCCGCGTCTATGCCCTGAGCGAGCGCGACAACATGCTGCTGGTGTTCGAAGCGCCGTGGGAGAGCCGCACGCCTGTGCGCGCGGTGCCGTCCGGCGGCGTCAAAAGCCACCTGTTCGTACTGACGGGCGACGGGCAACGCGCCTACGTGACCAACCTGCTGTCGCACACGGTAACGCTGGTCCACCCCTACGATGCGAGCCGGCCGCCGCGCGCAGCCCACGCCGGCCGGCGGCCTGAAGGCTGCTGCCTGAGTCCTGACGAATCCCTGCTCTACGTCTCCAGCCGCGACGACCATACCATCGCGCGGCTCGACGCTCACACGCTGGAAGTGCTCGGCACGGTCGCCACGGGCGAGGATCCCACCCGACTGTACTGGTCGCCTTGCGACCGCTTGTTCGCGCTCAACTATGGCGAGCGCAGCCTGCGCATCTTCGACCCGCACACGCTGGTCGAGCTGGCACGGGTCGATACCGGCGCCAAGCCGATCGCACTGGCATTCCATCCAGCCGACCCTGGCCGCGCCTGGCTTGCGCTCAACGACCACAGCGTCAGCGAACTGGACCTTCGCACGCTGGCGTTGCGCCATGCCTTTGCCACCGGCAAGGAGCCGGACGGCCTCGCCATCCTGGCGCTGCCGTCCCGATAAGCGCGAGGTTGCGCAGGCCCGTCGCCGCAACCTTGGGCCGGCACTCATACCATTTCGTCGCAGCACAGACCCAGACGCTAAAGCAGCCGCTGAAGCAGCCGCTGAAGGCGCTCATGAAGGAGACCCATGAACATCCCGCAGCAAGCGCGAGCCGACAACGCCGTCGCCCTCGATTCTCCAGCCGGCGCGACGCCCGGCACCGCCTCGGCCACCGCCCGGATTCCCGCGCAGCGCTGGTGGCGCATCATCCCGCCCATCCTGATGGTGTGCATCGTGTCATATATGGACCGGGTCAATATCGCCTTTGCCATGCCGGGCGGCATGAACGAGGCGCTTGGCATCGGTGCCGGCATGGCAGGCCTGGCCGGCGGCATCTTCTTCGCCGGCTACCTGTTGCTGCAGGTTCCGGGCGGCAAGCTGGCCGTACGCGGCAGCGGACGCAAGTTCATCGGCTGGTCGATGCTGGCGTGGGCCGTGATCTCCGTGCTGACCGGCCTCGTGCGCAACGAGACCGAGTTGCTGGTCCTGCGCTTCGCCCTCGGCGTGGCCGAGGGCGGCATGCTGCCGGTGGTGCTGACGATCGTCGGCAACTGGTTTCCAGACCACGAGCGCGGCCGGGCCAATGCGCTGGTGATCCTGTTCGTGCCGATTGCCGGCATGATTACCGCGCCGCTGTCGGGACTCGTCATCGCCGCGCTGGACTGGCGCTGGCTGTTTATCATCGAAGGCGGTATCTCGGCGCTCTGCCTCGGCGTCTGGCTGGCATTGGCCTGCGACCGGCCGCAGGAGGCCCGCTGGATTTCCACGGCGGAGCGCGATTACGTACTGACGCAACTGCGCGCCGAGCAGCAACGAGCGGAGCCTGCTGCCTCTGCGCCGACGAACCATGCGACTACGCGCACGGTGATCTTGCGGCTGCTGTCGGATAGCGTGATCCGTCGCCTGATCGGCCTGAATTTCCTCTACCAGGCTGGCATCTACGGCTATACGTTGTGGCTGCCCACCATCCTCAAGGACCTGACCCACGGCGGCATGGGCCAGGTCGGCCTGCTGGCGATGGTGCCGTATGTGGGAACCATGGCCGGCATCCTCGTGGTGTCTGCCTGGTCGGACCGGAGCGGGAAGCGCCGCGCCTTCGTGATGTGGCCTTTGCTGGGCTTTGCTGCCTGCCTGGCCGGATCGGTATGGTTCCATGCCAATACCTGGCTGGCCTACGGTCTGCTGGTCGGCTGTGGCGTGTTCCTGCAAGCCGCCGCGGGCGTGTTCTGGACCCTGCCCCCGCGCCTGCTTGCCGCAGACGACGCGGGCGTGGCGCGCGGCCTGATCAACGCGCTCGGCAATCTTGGCGGGTTCTGCGGCCCGTATGCAGTCGGGCTGCTGATCCAGTACCTGGACGCCGGCGTGGGCGTCTACATGCTGGCTTGCGCGCTCGTGCTGGCGGCCGTGCTGACCGCCACCCTGCCGGAGTCCTGCCGATGACGCGCCAGGCCTTGCCTGCCGGCGAGCGCCTGGCGATCGTCGATGCCCACCACCATCTGTGGCAGCTCGATTGCGGGCACTACCCGTGGCTGCAGGAGGAATACCAGCCGGCAACGTTCTTTCTCGGCGACTACCAGGCCTTGCGCCATGACTATCTGGCGGCTGAGTACCGGCGCGATACGGCGGACGTATCGGTGCTGGCAACCGTCCACATCGAGGCCGAGCGGAACCGGGACGAAGCCATTGCCGAGACGGCGTGGCTGCATGAGCCCCGCTGGCCACAGGGCATGGCCGCCTCCGTGGTCGCTTACGCCCCGCTCGGCACCGCAGGCTGCGCCGAGCTGCTTGCGCGCCAGGCGAGTTTTGCGCGGGTGCGCGGCATCCGCTGCAAACCGCTGACGGCATCAGCTCCGGGCGAGTCGGTTGCGGGCCGGGCCGGATCGATGCAGGATCCCGCCTGGCTGGAAGACCTGGCACGGCTGCCGCACCAGGGGCTGTCGTGGGACCTGCGCGTGCCGTTCTGGCATCTGCAAGAGGCGGCGCAGGTGGCCGCCGCCCTGCCCGAGCTTTCGATCGCACTGAATCATGCCGGCTTGCCGCTGGACCGGTCGGAAGCCGGGCTGGCTCACTGGCGGCGCGGCATGGAAGCGCTGGCCGCCTGCCCGAACGTGATGGTCAAGCTGTCCGAGTTCGGACTGCAGGGCGGCCGCTGGGATGCGGCTGGGAATCGCCGCATTGTGCGCGAGACGCTTGCCATCTTCGGACACGAGCGCGCCATGTTCGGCAGCAACCTGCCGGTTTCGTCGTTGAGCGCCGCGTTCGGCACGGTGCTGCGCATGGTGACCGACGCGCTGCCGGACCCCCTCGCCAGGCAACGGGTATTGGCCGGCAATGCTGCGCGCTTCTACCGTATTGCCGCCGGGCACATGTCCTCGGCACCAGCCCAAGACAGCGCAATGTGTTGATTCCGGTCGCAGTGTGGTCCGCCATGCGTGCTATAAAACCGGCGTCCACCGTACACTGCCATGCCCGAATTCCTTACCCAGCTCAGCAACGCCGCCACGCTGCGCAAGCGCCTGCAGATGCGCCATCTTCGCCTGGCGCTGGCACTCGCCGAACACGGCTCGCTGCGTGGCGCCGCCAGCGAGATGGCGCTGACCCAGCCTGCGGCGACCAAGGCCCTGCACGAGCTGGAAGACACCGTCGGAACGCTGCTGTTCACGCGCCATGCCCGCGGCATCACGCCGACCGTGTTCGGCGAGGCCCTGATCCGCTATGCGCGCGTGGCGCTGTCCGATCTCGATGCCTTGCACGACGAGCTTGCCGCCATCGCCGCGGGCGAAATCGGCAAGGTGCGCATCGGCGCGATCCTGGCACCGGTGCCGGACCTGCTGGCCGACGCCATCAACGGGCTCAAGGCACGCCACCCGCAGCTGGACATCGCACTCCAGGTGGATACCAGCGACGTGCTGGTGCAGGCGCTGCGGCAGGATGCACTGGACGTGGTGGTCGGCCGTATCCCGGCAGGCTCGCTTGCCGAGGACCTGGCTTTCGAGCCCCTGTGCGAGGAGGTCCTGTCGATCGTGGCGCGCCCCGGGCATCCGCAGGCAGGCAAGCGCAGCGTACGGCTGGCGGGCCTGTCGCGCTATCCCTGGATCATCCAGCCTGCCGCCAGCCCGATGCGCCAGATCATTGACCAGACCTTTCGCGATGCGCGCGTGCCCTTGCCGGAGGATGTCATCGAAACCTCTTCCATCATGGCGACGCTGCCGCTGCTGGCGGGCAGCGACCGCATCGCCGTGGTACCCAGCGCGATCGCCGGTTATTTCGCCGCGATGGGCGCGCTGGCAATCCTGCCGGTGGCAATGCGCGGCCGACTGGTGCCCTACGGCATCGTGTCGCGCAAGCGCCGTACCGCCACGCCCGGCGTGCGCTTGCTGATCGATGCGCTGCGCGCGGCGTGTGCGACCGGCGGCTCGCCACCGGCTGCCACCGCAGTCACCAGGACCGGGCGTCGGCGTGGCTAGCTGCCCGCGCCGCCGTCGCGCCGGTTCGGCGACTGGATGCCATAACGCTCCATGCGCCGGTACAGCGTCATGCGGCTGACGCCAATCTGGCGCGCGACCGCGCTCAGGTTCCACCCGGAAGCGCGCAGGTACTGCATCAGCAGCATGCCTTCGGGTGGCAGCTGGTGCGGGTCAAATGGCGCGGCGGCGTTGTCGCCCGCAACCGGTGCAGTTTGAGGAGGCGCGACGGGGATGGCTGCCGTCCCGAGGCCGTCGGGCAGGTCGTGCTCATCGATATAGCCGCCGGTGCAGACGGCGCGCGCGTATTCCAGCACGTTGCGCAGCTCGCGCAGGTTGCCCGGCCAGCGATGGCGATGCAGCCGCTCGCGCGCCGCGGGCGACAGCGTCACGGGTGCGGCGGCGCCTTCCTGCAGCAACTTCGCCATCAGCCAGTCGAGATCGTTGCGTGCGCGCAGTGGCGGCAGCTCGAAACGCGCGCCGTTCAGGCGGTAGAAGAGGTCTTCGCGGAATCGTCCTTCGGCGACCAGTTGCTCCAGGCCGTGGTGCGTCGCGGAAATGACGCGCAGCCGCACCGGCACGGGCCGCGCGGCGCCAACCGGCAGCACCTCGCCCTCGGCCAGCACGCGCAGCAGCCGCGACTGCAGCTCGCGCGGCATGTCGCCGATCTCGTCCAGGAACAGCGTGCCGCCGTCGGCTTCCTGGATCAGCCCGCGCTTGCCGCGCGGGCCGGCGCCGGAGAAGCTGTTGGGCAGGTGGCCGAACAGTTCGCTCTCGATCAGCGTTTCCGGAATCGCCGCGCAGTTCACCGCGATAAACGGGCCGCCGCGGCGCGCGCTGGCCTGGTGCAGGGCCTTGGCGAAGAACTCCTTGCCGCTGCCGGTCTC
Source organism: Cupriavidus oxalaticus (assembly GCF_038900635.1). Taxonomy (GTDB): domain Bacteria; phylum Pseudomonadota; class Gammaproteobacteria; order Burkholderiales; family Burkholderiaceae; genus Cupriavidus; species Cupriavidus oxalaticus_B. Next base: position 300,630 of record NZ_JAYMRX010000007.1, on the reverse strand, counting down.
GCCGTGGATCAGCAGGTTGATCGGCGAATCGACCAGCCGCGCGGCGCGCTGCAGTTGCTGCCGCAGCGCGGCGTCGCCGCCGGTCAGCGCGGCCAGCGCCTCGGGCATGGCCACCGGCGCTTCCTTCGCCGGTGCCTGCCAGCGCAGCGCGGGCGGCATCACGCTCAGGTACAGCAGCCCGCCGCTGCGGTTCAGCGCCACCAGCCGCTGCTCGCTGGGCCGGGAGTAGACATAGTTGCCCAGGTCTTCCAGCCGGGCACCGAACAACGCCTCGAAGCGCTGGCCGAGCACGGTGGCGCCGGCCGCGCCGCCCAGCTCGCCCTCCAGCATCAGCCGGGCGCGGTGGTTGTGGCCGACGATGCGGCCGGCCTCGTCCAGCGCCAGCAAATATTCGGGATTGACGTCGACGAACTCCGGCGCCACGTTCAGCTTCAGAATCCAGTCGCGCCGGTGCGCGCGCAAGAAGTTGGCGTTCTCGATATGGGCGGCATAGATGCGCACCAGCTGCAGCGCCAGCCCCTGGCTGTCCTTGGCGTGCGGCGAGGTCAGCGCGGAGATGTCGAGGATGGCGTGCAGGTTGCCGTGCGTGTCGAACAGCGGCGCGGCGGTGCAGGTCAGCGGGATATGGGTCGCATCGAAATGGTCGGCCTGGTGCACCGTCAGTGCCTGGCCGGTGACCAGCGCCGTTCCCACCGCGCAGGTGCCGGCGCCGCTCTCGCTCCATTCCGCGCCGAGGTAGAGGCCGGCGTGCCGCAGTGCGGCATCGGTGCGCGCATCGCCGATATAGTCGACCGTCACGCCCTGCGCATCGGTCAGCAGCACCACGTACCCCAGCGCCGCCACCTGGCCGTACAGGCTCTGCAGGCCGTGGCGCGCGATGCGCGCGAAATCGTCGATGCGTTCCTGGTGTTCGCGCAGCCGCGGCTGCGGCAGGATGCGCGCTTCCTGCATGCGCGAGGGATCGAGCCCGTACTGGTGCACGCAGCGCCGCCACGAGTTCTGGATGATAGCGTCGTGCGCGATGCGGTCCGCCAGCACGGCGGGCGGGGCTAGGTATGTGGTGGCCTGCACCACCGTCTCGATGTGCTCGCGTTGCCGCAGGTCCATCGCTGTCTCCTGGTCGTCGCTGCCGTCGGCCCCGGGAGCCTGCTGAGGGGGCGGTGGATCGGGCGGACTGTGCGGGCGCGTGCCTGGGTGGCCGCGCCTCTGTCTGGTCTCGGCCTTCTAATGTATCCGAGCGCGTCGGCGGGATGCAAACCAGAATGGCGGACAGGGATTGCGAGACGGCGGCAGGCGCATGCCGCAAGTGCGGCCCGCGCCATACCGGGATGGCTCAAAGTGCGGCGTTGGCCTTGAGGCTGCGCGCCGCGCCGGCGGCGATCTCGAAGGAGCGCAGGCGCGCCTGGTGGTCGTAGATTTGCCCGGTCAGCATCAGCTCGTCCGGCTGCAGGTCATCGACAAAGCGCTGCATGCCCGCCCGCACGGACTCCGGGTCGCCCACCACCGAGCACGCCAGCGAGCGGCGGATATGGTCGGCCTCGCTCTCGGTCCACAGCGACTCGATGTCGTCCACCGGCGGGCGCAGTTGCCCCGGCGTGCCGCGCACCAGCGCCAGGAACTGCTGCTGCAGCGAGCTGAACAGGCGGCGCGCCTCGTCGGCGCTGTCCGCGGCAAAGACGTTGAAGCCGAGCATCACGTACGGGCGATCCAGCGCTTCCGAGGGCCGGAAGGTGCGCCGGTAAAGGTCGAGCGCCTGGCGCATGAAGCCCGGCGCGAAGTGCGAGGCAAAGGCGAACGGCAGGCCCATCGCCGCGGCCAGCTGCGCGCTGAACAGGCTCGAGCCCAGCAGCCAGATCGGCACCTTCAGACCGGCGCCGGGGACCGCGCGCAGCCGCTGGCCGGGGCGCACGTCATCGAAGTACGCCTGCAGTTCCTCCACGTCCTGCGGGAAGGTATCGGCGCTGTCGCTGGTCAGATGGCGGCGCAATGCGCGCGCGGTGGCCTGGTCGGTGCCGGGCGCGCGGCCCAGGCCAAGGTCGATGCGGCCCGGGTACAGCGAGGCCAGCGTGCCGAACTGCTCGGCGATCACCAGCGGCGAATGGTTGGGCAGCATCACGCCGCCGGAGCCCACGCGGATGGTCTGCGTGCCGTTGGCGACATAGCCGATCAGCACCGCGGTGGCGGCGCTGGCGATGCCGGGCATGTTGTGGTGCTCGGCCAGCCAGTAGCGGTGATAGCCCAGCCGTTCGGCATGGCGCGCCAGGTCGAGCGAGTTGCGCATGGCCTGGCCGGCGTCGCTGCCCTGCGGGATGGGGGCCAGGTCGAGCACCGAATAAGCGATGCCGTTGCTGGTGGGGAGAGAGTCGCGATTCATGTCGTGGTCTGGCGGGCGGCGTACGCCACACGTGCGCCGCCCGCTGCAATGCGAATGGTTCGCTATGTTAGTGAGCTCGCGCGGATCGTGCTGGCGACGGATTTGCGGCCCTGCGGGCGGCGTGGGTATCGGCCTCGTCGGCACTTGTTGGCACTCGTCGGCAAATGCCGGCGAATGCGGTGCCTGGGCGCAAGGATTGAGCCGCGCGCCGCTTGCCCTTACCATTCAGCCCGATGCGAAGGAACGATCGATGACTCTCAAGACACTGGACGGCGCGCTGGCCCTGCTGACCCACTTCACCGTGCGCCAGCCCACCTGGGGCGTGCGCGAGCTGGCCAAGCACAGCGGCGTGCATTACGCCGTGGTGCACCGCGTGCTGGCGACCTTTGCCGCCAACGGCTTCCTGGTGCAGGACGCGGCTACCGGCAAGTATTCGCTGGGGCTGCGGCTGTTCGAGCTGGGACAGGTGGTGCGCAAGAGTTTCTCGCCGGACGAGATCGTGCGGCCGGTTCTGGAAATGCTGGCCGCGCAAAGCGGCGAGACCGTATTCCTGTCGTGGCTCGACGGCCATGAAGGCCTGTGCGTGGGGCTGGTGCAGAGCCAGCATCAGCTGCGTTTCTCGATCGAACTGGGCGAGCGCTTTGCGCTGTACGCGGGAGCGCATGCCAAGGCGATGCTCGCCTTCCAGGACGATGCCTTCCGCGACGAAGTCTACCGCCAGGGCATGGCGCGCATGGGCCCGCACACCACGCTTGACCGTGAGCGCATCGAGCAGCAGCTTGCCGAAGTACGCGAACGCGGCTGGGCGCATACGCACGAGGAAGCCGCGGCCAGCGTGGCCGGGCTGGCGCTGCCGCTGTGGTCGCGCGATCGCAGCGCGGTGGTGGGCTCGGTGGCCATTGCCGGGCCGCAGCAGCGCCTGGACGAGGCCGCCGTGCCGCGGCTGCTGGAGGCCTTGCGCGACGCCAGCGGCCGGCTGGAAGACGTGATCGGCTTCGTGCGTTGATCCGACGCTATCGCCAACGTTATCGCCAACGTTCAGGCCACCCCGTCAGCCCAGCAGCGCCTTGCCCACTTCGCCGCCCAGCACGCGCTGGCCGATCGCATGCCCCAGCGCACGATAGCTCTCCCATTGGGCTTCATCGAAGAACTGGTCGCGAGTGCCTTCCTGCGGGAAGGCCGGATGCGTGGCGCCATAGTGCCGCACGTCGGCCGGCGCCCATGACACCAGCCGCGGCTTGAGCAGCACGATGCGGCAGACCCGCGCGCGCGGCGCGGCGCAGGCCGGGTCGGTGCGGTACACGTCGAGCAGCACCGCGCATTTGTCGGCGGCAGGGCCGCTGCCCGCCGCGACCGGCAGGAAATCGTCCGGCACGCCGAAGACACGGCCCAGCACCGGGTGCGTGGGCGCCTCGGTATCGACCACGATCTCCAGGCCATGGTCGATACGCGCGAGGCGGATCAGGTTGGCGAGATCGCCGAAGCGATAGTCCGGGTCGCCGCCACAGTCGCACAGCACGACCAGCGCGACGCCCCGGCCCGGACGCAGCAGCTCATAGACACCGGTATTGTCGAAATGCCCGCCGTCCGACAGGTATTGCCAGCCGCGCCGCGTGCCATGGAAGCGGGCGCTCAGCTCGCACCCCAGGTAATACTGCGTGCGGAACATGCCGGCGGCCAGCCACGGATGGGTGGCGCGCTCGGGATGGCGCCACCCCTCGCCCTCGCGTCCGCCCTGGCGCGCGTACCTGGCCGGGTACGACGGCCACCACGTGCCCAGCCGCAGGTTGGCCAGGCCCAGCAGCAGCGAGGTCCCGAGGGTGGTGGCCCGGCCCAGCCCCGTCGACACCACCGCGCCCGAGATGGCGATCCAGTCGCCAACCGTGAGCGATTGCGCCAGCTTGCCCGATGAGGGCCATGACGCATCCGGGCAGCACTGCCAGCCGTCGATGGTGAAGCGCGCATAGGCATCCGGCGCGATGGTGGCCGCAGCGCCGGGCTGGGCCACGCTGGCGCCTGGCGCCAGGCACAGCGGCTTGCCTTTGCGGTCGCGCTGGACCAGTTGCTCTGCCGGATCGACGGTCAGGTTCAGCGTCACGTTGATCAGGTGCAGCGGCGCCAGCACGCGCGGATCGTAGTAGGCGTTGAGACCGAGCTGGTCACCGGGCACGGGTTCCGCCACGCTGAAGCGCGCGCGCCGGCGGCGATCCGCCACGGGATCGGGATCGGGCGCGGCAAAGCGCTCGCCGTTGGACGCGCCCAGGTAGGCGCGCGTGAGGCGCGCCGCGTAGAAGGGCTGCAGCGTGGAAAGGTTCAGGAACCCGGTAAAGCGGCCTGCGACCAGCGCCAGCACCAGCGCCACGACCGCCAGCGTTGCCAGCGCCGGCCCGGTGTAGGCCGTGCCATAGACCAGCCAGTCGACCGGCTCGCGGCCATCCCAGCGCACCCACAGCACCAGCCACGACCACAGCACGAACAGCAGCAGCGCCAGCAGCGCCGCTGCCGCGCCGGCCAGCAGCGAGACCGGCAAGCGTGCCCACAGTGCGCGCCAGGCGGTCTCGGCGCTACCCTTGCGGCCTTCGTCGAGCCAGCGCGCGCCATAGCGCACCAGCCAGACCAGCACGCCAAGCACGCCCGCGGGCAGCGCCGCGCCCCACGGATGATGCGAGGCATGGGCATACAGGTAGGCGGTTCGCGCAGCGGTGTCGGCCACGCCCAATGCCGCCAGCCACAGCGTGAGCGTGACCGCCGTGCGCAGCGCACGCGTGGCGCGCACGCGATAGCCGGACACGGTGCGCGGCTCGCCCTGCAGCATCACCAGGCAGCTCAGGACGCCCAGCCACGTCAGCGCGCCCAGCGCGGCAAAGAGCTGTGCCGAGACCAGTTCCGCACCAAGCCATTCCGACCAGCGCGCCGCGGCCAGCAACAGCAGCCCCAGCAGCGTCGCTACCATCGGCGCAGGGCTGAAAAAGCGTCCCGGTGCCTGAGGATCGTTGGCGCGCGGATAGACCAGCCAGTACGCCAGGCCGGGCGGCACCGCGCCGATCACCACCGTGACCAGCGGCAGCCACAGCCAGGGGCTCCACCAGATCGCGAACTCGCCCTGGTTGAAAGCCTGCCGTGCATCGTGCAGCAGGTCCATCTCATAGCGCCCGAAGCCGTACCACGCTCCCGCTGCGCCGTGCAGCAGCAGCGCGAGCACGGCCAGCAATGCCAGCAGCGCGCTCCCTATCACGTAGTGCATGGCCAGCCAGTTGCGCACCACCAGCGCGGCGGCATAGAGGTTGTCGCCGGCGCCCGTGGGCGACAGGTAGCGGCCGTTCTCGCGCAGCCACGCGAGCGCGCCGCGGCCGGGATCGGCGGCATAGGAGACCGAGGTGTGGATGCGCCCCGGCGGCTCGCATTGGAGCGTGTGATAGGCGTCGGCCGCGGCCTGGACCGGACCGGTGCCGCGGCGCAGGCGGCCCGGCACGAACAGGCTGACGAAGAAGGCCCCGAGGTAGCCGCCGCCGCTGACAGTGGACAGGTAGTCGAACTGGGCCAGCAGCGAAGCCAGCCCGGGCACGGTCTGCGCCGCCGCGGCGGTGCTCGCTGCGGGCGTTGGAGGCGCCTCGCTGTTCTTGGCGGTGTTCGTGGCGGTATTCGCGGCGGCGGCCGTGGTGCTGGCCGGCATGTCGGTGCCCGCCATCGCCTGCATCACGCCCAGGCAGAACGTGGCGCTGCGGATGCCGCCGCCGGACAGCGCCAGCGCCCAGTTGCGCTGCCCCTCATGCGTGCGCGGCGCGATGCCGAGCTGGCGGCGCCGATGCGCGATGCGGGCCGCTTCGTCGCCGAAACCGTGGTCTTCCGCAGCCATGGGCGCCTCCCCGTAGCAGTCGGTCTGCGCCAAGTATAGGCAACGGCGCATGGTCGATATTCGCGCAAACGCTGGCTGCTACTGCGCGTTAACCCTGATTGTTGCGCGTCGGTGCGAGGCCTAGCATTTCTCCGTATCAGAGACGTTGTCTCTCAAATGGAGACACAAGCAATCAATCATGCTCAAGACCCTGGACGGCGCCCTGGCGCTGCTCACCCATTTCACCGCTCGCCAGCCCAGTTGGGGCGTGCGCGAACTGGCGCGCGAAAGCGGTGTGCACCACGCCGTCGTGCATCGCGTACTTGCCACGTTCGCCGCCAATGGCTTCCTGACGCAGGACAGCGTTGGACGCTATGGGCTGGGCCTGCGCTGGTTCGAGCTGGGGCAAGTGATGCGCAAGTCGTTTTCGCCGGCGGAAGTGGTCCAGCCCGCGCTGGAGGCGCTGGCGCAGGAAAGCGGCGAAACGGTGTTCCTGTCCTGGCTGGACGGTCACGAGGGCCTGTGCACGGACATCGCCCAGAGCCAGCACCAGCTGCGCTTTTCGATCGAGGTGGGCCAGCGCTTCGCGCTGGACGCCGGCGCGCATGCCAAGGCGATCCTGGCATTCCAGCCGGAAGCGTTCCGGCGCCAGCTGGCGGGCGACGCGCCGGCACTGGCCGCGCAGCTGGCCCGGGTCCGCGCCGACGGCTTTGCCTACACGTGCGAGGAATCCGCGGCCACGGTGGCCGGGCTGGCATTGCCGCTGCACCACCGTGACACCCGGGCGGTGGTGGGATCCCTTGCCATCGCCGGCCCGCTCCAGCGGCTGACGCGCGAGGCCGTGCCCCGGCTGCTGGAAGCGCTGCGCGCGGCGCGCAAGACGATCGGCCCGGTCGCGGGCTTTCTGCGATAGCGGCGCGCCCACGCAACGCGCGCACACAACACACAAAACCAGACAACACTAGGGGGAGCGGTAGAAGACATGACCATGCCAACACAACTGAACGCGCCGGTGGCGGCGCAGCCCGCGACACGATCGCGCTTTATGGAGCCTTTGCTGCTGCTGGTATCGGTGGCGCTGTCGGTATTCGGCGCCATGATCGGCATGCAGCTGATCGTGTCGCTCGGGATCTCGGCCAATACCTCGATCATCGGCGCACTGATCGCGATCGTGTTCTCGCGCATTCCGCTGGAGATCACGCGGCGCTTCCGCGTGCTGGAGCGGCAGAACCTGGTGCAGACCGCGATCTCGTCAGCCACCTTCGGCGCCGCCAATTCGCTGATGATCCCGCTCGGCGTGCCATATGCGATGGGCATGCCCGAACTGGCCACGCCGATGCTGATCGGCGCGGTGATCGCCATGTTCGTCGACGGCGCGATGCTGTACTTCCTGTTCGGCAGCAAGATCTTCCCGGCCAACGGCACCTGGCCGGCGGGCATCGCCACCGCCGAGGCGATCTGGGCCGGCGACCGCGGCGGCCGCAAGGCGGCGTTCCTGGGCCTGGGCATTGCCGTGGGCGTGGGCGGCGCGTGGCTGGGCGTGCCGATGTCGGCGTTCGGCGCGGCGTTCCTGGGCAACCTGGCGGCGCTGACCATGTTCGGCATCGGCCTGCTGGTACGCGGCTATTCGGTGGCGGTGACCGGCATCGATATCGCCAAGGCCTATATCCCGCATGGCCTGATGATCGGCGCGGGCATCGTCGCGCTGTTCCAGGTGGCCATGGAAATCCGCCGGGCGCGCCATGCGCCGGCGGCCGATGCGCGCACCATCGAAGTCCCGGCCTCGCGCGCCAGCCGCATTCTGTCGGGCGGCTTTGTCATCTACCTGGCGATCGCGCTGCTGATCTCGCTGCTGGCCGGGCATGTGTCGGACATGTCGCTCGGCATGCTGGTCGTGTTCGTACTGTACGCAGCCTTTGCCGCCTATGTGCACGAGCTGATCGTCGGCATCGCGGCGATGCACTCGGGCTGGTTCCCGGCCTTCGCGGTGGCGCTGATCACGCTGACCATCGGCATCCTGATCGGCTTCCCGCCGACCGCGCTGGCGGTGCTGGTGGGCTTCTCGGCCGCCACCGGCCCGGCCTTTGCCGACATGGGCTATGACCTCAAGACCGGCTACCTGCTGCGCGGCGAAGGCCGCGACATGGAGGCCGAAATCGCGGGCCGCAAGCAGCAGTTCCTGGCGGCGATGGTCGGCTTCGGCGTGGCCGCGGTGGTGGTGATCGTGTTCCACGGCACCTTCTTCTCGCAGGGCCTGATCCCGCCGGTGGACCGTGTCTATGCGGCATCGATCAAGGCCGGCTCGTCGGCCGAGATCGCGCGCAACCTGGTGATCTGGGCCATCCCCGGCGCGCTGCTGCAATGGGTCGGCGGCTCGAAGCGCCAGCTCGGCATCCTGCTTTCCACCGGCATGCTGATCGCGTCGCCGCTGGCCGGCTGGGCGGTGCTGGCCGGCCTGCTGATCCGCTTCGTGGTGCAGCGCCTGCGCGGCGACAAGCATCTCGCCGAGATGAGCGCCTTTGCCGGCGGCGTAATCGCCGGCGATGCTCTCTTCAGCTTCTTCGGCTCCGTGACCAAGCTGAAGAAGTAAGCCCTGCAGCAAGCCATCCCGGGGCGCACGCGCTGCGCCCCGCCTGTCATTACCCGAGACGTTTCATGGATATCCAAGCAATCCGCGCCGACACTCCGCTGACGGCTTCCACCATCTATCTCGACACGGCCGCGGCCTCGATTCCGCCCGACGCCGTGCTCGACACCGTGCGCAGCTACCTGCTCGATACCGGGCACGTCGGCATCTACCTGCCGGCGTTCCGCAAGGAGACCTATGCACGCGTGGAAGCCGTGCGCGGCAAGCTGGCCGGACTGCTCAACTGCGCGGCCGACGAGATCGCCTTCACCAAGAACGCCACCGAAAGCATTTCCATCGCCGCGCGTGGCATCGCCTGGCAAGCCGGCGATGAAGTGCTGGTGGCCGACACCGAGATGCTGAGCAACCTGTTGCCCTGGCGCCGGCTGGAACAGTCGCATGGCATCGTGGTGAAGATGGTGGCGGCCAATGCCGAAGGGCTGCTGAGCGCAGAGGCGTTCGCAGCCGCGATCACGCCGCGCACGCGCCTGCTGACGTTCTCGCACCTGCCCAATTCCACCGGCGCCGTGCAGCCCGCCGCGCAGATCTGCGCGGTCGCGCGCAAGCATGGCGTGCTGTCGCTGGTCAATGCCGCGCAGAGCGTGGGCATGCTGCGCTCCGATGTGGCAGAGCTCGACTGCGACTTCCTCGCCGGCTGCGGGCGCAAGGCGCTGCGCACGACCGAGGGCTCAGGCTTCCTGTATGTGCGCCGTGCGCTGATCGGGCAGGTCGAGCCGATGCTGGTGGGCTGGTGGAACGGCACGTACGACCGCAACACCGGCGCGCTGTCGCTGGTGGCGGGTGCCAAGCGTTTCGAGGCCGGCTGCCCGATCGTGCCGGCCATCCTCGGCACGGGCACCGCCATCGACTACGCCACCGCGATCGGCATCGATGCCATCGAGGCGCGCGTGCGCGACCTGACCGAGTATGCGGTGGCGAAGTTTGCCGCGATCCCCGGCTTCGAGCTGTACGGTCCCACCGACGTGACCCAGCGCATCGGCATCGTGCCGTTCAATGTGCGCGGCGTCGACCCGGCGCGCATCGTGGCCGCGCTGGAAGCGCAGCAATGCATCATCGAAGCGGGCAATTTCATGGCCGATTCGATCCTGGCGCGCTACGGCGTGTCGACCATGGCGCGCGTATCGCTGCACTACTTCAACACGCACGAAGAGATCGACCGCGTCGCCGGACTGATCCGCGCCGCCATCGCCTGAACCCAACAACACCGAACAGACGGAAACCAAGACATGACCCAACGCATCCTCCTGATGAGCAGCTCACGCAAGGACAACCTCGGCTACCTGGAGCACGCCGGCGAGCAGATCCACACGCTGCTGAAGCATGAGCCGCGCAAGGTGCTGTTCGTGCCGTTCGCGGGCGTGACCTTCAGCTTCGATACCTATGAAGGCATGGTCAAGCCAGTGTTCGAGAAGCTCGGCTATGCGCTCGAGTCGATCCACCACAGCGCCGATCCGCTGCGCGCGGTGCAGGAAGCGGAAGCCATCGCCGTTGGCGGCGGCAATACCTTCGCGCTGCTCAAGCGCATGTACGACGCCGGCATCGTCGACGCGATCCGCGCGAAGGTGCGCACTGGCACGCCGTACGTCGGCTGGAGCGCCGGCAGCAATGTGGCCTGCCCGACCATCCGCACCACCAACGACATGCCGATCGTGCAGCCGCCGTCGCTGCGCGCGCTGGGGCTGGTGCCGTTCCAGATCAACCCGCATTTCATCAGCGGCAAGCCCGCGGGGCACAACGGCGAAAGCCGCGAGGAGCGCCTGGCCGAGTTCCTGAACATCAATGCGCCGGAACAGGTGTTCGCGCTGCCGGAAGGCTCGGCGCTGTACTCGGACGGCACCACCGGCACCGTGCTGGGCGAGCGCAATGCGCTGTGGTTCCCGGCCGAAGGCAGGGTCGAGATCATTCGCGAGGGCGAGCCTTTCGCGCTGTCGCAGATCACAGGGCCTGCCGGGATGGAGGACTGGCCGGGCTTCGCAGCCTGAGTGTTTTCTCCCCTCTCCCATTCATGGGAGAGGGGCGGGGGTGAGGGCGGGAGTCTCCACGAAGTGAGACCCTGCGATGCTTGGCAAGCGCCGGCCCTCACCCCCGGCCCCTCTCCCGCAAGCGGGAGAGGGGAGCAAAACAGCAACACGGGCGCTCGATCAGCAGCTAGCCATCCCAGGCCGGTCACGGCCACGACAAACAACAAAACCCTGCCCCGCGAGCCGCCCAGCGCCGCCCGCGCGGCCCCTTTTTTGCCCTTCGGAGGAGAAAACACAATGAGCCAAACCCTTCGCCACGCCGTGCGCCTGGCATTGCCGCTGCTGCTGGGCCTGCCAGCCGCCGCGATCGCGCAGTCGGGCGTGACGCTGTACGGCGTCATCGACACCGCGCTGACCTACCAGACCCATTCCAACCCCGCCGGCGATGCGCAGGTCGGCATGCAGCAAGGCGGCGAAGGCTTCCTGTCGGGCAGCCGCTTCGGCCTGAGGGGAATCGAGGACCTCGGCGGCGGGGTAAAGGCCGGCTTCGTGCTGGAAAACGGGTTCCTCGCGGACACCGGCAAGTTCGATCAGCAGGGCCAACTGTTCGGCCGCCAGGCGTACGTGAAGATCGGCAACCAGTGGGGCGAACTGGCGCTGGGCCGGCAATACACCACCGCCAACACCATGCTCTACTACGTCGATCCGCTCGGCGTGGGCGCGGCACCGTCGAACTCGTGGATGGTGTACCTGACCGGCCAGCGCTACGACAACGCCGTCAGCTACACCGGCAACTTCGGCCCGGTGTCGCTGATCGCCGAATACGCGCTGGGCGAGACCGCGGGCAACACCCGCGCCACCTCGTCGATGTCGTTCGGCCTGAAGTACGCGGCCGGCCCGATCACCGCGATCGGCGACTTCCAGCAGACCCGCGACAGCCAGAGCCGTACCGCGAACATCTACCTGGCGGGCCTGAAAGCCGCGGTCGGGCGCGCCAGCCTGTTTGCCAACTACATCCACAGCGACCGCGACGCGGGCTTCGACTCATCCAAGGGCGGCACCGACACGGCCACCATCACCAGCATGTCGACCGCCGCCACGCCGACCAACCGCGCGGCGATCAACTCGGTGTTCGGCAGCAGCCGCCACGACGACTTCTTTACGCTGGGCGCGAGCTATGCCGTGACCGGCAACGTGACGCTGACCGGCAGCGTGATGCACAACCGCACCCGCGCCGACAGCTTCAGCGGCAACCGCACCACCGCGTATGCCGTGGCCGACTACGCCTTCAGCAAGCGCACCGACACCTACCTGGCGCTGGCTTATGACCGCGTCCACGGGGACTGGTCGGGCCTGTTCGGCAACAACACCACCAGCTGGACCGGCGGCAGCGGCACGCCGCTGGACGGTCGCGACAGCCAGACCACCGTGATGGTCGGCCTGCGCCACCAGTTCTAACGATTCAACCGACGCCGGGCCCGCGCCACGCGGGCCTGGCACATCATCTGGAGAAAGCCATGGCCCTGCAGCAGACGCTGGTCATTCACGAAGCCCTGGACAGCCCGCACGCCAACGGTGCGGTCGTCAGCGAACTGTTCGCGCCCTACGCCGGCGCCGGCGTGACCGTGCAAGTCACCACGGTCAATAACGCGCCGCCCGAGAACACGGCCAATACCACCGACTTCATCACCATCGTGATCCCCGGCACCGCCGGCAAGCGTGGCGGCGGCAAGGCGCCGACGCTGGGCGTGATCGGCCGCAACGGCGCCATCGGCGCGCGTCCGGAACTGGTGGGCCTGGTGTCCGATGCAGACGGCCCGATCGGCTGCCTCGCGGTGGCGCTGAAGCTCGCGCAGATGAAGGCGCGCGGCGACCACCTCGCCGGCGACGTGATCGTGACCACGCACCTCTCGACCGATGTCTCGATGCAGCCGCACGACCCGGTGCCGTTCATGGGCATGCCGGTGTCGTCCGACACCATGAACGATTACCAGGTGCTGCCGGAAATGGATGCGATCCTGTCGATCGACGCGTCCAAGGGAAACAGCATCATCAAGCACCGCGGCTTCGCCATCTCGCCGACGGCGATGCAGGGCTATATCCTGCGCGTGGCGCCGGACCTGGTGGCGACGATGGAATCGACCACCGGCTGTCCGGCGGTGACCTTCCCGATCTCGCTGCAGGACATCACGCCGTACCACAACGGCCTGTACCACTTCAACAGCATCATGCAGCCGCACGTCGCCACGGCGGCGCCGGTGGTCGGCGTGGCAGTGACCGCGCAGTCGGTGGTATCGGGCAGCGCCACCTCGGCCAACCACGAGATCGACATCGCCGAGGCGGTGCGCTTCTGCGTGGAGGTGGCCAAGCGCTTCGGAGTCGGCAAGTGCCAGTTCTTCAATGCCGCCGAGTGGGAGAAGATCCGCGCGATCTATCCGGACCTGTCGGTATTCCAGACCGCGGGCAAGCGCTGAGCCTTGCGCGTCAGCGTGCCGCCACCTTGGCCGGATCGGGATGGGTGACGACAGGCGGCACGGTCTCGCCGTGCCGCCGCTTCCATTCGTCGAAGCCCCCGGCTAGCGCCCAGGTCCTGGGATAGCCGGCAAGACGCAGGCGTTCGGCCAGCAGCGCCGCGGACATCTCGTTCGGGCAGGCGCAATAGACCACGATGTCGGCCTCGGCAGGCGGCACGCCCAGCGCGTCGAGGCTGTCGAGTGCGCCCTGCATGTCGAGCACCATCGAGCCGGGGATGCGCTCCATCGGCAAGTCGCCATGGGCCCGCACGTCGATCACGACGGGCAGCGTGCCGGCCAGGCGGCGCGATTCCAGTTCATCCACGCTCATGCGCGGCACGCGCTTCGTGACGCGCAGCAGCCGGAAGCGGCGCCACGAGCGCCACGCCAGGAACCCCAGGAACGCCACCACCACCGCCACCACGGCCATATGCCCGTAGGTGCTGAAGCCCTCCAGGATGGCATCGATAAAGTCGCTGAACACCACGCCGATCAGCAGGCCGCTGCCGGCCCACACCAGCGCACCGATCGCGTCATAGAACAGGAACACCGGCAGCGGCGTGCCGGTCATGCCGGCCATCGCGGTGGACAGCGCGCCGGCACCGGGAAGCAGTTTCGCGATCACCAGCGAGCGCGGCCCCACGCGCAGGTACAGCGACTGGGTCTGGCGGATGCAGGAATCGGGCGAGATCGATACCTTGCAGATGGTGCGCAGCATCGGCTGCCCCAGCCGGCGGCCGGCGAAGTACCACCCGGTATCGGCAATCAGGCAGGCCAGGATGACCGCGGCCAGCACCGCGCCGATCGACGGACCGGTTTCCTGCATGCCGAGCGCGCCGGCGACGAACAGCATCGGGTACGCGGGCACCGGCAGCCCCGCCTGTTCGACCAGCACGTTCAGGAATACCAGCATCAGCCCGTGGTTTTCCAGCAAGGCTTGTAACTCTCCCACCGTCTTTCCCCCCTTGGTTCAGGCTGTCAGTGTGCCAGCCGGAAGCAACCGATGCACGGTCCGGCTTTGCACGGGAGCATCAAAATTACTGATTACCCGTCACTTACGTTGTCCTACAACCTGCGGGTACAGGCGGAGGCAGGCCAGTGCGGCAGGCGACCCCGAAATGGGCAGCATCCGTGGATAGCGCTGGAATGGCGCCCGCTTCTACCGGTTAACCCGCGTGCGCCCCTCAGCCTATTGCCTTTGCATGACCATTGTCGTACGATGACTGATAACTCGGATGACCCGCCAACGGCAGGCCACCGCTGTCACCACCCCTGGGCCGCCGGCCCGATCAGGATTTCGCAATGCTCGCACCCAACGAACTCAAGCAGATCGTCTCCGAAGGCCTGCTCTCCTTTCCCATTACCGACTTCGACGCCAAGGGCGACTTCAATGCGAAGTCCTACGCTGCCCGCCTGGAGTGGCTGGCCCCGTACGGCGCCACCGCGCTGTTCGCGGCCGGCGGCACCGGCGAGTTCTTTTCGCTGACCCCGGCCGACTACACCGCCGTGGTCGACACCGCGGTCAAGACCTGCGCCGGCAAGGTGCCCATCCTGGCCGGCGCCGGCGGCCCGACCCGCACCGCCATCGCCTACGGGCAGGAAGCGCAGCGCCTGGGCGCCGCCGGCGTGCTGCTGCTGCCGCATTACCTGACTGAAGCCAGCCAGGACGGTATCGCCGCCCACGTGGAAGAAGTCTGCAAGTCGGTCGACATCGGCGTGATCGTCTACAACCGCGCCAACTCGAAGCTGAACGCCGACCAGCTGTCCCGCCTGGCCGACCGTTGCCCCAACCTGATCGGCTTCAAGGACGGCGTGGGCGACATCGAGGCCATGGTCAGCATCCGCCGCAAGCTGGGCGACCGCTTTTCGTATCTCGGCGGCCTGCCCACGGCGGAGGTCTACGCCGCCGCCTACAAGGCGCTGGGCGTGCCGGTGTACTCGTCGGCGGTATTCAACTTCATCCCGAAAACCGCGATGGACTTCTACCGGGCCATCGCCGCGGACGACCAGGAGACCGTGGGCCGCCTGATCGACAATTTCTTCCTGCCGTACCTGGCCATCCGCAACCGCAAGGCCGGCTACGCCGTCAGCATCGTCAAGGCCGGCGCCCGCATCGTGGGCCGCGACGGCGGCCCGGTGCGCGCACCGCTGACCGACCTGACCGGCGAAGAAATGGAAATGCTGGGCACGCTGATCAACAAGCTCGGCCCGCAGTAATCCGTCCTGCCATTGCATAGCGACAAGCCGGCCGCGGGGCACTTTGCCCTCCGGCCGGCTTGTCCTCTTCCGCCACATTCACACGCTGACAAGGAATCCTTCCATGCACATCACCGGCGACATGCTGATCGGCGCGCAAGCCGTGCGCGGCAACCAATCGAAGCTGCAGGCTATCAACCCCTCCACGGGTGAAGTCCTCGGCCCCGACTTCCATGGCGGCGGCCAGGCCGACGTCGAGCGCGCCTGCGCGCTGGCCGAAGCGGCCTTCGATACTTATCGCAATACCTCGTCCGAGCAGCGCGCGGCCTTCCTGGAAGCGATCGCCGCCGGCATCGAGGCACTGGGCGACACGCTGATCGAACGTGCCCACCAGGAAAGCGGCCTACCGGTCGCGCGCCTGCAGGGCGAGCGCGGCCGCACCGCCGGCCAGTTGCGCCTGTTCGCGACCGTGCTGCGCGAAGGCCGCTGGCAAGAGGCCACCTTCGACGCCGCGCTGCCCGAGCGCACCCCGCCGCGCCCCGACCTGCGCATGCAATGCATCGCCATCGGCCCGGTGGCGGTGTTCGGCGCCAGCAACTTCCCGCTGGCCTTCTCGGTCGCCGGCGGCGACACCGCCTCGGCGCTGGCCGCCGGTTGCCCGGTGGTGGTCAAGGCGCATTCGGCGCACCTGGGCACGTCAGAACTGGTCGGCCGCGTGATCCAGAAGGCCGTGCAGGATGCCGGCCTGCCGGAAGGCGTGTTCTCGCTGCTGGTGGGCGCGGGCAATGTCGTCGGCACGGCGCTGGTATCGCACCCCGCGATCCAGGCGGTCGGCTTCACCGGTTCGCGTTCGGGTGGCATGGCGCTGATGCAGGCGGCCAACGCCCGTCCGCAGCCGATTCCCGTGTATGCGGAGATGAGCAGCATCAACCCGGTGTTCCTGCTGCCCGCCGCACTGCAGGCGCGCGGCGCCGAGATCGGCCGCCAGCTGGTCGATTCGCTGGTGCTGGGCGTGGGACAGTTCTGCACCAACCCCGGCCTGGTGATCGGCATCGAAGGCCCGGCGCTGGACCAGTTCCGTGCCGCAGCACTCGACGCGCTGGGCGGCAAGCCCGCGGCGACCATGCTGACGCCGGGAATCCATGCCGCCTATGAAAAGGGCGTGGCGCAGCTGTCGTCGCTGGATGGCCTGCAGCGCATCGGCGACGGCGTCGCCGCCACGGGCGTCAACCAGGCCCGTCCGGTGATGTTCGAAACCACCGCCGCGCAGTTCCTGGCCGATCACCGCATGCAGGCTGAGGTGTTCGGTCCGTCGACCGTGCTGGTGGTGTGCCGCGACCTGGACGAGATGCTCGCGCTGGCACGCCAGCTCGAAGGCCAGCTCACCGCCACCATGCAGCTCGACGACGCCGACCATGAGGCCGCACGCCAACTGCTGCCGGTGCTGGAGCGCAAGGCTGGGCGCGTGCTGTGCAACGGCTATCCGACCGGGGTGGAAGTGGCTTATGCCATGGTGCATGGCGGGCCGTTCCCGGCGACGTCGGACGTGCGCTCGACCTCGGTCGGCGCCACGGCGATCGATCGTTTCCTGCGTCCGGTCTGCTACCAGAACCTGCCGCAGGGTCTGCTGCCGGCTGCGCTGCAGGGATAAGCGCAACGCTTGCAGTGATGAGCCCCGCCTCGTGCGGGCCAGATTGCTGACAAAGGGAAAATGCCAGGCTGTTTGCTCCCCTCTCCCATAGATGGGAGAGGGGAGACAACATTCGCAGCCTTTGACTTTGTCAGCAGCCAAGCCCGCCTCGTGCGGGCTTTTCCTTTTGAATCGCCGCCGCAAGGACAAACGGCCCGCGTTCAACACGCGGGCCGTTATGGCATCGCAGCGCCCCTGCGCGGCGTCGGGGGCAAATATCTCTGCGTATCAAGCCTCCAGCTTGATCCCCGCCTGCTTCACCACCCCCGCCCAGCGCGCCTGCTCGGCAACGAAGAACTTGCCGGTCTCGGCCGGCGTCATCGTCACCACTTCAGCCCCCTGCGCCACCAGTTGCGAACGCAGATCCGGCGCGCGGATGATCTTGATCAGCTCGGCGTTGATCCGCGTCACCAGCGCATCCGGCATGCTGGCCGGCGCCATCACGCCCTGCCACGTGCCCGACTCAAAGTTGGGCACGCCCTGCTCGGCAATGGTCGGCACGTTCTGCAGCAGCGGCATGCGCGTGCGCTTGGACTGGGCGATCAGCTTGAGCTTGCCCGACTGCACATGCGGCAGCGTGGCCAGCATGCCGTTCATCAGCACCTGCGCGCTGCCGCCGACGGTATCGGCAATCGCCTGCGAACCGCCCTTGTACGGGACGTATTGCCACTTGGCGCCGGTGGCCTGCTCCACCGCCACGCCGGCCAGGTGCGGCGCGCTGCCGATCGCGGTCACGGCAAAGTTCAGCTGGCTGCGTTTGGACAGCTCGACCAGTTCCTTCACGCTGCTGACCTGCACCGACGGATGCACCACCAGCAGGTGCGGCGAGTACGCCAGCATCGTCACCGGCTTCAGGTCCTTGGCGATATTGAAGGTCAGCTTGGTATAGACCGACGGGCTGATCGCCAGCGCGCCGATATCGCACAGCATCAGCGTGTGGTTATCGGTGGCCTGCGCGACGAGGGCCGCACCCACGTTGCCATTGGCACCCGGCTTGTTGTCGACCACCACGGATTGGCCCAGCGCTTCGCCCAGCTGCTTGCTGATCAGGCGCGCGATGATGTCTGACGAACCGCCTGCGGTGTACGGCACCACCAGGCGGATCGGGCGCGTCGGCCACGCCTGCTGCGCGGCATGCGCGCCGGTGGCCAGGCCAGCCAGCGGGCCAGCGGCGATGCCCGCGGCCAGCGCGGAAGTCTGCTTGAGGAAGATGCGGCGTCCCTGGGTCATGCTATGTCTCCGTTGTTGTTGCAAATGCGCCGGCACGGCACGGTGATCGTGCGGCGGCCGGCGCTATCAGTGTGTTGGTCAGGTGGAGTCGGTGCCTTGTTGCGCTCAGTCAAGCACGATGCGGCCCTTCTCGATCACGGTCTTCCAGCGTTGCAGTTCCTGCGCTTCAAACTGGCTGAACTGCTCGGGCGTGTTCGCGACTACCTCGAAGCCGTTCTCCGACAGCTTCTGGCGCATCTTGGGATCGTTCAGCGCCCCGACCAGCGCGCCATGCAGGCGCGTCTTCACGTCGGCGGGCAGGCCGCGCGGCGCGGCCACGCCTTGCCAGGAATAGACCTCGACTTCCTTGACGCCGGCTTCGGCCATGGTCGGCACGTTGGGCAGCACGGCCGGGCGCTTGTCCGCCGTCACCGCCAGCGCCTTGAGCTTGCCGGTGCGGATGTGCTGCAGCACCGCGTTGATGTTCTGGAACGACACGTCCACCTGGCCGGCGAGCAGGTCGGAGATCGCCGGCGCGCCACCCTTGTACGGCACGTGCAGGCCGTCGGTGCCGGTCTTCTGCCAGAACAGCGCCGCGGTCAGGTGGTCAGACGACCCCGCGCCGGACGAGGCAAAGCTGACCTTGCCCGGGTTCTTCTTCATGTGCGCCACCAGTTCCTGCACGTTCTTCGCCGGGAACTGCGGATTGACCACCAGCACGTTCGGCGCGCGCACCGCCACCGTCAGCAGGTCAAAGTCCTTGACCGGGTCGTAGCCCAGGTTCTTCTGCAGGAACGGGTTGACGGCAAAGACGCCGATCGACGCCACCAGCATGGTGTAGCCGTCCGCCGGCGCGCGCTTGACGAAGGTCGCGCCGATGGCCCCCGTCGCGCCGGGCTTGTTGTCGACCACGAACGGCTGGCCCAGCTTCTCGTTGAGCGGCGCCGTCAGCATGCGCGCGATGGTGTCGGTGGAGCCGCCCGCGGGGAACGGCACCACCACAGAAACCGGGCGCTGCGGCCAATCTTGCGCGGCCCGGGCGTTGCCCGCCGTCAGCGCAGCCAGCGCCGCGACGGTCAGCACCGAGCCGACGGCCACCACGCGCAGCCAGTCTTGCAGGCGCGGCGCGCCCGTGCGTTGGAAGGGATACATCGTTGTCTCCTGCTATGTCTTGTCGATACCGGCGCGCCGCCATCATCGCGACACGCCATGCCTGCCAGACCGGACCGAGGTCCGGATCAGCGCACCATGCAGGGCGCCTTGTTGTTGAACTGCCAGCCGGGAATCAGGAACTGCATGGCGATGGCATCGTCGCGCGCGCCCAGGCCCTTGCTCTGGTAAAGCGCGTGGGCACGGCCCAGCGCGTCCATATCGAGCTCCACACCCAGACCCGGCGTCTTCGGCACCTGCACCAGGCCGTTCTCGATCTTCAGCGGCGCCTTGGTCAGGTTCTCGCCGTCCTGCCAGATCCAGTGCGTGTCGATGGCGGTGACGCGGCCCGGCGCGGCGGCGGCCACGTGGGTGAACATCGCCAGCGAGATATCGAAGTGGTTATTCGAGTGCGAGCCCCAGGTCAGGCCCCATTCGGCGCACATCTGCGCCACGCGCACCGAACCCTGCATGGTCCAGAAGTGCGGGTCGGCCAGCGGGATGTCGACCGACTGCAGGCGCACCGCGTGGCCCATCTGGCGCCAGTCGGTGGCGATCATGTTGGTGGCGGTGGGCAGGCCGGTGGCGGTACGGAACTCCGCCATCACTTCGCGGCCGGAATAGCCATCCTCGGCACCGCACGGGTCTTCGGCGTAGGCCAGCACGCCGCGCTTGTCGCGGCACAGGCGCACGGCTTCGGCCAGCGACCAGGCGCCGTTGGGGTCAAGCGTGATGCGCGCCTTGGGGAAGCGTTCGGCCAGCGCCAGGATCGCCTCCATTTCTTCTTCGCCGCGCAGCACGCCGCCCTTGAGCTTGAAGTCGTTGAAGCCGTAGCGTTCGTACGCGGCCTCGGCCAGTCGCACGACCGCCTCGGGCGTCATTGCCACGTCATTGCGCAGGCGGAACCAGGCGTTGTCGGCATCGGGTTCGGTGCGGTAGTCCAGCGTGGTGCGCTGGCGGTCGCCGATATAGAACAGGTAGCCGAGCATCTCGACGGCGTCGCGCTGCTGGCCCTCGCCCAGCAGTGCCGCCACCGGCACCTCCAGGTGCTGGCCAAGCAGGTCGAGCAACGCCGATTCCAGCGCGGTGACGGCGTGGATGGTGATGCGCAGGTCGAAGGTCTGCAGGCCGCGGCCGCCGGCGTCGCGGCTGGCGAAGGTGGCGCGCACGCGGTTCAGGATGGCCTGGTACTGGCCGATGGGCTGCCCGACCAGCAGCGGGCGGGCGTCTTCCAGCGTCTGGCGGATGCCTTCGCCGCCCGGCACTTCGCCCACGCCGGTGTGGCCGGCGCTGTCGCGCAGGATCACGATGTTGCGCGTGAAGTACGGGCCATGGGCCCCTGACAGATTCATCAGCATGCTGTCGTGCCCGGCCACGGGCACCACGGTGAGTTCTGTCACCACGGGGGTGTGGCCCGCACCGGCGTTGGCGGGGGCGGCGGAAGTGGCGGGATGGGTCATTCGGGTCTGGTCTCCGGCATTGCTATGTTATCGGTCATCGTATGACTGATAACCCAGTATAATGAGGCCATCTGGAACCGGTCAAGTCCGGGAAACCCCGCCCGTTATCCGCCATGCCTACCGCACGCAACCCTGCCCTGTCCGACCCGCCTTCCGCCACCGCTGCGCCCAACGCCGCCGCAGCCGTGCCGTTGCGCCGCCGCGGCCGCACCCTGGCCGAAGAAGTGGTGCAGGCGCTCTCCGAAGAGATCCGCCAGGGCCAGCTCAAGCCCGGCGACAAGCTGCCGACCGAATCGGAAATCATGGCGACGCAGGGCGTAAGCCGCACCGTGGTGCGCGAGGCCTTGTCGCGGCTGCAGGCCAGCGGCCTGGTCGAGACCCGCCACGGCATCGGCACGTTCGTGCTGGCACGCGCGGCGGAAGCGCCCTCGCCGTTCCGCATCGGGCCGGATACGCTGGGAACCGCGATCGATGTAATGGCGATGCTGGAATTCCGCGTCAGCCTGGAGGCGGAGGCTGCCGGACTGGCCGCCGCGCGCCGCAGCGACGCCCAGCTGGCCGCCATGCGCCAGGCGCTTGACGAGCTCAAGCGCAATACCGGGGCCGGCAGCGACGCGGTGGACAGCGATTTTGCCTTCCACCTGGCCATCGCCCGCGCCACCGGCAACCGCTACTTCACCGACATCATGGGCCACCTGGGCACCATGCTGATCCCGCGCAGCCGGCTGCAGGTCAATACGCCGGAGCGCGAACAGTACCTGGAGCGCGTCCAGTTCGAGCACGAGAACATCTACGACGCAATCGAACGCCGCGACCCCGAAGCGGCCAAGGCGGCGATGCGCATGCACCTGACCAACAGCCGGGAGCGGCTGCGCAAGGCCTCTGGCTCCGGCAGCGCGCAGGCCTGACCGGCCGACGCCCCGCGGGGCGTTTCCGCGCGCCACCAGTCATACGATGTCTGAACAATGCTCGGCGGCCGGGCGCTTACAAGGCGAGGTGGCAGCGGCGTGCGAAGTCGACCAGTTCCACCAGCGATGACACCTGCAGCTTGGCCATGATGCGCGCCTTGTAGCTGCTGACGGTCTTGTTGCTGATAAACAGGCTGGCGCTGATGGCCTTGTACGACATGCCGCGCGCCAGCATCTGCAGCACCACCAGTTCCTTGTCGGAAAGCCGGCACAGCATCTCGTCGTCGGCGGAAACCGCATGGCGCGAGCCGTCCCGGCCCATCGCGGGAAACACGGTATAGCCGGCCAGCACGGACTCGACCGCGCGCAGGATTTCCTTCAGGTCCTGCGTCTTGCTGACAAAGCCCTGCGCGCCGGCCTGCCACGCGCGGCTGACGAACACCGCCGGGTCGAGCGCCGTCACCACCAGCAGCCGCACCTGCGGATGGATCGCCCGCAGGCGCGGCGCCACGTCGAGGCCGCTCGAGCGCGGAATGTCGAGATCGAGCAGCACGAGGTCGGGCATGCGCGCGCGCACCAGCTCGAGCGCGCTTTGCCCGTTGTCGGCCTCGAGCACTTCATCGACGCCGAGCACCTGCAGCAGGTGGGTCTTGAGAATCAGCCGCATCGCCGGGTGGTCGTCAACGATCAGGATGGTGGTCATGCGTCGGTTCGAGTGAATGGATATGTCGGGGCATCGGCCGGCGCGATGCAGGGCCAGTATAGGGAGGCAAGGCGGCGCGCAGGATGGGAGGATTCCGCAAGGTATTGCAGCTCGCCCCTAGGCTTGCCTCAGACGCCGGCGCTCCGGGCTGCATGCACGGCCATGCGCCGCGCGTGCGCGTTCCCCTGCGGGCGGCAGGGACAACGGCAAAGGTCCAGTGGTGCTACTCTATTCGGGAGGTGTTACCCAGGAGAACACTGTGCCCCGCAAGACCCCCATCGAGCGCTACCGCAACATCGGCATCAGCGCGCATATCGACGCCGGCAAGACCACGACGACCGAACGCATCCTGTTCTACACGGGCGTCAACCACAAGCTGGGCGAGGTGCACGATGGCGCTGCCACCATGGACTGGATGGAGCAGGAGCAGGAGCGCGGCATCACCATCACGTCGGCTGCCACCACGGCCTTCTGGAAAGGCATGGCCGGCAATTACCCGGAACACCGTATCAACATCATCGATACGCCGGGACACGTCGACTTCACCATTGAAGTCGAGCGCTCGATGCGCGTGCTCGACGGCGCCTGCATGGTCTACGACGCGGTCGGCGGCGTGCAGCCGCAATCCGAGACGGTCTGGCGCCAGGCCAACAAGTACGCTGTGCCGCGCATCGCCTTCGTCAACAAGATGGACCGCGTCGGCGCGGACTTCTTCCGCGTGCACGCGCAGATCGCCGAGCGCCTCAAGGGGCGTGCCGTGCCGATCCAGATCCCGCTCGGCGCCGAAGACCATTTCCTGGGCGTGATCGACCTGGTCAAGATGAAGGCCGTCGTCTGGGACGATGCCAGCCAGGGCGTGCGCTTCGAGTACCAGGAGATCCCGGCCGAGCTGCTGCCGACCGCGCAGGCCTGGCGCGACAAGATGGTCGAAGCCGCCGCCGAGGCCGACGAGGCATTGCTCGAGCGCTACCTGTCGGGTGAAGCGCTGACCGAAGAGCAGATCAAGCGCGGCCTGCGCAAGCGCACCATCGCCAACGAGATCGTGCCGATGCTGTGCGGCAGCGCCTTCAAGAACAAGGGCGTGCAGAGCATGCTCGATGCGGTGATCGACTACCTGCCTTCACCCGCCGACGTGCCGGCCATCCTCGGCCACACCGAGGACGACCGCGAGGCCGAGCGCCATCCGAGCGACGACGAGCCGTTCTCGGCGCTGGCGTTCAAGATCATGACCGATCCCTTCGTCGGCCAGCTGATCTTTTTCCGCGTGTATTCGGGCGTGGTCAATTCCGGCGATACCGTCTACAACCCGGTCAAGTCCAAGCGCGAGCGGCTCGGCCGCATCCTGCAGATGCATGCCAACGTGCGCCAGGAGATCAAGGAAGTGCGCGCCGGCGACATCGCCGCGGCGGTCGGGCTGAAGGAGGCGACCACCGGCGATACGCTGTGCGACCCGAACAAGGTCATCATCCTGGAGCGCATGAGCTTCCCCGAACCCGTGATCTCGCAGGCGGTGGAGCCCAGGACCAAGGCAGACCAGGAAAAGATGGGCATTGCGCTGAACCGCCTGGCGCAGGAGGATCCGTCGTTCCGCGTGAACACCGACGAGGAATCCGGCCAGACCATCATCTCGGGCATGGGCGAGCTGCACCTGGAAATCCTGGTCGAGCGCATGCGCCGCGAGTTCAACGTGGAAGCGTCGGTGGGCAAGCCGCAGGTGGCCTACCGCGAGACCATCCGCCAGCCGGTCAAGGACGTGGAGGGCAAGTTCATCAAGCAGTCCGGCGGCCGCGGCCAGTACGGCCACGTGGTGCTGAACCTCGAGCCGATGCCGCACGGCGCCGGCTACGAGTTCGTCGATGCGATCAAGGGCGGCGTGGTGCCGCGCGAGTTTATCCCGGCGGTGGACAAGGGTATCCGCGAAACGCTGCAGGCGGGCGTGCTGGCGGGCTACCCGGTGGTCGACATCAAGGCCACGCTGGTGTTCGGCTCGTACCACGACGTGGACTCGAACGAGAATGCCTTCCGCATGGCGGGCTCGATGGCGTTCAAGGAAGGCATGCGCCGGGCCCGGCCGGCGCTGCTGGAGCCGATGATGGCGGTCGAGGTGGAAACGCCGGAGGAGTTCACCGGCAACGTGATGGGCGACCTGTCGTCACGACGCGGCATGGTGCACGGCATGGAAGACATTGCCGGTGGCGGCGGCAAGATCGTGCGCGCCGAAGTGCCGCTGGCGACGATGTTCGGCTACTCGACCACGCTGCGCTCGCTGACGCAGGGCCGCGCGACGTTCACCATGGAGTTCAAGCACTATGCCGAGGCGCCGGCCAACGTGGCCGAGGCGGTGATTTCGGCGAAGAGGCTGGGGTAGCGATGGTTCGCTCCCTCTCCCGCTTGCGCGAGAGGGAGCACGCAATCGGCGGCGTCGACGACTATCCCGAATTCGCGCTCAGCACGCCGCCGCGGTCATCCTGAAAATCCCCTGCGCATTGCCCGCATCGAAGCCGAGGTCATAACGCTGCGGCACGGCTTCGGCTTCGGCAAAGCGCTCCCGCGTGATGAACTCATAGAACGAGCCCGGCACCTCGCGCTCGACGGCCTCGCCCTGCGCACCGACAAACGTGCGGCGCACGGTATCGGCACGGAACGCCGTCTGCCTGACGCGTCCGCTGCCCGACACTTCGACCTTGTCCTTCATCGGCCGGCCCAGCTGCTTCTGCTGCTCGGCCAGTGCGAACACGTCGTCGACGCGGTCGGTGGCGTGGTTGAAGGCATTGCCTTCAGTGGCAATCCACGCCATTTCCGCCGATTCGCGCAGCAGCGCTTCGTAGTCGGCCAGCCGCGGCGCGGCGTGCTGGCGCTCGAAGCAAGGCACCAGCAAGCCGACCAGTTCGGCGCCGTCGGCCACTGCCAGCGCGCCGTCGCGCTCCAGTTGCCACAGCAGCGTCTGCGCGCGCGGCGTCAGCGGATCGACGGAACTGCCGGTAACGCGGCTGACCGCGGCGCGGAAGTCCTCGCTGAAGCGCTCCGGATGGAATTCGCTGACGAAGAACTGGGCAATGTCCTCGGGTGCATCGGCATGCGCGTACGAGCGCCCGGTCATGCCGATGCGGTCGAGCGGGTAGGTGCCGTTGAGCATGTATCCCAGCGGCCGCAGGATGCGGGTAAAGGCGGCCTCGCCTTCGGGCAACGCGCCGTTGTCACGCCACTTGACCGTGCGCAGCGCGCCGTGGTCGAAGGTGACCTTGCCGCCGGCGGCGGCGACTTCGTCGGTGTAGGCGCGGCCGGTCGGCACGCGCTCCAGGATGCCGCCGAACAGCACCATGTTCAGCGCCTGGGCGATTTCTGCCCGGGTGGCGCGACCTTGCGGGTCATGGGGCAGGCCGGCCGGCAGCGTGACCAGCGACATCAGTTGCGCGGCGCGGGTGGCGCCGACGTTGGCGGTGAGGAGCGTGGAGATATTGGATGGCATGGGCACTTGGATATGGGCGTCGCGGACCGGCTTCCGCCCCGGCGGGCCCCGGCGGGCGGTATGGCAACGATCCGCGGGGCAGGATAGTGGGCCGCGCCGGCCACGCACAAGCGCGTATTGCGCACAACGTTGTGCGCGTGGCGCACGACCTCCGGTGCCACGCCGCTGTTTATACTGTCGCACTTCCTTCCCCGCCGTCCCATGAGAAACGACATCCCCAACCTGGGCGCGCTGCAGGCCTTCGAGGCCTCGGCACGGCTGGGCAGCTTTACCCGCGCCGCGGCCGAGCTGGCGCTGACGCACAGCGCGGTGGGGCGGCAGGTGGCGCAACTCGAACAGCGCCTGGGCGTGGCGCTGTTCACGCGCGTGCGGCGGCGCCTGGAGCTGACCGAGACCGGGCGCGAATACGCCGCGCGCATTCGCCGGCACCTGGACCACCTGCAGCGCGACACGCTGGAAATCAGCACCGGCCGCGCCATGGGCTTCACGCTGGAGCTGGCGGTGGTGCCCACCTTCGCCACGCAGTGGCTGATCCCGCGGCTGCCCGACTTTGCGCGGCGCCATCCCAACGTCACCGTCAACCTGTCGGCGCGCTCGCTGCCGTTTTCATTCCAGGAGTGCGCGTACGACGCGGCGATCTATTTCGGCGACCAGTTCTGGCCCGGCACGCGCGGCGGCGTGATCTTCCGCGAAGGCGGCATGGTGCCGGTGTGCAGCCCGGCCTTTCTCGCCGACCATGCCGGCCATCCCGTCACCGATGCCCCCAGCCTGGCACGCTGCCGCCACCTGCACCTGAGCACGCGCGCCAACGCCTGGCGCGACTGGTACGCGGCGCAGGGCTGGGACTTCAGCCTGGCGGCCTCGCGCGGGCCGCGCTATGAGCTGTTCACGATGATGACGGCCGCCGCCGCCGCGGGACTCGGCATCGGCCTGGCGCCGCGGCTGCTGATCGAGCGCGAGCTGCAGACCGGCCAGTTGGTGACCCCGCTGGCCGGCATGCTGGACGAGCACCAGGGCTACTACTTCGCCCATCCCGAGGGCCGGCCGGAATCGGAGGCACTGGCGGCATTCCGCGGCTGGATCCTGGGCCTGTCGCGCGACATGCCGGTCGACCCTTCCGAAGGCTGACGCAACCCGCCAGCGCGGCGCCCGGTACGGCACTTTACCGGGCCGGCCGCGCGGACAGGGTAAACTAACGCCTGTTCGCCGCTCCGGGGCCACCCCGGAACCAGCCTGATACGTCACGCCGGCACATGCCGGAGCGACCGCGAAGCGGGCGCCGGCGAACCTGCCCCAAGGCCTTCGGGCCGCCCCCGTGGCGCTGCCCGACAGTGCCGCACCTGGCTTGCCCGGCCCCGCTGCCGGCATTCGCCGCCTCCTGGCTTCGCCGCCCGCTTCGCCCTTCGCCCGGGCCGCGCGTACCCATGCGCGCGCCCGATGACGACCCGCGCGCTCCCGCGCGCGACTGGAACCCGCAGGCCCGCTGGCCTGCCCGGATCCATGCCGGTGCCGCACCAGCCCGGCCGGAATCCGCTTTCCGGAGGAAATCCATGCGCAAGACAGCCAGCCCCTGGCTGCTGGCGGCCGGACTGTTGTCCGCTGCCGCCCCTTCTGCCCACGCCGAGCCAGGCGTGACCCTGTACGGCATCGTCAGCTCCGCCGTGCGCTATACGTCCAACCTCGACGGACACCACAACGACCAGGCCGCGCTGGTCTCCGGCGGCCTGGTCGGCAGCCGCTTCGGCCTGAAGGGCGACGAAGACCTGGGAGGCGGCAACCGCGCGCTGTTCCAGTTCGAGGCCGGCATCGGCAGCGATGACGGCCGCGCGAGCTACAACGCGCTGTTCGGCCGCCAGGTCTTTGTCGGGCTGAGCGGCGACTGGGGCAGCCTGACCGTCGGGCGCCAGTACAACGCGCTGAACAACATCGGCTGGGCCTTCAACCCGCTGGCGCAGGGCTGGGGCAATTTCTGGTCCGATCCGCTGTATATCGGCGGCGACATCTTTTTCCAGGACTATCGCATCGACAACAGCGTGGTCTACAAGCGCGCTATCGGCCCGCTGACCGTGCAGCTGGACTACGGCGTGGGCGAGCAGCGCGGCAGCCTGTCCCGCGGCACCACCCTGGGCGGCGGCATGCTGTACCAGCAGGGTGCGCTCGCGCTGGGCGTGGCCTATGACCAGCGCAAGAGCGACGACGGCAGCAATACCGTGCGCAACTATTCAGTCGGCGGTTCGTACGCATTCGGCAAGGCCACCGCATACCTCGGCCATATGGGCCGGCGTGAATCGGCCGGCGATGCGCGCTTCAACATCGCCTTTGCCGGGCTGGGCTACCAGCTCACGCCGGCGTTGCACCTGTCGGGCGCCTATTACCGCTACTGGCAGGGCGGCAATGTGACCACGCAGTTCCAGGACGTGCCGGCCCTGCTTGGCAGCGGCAACGCCGACAGCATTGCCGTGGTGGCCGACTACGCGCTGTCCAGACGCACCAGCGTGTACCTGGAAGCGGACGCCGTGCATGCACGCGGCGGCGCGGTCGGCCGCGAGACCGAATACTGGGCCGGCACCCCGGCCGCCGGCGTGGACAGCAGCACGCGCGTGGGCGTCATGCTGGGGATGCGCCACCAGTTCTGAACGCGGCCGTCCCGGCGCGCTTTTTTGCAACCGGGCGCGAAAGAATTACGCTCCCGCGTGCCCGAACGCGATGGGACGGCCTTGCGCAGGCCGACGTAGCGCCGCTTGTGGCGCAGGCATGGTCATTGCGCACGCCCTGAGTTCCTGCTTTCACTGGCACAAGGAGCCCAACATGCAAACCCAAACTCCCAGCAGTCAAGGCGCGGCCATCATCGGTTCGGGCGTGGGCGAAGGCCCAGGTCCCGAAGTCATGGCGGCATCCAGCCTTGACGGTACCAAGGCGTACTCGTCCGACGGCGAACACGTGGGCACGATCTCCGAGATCATGCTGGACGTGCCGCATGGCCGCATCGCCTATGCGGTGCTGAAAGCCGGCGGCTTCCTCGGTATCGGCGATACGCTGCACGCCATCCCGTGGAACGCCCTGGTGATGGACACCGACGAAAAGTGCTTCCGGATTGCCGTGACGGCGGACCGGATCAAGTCCGCGCCCGGCTTCAACAAGGACAGCTGGCCGGCCATGGCGGATCCGCAGTGGGGCAAGTCGCTGCACGAGTACTATGGGCGCGACCCGTACTGGGTGAGCCCGCCGCTGTAGGCCTCGGCGCAGCTTGCATTGCGCCATCAGGCTAGGCAAAGTCTTGCGAGACGCACGCGCGGCGCATCGCCGGCGCGGCTCGGGAGACGACCATGAGCAGACCCGACGGCACCGTGCCGCAAGAGCCCGATGCGGCCAGCGGCAGTGCCCCCGCAGACATGCCTGGCTTTCTGGCCGGGGGCGGCGAGATGGGCGCGCTGATCCGCGCGCACGACTGGGCCGCCACCCCGCTGGGGCCGCCGCAGGCGTGGCCGCACAGCCTGAAGACCGCAATACGCATCATGCTGACCTCGCGCCAGCCGATCTGGATCGGTTGGGGCGAGGCGTTGCATTACTTCTACAACGACGCCTACAAATCCATCATCGGGGGCAAGCACCCCGGCGCGCTGGGCCAGCCGACCGCGGTGGTCTGGCGTGAGCTCTGGCCGGAAATCAGCCCCCTGCTCGACACCGCGATGACCCGCGCCGAGGGCAGTTTCGTCGAGCAGAAGCTGCTGATCATGGAGCGCAACGGGTATCCGGAAGAGACCTACTACACCTTTTCGTACAGCCCGGTGCCGAATGACCACGGCAGCACCGGCGGCATCATCTGCGCCAACAGCGACGATACCGAACGCGTACTGGCCGAGCGGCAACTGAACGTGCTGCGCGACGTGGCCGCGGCGGCCACCGACGCGCGCTCGTGGCGCGAGGCGTGCGAGCGCACCATGGGCGCGCTGGCGTCGGACCCGCGCGACATCGTCTTCGCGCTGCTCTACATTGCCGAGCCCGGCGCCGCCGAGCTGCAGCGCGTGGTCGCCAGCGGCATCGAACCTGCCCATCCCGCCGCGCCGGCCACGATCTCGCTGGAAGACGCTGCGCCATGGCCGGTGGCCGGGGTCCTGCAGCAGCAACAGCCGGCGCTGGTCGAGCAGCTGGCAACGCGCTTTGCCGCGCCGCTGCCGGCCGGCGCATGGGGCGTGCCTGCGGATGCGGCCGCGGTGATCCCGGTGGTGCCGTCGGGCAGCGCCTCGCATCGCGGCGTGCTGGTGGTGGGGCTGAATCCGTACCGGTTGTTCGGCGAGCGCTACCGCAGCTTCCTGAACCTGGTGGCCGGCCAGATCGGCGCGGCGATGCATTCGGCGCAGGCCTACGAGGAAGCGCGCAAGCGTGCCGAGGCGCTGGCCGAGATCGACCGCGCCAAGACCACCTTCTTTTCCAACATCAGCCATGAGTTCCGCACCCCGCTGACGCTGATGCTGGGGCCGCTTGAAGAACTGCTGCGGCGCGCCGGCGCTGGTGACGACAACGCCGACGCCGAACAACGCTCGCTGCTGGAGATGACCCACCGCAGCGGCATGCGCCTGCTCAAGCTGGTCAATGCGCTGCTCGACTTCTCGCGCATCGAGGCCGGCCGCATCAGCATGCAACGCCACCCCACCGACCTCGCAGCCTTTACCGCGGACCTCGCCTCGCTGTTCCGTGCCTGTGTCGAGAGCGCCGGCATGGCGCTGCGCGTCGAATGCGAACCGCTGCCGCAGCCCGTGGCGGTGGACCGCGACATGTGGGAGACCATCGTGCTGAACCTGGTCTCCAACGCGTTCAAGTTCACGTTTGCCGGCAGCATCACCGTCAGCGTCGCGGCTCAGGGGGACAATGCGGTGCTGCGCGTGCGCGATACCGGTATCGGCATCCCCGCCGGCGAGCTGCCGCGCATCTTCGAGCGTTTCCATCGCGTCGAAGGCGCGCAGGGCCGCTCGATCGAAGGCAGCGGTATCGGCCTGGCGCTGGTGCAGGAACTGGTGCGCCTGCATGGCGGTACCGTCGAAGTCGACAGCATGCAGGGCCAGGGCACCTGCTTCACCGTCACGCTGCCGGTGGCAGCCGCCAGGGACGAGCCGGCGGATCCGGTGCCGGCGCCCGCCGCCAGCAGCGCACAGGCGCGCGCCTACGTGGATGCGACCCTGCGCTGGCCGCATGCCGAGGCACCGGCGATGGCCATGGCGGCGGAGGACGCGCAATACGACCCCCATGACCGGCACGACCGGCATGCGCCTGCGCCGGACGGCGAAGCGGCCCCCGCCACCGTGCTGGTGGTAGACGACAACGACGACCTGCGCGACTACATGCGCCGGCTGCTGGCCGCCGCGGGCCATCGCGTCGAAGTCGCGCCCGACGGCGACGCCGCGCTCGAGGTGGCGCGCCGCCAGTTGCCCGCGCTGATCGTGTCGGACGTGATGATGCCCAGGCTCGACGGCTTCGGCCTGGTGCAGGCCGTGCGCGCGGACCCGGCGCTGCGCGACACGCCGGTGCTGCTGCTGTCGGCGCGCGCCGGCGAGGAAGCGCGCGTCAGCGGCCTGGGCTCGGGCGCCGACGATTACCTGGTCAAGCCCTTCTCGGCCCGCGAACTGCTGGCCCGCGTGGCCAGCAACCTGCGCCTGTCAGAGCTGCGGCGCGCCACCGAGCGCCGCCTGCAGGACCTCAATGCCTCGCTCGAGCGCCGCATCGCGCAGGCTGTGACCGACCACGACCGGCTGTGGGAACTGAGCGAAGACCTGCTGATCGTGGCCGCCTTCGACGGCAGCCTGCAGCGCGTCAGCCCGGCGTGGACCCGCACGCTTGGCCATGCCCCGCACGAGGCGCTGGGCCGGCCATACCTGTCGTTCATCTATCCCGATGATCTGGTGCTGGTGACCGCGCAGCTGGCGGCACTGCGCCACGACGGCACGCCGGTGCGCTTCGAATGCCGCCAGCCGCGCGCTGACGGCGCGTTGCGCTGGCTGGCCTGGACCCTGACGGTGGACCCGGCCAACGGCCATCTCCACGGCGTCGGCCGCGACGTGACCGGCGACCTCGAAGTCCAGGCGGCGCTGCGCCATGCCGACGAGGCCCTGCGCACGGCGCAGAAGATGGAAGCCATCGGCAAGCTTACCGGCGGCGTCGCCCATGACTTCAACAACCTGCTGCAGGTGATCGGCGGCAACCTGCAGCTGCTGGCGCGCGACCTGTCCGGCAACACCGACGCCGCGCCGCGGCTGCGCAATGCGCTGGCCGGCGTGGCCCGCGGCGCCAAGCTGTCGTCGCAGCTGCTGGCATTCGGTCGGCGCCAGCCGCTGGCCCCGCGCGTGGTCAACCTGGGCCGGCTGGCGCGCACGCTGGACGACATGCTGCGGCGCGCGCTGGGCGACGGCATCGAGACCGATACCGTGGTGGCCGACGGCCTGTGGAATACGCTGGTCGACCCGTTCCAGGTCGAGAACGCGCTGCTGAACCTCGCGATCAACGCGCGCGACGCCATGCACGGCCAGGGGCGCCTGACCATCGAGGCACGCAACACGTGGCTCGACGAGGCGCTGGAAGAGCCGCCGCCCGGACGCGCGCCGCGGCCGGCGGCGCAGTATGTGCTGCTGGCGGTCACCGACACCGGCGCCGGCATGACGCCCGAGGTGCAGGAACATGTGTTCGAGCCGTTCTTCACCACCAAGCCCGAAGGCCAGGGCACGGGCCTTGGCCTGAGCATGGTGTATGGCTTTATCCGCCAGTCGGACGGCCACGTGAAGATCGTGAGCAAGCCCGGCCGCGGCACCACGGTAAAGCTCTACCTGCCGCGCGTGCACATGGCCGAGGATCCCGACACCGAGCCCGATAGGGACCGCGTGCGCGGCGGTGGCGAAACGGTGCTGGTAGTCGAGGACGACGAGGACGTGCGCGCCACGGTGGTCGAGATGCTTGCCAGCCTGGGCTACCACGTGCTGCGCGCGCGCGATGCGCAGGCTGCGCTGGCCATTGTCGAGCGCGGCACTCACATCGACCTGCTGTTCAGCGACGTGGTGATGCCGGGGCCGCTGCGCAGCACCGAACTGGCCGACAAGGTGCGCGAGCGGCTGCCGGGCATCGGGGTGCTGTTCACCTCGGGCTACACCGACAGCATCATCGTTCATGGCGGCAGGCTGGATCCCGGCGTCGAACTGCTCAGCAAGCCTTATACGCATGAAGCGCTGGCGCGCAAGGTCCGCCATGTGCTGGCCAACCGGGAACAGCGTGCCGCGGGAGCAGCGGGAGCAGAGGCAGTGGCGGCTGCCGGCCCCGCGCCGACGGATGCGGGCACACGCGTGCTGTGCGTCGACGACGACGCGCTGGTGCGCGCCAGCACGGCAGAACTGCTGCGCGCCTGCGGCGCCGAGGTGACCGAGGCGCAGAGCGACATCGAGGCGCTGGCACTGCTTGCCGCCGGCACCTTCGACCTGCTGCTGACCGATGTCACGCTGCACGGCGGCACCGGCGGCTCGGGCGTGGATCTGGCACTGGCCGCACGCCAGCGCCAGCCGCGGCTGCGGGTGGTGTTTGCCACCGGCTATCCGCTGGCGCTGACGCCGGCCCAGCACCAGGTGCTGGGCGACGCGGCGGTGCTGCGCAAACCGTATGCGCCGCAGGCGCTGCTGGACCTGCTGCAGGGCGCCGGCACCGAAGGCGCTGCTGAGGGCGCGGAGGGCGCGGAGGGCGCGGAGGGCGCGGAGGGCGCCACGGCGCTCGGAAGTCGACCGTCATCGACAGCTTGAAGGTGCGCGGCGCCCCCTGCACCAGGTAAGGTGCTTGCTCCGCTGCTGTGCGGCCTACATACTCATTCGTGCGTCAAGCAAGGTCAGGAGGACCCCATGCCCTACGTCAACATCAAGATCACCGATCAGGCCACGGCTGAGAAGAAGGCAGAGCTGGTAGCAGGCGTGACCAATTTGCTCAGGGACGTGCTCGGGAAGAATCCGGCGACAACCGTTGTTGTCATTGAAGAGCTTTCCACTGACAACTGGGGCATTGGTGGCGAGTCCGTCACGGCCCGCAGGAAGCGTGAAGCGAAACCCTGACGGGTAGCGATAAGGCTGACTGAGCCCGCGCCGCCGAGCGTTCGACGGACCGCAAGGCAAAACAATGAAGTAAAGCCACTGCGCTATTGGCAGACAGCCGAGGCCGGCCTTGCGCTTGCTGACTTCCAGCACGCACAAGGCCGGCGCTCGACCGCCTGCCGCCTGCCGCCTGCCGCCAGCGGATCAGGCGGGCATGGGCTCGCGGCCGAACGCTTCCAGCTCGCGCACCAGGCTGTGCGCGGCCAGCCTGACCAGTTCGGCACCCTTTTCCGGCGTCGCCAGTCCCGGATCGGAGCCGATACGGCCATCCGGATATCGCGCGCGGAAGTCCAGCGCTTCGCGGATCGGGCCCGACGGTGCAATCTTCGGCGCATAGTCGGCAAACTTCATGGCGTCGGGAAAGGCCCACTGCGTGATCGCAATCTCGGAAGGCGTGGCGTGCGAGCCGTGGCCGGTCGGGAACTGATTGCGTGCCAGCTCGCCGACGCCTTCCAGGTCCCACCAGTTGCACAGCTTCAGCGCGAATCCCGCGCGGCGCCTGGCGAAGCTTGCTTCGGCGTAGAGTTCGGAGAACGCCGCGTCGATCGATGCCACGTTGCCGCCATGGCCGTTCAGGAACAGGATCTTCTCGAAGCCATGCCCCGCCAGCGAGCGGACCCAGTCGCCGATCGCGGCGATAAAGGTCGAGGGGCGCAGCGAAATGGTCCCCGGGAAGGCGAGGTGATGCTGCGCCATGCCGATATTGAACGTCGGTGCCACCAGGATATCGGCGCCCTTCTCCGCTTCATTGGCGATGATTTCCGGGCACAGCCAGTCAGTGCCCAGCAGCCCGGTCGGTCCGTGCTGCTCGTTCGAGCCGATCGGGACCACGATGGTACGGCTGCGCGCGAGGTATTGCTCGATTTCAGCCCAGGTTGAAAGATGCAAGCGCATTGCTACTCCTTTTTAGCTTGATTCATGCCATCCGGCACCGGCTCAGCGCTTCGCTGGCAGCTTGTTGGCAAGGACGATCACGGCGGCGAGCAACGGCAGCGAAGCCATCAGCAGCACCCCATGACCGAGGCTGCCGGTCGCGCTCTTGGTCCAGCCGATGACAGCAGGCCCCCAGAAACCGCCCGACAGGCCAATGGTGTTGATCAGCGCGATGCCGCCCGCCGCAGCCGGACCCTTGATGTATTCGGCGGGCATGGCCCAGAACACCGTGTAGGCCATCCACAGTCCCATCGTGGCGAAGGTCAGCAGGACCAGCGACACAAGCAGGTTTCCATCCGTCGCAAACGACGCCGCCAGCAGCACCGCCGCGCCCAGCGCAGGCACCGCGCAGTGGAAGCGCCGCTCCCCCAGCCGGTCAGACCTGCGGCCCATGTAGACCATGCCAAAGGCGGCGGCCAGGTAGGGGATGGCCGAGTACCAGCCAAGCTGCACCGTATCGTTCACGCCCTGCGCCTTGATGAGGCTCGGCAGCCAGAAGCTGATGGCGTAGATGGTCGCGATGATGCAGAAGTAGGCGAGGGCCAGCACATAGACGCGCACGTCCTTCGCCACGGCCTTGAAGGAATGCTTGTGTGCCGCCGCGGGGCTCACTTCAGCTTCGAGCAGGCGCCGTTCCTGTTCGCTCAGCCAGCTGGCCTGGGCGGGCCGGTCCGGCACCAGCCGCAATGCCATCACGCCGAGCAGGATGCAGGGCAGGCCCTCGACCAGGAACATCCACTGCCAGCCCGCGAGGCCGCCCTGGCCGGCGAGCGCGGTCATCAGCCACGCCGACACCGGGCCCCCGACGATGCCGCCGATCGGCCCCGCCAGGAATACGATCGCGATGGCGCGGGCCATGCGTTGCGGACCGTACCAGCACGACAGGTAGTAGATCATGCCCGGGGCGAATCCCGCTTCGAAGACGCCAAGGAGGAAGCGCATGGCGTAGAACATCGGCACGTTGCGCACGAACAGCATGCAGGCGGAGGTAATCCCCCACAGCACGAGGATGCGGCTGAACGTCTTGCGCGCGCCGACTCGCGGCAGCATCAGGTTGCTGGGCAACTCGAACAGCACATAGCCAATGAAGAAAATCCCCGCGCCCACGCCGTATGCGGCGTCGGAGAAGCCCAGGTCGCTTTGCATCTGCAGCTTGGCAAAGCCCACATTGACCCGGTCCAGATAGGCGAACAGGTAACAGACCAGCAAGAATGGCAGCAGGCGCCAGTTGATCTTGCTATACAGCGCGGAAGTGTTGTCAACGGCGCTCGAGGTGGGAATTGCCAGCATGCTGCCTGTCTCCTTTGGTTGCGTGTCGCTTGCACGTTTTGTGGCCTGAAGTCTGGCAGCCAGGAAGTTGGCGGCAAAGAGCAACTAAGTCCACGGTTCGTTCCCTTCTGGGCAACGCGCTTTCCGCGGAGTGCAGCAGGTGCCGCACCAGGGCATCCGGGTTCCTGTATCGTCAGCGGTCAGAAGCGAAGCGGAGCCTTTGGAAATGCGAGAGATCAACCAGCAGCGATTGCGATACTTCCGGGAGGTCGTGGCTCACGGCACCATCCGTGGGGCCGCGGAAGGCCTAAATACCTCGCCATCCGTGATCACCAGGCAGATCAGGCTGCTCGAGGAAGAGCTCGGCGCGACGCTGTTCGAGCGCGAGCCGCGCGGCCTCAAGCCGACTGCGGCAGCCGCGCACCTGCTCGAGTTCTGGCGGGGCTATCGTTCGCACCAGGAGAAGCTCGAAGACCAGCTGCATTCACTGAAGGGCTTGCAGCAAGGCGAGGTCCGGCTGGTGCTAAGCGAAGGCTATGTCGACCTCCTGGTCAACGAGGTCCTTGCACAGTTCTGCGCCCGGTATCCCCGGCTCGATATCCGCATGGACATCCTGGCGGTGGACGGCGTGCTGCAGGAAGTCGCGGAAAGCCGTGCACATATCGGGCTGGCGTACAATCCGCCACCCCATCCGCGCATCGAGTACCGCGCGAGCGCGGCGCAGCCGGTGGTCCTGCTGGTCCGCCCCGACCATCCGCTCGCCGTGCGCGGCGGCGCGGCCAGCCTCCAGGATTTGCAGGCCTATCCGCTCGCGATCATGCCGCCATCATTCGGCGTCGGGCATGCGCTGAGCATGGTCGAGTTTGCCGAGAACATCTCGATCCGGGCCACGCTTGTGAGCAATTCGCTGACGGCCCTGAAGCAGTTCGTCGGCTACAACAATTTCATGACGCTGATCGGTGAATTTGCCGCTTATCGCGAGATCGCGGCAGGCACGCTCGCCGTCGTGCCGATCGATCACCCCCTGTTCATGGGCACCCAGGCAAGGCTGATGGTGAAGGCCGGCCGGCCGTTGCCGGCGGCGGCGCTCGAACTGCTGAGCCATATCACGCGGCACATGTCGATGTTTGCCAAGGCCGCGCCCGGCGAGGATTAGCCGGATCGCTCACTCCTAGCCGGATCGCTCACTCTCCAGCCGCAGCATCCGCGTCTGGATCGCCGCCGCAAGCTCCATCAGGGGTCCGGCCAGCGCGGCTTCGACGGCCCCGGCGCCTTGCTGCGTCGATACGCTCACGTTCAATACGTGGACGCCATAGCCGCCAAAGCGCATGGGCGTCGCCATGGCAACGACCTGGGGCTGCCAGGACGCGACACAGTAACCCTTCTCCCGCACAGACCGGACCGCGGCCTCGATTTCACGGCGCAACTCAGGCCAGCCCCGGCCCCGGTGCTTGTCGGACATGACCGTCATCATCGCGCCGAAGGCATCGGGTGCAAGCGTGGCAAGGCAGGCGCGCCCGAGCGAGGTCAATGCCATCGGGATGCGCTGCCCGCTCACCACAGTTCGCAGCGACTGTCGCCGGTTGTAGCGAAACGACTCCAGATAGACCATCTCGTCGCCGTCGGCGACCGCGAGTCCGACATTGATCCTGTGCCGCATGGCGACCTCGGTCATCAGCGGCGTGGCGACCTTGAGCACCTGCGAGCTGTCGCGCATCGCATGAGCCATGCTGAGCACCGGCACACCGAGCCGATAGGCCCGGAACTGCGGGATGTACTCGAGCATGCCGGTCTCGATCAACGACTGCGTCAGGCGGCTGACAGTCGAGCGGGACAGGCCCGTGCGCTCGGCAATCTCGCTGTTGCCAAGCATTGACGAGCCCGCGCGGAACGCGCGCAGCACGGCAATGCCGCGTTCGAGCGAGCGGTTGGGCGTCGCCTTGCCCTGGCCGGGCTTGACCCGCCCGCTGCTGAGGATGGTGTCTGGCATGGAACAGGCTCGCTGCTGATCGGAGCGCCAGGCGCACAAGCATGCCGGCGTACTGCTGCCGGCAATGCTATCCGATGCCGCGGCCTTCGACGGAAGCCACCAGCGCAACATCCATTGCCGGCTAACGGTTGTCGCGATCGGCCAGTACCGCCACACCGTCGGCAGCCACCACGCCCTGCCCTTCCGGCAAGACAAAGACCGGATTGATTTCCGCCTCGACCAGCCTGTCGCCAAGCGTGGCGACCATGCGCGAGAACGCGACGATGGCACCGGCCAGCGCCTCCACATCCGCCCTGGGCCGGCCGCGATAGCCGTGCAGCAGCGGCGCGGTCTTCAGGCGCCGGACCATCTCCAGCGCGGCCTCGCGTGTCAGCCCCTGGCCGGGGGGCAGCATCCGCAGCGTGGTATCGCTGAACAGTTCGGCAGTAACGCCGCCCATGCCAAGCAGGATCGCGGTACCGAGCGCATCCCGGTGCATGCCGAGAATGACCTCGACGCCGCCCCTGACCATCTGCTGCACCAGGTAGCGCCGGGGCTCGATACCCGTGGCGGACTGCACCTCCGCGGCCATCTGTTGCAGCCTG
This sequence comes from Cupriavidus oxalaticus, assembly GCF_038900635.1. Classification (GTDB taxonomy): domain Bacteria; phylum Pseudomonadota; class Gammaproteobacteria; order Burkholderiales; family Burkholderiaceae; genus Cupriavidus; species Cupriavidus oxalaticus_B. Next base: position 261,626 of record NZ_JAYMRX010000007.1, on the reverse strand, counting down.
GCTGCCACGTCGGACGGCGGGACATCGACCGCCACGCCGCCGACATCGCTCTTGTGCGTGATTTCGGACGACAGCACCTTCAGCACGACATTGCCATGGAACGATTGCGCGGCCGCGAGCGCCTCGTCGCCATGCATGACAACCACCTCCTTCGCGACCGGCACGCCAAAGCCGGCGAACAGGGCCTTCGCCGCGGCTTCATCAAGCGAACCTGTGCCGCAGGCGCCGAGATCGGGCATGGGCAGCGCGCCAGTCCCCGCTTCAAGGTCCGTGACGGACTTGCCCGCGCGCAGCATCGCGCCGAACGCAGCCGTGCATGCTTCCGGATCGGAGAACGCCGGCACGCCGCGGCGGTTCAGCAGCGATGCGACTTCCGGCGCGTGCGGGCTGACGTACGCGAGCAACGGCTTGTCGCTGTGCGGCAGGCAGTCGCGGATGGCATTGGCCATCAGGTCCGGCATGGCCAGCCCGGACGAGCCCACGATGACCGACACCGCGTCATAGGAAGGGCTGTCGAGCAGGATCCGGATCGCGGCGCGCAGCAGGTCCGGCTGGAGCCCGGCCAGGGTCACGTCGATCGGATTGCGGTCGAGCGCGGCGTGGTCGCCCTTCTGCAGCGCGCGCAGCTGCGCCGCGGTGTCCTCGTCCGGCGCCGGCGTCTCGAAGCCGGCCATGCCGAGGCTGTCGGACACCAGCGTGCCGGCGCCGCCGGTCGAAGTCAGGATGGCAATGCGCTTGCCGCGCAGCCTGCGCCCGCTGGACAGTGCCGCGGGCATGTCGAGCAGGTCGGAGAAGGTCTGCGCGCGGATAACGCCGACCTGCTCGAACAACGCGTCGTACATGCGATCCGCGCCGGCCAGCGCGCCTGTATGCGATACCGCGGCACGCGCCCCGCTCTCGGAGCGGCCGATCTTGAACGCCACCACCGGCTTGCCGGCGCGCGCCGCCTTCAGCGCGGCACGGCGGAACGCTTGCGGATGGCGCACGCTCTCGACATACAGCGCGATCACGCGCGTGGCTTCGTCATCGGCCAGGTAATCGATAAAGTCGGCCAGATCCAGGTCGACTTCATTGCTCGTCGAAACCAGCTTGCTCAGGCCAATGCCGCGCGCCGCGGCGCGCGACAGCAAGGCGCCGAGGATGCCGCCGCTTTGCGACACCACGCCGATGCTGCCGGCGTGGAACCGGTCCATCTCCAGCGCGCCGCTCGCCGACAGCGGAATATTGTCGGTCAGGTTGACCAGGCCGATGGTATTGGGTCCGAGCAGGCGCATGCTGCCGGCGGCCTCGACCAGTTCAGCCTGGCGCCGCGCGCCCTCGGCCCCGGTCTCGGTGTAGCCGCTCGCCAGCACGATGGCCGCGCCCGCGCCGCGCGCCGCGAGCTCGCGCACCGCCAGATGGGCGCGCTCGGCACCGAGGAGGACGATCCCCACGTCCGGCACTTCCGGCAGCGAGGCGATGTCCGGATAGCAGCGCAGCCCGTCGATCGATTCGACCTTGGGATTGACCGGATAGATCGCGCCGCTGAACCCATGCTTGCGCAGGTAGGAAACCGGACGGCCGGCGGTCTTGGCGGGATCGGCGGAAGCGCCGATCACGGCAACGCTGCGCGGCGTGACTAGTCGTTCGATGGCGTGCATGGTGTCACTCCTTGCTGGCAGTCTTGTTCAGGAAGGCCAGCACGGACTCGCGATGCTCGCTGCTGGTGTAGCAGATGCCCTGGGCCTGGCTGCCCTGCGCGAATACCTGGTCGGCGGGCAGTTCAAACGACTGGTTCATGATGCTCTTGCCCAGCGCGATCGCGGTGGCCGAGCCCTGGCTCAGTTCCGCCGCCCAGGACAGTGCGTCGCCGATCAGCGCTTCCGCTGTACTCAGGCGGTCGGCGATGCCCAGTGCCCTGGCTTCCCGGGCCTCGACCTTGCGGCCCGTGAAAACCAGCTCCTTCGCGGCCGACAGGCCCACGCGCCGTGGCAGGAAATACATGCCGCCGCCATCCGGGATCAGGCCGCGGTGGATGTACGACCAGCTGAACGAGGCCGATTCCGACGCGAGCACGAAATCGCAGCACAGCGCGGTATCGGCGCCCAGCCCGGCCGCGGCGCCATTGACCGCCGCGATGGTCGGCTTCGGCATGGTGTGCAGCAACCTGACGGTGTGGTGCACCCGCTGCTGGCGGCTCCACCCGTTGAAGCCGACTTCACCTTGCGGCGCCTCCATGCGGCGCTGCATGCCGGCCACGTCACCGCCAGCGCAGAAGCCCTTGCCGTTGCCGGTAAGCACCAGTGCTCGGATCGCCTTGTCCGCCGCGATGCGCTCGAGCGCATCGATGAATTCCGTGCGCATGTCGTCGCTCATGGCATTGCGCTTGTCCGGGCGGTTGAATGCGAGCAGCGCGATGCCCGACTCGATCTTCAGTTCGATAAGTGAATAGTTGTCCATGGTCCTGTCCGGTTTCCTGTATCCGATCGGTTGGCACGCCGCGCTCAGTCGGCCGTGATGCCGGCTTCGCTGATCACCTTGCTCCAGCGCTGGCTTTCGGTCCTGACGTAGCGGCCAAACTCTTCCGGAGACCCGCCACCGATGACAAGCCCTTCCAGCTCGGCACGCTTGCGGAACGCGTCGCTATGCACCGCCTTCTTCGCCGCCGCGTTCAGCCGCGTGATCACCGCCGGCGGCGTGCCGGCCGGCACGAACAGGCCGTACCAGCTATCCGCCACGTAATTGGGCACGCCGGCTTCCGCGATGGTCGGCACCTTGCTCAGCGCCGGCGCCGGCGAGCGCTGCGCGGTCGTGACGGCCACGGCACGCAGCTTGCCGCTTTCCAGGTGCGGCGCGACCGCGGCCGCGGTGGCGAACATCACGTCGACTTGCCCGCCAAGCAGGTCAGTAATGGCCGGGCCGGCGCCACGGTATGGAACGTGGTTGATATCGACCCTGGCCATCGCCTTGAACAACTCGCCAGCAAGGTGCGCCGAGGTGCCCGGGCCCTGCGACGCATAGTTCAGCTTGCCGGGCCTGGCCCTGGCGGCGGCGATCAGGTCCTGCACGGTCTTGATCGGGCTGTCCGGCCTGACCACCAGCACGTTGGGCGAACGCCCCACCAGCATCACCGGCGCGAAAGCCTTGTCGGTGTCGAACGGCAGCTTCTTGTGCAGGCTCGGGTTGACCGCATGGGCCATGGTCGCCACCACCAGCGTGTAGCCGTCTGGCGCGCTCTTGGCCACGAGATCGGTTCCGATGATGGTTCCGCCGCCGGGCTTGTTGTCGACGATGACGGGCTGGCCCAGATCCGAGCTCATGGTGACGCCCATCGCGCGCGCCAGCAGGTCGGTGCCGCCGCCGGGTGCGAATGGCACCACCATGCGGATCGGCTTGTCGGGGAAGGCGGCCAGCGCGGGCCCTGGCGCGGCGGCGGCTACCAGCAACGGAAGGGCTACCGTGGCAAGCCGGCGGAGGAATCGGGGGTATCTCGGATGCATGCTTTGTCTCCTGGAGGAAGCGCCCGCGGCCGGTGTAGCGGTCCGCTCCGGGTGCGCTGATCTGTTGGAGACAGCTTAGGCCCGGCAAGCGCGATCGACATCCCCACAATTCCACTGCATGGAATTTCTCGGGGCGCCGGGCCTTGGCTCCGCCAGGCTCGCCCTGTGGCGGATGCCCGCAGGACAAGGCGAATCGGCCTGCCCCTTCAGGCTCCCACGCGGCAACTGGCTTGCCGCTTGTCAGCCAGCAGGCGATGAATCTGCGCCACCACCGCTGCCCCTTCGCCCACCGCGGCCGCCACGCGTTTGGTCGATCCCGAGCGCACGTCGCCGATCGCAAAGACGCCTTCGACGCTGGTCTGCAGCGGCAGCGCATTCAGCAGAGGGTCGGCGATATCGGATCCGGTCAGCACGAATCCCTTGTCATCCAGCGAGACACCGCAGGACATGAGCCAGCTATTGTTCGGCTCGGCGCCAATGAAGACAAAAAGGTGATGTGTGGTCATGCTGCCTTCCATGCCACCGGCGCCGCGGTAGTGCACGCGTTCGAGCTGCACCTTGCCCTCGAGCGCATGGAGCTCCATCCTGGTATGAAGGGTCAGGTTGGGCAGCGAGCAAACCCGCTCCACCAGGTAGCGCGACATGGTTTGTTCGAGACTCGCACCGCGGATCAGCATGTGCACATGCTCGGCGTGCGATGCGAGGAATACCGCCGCCTGTCCCGCCGAGTTGCCGCCGCCGATCAGCACCACCGGCTCCTTGCGGCATAGCCTCGCCTCGACCGGCGTCGCCCAGTAATAGACACCGGACCCCTCGAAATGCGCGAGTCCATCCAGGGCAGGCCGCCGGTACTCCGCACCGGTCGCAATGACCACGGTGCGGGCGGGAATGCGCTGCCCATCGGCAAGCGCTATCACGCGCGGATACTTGTCGCAGTGCAGGGCCTTGACCTCGCACGGGATGGCGATATGGACGCCGAACTTCTGGGCCTGGACAAACGCGCGCCCGGCCAGGTCCTGCCCGCTGATGCCGGTGGGAAAGCCCAGGTAGTTCTCGATACGCGCGCTGGTCCCGGCCTGCCCGCCGGGCGCACGGCAGTCGAACACGGCGACGGACAACCCTTCCGAGGCCGCGTAGACAGCCGCCGCAAGCCCCGCCGGGCCGGCGCCGATGATGGCCACATCATAGACATGGCTGGGATCGAATTCAGGCAGCAGGCCGAGGCAGGACGCCAGTTGCCCCACATCGGGGTTGCGCAGCACGGCGCCGCTTGGACAGACGACAAGCGGCAAGTCGTCGGGTTGCGGCGTCAGGCGCTCCAGGAACGCAATGGCCTCGGCGTCCTGCTCCGCGTCGAGCGCAATGTTCGGGTAGGCATTGCGGCGCAGGAAATTCTGCAGTTCCAGCAAGCGCGGATTGCCGGGCGCCCCAACCACGACCGCTCCCCGGCCACGCTCCACCGCCACGACGCGCCGCAGTATCAGCGCGCGCATGATCTTCTCGCCGATATCGGCTTCCTTGATCACCAGCGCTCCGAGTTCATCGGGGCGCAACAGCAGCGCCTTGACATCTTCCAGGACGTGCGCATCGACAATGGCAGGCTTGCTGGAAAGCTGGGTGATATCGGAAGTGAACTCTCCGCGTTGCGAATAGGTGTGGATGACATCGTCCTGATTCCCGCGGTCGCGGATGACAATCCGAACCTTGCCAGAGAGCATGACAAAGACACCGGGGCAGACGCTGCCCGCACGATAAAGCAGGTCGCCCGCCGTGTAGTGACACAATTTGCCGAAGCGACGCACCCTTTCGACCTCGGCATCGGTGAGAACCGGAAACATCTGTTCGTAACGAGGATGGCCGCGTACCACCGGATCTTCGGCATCGGGGCCCTCGCCATGGCGGTCAGTGTCCGCTGCGAGTTCCTGTGACGGCGTTTCGGGGGGATGCTCCGGTCTGTCGTTCATTGCCGATCCTCTTTCGGTTGCGCAGCCTTGCGCTGCGATGGTCGCCGCCCTGGTCGCCACACCGGTAGTCGCCACACCGAGAGTCACCAGATCCAGGCCGTGGCCCCGAATACGCGAGGTGTGACGCGCGCCGCCCCAACCAGCGGGGCGCCGCCTTGTGCCTTTCGACAAGCGCAGGCGGCTTCCGGGTGCCTACTTGCTCCTGGCGCCGTCGGTGAACGGGTCCGGCTTGCCCGTCCTCGCGCCATCGGTGAACGGGTCCGGCTTGCCCGTCTTCGCGCCATCGGTGAACGGATCAGGCTTTCTGTCTACGGGAACCAGGTCCGACCGTGTCGAGATCCTGGCACCATCCGTATAGGCATCGAATTTCCCGGACTTCGCGCCATCCGCAAAGGGATCCGGCTTGCCTTTGGCGCCTTGCGTGTACGGGTCTACAGGCTTCTGCGCGTACCCGGGCAGGACAATCGAGGTCCCGAGCGCCGCAACCGCGATAAGAATCGCTTTCATCTTGTTCTCCTGCAAAATAGTCAATTTGCCCAGATGCAACACGTGGCGCGCCATGGCTGCCACACCAGACCGGCTCACGCCATCAGTTTCTCCTTCGTCATGGGAAGCTCCCGGATCCGCTTGCCGGTGGCGTGGTACACAGCATTTGCGACGGCCGCGGCAAAGCCGGTAATGCCGATCTCACCGATACCGCGGGCGCCGAATTCATTGAATTCGAGATCGGGGTGATTGAGCAGGATGACATCGATCTCGGGCTGGTCCGCGTGCACCGGCACCGCATACTCGGCAAAATTGTTGTTGCCCGGCATGCCGTCGCGTTCGTCATATTCGGTGGCCTCGAACAAGGCCATGCCGATGCCCATCACGATCGCCCCTTCCACCTGGTTGCGCGCAGTGACCGGGTTGATCACCCGCCCCACATCGATCGCGCTCACGACCCTGGCCACGCGCAACCGTGAAATGCCGGGATCCCAGCGCACCTCGACGAAGTGGGCGCCGAAGGACATGAAGGACAGCTTGTCGGTCGGTGTGCCGCCGGTGCGCGCAAAGCCCTCCGCGCTGGCAAAGCGCTGGGCATTGAGGACCGAGGCGTAGTCGACGGCGCGCTTGCCGTCGGTCAGGCGGCCATTCTGCATCTTCAGCGTTTCGGGCCTGGCGCCCGCGAAGGCGGCGCCTTCCTGCGTGGCGTACGTGCGCAACTGGCCGATCGCATTGCGCGTGGCTTCTGCCACCGCAGGCAGCACGCTGGCCGTGGCCCATGAGCCGCCGGCAACCGGTGCCGACGGAAAGGACGAATCGCCGAGCTTGACGTCGATTCTTTCAAAGGGCAAGCCGGTCAGTTCGCTGACCGTCTGCGCGACGATCGTGTACATCCCCGTGCCGATGTCCTGGACCGCGCAGGTCACGGCCGCGGTGCCATCGCTGCGCAACAGCACGCGCGCCTCCGCCGGCGTACGCCAGGCGTCCCAGTTGCACACCGCCACGCCGTATCCGGCGATCTCGCTGCCGACCTTCATCGAGCCGGGCCGCGGATCGCGCCGGTCCCAGCCGATCTTGCGGCTGCCCTGCTCGATGGCCTCGCGCAGATGGTTGCTCGACCATGGCAGGTTGAGGCTTTCGTCGCGTGTGGACAGGTTGGCAAGCCTGAACCGCACCGGATCCATGCGGCAGGCCAGCGCCAGTTCGTCGATGGCCGATTCCAGCGCGAACAAGCCGGGCGCCGCGCCCGGCGCCCGCATCGAAGTTGGCGCGCCACGATGCACATTGGTGGTGTGGTGGCTCACCATGAGGTTCGGGCACGAATAGAGGCTCTGCGTCATCCCGCCACAATTCTCGACGTACTGCTCGATGAACGAGGTGGTGTTGACCGATTCGTGCCGGATCGACGTGATGCGGCCATCGGCACTTGCCGACAGCCGCACCCGCTGGCGCGTTTCTGGCCGCTGTCCGGTGGTGGTGAACATGTAGGCGCGCGGCACCACCAGCTTTACCGGCCGCCGCATCATTTGCGCCGCCGCGCTGGCCGCGACCGAATGCGGCCACAGGAACAGCTTGGAGCCGAAGCCCGAGCCGATGAACGGGCAATCGACAGTGACGCGCTCGGGGGTAAGCCCGAAGATCTGCGCGATGGTATTGCGATGAACGGTGGCGCCCTGCGTCGCTTCGTAGAGATGCAGGTCGCCCCCTTGCCACCATGCCAGCGTGGCATGCATTTCCATCGGGTTATGGGTCTCGACCGGTGTGCGGTAGGTGGCGTCGACCTTGACCGCCGACTGGTCGAAGGCCGGTGCTGGCGTGCCGCGCGCATGCCCCCTGCCGCCATCGCGCAGGCCGTTAGCCTTGATGCCGTGCTCGAGATCCGTGACCGGCTTGCTGCGCGCGTACGCCACCTTGACGCGGAAGGCGGCGTCGCGCGCATGCTCGTAGGTGTCGGCAACGACCAGCGCCACCATCTGGCCGCCGTAGTGGATGGTGTTGTCCTCGAACGGCAGACGGTGCTCGTCGGTGATCGACGCGGTCAGGATCGTCGCACCCGAGATCGGGCTCTTCGGGATGCGGTAGAGCGTTGGGAAATTGCCGTTGTGCAGGATGTCGACCACACCGGGCACGCGGCGCGCGTCGGCCATGTCGATGCCGGTGACGCGGCCGCTCGCCACGGTGCTGTAGACCCCATAGGCGTACAGCATCCCGGGCATCGAGCGGTCGGCCGTATACAGGGCGGTGCCGGTCACCTTGAGCCGGCCATCGATGCGGCGCGGCGATGCGCCGATAGCAGTGCTGTTCATGCGATAACTCCCTTCAGGCGGTGAGAAGCGACAGGTTTCGCATGACGGCCTGCTGGCCGAGCATGAGCTTGAAGCCGTTCTGTCCGTACGACTGCGCGCCGGCCATGGCCGTCGCGGCGGCCTCCCGGATCAGCGCCTCGGAGACCGGCTTGCCACGCATCACGGCCTCCGCATTGGCGGCGCGCCACGGCTTGGTCGCGACGCCTCCGAGCGCCACGCGGATATCGCGCACGGTTTTCCCGTCGAGCACGACCACCACGGCGCTCGAAGCCAGCGCGAACTGGTACGAGGTCCGGTCGCGCAGCTTCAGGTAGGCCGAGCGGCTGCCTGGCAGCGGTGCGTCGAGCGTGATATGCGTAATCATCTCGCCGGCTTCCAGCGCGTGTTCCTTCCACGGCGTGTCGCCGGGCAGCAGGTGGAAATCCGTGAACGGGATATCGCGTCTGCCTTTCGGCCCCTGCACATGGATCGTCGCACCGATGGCGGCCATGGCCACGCACATGTCGGACGGGTGCGCGGCAATGCAGTTCGGACTGCCCCCCAGCACCGCGTGCACATTGCGGTTCAGGCCTTCGATGGCGGCGCAGCCCGAGCCCGGATTGCGCTTGTTGCAGGCAGAAACCCCGTCGCGGAAGTAGCCGCACCGCACCCGCTGCATCACGTTGCCGGCGGTCGTGGCCTTGTTGCGCAGTTGCGTGCTCGCTCCGGACAACAGCGCCTGGGACAGCACCGGGTACTGCTTGCGGATATGGTCGTGCCGGGCCAGGTCGGTGTTGCTGACCATCGCACCGATGCGCACCCTGCCGTCGCCGAGCGGCTCGATCTTGTCGAGCTTGAGCTTGTGGATGTCCACCACGTGGGCGGGCCGCATGATGTCGAGCTTCATCAGGTCCAGCAGCGTGGTGCCGCCGGCCAGGTAGACCGTGTCGCCGTCGCGCGCATGCAGCGTGATCGCCTGCTCGACATCGGCGGCGCGCGCATAGTCGAAGTTTCGCATCAGACGTTCCTCCGGGTCTTGCCGCGCGCGTCCTGGATGGCCGCGACGATGTTCTTGTAGGCACCACAGCGGCAGATATTGCCGCTCATCGCCTCGCGCACCGAGGCGTCGTCGGGCGGGATCCGCTTGTCCTGCAGGATGCCCACGGCGCCCATCATCTGGCCGGCGGTACAGTAGCCGCACTGGTAGGCGTCGTGATCCCAGAACGCCTGTTGCACCGGGTGCAGCTTGCCGTCGCGCGACAGCCCCTCGATCGTCGTGATGTCGTCGCCGTCGTGCATGACCGTCACCGACAGGCACGAGTTGACCGTGACGCCGTTCACGATCAGCGTGCATGCGCCGCACTGGCCGTGGTCGCAGCCTTTCTTCGTCCCGGTCAGATGCAGCTGGTCGCGCAGCGTATCGAGCAGGACGGCATTGGCAGCCACCGTCAGCCGGTGCGTGGTGCCATTGACCTTGAGCGTGACGGGATGGCCTGGGGCACCGGTTTGCGCGGGCGGTTGGGGCGGCAGGGGCGCGGACTGCCCCGATGCATTGGGTGCCAGGGCGACGCTCGCGATGCCCGCGCCGGAGGCGCCGACTGCCTGCAGGAAGCGACGGCGCGTGACCGTGGCTATGGCGCCATCAGGCGTGATGCCGGAGTCTGCCAAGGGTGCTTGGGTGGGGTCTTCCATTTTCTCTGTCTCCAAGTCCGAGCGTGGGGAAATGCGGGCACGGCAGCGCCGCCGAACTTTGGGCTGGCTGCCTTGCCAATCGGAACACCTGCATTACAGCTTTGTCATCTGGCTTGACCGCACAGCGCGAGCACTGGCGGTCCTGAACGGCGAAAGTAGGGCTGGGAAGAGAGTGCAGCGGCTTGCAATTGCGGTCATGAGCTGTCCTCTCATGGATGGTTGTTGCTGGGGCGCGCGGTGACAAACGATTATTTCGCCGGGTTCGCTTGTGTTTTTATCAAGTGAAGGCAGACCGGCGCCGTGGCATCCTTCATGCCGAACCGCCGAGCTGCGCCCGCCATGCCGCTACCAGTTCGTCGGATGGCATGGCCATGTCGCCGTGTACGCCGGCGGCATCGATCCTGCCGCTGCGCACGGCGGTGGCGGCAAGCTGCGCCGTCCACCGTCCGGTGACGATGAGCGGCGCAGCATGGCGCAGGCGCACGCCTGATGTGAACGGTTTGCAGCACGTGGCATGTCCTGACCCGGCCGAGTGCAGGTGCAGCCAGGCCAGCTCTCCGGTCAGCAGCGGAGACAGCAGGCGCTGCAGCGTGCGCAGCTCTTCGGCAGTGGAGGGAAGCGTCATGCAGACGCCCACACGGTCCGCGGGCCACGCCGCCAGGATTGCGCGCAGGGCGTCGCACAGGAACTCGGTGGCGACCGGGCAGTCCGTTGTCGCCACGTCCGTGGATGCCTGCGCAGCGGCCGCTGACCGGCACAGCCGGTCCGGCAGGGTGCCGGCCGTCGCGGCCAGCTCGACCCCGTCAAAGCCGGCATCGTTTGCGTTCTCCGCGGCGGTACGGTACGCATCGAGGGCCAGGTCGATCTGGTCGGCGTCGAGCCTGATGTCAGCGGGCGCGGGGCATCCCCCGATGCGCGCGATGACCATGCCGCCCCGTTCATGAATGGCGTGTGTTGCGTGCAGCCAGCCATTGACTTCGCCAGCGCTCGCCAGGCCATGCGCGAAAGGATGTGGATGCTCCGCGCACTGCTCGTCCGCGACGGCGTAGATGGTCAGGCCGCCTGCCGCCGTGCGCGTGCCGGTGTCGCCCGTCCGAGGCAAGGGGGCATGCGGCAGTGCGCGCGGACTGTCCAGTACGATCCGGTGTGCCAGATTCAGCGCCCCCAGTTTCAGTGGCGCGAACAGGTCTTGCAGGGCAGAGTGGCTCATCGCAACGCGCTATGTTTGGCTTGTGACCTTTAGTGTGGATCGACAGGCGGGCCGGTTGCGAGTTATGCGTTGCTAAGACGTTGCGGAGGGAGGAGGCGCGAGCCACGCAGAGCCGGATGAAGACTTAACAACTCTTAACTGGTTGGATCCGTGTGGTGCCGACCATGCTGCCTTCGGAATTGGGACGGCCGCGGCGCCGGTTGAACAAGGGGAGATGCCGGCACGCGCGCAGGCAACCGGAAGGGTTCCAGACAATGGCCTGCTTCAGAGCCACGGGCCAGGGGCCGGATACCAGGTGCAACCCGGCCGGGGTAATAGAAATCTATGATTCCGAAGCAAGCCCCGGCTACGGTACCCTCGCAACGCGGAGCAATCGAGTCGAGGGTGCAATGCTCTGGCGGCGTCAATTCCCGGTTGCGCTGGCGAGTGGTGGTGTCACTGGATGCCAGAGGCTGACGCCGATGCGGCGTCCGGTGGTAAAGCCGGGACTGCAAAGGCCGGGATGAGAAACGATCATGTCATCTGAAGCCACGCTGAACTTTGGCCCGTTCTGCCTTCTTCCCCGCAAGCGTGTCCTGCTGGAGAGCGGCGTGCCGGTGCGGCTGGGCAGCCGGGCCTTCGATCTGCTGGTGGCGCTGGTCGAGCGCGCCGGCGAGGTGGTCTCCAATGCAGAGTTGATCGCCCGCGTCTGGCCGAATGTCGTGATCGAGCCCGGCGCGCTGCGCGTCCATCTGGCCGGGCTGCGCAAGGTGCTGGGCGATGGGCGGGAGTCCCAGCGGTACATTGTGAATGTGCCGGCTCAAGGCTACTGCTTTGTCGCGGAGGTCTCGCAGTTCGCCGAGGCGGCGCATGAGAGCGCATCGGCACCCGGTGCCGGCGCGACCATGGACAGGACGGACATGCCTGCCGTGCCGGCGGCGCCAGCCAGTCCGCTGGCTGCGCCGGCCAGCGTCACATCGGACCTCCCGCTGGCGTTGCCGCTGCCGGCTCAGCTCGCACGCGTGATTGGCCGTGACGAGGTGGTGGCCGACCTGATCCGCGAGCTGCCCCTGCGGCGCTGCGTGACCGTCACGGGGCCCGCCGGCATGGGCAAGACCACGGTGGCGCTGGCTGCAGCGCGCCAGCTGTCCGATTCGTTTGCCCGGCAAACCGTGTTCGTCAATCTTGCTCCGCTGAACGACCCCGCGCTGGTGACGAATACGGTCACCGCCGCGCTCGGCGTCCCCGCGCTGGAGTCGGCATCGCTGCGCAGCCTGCTCGCATACCTCAGGAACCGCCGCATCCTGATCGTTCTCGACAACTGCGAGCATGTCATTGAGGCTGCCGCCGAACTCGCGGAGGCCCTGTTGACCGGCGCTCCCGAGGTCCATCTGCTGGCGACGAGCCGGGAGACGCTGCGCATCCAGGGCGAATGGGTGCATCGGCTCGGCGCGTTGCCGGTACCTCCCACGCTCGACAGGCTCGATATCCAGGAAGCCCTGGGCTTTGCTTCCGCCGAGTTGTTCGTCGAACGCGTGCGCGCAAGCCAGGATTCCTTCGAGCTGTGCGAAGCAGACATCCCGGCGCTGGTCAGAATATGCCGGGCGCTCGACGGCATCCCGCTGGCGCTGGAGCTCGCGGCCGCGGGGGTGGACCGGCTCGGCCTGCGCGGCCTGGCGGCGCAGCTTGGCAACCGGCTGGCGTTGTTGACGCGCGGGCGCCGCACCGCGTTGCCGCGCCACCAGACACTAAGGGCGGCGCTGGACTGGAGCTACGCGCTGCTGCCCGACGAAGAGCGCCGACTGCTGCGCAGCCTCTCGATCTTCCGCGGCCGATTCACATCCGACGCAGCCCGCGCCGTGACACAGGGGCTGGTCAGCGCAGACACGGAAGAGTATCTCTATAACCTGGTGGGCAAATCGCTGCTCATGTCGGATATCAGCGGTGAATCCGTGCAGTATTGGCTCCTGGAAACGATGCGGGAGTATGGCCTGGCGCAGATGGCGGAGCAGGGAGAGTCCGCGGCCGTGTCCCGTCGTCATGCGATGCATATGGTGAGCCTGGCCGATGAGGCCGAGCGCATGCGGCCGCACCAGGCGCGTGGCGACTGGCTCGCACGCCACGCCTATCTGCTTGAGGATTTTCGCCTGGCCCTGCACTGGAGCCTGTCGGCGGCCGGCGATGCCAGGCTGGGCGCCGCGCTCGCGGGTGCGTCCGCACCGCTCTGGTATGCGCTTTCCCATATGGCCGAATATCTCGATCTGGTCGAGCGGCTGCTTGAGCTGCTGCCGGATACGGGCGCGCTTGACCCGGCGCGGGAGATCGCCATGCGCGAAGCGCACGGGCATGCGCTATGGAACATTCGCGGCGCTGCGCCCGCCGCCATCGCGACATTCGAACGAGGCCTCGAAGTCGCGCGGCGGGCAGCCTCGATTCCCGACCAGCTCCATGCGCTTTGGGGATTGTGGCTGGTCAGCAATTCCCGTGGCGATTATGCCGCGACCGTGCGCAGGGCGCACGAGTTCGGCGAGCTCGCGGCCCGCACCGACAATCCGGCGGACGCCATTATTCACGACCGGATGATGACATTGAGCATGCACTTCACGGGCCAGCATGCCAAGGCGCGCCTCCACGCCCAACGTGTACTCAGTCAGCCTTTGAGCATCAACACCAGTGCGCGCCGCAGCGGGTTCCAGTTCGACCAGCGTGTGGCCGCGCTGATGACGCTGGCGCGGATCCTGTGGGTACAAGGGCATCCCGAACAGGCACTCGACCATGCCGAGGGGGCGGTTGAACGCGCCCAGGGCATCAACCATTCACTCTCGCTGTGCTTCGCCATCTCGGTTGGCTGCGGGCCCGTTGCGTTCTGGACCGGCGATATCGATCGTGCCGAGCGCTACACCAGGCTGCTGCAAAGCCGGGCCAGGGAGTATTCACTGACGTTCTGGGGCTATTTCGGGGAGGGCTATCGGCTGGTTCTCGGCCGGCGCCGCGGTGAGGTCGACACCGCGGAGGTGTCGGGCGGCTGGCCGCGTTCGTTGCGGGACACGCTGTGCACGCTCGACGCCGCGCTGGCCTGCGAGGTGGATTTCGAGCGGGGTCGGACTGGCGTTGTACCGTGGAGCACGCCCGAACTGTTCAGGATTCAGGGGGAACGTCTGCGCAGCGGCGGCGACGTCGCGGCGGCAGCTCGATTGATGCGCGCGGGCCTGCGCATGGCGGATGAGCAGGGTGCCCTTTCCCTGTCACTCCGATGCGCGATGAGCCTCGCCGTACTGCTGGAACAATCGGGATCCGGCAAGGAAGCGCTCGATATCATCGAGCCCGTGTATGAACGCTTCCAGGAAGGATTTGACACGGCGGATCTTCGTACGGCATCGGCCATGCTGAACCGGCTCGGGTGAGCGCACTCGTTTGCCATACGCCCGGGTCGACGCTGAGGTGAATTGCCTGGACGCTTGATGGCAAATGAGCGGCTGCAGTATCATGACTCGGGAGATCTCAAGGGCACTAACCATCACTCAAATTGTCCTGCTTGCATCCGTTGCCGTGTCCACTGAGTCCTCATCCGATTATCGGATCTTCTTAACGGAAATCTGACGTGGGCGTTGTGACGCGGCAGTTGCCGCAAGATCTGGGGGCGGCAATGACCGGGAACACTTCGATCTATGTGGTGGACGACGATTTCCGAGTTCGCGAGGCCATCGCGGAATTGCTGCTGTCGGCCGGCTTTTGCGTCACCACTTTTGCATGTGCTGGCGACTATCTCGCTCACGCCAGGGCTGACCTGCGCTCCTGCCTGATCCTCGATGTGGAACTGCCCGATATCAGCGGGTTGGACCTTCAATCCCAACTCGACTGTGGTAGCCATCCGCCCATTATTTTCGTGACGGGCTTTGCCGATGTGCCGCGCTCGGTCAGGGCATGCAAGGCGGGAGCCGTCGACTTCATAACCAAGCCGTTCAGGGAGGCGCAATTGCTGGAGGCGGTAGCAGCCGCCCTGAAGCTCGACGATCAGCGGAGGGTGCTGAGGCGCGCGCGACAGGAGATCCAGGATCGCTTTGCCCAACTCACGCCACGTGAAAGAGAAGTGCTGCCACTTGTCACCAGCGGTTTGTTGAACAAGCAGGCAGCATCCGAGCTGGGCATCAGTATGGTGACATTGCAGATCCACCGACAGCGGGTAATGTGCAAGATGCAGGCGCGATCCCTGCCGGACCTGGTGAGGATGGCGGATATGCTGGACATACCCGTCGTGCCTCAACGGCGCGAGTCATGATGAGCTTGCAGCGGCAAGCGCAATCCGTCCAGTGCGGCTTTTCGGTTGCCGATGCAAGGAGAAAAGGGGCATGACCGACGACCATCACATCCGCCGCGAGTCTGCTGATGACATCGTGCCATGGCGCACCTCGGCGGATACGCTGCAGGCGATTATCGATAACATTCCGCTGCAGGCCTGGACGTGTGAAGCCAATGGCGAAGCCGATTTCTTCAATTGCTACTGGCTTGCCTATACCGGTCTTTCGGCTTCCGCCGCACTCGGCAGAGGTTGGACCGATGCGGTTCACCCCGACGACCGGCCTGCCCTGGTGATGTGGTGGCAGCGAGCGCTCTATGTGTGCAAGCCCTTTGAATATGAACTGCGAATGCGTCGCGCGGATGGCGAGTACCGCTGGTTCGTGATACGGGTTCACCCCCTGCTGGATGGGAATGACAACATAGTCAAGTGGTATGCCACAAATACCGAGATCGAGCATCGCCACCGCGCGACGCAGGAATTGCGGGCCAGCGCGGAGGCATACCGGATCATTCTGGACAGCGTTCCCGGCTTGCTTTTCACAACGACGCCGACGGGTGAAGTCGAGTTCGTCAATCGGACGCTGCTGCTCTATTTCTGCAGGTCCCTGGACGAATTGCAGGGTTGGAAGCAATCGGATGCCGTACACCCGGATGATATTCAAAGTACCGCGCGCGAATGGTCCAAGGCATTGGAAACCGGTGAGCCTTGCTCGTTCGAGCAGCGGCTGCGCAAGTTCGATGGCACTTATCGCTGGTTTCTGTTCCACGCCATTCCACAGCGTGAAAGCGATGGCAGCATCAGCAGATGGTTTGGCACGCTCACCGACCTGGATGATCTGAGGCGAATGGAAGCCCAGTTGGGCGCAATGAATGCGCGGCTGGCTCATGCCTCGCAGCTGGCGGCAATCAGCGAGCTGTCAGCCGCCATTGCCCACGAGATCAGCCATCCGTTGACCTCGGTCGTGACGAACAGCGATGCGTGCAGGCGCTGGCTTTCCGCCGAACCTCCGAATGTGGACCGGGCGATCATTACCCTGCAACGCATTTCAAGGGATGCAGAAGCGGCCGCGCAGATTGTCTCGAACCTTCGATCGTTGTTCCGGCGCGATCGGATGGAACTGGTCGACGTCGACCTGAATCAAGCGGCTGACGAAGTCCTGTTCCTGCTTGCAAGAGAGCTGTCCAGGCTCGGCATCGTGACAGAGAGAAGCTTTGACCCGATCTTGCCCATTGTACGAGCGGACCATATACAGATTCAGCAAGTTCTCGTGAACCTGGTACGGAATGCGCTCGAGGCGATGGCGGAGGTCCGGTCGAATCCCAGAGTACTCCGCGTTTCCACCTGCGCCATGGGCGCCGAGGTCATCTTGCAGATCAGTGATAACGGAGTCGGCTTGCCGGCGGATGCCAATGTCTTCGAGGCGTTCTACACCACAAAGCCCTGGGGCATGGGAATCGGGCTGTCGCTAAGTCAATCCATTATCGCAATGCACTCGGGACGGATCTGGGCCGAACCCCGTGCAACCGGAAGCGGCGCCACATTTGCTATCGCGCTGAGAGCGCCTGGCGCGACAGCTGGTTGAGCTTTGCATTGGCCGTCAGTCCCATTATCAACCAACGGTTGTCATTGAATCGCTACTCATCGCCCTAGTGTGTCGGGTAGCTGGCTCCTACATTGAACCCAACGGCAACGCACTCAATCCAGCGAAGCCGCAACGAGTGTTCTTCCTTACCGGAATCCAGGAGCTAATCATGATTTCCCAATTCGCCCGTATCCTTGTTGTCGCGTCGACGACCCTGACTGTTGCTGCCGCGCTGTCGGGCGGCCATGCCCACGCAGCAGAGGCCGTCGTCGCCGGCATGGACCGGACAGGTGTGTCCGCGTCGCCCGCGCGCAAGCCCGATCCATTCACGGACGGTGCGCGCATCCGTGCGTACGACCCGTACACCGACGGCGCCCGCGCCGGCGAGCCGGACTCGTTCACCAAAGGACTCTGATGCCGTCGAGGGGCGGGCGCCAGCCCGCTCCGCGATCGGGCATTCCATTGGATGGACACGATAAGCCTGACGGCAATGACCGAAGCCGCAAACACAGGCGAGGAACCGGCGGCTCATCCCTCAGCCCCATCCCGTACTACTCAGGCATGAGTCACCCGATACTTGGTATGACGGCCCACTCCGTCATGGGTGTTCATCGATACCCACGTTTAATGGTTTCACCCCGCCTGACCTTCCAGAATAAGTCGGACCGAGCTGCACCGCTGTCATGGGGACAGTGGAAACACGGCACGGTATCGCCTCAGGAGGCTCAAGCACCATGGACGTCAAGACCATCCGGGAGCGAGCGTTTGCCACGCCGCTAGTCAGCCCGGCCTACCCGATGGGGCCGTATCGCTTTCTTCATCGGGAGTTTTTTGTCATCTCGTACCGCACTGACCCGGACCTGCTGCGCGCCGTCGTGCCGGAGCCGCTGGAAATCGCCGAGCCGGTGGTGCACTACGAGTTCATCCGCATGCCCGATTCGACCGGCTTCGGCGACTACACCGAATCCGGCCAGGTGATCCCGGTCATGTACCAGGGGCGGCGCGGCACCTACACCCACGCGATGTTCCTCGATGACCATCCGCCGCTGGCCGCCGGGCGCGAGTTGTGGGGATTCCCGAAGAAGCTGGCCAGCCCGCGGCTCGCCGTCGAGACCGATACGCTGCTGGGCACGCTCGACTATGGCCCGGTCCGGGTGGCGACCGGCACGATGGGCTACAAGCACCAGGCAATCGACAGGAACGCGGTCCGGGACGCGCTCGCCAATACGCCCAATTTCCTGCTCAAGATCCTGCCGCATGTGGATGGCACGGCCCGCGTCTGCGAGCTGGTCTGCTATTTCCTCAAGGACGTCGATGTCAAGGGCGCATGGACCGGCCCGGCGGCGCTGTCCCTCTTCCCCCACGCACTGGCGCCGGTTGCATCGCTGCCGGTACTCGAAGTCATTGGCGCGAAGCACTACATCGCCGACCTGACGCTGGGGCTCGGCGAGGTCGTCCACGACTACCTGCAATCGTGACAGGCATCGCGCAGCAACCTGGTACCCCATCCCACCACTCCCGGAGAAAGAACATGAAGCTTCAAGGCAAAGCCGCGATCGTGACCGGCGCCGCCAGCGGCATCGGCAAGGCCATCGCAGAACTGCTGGCCAGCGAAGGCGCGGCAGTGGCCGTCGCTGACCTGAACGAGGACGCCAGCCGCAGGGTCGCCGAAGCGATCGAAGCCCGTGGCGGCCATGCCATGGGCGTTGCCATGGATGTGACCGACGAGGCCGCGGTCGATCGTGCGACGCAGGCCGTGGCGGACCGGTTCGGCGGCGTCGACATCCTGGTGTCCAATGCCGGCATCCAGATCGTCAATCCGGTGCACGAATACAGCTTCGCGGACTGGAAGCGCATGCAGGCGATTCACCTTGACGGCGCCTTCCTGACCACGCGCGCGGCGCTCAGGCATATGTACCGCGACAACCGCGGCGGCACCATCATCTACATGGGCTCGGTCCACTCCCATGAAGCCTCGCCGCTCAAATGCGCTTACGTGGCCGCCAAACACGGGCTGCTGGGCCTGGCGCGCGTGGTCGCCAAGGAAGGCGGCGAGCGCAATGTCCGCTCGCATGTGATCTGCCCCGGCTTTGTCCGCACGCCGCTGGTCGACAAGCAGATTCCGGAACAGGCGCGCGAACTCGGCATCAGCGAAGAGGAAGTGGTGCGTCGCGTGATGCTGGGCGGCACCGTCGACGGCGTCTTCACCACAGTGGACGACGTCGCGCAAACCGCCCTGTTCCTGTGTGCCTATCCGTCGGCCGCGCTGACCGGACAGTCGTTCGTGGTGAGTCACGGCTGGTACATGCAATAAGCGCGGAATGTCCGCCCCGGTGATCGCACCCGGGGCGGCACGCCACTCGCGCATCAGGAGAACACCATGTTTTACGAAAGACAAGACTTGCAGGGCAGTTCAGGCGCCGCGACGATCAAGACCGAAGTGGATCGCGGCTACGCCGTACGGGCACTGGTCCTGCAGGGCGGCGGCGCCCTTGGCTCCTACCAGGGAGGCGTCTACCAGGGCCTTGCCGAGGCTGGCATCGAGCCGAACTGGATCGCGGGCATCTCCATTGGTGCGCTGAACGCGGCAATTCTCGCCGGCAACGCTCCGGAGCATCGCGTCACGAAACTGCGCGAATTCTGGGAGCATATCTGCCGGCAACCCTGGCTGCCCAGCCTGGTCCCGTACGACACGATCGCCGATACCGCGCAGCACTGGCCTGACCCGCTGCGTATCTGGTTCGATGGCATCGAGGCCGCTCGCGCGCTGGTGGAGGGACAGCGCGGGTTCTTCTCCCCTCGCCTCTGGCCTGTGCCGTTCGCGCAGCCGGCGGGCGCGCACAGCGCGAGCTACTACGACACGCGACCGCTGAAGGCCACGCTCGAGCGCTTTGCCGATTTCGACCGGATCAACCACCATGCCGAGATGCGCGTGTCGGTAGGGGCCGTGAACGTGCGCACGGGCAATTTCGTCTACTTCGACAATACGCAGACCAGACTCCGCGCCGAGCACTTCATGGCGTCGGGCGCGCTGCCGCCGGGCTTTCCCGCGGTGGAGATCGACGGTGAATTCTATTGGGATGGCGGGCTGGTTTCCAACACGCCGCTTTCCGCGATCCTGAAGGCAAGGCCCAGGCGCAACGCGCTGATTTTCCAGGTCGACCTGTGGAGCGCACGCGGACAGTTGCCCGAGAATCTGATGGCGGTGGCGGCGCGCCAGAAGGATGTCCAGTACTCAAGCCGGACGCGCTTCATCACCGACTATATGAGCGAACAGCAGAACTTCCGGCGCCTGCTCAACGATGTGCTGGCACTGGTACCGCCAGCACGCCGGCAGAGCGAGGCCTTCCAGCGTGCCGCGGCCGATGCCTGCGACGCCCGCCGCAATGTCATCCAGCTGATCTACCGCGACAAGTCGTTTGAAGGCAGCGCCAAGGATTTTCAGTTCGGGCCGCTGACCATGATGGAGCACTGGGCGAGCGGACTGGAGGACATTCGCGGCACGCTGCGGCATCCCGAGTGGCTTGCCATGCCGACGCACGAAAACCCGTTCGTCACGCACGACATCCACCGACGGCACGCCGAGCTCGGCCAGCTCGGCCAGTAGGCGGCCATCGGCTGCGGCACCACGCCACCACTGGTGCGGTGCCGCTGGCGCGCGCCGGCCAGCGCCGCATGGCAGCGGTGGCGGCCGCTGCCTCTTCCCTACTTCTGTTGCGCCTTGCGCATCCATTCCTCGAAGGTGATGCGCCCGAGCCGGGCCTCGCCTTCCGGCACGAGCGTGCCTTCCTGGAGTTCTGCGCCGAAGTAGCGCGTGGCCGGATCGGCCATGACGGTACGCGCGTCGCCGCTTGCCTTCAGATAGCGTTGCACGAGGTCGCTCATCTTGAAGCGCTCCGGCCCGGCGATCTCGACGATGCCATTGGCCGGCGCGGCAACGGCGCAATCCGCCACAGCGTGCGCGACGTCATCGGAAGCGATGGGCTGGATCAGTGCGGGCGAGAGCTTGATCGTATCGCCCTCGCCGGCGGATTGCACGATGCCGCCGAGGAATTCCAGGAACTGCGCCGACCGGACAATCGTGTAGGGAATGCCGGCGTTCCGGATCAGCGCCTCCTGGGCGATCTTGGCGCGGAAGTAACCGCTCTGCGAAAGCTTGTCGGTGCCCACCACGGACAGCGCCACGTGGTGGCTGACACCCGCCGCCTTCTCGGCTGCCGCGAGGTTGCGGCCCGAGGTCTCGAAGAAATGCAGCACGGCGTTGTCTTCGAACGAAGGCGAGTTCGCCACGTCCACCACCACCTGCGCTCCGGCCAGTGCATCGGCCAGGCCTTCTCCCGTCAATGCATTGACGCCCGTCTGCGGCGCGGCGGCAAAGACGTCATGGCCCTGCGCGGCAAGCCGCGCCACAACCTTCTTGCCGATCAGGCCGGTACCGCCGATGACAACGATTTTCATGCTGCTTCTCCTTGATGAAGGTGGAACGATCCCACTCTCATGCTAGGTAAGGCAATGTGGCGCCGCCAGACCGGCTCGGGTCGACACGGTGTTTCCTGTCTGGCACCAATCCGGATCCGGCGCCGCGGCCGCTGACCCGGTTTTCCGGTGCGGCGCGCCGGACTTCGCTGGCGGCGTGGTTCAGCCTTGTACGGAGAAACGGAGCTCTTCGCGACCTGGAGCAGGTCCGGGGCCCCCGGCACGCGACCGTGTCGACCTCCTGCCATGCCTGAACGGGCCTCAGGCAGCGGCCAGCGTGGCAGCCAGGTAGCCGTGGATCTGCGCCACGACGGCGGCGCCCTCGCCCACCGCGGTGGCCACCCGCTTGGTTGAGCCTGACCTGACATCGCCAATGGCAAACACGCCGGGCACGCAGGTTTCCAGCGTGCTGGCCGGCAGGCCGGCCAGCCGGCCCGTCAGCACGAAGCCCTTTTCATCGACACCAACCTGACAGCTACCCAACCAGGAGGTATTCGGCTCGGCGCCGGTAAACAGAAAGAGATGCTGAACCCGCATCATCTCCTGCCGGCCGGTATCGTGGCGCCGCAACACGACACCGCCGAGCCTGCCGTTGCCGGTCAGGTCCACCACGTCGGTCTTCGCATGCACCGTAATATTGGGCTGCGCGGCAATCCGGTCGATCAGGTAGCGGGACATGCTCTGCTCGAGCCCCGGACCGCGAATCACGATATGCACGTGCGCGGCATGCGCGCCCAGGAACACCGCGGCCTGGCCCGCGGAGTTCCCGCCGCCGACCAGCACCACCTCCTGCTTCGCGCACAGCTTGGCCTCCACCGGCGAAGCCCAATAGTAGATGCCGCGGCCCTCGAACGCCACCCGGTTCGGGATGGGTGGACGACGGTAAGCCGCGCCGCTCGCGATGATCACCGCGCGCGCCTGTATCGTGTCACCTGCCCTGGTCCTCAGCCGATGCAGCGGGCCGCACTCGAGCTGCGCTACCTCGACGGGGCTCGCGATATGCGCGCCGAATTTCTGCGCTTGCGCAAAGGCGTTCGCGGCTAGAGCCTGGCCGGATATGCCAGCTGGGAATCCAAGGTAATTCTCGATGCGGGCACTGGCGCCGGCCTGCCCGCCGGGAGACAGCGCATCCAGCACGATCACGCGCAATCCTTCCGATGCGGCATAGACCGCGGCGGCCAGGCCGGCCGGGCCCGCGCCGATGATGGCGACATCATAGATCCGGGTGCGATCGAATTCAGGTAGCAATCCAAGGCAGGACAGGACCTGCATGGTGTCGGGACGACGCAGGATCGTTCCATTGGGGCAGATGACCAGGGGCAAATCCGCATCGCTGGCATCAAATCTCTGCAGCTCGCTCGCCGCATCCACGTCGGCGTCCAGGTCGAGAACCGAATAGGGATAGTGCTTGCGCCGCAGAAGTGCCTGGAGTTCAAGCATGGCAGGCTCGCTGCCATGTCCGATCAGCGTGGGGCCGCGCCCGCGCTGGACCAGCGCGGCACGGCGCAGCATCATTGCCTGCATGATGATCTCGCCCAGTGCCGCTTCCGCAACCATCAACGCCCGCAGACATGCCGGTTGCACCAGGATCGCCCGGACATCCTCGATGGCCAGGCCGTCGATAAGCTCCGGCATGCCGGCAAGTTGTCCGATATCGGCCAGGAAATTCCCCGGACCATGTTCGGAGATCACCACGCTGCTGCCAATGCCATCGCGCTGCACGATACGGACGCGCCCTTCCAGCACCAGGATCATGCCGTTGGCCGGGTCACCGGTACGCACCACGTATTCGCCGGCGCGCCACGTCCTGTCGCTGCCATAGGGGGCAATTCTTGCGATCTCTGCGGCCGCCAGCCGCGGATACTTCTTCGGGTCATCGCCGGGCGCGTTGACGACAGCGGGTTCGTTGGCGAAAGGGTCCATGGCTGGAATCGTGAGGTGATCTGTGCGATCCAGCGTAGCAGTGCCGCCGTTGCAATTCACTCATGCATTGAGAGGTATTCGTAGTACCTACGTATATCGGCATAGGGTTGAAGGCGCGTCGGAGACGGCTTTGGGGCACTGCAAATGGGCCTATCGGACGTAGCAGGCACATCCGACATAGCGCCAGGGTGCGGCTTCTGGCATGGTGCATTAGTGCATTGGTGCGTTGATGCATTGGTGCGAACGAGGAAACGCTGAGGAGTCCGGTACGACCCTACTGCTGCATGGCCGCGGCGCCTACGCTGTCAGTCATCACGCCCGGACCAACCAGTGGAGAGCACCATGTACCGCTACGGCGCCGTCATTTCGTTTATTGGCTGGATTTCGATGGCAACGCTCAATATCGGGCTTGCACTTGCGGTCTGCCGCAGCGGGGTGATCTGAGAGGTTCGCACCAGAGTCCCGCGCCGACTCACGATGAAACGGCCGGATGGGCGGGCACCGTGAATTGAAAGATCGCGCCGCGTGGCATGTTGGCGCTCGCCCACAATCGGCCACCGTGTGCTTCGATGATCGAACGGCAGATGGAGAGCCCCATCCCCAGACCGGTGGACTTGGTCGTGTAGAAGGGGGCAAAAATGCGCTCGGCGATATCCGGCGCAAGGCCCGGCCCGGAATCGCTCACCGCCACGAGCACGCCGCCCGCCTCCGCTTGCCCCGTGCTGATCACCAGTTCCCGCACGCCGTCGCTGACAGCGCTGGTGGCCTCCATCGCATTGATGAGCAAGTTGAGAAGGACTTGCTGCAACTGGACCCGATCCCCCTGGATGACCGGCAAGCCGTCCGCCAGCTGCGTTTGCACCGAGGCGCCGTGCCTCCTTGCTTCGCCGCGGGTAAGCTCGATCACCTCGCGGATTGCGTTGTTGAGGTCCAGCGGTTCCTTCCGTGGCGGTGCCTTCTTGACCAGCTCACGGATGCGGCCGACCACGGCACCCGCTCGCTTGCCATCGTTGATGATACGGCTGAGCCCCTGTCGCACCTCCTCGACGTCGGGCGGATTGGCGCCAAGCCACCGCAGCGCGGCCTCGGCGTTGGTGACCGTCGCGGCGATCGGCTGACTGACTTCGTGAGCGATCGAGGCGGTGAGCTGACCCATCGCGGCGACGCGGTTGGCATGGGCCAGTTCCGTCTGTACCTCGCGATAGCGCCGCTCGCTCTCGCGGACGATTTCTTCGGTCTGCTTGCGCTCGGTCAGATCGAGCACAAAAGCCACGCCTTCCTTCCGGCTCGTCTCGAACGCGGCCGCACCGACCATGACCGGCACGCGGCTGCCGTCCTTCCTGACAAGTTCTTTCTCGAAGGGCCGCGCGCGCTCCGTCTCGCTGATCTCTCGCAGCGCTCGTTCGTCGCCGTCGCGCCATTCCGGCGGAGTCAGATCCTTCCAGCGCACGTAGCCTGCGACGAGATCGTCGCGCGCGTATCCCACCATGCGAAGAAATGCGTCATTGGCCTCAAGGATGTCGCCCTCGACGTTCCAGACGACGATCCCGATGATGTCGGCGTCGACCAGGCGCCGGATCTTCCCTTCGCGCTCCACGAGTTCGTGGTACAGATGGGCATTTTCCAGCGCGATCGCGGCCTGCGAGGCTACCAGCCTCAGTATGGCGATGCGGGCGGGGGTGAATACGCGGGTAGTGAGATTGTTTTCGAGGTAGAGCGCACCGGTGAGCTTCGCCTGATTCATCAAGGGCAGGCAGAGGATGGAACGAGCATGATGCTGAGCGATGTAAGGGTCTGCAGCAAATGCGGGATCGGCCACGGCATCGTCGAGAATGACGCTCTCCCGGGTCCGCAGGACGTAATAGAGGACGGACTCCGGCAGCGCCGCCGCGGTGACGGGCTCCTCTCGCAGATCCACGACGATAGTTTCGCCGCCAGTGGTGGCTTCCGCGGTGATCCGTTGATTGCCGCCGTCCGGAAGAATCAGCACACCTCGTGCGGCACCGGCCTGTTCAAGCGCCGTACGCATGACCATCTCGATCAGCTTTTCCAGCACGATGTCACCCGAGACCGCCTGCGACACCTTGATCACGGTCGCGAGATCGAGGTGCTCGACCGGCGTGGCGATCGTGCCCGTTGGGCCGGGCGCGAGCGCTTTGCCGAGTTGCGGATACCTTTGCTCGAGTTGCCGCACCTTGCCGTCGGCTCGCCAGCGCAGGTAACAGAGGCGAGCGTTGTGCAGATAGGTCTCGGCAATGACCTCGAATTCACGCGCCGCATAGAATCGTGCAGCGAGTTCGTTGGCAAGCGCCTCGACGTGCACAAAGCCGTTGGCGCGCGCCGAGTGGATGGCCAGCTGGTAAAGGCGCATCGCCTCAAGGTCGCGGCCTTCGATGCGGTCAATCTCCGCGCCCACCAGCGCGGCCCGGCTCTCGAAGTTCTCCGGGCAATTCTCCGCCCAGACCTTCAGTTGCCGGTGGTGCGCGGCCAGGGCGGCCAGGTGTTGTTGCTGTTCGTGGGCCGGCGCGGAATCCGAACAGGCAGCGCGGGACAGCGCGCCGTAGAAGTGATACTCGGCTTCCTCCAGGAACGAGGCCGTGACCCTGAGCAGCGCTTGCGCCTTCGCCGCGGCGTCTATGGCCGCCACATGGTCGCCGGCGATACAGCGCGCCTGCAGTTTCCGGATCCAGTACCAGCACGCGGCAATCGCCAGGTCCGGGTTCTCTGAAAAGCGGCGCTCCATCCGAAGTTCGTCAAACTGCCCGTCGTCCAGGCAACCAAATTCGGGCGTCAGCCCCCGAAGCATCCTTATCAGCGCGATTTGGGTGGCGATGAAGTCAACGCCAAGGCCGAACCGCGCCTTTTCAGCGAACGCGAGGCCCTGCTGGGCCTCGCTTAACGTCTCGGACAGCGACTCGCCGGAGAAAATAAGATTCGAATTCAGATCGTTGCGCGTGTAGCTTGCGTACTGGAGATCACCGACGCGGATCGCCGCGTCGAAGGCGCGGCGCTGCAGGTCACGGCAAACCCTCGCGTGTTTCATCCACGGCACGACAAAAAGCGCGAAGCAAACCAGGGTTCTTGCCTCGAGGCGTTTTAGCCCGCGCCGTTCGACGAGCTCGTAGCCGAGCTGGCCGAATCGGAATCCGGCCTTGTAATCGCCGAAATGCGGTCCTGCGAAGCGGATAAGAATGACATAGGCAATACAGGAAGCATCGCAGTTGCCACGCTCAAGGCTCAGACTGACCGCCTTGCAAATCGTCTGGGATGCCAGGTTTTCATCGGTGATCAAGGCCGGTGTCCAGAGCTTCATCAGAACGTCGACAGTTGACAGCGCCGCCGGATCCTCCATCAGCGGCAGGTCGATGAGCGCTTCGATTGTCCGGTCTCCAAGCGCTGACCAGATGCGCTCGTATTCGCGCCGTACCTCCTCGTCTTCCGGATGGGGTGACCACGCAATGCCGAAATGCCGCAGGCAATCGAGGCCAACGCCGATGGCGCGCCGGCTCTGAGCCAGGATCATGCAGACATCCATGTGCAAGCACGCGACCATGACGCGTTCGACCGTTGTCATGGCGTGGCCGGACAGTTTCGCCAGGCGCTCGTCTGCGGCCGATAGCTCGCCGGTCAGGAATTCGCATTCGGCCCGGTTCAACTCGAGCGCGAAGATAATCTCGTGCTGGCGCTGCCAGTCATCCTCCGCCATCAGCGCCATCCCGAACTTGAGATAGTTGAGCGCCGAGGCATATGCAGTAGAACCTTTGGCGCGCTTTCCCGCGATCAGGTTGAGTTCGGCGAGCTGCTCCCGTTCCTGTTGCTGCGTGATCAGCGGTGTACCGCGATTAAGCTGATTGACGATCTCGAATATCGCCTCCTCCCGCTTCTCGGCGGGGGTTCGTGCGACCAGCAGGCGACCGATCCGGAGATGGACCTCCGTGCGCATGGCATTCGGGATCAGCGAGTATGCGGCTTCCTGGATGCGGTCATGGACAAACTTGTAAGCGCCGTCCACGCGCCCGACAAGTTCCTGACGGACAGCCTCCCAGAGCACGGCATGGACCTGCTTCTCCGTGATCGCGAGCACCGTCGACAAGATCGTGATCTCGGCGATGTTGCCAAGGCAGGCCAGCTGCTGCACCGCCCGTTGTGTTTCGACTGGCAAGCGGGTCAGTTTGCTGACCATCAGATCCACGACGTTGTCCGTGTAGCCCTTCGCGTGAATGCGGTCGAGCTCCCAGGACCAGCAGCCCGCGTCGCGATCGAAATGAAGCAAGTCTTCTTCCGCAAGCGAGCAGAGGAACTGGATCACGAAGAACGGATTGCCGGCGGTCTTCTCGTGCACCAGCTCGGCCAGCGGCGCGATGCGCGCCGGTTCGCAGCACACCGAATCCGCGATCAGCTGTCCAAGGTGTTCGAGGGCAAGCCGTCCGAGCGCGACCTCCTCTACCTTGCCGCCAGCGTTCCTGATGGTTTGCAGCTTGCGCATCAACGGATGCGCGGCATCGACTTCATTGTCCCGATAGGCGCCGATCACCATCAGGTACTGCAGGTCCGACCGTGTCAGCAGGTCCTCCAGCAGGTCGAGCGTTGCCGTGTCGAGCCATTGAAGATCATCGAGGAAGAGCGCCAGCGGATGCTCCGGCCGAGCAAACACACCAATGAACCGGCGAAACACGAGCTGAAAGCGGCTTTGCGCCTGCTGCGGCTCAAGCTCCGGCACCGGCGGCTGCTCGCCCGTGATGAGCTTCAGTTCGGGGACAAGGTCGGTCATGAGCCGCGCATTCGGCTCCAGGGCCTCCAGCAACTCGCCGCGCCAGCGCGCCAGTTCGGTGTCGCGCTTGCCGAGCAGGGGCCGCACCAGGCCCCGGAAGGCCTGCACCAGGGTCGAATACGGAATGTCGCGCTTGTACTGGTCGAACTTGCCCGAGGCAAAGAGCCCTCGCGACGGCACCAGGGCCTTGTGCAACTCGTTGACGACGGCGGTCTTTCCAATGCCGGAATATCCCGAAACCAGCACGAGTTCCGGTGCGCCGCTCGTGACCACGCGTTCGAACGCCGCGAGCAATGCATCGACCTCGCGCTGCCGGCCATACAGCTTCTCGGGGATGACCAGCCGGTCGGGCGTGTCGTGCTCTCCGAGCGGAAACGCTTCGATCTGGCGATTGCGCTCCCAGCCAGCAAGGCAGCGCCGCAGATCCTGCTCGGCGGCAGCCGCGGTCTGGTAGCGCTCCTCCGCCGTCTTGGCGAGCAGCTTCATGACGATCCGCGACAGCGGCGCCGGTACCGGCGCCCAGCGCTCGCCGGGCGGCACCGGCATTCTGGCGATATGGCAATGCACCCATTCCATCGGGTCGGCCGCCGTAAAGGGCAGCACACCGGTAAGCATCTGGTAGAGCACGACGCCGAGCGAATAGAGGTCGCTGCGCGAGTCGATCGAGCGATTCATCCGACCGGTCTGTTCGGGCGCCATGTAGGCAAGCGTGCCGGCAATGGTTTCAGGCGGCTCGGGGGCCTGGCGCTCGCGCGGCAGCCGCGAGGCGATACCGAAGCCGGTGAGCCGCACCCGTCCGTCGGTGCAGTTCACGAAGATATGGGCAGGCTTCAGGTCCTTGTGGACCAGGCCCCGCCGATGGAGCTGGCCCAGCACCGCGGCGATGCCGGCGGCGAAGCGCAAGACACTTCCCGTCTCCATGGGTGCGCCGAGCTGCGACACCAGCGGCTCGCCGCCGGGATCCTCAAGCACCAGAAAGCTCTGGCCGTCTTCGCGCAGAAGCTCCAGCGGGCGCACCGCCCAGGCGCCAGCGAGCTCATCCTTCAGCCTGAATTCGTGAGCGAGGCGATCGAGGCTGGCGGACGATGGATAGTCGGCGGCGGGCCGCACGATCAGAACGCTGTCGGCGCCGCTATCGCCGGGACGCCTGCCTCGGCAGAAGGCGAGCTCGCCGTCCTCCCACAAGATTTGAAGGCTTGGGCCGTTACCCATCGTTGCTGGAAATCACCTGAAGGGTTGATCCCGCACCCTGGCGCAGGCTGCTGGCGTTTGTTGAATCGAGAGGACGCTGCATTTGTCCGTCAAATTAGCCGGCAAGCGCTCAGAGGGCCATTCCTAGCCCACGGCGGTTTTGCGGCATCGACGCAGCAGCAGCAGGCGTCTCCCAAGAATACACCTCGGCGACCGAATCGCCACCCGGATGGCGCGCCCGCAAGGCTGTTTGGGCCAAGGCGTCCAGACCGGAACGGCAAGCGAATCGCTTTGACAATAACCGACCAGTCGTTTACGATCCAGCCATCCAACTTGTACGATGAAAACGAGATGCCAAGGCCTTCGAACCCGGAGATCCGCCACCGCCTGCTGAGCGATGGTGGCCATGTGATCCACCGGCTGGGTTTCAATGGTGCCGGGGTGCAGGACATCGTGGCTGCCGCGAATGTGCCCAAGGGATCGTTCTACAGCTACTTCGAAAGCAAGGAGACCTTTGCCGCGGAAGTGGTTCAGGCCTATTGGGACTCGATCGAGCTTCGTCATGGAAAGGTCATGTACGACGCTCGCATCAAGCCCTTGGCGAGGATCGAAAGGCTGTTCGAGCTGCTCGTGGAGGATCACGCGGCGCAGCGGTTCCAGCTCGGGTGCCTGGTGGGCAATCTTTCCCTGGAACTGTCCAATGCCAGCACGGAAGTCCGCGAAGCGCTGGCGGGAATCCTCGCGCGCTGGGAAGGCATGATCGCCGCCTGCCTGGATGAGGCCATGATTCGCCAGGAGCTGGACGGAAGCCGCGATTCAAAGCAACTGGCGGCCATCATTGTCGAGGCGTGGGAAGGCGCGGTGCTGCGTAGCAAGGTCGAGGGCAATGGCGACGCCTGCCACCGCTTTCTGCAAGCCACGCTCAAGCGGTTGTTGAATTGATTTTTTTTGCTTTTTTAAATATACGACTGGTCGGCTATTAATATGCGTTCAAGCGCCCAGGCGATCGAGCAACTGTCCAACGCCGCCGCGTGCGGTCACCAATAGGAGTTTTCACCATGCCGTCATATCGGAAGTCCAATCCGGGCGTGTCGCGACGCGATCTGCTTCTCGGCAGCGCCGCGGCCGCTGGCTCGCTGGTTGCGGCGGGCCTGCCGGGCCCGGCAACGGCCGCTGAATCCGCAAAAGAGGCGCGTCACGCAAGGGAACCTGGCAAGGCGGCAGGCAGCTACATCACGACAAAGGACGGCACCCAGCTCTTCTACAAGGACTGGGGCACGGGGCGCCCCGTTGTGTTCAGCCATGGCTGGCCGCTCAGCTCGGATAGCTGGGAGTCGCAGATGATGTCCGTTGCCTCGCAAGGCTATCGCGCCGTTGCCCATGATCGCCGTGGCCACGGCCGCTCGAGCCAGCCCTGGCATGGCAACGAGATGAACACCTATGCCGACGACCTGGCCACGGTGCTTGAAACCCTCCGCCTGACCGACGCCATTCTGGTGGGCTTTTCCACAGGCGGAGGCGAGGTCGCCCGCTATATCGGCAGGCACGGAACCCGGCGGATCTCCAAAGTCGTGCTGGTATCGGCGGTGCCGCCCCTGATGCTCAAGACGGCCGCCAATCCGCTCGGCCTGCCGATTGAGGTATTCGACGGCATGCGCGCCGCCCAGCTCGCCAACCGGTCCCAGTTCTTCAAGGATGTCCCGGCCGGGCCGTTCTATGGCTTCAACCGTCCCGACGCGAAGCCTTCGCAAGGACTGATCGACGCGTGGTGGGCGCAGGGCATGCAGGGCGGACACAAGAACACCTATGACTCGATCAAGGCGTTCTCCGAAACCGATTTCACTGAAGACCTTAAAAAGATCGACGTGCCGACCCTGATCATTCACGGCGACGACGACCAGGTTGTGCCGATCGATGCCGCCGGGCGCGCTTCGGCAAAACTGATCAGGAATTCGAAGCTGATCGTCTATCCCGGCGCGCCGCACGGGCTCACCGACACCCATAAAAGCAGATTCAACGCCGATCTCCTGGCATTCATCCGCAGCTGAAGCCGGTGCCACGGCCGCCGGACGCCGCAGGGTGTCCGGCGCCGAACCTCCATCATCTGCTCGACCCACAAGCTGTACGGTCCACAAGCCAACGACCTGGTGCTGCAATTGCGCAAGCAGCGCGTCGATCAGGTGATCCTTGCGGGCATGGCCGCCAACCTATGCGTGGAATCCCATCTGCGCGATCTGCTCGAGCAGGGGTTCGAAGTCGTGCTTGTACGTGACGCCGTGGCGGGGCCCAAATTGCCCGAAGGCGATGGCTATCTCGCCGCGCTGGTCAACTTCCGCTATATCGCCAACGCGCTTTGGAGCACCGAAGAGTCCGTGAAGCAGCTGGCGGGAAGTTCCTCGTAGCGACGCAAAGCGCATTTCGCCTTGTCCGCGCGCAGTAGCCGTCGCTTGCCGCGCCTTTGCATTGACATTATCTGCCCAGGCAGCTATATTGCGTCGAACCAAAGGGGCAGCCATGCAAGCAAGGAAACGTTCGGTCATCGCGGAGTTGAGTACCGGTGAACTGGGCTATCTCGTCACCGAAGTCCGTAATCACCTGCTTGCCGGCATCGAGCGCGAGCTGTCGCCCCTGCAGATCACCGCGGCGCAGTTCGTGGTCCTGAACAGCATCGTGTCTGGCAAAGGCCGCACACTCAGCGAATTCTGCAAGCTGCTCGGCTACGATTCGGGCGCCATGACGCGCCTGCTGGACCGGATCGAAGCCAAGGGCATCATTCGCCGGGTGGAAAACCCGGCGGACCGGCGCAGCTACATCGTTGAGCTCACCGAGCAAGGCAAGGCGGTGTTCCCGCAGGCCCGGCAGGGTACCGAATCCTCGTTTCGCCGCATGCTTGCCGGCTTTAGCGAAACCGAGGCCGAGACCCTGCGCGGCCTGCTCCATCGCATCCTGGCCAATTCGAGCGAAGGCTGAGCGGTTTTTTTTTGCGTATTTATCTGCCTAGGCATATTTAGCCTAGGCATGTATGTGAGATTCGATGATGCTTCCTGAATTGCCAGTCGATTTCCAGACTCTGCATGTGGCGCCATGCCGTCGGGGCTAATACCCGCGTATGAGCGCACTCAGCCTATGTAGGGTGGGCGCAACCCCTCCGTAGCATGGGCATTACGCTGCTCGCCCCCTACCCTTGTCTCAGGGCTTGCGGCCGAATGGACAAGTGAAGCGGCGCCGGTGGTTCGCCATCGCATTCCATCGATCAGCGTCAGTCGCCAGCTTCCATGCGCTCACAGATCGCGCCATCCGCGCTCCTAATCATGTTTTTCTCTATCCAGTCCGTCGTGATCACTGCCACCGCAAGCCGGCTGGCGGCTTTCCTTCGCAGGCCACTTGCCAGGCATCGATCGCCGGCCGTGTCGCACAGGTCGGTGCCGGCGATGCAACCACAGGCCACCGTCGGGACCTTGCAGCGCCTTGGCGTACTTGGCGCAATCCTTCTGTTGACGAGTTGCGCCAGCATGAAAGGAATGAAGACGCAGGCCAGCATCGACGATGCCAACCGCCTTGCCGCGACCGAGTCGCTGGGTGTTACGCCCGTCTCGCCCGCGGCATGGCCGAAGCCGGCGTGGTGGAAGGGCTTTGGCGACCCGCAGCTGGATGCGCTGGTCGAAGCGGCGCTTGCCGGACAGCCGACGCTGCGTATTGCCGCGGCGCGTGTGCGCCAGGCCGGGGCGCTGGCAGGCAGCGCGGAAGCCGCGCTGTATCCGCAGGGCAACCTGAGCGGCAGGACAACGCGCCAGCGCTACAGCGAGAACGGCGCCGCCCCGCCGCCGCTGGCAGGCGGCTGGCGATGGAACACCGATGTGCTGTTCGGCCTCAGCTACGAACTGGACTTCTGGGGCAAGAACCAGGCGACATTCGACGCCGCGCTCGATCGCGCGCACGCCGCCAGAGTCGATTACGACGCGGCGGAACTGGTGCTGACCACCTCCGTGGTGCGGACTTACCTGAGGCTCGACGCCGCCTACGCGCAGCGCGAGCTGACCGAGCAGACCTACCGGCAGCGCGAGAACACGCTGGCGCTGACGCGCCAGCGTGTGGCGGCACAACTCGACTCGCGGCTCGACATGAAGCAGGCAGAGTCAGCGCTGCCGGCCACACGCGAACGGCTGGCTGCCGTCAACGAGGTCATTGCGCTCACGCAGAACCAGTTGGCCGCGCTGACGGGCAAGGGGCCGGACGCCGGTGCCGATATCCACCGCCCGCAGCTTCGCGACAGCTTTGTCACCGCATTGCCGGCTTCGCTGCCGGCCGAGCTGATCGGCCGCCGGCCCGACGTCGTGGCGCAACGCTGGCTGGTCGAGGCCGCCGGCCATGACATCAAGGCGGCCAAGGCCCAGTTCTATCCCAACATCAGCCTGACCGCTTTTGCCGGCCTGCAGAGCCTGAGCCTGTCCGACTTCCTGACGGCCGGCAGCCGCACCTTCGGCATCGGTCCGGCGCTCTCGTTGCCGATCTTCGACGGCGGCCGCCTGCGCGCCAACCTTGGCGCCAGGCAAGCGGAGTATGACGCCGCGGTCGAGCAGTACAACGCCACGCTGGTCACCGCGCTGCACGACGTGGTCAACCAGCTGGTGTCGCTGCGCTGGCACGCCGAGCGCGCTGGCGAACAGCACCAGGCACTGCAACTGACGCAGGAAGCCTATGACCTGGCCGTTGCGCGCTACCGCAGCGGGGTCGGCAACTACCTTCAGGTTCTCTCGGCCGAAGGCCAGGTCCTGCAGCAGAAGCAGCTGCTGATCGACCTGGAGACCCAGCAGCGCTCGCTGCACCTGGAACTGATCCGCGCCCTCGGCGGCGGATACGACACAGCCACCGTGCCCGCAATCGGCGCCGCTCCGGCCACGCCCCCTTCAACCAGGAACGCATCATGACACCCGCCAGCCAACCGAATCCCCCCAGCGCCACCCAGGCAGAGCCGCCCGCGCCGCGCCCGCCGCGGGGCCGGCGCATCGTTGCCGGCTTTCTGGTCGCGGTCTGCCTTGCCGCGGCTGCGGGCTACTGGGTGCAATACCGACTCCACAAGGTATCGACGGAGAACGCCTATGTCGAAGGCAATGTGGTGCAGGTGACGTCGCAGGTCGGAGGCGTGGTCACTGCGATCCTTGCCGACAACACGGATATGGTGGAATCCGGCAAGACGCTGATCGAACTCAATGGCGTCGATGCGCAGCTCGCTCTCTCCGCGGCACAGGCCCAGCTGGCGCGCACCGTGCGCCAGGTGCGCGGACAGTTCGCCGCCGCAGGCCAGGATCGTGCGAACGTGGAGCTGCGCTCGGTGGACCTGGCGCGCGCGCAGGAGGACCTGGAGCGCCGCACGGCGCTGGCCGCCAGCGGCGCCATCTCCGGCGAGGAACTCATCCATGCCAGGCAGGCCGTGCGCACCGCGAAGGCGTCGCTGGCCATGGCGAGCGAGCAGCTCAAGCGCAATCATGCATTGGTCGAGCGCACCTCGGTGGACTCGCACCCCGATGTGCAGGCGGCCGCGGCGCAAGTGCGCAATGCCAGCATCGCGCTGTCGCGCACGCGCATTCCCGCGCCGACGGGAGGTGTGGTCACCAAGCGCTCGGTCCAGGTGGGGCAGCGCGTGAGCGCCGGGGTGCCGCTGATGTCGGTGGTGCCGCTGCACCACCTGTGGGTCACGGCCAACCTGAAAGAATCGCAACTGCGCGATGTGCGCCTGGGCCAGGCGGTCACGCTGACCACCGACCTGTACGGCGACGGCGTGGTGTTCCACGGCCGTGTCGTCGGGCAGGATGCCGGCACCGGCAGCGCCTTTGCGCTGCTGCCGGCGCAGAACGCCACCGGCAACTGGATCAAGGTCGTGCAGCGCGTGCCGGTGCGCATCGCGCTGGCACCTGCCGAAGTTGCCGCCCATCCGCTGCAGATCGGCCTGTCCATGAAGGTCACGATCGATACAAGCGTCCGCGACGGCAAGCGGCTGGTCGCCGCCGATGCGGAGAGCGAGAACTACCGCACCACCGTGTTTGCCGACGAGCTGGCGCGTGCCGATGAAGTGGTGCGCCGCATTGTCGAAGCGAATCTGTAAGCCAGCCACATCACCGGAGACTCTGCCATGCCGCCTGCCAAGCCCCCACGCCAGCTGCTGCTGACGATCGGCTCACTGACGCTGATCGACTTCCTGCAGAACGGCATGGTCGCCTTTGCCGCCGCTCCGATCATGGGCGAAATCGGCGCCAGCCCCGAGGAATACAGCACCGTTGCCGCGGCCTACGCCAGCGTGGCGGTGGTCATGATCGCGCTGCAGCGCTGGATGGTGGAACGCATGGGATGGCGCCGCTATGTCCAGGCCGCGCTGGGCGCCGCGGCGCTCGGTGCGGTCCTGTGCGCGAATGCCGGCAGCTATCCGGCATTCCTGGTCGGCCGCATGGTGATGGCGCTGGGTTGCGCGGGCATGGTGAACGCGTCGCGGCTGGCGGTCAACCTGATTCCGCCAAGCCCTGCGCGCTTTGTGGGCATCAAGGCTTTGGTCACCGGTGTTTGCACCGGCCTGGCGATCTCGCCGTGGCTGGCCTCGGCCATCGTCACCGCGGATCACTGGCCGATGATCTTCTGGCTGACGGCCGCATTGGCGCTGGCGCTGCTGCCAGCCACCCGGATCCTGCCCGCGGTCACGGTAGCGCCGGCGCAACGCTCCGATGCGCACCTGTTGCGGCTGGCCGCGCTGGCGATAGGCAGTTTCCTGGTCCTCTATGTACTGCAGCGCTCCTACTACGACTTCTATGCCGACCGGCTGTGGCTGGTGTCCGGCGCGATAACGGGCGCCGTCGCGCTGTTTGCCTTTATCTGGAGCGAGTCCCATAGCGCCCGGCCGTTGCTGAAGCTGCGCAGCCTGGTCGAGCCGCGCTACCTGAGCGGACTGACGCTGTTTACGTTCTGCTACGTCACGCTCGGCGCGAACGGCTATCTGCTGCCGATCGTGCTGCAACGCTCGCTGGGGCATTCATGGTCCACCGCCGGGCAGTTCTACGCACTGGGCCTGGCGGCCGGTGTCGCAACCTGGGCGACGATGTCGCGCTTGCTGCCGCGCTGGCCCAGCCCGCGCAAGTACTTTGTCGGAGGCTTCCTGGCGCTCGCAGTCTCTGCCTGGCTGATTAGCCGTCTTCCGCCCGCGCCTGACCTCTGGGGCCATGTGCTGCCCGCGCTTGCGCTCTATGGCGTCTTCATCATGACACTGATTCCGGTCACCGCCATGCAGACCTTCAACAGTGTCGCGCAAGATGAGTCGGTATTCTCCAATGCGCAGCAGACCAAGAACATGCTGGGGCAGATGGGAACGGCGCTGGGCGTGACCATTGCCACGGTCGGGCAGCAATGGCTGACGACGCTGCACTACAGCACACTGCATGGCGCGGTGAATGTTGGCAGCCCGCAGTTCCAGGAGACCCTTGCGCGCTACACGGCGGCACTCTCTGCCTCGATGGAACCCGCTCGCGCCTCGGAACTCGCCATGGCGCAGATCGCGCAGGTGCTGGCGCAGCAGTCGGCGCTACTGGCCAATATCGACCACTTCCGCGGGCTGGCGGCACTGGCCGTGCTCGCGATCATGGTGAGCCTGGTGCAGAAGGTGATCCGGTAGGTACGCGCCAATCGCGGCGAGCCGACCAGCGCCGAGCCAACGCGGCGGCGAACCAACCGCGGCGGGCCAACGGCGCGCGATTGCGCTGGCCATGCACTGTCAGGTGATAGTGACCGCGCCGATGCGTGCATTCCTGCGGGAACAGCAAGGTCGACCAGTCTTCAACCCATTCCGCGAGAACCCGGGCACGAGCGCTACGCTGGCGATACCGGCGCACGCGCACTACGCGTGCGCTCGAGGATCGCATAGAGCTGTCCGCGCGCGAGCGTGACAAGCGTCCGGATCCCCTGCCACGGATTGCGCAGGCATTGGCGTACCTGCTCGCTGCGCCCGACGCCTGACACGCACCACGTGCAGAAGTGCTCGCAGTTGTTGGTCAGGAACTGATACCGGTCTTCGCCCAGGCGCGACCTGGCCCGCTCCACCACTTCCGTGCCCAAGTAGAGCGCGTCCGGATCGGCCTGAACCCTGAAACCCTTTCCTGCCGCAAAGCCTCGCAACGGAATGGTCTCGACGGGACGGCGCTTCGCGGAACGGTCAAAGCCGCCATAGTGGATGACCTGCCCCGCTCCGGCATAGATGCCGTGGTGGACGTAGCCATCGCGCTCGGTAACGAGATGGGCACCGAGGGCGATCGTGCATGCTGCGCTGGCCGCCTCTGGCGACGCTGCGAGCCAGTCGAAGTACAGTGTTTCCATGGCGAGCCGCGAATTGGCTTTGCAATGACTCCCGTACCTCTGCCGGACTTCATGGACTCACCAGCGTTGGTCACACTCGCCCGATTCAGGGCGAAAGGGTGTCCCACCGGGGAGAGTCCTCCTCGGGCAAGGGCTTCACTGCGTTGATTTCGGAGTGCCTTCACGCCGGTGCGGCCGCATTGCAATCGCACTGGCCTTTGATTCAAGAGTAGGTCCCCGCTACCGTGAAACCCATTCTACGGAGGGCTGCTGCTGTTCCTACATTGGCGTCGAACGCTCATACCGGGGTATATCCGGGGGCAGCGCCATTGGGGAATCCGCGCGTAACGACGCGGCTTTCAGCCATGTGGGTCGCTTATCCGCCGGGTCATTTCGGCGCAGGCGGGAATCCAGCTTTCGGCACAGAAGAGACTGCCGACGCTGCCCTTGCTCCACAGGTGGTCTATCAGGCTCCCGCAGTCGGCATGGCCTTTTGCTGCCCAGCGGCAGACCTGGCCGCCAGTTGGCGGGTCCCAATCACCTAGAATAGCTAGAGCACAATCGCCGACATTGCCGGTGCCAGCCGAAAGAAGGAGACGAGATGAATTCGCAGTCGCAGCCGACTTCGGGCCACAAGCCAAACGACCGCATGAAGCCCGTGGTCTATGTAGTGGACGATGACGAGTCGATGCGGCTCGCCCTGTGCGGCCTGCTGCGCTCGATCGGGCTGCGGGTGGAATCATTCGAATCGTCGCAGGAGTTCATGGCATACCCGAAGGACGACGCGCCCAGTTGCCTGATTCTCGATGTCAGGCTGCGCGGCGAAAGCGGGCTGGCCTTCCAGGAGCAGATTGCCAAAAGCGGCGTGCGCATGCCTATCGTTTTCATGACGGGGCATGGCGACATCCCGATGACGGTCAAGGCCATGAAGGCGGGAGCCGTCGACTTCTTCTCCAAACCGTTTCGCGACCAGGACATGCTCGACGCGGTCGCCAATGCGCTGGCGCGCGACGGCGAGCGGCTTGCGGCCGAACAGTCGATCGCGGGGCTGCGCGCCGCCTATGACTCGCTGACACCGCGCGAACGGGAAGTGATGGTGTTTGTGGTGGCCGGCCTGATGAACAAGCAGATTGCCGGCGAGCTGAATCTCAGCGAAATCACCGTGAAAATCCACCGTGGACAGGTCATGAAAAAGATGGCGGCGCGATCCGTTGCGGAACTGGTCAGGATGTCCGAATCGCTGGGCGTGAAGCCGAATCCCAAGAAGGCTGGTTGAGGCCGCCGGACAAGGTCAGGCGCCCGGCCTGGCTATCGGAGACTGTCGGAGACTGTCCGCTCGCCGTTGCGGCGCTACGCCTGGTCCAGCGCGACGCTGAGCCAGTGCGCGATGGCGCCGGCATCTACCGGCTTTTCGAGTACAGCCAGCGCACCGTTGGCCAGGGCCTGGGCCTTCAGGTCGGGACCCGGGAATGCCGTGATAAAGATGGTCGGTGGCGCGTAACCCAGCGCGATGACGCGCTCGTGCATCGCCACGCCTGACATGCCGGGCATCATCACGTCGGAAATCAGGCATGACGTTTCTGCGACGTGGCCGGACGCCAGGAATTCCTCCGCGGACGCGAACATCCGTGTCGGCCTGCCCAGCGAGCGCACCAGGCTTGCCGTCGCGAGGCGGACGGCCTCATCGTCGTCCACGATCGAAACTGTTTGAGCGGAACACAAAAGAGCGGCCCTCGACGTTCGGCGACCCGCGCCACATGAACAATGCCAGCTAGTGAATCAGCGTGCGTCGACGTGGCATGCCATTGCAACTACCCGGCACTACCTTGGCACTACGATTGGAAGCGTAAATCCCGTGGCAGCGCCGGGAAATCATACGAACGTATAGGTCCCGGGCAGTCCCTCGCCAGGAGAGCGCTGGCGCGGCGGATGCGGCACTTGCGCGCGCCGCCATCGCGCGGCGTCATACCTGGGTATGAGCATGCGAAGCGTACGTAGGGGCAGCGCCACCGCTGCGTAGAATGGTTTTGCTGCACTCGCAGCCCTACTCTTTGCTCAAGCGCAAAGCGATCGCACAGTGCGTTCGCAAGCGTCTTGAGCAAGAGTGGAGTCAGCAATGATGCAATCGGCTATTTCGAAGCACGGCTTTCGCGTTGGCTTGTCCAATCCTGCTGACGCCTTGTCCACATGCTTCTCGACCAGCTACACGGGAATCATCGCCTTCATGGCGGTCGCGACCGAGGGAAGCTTTGCCAGGGCCGGGGAACGGCTGGGCATCGGTCGCTCGGCGGTCTGCCGCAATGTGCAGAAGCTGGAGACGCAGCTGAGTACGCGCCTGTTTCTGCGTACTACGCGGTCAACCCACCTGACTCGGGAAGGCGAAAGGTTCTTCGAGAACTGCAACCGCGGCGTGGCTCATATCGTCGAGGCAATGAACGACATGCTGGAACTGCGCCAGGGCCCGCCACGGGGCTTGCTACGCATCAACGCGCCGGTTGACTTCGGGCGCAAGGTCGTCGCGCCGCTGCTTTCCCGGTTTGCCGAGGCCTACCCCGATATCGCGGTCGACCTGATGCTGGATGACCGGCCCGCCGATTTCGCCGGCGAACAGATCGATGTCGCGTTTCGCAGCGGACGCATCGAGGACTCCAGCATCATCGCCAAGCCGCTGATCCCGATGCGGACGGTACTCTGCGCGTCCCGCGCCTACGTCGAACAGCGAGGACTGCCAGCCACGCTGGAAGAGTTGAGCGAGCACGACTGCATCAACCTGCGGCACTCCGGCGGCCGTGTCTCCGAGTGGGAGTTCAAGGTCGACGGGCAAGTCCGCAGGCACCTTCCCGCCGCGAGGTTCACCTTCAATGACGCGGACCTGGTCTTGCAGGCGGTTCTGGACGGCCGCGGCATCGCGCAGATGGCGGGATACCAGATCCGCGACCACCTTGCACGCAATGCGCTGGTCATGGCCTTGCCGCGGCATATGCCGGATGACCGCGCCCACTATATCTGCTACCTGTGCCGGCAGCATTTGCCGACACGCATCCGGGCCTTCATCGACTTCATGACCGAGCAGATCCGCGCGCTCGATCTCGACGACCTGGACGGTTTCCACGCCGTCGGTGCCCACGACCCCATGGAGAAGCTGGCGGCTTGAGCGTCATCCGCCGGTTTGCCTCTCCGTCGTGACGCGGCTGTCCCGACAGACTGCGCCACCATTGCCGCACGCGAAGAAATCTGTCTACCCTGCGCGCACGTGTCCTTCACGCTAGCCGCAAGCACGGAGTGCAAACGGTTGCTCTCCCGAGGCCACTGACGGTGCCGCTACCGTAGCCCAGGTGTGAGGTAGCGGATTTCCTGCGGCTTGCCATCTGCCTGCCATCTGCCTGCCATCTGCTTGCCATCTGCATCGCCGCGGCACTGGGCACGCTGTATCAGCGCGGCCTGGTCCACCCACTGGACGAGCACGGCACGTCCGAAGTCTTCCGCCGCTTCATCAGCGTGTCTGCCCCACCCTGAGCACCCGCTTGCGTTGTCCTTTGACGTTCTGCAGTGGCTCGACGCCGCACGCTCAGTGCATGACAAGACCGGCGCCAATCCCTTCTTCATGATCCGGTTCCTGCGTGCGCTGGCCGACGAAGACTTGCTTGCCTTCGACCATGACGCCAGGCAGTAGCGCTGGGATGTGGACCGGATTGCGGGCAGGCTGGCCCGGCTGCCGGTCGCGACGCGGCAAGCGTTGCAGCAGCTTGCCTGCCTCGGCAACGTCGCCAGCGCCAGCGCGCTGCCGCTGGAGGCAATCCGCCACGAGCCGGGATCGACGAGGTCGGCGAAGTGCAGGGACAGGTCATCAAGGATGGCAATCGGGCCGGCGATGTGCTGTGGCGCATCAGCACCAGGAAAGCCGACGCTGGCCGTGTGACTGTGACTGTCTGCGATTCGGGTCGGGGCTTTGCATCGCAAAACCCGAGCAGGCATTCACACTTTCCGGTAGCCAGCTGGACATTTGCCTTGGGAACACAAGCCAGTACCGGAAAACAAAAAAAGCCGACGCTCGCGAGGACGAAGCGTCGGCAAGGGAGGGAAGACAGAAATGCTCAGGCGTACGAGACGTCGGGATTGCCAGCGGCCAGCGCCTGTTCCCGGTCCGCAGCCGGCGGATAGATCCACTGGGTATTGATCAGCATCTTGCGTTCCTTGCCTTCGGCGTGCGTCAGCTTGACCTGCCGATCCCAGCCCTCGGTATAGACCGCGCCCCACTCGCCCAGGTCCAGGCAGGTGGCATAGAAATCCTGCCGGTACGCGATCGTCGGCAGGCCCAGCAGGTCGGCGGCAACGTTGTGGCCGGCGAATCGCCCCATGTACAACGCATGCTGGCACGACATCAGCGAGTAATGCCCATCGTCATCGGTCAGCGCTCGCACGACATCGCCGGCGCCGAACACGTCCTTCGCGCCCG
Source organism: Cupriavidus oxalaticus (assembly GCF_038900635.1). GTDB lineage: Bacteria > Pseudomonadota > Gammaproteobacteria > Burkholderiales > Burkholderiaceae > Cupriavidus > Cupriavidus oxalaticus_B. Next base: position 219,501 of record NZ_JAYMRX010000007.1, on the reverse strand, counting down.
TTACGCGCAGGTCCGCGCTCACTTCCATGCGGCCCTGGCGGTCGAGGTGCGGCGAGACTTGCGCCGTCAATCCGCTGGCAATCATGCCGCCCGTCCAGATGACGGTGCCCGCGTCGATCCGTTCCCCGGTCGCGGTGACCACGCCGGTGGCATCCACGGAGACAACGCCCGCCCCCACCCGGGTTTCGATGCCAAGCTGGTCCAGCGCCTGCATGATCTGCGGGCGCGGGCCTGGCCCGAGATCCGGGCCGATCGCCTCGGCGCGCTCCACGATCACGATGCGGGGACGCACGCCATCGCCGCGGATCGCACGCAGCCGCTGCGGCAGTTCGGTCGCCACCTCCAGCCCCGTAAAGCCACCACCGACGACGACAAAGGTATTGCGCCGCGGGCCATCCGGCTGCGATGACAGACGTTCCAGATGTTCGCGCAGTGCCACCGCTTCATGCAGCTGGTCCACCGCGAACGCGTGTTCGGCCAGGCCCGGCAGCGGCGGGCGGAACAGGCGGCTGCCGCTGGTAAGGACCAGGCGCTCGTAGCCTTCGGTCCTGGTCTGGCCACCGGCGGTGCTGATATCGACGCAATGGTCCGCCGCATGGATGCGCTCGACCGTGCCTTCGATGAATTTCACGCCGACGGCATCGAGCAACGGCAGGAATGGCACCGCCATCTGCTCGGGGTGGGCTTCGTGCAGGCGCGGACGGACGTGGAGCTCGGGCCGAGGTGATACCAGCGTAATCTCGACATCGGCAGCAGCGTCGCGCTGCATATCAACAACGCGCGCCGCGCCGAGCGCTGTCCACAGTCCGGCAAAGCCGCCGCCGACAATCAGGATCCTACGTTTCATGGTTTTACCTCGATTCTTTCAGTTGCAGAGTTGCCAGCCACCGGCATAAGGCGGCTGGACGATGCATGACGCCGGCCGCGCGGCGCGAGACCGGCGGATCCTGGGTCGTATGGGCGGGATTGGGCCGTGGCATTCACCGGCCCGGGAGAATGGCTGGCGCTACATCACCGGGGTGAAGATCGGCGCCCCTTGCTTCTTGATCAGGAGCACGACGAACTTCGCCGGCTTGGTCTTGCTGGCATTGCGCCCGACGGTGTGGAGATCGTCCGGGCCTTCATAGAAGGTCTCGCCCGCCTTGAGCGTGACTTCCTTGCCGCCCTTCACGCCCATGACAATGCTGCCCTCGAGCACATAGACGAACGCGTGCGCGTCATGACGATGCACAGGGTCGTAGCCGCCGGGTGGATACTCCACCGTGATCATTTCCACTTCCTTGCCGGGATAATCGGGCAAGGCCTTCGTGGTCAACGGTTTGACCACCACCTCCGGCGGCGCGGCGTTGGCCATCTGCGCCGACATCAGCAGCATCAGGCTTGCCGCCATGGCAACCATGCGTTTCATGGCATCACTCCAGATTGGCCTTGTCCAGCCCGAACGTCTTGTCAAAGGAACCCGGGACCATGCGGAACGCTACGTTCAACCGGTTCCATGTGTTGATGGTGCCCACCAGGAAAGTGAGGTCGGACAGCTCTTTCTCGGAATACTGGGTGCGCACGCGCTCGTAGACATCGTCCGGCACGCCTTCGGCGGTCAGTTGGGTCAATGCCTCGGTCCATGCCAGCGCCGCGCGCTCGCGCGGCGAGAACAGCGTCGATTCGCGCCAGATCGCCACATGGTGCAGCCGCAGCTCGCGCTCGCCGTGGATTTTTGCCATCTTGATATGCATGTCGACGCAGAACGCGCAGCCATTGAGCTGTGACGCGCGAATCTCGACGAGCTCGCGAACTTGATCCTCGATCGTCGTATTCGGGAACAGGCTGTTGAGCTCCATGAGCTTCTTCAACAGCTCCGGGGATTGCTGAAAGTAGTTGAGGCGTTGCGCCATGATCTCTCCTGCTTAGTTGGCGGGGTTTCTCGCCGGACCTGCGCTGGATTGCTGCAGGCACCGCTTGGAAAGAAGCGTAGCCGTTGACCCGCGGCACCAGTAGTGCCGCCAAGGTGCCCACTCTGTTGCCGCGCCGGCACCAATCGGCGCGCAGGCGGTCGCTCTGTCCCATCACAAAGTTAATGGGTAGCCAAACGCAGACGAAGCCGGTTCAGATCGTGGCTCGCTTCGCGATCACGATCTGGCCTTAATCGTTAGGCGTCTCTGCTGCCGCGACGCTCGCAGCTTGGTATGCATCTGCAGCATCGGTTTGCCTTGACATGCTATGGCTTCAGGTCGAGCACCGCCTGGTAGGTCTGCATGTTGATGGGCACCGAGAGATGCTCATGGGTGACCAGCCACGTGCCGCCGATCTTGCGGAAGCAGACGGTCGCGCGCACCCAGACATCGGTATTTTCTCCGCTTGTTCTTGCTCCAGTGATTCGATTGAGACTGCGGCAGAAGGCCACGTCATCGCCCGCAGTGATGGTCAGGTCGCGAATCTCGTAGCCAACAACCGCGTCTCGGAACGAGGCGAACCAATCCGCCCAGTTCTTTCGATACGCTGCGGCCCCGTCATACCGCAGCGGGGGCGGGACGTCGAACACCACGATGTCCGCCGCGTAGTGGGACATGAGTCCATCGAGGTCCTTGGCGCGTAGTGCCTTTGTCCAATCGTCTATTCGCTGGCGGATTTGGGCTTCATCTGTTCTGCGCTGCTCTTCGTTCATTTCTGTCTCCATTGTTCAAGTGCACACTTCACCGTGGCTCAGAAAGATGTCAAACCGCCCGCATTCACCGGCGCCGAGCGAGCGAGGGAAGATAAGCATAGTCATTTGATCCTCCGCAAACTGCGCCAGTTCGGGCAGTCGCATGCAGCAAGCACCGATGCCCCGAACCTGCCCGGGCAAGCGTCGAATCAGCAGACATCGAAAATTTCTCTTGTAATGAGATCGATTCCCATTTACCATTCGATCACTGCCTGACGCACGGTGCTTCACCAGCCAGGCAGCCCGGCCAGCACCGGAGGCCGCCGCGGCAAGCGGCACTGCCCCGAACCCTGGCAGGCACAGAATTTCTGGACGCAACGTGGCAAACCCACGCGGCATCCGATACCGACTTTTGTGGGGACCGCTCCGTCACGCGGAGCGTTTGGCAGTAGCCAGTCTTCGGAAGATCGGGAAAGCAACCAGACCCCGCTTTCCCGATCGCGTCTTCCGTAGGCAAGCCAGGCCGCCTTTTTATTCAGCGCGTCGTGCAGGCACGGCGCGCCGCCAGGGACGCCTGCGCAGCGCGCGGCCGGCCCTGGCGCTCCAGCCTGAATATCCCGCCAAGCCTTCGACGCCGCCCGTGCGCGGCGCAGGGTACGGTGCCGCCCCGCCCGACGCGGGGCAACAGCAGCATGCCAACGTCATCCGCCATGTCATCCGAACAGTCCAGCCCGATCCACCTCAAGCGCGCCGGCCTGAAGGCCACGTCGCCGCGGATGCGGATCCTTGAAGTGTTCCGCACCAGCGCACGGCGCCATCTCAGCGCGGAAGATGTCTACCGCATCCTGCTGACCCAGGACGAGGATGCGGGACTGTCTACCGTGTACCGGGTGCTCAACCAGCTGGTGCAGGCCGACATCCTGCTGCGCCACACCTTCGAGTCCGACCACGCCGTGTTCGAACTCAACGAAGGCGGCCACCATGACCACCTGATCTGCGTTGCCTGCGGCCGCGTGGAGGAATTCCGCGACGAGAACATCGAGCAGCGCCAGCGCCAGGTAGCCGCCGACAACGCCTTTGTCTTGCGCGAGCACATGCTGGTGCTGTACGGCGTCTGCCCCGAGTGCCGCGCCGGTGCGGGGGACGAAACGCATATGTCCGCGGCACTGCCCACGCAAGCCTGAGCGCGCCTGAGGTCTGCGTCAGAAATATCGATGCCGCGCCGCGACGGAGCCATCATGGAGCGCCTGACCAAGCCGCTGTCCGAACTGAAGCGCCTGCTCAGCGTGTACCTGAGGCAGGAACCCGGCTGCCATGACTGCCAGCTGCGGGCAGTATGCGTGCACCGGCCCGACCACACCGGCTGCAACTGGAGCGCCGAGGTCGATTTCCCGGAACGCACCGAAGCCGACGCCATCCGTCATTGGCGCCAGGCGCGCCGCGTCGTGATGATGGTGCGGGAGCAATACAACGTCGCTGCGGGAGCGGCGACGGGAAAAGCGGCGCGCTCAGGGGCCGCTTGCTGACGGATCAGCGTTTCGCCGCAGCCCTCACCGCCGCAGCCGCCGGCACATCTGCCGCCACCGGCCTCAGCACCAGCCACACCGCCAGGCCGATCAGCGCGCCGCCCACGGCATGGGCCCACGACAGCGCTTCGCCCAGGAACAGCGCGCCCCAGACAATGCCGAACGGCGGAATCAGGAAAGTCACGGTCAGCGAGCGCACCGGACCAAGGTCGGCAATCAGCCGGTAATAGAGGATGTAGGCCAGCGCCGTGCAGAGTACGCCGAGGCCCGCCATGGCCCACCACACACCGGCGCCGGCATCGGGCAGGGTGTTGTGGCGCCACAGCGCGACCGCGCAAAACGGCAGCAGGAACAGGGTCGCGCCAACCATGCTGCCGGCGGCGACCAGGCGGCTGTCCAGGCCGCCGCGCTCGGTGATCCAGCGTCGCGCCAGGAAGCCGGACAACCCGTAGCAGGCGGTCGCCACCAGGCAAGCCAGCGCGCCGAGCAACAGTTCAGTCGAAAACGCGACCGGGCCGGTGCGCGTCAGTACCACCACGCCGGCCACGCCCAGCATCACGCCCACCGCCTTGGCGCGCGTCAGCCGTTCGGAAAAGGCCAGCGCGCCGATCACGACGCCCATCAGCGGCGTCATGGCATTGAACACCGCCGAATAGCCTGCCGGCAGCCACAGCGCCGCCACGGAGTACATGGCGAACGGAATGCCGGAGTTGATCACGCCCAGTGCGAGCACCGCCGGCCATTTGGCGCGCATGTCCCAGCGCAGCCCCAGCAAAGGCAGGCAGACGACGAGCGTGATGGCGGCAACGAGCACGCGCACGAAAGCCGTCGGCATCGGGCCCAGCACCGGCGCGCCGATGCGGAGAAACAGAAAACTGGCGCCCCAGATGGCTGCCAGCGCGAGCAGGCGTGCAAGATCGGCGGGTTTCATGAGAAGGCGGCGGCGTGATGCGGCGCCACGGCAGTATGAGGGTGTCGCGATTTGACGCCGTTGGCGGCACGGGCGCAAGCCGGATCCGGACATCTGCATCCGGTCGCATGCGATTCATGCCGCACATGCGAGTCGCTTTTTCGCTGCAGTTGACGGATCTACCTAACATTAACCCGCGATTTTGGGCACAATGGCAGACAAAGGTGCGGCGTTAATTCCGGACTGCCCCGCCCATACCCCTCCCTAGGAGGGGTGCCGAAACAGACAGGTGACAAGCCGTATTCAATTAAATTAAACTCTGGTCTGCGCCAGAGTTAATTGACCCCTCCGACGCATTCCCGACAAGCCGCCAGGACCCCTGGCGGCTTCTTTTTTGCCTGCCTTTTCTGAAGTGAATTACCCGCCATACACGGCACGGTAAAATCCCGGCCGCCGGCAGCGTTTCCGCTTTTGCCGGCACAACGTCTGCAAACCCAAACATCCAGCATGCCGCCCGCGTCAACCGCCGGTACGGCTGCCGCGTTGCCAGATTTCATGAAACGACAGTTCCTGGGCCTGCTTGCCCGCGTCTACGTCCTGCAATTCGCCCTGGAAGTCCCTGCCACGGTAGCCATGCTCGCCGACATGCTCCTGGAGTACGGCTTCCAGGTCGACATCGGCAGCGTGCGTCCCCTGCTGCGCGCCCTGCAGATGGAGGGCTATCTCGAAAGCGTGCTGCGCGACGGCATCGGCCGCGTCTACCAGTTGACCGAGCGCGGGCGCGAGGAACTGGCGGTCAGCCGCCAGCGCATCGACGAACTGTACCGCCGCCTGCACGCCGACCTTCCCACCCCCGACACGCCGCGCGAGGCCTGACCGGTCCGCGCGCTCCCCACGCCCCCACGGCGGCGGGGCGTACCCGTTTCTGCGGGCTTGTTGTCCGGCGACGGCGGCCTATTGCCGCGGCACCGCATGGTCGGCCAGCGGCGTTTCCAAACCCGCCTCCAGCAGCTGGCGCAAGGCCTGCGGCGGCACCGCCTGGCAGAACAGGAAACCCTGCACGCCGTCGCAGCCCTGCGACCGCAGGAACTCGAACTGCGCCGCGGTTTCCACCCCTTCGGCAACCACCTTCAGGTGCAGCTGGTGCCCGAGCGCGATGATCGCGGCAGCCACCGCCTGGTCGTGGCCGGGCGTGGCCACGTCGTCGACGAAGGACTTGTCGATCTTGAGCCGGTCGATCGGCAGCCGGGTCAGGTAGTTCAGGCCAGAATAGCCCGTGCCGAAATCGTCGATCGACAGCGCCACGCCAAGCGCGCGCAGCCGGCGGAAGGTTTCGATGGTGGTCTCGCCGCCGTCGACGACAATGCCTTCGGTGACCTCGATCACCAGTTGCCGCGGCGGCAGGCCGGCCTGCTCCAGGCAGCGCGCCACGGTGTCCGGGAAGCCGGCCTGGCGCAGCTGCAGTGGCGAGATATTGACCGCCACTTCGATGTCGCGGCCCAGCGCCTGGCGCAGCGCCTGGATCTCGCGGCAGGCGGTGGCCAGCGTCCATTCGCCCAGGGGCGCGACCAGGCCACTTTGCTCGGCGATGGGGATGAATTCGGACGGCTGCATCGGGCCGCGTTCGGGCGTTTCCCAGGCGATCAGCGCCTCGACGCCGGTCACCGCTTTCGTGGCGGTATCGACGATGGGCTGGTAGCGCAGCCGGAATTCGTTGCCGGCCAGCGCACGGCGCAGCAGCCCTTCGATGGTGAAGCGCGCCAGCGAGGCTTCCGCCATCGACGCGGCAAAGCGGCACAGCTGTGCGCGGCCACCCTGCTTGGCGGCATAGACCGCGGCGTCGGCGCACTTCATCAGCTCGGTCAGGGAATCGCCGTCGTCGGGGAAGATCGCCATGCCGATCGACGGGGTCACGCGCAGGCGCTGCCCGCCGGCCAGCAGTTCCTCATTGACCCGCGCCTGGATCTTGGCGGCGATCAGCTCGGCCTCGCTGTCGTCGCGCAGGCCACCCAGCACCACGCCGAATTCGTCGCCGCCCATGCGCGCCACCAGGTCGCCCTGGCGCACGGCGCCCTTGAGGCGGTCGGCCACGGTACGCAGCACGTCGTCGCCGACCGGGTGGCCGAGCGAATCGTTGATGTGCTTGAAGTGGTCCAGGTCCAGCAGCAGCAGCGCCGCGCGTTCGCCGTGGCGGCGCGCGTGCAGCAGCACGGGTTGAGCGCGCTCGTTGAGCTCGGCGCGGTTGGGCAGGCCGGTCAGCGGATCATGCAGCGCCAGGTGGCGGATGTATTCGTCGACGCGGCGGCGTTCGGTCAGGTCGTAGGCGATGGCCTGGTAGCCTGCCGGCGGCCCGTCCGGCTGCGCGGCCAGCGCCGACACGGATACCTGCACCGGCAGCCGCGAGCCGCCCTTGCGCACCCAGGTCCATTCGCTTTCGTCGGCCAGGCCGAGCCGCGCCTTGGCGACCAGCGCGGGCATGCCGGCCGGCACCGGTTCGCCCAGCTCCTGGCTCAGCGCGCGCGCGTGCGCCGCCAGTTCGTCGGCGAGATGCAGGCCGGTGACCGGCATGCGGCCGACCAGCTCGGCAGTGGCGTACCACAGCATGCGCGTGCCTGCGGCATTGACGCTGGTGATCACGCCGTCGTCGCCGAAGGTGATGACACCGAAGCTGGCATGGTCGACCAGCCCGGCATAGCGCGCGGCCTGATGCGCGGCGGCCAGCTGCGCGCGGTGCTGCGGCTCCAGGTCCGTGATCGCCCACAGCCATTGGGCGCCAGCGTCGGCACCGTCCGCGCCGGGCAGTTGCGCGGCGCTGGCGCGCAGCGGGAAACGGCTGCCGTCGCTGCGCACGCCGGTCAGCTCGCGCTGCGCGGCGCCGCGGGCCGCGGCGGCGACATCGGCCCCTTCCGCGACACCGGTGGCACCGGGGGCAAGCGTATCGAGGCTACGCCCGACGAGATCCGCAGGCGCGATGCCGAACAGCGTGCCGGCGCGCTCGCTGGCACGCATCACCACGCCGTTGGCGTCGGTGAGGACAAAGCCGTCGGCGGAATGCGCCAGGCATGCCTGCAGCGTGGCGTTGTCGTCCTCCCAGGCGTGGACGGCCTGCGCCTCGCGTTGCCACGCGTTGCGGCGCTGGCGTGCCAGCGCATAGGCCATGCCGGCCAGCGCCAGCGTGGCCAGCGCGCCCGCGGCCAGCACGACATACCCCTGGCGCGGGCCATATGCCGCTTCGAAGGCGGGACGCGTGGCGGCGCGCAGCGTCCACGCGGCGCCACCATAGTGGAACTGGCGCTCGCCGCGCAGCAGCGGGGCGTTGCCGTCATCGCGATGCGCGGAGCCAGCCGTATCCGACAGCTGCGCACCGGGCATGGCAGGCGTGCCCTCGTGCAGCGACAGCTCCAGGTCCGCCAGTGCCGGCGCGCCGACCCCGCGCATCAGGTCGCCCAGCCGCAGCGACACATAGACATAGCCGACCACCGCCTCGCGCCGCTGCGCCAGCGTGCTGGCGGCCACGCCGCCACCGTAGACCGGCAGGAACAGCAGCGCGCCGCGCTGGCGCTCCGGCGCCTCGGCCTCGCGCACCAGCTCCAGCCCGTGCGTCAGGCGGGGTTCGCCGCTGTCGCGCGCCGCTTCCATCGCGGCACGACGGGACGGCTCGGACAGCAGGTCGAAGCCGGCGGCGCGGGCGTTGCGCCCAGCCAGCGGCTCCACATAGAGGATGGGTGCGTAGAGGCCGCGCGGGCCGGCGGGACGGATGCCGTAGTCGGGCAGGCCATCGGCGCGCGCGGCCGCGATCAGGGGTTCGACCTGACGCGGTGACGTCAGCGGTGCGTAGCCGATCGACTGCGTGCCGGGCGGCAGTTCGTCGAGCTGCGCGGTATAGAGATAGTTGCGCCATTGCGCGCGCGAAGTTGCCGGATTGGCCGTCATCAGGCCCGCCACGCCGCGCAGCAGCCGTTCGTTCTCGAGCATGCGTTCGCGCAGCGCGCTGCTGGCCTGGCCAAGCTGTGCATCGAACTGCTGCTGGGCCAGCCGCTGCTCGAATTGCTGAACCTGGCGCCACGCCCCCGCGGTCAGCAGCGCCCCGCCTGCCGCGACCAGCAGCGACAGCAAGGCAGGGGGAAGCGCAGTCAGTCTCATGGTATACGGTAACGGTCTGGCGCCAGCGACACGCCTGCCACGGAACCCGGCGGCCGGCCAGCGCCCGGCAAACGGCTGCGTGCCTTGCGATAACGCGGCACTATACCGCGACGAATGCACAAGGCACAGCCCCGTCCGGTACCAATGGCCCGAACGGGTGTAAGGTGCTGGTCCAATGCCTGCCCATGTCCCGCCGGGCCCACATTGCCTGCCGGCCATGTCCCGATGCGCTATGGTAGCTAGTATCCGTGGCGTCGCCGGCGCCCGGCATGCCGCGCCCTTCCGCGATCGAGCTGGGGCCTGCACTGCGACGCCCTGGCTTGCTGAACCCCTTGCGCCGACCTTGCGCCTCCACCTCGCGCCCACATGCCTGTCTATACGCCCACGCTGAAAGCGCGCATTGCCTTCATCACCACCATCCTGGCCGCGATATTCGGCACCGGCATCGTACTGGCCGCGCTGCATGACGCGCACCGCGACCTGCATGATGCGCTGCAGGACCAGCAGGACTCGGTGGTCAAGCTCACCGCAGACCAGCTCGACACTGCCATGTCCGACCGCATCCTGCTGCTGTCGCACCAGGCCGCGCAGCTCGGCGGCCTGCTAGCGCAGGCACGCGGCGCGCAGGCCGGACCGGCCCGGCAGCAGGCGCTGCACGCGCTGTCCTCGGCGATCCCCGTACCGGCCGCCTTCAATGCGCTGCTGGTCGCCGACGCGCAAGGCAATATCCTCAGCAATGCCGGTACCGCCGCGGAAGTGAGCGATCGCGGCTACTTCCGCGAAGCCGCGCGCACGCTCGCGCCGGTGGTCTCGCCGCCGATCCGCTCGCGCACCACCGGCCAGGTCGGCATCATGGTGGCCGTGCCGGTCATGTCGCCGCAGAATGCTTTCGTCGGGATCGTCGGCGGCTGGCTGGACATGGCGCGCGCCAATTTCCTGGTCGAGATCCTGCATAACCGGCTCGGCACCACCGGCTACTACTGCCTGGTCTCGGCCGGACGCGATCCGGTCTATATTCGCCATCCGGTCCCGGCGCAGGCACGCCAGCCGGCGCTGAGCGTGGGCGATACCTGCGGCGAGGACGACAGCCCCGCGACGCTGGAATTCCTGACGCCGGCGCGCCCGGTGATCGCGCGCTACCTGATGTCGACCACGGGGTGGGAACTGGTGGCGCTGCTGCCGGCACGCGAAGCCTACGCACCGCTGCGCCAGATGCAGCAGCGCTTCCTGGTCCTGGCCGGCCTGGCGCTGGCGCTGGTGGCCATGCTGATCTGGCTGGCGGTGCGGCGCCTGCTTGGACCGCTGACCCGGCTGCACAAGGTGGTGCTGGCCAGCGCCAGCGACCTGTCGGCGTTCGAGCGGCTGCCGGCGCGGCCGCAGCGCGACGAGATCGGCGACCTGTCGCGCGCCTTCGCCAGGCTGATGCGCGACGTGCGCGAGCGCCGCCAGGCGCTGGACCGCAGCGAGCGGCGCCTGCGCGCCGTGACCGACACGCTGCCGTCGCTGCTGGCCTTTGTCGATCCCGATGAGCGCTACGTCTTCAACAACATCGCCTACGAGCACGTATTCGGCCTGAAGCTCGACGAGCTGCGCGGCAAGACCGTGCGCGAAGTGCTGGGCGAGACGCGCTATGCGCGCGCGCAGCCCTTCCTGCAGCGCGCGCTGGCCGGCACCGCGGTGACCTTCGAGTCGGAGGATCCCGAGCCGGAATACCACTGCATGGAGACCAGCCTGCGTCCGGAATGGAGCGCGGACGGCAGCGGAGTGGTCGGCGTGCATATCCACGTGCAGGACATTACCCAGCGCAAGCTCGAAAACCAGCGACTGGCACGCATGTCTCGCACCGATCACCTGACCCAGCTGCTGAACCGCAGTGCTTTCGAAGGGCAACTGCAGGCCGCCATGGCGCGCAGCCGCGAGCACGGCGGCCTGATGGCGCTGCTGTACCTGGACATGGACCGCTTCAAGGCAGTCAACGACATCCACGGCCATGCCGCCGGCGACCAGCTGCTGCAGGCGTTCGCGCAACGCGTGCGCGCCTGCGTGCGCGCGGCCGACACCGTCGCCCGGCTGGGCGGCGACGAGTTCGCGGTGGTGCTGGAAGAGCTGGCCCAGCCCGCGGCAGCGCGCCGCGTGGCGCAGGCGATCCTGCAGGCGATGGACGCGCCGTTCAACGTCGACGGCGTGTCAGCTGACGTCGACGTCAGCATCGGCGTGGCGCTCTACCACGGCGGGCCGGTGCAGGACCGCGAGCTGATGCGGCTCGCGGACGTGCTGCTGTACCGGGCCAAGGGTGCCGGGCGCGGACGCTACGAAATCGGTCCGCCGGAGTTGGCCGGCGAACTCAGCCACCAGTAGGCCTGTGCGGGGCCCCGCTGCCAAGAGTGCCGGCCGCGTGGGCCGGCGGCTCGTCAATGCAGCGTGCCCCCGGGCTTGCCGGGCACGGCCTCGGCAGTTGCCGCGCCGCTGCCTTCCGGCTCGAACGGGACATGGCGCCCGTCGCTGGACTGGTAGCCAAGCTGGGCATCGGCGCCCAGCATTTTTTCCCAGGCGATCATGGCTTGCGCCACCGCCTCGGGCGCGCCCTTGAACACCACCACGTCGTTGCCGCAGCCGGGGCACTCTCCTCCGAACACGGCGTCGATGCCGGGCAGCCCCGGCACGTTGAGGGTGTCGAACTGCTTGAACGCAGTCTTGCAGTGCCCGCAGACCAGCTGCGCCGGACGCAAGGCCTCGATCTTCGCGCGCGCCTGTGCCGCACGCTCTTCGGGGGTGCCCCGTTTCTTCGCCTCGCCCATGATGTCCTTCCTTCCCGTGCTGCCGGTGTGCTTGCCCCGGCGCAGCCACGGCGGCCGCGCGGTGCGGTGTGTTGTTGGGTGGCCGTCTGGCGGCCTGTCGCGTGCCCGGCCGGAGCCGGAGCATGCGTCATGTTGTCTGCGGCTTCCAGTTAGATGCGGATCGGGGGACAGTGGTGCCCGACGACCGCGCCGGGTGCCTGGCACGATACCCGCGCCCTCTCATCCGGAACGCCTGGCGCAGGCGGCATTGTAACCAGCGCGGCGCTGCAAGTACCGGGCCCGCAGGATCGACTTTCGCCTGCTATTGTGGATAACGATGCCCCGTAACGGCGCCTTTGCGGCGCCCGCATCACCGCGGGCATGCCACGGGACCGCGCTTGCCGCCGCCAGGGAGTCGCGGCGCGGGCCTGCCGGCGACGCGCCGGCAGTCACGGTTCCATCCACCTACCCCCGAAGGAGGACGCTCGATGATCCGACCCACCGTGCAGGAAAACGCCGCCCGCTACGCCGACTGCATCGCCGCGTGCAACGCCTGTGCCGCCGCCGCGCTGAAATGCGCCGCGGCCTGCCTGGAAGAGCAGGACGTGCGCAGGATGGCGCGCTGCATCGCGCTGGACATGGATGTCGCCGGCATCGCGCAGCTGGCTGCGTCCTACATGCTGCGCAACAGCGAGTTCGCGCCGCTGGTCTGCGAGGACTGCGCCGAAGTCTGCAAGTGGTGCAAGGAGGAATGCGAGCGCCATGACGCCGAGCACTGCCAGGAGTGCGCGCGGGCCTGCGCGGTTTGCATGGAGCAGTGCCTCAAGATGACGGCGTAGCGGTGCCCCGGCCCGCCCCGTCAGCCGCAGCGCGCTTCATTGTGGTTAACCCGGCGGGCAGCATGGACTTGAGCGCACGCAGCACGCCTGCGGCGTAATCTGGCGGACTGCACGCACGGTCGGTGCGCGGCCCGGCTTCAGACGGCATGACTTGCCGGCGCCCGCGCTTCGCCACGTTCCTTCCATCCGGCAATACAGGCGCCCGAGCGCCGTCCCTTGCCTTGCAAAGGAGTCTGTCCATGTCCAGCCCTTCCGCCAGCAACACCCGCATCGAGAAAGACAGCCTGGGCGATGTCCCGGTGCCCGCCGACCACCTTTGGGGCGCGCAGACCGAACGCTCGCGCCAGAACTTCCGCATCGGCGACGAGAAGATGCCGCCCGCGCTGGTCGAGGCCTTTGCCGTCCTGAAACTGTGCGCGGCCCGCGCCAACCGTGAGCTGGGCGTACTCCCGCCCGAGCTGGCGCAGGCCATCGAGCAGGCGGCCACAGAGGTGATCGAAGGCCGCTGGCCGCAGGAGTTTCCGCTATCGGTCTGGCAGACCGGATCTGGCACGCAGACCAACATGAACCTCAACGAGGTCATCGCCAATCGCGCGATCCAGTTGCTCGGCGGCGAAATCGGCAGCAAGAAGCCGGTGCACCCCAACGACCACGTCAATGCCAGCCAGTCGAGCAACGACAGCTTCCCGACGGCGATGCACATCGCCGCGACACGCGCGATCCAGCAACAGCTGCTGCCGGCGCTGGAACAGCTGCAGCAGACCTTCGCGCGCAAGGTGGAAGCCTTCGCCGATATCGTCAAGGTCGGCCGCACGCACCTGCAGGACGCGGTGCCGCTGACGCTGGGCCAGGAGTTCTCGGGCTACATGACGCAGGTCGCGGATGCGCAATCGCGGCTGCAGCAGGCCATGCTGCGCGCCATGCCGGTGGCGCAGGGCGGCACCGCGGTCGGCACCGGGCTGAACGCGCCGCATGGCTTTGCCGCGGCCTTTGCGCGCGCGCTGGCCGACTATACCGGGCTGCCGTTCGAGCCCGCGCCCAACCGCTACGCGCTGCAGGCCTCGCATGACGCGCTGGCCGACCTGTCGGGCGCGCTCAACACCACCGCCTCGTCATTCCTCAAGATCGCGCGCGATTTCATGCTGCTGGGCTCGGGGCCTCGCGCCGGCTTCGCCGAGCTGATCCTGCCGGCCAACGAACCGGGCTCGTCGATCATGCCGGGCAAGGTCAACCCGACCCAGGCTGAGGCGCTGGCCATGGTTTGCTGCCGCGTGATCGGCAACCACACCACGGTGACGCTGGCCAACGGCCTGGGCACGCTGGAGCTGAATGCGTACAAGCCGGTGATCATCTACAGCCTGCTGCAGTCGGTCAGCCTGCTGGCAGGTGCGGCGTCGAGCTTTGCCGAGCATATGGTCGAGGGCGTCGAGGCCGACCGCGAGCGCATTGCCGAGCTGCTGGAGCGCTCGCTGATGCCGGTCACGGCGCTGAACCCGCATATCGGCTACGACAAGGCCGCCGAGATCGCCAAGCTGGCAGTAAAGCGCAACCTGTCGCTACGGGAAGCGGCGATCGCATCCGGACACGTGACCGAGGAGCAGTTCCGCGAGTGGATCGACCTGGCCGGAATGACGCGCGAAGTGTGAGCCGCGAAGTGTGGACCTCGGAGTGTGAGCCGTCTCGCGGCGGCTTGCTGACGGCGGTTGCGTGGCTCAGCCGGGCGCGCCGTCCGGTGGGGTACAGCGCTGGCGCGCCAGCGCTTCGCGAGAATAGCCATGGCGCACGCGCAACTGGTGCTCGACCGCGTCCGCCTGGTCCAGGCAAGCGAAAATCAGGTCGTCCTTGAAGCGCTGCGATACGCCTTTGAGGCGTGGCGCTTCGTAGGCTACCTGGCGCGCGCGGCAGCGCAGGAACAGCAGCGTTTCCTGGGTGGCGGCAATCAGCTGGTCATGCTCGATCCGCTTGCATTCGACCAGGTCCTGGGCAGAGGCACTGGCGCCGGCAATGAACAAAGGCACGCACAGCCAGCGGCGCATCAAGCGGTGCATGGCAAACGGGGGGCGCGTCGGGGCCGGTTGACGGTGTGGATCGCATCATTGCCCAGAGTCGCGTTCGGTGCAAGCGACGGCCAATCTGGAAAGCCTTCCCGGGCGGACACATCGCGGGACACACTGTCCCGCTGGCTGGACAATCCCCTTCAAACCCCGCCGGCACCGTGCCGGCCTTCCCCCCATGCTGCGGCGCAGCACATTGCGGGGGTGGGCAGATCAGCGTTATCGTGGAGGCCGAGATGTTCCCGGCCGAGGTACGCGCGCTCGGCGTGGGCCTGGCCTATGCCATTGCCAACGCGATCTTCGGCGGCTCCGCCGAATACGTGGCGCTCGGCATGAAGACCCTTGGCCACGAGACAGCGTTCTACTGGTACGTGACCGCGATGATGGCGATTGCCTTCCTGGTCAGCCTGCGCCTGCCGCGCCAGGCGAAGTATCTGCACCACGAGCACTGAAGTCCCGGCCATGCTGCCGCGCGGGCGCGCCAGCATGGCAATATACGGGGCCGGCACCCGCCATGCGGCGGGGCCGGCCCTTTTTCTTTCCTTGTAGCCATGGACCTCAACGCCTTGCGCCTGTTCGTCGACATCGTCGACGCCGGCAACCTGAGCGCGGCCGCGCGCAAGCTCAAGATGACGCGCGCCAATGTCAGCTACCGGCTGAAGGCGCTGGAAGAAGAGCTCGGCGTACAGTTGCTGCGGCGGACCACCCGCCATGTCGAGCCCACGCCGGTAGGAGCCGGGCTCTACGAGCACGGGCGCAATATCCTCGGCGAGGTGGCGGCTGCCAATGCGCTGATCAGCAACATGGGCAAGAGCCTGCAGGGTCATGTGCGGCTTTCGGTCCCCACCGGCCTCGGCCATACGATACTGTCGCCGCTGCTGGTGCAGTTCAAGCAGCGCTATCCCGACATCACCCTCGATGTCGTCTTCGACAACCGCGTGCACAACCTGGTATCCGAGGATGTGGACGTGGCGCTGCGCATCATTTCCACGCCGCCCGATTCGGTCATCGCCACGGAGATCGGCACGGTGGACTGGGTCATCTGCGCTTCGCCCGCTTACCTGGCAGACCATCCGGCGCCCCACACACTCGCCGACCTGCAAGGGCATGCGATCGTTTGCGCCTCGCCGGTCGGGCAAAAGCTGAAGGTCGCGGGAACGCGGCCCGGCAGTGAAGCGCAGGAAGCCCGCGACCAGGTGGTGCTGGAACCGACGCTCAGTTCCGATAACTTCGGCTTCCTGAAGGAAGGGGTGGTGGCCGGCCTCGGCATCGGCATCACGCCGATCTACGCGATCGGCGAGGAACTGGCGAGCGGCGGGCTGGTGCAGCTGCTGCCGGATTACCGCATCAGCGTGTTCGGCAGCCGGCTGTACATGCTGACCATGCCAAACCGCTACCAGACGCTGGCTACGCGCTACCTGCTGAACTTCCTGAAAACGGAACTGCAGGCGGTGTGGCCGCGGCTGCACTGCTAGCATTGCGAGGCGGATCGGGAGCCGTTGGGCACGGCGCCAGGCACTATATTAGGAGCACAAGGATAACCGTAGGTGTATCCCTGTCCTGAGGAGCAACCATGGCCCTGTCTAGCACGCTCGCAAACTGCCTGAGCAGCAAGAATACCCAGTACGACATCATCCGCCACCCCTACACCCTCAGCAGCATGGCCACTGCCGAGGCGGCGCACATTCCCGGAGACCGTCTGGCCAAGACCCTGTTGCTCGAGGACGAGCGCGGTTATGTCGCCGCCGTGATCCCTTCGAGCCATCACCTGCAGCTGGCTGCCATCTGCGAGCAGACCGGCCGCGACCTGGTGCTCGCGCATGAGGATGAAATCCGCGAGATCTTCAAGGATTGCGACCTTGGCGCGATTCCGCCGGTCGCCATGGCATATGGCATGCAGACTTATGTGGACGACAGCCTGATGGAGCAGCCTGAGGTGTATTTCGAAGGCGGCGACCACCAGGAACTGGTGCACATGACACGGGACCAGTTCATGGACCTGATGTCGGATGCCACGCCGGGCCATTTCTCGCGCCGCATGATGTAGCGCGGCGACGCTGCGCTGCGGCCACCGCGGGATCAGATCCCGCGGTGGCCGTTTTCATTCGAGGTCCGGCAATGCCGCTGCCGGCGGCGCGTCGCCAGCCATTGCGTGCTCGCTGTCGTCCTTCAGGTCCACGCCCGAGCGCCCGAGTGCCACGGCACCGCGCAGCAGGAACACCAGGCGTTGCGCGGCCTGCGCGTAGGGCAATCCTTCGGGCCGCACATTGGAGATGCAGTTGCGCTCGGCATCGGTACGGCCCGGTTGCGGGGCGTAGGTCAGGTAGATGCCGAGGCTGTCGGGCGAACTCAGTCCGGGCCGTTCGCCGATCAGCATCACCACCTGGCGCGCGCCAAGCACGGCGCCGATATCGTCGCCAAGCGCTACGCGCGATTGTTCCGCCACCACCACCGGTCCGATATGCCATGCCCGCGGCAACCGCTGGCGCGTCGCCTCCAGCACCGCCACCGCGTGCGTTTGCGCGGCCAGCGCCGAAAGCCCGTCGGCAATCACGAACACGACATCGGGCGCCTGCTGCGGCCGCGCCGCGGCCAGGCGCGCCCTGCTCTCGTCATCCAGGCCCCGGCCGAGGTCCGGGCGCCGCAGGTAATGGGTGCGGTCGGGCGCTGCGCTGTGGACAAGCACGTGGTCGAGCCCGGCCTGGCGCAGTGCGCCGGCTACGGCATCGGCGTCCAGCGGCAGGTGCACGGCATCGCGCGCCTGCGCATGGGCCAGTCCGAACGCCAGCACGGCATCGGTGGTCTGGCTGTGGCCGGTGCGGCCCAGTGCAATGCGCGCGCGCGTGAACTGGCGCAGGCGCTGCCATGGATCGGCGTCGTGCGTAGCGGCGGGATCGGCAGGGGGCGAAGGAAGGTCGGACATGGCGTTTCCTGATGAATGGCCAGGGGCCGGGCCTTACAGGCTGTGCGCCATCTGCAGCAGCGGCTGGCGTTCGGATGGCTCCAGCAGCCGGCCGGCGGCATCGGCGATGCCCATGCGCTGCAGCCATTGCTCGAACTCCGGCGCGGGGCGCAGGCCCAGCACTTCGCGCAGGTACAGCGCATCGTGGAATGAAGTGCTCTGGTAGTTCAGCATGATGTCATCGGCGCCGGGCACGCCCATGATGAAATTGATGCCGGCCACGCCGAACAGGGTCAGCAGCGTATCCATGTCGTCCTGGTCGGCCTCGGCATGGTTGGTGTAGCAGACGTCGCAGCCCATCGGCACGCCCATCAGCTTGCCGCAGAAGTGGTCCTCCAGCCCGGCGCGAATGATCTGCTTGCCGTCGTACAGGTATTCCGGCCCGATAAAGCCCACCACCGTATTCACCAGCAGCGGGGAGAACGCGCGCGCCACGGCGTAGGCGCGCGCCTCCATGGTCTGCTGGTCGACGCCATGGTGGGCGTTGGCCGACAGCGCGCTGCCCTGCCCGGTTTCGAAATACATGACGTTGTCGCCGACGGTGCCGCGAGCCAGCCCCTGCGCGGCGTCGTGGGCTTCGGCCAGCAGCGCCAGGCTGATGCCGAAGGCCGTATTGGCGCGTTCGCTGCCCGCCACCGACTGGAACACCAGGTCGACCGGCGCGCCCTGCGCGATCGCGCGCAACGTGTTGGTGACGTGGGTCAGCACGCACGACTGCGTGGGAATATCGAAGCGGCTGCGCAGCGCATCGAGCATATGCAACAGCGAGACAATGGCGCCCAGGTTGTCCGAGGCGGGATTGATGCCGATGGTGGCGTCGCCGCACCCGTACAGCAGGCCGTCGATGATGGAAGCGGCGAT
Source organism: Cupriavidus oxalaticus (assembly GCF_038900635.1). Classification (GTDB taxonomy): domain Bacteria; phylum Pseudomonadota; class Gammaproteobacteria; order Burkholderiales; family Burkholderiaceae; genus Cupriavidus; species Cupriavidus oxalaticus_B. The sequence goes on along the minus strand of NZ_JAYMRX010000007.1, from coordinate 200,788 downwards.
GCCCTTGGGATCGTCGGTAGGATGGTTCGGCTGCAGCCGCACCGCCAGCCGCCCCGGCAGGCCGACGGTATTGCGAAAGCGCGTCACTACCTGGCATTTGCGCGCCACCGCCACCAGGTCCTGGTTGCGCATCAGCTTGCTGACCGCGGCCGCGATCTCGGGGGTGATGCCCGGCGCGACGCGCGCCAGCGTGGCGCTGTCGGTTTCGTGCCGCAGCAGCCAGTTGCGCAGGTCGCCGACGGTCGTGACACCGATCGCGGCAAAAGCGGAAGCATCGTGCCGGTCGACGATCAAGCGCGTGACTTCGTCCTCTTCATATGGCACCAGCGCCTCATTGAGGAACTGCGCCAGGGGCACGTCGGCCAGCGCCAGGCGGGCGGCCATGCGCTCCTGCTCGCTGGCGGCGGCGATGCCGGCGAGCGCATCGCCGGAGCGCGCCGGGCTGGCCTTGGCCAGCAGCGTGCGCAGATTGTCGAAGACATGGCGCTGAATGCCGATGGTGTGGGTATATGCCATGGGGAATGCCGTTCCGATGTCGGAGCCGATGCCCCTAATATAGTCACCGTCGCAGCACCTGGCTGGCGCGGCGATACGAAAAACGCAGCAATTCCCATGCCGGCTGGCGCGCAGCCGGCGTCGCGCCTAGCGAATGCCGGCGAAGACCTCGACCCGGCGGTTCAGCAACCGGCCCTTGGCAGTGCGGTTGTCTGCCACGGGCTGCGCGGCGCCCCGTCCGATGGCTTCTACCCGCACCGGTGCCAGGCCGCGCGCCTGCAGGTAGCCGGCCACCTCTTGCGCGCGCGCTTCCGACAAAGCCTGGTTGGACCGATACGCGCCTTGCGCCATCGGCGAATCGTCGGCGTGCCCGACCACCGTGATCCATTCGGCCCGGCCGTCGAGCAGGTCCGCCAGCTTGTCGAGCTGTTCGGCCAGCGCTGGCGGCAGTTGCGCCTGCCCGGGCAGAAATGACAGACCGTCCTGAAAGACGAGGTGCAGGCGATCGCTACGCACATCGGCACGGACGGCTGCGCTGGCGAGTTGCCGGGCGAAGGCCTGCTCGATGTCCCGCTCCAGCGTGTCTGCCGGCGGGAACGCGGCTCGTGCCAGCCGCTCCAGCCGCGGTGCCAGCGCATCGGTCGCGGCGTCCTGGCGCGTCGCCTGGACCACCATGAAGACGGCAGCGACAAGAAAGACCGCTGCGGCGACGGCAAGCAGCGGCCGGGCGCCGGGCGCCGGCGCTTCGGGCGGCGCTTGCCATGGCGGGGCCGGTCTCAGCGCCATGATCTCGCGAGTCGCCGGCCGGATCCGCGGCACCAGCTCTGCCGGTGGCCGTCCGCGTTCATCCGTGAGCCCGCGCCCGACCAGGTATGCAATGACTTCAAGCGCGTCGGCATGAACGCCGGCTCGCTGCTGCAGCCCGGCGACCAGTGCGCGGCAGCGGCTGCCGCGATCCGTTTCGCCGTAGTGCGCCGCAAGCAGGCCGCGCCGCAGCCAGGCCCCACGGCACGCACCGGAGCGTCCCTGCACGCAGCGGCCCGCCTGGTCCAGCGCCGCGCACAGGCAATAGTGGACCGCCTCCACATCCTCCGCCGGCAACGCCGCCGCGCGGCAGGCCTGGCGGAAGTTCGCCAGGCGCGTGTGCGCGGCTTCCTGCAGCGTCTCCAGGCGCGCCGCGGAATCGAGTTCCGGCGTCAGCTCGTCGAGCACCCAGATCACCGGCTGCGCCAGCCGCAGCAGGTGGTTGCCGCTACCCGGCGCGGCGGGCGTCATCATCCCGAACGCCCCGGGCATTCGAAGCCCTGCAGCAAGCCCGTCGTCCACGGATTGGCCAGGCTGCCGGTGCTGATGTCCAGCCGCGCCTTGCGGCCATCGAAGTCGTACTCCGCCACGAAATGGCTGGCGCTGGCCGACCCGGCCAGTTTTCCCCTTGCCACTACCCGCATCAGTGCCCACGGGCCGCTGGCGGCCAGCGTCGAAGTCTCCGGGCGGATGCGCGGGCTGGCGCTGATCTGTGCGCCCTGGCCGCCACGCGGCCCCGGCCAGGTGATCTTCAGCGGCACCACCGGACCATGCACGTAGCGCTGCCCTTGTCCGTCGAAGTCCAGGTTCAGCTCGACGATTTCGGGATCGAGCCCGACGACCTTCAGGTCGACCTTCCACGCCAGGCGCTTCGCGCCCGGCTCGCGGAAGAACACCTCGCGGATGTCCCGTGCGCGCTGGAACGGCACCAGGCTCGGCCCGGCCACCGGCGGCACGTCCGGCGCGGTCAGCTTGTAGCGCCAGGGAGAGATGGTGGTATCGACGTGCGGCGCCAGCACTTTCTGGAAAAAGTCGTCGAGCATGCCACCGGCGGCAAAGATCCGCGCGAAGTCTTCCGGATCGACGTCCTGCGCCGTCGCGGGGGCGAAAGGGTACTTGCCGTCGATGGCGCTGCGGCAGCTTTCGCCGATCATTGCATCCATCTGCGCCACCAGGATCTCGCCAATGCCCTTGTTGACATCGCGCGTGCCCTGCACCACCAGGTCGGCCAGCACTGCGGCGAACGGCGCGGGCAGCCTGGCCGCTTCCATGCGCAACTGCGCGCCGGTGTCGGCCGGCGGCGGCAGGTTGCGGGTATTCAGAGCGTTGTTGGCTACCACCAAAGTGGTGTAGTAGGCGTTGACCATGCCGGCAATTGCGTCCAGCCGCGGCTTGGCCCCTGCTGCCTGCGCGTCCGGCGCCGCGGCATCGGCCTGGCCGGTCACGACCTCGCGCAGCGCGGCAAAGCGGTTGTCGACCAGTTCGCGCTCCTGGCGCGCTTCGGCGCGCGCACTCAGCGCCTGTACCCGTCCGCCAGTCTTGTCGAGCACGGACAGCGCCTTCTGCGCCAGCGACGGGTCTTGCGGCGCGAGCGGCCGGGAGGGTGTGGAGAGCGTGGTCTCCTCCACCGCGGCGCGGCCGAGCCGGGCCAGCGGCGAGTCCGGCGCGGCGAAATTGCGCAGGATCTCCAGGTCAAAAGCAAGGTTGCCGCCGGTCACCGTGCGAATGTCGCCAAGGAACGCGATCCAGCGACGCGCATACTCCTCCAGGTACAGGCGGCGGATCTCGCGCGTCAGCGGACCGTTGTCGCCCGGCTTGCCGGCTGCGGCCTCAAGCGTTTTTTTTTGTGCCCCATCCTGGCCCGTGCGCCCCATCACCCAGGCATCGACCGCCTGCGCCTTGCCGACAAACTCCGGCAAGCGCGCATTGAAGAGATCGTGATAGCCGGCATAGGTAAAGAGCCCGGGAATGCCCCGCTCCAGCGGTTCGCCGCTGGCCCGCGTAAAAACCGTTCCGGCCTGCGGCCCGACCGCCCGCACCAGCGTGAAGTCGTGGGGCGCGGCTTCCAGCATGGCCGCCTTGGCGCGGTCGTAGAGCCGCTCGATCGAGGTGTTGCCGTCGAGGAACTCCCGCGCCGAGCGGATCAGTGCTTCGTTCCGGGCATAGGGCGACTGCACCGGCCGGCTGCCGTCCAGCAGGCCATCCAGGTGTTCCAGCACGGCGACCCTGCCGCCAAAGGCGACCGCGCCGTTGCCAGTGGCCCAGTCGCTCTGCACCCATGCCCGCACCTCCGGGGCGCTGAACCTGTCCTTCTCGTGCAGCATCAGGTAGACGCGCAGCGTGTCGTAGGTCTGCCTGGCATCGCGCGCGGCCACCGCGCTTTCGAGCACCGATTCGACCCGGCGCACCAGGTACGGCACCAGCAGGTTGTCCTGCAGCCTGACGTGGGTCCGGGCCGAAGCATCGAGGACCGGTGGCACGCTGTAGAGACCGTAGCGCCATGCCAGCGGCGGATCGGCCAGCACCAGCCCTGCATAGGCAGGCAGGTCGCGCGCGGCCGACAGCACCTCGGGCATCGTGCCCGGCTGCGGCGCCTTGTAAAAGGCGGCGACCGTGGCGGCCAGCGCCCCGGCCTTCTGCCGCACCGACTGCAGGTAGGCGCGGTTCTGCCCATCGCTGGTATAGAGCGCAGCGCCCAGCCACAGGAAAATCACCACGGCCAGCGTGTGGCCGAGCAGCCGCAGCAGGCGGAAGCGAAATTCCCAGCGCAGGTTCGGCTTCACCAGGTGGGCTTCGGGCACGATCACGCGCTTGAAGACGTCCTGCAGGAAATAGCTGCGATGGCCCGTCGCCTGTGCCGCCGCGGAAGCGGCAATGGCTTCGTCCGTGGCAGGGAAGGCATGCTCGGGCGTTTCCATGGTGTCGGCCTGGTTGCGCTGCAGGCGCCTGAGCACGGTTTCGTGGTCCGCCACCACCGTTGACGAGGTCTGGACCGCACTCGTGAAATACACGCCGCGCAGCATGTGGGTGCTTTCGGTATCGTCATAGCGGGAATCGAGAAACACCTGCGCCAGCATGTCGACGATCGGCTCGGCCAGGCCGGCAAACTCCTGTGGCAGCGCGAACAGGTCCTTGCGGCGTTGCGGGTCGTACTCCTCATAGAGCCGCGCATCGAGTCCTGCCTGCAGCCGGTCGACCAGCAGCGCCATCTCCGTGCGGCAGCGCTGCGCGAAGGCATCGGGCCCATCGGAGCGGCTGGCCTTGCGGTCGTCATGCGGGAGGGTAAAGCCCCACGGCTGTGCGCGCCCCTCGCTGCTCAGGTACTGGAAGTAAGCGCCGAAGCCCGCCAACTGGTCGAGCTTGGTGACGATCACATAGACCGGGAACCGGATGCCGAGGTCCGTGCGCAGGTCGGCCAGCCGGGCGCGCAGGCTGGCCGCCTGGCGCATGCGCGCTTCGGGCGACTGCGTCAGCAGGTCTCGGGCGCTGATGGCAAGCACCGCGCCATTGATCGGCGCCCGGCTGCGATACCTGCGCAGCATCGCGAGGAAGCCGGTCCACTCGGCCTGGTCGACCTTCGGATCCTGGCCATGGCTGGCATAGCGACCGGCCGTGTCGATCAGCACCGCCTCGTTCGAGAGCCACCAGCTGGCAGTCAGGGTGCCGCGATCCTTGCCGGCAATCGCGGCGGCGCTCATCTGCTCGGGCACCGGGAACTGCAGGCCGGCGTTGAGCAAGGCGGTGGTCTTGCCCGCGCCCGCGACGCCGACAATCATGTACCACGGCAGTTCGTACAGATAGCGCCTGCCTTCCAGGACGCTACCGATCCCGCCACCGCCGCGCATCCCCTTGAGCTGCCTCAGCGCCTTCTGCAACGTCTCGTTCAGGATGGCGAGCCCATCGCTGGCAACGGCCTCCGGACGCTTTCCGCCAAGGTTCAGCAGCTTCTGCAGCAACGAATCGTTCCCCTGCGAGCGGCGCAGGAAGCGAAACACTTCATAGGCCGCAAGGAGAAAGACAAGCACCGCGATGACGACGACCCGTACGACGTCGGAAGCGAGCGGATGGGCGGCACCGACGGCAAGCAACGGCCCGGCATGCCAGATCGCCAGGCAGAGCACGGCAACCCCGATCACCGCCACCGACCAGCGCAGCACCAGCAGCAATGCCAGCGCCAGCAGCAGCACGATGGCAGCCACCCGCATGCCGATCCCCGCCAACGGCCGCAAGCCATTGAACGCCAGCAGCGGACCGATGAACCAGATCGCGGTCGCGGCAAGCGCCAGCGCCACGTACACCAGCATCTGACGCGAGAACAGCACGGCCAGGCAACGTTTCAGCAATTCCATACCGGACTCTCTCTCAATGCGTCACCACGATTTCCACGCGGCGGTTCTGCGCGCGCGCGGCGGGCGACGCATTGCCCGCAACCGGCTCGCTGTCGCCCTTGCCCACCGCCACCAGCCTGCCCTTGGCAACGCCCTTGCCGGCGAGGTATTCCGCGACGACGGCCGCGCGCTCTTCGGACAACACCTGGTTGGAAGGAAAGCGTGCGGTCTTGATCGGAACGTTGTCGGTATGGCCGACGACGGTGACCTGTCCGGCGACCTTGCCGATCTCCCCGGCTACCATGTCGAGCACCGGCAGGACCTTTTTGCTGACATCAACCTGGCCGGCGGCGAACATGTCGTCGCCGCGGAACGTGACCGCGCTGCGCCTGTCGTCTTCGCTGACGCTCACGACGCCGCGGGCGATCTCCGCCCGCAGCAGCGTCGCCAGCCGCAGTGCCTGCGGCGGATCCGGCGGCGCGGCGTGGCCGATGGCGACGATCTGCTGCGCCAGCGCATCAGTGCCGTCGAGCAGCCGATACTTGTACCAGCCGAACAATGCCGCAATGCCGAGCGACAACACGCAGGCCGTGATCCACACCGGCACCGAACGCAGCAGCCGCAGCCTGCCGGGCGCCGCGCCACGCCAGTGCGGCGACAGCTCGCGCGGCACACTTTCGCGCGCGCCGGCGATCAGGTTCAACAGCTGCTGGCGGATCTCGTCGAGCTCGCGCGGTCCTTCGGACCGCTTGCCGTAGCGCCCGCGAAAGCCCAGCGACAACACCTGGTAGACCAGCTCGATGACATGCATGTGCTCCTGCGGCGATGCCACCAGCCGGCCCAGCAGCTGGAACACTTTCTCGCCTCCGTCTCCCTCCTGGTGGCACTGGATCAGCAGGCTTTGCGTGGCCCAGTCACCGGCCTCGCCCCAGCGGGTCGCGTTGGCGGCTTCATCCAGCGCGGTGCAGAGCGTGTAGCGCGCGGCAAGCACATGCTCGCGGCGCAGGTTGGCGCGCTCGCAGACCGTCTGGAACTGCCGGATCTCCTGCATCAGCATCTGCTTCAGCGCTTGCACCGCGCCAGCACCGGGCAAGTGCGCCGGCATGTCGGCCAGCGTGCGCAGCAGCGGTTGCGCCGCGGCAAGCAGCGGATTGGCGCTGGCCGCGATGCGCGCGGCGCGCTGCTCCGGCGTTTCAGGCGTGCTCCAGCACCATGCCGTACGCCCAGGCGCGGTAGTGTCCGCGGATGCCGATGCGGCGCCGTTGACAGCGTCCCCGATGGCGGACGACGGCATGGTCTCGTCGTCCGGCATGCCGCGACCGGTGGTTTCGACTGCGTCTTCCATCAGCTGCGCACTCCCCACAATTCAAGACGGATTTCCGGAAAATGGCCGGCCACGTGCAACGCCAGGCCGCCGTAGCGCTGGACCTGCTCCCACAGCGGATGGTCCTGGGACAGCTCGAAGTAGACCTGGCCCGCGTTGAACGGAATCTGACGCGGCGGCACCGGCAGCGGCCGCAGCGGGATGCCGGGAAGATGCGAGCGGATCAGCTCGGCAAGGCGCTCCGAAGGGCCCGCCTTGGCCTGGGCCGGGAATTGCTGCTGCAGCACGTCGGGCGGCATCTGCGCGCCAACGGCCAGCACGAAGGTGTGGAAGCGCCCGAACTCGTTCGGCTCCAGCACCGCGAGCCGGATGCCGTGGAACTGGTCGCGCAGCTCGATGCGCTGTGCGCTGCGCTCCAGCACCACGTTGAGCAGGAAGCGCAGGTCATCGACCACCGGCTTCAGGCAGGTGTGGGGCTCGTCGTGGCGATAGGCGCCAAACGACTGCGGCCGCCGGGTTGCGGTGCGGACAAAGGTAGAGAGCTCGCCGGCCAGTGCCGTCAGCAAGACATAGAGTTCCTCGGGCGACGCGGCCTTGGCCTCGAGCATATGCGTCAGCACCGGTTCGTGCCGGTTCAGCAGCTGGAGGATGAGGTACTCCGACACCTCGGCGGCATCTCCGCCGCGGGTGCTGGCCGCGGCAAGCCGTTCGGCCATCGCACCGGCACGCAGGCGCACCAGGCCGTGCAGTTCGCCCAGCCACGTCGTCAGCAAGGCGCTGGCGGTGTACACGTTGACCGGCGGGATCAGCGCCGGATCGAGCGTGGCGCTGCCGTCGGCGCGGATCTCCGCCACCCTGGCAAGCGGCAGTCCGATCCAGGACTCGGTCAGCTCCTTCTCTGGCAGCAGGCGCAGGCGCAAGTCGGCCAGTTGCACCAGCTTCGGACCCTGCCCGATCGAGTTGGCATCCAGCAGTTCTTCTTCGAAGCTGTGATACCGCGCCAGCGAATCCGCGGCGTTGTCGAACGTGGTTTCTTCCGTATTGGGAGTGCGAATCGGTGCCGACAGGTAGATGCGCTGGTTCAGGTGCTCATGGCGCAATGCCAGCGGCGCGGGCAGCCGCGCATGTGCCGGCGCGTCGAACGGCGTGCCGTCCTGCAGGATGCCCGCGGCGCCGGCAACCACCAGCTTGCCGAGCGCCAGCGCCTCAGTGTCGATGGCCAGGTGTGCAAAGCCCCAGAAGAACGCGCTCAGCGCCGCTGCGCGCTTATGCGCGAAATGCTCCAGATAGCGCTCCTGCTGCTGAAACAGCTGCGGGCGCAGGAACAGCCCCTCGCTCCAGACAACCTTGTTGTACCAGCTCATAAATCAGTCGGGCTTCAGAACGGTGATGGTTTGCTGGTCGAGCAAGACCTGCAGCCTGACCTTGCGCGCAGGCACGACGGCGCGGTACCAGGCCGCTTCCGGTGCAGGCGGCAATGGGTAGACCGTGCGCCAGGTCGCCTTGCCCAGGTCGCGATATCCGACCAGGAAGCCCAGCGCTGTCGTCTGGCGGTTGAGCTTGCGCTCGATCGACCGGGACTCGCCGGGACGCAGCACGAACGCATCGCGCACCAGCAGGTCCTGCGTCAGGACGGTGTTGTCGCTCTGATCGAGCGAGAAGTAGTCGGCGCTCGTGAACGCCGCTTCCGTCTTGAGCTCGTAGATGCGAACGAGAACGGGCGAAGCGCGGCCCAGCTCGTCCGGGTTGACGCTCGGCCTGGCATCGACAGCCAGCACGAGCTTGATCTGTTCCCGGGAGGCGTCCGGCTGCGCCGCCGAGCAGGCGCACAGCAATGCCGCGGCCAATGCCGCCATGATGCGTAGGCTCACTGCAATCTCCTGCGACCGCGCGAAAAATAGGGGCGCGTGCCAGGCTGGATCCCTGCCGATCGCCGCTGTCACAGCTAACGGCAGGGACACCACGCCCGGCGTGGGTCAAGCTTCCTTGTTGCCCTTGATGTCGTAGCCCGCCGTCACGGCGCCGCCGCTGCCGCCCTGGGCGTTCTGCACCACGTACTCCTGCTTGACCCGGGAGAACGACAGCGCCACCTGCTCGCGCATGCGGACTTCATCGTCCACCGAGCCCCTCGGGCTGACCTTGGTGACAATCACGTCGGTCATGGTGAGCTTCAGGTACTCGAGCGGGTTGCCGCCGGCCTTGCGCACCACCAGCACCGCTTCGTTGATGTGCTTGCCGGTCAGGCAGTACTTCATCAGATTGGGCGAAGCGCGATCGATGTAGTGCTCGAAGGACAGGTCCGACACCGTCGCCTTGCCGGCGCCGCCGCCACTGCCGGCGTGCATGGTCGACTGTTGCTCGATGCTCCAGTCCCACGCGAGCACCTCGATCTCGTTCTTGTGCGACGAATCCTGCGATTCGCCATCGATGCCGTTGATCTTCAGGAAGATGTCCTGTGCCATTGCGTCACTCCTTTACATAAATCAGAAACTGCGGACAAGGGCCACGGCAGGCATCGCATCCTTGCCACGGATGCATGGCCTTGCCGTGGGCATTTCCGGCCCGAATCAAGCCCCGACGTTGGCTATGCGGCGTCCTTGACCGATGGCAGCCGGGCCACCAGCCGTAGCGAGACCGTCAGGCCTTCCAGCTGGAAGTGCGGGCGAAGGAAGAACTTGGCGCTGTAGTAGCCGGGATTGCCGTCGATTTCTTCCACCAGCACTTCTGCGGCCGCCAGCGGGCGCCTGGCCTTGGTCTCCTGCGAGGAGTTGGCCGGGTCGGCATCGACGTAGTTCATGATCCATTCGTTGAGCCAGCGCTGCATGTCCTCGCGCTCCTTGAACGCGCCGATCTTGTCGCGCACGATGCACTTCAGGTAATGGGCGAAGCGCGAGCAGGCAAACAGATACGGCAGCCGGGCGGAGAGGTTGGCATTGGCGGTCGCGTCGGCGTCGTAGTACTCCGCAGGCTTCTGCAGCGACTGGGCGCCGATAAAGGCCGCGTAGTCGGTGTTCTTGCGATGCACCAGCGAGATGAATCCATTCTTCGACAGCTCGGCTTCGCGGCGGTCCGAGATCGCAATCTCGGTCGGGCATTTGGTGTCGATGCCGCCGTCGTCGGTCGGGAAGGCATGGCACGGCAGGTTCTCCACCACGCCACCGCTCTCGACGCCCCGGATCAGCGTGCACCAGCCGTAGAGCTTGAAGGAGCGGTTGACATTGACCGCCATCGCGTAGGCCGCGTTGCTCCACACATACTTGCGATGATCGGCGCCGTCGGTGTCTTCCTCGAAATCGAAGGCATCGACGGGATTGGTATGGATGCCATACGGCAGGCGCGCCAGGAAGCGCGGCATGGCCAGGCCCACATAGCGCGCGTCTTCCGAGCTGCGCAGGCCATTCCATGGCGCGTATTCCAGGTTCTGGAAGATCTTGGACAGGTCGCGTGGATTGGCCAGCTCCTGCCACGAATCCATCTGCAACACCGAGGGCGAGGCGCCGGCGATAAACGGAGCATGGGCAGCGGCCGAGATCTTTGCCATCGAAGCGAGCAGCTCCACGTCCGGCGGCGTGTGGTCGAAGTAGTAGTCGGCCACCAGGCAGCCATAGGGCTCGCCACCGAGCTGCCCATACTCTTCCTCGTAGATGCGCTTGAAGAAGGGACTCTGGTCCCAGCCGATGCCCTTGTAGCGGCGCAGCGTGCGGCGCAGCTCTTCCTTGGACACGTCCATCACGCGAATCCGCAGCTTGTCGTCGGTTTCGGTGTTGGCGACCAGGTGATGCAGGCCGCGCCACGCGGACTCCAGCTTCTGGAAATCCGCGTGGTGCAGGATCAGGTTGATCTGTTCGGACAGCTTCTTGTCGATGGCGGCGATGATGGCCTCGATGCTCTTGTAGGCATCGTCGCTCAGGGTGCAGGCGCTGGCGAGCGCCTGTTCGGCCAGCGTCCTGACGGCGAGGTCGACGGCCTCGCGCGCCTGCTCGGTCTTGGGGGAAAACTCGCGGCTGATCAGCGCGGCGAAGTCAGCGTGGTCGGCGGCGTGGTCAGCGGCATGCTCAGCGGCCGCTGCCGCTTGGGTCTGTGTTGGTTGGGCGGAAGCCATGGATTCCTTGCTCGATGAAGTGGTTCAGGTAGGCAAGCAGCCGGGCGATTCAGCTGGGATCGGCTTCGCCCTTGTCTTCGCTGGTCTGAGTGCGGGGTGCGCTGGCAAGCGATTGCAGCAGCGCGGGATCCTGGAGCAGCCGGTTGATCAGCGCCTCGGCGCCCGACTTGCCGTCCATGTAGGTCTGCAGGTTGGCAAGCTGCGTGCGGGCTTCGAGCAGCTGCCTGAGCGCATCGACCTTGCCGGCCACGGCGGCCGGCGAGAAGTCTTCGATGCTCTCGAAGGTCATGTCGACCAGCAGCTGGCCTTGGCCCGACAGCGTGTTGTGCACGGCGAATGCCACGCGCGGATGCATCGCCTTCATGCGTTCGTCGAAGTTGTCGACATCGACTTCCAGGAACTTGCGGTCGGCCACCGGTGGCAGCGGCTCGGCGGGCTTGCCCGACAGGTCCGCCAGGACGCCCATCACGAACGGCAGCTCGATGCGCTTCTCCGAGCCATAGACTTCAACGTCGTACTCGATCTGGACGCGCGGCGTACGATTGCGCGCAATGAATTTCTGCGAACTGTTCACAACGGACATGGCTCTCCCCAAGGGGTTTCAAGGATGTGCCGGAGGCATCGGGGCCGGTCCGGCTTCGGCATTGCCCGGCTCGGCATGACCCTGGCCGGAGCGGTATTCGATGTCATAGGCCAGCTCGCCCGGCTTTGTGCCGGACAGGCCGATGGCGACGGCCGCCACATCCTGCTTGCCGGACAGTGCCGTCAGCCAGAGCCGCGCGAGCTGCGGCTGGATGACCTGCTCGATAAAGCCGATCAGCTGGCGCGCGCCGGTCTCGCCCACCGGGCAGCGCGACACGATGAGATCGACCACGGCATCCGCGTACCTCAACGCAATGCCGTGCTGGGTCTGCAGGCGTGCAGCGACCCGCTCCAGATGCAGGCGCGCGATGCGGCCAAGGTTGTCCGGCGCCAGCGGCAGGTAGGGAACGACCACGAGACGCCCGAGAAATGCCGCGGGGAACCGCTTGCGCAACTCGGGCATGAGGGCCTCGGACAACGCGGCAAGGTCAGGTGGCGCGCCCTCGCGCTCACACAGGTCCAGCAGCAGGTCGGATCCCACATTGCTGGTGAGCAGCAGGATGGTGTTGCGGAAATCGATGTGGCGGCCTTCGCCGTCCTCCATGTAGCCTTTGTCGAAGACCTGGTAGAACACTTCGTGCACATCGGGATGCGCCTTTTCGACTTCATCGAGCAGCACCACGCTGTGCGGCCGGCGGCGCACCGCTTCCGTGAGCACGCCGCCGTCGCCATAGCCGACATACCCGGGCGGCGCGCCCTTGAGCGTCGAGACCGTATGCGCCTCCTGGAATTCCGAGAGATTGATCGAGATGAGGTTCTGCTCGCCGCCGTACAGCGCATCGGCCAGCGCCAGCGCCGTTTCGGTCTTGCCGATGCCGGACGGCCCCACCAGCAGGAACACCCCGACCGGCTTGCCGGGATCGGCCAGCTGCGCCCTGGCGGTCTGGATACGCTCTGCCAGCAGGGCAAGCGCATGGTCTTGCCCGATCACCCTGGCGGCGAGCGTCTGCGGCAGCCGCATCACCGCGGCCACCTCGTCAGCCACCATCCGGCCGACAGGGATGCCGGTCCAGTCCGCGACGATTTCGGCCACGACCGCCTCGTTCACATCGGTGTGGACCAGCGGCGTGCCGGCTCGGGCCGCGCTCAGTCCGGCTTCGATTTCCTCGAGCTGGCGGCGGACCTCGTCCGTGGTCAGCGGCCCTTGCTCGGGCGCCTGGCTCAGCATCCGCCGGCAGGCAAGCAGGTCGTTGGCCAGGCCGAGTTCGCGCTTCCACCGATCGTCGGCCAGCGCCAGCGCGGCTTCGAAGCGCTCGCGCCGCGTATCGAGGTCGGCCATCCGCAGCGGCAGCAGCTTGCCCGTGGCGGCGCCGAGCGCCGTCTCTTTGGCCAGCAGTGCATGCTCGGTATCGCATGCCTGCAATTGCTGCCGCAGGAATTCGACCTCCTTCGGCGGCGCGTACTGCGACAGCGCAACGCGCGCACAGGCAGTGTCGAGCAGGCTGATCGCCTTGTCGGGCAACTGCCGGGAAGGGATGTAGCGATGCGACAGCCTGACCGCGGCGCGCACCGCGTCATCGCGCACGAGCACCTGGTGATGCGCCTCGAAAGCGGGAACCAGCCCGCGCAGCATGGCCATTGCCATGACCTCTTCCGGCTCGGAGATTTGCAGCACCTGGAACCGTCGCGTGAGCGCGGGATCCTTTTCGATATGGCGCTTGTACTCCGTCCAGGTGGTAGCGCCGATCGTGCGCAATACGCCGCGCGCCAGCGCCGGCTTGAGCAGGTTGGCAGCGTCGCCGGTGCCCGCCTGCCCGCCGGCACCGACCAGCGTGTGGACTTCGTCGATAAACAGGATCACCGGCCCGGGGGACTTGTCGGCCTCTTCCAGCACAGCCTTCAGGCGCGCCTCGAATTCCCCCTTCATGCTGGCGCCGGCGAGCAATGCGCCGACATCGAGGCTCAGCAGGCGGACATCTGCCAGGCTCGGCGGCACCTGCCCCGCCGCGATGGCCCGGGCGAATCCTTCGATCACGGCCGTCTTGCCTACGCCCGCATCGCCGGTCAGCAGCGGGTTGTTTTGACGGCGGCGCATCAGGATGTCCGTCATGGTGCGGATCTCCTGCTCGCGGCCGATCACGGGGTCGAGCTCGCCGGCGCGTGCCGCCTCGGTCAGGTCAAGGCAGTACTGGCGCAGCGCCGACCGGCTGCCAGGGGGCACGCTGGTCATCGCGCCGCTCGCCTCGCCAGGCGCCGCCGGCGCCAGGCCGCTACCGTCATACGCGGCCTGCGCCGCTTCCGGCGACCGGGCTACCTGTGCCGGCAGGTCGGCGACGAGATCATCGGCCTGCACCTTCCCGAACTGCCCGGACACGCCAAGGACGGTGCGGCGCAACTCGGGCGTCTTCAGCAGCGCGGTCAGCAGGTAGGCCCCGCGCACGCGGTCGTCACCGAAAGCCAGCGTGGCGTAGACCCAGGCACGCTCAACCGCGGTCTCGATCTGGAACGAGAAATCGTTGACCGAGGTAGCACCTGCCGGCAGTGTCGCCAGTGCCCGGATCAGATCCGCCTCCAGGGCCGCCCGGTCCGCACCCGCATGCGTCAGCATGCGCTGCATGTCGCCGTCGGGCGCCTGCAGCAACTGGTGCAACCAATGAATCAGCTCCACGTAAGGGTTGCCGCGGAGCTTGCAGAAAGCGGTTGCGCTTTCCAGCGCCTTGAACAGGGTGGGATTGAGTCTGCCAAACAGGGCCTGGCGTGAAATATCCATTCGAATGCCTTGCGTCTTCCGATCCTCGCTGCATCAACGCGAGCAGTCCGGTCGATTGTTTTTGCGTTTTTTCAGACTATTGACAAATCTTCAGGCCCGCAATTGCACCCATAATCTGAATATTCATAGCGCGGCGACATAAAAATCGAATCACAACATTTATGGGATAGTTCGATCCGTCTCGTGCGCAATTACCATCACAGGAATCAAGCCGCAATGACTCGCACCCATCCTTATCCAGACTGCCAACGAAAATGCGTGAAAGGGCAACTGCCTACACACACTCACACGTCAAACAATAGGATTCTTCATATTTTCAATAAAATTAAATTAAATCTAATATTAAAAATGCATGAATCATAAATCGGGATTTACGCATTTATTTCCGCATTCCTTGTGATTATCATCAGCGCCAATTCCTGAATTGGGCGGAGGCGACATGAGCGAATGGCCAGGCGATCCGGCAAGAGCGTTTTCCGACGCCGGGCCCGGCGCGAATGGGTTGCTCGACCTGGTCGGTCAGGGTCGAATCCCGGCGCCGGCCACCGGCCACGCCGGCATCGCGGAGGACTCGGATATGCTGGCGCGGCTCATGCTGGAAGCCGAAACAGTCTTGCGCGATCGCGACCATGTCGGCGTTTGCGATGCCCGCCACGATCCAGGCGCCAGAGCGCCCGTCCCGCCTGCCTGGTCCGACCCCAATCCGCTGCAGACGCTCGTTCGCGAAGCCGCCAGTGCGGACAGGTTGATCGACATGCTGGACGTGGCCGGTCGTATCGATACCTGCATCGGCGCAGGAGACGCCGCGGATGACTGCCAGCTCTTTGCGCTCCCGCGAGCGCCGGACGTGCTGTGGCTCTTTGCCGGCGACATCGATTGCGCGCAAGGCCGAGCCGCCACTGCCAAGCTGACCCGGCGCGAACACCATCTGGTCTCCATGGACAGTGCCTATTGCCCTGAACGCGAGCGGGCCCCGGACAATGAGCAAGACGCCTGACCGGCCGGACCGCGGCACGCCGGGGCCCCTGCGCCGCGCCGGACCGCCGCGCCGCCCCAACGCGCAACTGCTGCCGACACTGTTCGACCGCTTGCGCGACGAGGCACCGCACCGCAAGACGGAAGCGCCGGAGGAATACACCGTCACGCGCGTACAGATGCGCAAGATCATCCAGCGCGATCTCACCTACCTGCTCAACACGACCAACCGCGAGGACGAGATCGACCGCGCACGCTATCCACATGCTGCCAGCTCGACGCTCAACTACGGCGTCCCCGCGCTTGCAGGGAGCTACCTGTCCGAACGCAAATGGGACGACATCATCCGCATCGTCCAGCGCGCCATCGAGGATTTCGAGCCGCGCCTGATCCCGGGCTCGCTCAGGATCGCGCCCCTGCTGAAGGAGGATGCGCCGCATCGCTACAACGTGCTGCTGTTCGAGATTTCCGGCCTGATCCACATGGATCCCTATCCGATGACCTTCACCGCGCAAAGCTCGCTCGACCTTGAGACCAGCCGCATGCAGGTCAAGTCGATCCACGCCAACTGATGCTTCCCGACCCCCATGGACCCTCAACTGCTTGAGTACTACAACCGCGAACTGGCCTACATGCGCGAGCTGGCGGGAGAGTTCGCGAACCAGCATCCCAAGGTGGCCAGACGCCTGGGCATGCATGGAATCGAGGTAGCCGATCCCTATGTGGAGCGCCTTATCGAAGCGTTCTGCTTCCTGTCCGCCCGCACGCAGCTGAAGCTCGACGCAGAGTTTCCGCGCTTTACGCAGCGCCTGCTGGAAGTCATCTATCCCAACTACATCGCGCCGACGCCGGCGATCGCGGTCGCGCAATTCCACCCCAGCCACAAGGAAGGCGACCTGGTCCGCGGCATCCCGGTACCGCGCGGCACCGCGCTGCTGGCCCGTGCGCCAGCGGGCGAATCGACCCAATGCGAATTTCGCACGACCCAGCCGCTGACACTTTGGCCGATCGAGATCGCCGACGCCCGGCTTACCGGCATCCCGCCCGACGTCCGACATCTCGAACGCTACGTGCCGGCCCACGTGACCGTTCAGGGCGCGCTGCGCCTGCGGCTGAGACTGACCCGCAATGTCACGTTCGCCAGGCTGGCCGGGCTTGACGCCCTGCCCCTTCATCTGTGCGGCAACGACCAGATCGCCTCGCACCTGTTCGAGCTGCTGCATGGCGCCGGCGTCACCGTGCTCATCGGCAAGCCAGGCGCGATGGGCGAGCGGCCCTACGCCATGCCGCAGCATGCGGTCGGCTACGTCGGCATGGCACCGGAGGAAAGCGCCCTGCCGCTGCCATGGAACAAGTTCCACGGGCACAACCTCGTGCACGAGTATTTCGCGTGTCCGCAGCGGTTCTATTTCGCCGGGCTCAACGGGCTGGCACCCGGACTGGCCGGCATCGACGGCGGCGAGGCCGAGATCGTGATCCTGCTGGCCAGGCCGCCCGGGGTGCTCGCGAGCCAGGTCGATGCAAGCCAGTTCGCGCTGTTCTGCACGCCGGTGGTCAACCTGTTCCCGATGCGCACCGACCGGATGGAGATCCATGCAGGCCACACCGAATTTCACCTCGTGCCGGACCGGCGCCGGCCGCTCGACTTCGAGGTCTTTTCGGTGCAGGGCCTGTCCGGGCAGGTCTCCGAGCGCAGCACGCCGGTGGCGTTCCGGCCGCTCTTCGCCACGCTGAACAGCGACGATGGCAACCACGGGCGCTACTTTTCCATGCGGCGGGAACGGCGGCTGATCTCCGATCATGCGCGCAAGTACGGTACACGCGCCGCCTACACCGGCACCGAGGTGTTCCTCGCGCTGGTCGACCAGCGCGAGGCCCCCTACCCGAACGACTTGCGCTACCTGTCGGTCCAGGCCATGGTCACCAACCGCGACCTGCCGAATCTTGTCCCACGCAATGGCTACGATGATTTGCGCACCCCGGACTCGATTCCGGTCGACGGTGTCGGGCTGATCCGGCCGCCCTCGGCCCCGCGCGCGCCATTCGCCGAGGGAGAAATGGCCTGGCGGCTGATCCGCCAACTGGGATTCAACTACCTGTCGCTCACCGATCTCGACCATCGCGAAGGCGGCCAGGGCCTGCGCGACCTGCTGCGGCTGTTCGTCGCCGCCGACGACGCGGCCCAGCAGCGGCAGGTCCAGAGCCTGATCGGCAGCAGGATCCGGCCCATCACGCGGCGGCTGCCCGGAAACGGGCCCATTCTCTACGGCCGCGGCGTCCAGTGCCAGCTGACGGTGGAGGAAAGCGGCTTCTCGGGCATCAGCCCCTACCTGTTCGGCGTGATCCTCGAGCATTTCCTCGCGCGGCACGTATCGGTCAACGCCTTCGCGGAAACGGAGTTGTATGCGATCGAACGCGGCCTGATACACCGCTGGCCGGTACGCACGGGAGGGCGCGGCGCGATATAGCCATGAGTGAGGTGGACAACAGCGAGATTGACAACAATATCGGCCAGCGCAGCGCCGCGCGCTCCGTCGCACACGATGCGCAACGCGCGCCATGGAAGATCAGCTTTTTCGGCCTCCTGCGCGCACTGTCGGCACAGCATCCGCACCTGCCGCCGGCCGGCCGCGCCGTCCGCCCGCAGGCGGAATGCTTCCGCATTGGCCAGATCGCCTCGCTGGCGTTTGCGCCGCGCGAGATCGCCCGGCTGGAGACGCGGGCGGGCCGCTTGCGGATCCAGCTGTTCGGCCTCGGCATGCTGGGCCCCAATGGCGCCTTGCCGATCCATCACACGGAAATTGTCAGGGAGCGTACCGAGGCACACCGCGACGGGACCACCGCGGCCTTCCTCGACCTGTTCCACCATCGTGCGCTGACGCAGTTCTATCAGGCCTGGGCCGGTTCGCAGGCCACGGCAGGGCTCGACCGGCCGGACGAGGAAGTCTTTTCGCGCTACGTGGGCTGGCTGGCGGGCCTGGATCCCGGGGAGATCCGCCACGGCCCGTTACCGGCGCACGCACGCCTGTCCGCGAGCGCCCATCATGTGCGCGAGTCGCGCTGTCCTGACGGCATCGCCGGGACGGTGTCGCACTTCTTCGGCGTCCCGGTGCGGCTGGAGGAGTTCGTGCTGCACTGGATCGCGCTGGATCCGGCCGAGCACAGCCGTCTCGGCCGCCCCGGGTCGCCGGGCGTAATGGGCCAGGGCGCGCTGCTGGGCGACATGGTCCCCGACCGGCAGCACAAGTTCCGTCTCGTCATCGGGCCGCTGCGTTTGCAGCAATACCTGAACTTCACGCCCAACGGCCGCGATCTGCCGGTGCTGGTGGAATGGGTCCGGTCCTTCATCGGCTTCGAATACGAGTGGGAGCTGCAGCTGCAGGTGCAGCCGCATTGCGCCCCGCCTGCCGTGCTCGGCGCAGAAGAAGGCCTGGGCTGGTCGACCTGGCTGGGTGAGGCCGACCAGCAGCGCGCCATCACCGGCATGGTGTTCGATCCCGAGAAATACGTCTCACACTGAGGTTGCCATGAAGACGATATCCAGAACGGCCAGATCCGACGCGCCCCCGCCAATCCGCCTCGCCGAGCTGGCGCGGCCGATCGATGCCGCACGTCCCTGCGGCCCGGATCTCGAATATGACCCGGAATTCGTCGTCCTGATGGCAAAGGCAACGCCCGGCGCCGAAGCGCAATACGGCGATTTCGTTGCGCAGGCCGAGCCACCGAACTGGACCGAGCTGGAACGCGACTGCCGACGCCTGCTGATGCGCAGCAAGGACATCCGCTTGCTGATCCTGCTGCTTCGCTGCCGCACGCGGCTCGATCGGGCCGAAGGCCTGCTCGATGGCATGGCGCTGCTGCAATGCCTGCTCGCTGACTATCCGGAAGACATCCATCCACAACCCATGGTGGAATGCGAACACGATCCGGCACTGCGCGCTAACGCGCTCGCGGCACTGGTCGACCCCGACGGCCTCCTTGCCGATGTCCGCGAGATCGTGCTGGCAGGCAAAGCGGCAACGCGCCTGCAGGTCAGGGATATCGAACGGGCGTTGGCGGTGCCCCATCCCGCCGACGCCCTCGCACCAGAGTCCGTGCGCCAACAGCTGGACGCGTTGCGACGCCAGGACGTGCGCCAGCTTGCCGCCATGGATGAGGCCTGCAAGCTGGTCGGCATCCTGCAGCATTGGGGCGACGAAACGCTGCCGGGCCATGCGCCGGACCTCTCGCCGCTTGGCAAGCTGCTGCGCCTCGCCGGCAATCCCGAACTGGCAAGCTCAACGAGGGCGGTGGCGACGCCCGACCACCTCATCGAGGCTGGGCCTGAGCTTATGCCAGACGCCTCGCATTCCACGGCGCAATCGGCGCCAACCGCTCTGCCACGCATCCCTGACCCCGGCGATAGCCCCGCTGGCCGCGATGCCGCCTTGCGCCAGGTCCGGGCCGTGCGCCAGTGGTTCGAGCAGCATGAACCCAGCAGTCCGGTTGCCCTGCTGCTATGGCAGGCCGAGCGTCTTGTCGGCAAGCGCTTCGAGGACGTCTACCGGGCCATACCGGAGGATCTTGTCGAGCGCTGGATGCGTGAGTCCGCATAGCAAGGCTTCGCCGGCCCGCAGTTCCTTGCCACCAGGGGAGCCGTTCACGGCCGGCCAGGCGATCGCCACCGGCAAGTGCGTACACTATTGCGCTGATGAGCCGGAAAGGCCGCTGAGACGCGGTCCGGAGCCCCCAGAAGACCGCTTCGGCCCGCAGTCGCATGGGATACCTGACCGCTGACCGTCCCACGGCTTGCCTAACCCCGCCACCGCCCCGACAATCGAGCGCTAGCCTGCCTGACCCAAACTGCAGGCACGCTTGCCCTGACCCGCCCCGCACCCGCCGGAGGCGCGTCATGCCCCCCAACGCCGGAGACCACAAATGAAAGACCCCGACCAGACCAACGTCCCGCGCCTGCTGCCGGCCGCGTGGTACAGCGTCGGTGCCGTCGCCTATGTCCTGACTGCCCTGGCGCTCTGGACCGTGCTCCACGCAAACCTGGTGGCGGCCCTGCTGTCCGGGTTGCTGCTGTATTCGCTGGTGGATGTGCTGGCGCCGCGGCTGAAGCGGCTGAACCAGCGGCACGATGCGCTGGCAGTGGCGATCCTGTCGGCGCTGATCCTGCTGGGGCTGTCGCTGGCCGGCTGGCTGCTGGTGCGCTTTGTCAGCGGGGAAGGGAATACGCTGGATGGCTTGCTCAATCATGTCGCGGACATTATCGACAGTTCGCGCGGGCAATTGCCGCCTTGGCTCAGTGACGCGCTGCCGAACGGCGTGGACGAGCTGGCCAATGCGCTGATCGAAGCGCTGCGCGCGCATGCGGCCATGGCGCAGAAGCTCGGCGCCGAGGTGGTGCGCACGCTGGTGCATATCCTGATCGGCCTGGTGATCGGCGCGATGGTGGCGCTTTACCGCGCGGTGTCGCGGCCGAACCGCCGTCCCCTGGCGGCTGCGCTGGTGGCGCGGGCGCGTACGCTGCAGCAGGCGTTCTCGCAGTTCATCTTTGCGCAGATCCAGATCTCGACGATCAATACCTTGCTGACGGCGCTCTACCTGCTGCTGGTACTGCCTCTGTTCGGCGTGCACCTGCCCCTGTCGAAGACGCTGGTAGTCATCACCTTCGTGGCCGGCTTGCTGCCGGTGCTGGGCAACCTGATCTCCAATACCGCCATCGTGGTGGCATCCCTGTCGGTGTCGCTGCCGATCGCGGTGGGCTCGCTGGTGTTCCTGGTGGTGATCCACAAGCTGGAGTACTTCCTGAACGCCCGCATCATCGGCGCGCGCATCCAGGCGGCGGCGTGGGAGCTGCTGGTCGTGATGCTGCTGATGGAGACGCTGTTCGGCATTCCCGGGGTGATCGCCGGCCCGATCTTCTATGCATACCTGAAGCGGGAACTGGCCGGTGCCGGGCTGATATGACCATGGCGCCATAGCGCCAGCTGGTCGGACCAATTTCCAGTTGCGCGCATTCAGCTGTCGTCCTGCTCGACCCGGCTGCGCACGAAGTCGATATGCGTCTGCATGGCCGTGCGCGCTTCTTCCGGCCGGCGCGCGCAGATCGCCTCGCATAGCGTCCGGTGCTGCAGCAGCAACAGCTCCGAGGCGCTGTCGTCCTGTTCGCGCAGTCCGGTGCCGTTGATGGTGATGTGTTCGCGCAGCATGCCGATCACGCTGGTATGCAGGTGCAGGAACATGGTGTTGTGCGATGCCAGCGCGATGGCGTCATGCAGGCGCGCATCGGCATCGGCCTCGGCTTCCTTGTCGTCGGCGGCGCGGGCGCGTTCGAGTTCATCCATCAGGGTGCGGATGCGTCTGACATCGGCAGCGTCGGCCCGCAGCGCGGCGAAGTAGGCGGTGGCGCCTTCCAGTACGCGGCGGAATTCCAGGATGTCGTCGCGCAGCGCGGGATGGTCGGCCACCAGCTGGCCCCAGGGGGAAGCAATGCCGGCGCGCAGCTGGTCGGTGGCATAGACGCCCGCGCCACGCCGGCTTTGCAGCAGGCCGCGCGCGGCCAGGCGCTGGATGGCTTCGCGCACCGTGTTGCGCGCCACCGCGTACTGCCCGGCCAGCACGCGCTCGGCCGGTAGCCGCGTGCCCGGCGGCCAAGTCCCGTCCAGCAGCGCGGTTTCCATCTCACGCATCACCGCCTCCACGCGCCCGCGGGTGCGCCCGCTTCTTTGTGCCGCCACCGTCATGCCGTCCGCCCTCGCTCCGCACTCGCTCCGCCGACTGGTCCAACCAATTTGAACAGCCGCGCGGAAGCGGGAATTATGCGCCCAAATGTGCGACGCCAAGCAGCGCAACCCCAGCACATCCGGAGCGAGACATGAAGGACCGTCAGTACCCCACCGGCCCTGCGCCCACGCAGGCCTATCTCTTTGCCACCTGCCTGGTCGACCTGTTCGTGCCGCAGGCCGGGCTCGACGCCGTGCGGCTGCTCGAGCGCGAAGGCCTCACCGTACACTTCCCGCGTGCGCAGAGCTGTTGCGGCCAGCCGGCTTACAGCAGCGGCAATCCCGACGCCGCGCGTGCGGTAGCCCGCGCGCAGCTGGACCTGTTCAGCCAGCCCTGGCCGGTGATCGTGCCGTCCGGGTCATGCGCCGGCATGATGCGCCACCACTGGCCGCAATTGTTCGCTGACGATGCCGTGGCCGGCCCGAAGGCGCGCGCGCTGGCCGAGCGGATCTATGAGCTGGGCGAATTCCTGCTGCACGTGCTGCACGTCGACTTCCACGACGCCGTGCCGCCGGGCCAGGCGCCCGAGCGGATCGTGCTGCATACCTCCTGCGGCGCGCGCCGAGAAATGGGTACGCGCCAGCATGGCGTGGCGCTGGTCGACGCCTTGCCTGGCGTGACCCGCGTCGAGCATCAGCGCGAGTCGGAATGCTGCGGCTTCGGCGGCACGTTTTCGCTCAAGCATCCCGATATCTCCGGCGCGATGGTGCGCGACAAGGTTGCTTCCGCCTGCGCCACCGGCTGCGAGCGACTGGTGTCGGCCGACTGTGGCTGCCTGCTCAATATCGGCCACACCGCCGCGCATGACGGCGCGCCGCTGCAGGTCGAACACCTGGCCAGCTTCCTGTGGCGCCGTACCGGAGGTGCCGCATGAGCACGCCCGGCGCCCGTGAACGCATGCTGGGCCGGCTGCGCGCCGCCGCCCCAGCGCCCGCGTCCTCCACCGCGGAACTGGATCGCCGCATCGATGGCCATTTCGAGGCGCGCCGGCACGCCGCGCCGACCTCCGACGAGCTGGTCGACGCGATGCGCATGGCACTGGAAGCCTCGCACGCGGAAGTCTGGTGCACCGATGCGCAAGCGTGGCCGGCATTGCTGGCCACCGCGCTGGCCGAAGCCGGCGTCCGGCGCCTGCTGCTCGATCCCGCGAGCCACGCCGGCGCGGCGCTGGCCGCCGCGCTGCCGCCGCAGGTCGAGGCGATCGGCTATGACCGCCCCATCGAAGCCTGGAAAGCGGAGCTTTTCGACACCGTCGATGCCGGCTTCACCGTGGCGCGCTCGGGCATTGCCGCCACCGGCACGCTGGTCGTTGCACCGGACGCGGGCTCGCCGCGCACGGTATCGCTGGTGCCGCCGCTGCACGTGGCGCTGGTGCGCGCATCGGCGCTGCACCAGGACCTGCACATGGCCGCGCGCGCCGAACGCTGGCGCGACGGCATGCCCACCAACCTGGTGATGATCTCGGGCCCGTCCAAGACTTCCGATATCCAGCA
Organism: Cupriavidus oxalaticus; assembly: GCF_038900635.1. Classification (GTDB taxonomy): domain Bacteria; phylum Pseudomonadota; class Gammaproteobacteria; order Burkholderiales; family Burkholderiaceae; genus Cupriavidus; species Cupriavidus oxalaticus_B. Next base: position 177,144 of record NZ_JAYMRX010000007.1, on the reverse strand, counting down.
GACGCTGGCCTACGGTGCGCATGGCCCGCGCCGGCTGTGGGTCGTCATCGTGCAAGACACCGACAACAAGGGGGCCGCGCAATGAGCCAGAGCACGCTGCATTTCGTCGCGCCGCAAGACTTCAAGGCGCGCGCGCGCGAGGCGCTGGACGATCCCAAGCTGCGCCAGAGCTTCCGGGGCGCGATGGACTTCCTGCAGGGCAAGCGGCTGGCGCAGTTTCCCGACGCCGATGAACTGGAGCGGCTGCGCGACCTGGGCGAAGCGGTACGTCAGCATGCGCTCGCCAACCTGCCGGATCTGCTGGTGCAGCTGGAGGAGAAGCTCGCCGCCGCCGGTGTGCAGGTCCACTGGGCCGAGACCGCCGACGACGCCAACCACATCATCCACGGCATCGCGGCAGCAAGGCAGGCCAGGCGCGTGATCAAGGGCAAGTCGATGGCCAGCGAGGAGATCGAGCTGAACCATTACCTGGCAGAGCGCGGTGTCGAATGCATCGAGTCGGACATGGGCGAGTACATCGTCCAGCTTGCGGGCGAGAAGCCATCGCATATCGTGATGCCGGCAATCCACAAGACCAAGGGCGATATCGCTACGCTGTTCGAGCAGCATATTCCTGACACGCCCTATACCGAGGACGTCGACGCGCTGATCCAGACCGGACGCCGCGCGCTGCGGCAGGCGTTCGTCGGCGCCGATATCGGCCTGTCCGGCGTCAACTTCGCCGCGGCGGACACCGGCACCCTGTGGCTGGTCGAAAACGAGGGCAACGGTCGCCTTTCCACCACGGTCCCCGATGTGCATATCGCCATCATGGGCATGGAGAAGGTGGTGGCGAAGCTCGAGCACATCGTGCCGCTGTCGAGCCTGCTGACGCGCTCTGCCACCGGGCAGGCGATCACCACGTATTTCAACCTCATATCCGGCCCGCGCCGCGACGGCGAGCGCGACGGGCCGCGCGAGGTGCACCTGGTACTGCTCGACAACGGCCGTACGCAGGCCTACGCCGACGCGCAGCTGCGCGCCACGCTGCAGTGCATCCGCTGCGGCGCATGCATGAACCACTGCCCGGTCTATACGCGCATCGGCGGCCATGCCTATGGCACGACCTACCCCGGTCCGATCGGCAAGATCATTTCGCCCCATTTGCTGGGACTCGAAGCCACTGCGGACCTGCCCACCGCATCGAGCTTGTGCGGCGCCTGTGGCGAGGTCTGCCCGGTGCGCATCCCGATCCCGCAATTGCTGGTGCGCCTGCGCACCGAATCGAACCGCGATCCCGACGAACGGGTGGCCAACCCCCTGCGTGGCCAGGGCGCGAAGTACAGCAAGGGCGAGCACCTGGTGTGGCGCTTCTGGAGCGGGGCGTACTCGCACCCGACCACTTACCGGCTGTTCCGCTGGGCGGCCACAAGGCTGCGTGCGCTGGCGCCGTCGAAGCAGATGGGATGGACGCAGCATCGCACGCCGCTGAAGCCGGCGGCGAAGAGCCTGGCGGATCTGCTCAAGGAGAAGGGGCAGCCGGAGTAGGCACTGGCCTGCAGGCCGAGGCTTTCCATGTCTGACTGTGTGCTCCCTCTCCCGCTTGCGGGAGAGGGTTGGGGAGAGGGCGTGCGCATCGACGGAGTGATGTGCTGTCGCAAAGCTACGGCCTGCCCTCACCCCCGGCCCCTCTCCCGCACGCGGGAGAGGGGAGCAAACAAGCGGGATCCGGAGGCGCCCACAGTACGCGCAAACAAAACATTTTCCCGAAACACCACCGAAGTAGGAGACTAAGCCGTGCAACCCTGGACCCAACTCTATACGCCGCTAGGCAGCCTGTGGCTGTCGGCGCTGGCGGCGGCCATTCCCATCCTGTTCTTCTTCATCGCGCTGGCCGTGTGGCGCATGAAGGGTCATGTCGCCGCCGCGGTCACGTTGCTGCTGGCGCTCGGCGTGGCGATCTTCGCCTACGGCATGCCGGTGCAGCAGGCGCTGGCAGCGGCCGGCTTCGGCTTTGCCTACGGGCTGTGGCCGATCGCATGGATCATCGTGACCGCGGTGTTCCTCTACAAGATCGTGGTCAAGACCGGCCAGTTCGACATCATCCGCGCCTCGGTGCTGGCGATCACCGACGACCAGCGCCTGCAGATGCTGCTGATCGGCTTTGCCTTCGGCGCTTTCCTGGAAGGCGCTGCAGGCTTCGGCGCGCCGGTGGCGATCACCGCCGCGCTGCTGGTCGGCCTGGGCTTCAATCCGCTGTATGCCGCCGGGCTGTGCCTGATCGCCAATACCGCGCCGGTGGCGTTTGGCGCGATGGGGATTCCCATCATCGTGGCCGGGCAGGTCACGGGCATCGATCCCTTCCATATCGGCGCCATGGCCGGCCGCCAGCTGCCGCTGCTGTCGCTGCTGGTGCCTTTCTGGCTGGTGTTCATGATGGACGGCGCCAAGGGCGTGCGCGAGACCTGGCCGGCTGCGCTGGTGTGCGGCGGCAGCTTCGCGGTGACGCAATACTTCACTTCCAACCATATCGGGCCAGAACTGCCGGACATCACCTCGGCGCTGGTCAGCCTGGTGTCGCTGGCTGCGTTCCTGAGGGTCTGGCAGCCGCGCAGCGCGTCACGGCTGGCGGCCGGCGCAGGCGGTGCGGTCAGCGGCGGTACCGTGGCGCTGGCCGGCTTCGGCGGCGGCTTCGGCGGCGCTCCGGTGAGCCGCAAGGCATCGCCCTACACGCTGGCGCAGACGCTGCGCGCCTGGGCCCCGTTCGGCATCCTGACCGCGATCGTCACGGTATGGAGCCTGCAGCCGTTCAAGGCGCTGTTCGCTGCCAACGGCGCGCTGGCGGGCACGGTGCTGAAGTTCAAGGTGCCGGGGCTGGACCAGATGGTGATCAAGGCCGCGCCGATCGTGGCCACGCCCAAGGCCTATGACGCCGTGCTGAAGCTGGACCTGCTGTCCGCCGTAGGCACCGCCATCCTGCTGACCGCGCTGATCTCGGCAGTGCTGCTGCGCATGAAGCCGCGCGACCTGGTTGCGACCTTCGGCGAGACGCTGGTGGAACTGGCGCGTCCGGTGCTGTCGATCGGGTTGGTGCTGGCCTTTGCCTTCGTCGCCAACTACTCGGGCATGTCGTCGACGCTGGCGCTGCTGCTGGCCGGCACCGGTGCCGCGTTCCCGTTCTTCTCGCCGTTCCTCGGCTGGCTGGGCGTCTTCCTGACCGGATCGGATACCTCGTCCAACGCGCTGTTCTGCTCGCTGCAGAACACCACCGCGCACCAGATCGGCGTGTCCGACACGCTGATGGTTGCGGCCAACACCACCGGCGGCGTGACCGCGAAGATGATCTCGCCGCAATCGATCGCGGTGGCCTGCGCGGCGACCGGACTGGTGGGCAAGGAGTCGGAGCTGTTCCGCTTTACGGTGAAGCACAGCCTGTTATTTGCGGTGATCATCGGGGTGATCACGATGGTGCAGGCTTACTGGTTGCCGGGGATGATTCCCGGGTAAGTGTTTTGCTCCCCTCTCCCGCCTTGCGGGAGAGGGGTTGGGGGAGAGGGCCGGCGCTTGCAAGAGCGACGGCCTTCACTCCGTGGAGACTCCGGCCCTCTCCCCCGCCCCTCTCCCATGAATGGGAGAGGGGCGACAACACGCGCTAATCGGGCGTTGTCAGCAGCTGCGCCTGATTCAGAAACGCCATCCCCTCCGTCAACGGCGCATGCCGGTACGTCGCCGGTGTCCGGCTCAGCTTCACCGGCGCGCCCAGCCCCTTGTAGCCGCCCTCCATTTCAACCACCATCTCGCGATGCGACGTGTGCGGATGCTGCAGGGCATCGGCCACCGATAGCACCGGTGCGCACGGCACCCCCGCGGCCACCAGCGTGTCGGCCAGTGCCTTGCCGTCGTGCTTGCGCAGGTGCGTCTCCAGCTCGGCCTTCAGCGCCACGCGGTTCACCGACCGCGCACCGGCGGTGGCATGGCGTTCGTCTTCCGCCAACGCCGGCACCTCCAGGTGCTCGCACAGGATGCGGAACTGGCGGTCATTGCCGACCGCAAGGAAGATCGGGTCCGTCGCGGTTGCCACCGTATCGTACGGATAGATGTTCGGATGCGCATTCCCCGTGCGCTGCGGCGTCTTGCCGCTCATGAACCAGTTGGCCGCATGCGGGTGCAGCAGCGACAGGCCGGAGTCATACAGCGCGGCCTCGACAAACTGGCCGCGCCCGCTGCGCGCGCGTTCCTGCAGCGCCAGCAGCACGCCGATCGCGGCATTCAGCCCGGTGACCATGTCGACCACGGGCAAACCCACCCGCAGCGCATCCCCATCGGCTTCGCCGTTGATGCTCATGATGCCGGACATCGCCTGGATCGCCGCGTCATAGCCGGGCAAGCCGCCGAGCGGGCCATCCGCGCCGAAGCCGGACACGCGGCAATGCACCAGTCGCGGGAAGTGCTCCGACAGTACGTCGTAGCCCAACCCCCATTTCTCCATCGTGCCGGTCTTGAAGTTCTCGACCAGCACGTCGGCCTCGGCCAGCAGCGCGAGCAGGACTTCGCGCCCGGCGTCCGTGGTCAGGTCCAGCCGCATCACGCGCTTGTTGCGGTTCAGGCCGAAGTAGTACGACGCAACGCCGTCCTTGAACGGCGGGCCCCAGGTACGGGTGTCGTCGCCCTGCGGCGGTTCGATCTTGAGTACGTCGGCGCCGTGGTCGCCCAGGATCTGGCCGCAGTACGGACCGCCCAGGATGCGCGACAGGTCGACCACGCGGATGCCGGCAAGCGCGCCGGGACTGGATTGGGTCATGGCTGGCTCCTGTTCACCTGGTCGCTTAGTCAAGCTGCGCGCCTGACTTCTGCACCACGGCGCGCCACTTGCCGACCTCGGCCTTGACAAAGCCGCCGAGCTGCTCCGGCGTGGTCGACGGCGCGAATTCCAGGCCCTGCGCCTGCAGCGTCTTGCGCACCTCGGGTTGCTTGAGCGCATCGGCGAAGGCGCGGTTGAGCTTGCCGATCACTTCCGGCGGCGTGCCGGCCGGCGCCACCACGCCGAAGAACACCGAAACGTCGAAGCCCGGCACGCCCTGCTCGGCGACAGTCGGCACATCCGGCAGCGCCTGCGAGCGGGCCTTGGTGGTGACGCCCAGCGCGCGCACCTTGCCGCTCTTGATGAAGGGCATGGCGGTCAGCACGTCGGTAAAGGTCATGCTGACCTGGCCGCCGAGCAGGTCGTTCAGCGCCGGGCCAGTGCCCTTGTACGGGACGTGCTGGAAATCGGTGCCGGTAACGTTATTGAACAGCACGCCCGCCAGGTGCGACGACGCGCCGTTGCCGGACGAGGCATAGGTCAGCTTGCCCGGATGCGCCTTGCCGTAGGCGATCAGCTCGCTGACGTTCTTCGCCGGCACTGACGGGTTCACCACCAGCACGTTGGGCAGCTGGCCGATCTGGATCACCGGGGCAAAGCTCTTGACCGGGTCGTAGTTGATCTTGCGGTAGAGGCTGACGTTGATCGCCAGCGGCGCCGAAGTGCCGAACATCAGCGTGTAGCCGTCAGGCTCGGCGCGCGCGACCACTTCCGCGCCGATATTGCCGCCGGCGCCGGCGCGGTTTTCCACCACCACCGGCTGGCCCAGGCTGGTCTTGAGCGCGGCGGCCAGCGTGCGGGCCATGGCGTCGGTCGGGCCGCCCGGCGGATAGGTGACGACCATCATGATGGGCTTGGCCGGGAAGTCCTTCTGCGCGAAGGCGGGGGCGATGCAGAGCGAGCACGCGGCAATGGCCGCGAGGCGGTGCCAGAGTTTCATGGCGTTGTCTCCTGGTATAGGACGTCTCCCGCGGGGGCGGGATGGTTGGGGCTTCTTTGGGGGGTGCTCCCTCTCCCGCTTGCGGGAGAGGGTTGGGGAGAGGGCGGGAGCATCAACCAAGCGAGGCGTATCGGTATGCCACTGCCTGCCCTCTCCCCCCGGCCCCTCTCCCGCTTACGGGAGAGGGGAGCAAACACAGGGGAATTGCTACGGCGTCAGAACACGTTGACGTCGGCGACCGCGCCGGCGGCGCGCACCACGCCATCGGCGGGAGGCGCCACCGTCTCGGCCAGCCACTCCGGCTCGGTGGTTGCCGCCAGCGGATCCTGCGGCAGCACGCGGTGGCGCAGTACCAGTTGTGCCATGCGCATGCGGCGCACCGAGCCGATGCGGCCGGCTTCCCACGCCATCGCCACCGCGGTGGTCACGTGGTACAGCGCGGAAGCCGCCTGGCGCGCCAGCAGGTCGCCGTCGGCGCCGGCTTCGGCGGCATGCGCGGCCAGTCTCGCCGCAGCGGCAATGGCGCCTTCGAACGTGGCGCGTGCATGCGCGTGCATCGGCGTATCGGCGAGCAGCCTGGCAAGATGTGCCTGCAGCACCGGCAGCGCGCCTTCGCGCCGGATCGCGCGCAGCACGTCGAGCGCGACGATATTGCTGGTGCCTTCCCAGATCGAGCCGAGGTGGGCGTCGCGCACCAGGCGCGGGTCGCTCCACTCCTCGATATAGCCGCAGCCGCCGCGGATCTCCATCGCGTCGCCGGTGACCTTGCGCGCGTCGCGGCAGGCGCGGAACTTGATCAGCGGTGTCAGGATGCGCATCAGCGGGTAGGCATCGGCTTCCCCGGCATCGGCGCGGCGCAGCGCCTCGGCGGTCTGGAACACCATGGTGCGGGCCTGCTCGGTGGGCAGCGTCAGCTTGAGCAACTGGCGGCGCATCAGCGGCATGTCCTCCAGGCGCTTGCCGAAGGCGCGGCGTTCATGCGCGATGAACAGGCCCTCGGTCAGCGCGCGGCGCATCAGGCCGGCGGCGCGCACGCCGTTGGACAGGCGCGAGTTGTTGATCATGTCCGCCATCTGCACGAAGCCGCGGCCGGGTTCGCCGACGAGGTAAGCCTGCGCGCCTTCGAGGCGGATCTCGCCGCTGGCCATCGAGCGCGTGCCGAGCTTGTCCTTGAGCCGGATGATGCGGTACTGGTTGTCGCTGCCGTCGGCCAGCTTGCGCGGCAGCAGGAACAGCGACACGCCCTTGTGGCCGGGGACGGCGTTGCCGGCTTCGTCTTCCACGCGCGCCAGCACCATTGCCAGCGCAGCGTCGGGGTTGGAGCAGAACCACTTGTCGCCATGCAGGCGCCAGCCGCCCTCGGCGCCGGCGTCGCGCGCCGCGCGCGTGGCGGTGGCGGCCACGTCGGAGCCTGCGCCCTGCTCGGTCATGAACATGGCGCCCTGATACAGGTCTTCGAACACCTGCGTGGTCAGGTTCGGCAGGTATTTTTCGACCAGCGCCGGATCGCCGAACTTGCGCAGCGTGCGCGTCAGCGAGTCGGTCATCGACAGCGGACAGCACAAGCCGAACTCGGCCTGCACGAACAGATAGGTGAGCGCGTACTTCGCCGCGGGTGGCATGGGCTTGTCCCAGCCGAGCACGCCACCGCGGTGCGAGGCGGCCGCCAGCCCGAATTCGGCGAAGGCCACCCGCTCCATTTCCACGTAGGCGGGATGCTTGTCGATGCGCTGCGCGTCGACGCCGCTGCGGGTGCGGTAGCTCAGCGTCGGCGGGTTGTGGTCGGCCACTGCGGCCAGTTCGTCGAGCACGCCTCCGGCCAGCGTGCTCATGCGTTCCAGGTGCGGCAGCAGGTGGCTGAACAGGTCCGCCGGCAGGTAGAGCGGCAGCAGTGTGCGCAACTCGGGGTCGGCCGCAAGCAGGCTGCCACCCTGGCGGTCGGGTACCGGATGGGCGGCGGCGGGGCAGTCGGGCTGGGCGTGAAGTGCGGTGTCGCGCACGGCGCTGGTCGGCATGTCTGGTCTCCTTGGCGGGTGGACCGGCATGGTTGGCGAACACGCTGCGGCCCTTTGACCTGCATTATTCAAACCCCCAAGCATTTGCGTCTAATTCTAAAATTGGCTCGATCAATATGATTTTTGTATCGCCATGGAATTCCGTCACCTGCGCTATTTCCTTGTGCTGGCAGAGGAACTGCACTTCGGCCGGGCTGCGCGCCGGCTCGCCATCTCGCAGCCGCCGCTGTCGCTGAACATCCAGCAGCTCGAAGCCTCGGTCGGCGCCCGGCTGTTCGACCGGGACAGCCGCGGCGTGCGCCTGACCGCGGCCGGACGCGCCTTCCGTGAATCGGCTACGGCATTGCTGGCGCAGGCCGAGGCGGCGCGGCTGCTGGCGCGCGAGATCGAGGCGGGCGCCATCGGCCGGCTGCGGGTGGGCTTTGTCGGCTCGATGCTGTATCGGGGCCTGCCGCAGCTCCTGCGCGGCTTTGAGGCGGCTTATCCTGGCATCCAGGTGGCGCTGACCGAACTGAACTCGCAGGAGCAGATCGATGCGCTGCTGCACGACGAGCTCGACGCGGCCTTTATCCACACCGGCCGGGTGCCCGACTCGCTGCAAGCCACGCGGGTGCACGCCGAACCGTTCGTCTGCTGCCTGCCGGCGGACCACCCGCTCGCGGCGCAGCCGGAGTTGCCGCTGGCGGACCTGCGCGGCGAGGCCTTCGTGCTGTTTTCGCGCAAGGCGTCGCCCGATTACTACAGCCGTATCTTCGATATGTGCGCGGCCCAGGGGTTTTATCCTCAAATCCGGCACGAGGTGCGCCACTGGCTCTCGGTGGTGTCGCTGGTCTCGCAGGGCATGGGCGTGGCCGTGGTGCCGGCGGCGCTGGCGCGTTCGGGCATGGCGGGCGCGGCGTTCCGGCCGCTGGCAGGCACGGCGGTGCGCTCCGAAGTCTATTGCGTGTGGAAGACGGCGCCCGACCATCCCGCCCGCGACAACTTTGTGGCGATGGTCGCGGCGCAGGCGGCGCGCAATGAGGCGACGTCCAAAGAGGCAACGCCCAAAGAAAAAGCCACCGGCACTGCGGCCGATGGCTTGTGAAGTACGCGTGGAACGGGGTGTTCAGCGTGCTTGCAGCTTAACGCCGCAGGCTTGCGGCATCCAATAACGCAAATGCAGTAATTGCATCAAGCTGCATGAAACCTGTTGCATTAGGTTTTGGACAGCCGAACTATGAAAAGGTCGCGCGCATGTGTGCCACCGCGCGGACGTGACCGCTGTCCCGCCCTAAGCTTGACCTCTTCGCAAGTGCCGTCACCGGTTATCATTCGCCTCCTGCCGCGCAGCGGCAGGGCGGCTGGCGTGCCCGGCACTTGTGGGGCGTCGTCCTGCCCTATTTGCGATACAATGAAAACGATTTTCATTTACGTACCCGGCGAGGTCATGCCGGCCGCATTACGGCCGCGTTGGACGACCGCGCCCACGGACTGGAAGCATGATGCGGTTGTCTGAACTTCCACGGCGCACGCCCGCCGTAGTGCAATCGGTGGACGACGCCACGCCCGACGACCCGGTCGCGCGCCGCCTGCGAGAGCTTGGCTTTGTCCCCGGCGAAATTGTCCAGGTCATCGCCTATGGGCCCTTCGGCATGGATCCTCTGGTCGCGCAGATCGGCTTTACGCGCTTCGCGCTGCGCCGCGTGGAAGCGGCGCGTATCGGCGTCGAGCTTGCCAGCGCCTCGGTGACCAGCATCGCGCCCGCCGAAGCGGGCGAACAGGCCGGCGCCACGGCGCCCACACCGAACGAGCGGGCCAAGCGGACCGCCTGAGCCCATCCGGAATATGTCTGCAGCAGCTTCCCCCACTCCTGCCCTGCGCATCGCGCTGGTAGGCAATCCCAATTGCGGCAAGACCGCACTGTTCAACCGACTGACCGGCAGCCGGCAGAAGGTGGCCAACTACGCCGGCGTGACCGTCGAGCGCAAGGAAGGCCATTTCGTCTCGCCCGCCGGACGCCAGGTCCGCATCCTGGACCTGCCGGGCGCCTACAGTCTGCACGCGGCCAGCCTGGATGAAGCGATCACGCGCGACGTCTGCCTGGGCGTGCGCGCCGGCGAGCAGCGTCCGGACCTGCTGGTGTCGGTGGTGGACGCGACCAACCTGCGCCTGCACCTGCGCTTCGTGCTGGAACTGCGCCGGCTGGGCCTGCCGATGGTGGTGGTGCTCAACATGAGCGATGCCGCCGCGCGCCGCGGCATCCGGATCGACAGCGACAAGCTCGCTGCCGCGCTGGGCGTGCCGGTGGTCAGCACCGTGGCGGTCAAGCGCGACGGCGCGGCGGCACTGCTGGCGCTGCTCGACGGCGCCCTGCCCGCCGCGCCGCCGTCCACGGCCGAGCCCGCAAGCGATATCGACGTGCATACCGAAGTCAACCGCATGCTGGCCGCGGCGGTCAGCATGCCGGCGCGCACCGCGGCGCTGGACGACCGCCTCGACCGCATCGTGCTGCACCCGGTGTTCGGCCTGCTGCTGCTGGCGGTATTGCTGTTCCTGATGTTCCAGGCAGTGTTCTCGTGGGCCGAGCCGCTGATGGACGGCATCGAGGGCGGCGTGCACTGGGCCGGCGAACTGCTTGGCGCGCATTTGCCCGACGGCCTGCTCAAGAGCCTGCTGGTCGACGGCCTGATCGCGGGCCTGGGCAGCGTGGTGGTGTTCCTGCCGCAGATCCTGATCCTGTTCCTGTTCATCCTCACGCTGGAAGAATCGGGCTACCTGCCGCGCGCCGCATTCCTGCTGGATCGCCTGATGATGGGCGCGGGGCTGTCCGGCCGTTCGTTCATTCCGCTGCTGTCGAGCTTTGCCTGCGCGATCCCCGGCATCATGGCCACGCGTACCATCCAGGATCCGCGCGACCGTCTCACCACCATCCTGGTGGCGCCGCTGATGACCTGCTCGGCACGGCTGCCGGTGTATGCACTGCTGATCGGCGCCTTTATCCCCGAACGCACGGTGATGGGCCTGTTCAATCTGCAGGGGCTGGTGCTGTTCGCGCTGTACGTGGCCGGCATCGTCAGCGCGCTGGTGGTGGCCTATGCGCTCAAGTTCTTCCGCCGCGACCGCACCGATCATCCTTTGCTGATGGAGCTGCCGTCGTACCGCATCCCCAATGTGCGCGACGTGGCCATCGGCCTGTGGGAGCGTGCCCGGATCTTCCTGTCGCGCGTAGGCAAGGTGATCCTGACGCTGACCGTGCTGCTGTGGTTCCTGTCGACCTTCCCGGCGCCGCCGGAAGGCGCCACCGCGCCGGCCATCGATTACAGCTTTGCCGGCATGATCGGCCACGCGCTGCAGAAGGTATTTGCGCCGGTGGGCTTCAACTGGCAGATCTGCATCGCGCTGGTGCCGGGCCTGGCCGCGCGCGAAGTGGCGGTGGGCGCGCTGGCGACGGTGTATGCGCTGTCTGGCAGTGAAGACGCCGTGGCCGCGCAGCTGGCGCCGATGATCGCCGCGCAGTGGTCGCTGGCCACCGCGCTGGCGCTGCTGGCGTGGTTCGTGTTCGCGCCGCAGTGCATCTCGACGCTGGCGGTGATCCGCCGCGAGACCAACTCCTGGAAGGTCATGGCAGGCTCGATCGTGTACCTGACCGGGCTGGCCTACCTCGCCGCGTTTGTCACTTATCGCGTCGCGCTGCTGCTCAGCTGACGCCAACGCTGCCATGACGCTCTACCACGCCATCGAAACGCTGCTGGTCCCGCTGATCGTGCTGGCGTGCGCGGTATCGGTGGTGGCGCGCTATGCGCCGCGCACGCGCGAGCGCGCCAAGGCCGCGCTCGCGACACGCCTGGGCGGCGGTGCCGCGAGCGGCTGGCGCGGCCGGCTGGTGCGCTGGCTGGCCCCGCAGGCGGCCTCGGGCTGCGCCAGCGGCTGCGACGACGGGGGCTGCAACACCTGCGGATCCAACACCGCCAACGCCACCGACGCGCAAGGAAAGCCTGCCGAGCAGGTCGTGCGCTTCGTGCGCAAGCGCTGAACGGCGCGTCTTTTCCCACCATTTCCCTTCGGGGCTCTTCACGCAGAAACGGGTACGCCGACTGCTTGCGCGGCATGCGCTGGCAGCGGGATGCGCTCGTCTGTGCGCGGGCTGAGGGCGGTGCGTCGGAGGCAATGAAGGCCGGTGAAGCGGCGCGCAGAAATGGGTACGCTTTGGGTGCGGAACATGGCCGGTGCGGGCCACGGCATTGGCGGGACGCGGGGTCATGGGGTGGCTTCCGGGACGGCATTGCCCGCGGAAAACGGCTTTGTCCTTGCTACGCAGAAATGGGTACGCTTTGGGAAGGATGGCGTGGCTTGTGGAGCTGCCCGCCCAATTTCACGCTCCACTTACGCCCCACTCAGCTTGCGGGAGTGAGGCGCAAAGCGGCGCTGACGCGCGCCACAGGGAGCGTACCCAATGCAAAACGCCCTCCGGATCGGAGGGCGTTTTACTTGCGCACGGGAACGTTGCTGCTTACTTGACGGTACCTACGAAGACCAGCTTCAGCGGCGTGTTGTCCGCGACCACCGTGCAGGTCGCGGTGATAGTGAAGTCGCCGGCGGCGGTGCCGGTCGCTTGCACCTGGTGCGGCAACATGAACATGCTAGGCGTCAGCGACACCGGACCGGTGCTGGTCCACTTCCAGTCCTTGCACTGGGTGTACTGCGCATCATCGCCCAGGTGCCGCATGCGCGCGGTGACTTCCACCGGGATCGCCGGCATCAGCAGCAGCGTCAGCGGCTGCTGGTTGTCGTCGACCAGCGACCAGGTCGGATTTTCGGTCACGGACAGGGCAGCAACGGGGCGGGCCGCCAGCTTGGTGCTCACGGCGGTCACCGTCAACGTGCTCTGGACCGGACCGGTACCCTTGGCCAGGCTGCTGCTGACCGTGGCGTCGTGCGTACCCGCGGCTTCGGCAGTCGACAGCGTCGCCGAGGTGTCGGTGTAGGTCCAGGTGCCGTCGAAGTCCGCCGTGACATCCTGGCCGTCGTTGCGCAGCACGCGCGAGGTGAACTTGGCCGGATGGTCGTTGAGCACCTGCAGCGCATCCACCGGCTGGCCAGAGCGCGTGGTCACCACGCGATAAGTGGCCGAGCCGTTCTTCGCGACCGTTACCACGATGACGCCGCCGATCGCGCGGCCATCCGGCGCCGTGACCGACACCGACACGTCAGCCGTCACCGCCGCGGTGGTCGAGCTGTTGCTCGCCTTCAGCGTGGCGCTGTTCTGGCTGGCCGAGACCTGGACCGCGGTGGCGCTGCTCGCCCACGCCCAGCTGTTGACGCTGGCCGAGACGTCGCTGCCATTGCTGTCGATCAGCGACACCTTGACCGGCAGCTCCTGGCCATCGCTCATCGACAGATTGTTATTGGGAATCGACAGGCTGTAGCTGACCGCGGAAGCCGGCACCACGGTAATGGTGGCGGTCTGCGCAGGCAGCGTGGTAGTGGTGTTGTCGGCGTTCTTGACGGTCGCGACCACCTGCACGTTTGTGGTACCGGTAGCGATGCCGCGAACCACCGCATTGGCCGGCGTGGCCGCGACCGGTTCGACCGTGGCGACGCCGTTGTCGGCGCTGCTCCAGGTGAACACCGTATTGCCGCTGACATCGACGCCGTTGCTGTCCACCGCCAGCGCGCTGATGGTGAGCGTGCGGCCCACGCCTACCTCGCCCGAGGTCGTGCTCATCTTGACGGTGAAGGTCAGCGGCGTGGCCGCGGCAGGCGTGGCGGGCGAGCTCGAGCCACCGCCACCACCGCCGCAAGCGGCCAGCATGAATGTCATGGCAGTACCTGCCAACCAGGTTGCCCACGTCCTTGGTCTCATGATGTTCCCCCGTGTGTTTTTTTCCCGCGCTACCAGCCTAGGTGCAATGGTGCCGGCGCAATACCGGCCAGATGACTGAGGGATAACGTACGGACCGGCGCGTGGCTCATCCTTTCAGCGCACACGCGCCGTCGTTCGGTCGAGACGAACTGGCGTGACGGATGTGGCGGACCGGCGCGACACCGCCGTTTGGTGCAGCCTTTACCCCGATCGATGTCGGACAGCGGCGGCGCGGTGGAGATCGAAGTGCGGATGGTGCGCGGGATGGACTACCGCGATTACGCGATGAATGCCGACGCCGATGCGCGCGCGGCTTGCTACTTGGAAGTGCGGGTGGGTGATTCGCCGACGGGCTTCGGCGGCTTGTAGCAAGGGGATCCGAAGAAAACCGGTGTGCCCCGCCCCCACGGGGCACACCCGGAAAGACGCCCTTGCGGACGCCCACGACATGCCCGGTGCCATGGCGCCCGCCTTCGCGTGGAAGCTTGCGGGCGCTGATCTCCTGCACAGCGTAAGGGCTGGCGCGCCGGCGTGCCACGAATGATTCCGCATGTGGTTATTAGCGGAGGAATGCTGCCGCAACAGCGTTGTCGTGCGATCGCGACGCACCGCGTGTGGCGGCTTCCCGACTTGTTCTGCATCAAGGTCCGCATGGACCCGCTCGGCCAAACTGGCCGCGGACTCCTTACCAGACCAAGACAAAACATCATGAACAAGCTCTCTCTCCGTACCCGGGTCACCTGCTCCGCCATCGCCGCCTGCGCCATGCTCGGCGCCTTTGCCACACCCGCCCTGGCAGCCGACGACGGCCAGGGCAACTGGATGGTGCGCCTGCGCGGCACCTATCTCGACATGAGCAAAAGCTCCGATCCGGTTGGCGGCGTGGGCGCCTCGAACCGCATCACGGTCAACAACAAGTGGATCCCCGAGCTCGACGTCACCTACTTCTTCACGCCGCACTTTGCCGCCGAGCTGGTGCTGACCGTGCCGCAGAAGCAGAACGTCTATCTCGACGGCAACAAGATCGGCACCTTCAAGCACCTGCCGCCGACGCTGCTGTTCCAGTACCACCTGATTCCGAACGGCACGTTCCGCCCGTATATCGGCGCCGGCCTGAACTTCACCCGCATCTATGGCGAAAACATTGCCAACGACACGCTGCAGCTCGACAGCTGGAGCGTGGGCCCGGCGCTGCAGATCGGCATGGACTACAAGCTGACCAGGAACTGGTTCCTGAACGCCGATATCAAGAAGATGTGGCTGCGCAGCGACGTCAAGGCCGGCGACGTCAAGGTGTCGCAAGTCAGCCTGGACCCGTGGGTGTTCAGCATGGGCGTGGGCTATCGCTTCTGATACTGCGGTTCGCCATGAGAAAGGCCGGCGCCATCGGGCGCCGGCGCGACGGAACGCCGCGGCCTAGCGGAACGCCGGCTCGTCGAAGCTGCGCAGCTTGCGCGAATGCAGCTGCTCGACGCCGTTCTCGCGCAGGATGCGGATTGCCTCCAGCCCGATGGTCATATGCTGGCTGACGCGCTGCCGGTAGAACGCATTGGCCATGCCACGCAGCTTGAGCTCGCCGTGCAGCGGCTTGTCCGAGACGCACAGCAGCGTGCCGTAGGGCACGCGCAGGCGGAAGCCGTTGGCAGCCACCGCGGCGCTTTCCATATCGATGGCGATGGCGCGCGACTGGTTGAAGCGCGCGTACAGCGACTTGGACTTCAGCTCCCAGTTGCGGTCGTCGGTGGAGACCACGGTGCCGGTGCGCATGCGCGTCTTCATCTCGCTGCCGGACAGGCCGGTTACGCGCGCCACCGCTTCCTGCAGCGCCACCTGGATCTCGGCGATCGGCGGCACCGGCACCCAGGGCGGGAGGTCGTGGTCGAGCACGTGGTCGTCGCGCACGTAGGCGTGTGCCAGCACGTAGTCGCCGAGTTGCTGCGAGCGGCGCAGGCCGCCGCAGTGGCCGACCATCAGCCAGCAATGCGGGCGCAGCACGGCAAGATGGTCGGTCATGGTCTTGGCGTTGGACGGGCCCACGCCAATGTTCACCAGCGTCACGCCCAGCTTGTCCTCGCGCACCAGGTGGTAGGCCGGCATCTGCGGCAGCGCGCGCGGGCGGGTCGTGTCTTCGGGCTCGGCGCCGCCGAGGTCCTGCACCAAGTCACCGGGCTCTACGAAGCGGGTGTAGCCCCCGCCATCGCTGCTGCTCATCAGCGCACGGCCCAGCGCGACGAATTCATCGACGTAGCGCTGGTAGTTGGTGAACAGCACGAAGCGCTGGAAGTGCTGTGGCGCCGTGCCGGTGTAGTGGTACAGCCGCTGCAGCGCCAGGTCCACGCGCTCCGCGGAGAACAGCGACAGCGGCCAGGCCTCGCCCGGAATTGGCTCGTAGGTGCCGTTGGCGATGCCGTCGTCGATGCGGCTGAGCTCGGGCAGCACGAACGAGGCCTCCAGCTCGCGCGCCTGGGTGTAGCTGATGTCGGTGGTCGAGGCCTCGATCACGAACGGCAGCGGGATCGGGCGCCGGCTCAGCCCAACGACCACCGGGACGCGGTGGTAGCGCATCAGCCGTTCGATCTGGTCGCGGTAGTAGTCCGCCAGCAGGTCGGGGCGGGTCACCGTGGTGCCGTACACCCCGGGGTAGGCCACCGTGCCCCAGGAGGGGCGGCTGTCGGTGACCATGGTCTCGATGTTGACCGAGATCCCCAGGTACGGATAGCAGGCGTGCGCGGCCGAGGGCAGCGGCTTGCCGCTGGCGAATGCATCGAAGCGCGCGCGCACCGCGCCGACCGAGGCGTCGTAGATCTCGCGGATGCGCGCCAGCGCCGCATCTGCGTCAGAAAATTCGGCGAGCTGGTCGGCCGGATGGGCTGAGGAGAAGACGGGGGCATTCATGCAGGCCATGATACCCCGCCTGCGCGCTGGCGTGAGCGACACCCCCACCCACCCGGAAGCCAAATTGACGCGCCCGCGCCCGCTCGCTACACTCCGCCAATTGTGCGGCGCGGGTTCCCGTGCCGTTCTCGACTCGCGGCGCCCCTGGTGGCAAGGGGCGGCGAGGGGCCGTACATGCTTTACTGGGAGAGCCGCCAATGGAAATCCGTAACCTGTTGCCCGGGGACATCGAGGCAGCCAGACAACTACTGATCGCCAATGGCTGGTCCAACCGGATAGGCGGTCCCGACAGATTCGCGCGGCTGGTGGCCAATTCCCAGCGCGTGGCCGTGGCGGTGGAAGGCGGCGAGATCGTCGGCTTCGCCCGGGCCCTGTGCGACGATGTCTCCGACGGCTTCCTGTCGATGGTTGCCGTGGCCCCGAGCCACCGCCGGCGCGGCATCGGCCGTGGGCTGGTGCGCTTCGTCATGGGCAACGATCCCGATATCACCTGGGTGCTGCGCGCGGCGCGCTCTTCCGAAGCGGCGTTCTTCGGCCAGCTCGGCTTTACGCCGTCGATGGTGGCGATGGAGCGGCGCCGGCCCTGAGCCGGCGTGACAGCCGGCCTGTTCCGCCCCCCTTGACTGATCCTCGCGCGCGTCTCACTGCGCGCCCATCTTGCGCCGGAACTCCTCCGCCGTACCGACCTGCCTGAACAGCGGCCCGCCCGGCGCAAAGCGGTCGGCGCTGGACAGCGGACCCACCACCACCGGCTCGAAGCCCGCATCCCGCACCAGTTGCGCCGCCACGTCCAGCGCAGCCTTGTCGTCGCCCGCGATCGGCACCGCGACCAGCCCGCCCTGCCGGTGGTGCTCGCTGGCGAACTGCGCCGCCCCCATGAAGTTGAACGCCCGCACCACGCGCGCGCCGCGCAGGTAGCGCGCCGTGGTCAGGCCGATGCCGTCGCGCCTGGTCTCTTCGGCAATCGGGCCGTCGCGCTGGTCGAAGGCGTTGGTGGCGTCGAGCACGATCTTGCCCCGCCACGCCTCGGCGTGGTCGCGGCTGAGCTGCGGCAGGGCGCCATAGGGCGTGGCCAGGAACAGCACATCGGAGAAGGCGATGGCCTCGGCCACGGTGCCGGCCCGGGCTAGCGTACCCATTTCTGCGACCATCGGCTTGAGGGCTTCGGGGTGGCGCGAGGAGAACAGCACGGGATGTCCGGCCTTGACCCACAGCCCGCCAATGGTGCCGCCGATGCGGCCTGCACCGATCACGCCAATGGGCTGCGCCGCAGCATTGCCGCCGGCGGCCTGTGACCGCGCAGCGCGCGGCAGACTGGCGGCGAGCGCTGTGCAGGCCGCGGCGCCCAGCAACAGGCGCCGTTTGGGATGGAGCGGGGATGCAGGGGTTGCAGGGGTTGCCATGGCGCGCCTCCGGCATGGGACGGCGGCCCATGCCGGTCCGGCGCGGGCCCATGGCATGACTCTAGGCGAAAAAACGCGGCGTGCGCTCCCGCCTATCGGTCCGCGCCTATCGGTCCGCGCGGATCGGGCCGTACTCGGCCGGCACCCAGGTGTAGCCGGCGGTGTCGCGGCGCACGTGGCCCAGCCCGGGGAACGGCAGGTGCGCGCCGCCCACCCACAGCTTGCCCTTGGCCGCATCGGCCAGGATGCGCTTGCGCATGATCACCGCGGCATGGCTGTCGGTATCGAACTCGATCGCCACCTGCGGCCGGCGGAACTGGACCGCATGGCTGTGGATGATGTCGCCCCACAGCAGCAGGCTTTCCTTGCCCGAGGTGAACAGGTAGCCACTGTGGCCCGGCGTATGTCCGTAGGCGGGCAGCGCGCGCGCACCCGGAACCGGTTCGGCGCCGTTACCGCCGTTGAAGGTGCGGAACCGGTTCGCCGCCTGGTACGGCGCGACCGCGGCGCGTGCCATCGCGAACAGCCCCTGTGCTTCCTTCGGCGCCGCGGCGGCATTGGCTTCGTTGAGCCAGTAGTCCGCGTCGGCCTTGTCGACAAAGACCGTCGCGTTAGGGAAGGCCGGCTGACCGTTCACGGCGAGGCCGCAGGCATGGTCGCCATGCAGGTGCGTCAGCAGCACGGCGTCGACCTGCTCCGGCGCATAGCCCGCCGCGCGCAGGTTGTCGCCGATGCGCCCGAGCGTGGGGCCGAAGCATGCCGCCGCGCCGGTATCGACCAGCACCAGGCTGCTGCCGGTATTGACCAGATAGGCGTTGACCGCGGTCTGCATGCCCGGCGTCGACTCGACGAACATCCGTGCCAGCAGGCTTTGCACTTCGCGGGCGCTGGTGTACTTGAGGATCTTCCGGTCGAGGTCGATGTAGCCGTCATACAGGGCGGTGACTTCCAGCTGGCCGATCATCATGCGGTAGTAGCCCGGCACCTGCGTCTTCTGCTGTGCCGCGGCGGCATGGGCGTTGCCGAGCGAGGCCGGCAGCAAGGCCGTTGCCATCGCCGCGGCCAGCACCATGGCAGGCAGGCGCAGCGCCTTGTGCATGGCGTGGCCAGGTCGGGCGACGGCGTGGCGCGCGGCGGACTGCAGCTTCATGTCTGGTTCCTTGTTGTTGGTTGTTGTCGAGGGAGACAAAGGCGTATGTTAAGCCGGATGCCGACACACCGGAAAAGCACGCAGGACGCCGGGAAGCGCTGCAAATGAACAACGCGAAACGACCCAGAAAAAGCCACGCAGAAATGGGTACGCCCGACCAAAGCGTACCTACTTCTGCGTAAAAAAACGGGCCATATGGCCCCGTTTTCCATTCATGCGAGCTTGCAGCGGCTCGCCGTCATTCAGGCTGGATATTCGCCGCCTTGATGATGCGGCCCCACTTGCCGGACTCCTGCACCTGGAATTTCGCGAGCTCGGCGGGCGTGCTGGCAAACACTTCGGTGCCAGTCGACTGGTAGAAGCTGGCCGCAGTGTCGCTGCGCGCGGCCTTCACCATCATCGCGTTGAGCTTGGCCACCACCGGCTGCGGCGTACCCGCCGGCGCATATGCCGCGAACCAATAGCTCATCTCGTAGCCCTTGACGCCGGCCTCGTCGATGGTCGGCACGTCGGGCGCCAGCGGCGAGCGCGCCTTGCCCGATACGCCCAACGCGCGCAGCTTGCCGCTCTTGACCTGCGGCAGGCCCGTGGCGGTGTCGGTGATCATCATCTGGATCTGGTTGCCGAGCAGGTCGGTGATCGCCAGCGGGTTGCTCTTGTACGGAACGTGCAGCAGTTCGACGTGCGCCATCTGCTGGAACAGCTCGCCGGCGATGCGCGACGACGAGCTGCCGCTGCCGAAGCTGAGCTTGCCCGGTTGCTTCTTTGCCAGCGCGATGAACTCGCCCACGGTCTTGGCCGGCATTTGCGGATTGACCACCATGATCTGGCCGCCGCGGCCGAGCGCGGTCACCGGCGCGTAGTCCTTGACCGGGTCGTAGGGCAGCTTCTTGAACAGGTGCTCGTTGGCGGCATGCGTGGTGTTGGTGCTGATCAGCACGGTGTAGCCGTCGGGCGCGGCCTTGGCGACGTCAGACGCCGCGATAAAGCCGTTGGCGCCGGGCTTGTTGTCGACCACCACGGTGACCTTGCTGTCCAGCGTGATGGCCTGGCCAATGGCCCGCGCGAGCTGGTCGGTGGCGCTGCCTGCGGCGAACGGCACGACAAAGCGGATCGGCTTGTCGGGGAACTCGGCCCACGCCTGTCCCGCGGGCAGGACCAGTGCGCACAGCGCGACGGCGGCCAGTGGCTTGAGGAATCGGTGCATCGTTGTCTCCTGTCGAAATCGTTGTTGGTGCGCGTTGTTGGTGCGCGTTGTTGGCGCAGATTCAGGGTGCGGCCGGCACCAGCCGCGGTGGCAGCGGGATCTGCAGCTGCAGCAGGCGGAACGACAGCGCCTTGCCGTGGGTGTCGAGGTTGAGCGCGTCATTGACGCCGCCGTCGAGCACGCCGTCGATGACGAAGTTCATGGCGTGCAGCGACGGCACCAGGTAGCGCGTGACGGCGCTGGGCCGGCGCCCGCTGAATAGCGCGCGCACGGCGTCCTCGGTGACGTGGGCAACCAGGTGCTCGTAGTCGCGCGCGTCGTAGGCGATCACGCTGATGTTGGAGCGGTCGCCCTTGTCGCCGGTGCGGCCGTGGGCGAACTGGTAGAGCGCGGCGGTGGCAGTATCGATCGTGGTCATGGCGTCGTCCTCAGTCGATGAAGCGATGCGTGGCGGTGACGGCTTCGCGCGGCACCAGGCACGACACCGCGTTCAGGCGCGCGCGCTGTCCCGTGCGCACGCCGCCGCCGCCGGCGGGGCCGCAGGTGTAGAGCGCGTTGACCTCGCGCAGCAGCGCCTGCGCCACCGTGGCATCGTCATGCGCCAGCGCCGCGCGCAGGCGCACGTCCTGCGCCTCGGCCTCGTGCGGCTGGCGCCGGGCGAGCATCGTGCCGGCGTCGTCGGCGAATACGCTGAGCACGCCGATCAGGTCGAAGCGGATCGGCACGTCATGGCCCAGCATCTGCATGCGCCGGCGCAGGATGTCGGCCGCCAGCCGCGCGCGGGCGGCGGCATTCGGGCCGGCATAGGAGATCTCGCCTTCGGCCAGCCAGCCGCCGTGGCTGAACACATTGGCCTTGAGCTGCGCCGGCCGTGCGTGGCCGCGCACGTTGCGCACCGCCACGCGGTCCGGGCCGATCTGCGTGACGGTGACGGCGCTGATGTCGGCCACGACGTCAGGTGTCAGGTATGCGGCCGGATCGTGGACTTCATACAGCAATTGCTCCTTGACCGTGCGCAGGTCGACGCAGCCGCCGGTATTGGCTGCCTTGGAGATCTCGATACTGCCGTCGGCGGCGAGCTGCGCGATCGGAAAACCAAGCGCGTGGACATCGGGTACGTCCTTCATGCCGGGATCGGCGAAGTAGCCGCCGGTGACCTGGGCCCCGCATTCGAGCAGGTGGCCGGCCATGGTGGCGGCGGCGAGCCGGTCCCAGTCGTCCCACGACCAGCCGTGATGCGCCATCGCCGGCCCGACCGCCAGCGCCGGGTCGGCGACGCGGCCGCACACTACCACCTGCGCGCCGTCGGCCAGCGCAGCGGCGATGCCTTGCGCGCCGATATAGGCATTGGCGCAGACAAAGCGGCCGGCGTCGAAGGCGTCGCCAAGAATGCCCTGCAGCAGCGAGCGGCCGGCATCGTGCGAGAGATCGTCACCCTCCACCACCGCCACGCGCGGCGCAGGCAGGCCGAGTTCGCCCGCCAGCTGCAGCACGCGCCGCGCCGCCGCGTGCGGATTGGCCGCACCAAAATTGCCGACGATGGCAATGCCATGTTGCAGGCAGAGGCCGAGCACCGGCGCCAGCAGCGCATCGAGCAGGGGTTCGTAGCCGTGCGCGGGATCGTTGCGCCGCGCCAGTTGCGCCAGCGCCAGCGTGCGTTCGGCCAGTGTCTCGAAGATCAGCGCCGCGGGCTGGCCGGCGGCGATCAGCGTGCGCACCACCGGCAATGCGGCGTCGGTACGGTCGCCGGAGAAGCCGGCGCCGGAGCCGATGAGCAAGGGAGCAGTCATGGTCGGGGGCAAAGGTTGATGGCTGGGTCGAAGCCATTCTAGGCCGCACCCGTCCAGCCAAAAAACGGATTATTTGGATTAATCTATCGACTTGCTGGATAAATTCGCATTCTCGATGAACCTGTCGGTCAAGCACCTGCGCGCCTTCGTGGCACTGGCGTCCTACCGCAACTTCACCCGCGCCGCGCGCGCCTGCCACCTGTCGCAGTCGGCCTTCAGCGCGCTGGTGCAGACACTGGAGGAGCAGGCGGGCAGCCGCCTGTTCGAGCGCACCACGCGCCACGTGGAGCTGAGCACTGACGGCGTGCGCTTCGAGCAGACCGCGCGCCGGTTGCTGGCGGATTTCGAAGCGGCATTCGAGGACCTGCGCGCGCACGCCGAGCGGCGCAAGGGCCGCGTGTCAATAGCCGCCCTGCCGTCGCTGGCGGGCGGCGATTTGCCGCCGTTGCTGGCACAGTTCCGCGCACGCTACCCGGGCATCGTGCTGGAGCTGTTCGATCAGCTTGCCGATGGCTGCATCGAACTGGTCCGGCAAGGCCGCGCCGACTTTGCGCTGGCACCCGCGCCGGCGCAGGACGATGATTTGCGCGTCGAGCCGCTGGTGCGCGACACCTTCCACCTGGTATGCCCGGCCGGCCATCCGCTGGCGCGCAAGCGCCGCATCGCGCCGCAAGCCTTGGCGGGCGAGCCGTTTATCCAGCTGTCGCGCACGACCAGCGTGCGCCAGCATCTCGACGCGGCGCTGCATCCGTTGCGGCTGCACAGCGTGATGGAGGTGGAGCACCTGGCAACCGTGGCGGCGCTGGTCCAGGCGGGACTCGGCATCAGCGCGGTGCCGTCGCTGGCGCTGTTCCAGTTCCGGCGCGAGGGCCTGGCGATCCGGCCGCTGCAGCTGCCGTCACTGGTGCGCGATATCTGCCTGGTGCGGATGAAGGACCGCGGCGACTCCGCGGCCGCCGCGGCGATGATCGAAAGCCTGCAGACGTTCTACCGCGGCGGCAAGGCGCCGGCGCGGCGCTGAAACGCCACCGCCGCCGTCGCGGAATGGCACGCAGAATTGGGTACGCTTTGCCGTTGGCGGCGTGTCAGAAGTGGCCGAGGTAACCGCCGTCGACCGCCAGCACGTGCCCGGTGATGTACGAGGCCGCCGGCGATGCCAGGAACACCGCCGCGCCCGCGATCTCATCCGGCCGGCCCCAGCGGCCCAGCGAGGTGCGCTGTCGCAGCCACTCGGCCACGCTCTCGTCGTCGACCATCGGCTGGTTCGGTTCGGTGGCAAAGTAGCCGGGCGCGATCGCGTTGACGGTGACGCCGAAGCGGCCCAGGTCCGCCGCCAGCGCGCGCGTCAGCGCATCCAGCCCTCCCTTGGTGGCCGGATAGAGCACGTCGCCCGCGCGCGCCACCTGGCCCGCGATCGAGCTGACATTGACGATGCGGCCGTACTGCCCGCGCTGCATCCGTTGCGCGGCGTGGCGGCACAGCGTGTAGGGCGCGACCAGGTTGGTCTCGAGCATGGCGCGCAGGTCACCGGCATCGAGATGCGCCATCGAGCTGCGGTTGCGCGCACCGGCGTTGTTGACCAGGATATCGAGCCGGCCGTGGGCGGCATCGATCCGCGCGAACGCTGCCTCGACCGCCTCTTCATCGGTGATGTCCAGCACCAGCGCCTCGGCGCTGCCGCCGCGCGCGGCAAGGGTGGCGACCGCGTCATGCACGCGTGCCTCGCTGCGCGCGGCCACCAGCACGTGGGCGCCGGCATCGGCCAGCCCGGCGGCAATCGCCAGGCCCAGGCCCTGCGCGCCGCCGGTCACCAGCGCGACGCGGCCATGCAACGAGAATGGGGTGGTACGCGCGGCGGCGTCGGGAGATGGGGTAGGAGTAGCCATGCGGGCGAATATACCGCAGCAGGCCGGCCCACGTTGCGCGGAGCCGGCCTGCCAGGCGCCCACCCGCGCGCTCAGCGGATCAGCTTGCCGGTGGACGAGACAATCGACATCTCGACGAAGGACGAGCCGGTATGGCGCGTCGGGCTGTAGCTGATCAGGATGCCGCCAAGATCGTAGTCGCGCAGGCCTTCGAGCGCGCTGACCAGGCGCTCGCGCGTCGGCTCGGGCCCGGCGCGGCGCAGGCCTTCCACCAGCACCTTGGCCGACATGAAGCCTTCCATGCCGGCGTTGGACGGCTCCACGCCCTGCTGCCGCGCCTGGCTGCGGTACTCGCTGGCGAGCGTCATCTGGCTGGAGTTGGTTCCCGGCACCACCTGCGTGATGATCAGCCCGCGCGCATCGTCGCCGAGCTCGCGGATAAAGGAATCGGCGGCGTTGTTCGACAGCGTGACGAACTGCGCCTGGCTGCCGGCGCGGCGCAGTTCGCGGATGATGCGCGCGGCTTCCGAGCCCGAGCCGATCACCAGCACCGCCTGCGGGTTGGCCTTGTTCATGGTGGCAACGCCCTGGCTGATGTCGCCGATCGGCCGCGCGAAGCTGACGGTCGCTGCCGGCTGTATGCCGCGCGCCTGCAGCGCGGTGGTATAGCCTTCGAGCACGTCCTGGCCGAAGCCATCGGTGGTGTGGAAGATGCCGATCCGGCTCATGCCGGTGGTGGCCAGGTGGTTGATCGCGCGCGCGACTTCATCCTGGTACTTGGCGCGCACGTTGAATATGTAGCGATTCACCGGCCGGTGCAGCGTGATCGCGCCGGTCAGCGGCGCCACCAGCGGCACCTTGTGCTCGGCGATCATCGGCAGGATGCTTTCGTTCTGCGGCGTGCCGCGCACCATGAACAGCGCGAACACCTTGTCGTCGTCGAGCAGCTTGCGCACGTTGTCCGGCGTGCGCTTGGCATCGAAGCCATCGTCGTAGGTGACCAGTTCGATACGCCGACCCGCCACGCCACCGCTGGCGTTGACCGTGCGCAGGTACACCTGCGCGCCGGCGATCTGTTCCTTGACCGAACCGGCGACCGGGCCGGTGATGCCGGCCGACTGGCCGATGCGGATGGTGTTGCGGGTCACGCCCGGTTCCGCCTGCGCGGTTTGCGCGGCCCATCCCAGCGTGGCGGCCAGCACGCCGCACGCGATCCATTTCGCCTTCATCATTGTCCCCTCTTGTATGTCGTTCTTCTGTTGCGCGCCCGAGGCGCTGCACACGGCAAGCACCATGCGCCGTTGCGCAAATTACCGCATGCGTCACGTCAGGGCAAACAAGAGGGAGGGGGGTGTTGCAGCGGCATCACACCGGAACCGGAGAGCGGTTCCGGTGTGGCCACCTACGCGCTAAGGGATGCGCGTCAAGGCGCGCCGCGCGGGCGCGCAAGAGAGACTGCGAATGACCTTGCCGTCGCGACGGCAAGGCTTGCGGCGGACGGTTCAGGGAAAGGCCGGCACGGCCGGATCGAGACCGGCGAAACGGGCTTCCGGATGCGCGTTCTGCAGCAGCGTTTCGATTTCCTCGACGCGGCCGCGCGGCACGTCGACCATCAGCAGGATCTTGCCCGCCTCGATGTCTTTCTCGAACGCGCGCAGGCGGCTGTTGGGCGCAGAACTGCCGATCATGCTCGCGGCCCATGCGCCGAACACCGCGCCGAGCACCGCCAGCACCCCGACCAGGCCCCACTGCGGCGTATCGCTGACGATCGGGAACATCGCCACCACCGCACCGGCGACCACGCCCACGCCGCCGCCGACCACCAGGCCCATTTCCGCGGCATGGACGATGTCGGAGGTCTGGAACAGGTTGGCCTCGTGCAGCCCCGTCATGTCTTCGCCGTCGCGCGCCACGAAGTGGATGCGGCGGTTCTCGACGCGGGCGAGCAGCAGGTCGTCCATGGTGCGGCGGGCGCTCGCCACGTCGGGCAACAACCAGAAGATGCGTTTGCGCATGTCTCTCTCCTTGTTCAGGCCGCGCCGATGGTGTGGGTAGACCGGTGAGAAAGTACCGCTGACGGCGCGGGGTTATTTCGTTGTACGCCGTTCAGGGGGCAAGCGCAAGGCAACCGCGGGGGCGCTCTGCACGCACGCGCGCACGTGAGGCGCGCGCGTGCCCTGCCGGTGCAAGGCACGCGTCACGTGCGCAAAAGACGCCTGGAAAAGCGCGGCGAAAGCCGCCTCAGAAAGTGATCGGCAGGCGCAGGTTGACCTGCAGGTCGGGCGTGTCGCGCGTCAGGCCCGCACCCACCGACAGGTTCAGCGTGTAGCGGTCGTTGAAGCGGTACGAGTAGCCCACCAGCAGCGTGCCTTGCGTGATGCGCACCGAGCCCGGCACGGTCTGTCCGTTCTGCTTGGTCGGCCAGATGATGGCCTGGTCATAGCCGATACTGAACGACGCCTTCTCGTTGAGCGACAGGCCCATGCCAAAGCTGAACTCGAAGATGTCGCCCGGGGCGATCTTGCCCAGGTTCTCCGTCTGGCCATTGAGCACGGTACGGCTGACGTTGTCGCGCGCAAAGTTGTGCAGATAGCTGAAGGTGCCGAAGAACACCGCCGGATCGGTCGGCAGCAGCCAGGTGATACCCGGCTGGATTGCCTGGAAGCCGGTGCCGGTCGGCAGCCCGAGTGGCAGGCCCGTGCCGGTGGTATTGCCCACGCAGCGTGTCACGCAATCCGTCACAACTTCGAACGGATCCTTGCCGGTGGCCGACTTGTAGCGCAGCCAGCCGACGAAGTACGGCATCTTCTCGTTGCCGTAGTTGAGCTGGTAGCGCACCGTCGCCTCGACATCGCCCAGGCCGGCGCCGCTGGCATTGAATACGTTATCGACGGCAGTGCCTGTGAAGACTTCACGGCTGATGGTCGAGCCCGAGGTCTTCACGTAAGGCACCTTGGCCTCGACTTCCAGCCGCTTGGTCACGCCATAGCGCAGCGCGATCGACGGGATGTAGGTCGAGGTCTTGACCTCGCGCACGTCGAGCAGGCCGATCAGGATTGCGGGGATCACTGTGTAGCCGACCAGCGCCACGCGGTTGTTGGACGAGTAGCCGTACTGGAAGCCAGGTTCGACCACCAGCTTGCCCTGCGCGGTCAGCACGCCGGGCTGGTCGATGATCGGCGCGATCTCGGGCGGCCGGGTCTCGCGCTCGGGCGGACGGCCCACGGGTTCTTCCACGGCCACGGTTTGCGGGTTGGCTGACTCGCCCGCTTGCGGGCCCTGGGCAACATCCTGCGGCGGCTGCAGCGTGATCTGCTGCGGGTTGTTGACCGCGTTGGGCGGGCTCTGCGTCGCGCTGGCCGCCGCCGCAGCGGTGGCGGCATTGGTGGCGTTATTGGCCGGCGACACACCGCCCCCGATACCCTGGCCGCCGCGCTTGGTGGCCAGTATCTCATTGCTGATGACGCTGCGCAGTTCGCGGATGACTGCCTCTTGTTCGGCCAGCGCCCGCTTCATGGCGTCGAGCTGGGTGGCCTGTTCGGCGAGTTCCCTCTGCAGCGTTTCCAGGCCTGCCGCGGGTCCCCCCG
The DNA here is from genome assembly GCF_038900635.1 of Cupriavidus oxalaticus. Taxonomy (GTDB): domain Bacteria; phylum Pseudomonadota; class Gammaproteobacteria; order Burkholderiales; family Burkholderiaceae; genus Cupriavidus; species Cupriavidus oxalaticus_B. Next base: position 149,610 of record NZ_JAYMRX010000007.1, on the reverse strand, counting down.
CATCCGGCGCCTGGGCCTGCGCCAGGCCGCCGAGCAACAGCAACGTCGAGCACCCGGCATTCCGGATGCCCTGCATCGACCGCTTCTTCATCACGTCTTCCTCCCCCGGGACGGGCGGGCTGTTGGTCAGGAGCCCGCGACCTGTACTGCTCTCTGCTGCGCTACGATCACCTCATGCTGGCGGCCCGCATCAACGCATCCTGCAGCGTTGCGTTGGCCAATTGCGACCGGAAAGCCTGCAGCGTATTCACGCCTGCGTCGATTGTCATCAGGCTCCGGATGCTCTGGTTGTCCATGCTGTTCTGAATCACCGTGGTGGGCGTGCCGGCTAGCGATCCCACCGCGGCCGCGTTGCCAGGGCCGTTCTGGATCACGTTCAGCAAGCCGTTGGTCACCACCTGGCCGGTGCCGGTCGTCACCACGGTAGCGGGCAGGCCGGCCGCGCCCGCGGCACCGCTGGCACTGGCGCTGCCGCCGTTGGCCGCAGCCGACGTGGCCGAGGCAGCCCCTTCCGCACCGCTGGCCGACGCCGAGCTGCCGGCGCTCGCGCTGCCTGCGCTCGCACTGCCGGCACTCGAACTACCGGCGGAGCCGTTAGCGCCGCCCGTGAGTCCCGCCAGCGCGCTATCGACCGCTGCGTTAGTGGAAGCAACGATGGCGGGGCCCAGCGTCGTCGCCAGGCGCGCCGCCTGGTCCGCGGTGATGCGTCCGACGTCCGGGATGTTAATGCTGGTTGCGACGACCAGGGCCCCGTTGATGTACACCGCGCGTTCGATACCGAACGAAACCTGCAGGCCCGGCACCTCGAAGCCGCCCCGCATTTCGTCGAGCTTGTCATGTGCGACCGGTTTCCAGCCGGCCATGCTGCCGCGAGCGGCAGCCACTGGTGTAGGGTCCCGGTCGCCGGCAGAAGCGGCCTGCGAGGGCAGCGCCGACGGGTCGAGGCTGTCGGGCTGGGGTAGCGAACTGGCATGTGCCACGCCGGCACAGGCCAGACCCGCACCAAGCAGCATCGCGGCCGCCGCCGTGGCGGTGCGAGGCGCTGCAGGGGTCGGGAGGGAAGTCTGCAACATGATGCATTCCTCAGAAATCGCCAACGCCATGCTTGGGCATGACGGTAAAGAACAGGCTATCCCGGTTGACTCCCATCCAGTAAGGGCCGTGGGGCGCAAGGCGCCAGTCAGCGGCCAGGTTGAAGCGGGCGTTGTCCGTGCGGTTGTGGATCACGAACAACAGCTGGCTCTGCCAGATCTTCTCGAAATGCTCGCGTGAAATGGCACGGGTTCCCCGGGCGGGATCGCCGACCAGCACGCGGTTGCCTTTCACACCCTTGACCACCACGAAATGGTGGTATCCGTTCTCCACGATCAGCACGATGGCCGGGATCTGCGTTTCCTCGAGCTTGGACAGCGGCAGTTCATAGCCGTCCGCCTCATAACCGAGCGCAGCCAGGAAGCGCTTCATGTCCAGCAGCGAGAACCCCTCGGCGCGGATCTTTGCCTGGTCGCCGTTGAGGTACATGGTCTGGAACACGGTGGCCTCGTTCATCGGATGGCCGTACTGGTAGGTCAGCAGCGTGGCCACCGCGGCCGAGCCGCAGCTGAAGTCGTATTGCTGCCGGATCGTGGATTTGAAGCGCGCTTCGCGAACGCTGGTGACCCTGACGCTGTAAGGTTCGCCGACCGGACCGTAGAGATAGACATCCGCGGCATTGGCACAGGGAATGGCCCCCGCTGCCAGCAGGAACGGTACAGACGCCAACAGGTTGCGCAGCAGCTTCATGGTCTGAACTGGACGTTGACGATCGTTGCGTTCTGGATCAGCACGTTGTTGCCGGAGTTCTGGATCGCGGTGGGTATCCCGGCCGCGTTGGCGAACGCGCCTTCGGTGATCCGGTTTGTGCCAGTCACGACATCCCACGCGGCGTTTTCGGCGACCGTGCCGTGCAGGCGCATGTCGTTGACGGTGACTTCCGCGCCACCGCGGATATCGTCTAGTTTAGACACGGGTACAGCTTTCGCCACCCCGCCAAACAAATGATTGACTGCGGCAGGCTGCGTCGTATCTGCCGCCACTTCCTGAGTGCCTGCCGCGGCACTGCGCGCGGCGGCCATGGCAGTTTCCAGCCCCGGCGGCTCCGCGTGAGCCTGCAGCGCTGGCCAGGCCAGCAGGACCGTCGCGAGTGTCCCGACGGCAAAGCGGACCGATTGCATGGTGTCATCCTCCCCTGCCCCGCGCGCGCCCCCATCCGGGCGGCAGCGAAGACATTTAGGCTGCGTAGGCATGGACAGGGGCCGGGCGCCCGCACGCAGGGTGCGGGTGCCGGTCCTGTCGGTATCGAAGTGCCGGCCCGTCCCGGGCACAAGGCTCAGGCCGGGCCGATGCCGCGCGCCTTACCTGGCGTTGACGTTGGCCTGCACGTTCACGCTCATCTGCGTCAGCGAGGCGGCGCCGCTGTTCTGGCTCGCCATCATGACGCCCGCTGCGGACTGGCCGACGCTCGCCATGGCGTTGGACATATTGAACGTCCCTGCGTCGACCATGACATAGCCGCCTGCGCCGCCAGTACCGCCAAGGCCACCGTTGCCGACACCGCCCGCACCACCAGTACCGCCGGTTGCCGCGCCGCCGTTGCCGCCGTTGCCGCCGCTACCGCCGTCGCCGGCAGTTGCGCTGCCGTTCGAGGCAGTCGTGGTGGCAGCGCCCGCAGTCGCCGCACCACCAGCGCCGCCGGCGCCGCCCGTGGCAGTCTGCGTGCCGCCCGCACCGCCAGTTGCCGTGCCCGCGCCGGCTGTTGCCGTCGAAGCGGCACCGCTTGAGCCACCGGCACCGCCCGTGCCGCTACCTGCACCGCCGCTCGCGGTCGCGCCGGAGGTTCCGGCGCCGCCCGCACCGCCGGTCGCCGTGCCCGCGCCGCCCGTGCCAGTGCCCGCACCGGCCGTGCCGCTTGCGCTCGCCGCCCCGGCGCCGCCACCGGCGCCGCCAGCGCCACCGGTGTCGTTATTGCCCGCACCGTTGGCACGACCGCCGGAACCGCCCGATCCACCAGCCGAGCCGGCAAGTCCGCCAAGGGCGGCGCTGGCACCCAGGGCATCACCGCCGATCGCGCCGGCGCTGCCGCCGCGCCCGCCCGCGCCAAGCGACGCGCTCAGTGCGCCGCCGCCCTTGCCGTAGGCGTCGCCGCCGCTACCACCCTTGCTGCCCGCCGCGCTAAGCGCGCTGCCGCCCTTGCCATAGGCATCGCCGCCATTGGCACCCCAGTTGCTGGCCTTGCCACCGTTTCCGCCATCGCCGGCGTTGGCCTTTCCGCTCCTGGCGTCACCGGCCGTGGCGCTGCCGTTGGAGGCATAGGCCTGCGCACCGACTGCGCCTTGCGCACCGTCTCCGCCCGAGCCGCCCTGGCCAGTACCACCGTTGCCACCCGTGCCACCCTTGCCACCGTAGCCGGCGCCGCCTTGGGTGCTGCCGTTGTTCTGCGCAAAGTTGCCGATGCCGTGGACATAGTTGCCGCTCACGGTGCCACTCAGCTTGCTCACCGCGATGGCGGTGGTCTTGTTGAAGGAGTCGGAGATGGTGGACGATGCGGCCCCGCCCACGGCGGCGGCACTACCGATACCAGCCGCCACGGCCTTCAGGTGGTTGTCGGAATCGGTCTTGGTCTTGTTGTTGGAGTTGTTCTTGGATTTGTCGACGGTAACCGTCGTGGTCTTGGTGTTCGTGCTGCTGTCGCTCTTCTGGATGGCCGTCGAATACTCATTCGCCTGCGGACCGGCGCCACTTTGGGTCGAGGTTGCCGTGGCGGTTTGGGTGTTGCTTCCGCCTCCCTTTACATCATCATTGTTGTTGACCGGATTCGCCCAGGCCTGCCCCGCAAATGCCATGGCAATCGCCGACGCCAGTAAGGTTTTTTTCATTCCTAGCTCCCAGGATAATTTCACAGTGTCACTGCGGCTCAGCCTCCGGCCGGCGCTCAAGTCCGGAACGACGGCTGGAGGTTCAGGTCCGGCATCCTGCCAAACCGACCAGCCCTAGCGCATAATCGGTGCCAGCTTCGCCACGCGAGACGGCAAACCCTTGTGATACAAGGCCTGCCCGGTGCCAGCCGGGGAACTTTCTGGCCGCTTGCGCCAACAACCGGGGCCTGCATGCTGTGCACGCCAAACGACATGTCACACCGCTGTGACAGCGCCCCCCAAGGCGACTCACGGGCAACGTCAAGGCCCTAAAAAAATCCATTAGTTTTCAAGGTCTTGCGAATAGACCTAGGAATTGCCCGAAGCGCCATGCCACGTATCGGCCCTGAAACACGAACCTCGAGGTGCCGCCGCCGTCTCCCATGTGGGCTGCCTCACATAGCACCAATGTCCGTTTTTCGCCGCCCGCTTCCGGTCATCGGTGCATTGATCAGCGGCCCTTCCGCCCGGCCCCGGCGCGGCGGCACCTGCACGCGAGCGGATACCGCCGTGTGATCGGCCACCGGCCTGGCGCAAAGCGGAGGTCAAGCTGCAGGGCCGCGCGCTTGCGTTGTATCCGAAGCGTCTCAACCGCTATCCTTGCTAGGCTCTATGTCTGATTTAAAGTACATTAGAGGCATTACAGACTTGTCATCTCTCCACAAGGGAAACCATGAGTGAAGCCGTCGTTCCCCTGTATCACCAGATTTACGTGGTACTGCGCCAGCAGATCGTTGAAGGACGCTTCGGCCAGGGTCCCCTGCCGGGAGAGATCGACCTGGCCAAGCAGTTCCACGCCTCGCGCGTGACCATGCGACGCGTGTTCGACCGACTGGTGCAGGAGGGTCTGGTGCGGCGCCATCGCGGGCTCGGCACCTTCGTCAACCCGCACCCCGTGCGTCCCGCGTCGGCCACCGAGGAACGCGGTTCCAGCCTGCTCGACAACATCATTGACATGGGCCAGAAGACGTCGGTGAAGGTGATCTCGATCGACGAAGTCCACGCCACGCCCGACGTTGCCGAGTCGCTGGGGATCCAGCCGGGTGATCCGGTGGTCAAGATCGTGCGCGTGCGCCACTACCGCAACCGGCCGCTGTCGCATATCACGGTTTACCTGCCTGCGGACCTGGGCCGCCAGATCTCGCGCAAGGCACTGGAGGAAACGCCGGTGCTGCGCCTGCTCGAAGCCGGTGGCGTCAAGCTGGGCCGCGCCAGCCAGGTGCTGTCGGCGCGCCTTGCCGACGTGGTGGTGGCGCCGCTGCTGGATGTGCCGGTGGGCGGCGCGCTGCTGGCGGTGCGCCGCGTGGTGAAAGACCAGGCCGGGCGCCCCGTGCAACTGCTACTGGGCCAGTACCGTCCCGACCGCTACGAATACCGCATGGAACTGTCGCCCGCCGGCGTGGACAGCGCCAACGTCTGGGTGGAAAGCGAGACCCGCCCCGGCCTGCGCGACTGACGCGTCCGAGCCCCCGCGACGCAAGGGATGCGCGGACACCCGCTTCGGGCGATACTGCGCACTCCCGATCACATCTAGCGAGGAGTCGTCATGCCAGTGTTCCGCCTGGTTTCGTCCAGCCCGACCCGTCAGTCTCCGCCTGTGCCCGCTCGCCGCACCGCGCTGCGCCGGGTTGCCGCGCTGGCCGCCTGCGGGCTGATCCTGCCGCTTGGCGCCGCGGCCCAGGGCCAGGGGCATGGGATTGCCGGCGGCAAGCCGATCCGGATCCTGGTGGGCGCCCCCGCCGGCGGCACCACCGACACGCTGGCGCGCACCATCGCCCAGGAGATGTCGCAGTTGCTGGAGCAGCCCGTGGTGGTCGAGAACCGGCCCGGCGCGGGTGGCAATATCGCCGCCGATATGGTCGCCAAGAGCGCGCCGGACGGCAGCACGCTGCTGATGAGCTTCACCAGCCACACCATCAACGCCACGCTGTACAAGAAGCTGCCCTTCGACCCGGTGCAGGATTTCACGCCGGTCACGCTGGTCGCCACCGTGCCCAGCGTGCTGGTGGCCACGCCGAAGCTGCCGGCCAACAACGTGCCCGAACTGATCCGGCTGGCGCGCGCGGAGCCGGGCAAGCTGAACTTCGCCATCGGTTCGGTTGGATCGTCGCTGCACATGGCCGGCGACATGTTCAAGATGATGACCGGCACCTATATCGTCAACATCCCGTACAAGGGCACCGCGCCGGCGTTGACCGACGTGCTGGCCGGACAGTGCGACCTGATGTTCGCCAGCACGATCAACGTGCTGCCGCACGTGCGCGCAGGCAAGCTCAAGGTGCTGGGCGTGACCAGCCCCGCGCCGCTGCCCCAGTTCCCGGGCGTCGCGCCGATCGGCGCGACCGTCAAGGGTTTCGAGTCGAGCGCGTGGTTCGGCCTGTTCGGGCCGGCCGGCATACCCGCGGAGGTCACGCAGGCGCTCTACCAGGCGGCCCGCAAGGGGCTGGAGTCACCCGGGGTGCGCAAGCGGCTGGAGAACGACGGCGCGCAGCCGGTGGGCATGGCGCCCGAGGCGTTTGCTGCCTTCGTCAAGCAAGACGTCAAGCGCTGGGCCTCGGTGGTCAAGTATTCGGGAGCATCGCCGGAATGAGCGTGCCTGCGGACTCGCCTTGCGCCGAGGCAACGGCCAGGCCGGCGACGCTGGCCCAGAAGCTGGTCGCCCGTGCGGCCGGACTGGACTATGCCGAGATCGGCACGGTGGCGATCTGCCAGGTCGACCTGGCCATGTCGCATGACTCCAGCGGCCCGCGCCGGGTCGCGCCGCTGCTGCAGGAGCTCGGCGTGAGCGTGTGGGACCCGTCGCGCTATGTCGTGGTGACCGATCACTTCGTGCCGGGCGGCGATGCCCAGGCCGAATCGATCCTGCGCTTCACCCGCGACTGGACGCGCCAGGCCGGCGCCGAGCTGATCGATGCCGAAGGCATCTGCCACGTGGTGCTGCCTGAACGGGGGCACGTGCTGCCGGGTCGCCTGATCGTCGGCGGCGACAGCCACAGCCCGACCGGCGGCGCGTTCGGCGCCTATATGTTCGGCGTGGGCGCCACCGAAATGGCCGGCGTGCTGGCCACCGGCGAGATCTGGCTGCGCGTGCCGGACACGATCCGGCTGGAATGGGACGGCATGCTCGCACCCGGGGTCTGCGCCAAGGACATCAACCTGTTCCTGTGCGCCACGCTCGGCCTGGGCGGCGGGCGCTACGAAGCGATCGAGTACACCGGCAGCGCCGTCGCCGCGCTGCCGATGCAGGAGCGCATGACGCTGACCAACATGAGCGCCGAGCTGGGCGCGCAGACCGGCCTGGTCGCCCCCGATGCGGTCACGCTGGACTGGCTGGCACAGGCTGGCGTGCCGGCGCAGGTGCTGGCGCAGATCGACCTGGCGCACTGGCGCACCGACGCGCAGGCGCCGGTGCTGGCGCACCACCGCTTCGATGCCGCGGCGCTGGCACCGCAGGTGGCCGCGCCGCATTCGCCGGCCAATAGCGCGCCGGTCGACCAGGCCGCCGGCGAGCCGGTGCAGATCGCCTACCTCGGCGCCTGCACCGGCGCCAAGCTGGAAGACCTGCGCATGGCCGCGCGCGTGTTGCGCGGACGCCGGGTCGCGCCCGGCGTCACGCTGCAGGTGGCCGCCGCCTCGCGCCGCGACCAGCAGCAGGCCGAACGCGAAGGCACGCTCGCCATCCTGGCCGAGGCCGGCGCCAGCCTGCTGCCCAACGCCTGCGGCGCCTGCGCCGGCTATGGCGCCGCGCGCTTCCCCGCCGGCAGCCGCGCCATCGCCTCGACCGCCCGCAATTTTTCCGGCCGCATGGGCGATGCCGGCAGCGCGGTGTGGCTGGGCTCGCCGATGACGGTGGCCGCCAGCGCCGTCACCGGCCGCATTACCGACCCGCGCAGCTTGCTGCCATAAGAACATAACAACACGCGGCCCGACCCCGTGCCCCCGCGCGGGCGGGCCAGACCTTCTGCATGACTGCTCCCAGTGCCCCCACCCCGGCCACGGCTCCGGCCCCGACCCCGGCCGGCCGCATCTGGCGTTTCGGCGACAACGTCGACACCGATGCCATGGCCCCCGCCGTGCTGATGAAATCGCCGCTGCCCGTGCTGGCGCGGCACTGCCTGGCGTCGCTACGCCCCGAGTTTCCCGCCGGCGTGCGGCCGGGCGATGTGCTGGTAGCGGGCGCCAACTTCGGCATCGGCTCCTCGCGCGAGCAGGCGCCGCAGGCGCTGCGCGAGCTGGGCGTGGGCGCGGTGGTGGCGCTGTCGTTCGGCGGGCTGTTCTACCGCAACGCGATCAACCTGGGGCTGCCGGTGCTGGTGTGCGCGGAGGCCGCCCGGCTGGCCGACGGCGCCCGGGCGGCGCTGGACCTGGAGACGGCGCTGCTGCGCCTGGACGACGGCAGCACGGTGGCGTGCGAGCCGATCCCTGAATTCCTGCGCGAAATCCTCGGCGCCGGCGGGCTGGTGCCGCACCTGAAGCGGCGCCTGGCCGCCCGGGCCTGACGCTGCCGCTGGCGCGTCAGCCCGCGCGCGTGCTGGCCGCCTGGCGCAGCAGCCCGAGCGCCTCGTCGTCGCTGGTCTGCGTGAAATCCAGGTAGAAGGAGCCGACCGCGCCGAAGTTGGGCGGCGTATTCAGGCAAACAATTTCGTCGGCCGCCTGCTCGAGGCTGGCCAGCCCTTCCTGCGCGCCGACCGGCGTGGCCGCGATCACCCGTGCGGCACCGGCCATGCGCACGCCTTCCAATGCGGCACGCATGGTCGCTCCGGTGGCGACGCCGTCATCGACCACGATCACGGTACGCCCGGCCCGCGCCGGCACCGGCGCGCCGCCGCGATAGCGCTGCTGGCGCCGGGCGATCTCGTCGAGCTGGCGCCCGCGTTCGGCATCGAAGCTGCCGCTTTCCACCGCGCGGCGCGCCCAGGGATCATCGTTCACCACCGTATGCGGCCCGCCGCCGCCGGCATCGCCCTCGACCACGGCGCCCAGCGCCAGCTCCGGGTAGCCGGTGGCGCCGATCTTGCGCACCAGCAGCACGTCGAGCTGCGCGCCGAGCGCGCGCGCCACCTCGAAGGCGACCGGCACGCCGCCGCGCGGCAGCGCCAGCACCAGCGCGGGCTGGTCGAGCTTGTCGGCGCCGAAGCCCAGCTCCACCAGGCGGCGGCCAAGGTAATGGCCGGCTTCGCGGCGATCGGCAAAGCACGGTGGGACTGGCATGGCGCGCTCCCGGTTTGGCAGGCCGGCAGGTTCCCGGCCGGGGCACCGCACGGTGGTGCCCCTCGGCCAATATAGACCTTGCCGAGGAAGGCGTCGGCGCAACCGGCGAGTTGCGTTCATCCGCCGCCAACGTCACGCAAGCCGCCACGATTGAGCGCGATTCCGCAACAGTGTGTTTAACGCAGGGGGGCTGATCGCGGCGCGCGGGCGCTTTAGGATGGTTGCGTTGCCAATCGCCGGCCCGCCCGGCCTTTCGATGTACCGCAAAATGACTTCGCAAGCCCACGCCCAGCATCCCGCCCATCAGTCCGACGCCACCGAAGCGGCCAGCCTGAACACCCCCGACATCCCCTTCGGCTCGCTCGAAGCCGCCGCGCTGGCCGAATTGCCATACACCTTCCGGCCGTCCGGCACCTGCACCCGCTACTACAACGAATACTTCGGCTGACGCCTGCGCTAGCCTGCGTCCGGCGCCGCCGCGCCGGAACTCATGACGCGCTCGCACAAGGCGGCCAGGCGCGCGGCCATGTCGCGCGCCGGCGCCGGCAGATCGGGCTGCGCGTGCAGGCTCAGCTCGACGTCCGGCACCGCCGCCGGCCAGCCGCCGCCGTCCAGCACCTGGTGATGCGCCGTGGCCAGCCGCCGCGGCAGCAGCGTGATGCCGAGGCCGTCGGCCACCGCGGCCAGGATGCTGGCCAGGCTCGCGCTGACGAAGGCGATGCGCCAGCGCCGCCCGCCGGCGTCGAGCGCATGCGTCATCTCGCCGCGGTACAGCCCGCCCGCGGGAAACGCCACCAGCGGCACCGGGTCGCGCGCCACCGCCGGGCGGCTGCGGCTGTCGATCCAGCACAGCGGCTCGGGCCAGCTGGCCATCCCCGGCGCCTGCGCTACGCGCTGCTTGACCAGCACCAGGTCGAGCTCGCGATCCTGGAAGCGCTGCCACAGCTCGTGGCTCATGCCGCTGGTCACTTCCAGGCGCACCCCGGGCCAGTCGTCGGCAAACCCGGCCAGCACCGGTGTCAGCGGCCGCGCGGCAAAATCCTCGGGCACGCCGATGCGGATCTCCCCCTGGCCGGCACTCTGGCGCAGTTGCCCGACCGCCTCGGCCATCAGCTGCTGCAGCCGGCGCGCGTAGCCCAGCAGGCGCTCACCCTCCGGCGTCGTCACCACGTAACGACCGCCGCGGTCCAGCAGCACGCAGCCAAGCTGGTCTTCAAGCCGCCGCACCTGCTGGCTGACGGTCGACTGGGTCAGGTGCACGCGCTGCGCTGCACGGGTAAAGCTGCCGCTTTCCGCCACGGCGACAAAACTCTGCAACAGCACGGGATCGAGTCGGGGGTCCTGCATGGCCGGTCTTCCATTGGGTTTTCCACTGCCGGCGATTTCATCATTTAATTTCCCAATCACCAACCCCCGGCGTACAGTGTGCAGCCTGCCGACTGCCACGTCGCAAGTGATGCGAGCGTGGACTCACTTATCAGAATCCCTGCACAAACCATGACCACTCACCAGGAATTCATGCGGGAGGCGGTGCGCCTTGCCGCAGCCAACCGCGACCGCGGCGGGCGTCCCTTCGGTGCCGTGCTGGCCATTGACGGCCAGGCCGTTGCCACCGGCGTCAACGACATCGTGCACAGCCACGACCCGACCACCCACGCCGAAATGGAAGCGGTGCGGGCCGCGGCGCGCAAGCTGGGCCGTCCGGACCTGCGCGGCAGCGTGGTCTACGCCAGCGGCCACCCCTGCCCGATGTGCCTGGCAGCGATGACCATGGCCGGTGTGCAGGCGGTCTACTACGCCTTCGACAACAACGACGCCGCGCCCTACGGCCTGTCCAGCGAAGCCGCATACCAGGCGCTGCGCCTGCCGCTGGATCCGCCGCCGCTGCCGCTCACGCGGGTGCCGGCAGACCTGTCCGCCGCCCAGCTCTACGGCCCGCGCGCACCGCGCGGCTGACATGGCGGACATGGCACAGGCGCCCGATCTCGCCGCCGCCGCGGCATGCACGCGCAGCGGCAGGGCCCCGGCGCGCTGGCTGGTGCTGGCCGCCGTGGCAGGCATCGGCCTGAACCTGCGGCCGTTCCTGACCGCGGTGGGGCCGCTCGCGCCGTCGATCCGCGCCGGCACCGGGCTCACGTACCAGGGCATGGCCTGGCTGACCTTGCTGCCGATGCTGCTGATGGGCGTGGGCGCGTTCTTCGGCCCCGCGCTGCGTGCCCGCCTGGGCGCGCGCAACGCGGTGCTGGGTGCGCTGGCGCTCTTGGGCACGGGCTGCGCGCTGCGCCTCGGCGTGACCGACGGTGGCTGGCTGATCGCCTCGGCGGCGCTGTGCGGGCTGGGCGTGGCCGTGGTGCAGTCGGCCTGCCCGGGACTGGTGAAGCAGGAATTCCCCGGCCGCGTGGCCCCGGTGATGGGACTGTACTCGGCCGCGCTGATGGGCGGCGGCGCGCTGGGCGCGCAACTCTCTCCCTACGTGACGGCGCTGTCCGGCAGCTGGCGCGAGGCGCTGGCGCTGTGGGCGCTGCCGGCGCTGGCCGCGCTGGCACTGGCCTGGGTGGCGCTGCCGCGCGCGCATCGCAACCACCGGCTGCCGGACCACACGGCGTCGCGCAGCCAGTCCGCGGGCGCGGCGCGCGCCCTGCTGCGCCGGCCGCGCACGTGGCTGCTGATGGGATGCTTTGGCGTGATGAATGGCGGCTATGCCTCGCTGGTGGCATGGCTGGCGCCGTTCTACCAGGGCCACGGCTGGAGCGCGCCCGCCAGCGGCGCGCTGGTGGCGCTGATGGCGGTGGCGCAGGCCGGCGCGGCGCTGCTGCTGCCGGCGCTGGCGGCACGGCGGGTCGATCGGCGCGCGTGGATGGTGCTGGCGCTGGCGCTGCAGGTGACCGGCTTTGCCGGGCTCGCGCTCTGGCCCGACGCGGCGCCGTACGCATGGGCCGTGATCGGCGGCGCCGGGCTGGGCGGCTGCTTTGCGCTGTACCTGGTAGTCGCGCTGGACCACCTGCCCGACCCGGACAGCGCCGGCGCGCTGAGCGCGCTGATGCAGGGCGGCGGCTTCCTGCTGGCCGCACTGGCGCCGTGGCTGACCGCGATGCTGCAGGCCCATACCGGCGGTTTCGCCGCCGGCTGGTGGTACCACCTCGGCTGCGCCACGCTGGTGTGTGCGCTGACGCTACGCCTGAATCCGGCCAGCTACGGCGCGGCCTATGGACCTGATGCCGCGCCGGCCTCCGCGGCCAAGCCGCCGGCGACCGGCCCCGCAAGCCCTCAGTAGCTCTTGTAGGGCAGGAACTTGCCCGACATCTCGATGCGCACCCGATCCCCGTTGGGATCGGGTTCGCGCCGCAGGTCCATGCGGAAATCGATCGCGCTCATGATGCCGTCGCCGAACTCCTCGTGGATCAGTGCCTTGAAGGTGGTGCCGTACACGCTGACCAGCTCGTAGAAGCGGTAGATCAGCGGATCGGTCGGCACCGCCGTTGGCAGCGTACCCTTGTACGGCACCTCGCGCAGCCAGGCCTGGGCTTCGGGCGGCAGCCCGAAGATTTCCGTCACCGCACGCGCTCCGGCCTCGTCGAAAGCCATCTGGCCCAGGCACGCGGCCGTCGTCCATTCCTTGCTGCGGCCAATGCGCTCGGCAACCTGCGCCCAGGTTATGTCGTGCCTGACCTTGGCTTCGATGATGAGATCGGTGACGTCGCTGCGGTTCATGCTGCCTCCATGACAATGGCGTGAAAGATGGAAGCCATGCGGAGCGACGCCGCGCGTTGGCGGCAGGTCAGCGAGTCAGTGCGGTTTCGACCGTGGCCGTGGCATCCGGCGTCTCCAGCTCCTGCGGCAGCGCAAACAGCGCCGCGGCGGGAGGCGACAGCCCCTGCAAAAACTGCAAGGCAAGCACGATGAGCATGATTGGCATGGCGCCTCCTTCAAGCACACGTGTCAGATTCCGCTTCCTGGCCCGACCGGACTCCGTCTGGCACTCCGCCTGGCACTCCGCCCGGCGCAAGCTTCATGCCATTGGCGCAGTGCCCCGCAGCGGCCGTACCGGCATCCCGCACGCACCGTAACGAGCCAGCCCGGCACGCTGTGCGAGCCATCTTGAAGCATGCTGCACCGTCTCGGCCGCGGCAAGGACTCGGCGCAAGCCATCGGCATTGCCGCGGGCCGTACCCGTTTCTGCGTCAGCGCGGCAGTGCGCTTGCCGCCGGGCCGGCACGCTGGCGGCGCCCCGGCGCTCGCGTTTGCTTGCGAGATCTATTTCCGATGTAACGTCACATTACGCCATCAGAGGGCTGGCTGCATCCATCCGCGGTGCCGCTCCGGTGTCCGGCGCGCCTTGCCGCACAAGGCTCCGCAGCATTGCCACGCAGCGCGCGCCCGATCCCGTACGGTTCAGCCCCATGTGAGACGGCCTTACAAGTGCAAGCACGCAGCGAGGGGGCCGGTCGCTACATTGAAGCCGTGTCCAACGCGATCCCGCCAGGAGCCCAGAAATGAAGCGAGCCCTTTCCCTGGTCGTGCTGCTGTCTACCACGGCCGCACTGCTTTCCGCATGCATCGTCGTGCCGCCGCGCGGCGGCCCGCCGCCCCGCTATCACCATCACTACGACCGGTATTGATCGCTGGATCGATGATCGATTGCCTGATTGCCCTGACAACCACCGCCCACAAGGAGCCATTCCATGAAACGCCAGCTCATGCTTGCCGCAGCCGTCCTCGCCACGGGCGGCGCCTTCGGACTCATCGCCCCCGCCGAAGCCCATCCCACGGCCGTGGCCCACGGCTACGGCCATCCGCCGCCGCCGCCGCGCTATGAGCCGCATCCCGCCGCACGCCGCGGCCAGGTCTGGGTGCCCGGCCACTGGGTCGGCGCGCGCGGCCGCTACGACTGGCGCCCCGGCTACTGGCAGGCGCAGCGCGCGGGCCACCGCTTCGTGCCCGACCGCTGGGTGCGCGGACCGCATGGCTGGGTGATGCGCCCCGGCTACTGGACCCGCTGACGGACAGGAGCTCAAACCGGCTGGCCACCGTGGCGGACACAGTTGGTGGCAAGCCGGATGCAAACCGGATGCAGACCGGTGCAGCGCCCTTCCCAGGTCTCATTCCGAGGGTGTAGCCACACCTCATCCAGAAGCATTAGGCCATGCGCCCGAGCACGAGATAAATCGCGCAGATATATTACGGAACGCTCTATCAAGCTGCCGTTTCATAATTGGGCCATCTGCATGCGCCATATATTCCGTACACCCCACGATGGGGTTAGCCACTCCTCTCACGGGGGCTTCTGATAATGCGATCTGTTTCAGCGCTGCAACCATTTTAAATTCGGGTGTCACATCGGTGAAACTGCCCAAACCCAGCGCCAGGGCGGCGTTTGCGAAACCTGGGATGGCGCATTTGGGTGAATTCTTAAAGGATTATGACGGGCCTGTCATTCCCACCCTGTCTCGTCCCGATTCCCCTCGCTTGCAATCCACCCAACCAGCCCATAAGATGAATTTAAGCCGATTTAGGAGCGAGAATCTTTCGGGTTCGGGTTCGGGTCAACCATCCAGCCATCGACAAGTTCCATCCAGAAGAACGGGACTGCCGGGGCATGGAAGCATGGGGGTCACACACGCGGCCAGACACCAATGGTGGCTGCCGTCCTGCACTGCCCTCCATACGCAAAGCGTCCCGCAGTCCGCTCCCGAGTAAACGGGGAGTGAAGTCAATGAACGCGTTGCTGATCGAGGAGCATCCGCTGCTCCGGCTCGGGCTGTTGCAGATGCTCGAGAACATCCAGGAATCCGCCCAGGTGGCAGCCATTGCGCCCGCGGATATCGCCAGGCTGGATAGCCGGCACCACCATGCAGACCTGCTCGTGTTCGGCATGCCCGCCGAATCCGGTCCGGGCTGGGCACAACTCGAACAGGCCCAGGCCGTGCTGCAGCCGCAGCGCGTGCTGATCCTGGCCGACGTACTGCCCTTGCACGTGCCCAATCCGGAAAGCGCCCGCGGCGTGTGCGGCTGCCTGCCGAAGAGCGCCTCGCTGGCGGTGATCGAGGCGGCCATCCGCCTGGCCATCTCTGGCGTGCAAGGCCTGCTGTTCTCGGCCGAGACCGGGACCACGCCTTCCGCCTCGCGTTCGGCCATGCCGGCGGTGCAATCGCTTGCCTCGGCCGCGCCGCTGCCCTTGCCGGCGAGCCTGCCCACCGAATCGCTCTCGCTCGCCTCATGCGCCAGCGCGCTGCGCAGCACGCCGCGCGCTGCCGTGGCGGTGCGCGACCTGACTGACCTGAGGCCGGGCCAGCCGTTGCCAGCGCCAGCTGCCGCCAGTGCCGTGCCGATCGCCGAGGAAGAACCGAGCTACGGCGAAGCGGAAATGCTCAAGATCACGCCGCGCCAGTACGAGGTGCTGGTGCTGCTGGCACGGGGCTACCCGATCAAGACGGTCAGCCGCATGCTGAATATCTCGGTGGCCACGGTGAAGAGCCACGCCTGCACGCTGTACCAGCGGCTCAAGGTGCGCAACAAGGGCGAAGCGGTCTACGCCGCCCTGCAGCGCGGCGCGACGCTGGAGTGGGTCAGCGGCGACGAACCGTTCACCCGCGACAGCAGCCGCACGGTGGTGGGTTCGCCGCGCGCCGACGCCGACTTCCGCAGCGCCGGCCAGACGCTGTAGCAGCATCACTGGCACCGCGCCATGCCCCGCGCAGACGGCGCCGGCGCGCGTGCCAGCTTCACGCCGAACATCGGAGGGGTCAACCATGCCGGCAAGCACTTTCCTGCCCACCTTTTCGGTGTGCATCCTCACGTGCGACCATCCCGAGGGCCTGCAGCGCGCGCTGCAGGCGGTCGCAGACTCCACCATGCCGCCCCACCAGCTGATCGTGACGGACGACAGCAGCGGCTACGCCACGCGCGAGATGATGCGCCGCGACCATCCGGACATCACGTACCTGGAAGGGCCGCGCCGCTGCAGGGCTGCCAACCGGAATCGCGCCTTGCGCGCGGCCACCGGCTCGCACGTGCTGTTCCTTGACGACCAGACCTTGCTGGGACCCACCTTCCTCCAGCAGATGGCCGAGTGCATTGCCGACGACCATATCCGCCGAGCCACGGCCGGCTGCGCGACGCCATTGATCCTGACCGGTACCGAGGTGTGCCAGGGGCAGCCGGGGCGCCCGCGCAAGCCTGCCTTCCTGGGCGATCCTACGCAGGACTACCGGCGCGGCGAACGCCTGCGCTCGGTGCTGCTGCACAGCGCGGTGTTCCCGCGCGCGCTGTTCGAGCACGCGAGCTTCGACGAGCAACTGGCCGGCGGCTACGACGAGCTCGAACTGACTGGCCGAGCGGTGCAGGAACTGGGCTATCGCATCGAACTGGTCGCGAGCGCCGTGAACCAGCGCCTGCCTGCAGGCCCCCGCCCCATGGCACGCGCCGAGCGCGCCGGCCCGGCGTGCGACGCCGCGCGCCTGTACGTGGCCTGCCAGCGCTACCGGCGCGGCCACCAGCGCCCGGTGAAGGCGGCCCTGTTCCTGCTGCTGGCGCTGCCGCACGCGCTGGGCCGCGACCTGCGCGCCGCAGGCGCACGCGGTGCCGGCGATTTCTATGCCACCGCGGGCTGCCTGTGGCAGTTGCTGCGCGGTCCGCGCGCCGACCTTGGCGAGGGTGCGTCGGCAGGGGGCCTGGGCGTACCGCTGCCGCGCGACTGAGCAACGCGCCAGCCCGGGCCCTGCCCCGGGCGTACCCATTTCTGCGGATACACCAGCGCCCCTTGCGGATCGAGCCGGCAATGCAGCGGCGATGCCTTTTCCCCTGCCCGCAGTGCCTGCATCGTCGCACCGTGGCTTGCCGGCGCCCCCTCCCCAGGCAGGCATGCGTACCCGTTTCTGCGCACGCAGCGCCGCCTGCCACCCATTGCCGAAACCGCGTTCGGCAGCGCACGTAGCCTGATTGCGCCCCCCCGTGCAGACACGATAGCTTTCCATGTAAGCGAATCACACCGGCACATCGTGCCGCGTGCAACGTCGCCACTACCACGGCATGCAACATGCCGGCGGGCGGCGTGCGTGCTGACGGGAAGAAGAAGAGCCGTGCCATGAACACACCAATATGGATGCTTCGAGCGGAAACCGCCCCCTGCCGGTCCCAGGGCGCGCGGACAGCAGTGACGATGTCGAGGTCCAGGCCGTCCGGCGTGGTCCGTCTGACGTGGCAGGAGGTGCGCCCATGACCGGCCTGCGCTTGCCCAGTCCCGTGTCCCTGACGCGCCGGCAGAAAATCGTCGTGATGATGACGGTGGACCTGCTCGCGTTGCCGCTGTGCTTCACGCTGGCGCTGCTGCTGCGTGCCGGCGACGCCGGACTGATCCTGCAGTACGGGATGCTGCCGCCGCTGTTCATCGCGGTGCTGACGATTCCGGTCCTTGCCTTCAGCGGGCTTTACCGGACCGTGCTGCGGTATATCGACCTGAAGGTGCTCTGGGCGGCCGGCATCAGCATGGCGGCCCTGGTCGGGCTGACCTACGCGGTTTCGTTCCTGATCAACGATAGCCGCCTGCCGCGTGCCGGCCTGCTGATCTACTGGTTTATCGCGTTCGCCTACGTGGTGATCTCGCGTTTCCTGATCCGCGCCCTGGTGCGGCGCACGCAACTGTGGCGCACTTCCCGCGGCCATCCGGCCCGGCGTGTCGCCATCTACGGTGCCGGCGAGGCCGGCTTCCAGCTTGCCAGCGCCATGCGTGCCAGCGTCGACCACGAGGCCGTCTGCTTCTTTGACGACGATCGCTCGCTCGGCAACCACACGTTCGCCGATCTGCCGGTGTTCCATACCTCGAGCCTGCGCACAGAGCTGCAGCGGCTGGGAGTCGACGAAGTCGTGCTGGCTGTTCCATCGCTGTCGCCGGAGCAGCGCAAGCGGATCCTGGACAAGCTGCACCGGTGTGGCGTGAGCGTGCGCACCCTGCCTACACTGCTGGAACTGGTGGACCGCAAGATCACCATGCAGTCTATCCGCGAAGTCAAGCTCGAGGACCTGCTCGGCCGGGCTCCCGTGCCGCCGCGCGAGGCGCTGTTCGCCAAGTGCACGCACCGCAAGGTCGTCATGGTCACTGGCGCAGGCGGCTCGATCGGCAGCGAGCTGTGCCGCCAGGTCGCCTCGCAGCAGCCGAGCAAGATCATCCTGTTCGACCATTCCGAGTGGGCGCTGTACATGATCGAGCAGGACCTGCGCCGCAACTTCCCCGGGGTGCCGCTGATGGCGCGCATCGGTTCGGTCTGCGACGCCAATGCGGTGGCCGCGGCCATGCAGGGCCAGCAGGTCGACACGATCTACCACGCCGCGGCGTACAAGCACGTTCCGCTGGTCGAAGACAACATGCCGGAAGGCATCCGCAACAACGTGCTGGGCTCGCTCACCATCGCCAACATGGCCGACCGCTTCGGCGTGCAGACGTGCGTCCTGATCTCGACCGACAAGGCCGTCCGGCCCACCAATGTGATGGGCGCGAGCAAGCGCATCGCGGAGCTGATCTTCCAGGCCGCCGCGGCCAGGCCCGGTACCCGCACGGTCTACGCAATGGTCCGCTTCGGCAACGTGCTCGGGTCTTCCGGCTCGGTGGTTCCGCTGTTCCGCAGCCAGATCGAAGCAGGCGGGCCGATCACGATCACCCACCCCGATGTGATCCGCTTCTTCATGCTGATTCCCGAGGCCTCGCAGCTGGTGATCCAGGCGGGCGCCATGGCGCGCGGCGGCGAGGTGTTCGTGCTGGACATGGGGCAGCCGGTGCGGATCGTGGACCTGGCCAGGACCATGATCGATATGGCGGGGCTGGTGGAACGCTCCAGCAAGAACCCGAGCGGGGACATCGAGATTGCGTTCGTCGGCCTGCGCCCCGGAGAAAAGCTTTACGAAGAGCTGCTGATCGGCGGCAACGTCACGCCGAGCGAGCATGAACGCATCATGTGCTCGGAGGAGCCCCGCATGGAGGAAGCGGAACTGCGGGAAAAGCTGAACCGGCTCTACGCGGCGTGCGACTCCCGCGACGAGGTAAGCATACAGACGGTGGTGCAGTCGATCGTGCCGGAGTATGCCCCGTACTCGTCGCTCGGCGATTCCTCGCGCAAGCCACAGCGGCCCGCGCCGGCGGACGGCAGCCACGGCAGCCAGGACGTGCAGGACGAAACCCGGGCGCCGCGGCAGCTTGGGCCGCGGCCGGTCGCGCTGCACCGGGTCGCGTTCCAGGCGGGGAGCCCGCCCGAAGCCGGCAGCTGAGTCGCACCGGCGCGGCTGCCGGGCTCGGGCAAGCTGTTCTGATCCGCACGCTGCCAGGGCCCAAGTCTTCCTGGCACGCGCACAACAAGAAGGCCGCCTCAACGGGCGGCCTTTCTGTTGCTGCCGGGCGCCGACGTCTATTCGCCGGACTTGCGATAGGCCGGGAAGAACCCGCTCAGGTCCTCCAGCACCGTGGACGTGCCGCCGCACAGCGCCTGGTACTTGCCGGCGTCCACCACCACGCGCTGCGTGCAGAATACGTGCGTGTCCGGCGAAAACCCGCGCTTGAAGCGGAACAGCGAATCCTCCGCCGATCCGCCCAGGCCTCCGCCGAGGTGGTAGTACCGGTGCCCCTGCTCCCGCCCCCACTGCCGGATGGCGTGCAGCAGGATCTTGCTGGGCTGCCGGTGCCGGTAGCGGGCGTCGATGCCCATCAGGTGGCCCTGCAGGATACCGCCTTCGCCGGACACCGTGATCGTCGCGCCGCCGATGACGACGCCTTCCTCTTCCGCCACAAACAGCCGCAGCCGGTCGCCGAGTTCCTCGGCCAGGCTGTAGTGGTAGGCGTCGTCGAAAAAGTAGTACTCGGAGGCACGCAGCCTGTCCATCGACGCGTTGTAGAGACGGATGAAATGCGGCAGCGTCTCCAGCGTCTCGTCCATGCGCACCGTGACCCCGGCGCGCATGGCCTTGGAAATCTCCAGCCTGTGCCCGTGCGAGGTGTCACGCCAGTGCTCGGCCTCGCTCTTGGACAGGTCGATCGAGATCGTCAGGCCATGCTCGATCAGCGTGCCGACGGCGCTGCGCCATTGCGCGTTGACGATCGGATTCAAGCGGATAAAGCACGACACGCATCCCTGCCCGCGCAGCGCCTCCATCGCCGTCGTCATGGCTTCGTCGACGAACGAGTCCGGGACGTCGTCGCTGACGAGCGGGCCGGCAAATCCGTAGGGCGAGCTCGCGTCCCAGTCCTTGCCGTTGATGTCGCGGTTCAGCAGCGGCACCAGCAGCTCGTGGCTGCCGTCGGTGACGTGGACGGCAAACGGCTGGCCGCCGCCTTCATGCTGCGAGGCCCGCAGCCATCCCGGCATGTGGTGGCTGTCATGCCGGCAACGCTGGAGCACCGCGAGCCATTCGGCGCTGGAAGTCTCCAGAAGATTGGTCTTCATCATCATCGATCCTCGTCGGAAGTATCGGGATTGGTGGCAATGTACAGAATGATTTCGGCAAGGCGCTCGATGTCGCGCGGGCCATAGCGATGGTCGGCATGCACGACCAGGATGCGCCCGGACAGGCGGCGGTTGTCCTCGGTGGCGGCGGGCCAGGTCATGGGCCACAGGACCGCCGGGTAGACATCCCTCGCGATCAGCCGTTGCCGGATGCGGTCGCGCTGTGGCGCGTCGGCGCACAGCAGAATGCCGTACGCCGGCGTTTCCCGCCATTGCACGCCCGCTGGCAGGCCGGCCATGCAGGCGCCCAGCAGCGCCAGGTTATCGCGCCGGCGCTGCCGCATCCGGGCGAGATCAAGCGCCGGGGCCAGCGCGCGCGTGAGCGCCGAAGGTCCGGAGATCTCGGCATCGCTGCGCAGGTTGCCTTCCGCTTCGCCCGCCAGTGCCAGGAAGGTTGCCTTGGCGACCTGCGTACCTGCCAGGTAAGCCGCCTTCATCGACATGGCAGCGGCCATGCCCGCCGCTGCGCGCGCATGCCCCGGAGCAGGCGCCAGGGCATGCATGAACGGCTGCCCGGCCGGCGGCCGCACCAGCCCCCCGTCGGGCACGGGCAAGGTCTTGCGCAGCGACGCGAACACGTAATCCGGCGCACGGTCATATGACCAGTCGGCGAGCAGGTCGTGCGAGCGGTCGAGCAGGACGCTGCCGCCCTGAACTTCAACCCCCGCCCGCAGGCCGAAATATTCGGGAACGATCGCAGCCTCGTCCGGCGCCAGCAAGAGCGACGTGAGGTCTTCGAACGGGGCGTGCGGATACATGCGCACGTCGATGTCGCCCGCGAGGTCGTCCAGCACCGCATGGCAGTAGTAGCTGGGCGCGTAGAGCCGACGCCAGCCGCGCGAGCGCCCGTGCGCCACGATCGCACGCAGCGCGTCGCGGCCGCTGCCGGTGAGCAGGTCGCCCGGACGCAGCCACGGCGCTCCGCCCAGGGGGGCCGCCGGATCGAGGTGAAAGTATGAGCCGAATTCCGGCGCAGGTTTCATGGGTGCCATTCCGCGTGCTCGATGAAAAATCCGTGCCAGGCGCGCGATGTGCCTTGGGACATGCGGCGCATGACCTGCCTGGCCTCACGCGCCTCCCGCCTTGAAAAACCCGACGGAGACAACCCGCCTCCCCGTTGCAGGATCCGGGTCAATGCTGCGCCAGTATTCGCCGCTTGCCCCGGTCCATTGCATGGTGCGGCTGTGCAGCGCGTCGCGCATGTCTTCCACGGCGTCGCGCGGATCGAACAGCAGCGCCAGCGGCAGCAGCATTGCCACGGTCGCGCCGGCGTGGCGCAACCGCACCGGCTGCCAGCGCCACAGCGTCATGCCGGCCACCGCGAAGCCGACACACAGCCCGATCAGCGACTCGCCCACCGTATGGTGGAAATCCATCACCAGCACCACCGGCATGAACAGCGCCAGCCCCACTCCCGTGGCCAGCCCGAGCCAGGCCGCGTACCGGCCCAGCACGGAGCCCAGCAGCATCAGCAGCACGGGATACAGCGCGGCTGTCAGCATCGCATGCCCGCTCAAGCTGTAGACGCCGATCGACGGGAGCGACCAGCCGGAGTAGCTGAACGCGGACTTGGCCGCCATCACCAGCGCGGCACCGATGCCGAACGATACCGTCCAGCGCAGCGCGCGCGCGCCCTGGCCGGCCACCGCCAGGCAGACTGCGATCCAGACCGCCAGCGGCAATGCCACACGGCTCTCGCCAAAATAGAGGTAATGGTTCCACAGGAAATTCGCCATCAAGCTGCCGCGCGCGTCGCCTGCTCCATCACGCTGAGCACCACTTGCCCGGTCCTGTGCACTTCCTCTTCCGTCAGCGTGGGATGCACGAGGAACATCAGGCTGGTCTCGCCCAGCGCGCGCGCCACCGGCAAGCGTGCGGCCGGGCGCCATCCGGTTCCGTCAAAAGC
Source organism: Cupriavidus oxalaticus (assembly GCF_038900635.1). Lineage (GTDB taxonomy): Bacteria > Pseudomonadota > Gammaproteobacteria > Burkholderiales > Burkholderiaceae > Cupriavidus > Cupriavidus oxalaticus_B. The sequence continues at coordinate 127,054 of NZ_JAYMRX010000007.1, read as the reverse complement.
CTTTTCCAGGTAGACCTCGGCGCAGCCGCCCGTATAGCAAGGCACCCCCGCCGCGTTGATCGCAGCCATGACGCTGTCGCGGCTCCAGCCTTCGGCAAGCCGCTGCGGCTGCACGAACGCATGGAACTTGTACCAGGCATGCCGCACGCCCGCAGGCGCCAACGGCACGTACAGGCCGTCGCAGGCGCCAAGCGCGTCTGCCAGCGCCATCGCATTGGCGGTACGCCGGGCGTGCCAGTCCGCCATGCGCCGCAGCTGGATGCGGCCGATCGCGGCCTGCATCTCGGTCATGCGCCAGTTCGTGCCGAAGGAATCGTGCACCCAGCGGAAGCCCGGCGGATGCGCGCGGTCATACATGGCCTCCCAGCTCTTGCCGTGATCCTTGTACGACCACATGCGCGACCACAGCACGGGATCGTTGGTCGTGACCATGCCACCCTCGCCACCGGTGGTCATGATCTTGTCCTGGCAGAAGGACCAGGCCCCGACATCGCCGATGGTGCCAACCATGCGTCCCTTGTAGGCGGCCCCGTGCGCCTGCGCGCAATCCTCGATCACCTTGAGCCCGTGCTCGCGTGCCAGCGCCATGATGGGGTCCATGTCGCATGGCAAGCCCCCCAGGTGCACGCAGATCAGCGCGCGCGTGCGCGGCGTCAGCACCGCGGCGATGGTTCGGGCGCTGAGGTTGCCGCTGTCGGCATCGACATCCGCGAACACCGGCGTCGCCCCCGCATTGACCACGCAGGAAACGCTGGCGAGAAAGGTCCGGGGCGCGACCACCACCTCGTCCCCCGGGCCGATATCGAGCGCGCGCAGCGCCACGTCGAGCGCCAGCGTGCCGTTTGCCAGCGTGATGGCGTGCCCGGCGCCGCACCAGGCGGCGAACTCCTTTTCGAAGTCGCGGCACTCGGTGCCGGTCCAGTAGTTGACGCGGTTCGAGAGCAGCACGCGCTGCACTGCCTGCGCCTCTTCCTGGCTGAAGCTCGGCCAGGGTGAGAATCCGGTATTGAGCATTGCCGATTTCCAAGGTTTGCGATGCGGGCCACGGGCCTATGGTGTCTTCTCGCTCCCGCAGAAGCGGGTCGCGGAAACTTCGCCTTCGGCGCTGATGTCTTCCTTGGCAAGCACCGTACCGATCGTGCGCCACAGGATCCTGAGATCCAGCCAGGTCGACTGGTGATCCACGTACCAGACGTCCAGCCGGAATTTCTCCTCCCAGCTCAGTGAATTGCGCCCGTTCACCTGGGCCCAGCCCGTGATGCCCGGCTTGACGGCCAGCCGACGCGCCTGTTCCGCCGAGTAGAGCGGCAGGTAGAACACAGGCAAGGGGCGCGGCCCGACCAGGCTCATCTCTCCCTTCAGCACGCACCAGAGTTCGGGGAGTTCATCGATGCTGGTACGGCGAATCACCCAGCCGAACGGCGTGATGCGTTGCGCGTCAGGCAGCAGCTCGCCATCGGCGCCGCGCTCGTCGGTCATGGTGCGGAACTTGATGACTTCAAAGGGCTTGCCATCGAGCCCGGCCCGCGTCTGCCGGAAGAAGACCGGACTGCCAAGCCTGGAGCGCACCAGGGCCATCACGACCAGAAGAGGAATCGCCAGCACCAGCAGCGCCAGCGACGCAAGGACGATATCCAGGACACGCTTCATGATCCTTCCTACCTTCTGAACAGTATCGAGGAGATATCTAATCGGATTCGTCCGCCACTGTGAAGCGGCCAGGACCGTCGGAACGTGGCTTGCACCACAATCTTCAGCCGGTCGCGCGCGTGGGTTCGGCAGCGTACAGATGCGGGCACTGCGGTGCGATAGGGTGCGTGGCGCCAGGGTCATGCCGCGGGAGACAAAATGGATCAGCGCCAACACGGGAAGCACAGCGGACCGATGCGGATCATGCTGCTCGTCACCTGCCTGCAGCTGGGCGGAGCGGAGCAGCAAGTGGCAGCGCTCGCGCGCGAGTACGTGGCGCTGGGACACCGGGTATCGGTGGTCAGCCTGTTGCCGGGCAACGAGGTGGCGCTACCTGAAGGCGTCGAAACCGTGATGCTGTCGATGCGCAAGACGCCGCTGTCATTGCTCGCTGCGCTCATGCGGGTGCGCCGCTTCGTGCAGCAATGGCGCCCGGACGTCGTCCACGCCCACATGATTCACGCCAACCTGTTCGCCCGCATGCTGACGCGCGTTTGCCCGGTCCCGGCAACGATCTGCACGGCGCACAGCGTGTTCCAGGGCGGCGCGCTGCGCATGCTGGCCTACCGCCTTACCGATCGATGGAGCGATCTCACCACCCACGTCAGCGCCGAGGGCCGCCAGATCATGATCGAGTCCCGCGCGGCGCCAGGACAACGGATCATCGTCGTCCCCAACGGCATCGACACGGCTCGCTATCGCCCGGACGCGCAGGCGCGGTCCGCCACGCGGGCCGCGCTCGGACTGCATGACGACGATCGGCTCATCCTCAACGTAGGTCGGCTCGTCTGGGAAAAAGCGCAGACGGACCTGATCGATGCCTTTGCGCAACTGTCCCCCGCGGCGGGCACGGTGCTGATGATTGCCGGCGACGGCCCCCTGCGCGACACGCTGGCGCAATGCATCGCCGGACATGGCATGGAAGGCCGGGTGCGCTTGCTGGGCAGGCGCCACGACGTGCCGGCCCTGCTGAACGCTGCGGACTTGTTCGTGCTGTCGTCACGGGTCGAAGGGATGCCGCTGGTGGTGGGCGAAGCGCTGGCGTGCGGTTGCCCGGTCGTGGCCACGGACGCCGCCGGCGTGGCGCCGATGGTGGACGGCGTTGGCACCGTCGTGCCGCGCGGGGATCCGGCCGCACTGGCGCGGGCCATGCGTGACGTGCTCGCGCGTGGACGCGGTGCGGCCGCGGACGAAGCGGCGCGGCATCGGCACATCGATTCCGGTTTCAGCATCGAGGCCATCGCCCGCACCTGGCTGCGGCTGTATGCGGACTGCACCCGCTCCGGCGCGGCATTCCACCTGGCGTCCCCCATGCCACTGCGCACGGACCGTGATCCGGCGTCTTCCGCCGGCCCGCGCACGGGGCGGCGCCCGGCTTACTGGCCGCCACGGTGAACCTGTCCGCCGCCGCCTTCATTCCAGCCACGACAGAAAGCGCAACACCGGACGGGTCATGCGTTCGACGCCGAACGGATGCTGCGGTGCGAGTGCGATAGCGTAACTGGTACTGCACAAACCCTCCCGCCGGAGCCCAGATGGACCAGAGTCAAAACGCAAACGCTGCCATCCCAATGCGAATTATGCTGCTAATTACCTGCCTGCAACTGGGCGGCGCCGAGCAGCAGGTGGCCGCGCTCGCGATGCAGTACCGATCGCTGGGACACGCGGTCTCTGTGGTGAGCCTGATGCCGGGCTGCGAGCTGACGCTTCCGGAAGGCATCGAAATCCTGATGCTGAACATGCGCAAGACGCCAGCGGCCTTGCTGTCCACGCTGATGAAGATCCGGCAGTTCGTGCTGCACTGGCGCCCCGACATCGTCCATTCCCACCTGGTTCACGCCAACCTGATGGCGCGCCTGCTGACGCGGGTGTGTACGGTCCCGGCGACGATCTGTACTGCGCACAACTACTTCGAGGGCGGGGCGTTGCGCATGCTGGGGTATCGCCTCACAGACCGCTGGGCCGATCTCACCACCCAGGTCAGCGAAGAAGGCCGGCAGCGCATGATCGACGTGCGTGCGGCGCCCGCCTCGCGCATCGTCTACGTGCCCAACGGTTTCGATACGACGCGCTATCGGCCCGACGCCGGGCAGCGCACCGCCACCCGTGCCGAACTCGGCCTGCGCCCGGACCACCGGCTCATTCTCAACGTGGGCCGGCTGGTACCGGACAAGGCGCAGACCACCCTGGTCGATGCCTTCGCGCAGGCATCCTTCGGGGACGACACCGTACTGATGATCGCCGGCGAAGGACCGCAGCGCGACGCACTGACGCGGCGCATCGAGCAGCACGGGCTGTCCGGACGCGTGATTCTGCTTGGCAAGAGGATGGACGTGCCGGCGCTGCTGAATGCGGCGGACCTGTTCGTGCTGTCATCCCTGATCGAAGGCATGCCGCTGGTGGTGGGCGAGGCGCTGGCGAGCGGCTGCCCGGTGGTTGCCACGGATGCCTCGGGTGTCCCCGCCATGGCCCGCGGGATCGGCACGCTGGTGCCGCGGGGCGATACGCCAGCGCTGGCTCGTGCCATTCGCGACGCCGTCTCGCAAGGCCGGGGAGGCCCCGCCGACGAGGCAGCGCGCCACAAGCATATTGCGACAAAGTTCAATATCGAATGCATCGCGCGCGACTGGCTGCGCATGTACGCCAGGTTTGCACGCGCCAGCGCACCGGCACAATCCGAGGCTCCCGATGCCATCGCACGCTACCGCTGAGGCCGGCCGCCAGCCGCAAGGCGGCGCCACACGAAGGCCGGCGATCTGCTTCCTGACCGGGACGCTGAACGTCTTCGGCGGCGCCGAGCGCATGACTGCCACGGTGGCGAACGAGCTGGCCCGGCGCGGACACTGCATTCACATCCTCAGCCTGAGCGATCGCCGCAGCTGCTTCCCGCTTGACCCCGCGGTCCGGCATGAAGCGCTGTTTGACCAGTCTCCCTCCTTCCGCACGCACTTCCTGCACACCGTCGCCGGCATTCGCCGCTACATCAGGCAGCATGGCATTGCCTTGCTGGTGGAAGTCGACCCGCTGCTGACTCTGTTCACGCTGCCGGCGTGCCTGGGGCTCGGGGTACGCCGCGTTGCCTGGGAACACTGCAACTTCGACCAGGACCTGGGTCTGTGGTGGCGCCGCATTGCGCGCCGCCTGAGCGCGCGCACGTGCGAGCGCATCGTGGTGCTGACCGAACTGGACCGCGAGAAATGGGTACGCCGCCTGCGCTGCAGCAATGTCGAGGTCATCCCCAATTCGCTGACGTTTCCCGTCCCCGCCGAGCCCGCCGCGCGCACCTCGCGTACCGCGGTCGCCGTCGGGCGCCTGACCGACGTCAAGGGTTTCGATGTGCTGCTGCAGGCGTGGGTGCCAATTGCCCGTGCCTTTCCTGACTGGCGGCTGCGGATCGTGGGAAACGGCGAGCTGCTGGCGTCGCTGACGCAGCAGCGCGACCGGCTTGGCCTGCAGCAATGCGTGCGCCTGGAGCCGGCGCGCAGCGATATCGAATCGGTGTACCGGGACGCCGCCATGCTGTGCCTCAGTTCCCGGTATGAGGGCTTCTCGCTGGTGCTGGTGGAGGCCATGGCCTACGGCCTGCCGATCGTCGCCACCAACTGCGAGACGGGCGTGAGGGCCTTGCTCACCCATGGCGAGAACGCCCGGCTCAGCCCGGTCGACGATCCCGCCGCACTGGCGCGCGAAATCGCGGCGGTCATCGACAGTCCCGAGCTTGCCGCCCGCCTGGCCGACGCCGGCCGCCGCAACGTACACAAGTTCGCGCCGGCCGAGATCGCCGTGCGCTGGGAAGGCCTGCTGTCCCGCATATCAGGAGAAGCAGGCCGCAACAATATCGGCGTGGCATGACGCGCGCCGCGGCTCCCGCGCGCGTGCGCGCCTGTGTACGCCAAGGCACGAAACCCCGCGCACGGCATGCTGGCCGCGCACGATAATTTTCACGAATCTGGCTTTTCACGCCGTCGTCGGCAGGCTCGCAAAAACTCGGAAGATCACTGTCATGGACTTCAGTCACGCACAAGTCGCCATCATCGGGCTGGGCTATGTCGGCCTGCCACTCGCCGTGGAATTCGGCAAGCAGCAGCCGGTCGTGGGCTTCGATATCAATGCCGCGCGCATCGAAGAACTGCGCAACGGCCATGACGCCACGCTGGAGGTCACCACGGACGAACTGCGCAGCGCACGCCAGCTGCGCTACAGCAGCGATCCCGCCGCGCTGAAGGATTGCCAGGTCTTTATCGTGACCGTGCCGACGCCGGTGGACCGGGCCAAGCGCCCCGACCTGACACCGCTGATCCTGGCGAGCGAGACCGTGGGCAAGGCGATGGCGGCGGGAGCGGTGGTGATCTATGAATCGACCGTGTATCCCGGCGCTACCGAGGAAATCTGCGTGCCGGTGCTGGAGCGGCACAGCGGCCTGAAATTCAATGAAGACTTCTTCTGCGGATACAGCCCGGAGCGCATCAACCCCGGCGACAAGGAGCACCGGCTGCCGGATATCCGCAAGGTCACCAGCGGCAGCACGCCCGAGGTCAGCGAAGCCATCGACGCGCTCTACCGCAAGATCATCGTGGCCGGCACGCACCGGGCCAGCAGCATCCGCGTGGCGGAAGCCGCGAAAGTCATCGAGAACACCCAGCGCGACGTCAACATCGCGCTGATGAACGAACTCAGCCTGCTGTTCCACAAGCTCGACATCGACACGCTCGAAGTGCTCAAGGCCGCCGGCACCAAGTGGAACTTCCTGCCGTTCCGTCCTGGCCTTGTCGGCGGGCACTGCATCGGCGTCGATCCCTACTATCTGACGCACAAGGCGCAGGAGGTCGGCTACCACCCGCAGGTCATCCTTGCCGGCCGGCGCATCAACGACCGCATGGCGATCCATGTTGCCGACGAGGTGGTGAAACTGATGCTGCGCCGGGGCATTCCCGTGCTTGGCAGCCGCGTGCTGGTGCTGGGCCTGACGTTCAAGGAAAACTGCCCTGACGTGCGCAACACCAAGGCGGTCGACATCGTGACGACGCTGCGCGGCTACAACGCCGAGATCGACGTCTACGACCCCTGGATCAATGTCGAGGACGCCGAAGAGGAATACGGCCTGGCATGCCTGCGCCAGCCCCCACGGCACGACCACTACGACGCCATCGTGCTGGCGGTCGCGCACCACCAGTTCGTCACCATGGGCGTGCGCGCGATCAAGGCGTTCGGCAAGGAGCACGCGGTGCTGTTCGACGTGAAGGGCATCCTGCCGCGCACCGAGGTTGACGGACGCCTGTAGCCTGCCACGCAAAACCACCGGAAAAACCGCGCCATGGAGTCACAGCTCATGCATGAGAGCGCCTACGCGCACCTGAAGACACGCCTGGCCGCCACGCCGCGCACGTGGCTCATCACCGGCGTCGCCGGATTCATCGGCAGCAACCTGCTCGAAGCGCTGTTGCGGCTCGACCAGCGCGTGATCGGCCTGGACAACTTTTCCACCGGGCACCGCCGCAACCTGTGCGAGGTCGAGTCGCTGGTGCCGCCCAGGCAGTGGGCCAACTTCCAGTTCGTCGAAGGGGATATCCGCAACCCCGAGCACTGCCGCAACGCCATGCTGTTCCGTGCGCCCGCGCGCGCAGGGACGGCCGCGGCGCTGCATCCGGTGGACTTCGTGCTGCACCAGGCGGCGCTCGGCTCCGTGCCCCGCAGCCTCGAGGATCCGGTCTCGACCCACAGCGTGAACATCACCGGCTTCCTGAACATGCTGGTCGCCGCCCGCGACGCGCAGGTCAAGACCTTCGTCTATGCGGCCAGCAGCAGCACCTATGGCGACCATCCGGGCCTGCCCAAGGTGGAAGACCTGATCGGCAAGCCGTTGAGCCCCTATGCGGTCACCAAGTACGCGAACGAGCTGTACGCCGACGTGTTCCACCGCTGCTATGGCGTGCATGCCGTCGGCCTGCGCTATTTCAACGTGTTCGGGCCGCGCCAGGATCCGAACGGTGCCTACGCGGCCGTGATTCCGAAATGGATCGCCGCGCTGCTGCGGCACGAGGCCGTCTGTATCAACGGCGACGGCGAGACCAGCCGCGACTTCTGCTACGTCGCCAACGCCGTACAGGTCAACCTGCTGGCCGCCACCAGCGAATACCGCGAGTCGGCCAGCCAGGTCTACAACGTCGCGGTCGGCGATCGCACCACGCTGACCACGCTGTTCGAGCTGCTTCGCGACGGACTGCAGCCCTACGGCGTGCCCGCCAGTACCCAGCCGGTCTATCGCGGCTTCCGGGCAGGTGACGTGCGCCACAGCCAGGCCGACATCAGCAAGGCGCAGAGCCTGCTGGGATACCAGCCCACGCACCGCATCCGCGACGGGCTGGCCGAGGCGATGCTTTGGTACGTGCAGAGGCAGCAGGCATTGAAGGCCTGAGCGCAACCACGCGACCACGCGACCACGCAACCGGAACACGACAATGTGCGGACTTGCAGGATTCCTCGGCGGCTCACCCACCCCCACGGCCGACCGCGCGGCGCTGCTCGCCGCGATGGCCAGGCAGATCCGCCATCGCGGACCGGATCACGGCGATACCTGGTGCGATCCGGACAAGCCGTTCGGCCTGGCGCACCGGCGCCTGGCCATCGTCGACCTGTCCGCTGCCGGGCAACAGCCGATGACGGCAGCCAGCGGCCGCTATGTGATTGCGTACAACGGCGAGGTCTACAACCACCTGGAACTCCGCGCCGAGCTGGAGCGTGCGGGGGCCGCCCCGCGCTGGCGGGGGCACTCCGACACCGAAACGCTGCTTGCCGGCATCGACGCCTGGGGCGCCGATGCCACGGTGCGGCGTGCGCAGGGCATGTTCGCCTTTGCGTTGTGGGACCGGCAGACGGGCACCCTGACACTGGCGCGCGACCGCCTCGGCGAGAAGCCGCTTTACTACGGCTGGCAGGGGACAGGCCAGGCACGTACCTTCCTGTTCGGCTCGGAGCTGAAGGCGTTGCGGCGCCATCCGGCGTTCGAGGGTCGCATCGACCGCGACGCGCTGTGCCTGTTCATGCGCCACAACAATGTAGCCGGCAGCCATTCGATCTACCAGGGCATCGCCAAGCTGCCGCCCGCGCATCTGCTGACGCTCTCGCTGCGGGCTCCTGATCCCGTGCTGCGGCCCTATTGGTCGGGCGCGGCGGCGGCGCTCGATGGCGTGCGGCATCCGTTCGCCGGCACGCCCGAGGAAGCCGTGGACAGCCTGGAGACGCTGCTGCGCGACGCGGTGGGCCGCCAGATGATGGCGGACGTGCCGCTCGGCGCCTTCCTGTCCGGCGGCGTCGATTCGTCGACCGTGGTGGCGCTGATGCAGGCGCAATCGCCGCAGCCGGTGCGCACCTTTTCCATCGGCTTCCACAATTCGGACTACAGCGAGGCGGTGTACGCCAAGGCGGTCGCGCGGCACCTGGGCACCAGCCATACCGAGCTATACGTCACGCCGGAACACGCGATGGCGGTCATCCCTGAGTTGCCCGGCAGCTACGACGAGCCGTTCGCCGACTCCTCGCAGATCCCGACGCTGCTGGTCAGCCAGCTGGCGCGGCGCCACGTCACCGTGTCGCTGTCCGGCGACGCCGGCGACGAGCTGTTCGGCGGCTACAACCGCTACCAGATCACCGCGGAGCTGTGGCAACGGCTGTCGCGCATCCCCGCTCCGATGCGCGCCGCCGCGGCATGGGGACTGACGCGTTTCTCCCCGCAGCGCATCGACCAGCTCGCCGCCACGCTGCCCATCGCCTCGCGCTGGAACAATCTCGGCGAGAAGGTCCACAAGGGCGCCGGCGTCATGGCCGCGCACTCGTCGACCGAGCTGTATCGGGGCATGGTGTCGCACTGGCAGCACCCGGAGGCGCTTGTGATCGGCGGCACGGAACCGGAAACGATGACGGATAGGCTGCCGGACGATGCGCAGTCCCTCGGCGCACTGGCGGATGTCGAGCGCATGATGGCGCTGGACATGCTGGGCTACCTGCCCAACGACATCCTGGCCAAGGTGGACCGCGCGGCAATGCGCCACAGCCTGGAGACGCGCATACCGTTCCTGGATCACCGCGTGGTCGAGTTCGCCTGGCGCCTGCCGCTGGCGTGCAAGGTGCGCAAGGAAGCCGGCGGATACACCACTAAATGGGTGCTGCGCCAGGTACTGGACCGCTATGTGCCCAGGGCGCTGATCGAGCGCCCCAAGATGGGCTTCGGCATTCCGATCGACGCGTGGCTGCGCGGCCCGCTGCGCGACTGGGCCGAGGATCTCCTGGACGAGCGGCGCCTGCGCCAGGAGGGCTTCCTGAATCCGGAGCCTATCCGCGGCCGCTGGGCCGAGCACCTCGCCGGGCGGCGCAACTGGCAGCATCCGCTGTGGTGCGTGCTGATGTTCCAGGCCTGGCTGGCGCACGAGCGCGCACCGCAGCAGTCCTCCCAACAACAGGCCTGCGAGGCCGTCGCTTAGCAGGAGACCGGCATGCGCTTCCTGATGATCGCCAGCTTCGGCGAGTCACTGCTCAATTTTCGCGGACCGCTCATCGCTGCCTTGCAGGAAAAGGGCATGGAAATGCATGTGGCGGCGCCGGGCCTGCCCGCGGGCGCACCGGTGCGCACCGCGCTGGAGTCGCGCGGCGTGATCGTGCATGACGTGGTCCTCGAACGCACCGGCATGAACCCGCTGGCCGATGCGCGCTCCATGCTCGCGCTGCATCGGCTGATGCGGCGGATCCGGCCCGACAGCGTGATGTGCTACACCATCAAGCCGGTGATCTATGGCTTGATGGCCGCCTGGCTGGCGCGCGTGCCGCGCCGCTTCGCGCTGATCACCGGGCTTGGCTACGCGTTCCGCGAGGACAGTGGCAGAAGCGGGCTGCGCGCGGTGGTACAGCGCCTCTATGCGCTGGCGCTCAGCCGCGCGCATACGACCTTTTTCCAGAATCCGGACGACGAGGCGCTGTTCCGCCGGCTGAGCATCCTGCCCCCTGGCAAGCGCTCGTGCATCGTCAATGGCTCGGGCGTGGACGTCGGGAGTTTCCAGGTTGCGCCGCTGCCCGACGACGGTCCGCGCTTCCTGCTGATCGCGCGCCTGCTTGGCGACAAGGGCGTACGCGAGTATGCCGAGGCGGCCCGGCGGGTCCGGGCCCGCGGCGCCAGCGCCCGCTTCAGCCTGGCAGGCTTCATCGACGCCAGCCCGGATGCCATTGCGCAGCATGAACTGGACGCCTGGATCGCAGACGGCACGGTCGACTACCTCGGGCGCCTGTCGGATGTCCGGCCCGCCATCGCCGGCTGCAACGTCTATGTGCTGCCTTCGTACGGCGAAGGCACGCCGCGCTCGGTGCTCGAAGCCATGGCAATGGGTCGCCCGGTCATCACCACCGATGCGCCCGGCTGCCGCGAGACCGTGGTCGACGGCGACAACGGCGTGCTGGTGCCGGTCAAGTCCGTCGGCGCGCTGGAGCAGGCCATGATGCAGCTGATCGAGGACTGGGAGCGCGTCGTGCGCATGGGCCAACGCTCCCGGCAGATCGCGGAGAGCAAGTACGACGTGCACAAGGTCAACGCCGTGATGCTTCGCGAGATGGGTTTCGAGTAGGCGCCGGCAGGCGCAAGGCGCGGCCGGCACGCGCCACGATCCGGTGCCAGAGCAGGCCCGCGCGGAACAGGTGGCGCTTGCCGTCCACCACGACGCGGTCGCCCCAGTCCGACAGGGTATGCAGGCCATCCGGGTTGAGGCGATCGCTCTCGGGGCTGATGCGCCCCACGGTCTCTTCCCGATAGAACTCCGGCGTGCAATGCACGATGCGGTTGACCGCGATGGCCTGCCCGTAGCCGCTCTTGCACACCTGCGCCACGCGCAGCAGCTGGCCGCCAGCGCGCACGACCGAGCCGGCCGCGCGCGCCGATCCGTTGTCGAACCTGACGGGATTCTGCGCGTGCGGCTGCCATGGCCCGAGCAGGTTGTCGGCATGGCACAGGCAGACGTTGTCGAACTGCCCCATCGCGACATCGGTGTAGAGCAGCCAGAAGCGGCCCTCATGTTCGAAAATGGTCGGGTCGACCGCCGCGACGTCTTCCAGCAGCACGGCGACCTGCCGCCAGCCGCCTGACTCGTCCTGGCGGTTCAGCACGCAGCGCCGGCTCTGCGACGACTCGGCCACGCAGTACAGCGCGCCGTCGTGGCGGAACAGGTACGGAAACGACAGGTGCCCCGGCAGTCCCAGATCGATCGGTCCGGCAGCGGACGGCGCGTCGTGCGCGCCCAGCTTCAGCCTGACGATGCGGCCGAGGCCCCGGCGCAGGTCGACTTCCTCGCAATAGATTTCGTCCGGCCTGCCCGGCACGCCGAAGGGATCGGCCCAGCAATGCGAATCCGCGCGCGTGCCGAGCCAGCGCACCGTCAGCCGCTGCGCGCGCACGGCCTCGGCAAAGGTCATGTCGACGAGCCCGATCATCCAGTGCTCGACCAGCAGGAAACCCTTGACCTGGATGGCAGCGTGGGCGGCGAGCGCGCGCGTGCGCCAGAGCAGGCGCTGCCATGCGGCGGGGCGCGCGTGCGCTCGCCGCTCACCCGGCCACGGCGCACGCGCTGCCAGGCCGCCAAGGGCACGGATCTCGCGCAGCGCACCGTCGAGCAGCGACGCGCCCATGACGGCAAGGCGTTCTTGCGGAATCTTCTCGCAGGGTTCGGCATAGCCGCGGGCCGTGTCAAGCAGGAACACGCCCGCGTCCTTCCAGGCCACCAGTTCCAGCACGATGCCGGCGCCGTTGGCGTGGGTCTCCAGGCCGTGGTGCGGATCACCCGGCGGGAGCCCCCGCCCGTCGCAGAGGCGCCACATGCCCTCGACGGCGTGGCCGCGCCAGCCCGTATCGAGCTCGCCGGTGAGATCGACGATTGCCACGGGCGACATCAACGGCCCGGACACCTGCTGCGCGCCATCGGGGGCATCGCCGGGCTTGCCAGGCAGACGCATCGCTTCCGGCGCGCGCACGATGACGCGGCTGGTGCCGGAGGCGCGCAGACGCCGTATCACGGATGCCTCCCAGCCTGCCGGCTCGTGCGCGGTCGCCGCGACCACGATGACCAGGCCCTGCGGCGCAGCGGCCTCTGGAAACTGACCGGACATGTCTTCCCCCTGGCGATACTGTGCAACGCCACTGCATGCATTTAGCTCCATCATGCACGGCGCCAACACTAGCCTTAGGGTGGAACCGCATTCATGCTTCGGTAGGTATGAGGCCGGCCGGCAAGGCGCGCACGCGGCGTCGTGTTGCCGTGGCGAAGCCGGGGTATGTGGGGCCCCGTACGGATACCCCGATTGCGTCGATCTAGATTTGCGGTGTCGGCCCGGCGCACACCCTTCCAGCGTGTGCGGCCGACGGGCGCTCGGATCAGATCCGGCATTCCTCTGCGCACCTGCTGTCACGTACAGCCTTATTCCCTCCTGGAGATCATGATGAAAAGCAGGCTCGATGCGGCAGAGATGCCCGCGGCGGTAGTCGTCGGCGGCCAGCTCGGCGGGCTTGGACTGGTGCGGTCGCTGGGAAACCAGGGGATTCCCGTCATCGTGGCGGAAACGAAGCGCGCCGCGGCGGCACTGTGGTCCCGCCATGCCCGCCGGCATGTCATCCGCGGTTTCGTGGGGCGCGATTTCATCGACGACATGATTGCACTGGCGCGCAGCCTGGGGCATCGGCCAGTGTTGTACCTGACTGACGAGGATGCCGTCCACAGCGTCTCGGAAGCGCGCGAGGAGTTGGCACGCTGGTACCGGTTCCGCCTGCCGTCCGCGCAGGGCGTGCGCATGCTCAGCAGCAAGGCCGCCTTCCACCGCTTTGCGCAGGACCATGGCTTCCCGGTACCCCGCACGGTGATCCTGAATGGCCAGTTCGACGTGCCTCTGCTTTCTTCCCTGCGCTTTCCCTGCGTGATCAAACCCGACGACAAGCGCCAGGCGCTGAGCGGGGACAAGGAGCGCGCCATCCGCGTGGAATCGCTGGCCGAGGCGCAGGAACACGCCCGCGCCATGTTGCGCACGCCGGGCGGCATCGTCGCGCAGGAATGGATCGACGGCCCGCAGAGCAATATCTATTTCACCCTCTTCTACCGCGGCAAGGACGGCAAGGCGGCAGCGGTGTTTACGGGCAGGAAGCTGGCCTGCTGGCCGCCCGACATCGGCAGCACCGCCGTCTGCGTCGGCGCGCCGGAAGCTCACGCCGAGCTGGAGCGGATCACGCTCGACTTCGCCAGCGCTGCCGGCTTCGACGGCATGGGCAGCATGGAGTACAAGTGGGACGACAAGCACCGGCGCTTCGTGATGATCGAGCCGACCGTCGGGCGCATCGACTGGCAGGAAGAAATCGCCACGCTGTGCGGCGTGAACATCCCGCTGGCGGCGCATCGCCACGAACTGGAATTGCCCGACCTGCCCTGTGCCCCCGTCAGGTCCGACACAGTCTGGCGCGCCACCATCATCCGCGGAGCGCCGGCCGGCCTGATGCCGCCCGGGGCACAGACCTTTGACGGCTATCTGCGCTGGGATGACCCGCTGCCGGCCCTCCATCACTACTGCCTGAACCCGCCGCTCGAACGCTTGCGTCAGCGGTGGAACGGCTGGTTTCCTTCCAATCGTCGCGAGCAGGTCCAACAGGAACAGCAATGATCTCGACCACAGATACCGCGATTATCGGTGCCGGCCCGTACGGCCTGTCGATCTCGGCCCACCTCAGCCATCGTGGCGTGCCCCACCAGGTGCTCGGCGAGCCCATGCTTGCCTGGCGCAATTTCATGCCGCCCGGAATGCTGATGCGCTCCGAGGCCTTTGCCTCGGACCTGTATGCGCCCTTCGCCGGCTACAGGCTGGAGGATTACAGCCGCCGCATGCACCTGCCGTATGCCCCGATCGGCATGCGCTTGCCGCTGGAACGGTTTGTCGAATACGGTCTTTGGTTCCAGTCGCAACTGGTCAGCCATGTGCGCCCGGTGGAAGTCACCGAGCTGCGCCGCCAGCACGATGGCTTCCGCGTATCCCTGAGCGACGGGGGCACGCTGCTTGCGCGGCGCGCGGTAGTTGCCCTCGGGCTCAAGGGGTTCGAGCACACGCCGCCGTCGCTGCAAGGGCTGCCCAGGCCGCACGTGCTGCACTCAGGCGAAATCGGCAACCTGATGTGGGCGCGCGGCAAGCGCATCGTGATCGTCGGCGGCGGGCAATCGGCCCTCGGGCTGGCGGCGCTGTTCAACGAACTGGGCGCGCATGTCCGTGTACTGGTCCGCGACAGCATCATTACCTGGAACAAGGACCCCGAGGTCGACCGCAGCCTGATCTCGCGCATGATCCGTCCTGAGGGCGGGCTGGCCCAGGGCTGGTATCCCTATGTGCTGTCGGAATTTCCCCAGGTGTTCCGGTCGCTGGGGCAACGGCTGCGCAAGCGGATCGCCGAGACTTCGTTCGGCCCTTCGGGCGCGTGGTGGCTGCGCGACCGCGTGGTCGGCAAGGTCGATGTCCAGATGCAGACCACCGTCCGGCAAGGCGCGGTCCACAATGGCGAAGTGGTGCTGGACGTGAGCAGCGGCAGCGGCCAGTCTACCGTCACCGGTGACCACGTCGTGGTCGCCACCGGCTTCAGGGTCGACCTGGCAAGGCATCCCTTCCTGTCGCCGGAGATCGTCGCGGGACTTTCGCTTGTCACAGGCTGGCCGGAGGTGTCGCGCAACTTCGAATCCCACGTACCGGGCCTCTACGTCACCGGCCCCGCGTCGGCGATGAGCTTCGGCCCGGTGCTGCGCTTCGTCTACGGCGCCAAGTATGCCGCGCCGCGCATTGCGCGGCATGTCAGCCTGCGCCATGCCGAGGAGGGTGGCAGCCGACCCTTCGAGCCGCTGGGCGTGCCACAGGCCCATGCCGAAGGCGGTCCCGGCGGGTTGCAGCGCCCGCCTGCGGCCTTCCAGGAAGCCAAGGTGCCGGCCGAATAGCGGGAGACAGCCATGGCACCCGTGACCGGGTGCCAGCGCTCCTGGCAAAGCGCACAGAGACCTGCCATGCAGCAATTCAAGCCTCTCACGAGCCTGCGCCTGTTCCTGGCCTTATGGGTGATGTGCAGGCACTGGTTCCATGCCTACGGCGCGCAAGGCACGTTCTTCGACATCGGCTTTACCAGTACCTGGTTCGACCACGGCTACCTGGGCGTCGACGGCTTCTTTATCCTCAGCGGCTTTATCCTTGCCTACAACTACGATCCGGCGCCGGGCAGGGGGATAGAGTGGAAGCGGTTCATCGTGGCGCGCATCGCCCGCATCTACCCGGTCTACCTCGTTTGCCTGCTCGCCTTCGCGCTCGCCGTGATCGCGCGCGACCTGCTGCTGCACACGAACAACGTCGGTACGGGCGCCTATACCGCGTCGAACTTCCTGCAGGAAATGCTGATGCTGAGCGCGTGGCGCTATGCCGGTGGCATCGGCTGGAATGACGTCGGCTGGTCGGTCAGTGCCGAGTGGTTCGCCTATGTATTCTTTCCGCTCTTCCTGCTGGTCGCGCCGCGGCTGAACCGGGCCCGCATCCTGCTGGCGGGCGGCATGGCCCTGGCGGCGCTGGCAGCCGTGGAAGCCACCTCCCCCGACCATTTGTCGCTGAGCGGCGGCGTAGCGCGGCTGGTTCCCGAATTCCTGCTGGGGGTTCTGCTCTGCCGGCTGCGCTCAGCGATGCCGCGTCATGAGGGCTTGCGCGCCGGCGGCATGCTGTCGCTGGGCGTCTGCCTGCTGGGCGTCGGCCTGGGCGTGGATGTCCTGTTCGTGGCGGGCGCGGCCGGGCTGGTGTTCTGCCTGTCCTATCCCAGGGATGCACTGACGCGCGTTTTGTCGCTGCGCGGCCTGGTATTCCTCGGCGAAGTCTCGTACTGCATCTACATCGTGCAGCGCATTCCCCAATACCTGTTCGAGTTCGCGCGTGACAAGGCGGCAGCAGTGGCCACCCTGCCGGGGGTCGTGCAGGCCGCGTTGCTGCTGGCGCTGACTGTCGGCTTCGCCGTCCTGCTGCATCTTGCCATCGAGAAGCCAATGCGCGCCTGTATCAATCGCCGGGTCGGCGGGAAGATGGCGCTCGCGAAGACATTGGCCAACAGCTGACTTGCGGGACGGCTCCTGCGCGGCGCCGGTCCGGTGACCAGCGGCTGGCATTTGCGCTTGGTATTCAGCGGCTGCTGATGCGGGGTCCGTACTCCGTCGCCGGAGCGCGGCGCCTGACCTGCCTCTCCCTGATGCTGCAGATCAGCAGGCACACCAGCATCGGCACGAACATCCATTTCTGCCGCACGGAGATGCCCAGGTTCGCCGTCATCGGCGCCAGGATCAGCCAGGCGCCGATGCAGTAGATCCAGAGGAACGCGTGGTTCTTCAGCACCACGCGGCTGCCCCGCCGGTGGATCATGCCCCAGATGCCGAGCATGGCAAGCACCAGCAGCACCACGTTGTCCAGCGACGCCGCCAGGCCGAAGATGCCGTTCGCCTCGTACGGCAGGGGCCGGAACACATAAGTGAAGAGCTGCATCGGCAGCGACATGCTGGCGATGTCGATACCGCCTCCGCCCTGCTGGTTGTAGCCCTGGCGCGTTTCGACATACGCCTCGATGGTGGCGGCATCCTTCGCCTCGCCCAGGCCCGCGTACTGCATGGTGAACGGCACGATGGCCGCGGTGGCGACCATTGCCACGCTGACCAGCGCAACCCGCCACTTCCAGCTCATCTTCGCCGAGATCACCATCGCGGCAGCCAGCGACAGGATCATCACCGCCGCTATGTGCGGCCGCATCAGGAACATGCACACGATCGCGATGATCATGAGCCAGCTGCGGCGCGGCATGGACATGCTTGCCCACAGCGCAAGGCTGGTCGCCATGAAGGCAACCGAGTCCTTGCCGATGGCGGCGGTCCAGAAGCTGACAGAGGGCAACAGCACGATCACAATGGCCAGGCCCCGCAGGAACCGGCTCCTGCCCGCGGTCACCGTCCGCAGCACGGCGTCGAATGCCAGCAGGCCGATGGCCCCGAAGATGTTGAAGACAAGAAACACCCCGAGGTACGACATGCCAAGGTACTGCGAGAAGATATGGGCGAAGTAGCTCACGGCGCGCGTGCCGATGGCGAACTCCGGTGACGGCAACAGCGAAGCCTCGAAGTAGTCCGCTGCATCCCCGCCGGTCTCCATCACCAGCTTTGCGTAGACGATGCAGAAGATCGTGTGCCAGGCATAGAGCAGCAGCGCCCATTTCGGCCGTGTGCCGAACTTTCTGCCCGTGCTCACCGCCACCAGCGCGCCTGCCAGCAGCACGAGTGTCGCGCTGATTACATGCCACGCAGTCGATGCGTATTCCATGGTCGAAGCCCCAAGCAAGAATTGGCCACTGCAGGCGCGCCGCGGTCACGCCGCCGTCATGCCGCCTGCTCCACCGCGACCGGCTCGCGGGAGCGAAGGAAGAACCCGATGCCGGCGAGCACGGCCACCGCGTTGCCCGCGATATAGCCATAGACGGCACCGCGGGCACCGTAGGCCGGGATCGCAATGAGGTCCACCACGACCATGGTGCAAAGCACCAGCAGCCATTTTTCCACCAGCCAGTTCGGCTTGCGCAGGAAGATCACCAGCAGCGACAGTGCCGCATCGGCGAACACCAGTCCGGACGCCATCGCGGAAAGGCGCAGCAGGCTGGCCGCAGCGTCATAGTGCTCGCCGTAGATCAGGGCGATGATCCACGGCGAGCAGTAGGCCAGCAGTCCCCCACCCACCACTCCCATCGCGACCATGCCGGCGGTCACGATCATGACGTTGCGCCGTACCAGGGCCAGATTCGGTTGCGCGTAGATCATCAGCGGAGCCACCGAGCTGGCGACGATCGCGCCGAGCATCATGAAGTTGTCCAGCACCTGCATGGAAGCCGCATAGGCACCCAGCTCGGACAGGGCAATGTGCGGCTTGAGCAGCAGTTGATCGACGCGCTTGGCACAGAGCATCAGCATCATGCCCATCCAGAACACCGTGCCGTCGCGCAGCAGCGTGCGGGCCAGCGACCAGTCAAACTGCACCGCGACGCGCGGGCTGCGCTTGCGGTAGTAGCGGCCCAGCAGCACGGCAAACAGCAGGGATTCCACGGCGACCACCCAGGCATAGTCCGGCGCCGAATCGGTGCCCGCCAGGTAAAGCGCCCCGACCGCAACCATCCGGAAGGCAAGGCCGACCATGCCGAAGATCACGCCCGGGCGACTGTCGGTACGCGACTGCAGCCAGGAGCGCACCGCGCCGAACGGTTCGCGGAACAGCATGGGGATACCCACGATGAAGACGATCACGACAATGACCTGATCGTCTTCCGTCATGGCCACGACCGCCACGAGAATTACATAGCCCACCATCGCGGCAAGCTCGCGCAAGCCGAAGACATGGGCCAGCAGCCTGTGCTGCGCGGCCGGCGCCTGGTCGGCAACCAGGCGCGGGATGACCACTTCGTTGCCGCAGATCAGCGCGAACGCCGAGGCAATCAGCACCAGTGACTGCGCGTACTGGAACTCCGCAAAGCCCACAGGCCCGACGGCGCGTGCGATCAGGGCTACGCTCGCGATGCCGAACACCACCTGAAGGCCCCGCTCCAGCACCAGCCAGAGCACGTTGCGGGCAATCTGCATACGCATGCCAGTTTCTCCCGAAAGAAGATCGGTAACGTCGTTGCCGGCGCGGCCGGCGGGTGTGCCGTGCGGCCTGCCGGTCTTGCCGGCCTTCAGCGGAACCCTTCTGCAATGGCACGATCAGGCATCGTCACGCGGCGCTGCCCTGCACAGCATGCTGTTGCTGGACACATGCCCCGCCCGAGTCGCCCTGACAGCGCCCTGGTTCTGAAGGTCCGCCCCCTGGCCTGCACCGATTCCAAACATTGTGTCAGCGCCGCCGCCGCGCTCACTGTTGCCCCCCGCACACTGGCGGCCATCCTGCCGTGTCGCTCTCACGGACCATTGCCTATGCTCGATTCGCTGACCAGACATGTTGCCGTACCGGCGGTGTTTCTCCGCAGATTACAGCCTTGCCCTGGCAGCGGCATCGTCCAGATGGTTCATCTCCTCCTGATGGAGGAGCCGGGCCGCGGCCCGTGCCGTGCTGCCTTGGCTACGGCAGCTTTCGGGGCATCTCCGCCCGCATGCAATGTGTGTCAGCGCACCGAGCTTTTCGGCCGGCATTCCTACGATCAGCGCATCGTGGGTGCAGTGCCGGCTTGGGTGCTTGCCCGCTTCGCGAGGAGATCGCCGTGAGATCAATCTGCAGTCGTAACATCCAGCGTCGTCCCAACCAAGCCAGGCGCCGCGGCCCGGCGGCATTGCTGCTGCCGCTTCTGAGCGCAGCGCTGCTGTCCGCTTGCGCCGCCTCTCCCGGCATGGTTTTCGACAGCAACGCCCCGGTCAAGGCGGTCGGGCCCGACGCGAAGCCAAGCGTGACGCCGATCACGCTCGACCTCGTGCGCGAGCTGCGCAGCAAGAGCAAGCCAGCCAACGAGCGCGTCGAAGAGCTGTTCGCCAAGGCGGAGCCGTACCGGATCGGCCCGGGCGACATTATTTCCGTGGTGGTCTGGGACCACCCGGAACTGGTCTTTCCGACCCAGACCTACAGCCCCGCGGCCAGCCTTGAGATCCCGCAGTCAAGCGGCGGCTCCAACCTGCCCGGCTACGTGGTGAGCCCGCAGGGAGACATCCAGTTCCCCTATGCCGGCGTCATGAAGGTTGCCGGCAGGACCGCCAACGAAGTGCGCAAGGAGATGGCCCGCATCCTCTCCCGGGTGGTGCGCGACCCGCAGATGACCGTGCGCGTGCTGGGCTTCCGCAGCCAGCGCGTCTACGTCGACGGCGAAGTGCGCACCCCGGGCATGCTTGCCATCGACGACGCGCCCATGACGCTGGTCGAGGCGCTCAACCGTGCCGGCGGCGTGCTCAACCTGACCGGCGACAACAGCCGCATACGGGTGACGCGCGGCGAACGCAGCTGGTACGTCAATATCCCGGCGCTGCTGGCCAAGGGCGTCGACCCGGCGCGCATCATGCTGCGCTCCGGCGACATCGTGCGCGTGGAGCAGCGCGAGGACAACAAGATCTTCGTGACCGGCGAAGTGGCGAAGCCGTCGTCGCTGCTGATGCGCAACGGGCGCATGACACTGAACGAGGCGCTGGGTGACGCAGGCGGCGTCAATCCGGGCACGGCCAATGCCGAGCAGATCTTCGTCATCCGCAAGGAGGCGAGCGGCGAGCCCAAGGTGTTCCACCTGGACGGCACGTCGCCGGCGGCGCTTGCCATCGCCGAAGGCTTTGAGCTGGAGCCGAAAGACGTGGTCTATGTCGACGCCCGCGACCTGGTTCGCTGGAGTCGGGTGATGAACCTGCTTCTGCCGTCCACATCGCTGTTGGGCACGGCGTCAGGACTCAAATAAGCGAGTGAACCGGTATGCAAAGAACCATCCTCGTCGTCTGCCTCGGCAATATCTGCCGCAGCCCGATGGCGGCCGTGCTGCTCAACCGCGCCCTGCCTGACTGCAGGGTGACCTCCGCCGGGCTGGCGCCGCCGGTCGGCGCCGCGGCGGATCCGCGCGTCGTGCGCCTTCTGGCCAACGAAGGCTGCAGCCTGGCCGGACACCGCGCCCGCGCCGTGGACCATGCCCTGGTGGAATCCGCGGACCTGGTGCTGGTCATGGAAAGCCTCCAGCGGGAAACGCTCGAGGAGCGTTTCCCGCAGTCGCGCGGCAAGACCTTCAGGCTTTGTGAAGGACTGGACCTTGACATACCCGACCCGTACGGCTGTTCGCAGCAGATGTTCAGCATCGTCCTGGAATTGATCAAGCAGGGAATCTCGTCCTGGTCGCTGCAACTGGAGCGGGAGAACTCCGTTGCCGCGGCTGACAGCCACAGGGAGCCGACATGAGAGCGATAAGCAAGCGGGATGAGACATTCGAGGAACCCGTCGAGCGCGAAAAGTCCATCGACCTGACTTCGTATCTCGACATCCTGGTCCGCTATCGATGGACGTTCCTGGGCGCCGCCGTCGTCGTCGTCGCGCTGGGGCTGTTCTACGCGCTGATCGCGTCGCCGGTCTACCGCTCCGACGTCGTGGTGCAGGTGGAAGAGAGCAATAGCCCGGTGAATAGTGCCGCGAAGCTGTCCACGTCGATATCGCCGGGGCTGGACATCAAGCCGGAGGCCTCGGCGGAAATCGAACTGCTGCGCTCCCGGATGGTCGTCGGCAAGGCCATTGCGGCGCTGCGTCTCGATATCGAAGCGCGGCCGCGCTACTTTCCGCTGGTCGGACAGGCCATTGCGCACTTCAACCAGGACTTGTCCAAGCCGGGCCTGTTCGGCTGGGGTGGCTACGCCTGGGGCCGCGAAGCGATTACCGTGCAGCAGCTGGACGTGCCGGAGTCGATGGAAGATAGCAGGATCCTGCTGACGGCGACCGGCGCCGGGGGTTACTCGGTGTCGTTCAATGGCGGCGAGATCAGGGCCGACGGCAAGGTCGGCACGCTCCTCTCCGTCGCAACGCCGGCGGGACCCGTGCACCTGCTGGTCAAGGAACTCGACGCGCGCAGCGGCGTGCGCTTCGACCTGCGTCGCGTGCCGCGCAGCGCTGCTATCGCCAGCTTGCAGAGCAGGCTGGTGATCACCGAGCGCGGCCGGCAAAGCGGCGTGATCGGCATCTCGCTGGAAGGCAGCGACCCCAGGATGGTGGCTGGCACCCTCAATGAAATCGCCAACGCCTACGTGGAGCAGAACGTGCTGCGCAAGGCCGCCGAAGCAGAGAAATCGCTGGCCTTCCTGGAGCAGCAGTTGCCGCAGCTCAGGCAGCAGGTCGAAACCTCGGAGAACCGTTACAACGCCATGCGCAACCAGCGCGGCACCGTTGACCTGCCCGAGGAATCCAGGCTGATGCTGAACCAGTCGGTGCAGCTCCAGACCAAGCTGCAGGAGCTTCGCCAGAAACGGCAGGAACTGGACGCGCGCTTCACGCCAAACCATCCCATCATCTCGCTGATCGACGGCCAGATCGCCAGCGTCAACGCGCAGATCAACGGGCTGACCGGCCGCATCCAGAAGCTGCCTGACGTCGAGCAGAACGTACTGCGCCTGATGCGCGACGTGAAGGTCAGCACCGAGATGCTCCAGTCGCTGCTGAACGACATGCAGCAGCTCAAGCTGATGAAGGCCAGCAAGGTCGGCACCTCGCGCCTGGTCGACGCGGCGGAAGTGCCGATCAACCCGATCCGCCCGAACCGCGAGGTAATTGCCACGCTGGCGGTCGTGCTCGGCCTGTTCGCCGGCCTGGCGGGGGTCATCCTGCGCCACGCCTTCAACGGCGGCGTCGCGGATGCCGATGAGATCGAGCGGCGCACGGGCATGGTGGTCTACACCACGATCCCCTTCAGCCCGCAGGAAGCACAAACGCAGGACGACGCCAAGGGCGGCGGGCTGCTGGTGCGCCGGCAGCCTGACGATCCCGCCGTGGAGACGCTGCGCAGCTTCCGCACCGCGCTGCAGTTCGCACTGGCCGGGAACAAGAACCGGACCGTGGTCATCACCGGGCCCGCACCCGGCGTGGGCAAGTCCTTCATCTGCGCGAACTTCTCGGCGATCGCCGCCAGCGGCAAGCGCGTGGTGCTGATCGACGCCGACCTGCGGCGCGGGTCCCTGCATCGCCGCTTTGGCGCCCGGCGCACGCCGGGGCTCACCGAACTGCTGCTGGGTGCGCCGTTCGAGCAGGTCGTGCAGAGGGAAGTGGCGCCTGGCCTGGACTTCATTTCAACGGGCAGCGAGCCGCCGCATGCCGCGGATGTCCTGCTCAGCCCGGCGATGGAGAACCTGATCGACACGCTGACGATGCGGTACGACCTGGTCATCATCGACACCCCGCCGATCCTGGCGGCGACCGACGCCGGCATCCTGGCCAGCAAGGCAGCCGCCGTGTTCCTGGTGGCGCTCGCGGAGAAGACCACCGTCGGCGAGCTGCAGGCATCCCAGCGGATGCTCCAGCAGAGCGGGGCGGACGTCAAAGGCGTACTGCTCAATGGCCTGCGCATCGAGGGTCGCTGGTACCGCGCCCATTACTACTTCGGCAAGTACCGTTACCTCGGCGAATACAGCGCGAAACCGGCCAAGCGCGCCTGAGCGCAGCAAGGACTGTCGCCGCGCTTCCGGCCATTGCTGGTGATTGCCGGCTTGGTTGCCGGCTTGGTTGCCGGCTTGACTGCCCTCCGTCCGCTGCCGGACCGGAGGGCTTGCCATTCGGGCGCGCGGCGGCAGGCGAATGCGGCCGCCGGCTCAGGCAGCGCACTTGCGTAGCCTGGTCCGCTATGCCGATGCTGGCCCCGGGCAGAGGCTGGCAAATCCATCGCGTCACTCAAAGGGGAGCGCCATGTCTGCTTCGCCGAAGCGAACCAAGCCGAAGCTGGTCCGGACTGCCATCGCTGCAGCCGTCTGTTGTGCATGCCTGCCGCTTGCGGGCCATGCGCAGCCAGGATTCCAGGCTGCTGCCAGGAGCCCGGATGAAGCCGGAGATCCTTGTCCGCTGCTGACCGCCGAGAAGCGGGCGTATCCCGGCGCGATCGTGAAGTCCATCACCGCCTACGGGGCCAGGGGGGATGGCGTGATGGACGACTATGCCGCGTTCCAGAGAATGGCGGCAGAGATTTCCAACTACAGGTATATCAAGCGCAAGATCGTATATTTCCCCAAGGGCACCTACAACATCGATCGCTTCGCGATCGCCGGCGGCCCCGGCGCGAACGGAATCCAGAATATCCGGCTGGCGAAAGCCAGCAACTTCAGCCTGATCGGCTGCACCGGTTCCGTGGTTTCCTTCAAGGGGGACTTCACCATCACCAACGACAAGAGCGGCGGTCAGTCCTGGTACTCCTACCGGCACCAGCTCGGGTTCGAGATCAGGCATTCCGACAACTTCAGGATTTCGGGCCTCGAGCTCTACGGCAACGTGGACAAGATGTCGCGGCCGCCTTCGCCGGATGGCAGGCCGCTGAGTGAAACGTCTTCACACGGTATCCAGACGAACGCGAGTTCCAACTATGAACTCAGCCACCTGAAGATCCATCACTTTGCCTGCGACGGCCTGTACATCGGCGGGGAGTTCACCGCCGATCGCAACGGCATCATCCACAACGTGGATTCCTACAACAATGCCCGCCAGGGCATGAGCATCATGCAGGCCAGGTCCTTGCGGATCACCAGATCCTCGTTCCGCGACACCGGCATCACCGGCGGGTCCTACCCGACCCATGCTCCCGCCGCCGGTGTGGATATCGAGCCCGACGCGCCAGCCGAAGGCGTGACGGCGAGAACGGGCAATATCGTCTTCGATGCCTGCCGCTTCGCGAACAACAAGGGCTCGCAGTTCGTCGGCGGCGACAATGGCAGGAACACCGAAAACGTCACCATCAGGAACTCGGAAATCGTGGGGCGCGCCGGCAACAAGCATCCCTACGTGATGATCCTGTCGGCGCCCGGATCGGTCATCGAGAACAACGTGATCGATACCGTCGATGGCGGTGTCTACCCTTCGTTTTCAGAGGGTATCGGCGACATGAAGACGGTGAACACCATCGTCAGGGGCAACACCATCCGGAGCAGCGGCGTCGGGCTTCAGGCGCTCGATGTCGGGGCCAGGGTCCTGATCGAGAACAACACACTCATCAGCACCCACACGCCGGACTACCGTGACGATTTTCCCAATATCAGGGCCGGCGTTGCCAGCTTCTCCGGCAACAGGATCGCCTATCCCCGGCAGAACTTCGGCAACAAGGCCGTGGTCGGCATCATCAAGGCATCCACGTTCAAAAACAACTCGATTACCACGGACCTGACTGGCGGCAAGTACACGATCAAGGTCGGCGCAGGCACCGATACGGCGAACAACGACGTTGGCGCGCACATCCTGTTCGCGCAATGACGGCCAGCGCACCGCCGTCCCCGGCGGTGCGCCTATCCCTGCAGCCGGCAATCTCGGATCGCACGCAGAAACGGGTACGCCGGATTACGCGGCGTCACGTCGCGCATGGCCCGGCTCAGGACCGCTTCGGCGCTTCCGCCTTTTCCAGGGCAAGGTGCTTGCTCTGCGCCAGCGGCAGCGGCATGCCCAGGTAAGGATTGATCGTGTTGAAGTCCGACCGGTTGCTGCGCCGTGGCATGACCCCGTTCAGGATCCCGCCCGCCAGCCGCGCATTGGCATGCGCCAGGCGCTTGAGGGTGTCGTCCACCTGGCCCGCCGCGGTCACGTCCGCACGCACCACCACCAGCGTCGAGCCCGCCAGGTTGGCCACCAGCGTGGCATCGGCCACGGCCAGCACCGGCGGCGTATCGACCAGCACCAGGTCGAAGCGGCCCGCGCACAGGCGCAGCGTTTCCGCCAGCGCCGGCAGCATCAGCAGCTCGGACGGATTCGCCGGCGCCGCGCCGCGGTTGAGCAGGAACAGGCCGCTGACCACGCTCGGCCTGACCGCATCGGCAATCGCGGCGCGCCCGGACAGCACTTCGGCCAGGCCCGGCTCGACCAGCTGGTCGAACCAGTCAGCCACGCGCCCGCGGCGCAGGTCGGCATCGATCAGCAGCACGCGCTGGCCGGCCTCGGCGAACAGCACCGCGAGGTTGACCGCGGTAAAGGTCTTGCCCGCGCCGCTGGCCGGGCTGGTGATCGCCACCACGCAATTGGGCGCATCGCGCAGTGCGAAGTGCAGCGCGGCGCGCAAGGTGCGCAGGCCCTCCACCGCCAGCGAATGCGGCGCGCGCCGCGACAGCAGGAACTGGTCGTGCAGCCCCTGGCGCAGCAGCCGTTCGGCGCGCGTACGCTCGTCCTCGGGCGCGGCCGCGGCGTCGGCATCGATCACCTCGGTGCCCGGCTCGGGCCAGCCCAGGCGTGCCTCGCTCGGCAGGGTGAAGCCCGCGGCAATGCCCAGGCGGCGCTTGGTCTCGATCTGGCGTTCCAGCTCGGCCTGCTCGTTGCTGAAGGCAATGTCGCCTAGCATCGCCATGCCAAGCCGCTCTTCGGCGTCGGCCGCGCTGGCCACCGACGGCCGCAGGCGCTGGCGCAGGTTGACGCCGGCCACGCCCAGGCACAGCCCGAGCAGTGCGCCCACGGAAGCGAACGGCCAGGTGCCGATCCCGACCGGCGTCACCGGCGCGATCGCGGCGTCGACCACGCGCAGCTGGCTGGAGCTGTCGGAGAGCATCAGCGACAGCTGCTCGACCTTGCCGCGCAGGGTCATGTACATGTCCTCGGCCACCTTGACGTCGCGCGTCAGCGCCACCGATTCGCGCTCGGAGGTCGACAGGCTTTGCATGCGCGCATCGATCTCGGCGCGCTCGCGCGTCATCTGCTGGATCTGGCTGTCGACCATGCGCACTTCATTGGCCTCGGTGGTAAAGCGCTGCAGCAGCCGCGTGCGCTCGAGCTTGAGCGCGGCGATCTGGCGCTGGTATTCCATGCTGTTGTTCAGGAACGACTGCGCGTCGCGGCTGGGCGCCAGCGAGCCGGTACGCGCGCGGTAGCGGGTCAGTGCCTCTTCGGCGCGGGTCAGTTCGGCCTGCACGCGCGGCAGTTCGTTGGACAGGAAGGCCAGCGTGCCGGCGGCGTCCTCGCGGCGCTTGGTGGTCTGTCCGTCGATATAGGCGCGCGTGACGCCGTTGACCAGCTCGGCGGCAAGCTGGCGGTCCGCATACTGCCAGCCCACACGCACCGTGCCGCCCGGCTGCGCCGGTGCGCCACCTGGGCTCGCGGACATCTGCGCGCCTTCGCTCTCGACCTGCAGGCCCCTGCGCACGGCCTCGGCGGTGCGTGCGAGGTCATGCCGCGTCAGCGCGAAGCGCGTCCCGGGCGCGGCCTCGATGCGGTCCACGCGCAGCGTAATGCCGTTGCCGCTGGCGGTCTCGCCGACACGGCCCTCGAGCAGCAGCACGTCGTGGTCGAAGAGGCGGTAGGCGCCGTCGCGGCGCGTCTCGAACAGCAGGGGCTGGTCCACCAGGTCTTCGGGCACGCTCATGGTGTCGACCACCAGGCGTTCGCCACCCCAGGCATAGCCCTGGCTTGCGGGCCAGGTGCCGCGCACGTGGCCGGGCGTGGAGAAGCGGTCCACCAGCGCGCCCACCAGCGGCGCGCGCAGCGGCCGCGCGGTGATATCCAGGCGCAGCCGCTCCACCACGGGCCCGACCACAGCACGGCTCTTGAGCAGCCCCGCGTCGAAGCCGGCGGCGCCTTGCGTCTGCGCCACGCTGCGCACGCCGCCGTCGCGGCCTTCCACCTGCACCAGCGCCTGCGCGCGGTATTGCGGCGGTTCGGACAACGCCACCAGTACGCCGACGCCGGCGCCGACCACGCCCGCGGCGGCGATCCAGCCCATATGGTCCATCAGTGCACGCGCCTGGCGCGTGCTGGCGGGCTGGGTTTCGCGCCGGGGGGCCGCACCTTCCGCCGGTGCGCCGGCATATGACAGTCTGCTCACGGGTACCGCTCCTCAAATGGGATCAGCGCGGCGTCCTGCGCCGCGCGTGGTCAGCCGCACGCTGCCAGGGGCAGCCGGCTCCGCCGTTCAGGCGTTGGCCAGCGCGGGCAGCAGCCGGTCATATTCGCGCTTGACCAGCTTGTAGCATTCGCACGAATGCTTCTCCAGGCCGCAGCGGTCAAGTACTGTGATATGGCCACGGCTGTGGTGGATCAATCCCAGGTCCTCCAGCTTGCCCGCGGCTTCGGTCACGCCTTCGCGGCGCACGCCGAGCATGTTGGCGATGACCTGCTGCGTGATCACCAGCTCGTTGGAACTGAGCCGGTCGATCGCCAGCAGCAGCCAGCGGCACAGCTGCTTGTTCAGAGAGTGGTGGCGGTTGCACGCGGCGGTTTGTGCGATCTGCGTCAGCATCGCCTGCACGTACAGCAGTGTCACGCGCTGCAGCGTGGGCAGGCGCGGCAGCTCGGCGCGCAGCATGCGTGCGGGAATGCGGTAGGCCAGGCCGGGGCTGCGCACTTCGACGCGGCTGGGCATGGTGTCGCCGCCGGTCACCACCGGGATGCCGACCAGGCCTTCATGGCCGACCGCGGCGATCTCGACGGTCGCGCCGTCTTCGAGCAGCGACAGCAGCGAGACCACGGCGGTGGTTGGAAAGTAGACGTGGACGATGCGCTGGCCGGAATCCGTGAGCAACTCCCCGGCGCGCAGCCGGACCAGCTCGAAGTGCTGGGCCAGCGCTTCCCACTCGCCGCGCGGCAACGCGCTGAGCAGGTGATTGACATGCAGTTCCGACCGATGCGTAATCATTTTTCGTACCCCCTGTCCAAACCCGTTTTCGGGAACAACGTTCAGCCGGCTCGGCGAACGCCACTCGGGAAAACGGGCTTCAGCCTTGCCGGTCCCCGTTCAGCGCCGGCATGGCCGGCATGACTGGTTTCCGACTGCCTGGCTGCGCCGTTGACCCTGCTGCGGCGCTGACTGCAAGCCAGTGACTCTATTTAGCGTCATGGCGAGACGCTGCGACAGTAGGCGAATGGTTGGGAAGCGCTCATCCATCGGGAGGTTGGCCGGAAAGCCGAGCGGAATGCCCCGCCGCGGCGCATTCAGCGTGCGGCGCGCGGCAGCGGCGCAGGCAGGCGCCGGGCCCTCCTGCAAAAGTCGGAGATGGGTGGAAGCGCGGGGCGGGCGGCGCAGGCGAGTGGCGCCGGAAGGGACATAAGGGACACACGGGGCGCCAGCAATTCGATGGGCTGGCATGGCCCGACCTCATCCAGCGGCAAGGCGCGCGGAAGAAAGCCGGCCAGGTGGCCAGCGGCGGCCACCACGGTGCAGCGCCAGCCACGCACCGCCGCCGCGGCGGGATGCAGCACGCGCGGCGCGCGGAAGCACAGGTGGATCGTGTTCATGCCCGACAGTTCGATCTCTGCCTCGTGCAATGGAGGCAGCGCGTGCATGTCGTGCAGTTCATCCATCTCGCGCAGTGCGCGCAGTTCGGTGCCACGGCCGATCGCGTCATCCACGGCAATCACCTGGCGCCCGTTGAACCACGCCTCGGTGCCGCGCACCAGGCCGCGCAGGCGCAACAGCCGCGGCCCCTGTCCGGCAAAGCGCAGTTGGTACCAGTAGTCGTGGCAGTGCAGCGGCACCGGCGCGCCTTCGCGCAAGCGGCCCGCGGCCTGCATGGCCATCGCAACCGAACCCGGCACCGGCGCCGGCAGCCAGCACGCGCCGTCGTCAAGCACCGCGGGCGACGGTGCCGCGCCGGGCAGCGTCTGCAGCCATCGCCACGGGCCGCAAGGCGCGTGCGACGCGACGTCGGTGAAGGCGGTGAAGGGCGTGACGCCGACGGCCGGGACGAGGACAGCGGCTGGCCGGCCCGAGGCCGCGGCATCGGCGGTCATGGGGCATACTCGCCGAAATGCCGGGCCAGCGCCGGCACGCTGGCCTGGTAAGAGGCCTCGAGCTGGTCCAGGCAGTCTTCGCAGCGATCCGGCTTGCGGCTGATCACGGCGCGCATCAGCCGGAACTGCATCACCATCGCTTCCGACGCCATCGTGTAGCAAGCTTCGGCCGCCTTCTCGGGAACGTCCTGTCCCTGCATCACCAGCCAGCGCAGGTAGCGCGCGAGCAGCTCGAAATTGGCGCCGAGCTGGCGCAGCACGCCCGAGGCGTAGTGGTGGAAGCCCGGCTCGCCGCGCGCCATCAGCCGCTCCAGGTGCGCGGGAAACACGGCGCGGAACTGTGTCACGGGATTCTGCTGCGGGCGGTTGCCGAGATGCGTGCGCAGCAGCGCCAGCGAGGCGTCGAGCAGCGACTCGCGCCCGCGCAACCGGCCATCGCGGCGCACCACTTCGGCATGCACGAAGGGCAACGACTCGGCATTGCGCGCTCCGGGCGCCAGCCTGAAGATCGCGGCGTAGTCCTCGCCGCTGGCGGTGTGGTAGCCGTCGGTGTGGTAATAGCCGACCGCGCCCGCCTCGGGGATCAGCACGTCGACGGCGATGCAGGTCGGCGTGCGGTGGCGCTGGTAGCCCGCGCCGGGCGGTGGCGGCAGCTGGCTGCTGTCGAGCTCGATCACCACGAGATGGCCCCGCGCGGTCTGCGCCGCCACGTGCGACTCGAGCGAGTCGTACAGTGTCAGCGCATGGGCGGTCAGCCCGTAGAGCCGCTCCAGGTCCGCCAGCGGAAAGCGGCACTGCGTGAAATGGTCGGCCTCGAAATCCTGGCGCACTGCGCACGGCAGCGCGGCGACCGGTGGCAGCTCGAGCCCGTGCAGCAACTCGATCCACAGGTCGATATGGCAATTGACGTGCGACCACACCGGATTGCCGCCACGCAACCCAGGCCCACCACGTCCACGCATCTTGGTGTCGCCGTACACTAGAGACCTCCGCGCCTGCCATGCCGATCCATTTGCGGGTGTGCACGGCCCGCTCCGGATGCGTGCCCTCGCGCTCGCGTTCCGGCTGCCGTGCACTGACTGTCCGTCGTCATGCCCGCCTTCTCCCTGCACCGAGCCAAATGCTTGCGCCATCGGTCGTGATGGCGATCTTGGCGCGCACGGTTCAGGACAGTCTGTTGGACGGCGCACAAACCTTGCACAGGTCACTGGGTCAGGCCATCGTTGCGCGGCGCAAGGCGGCGCATGCCAACGAGAAGCGCGTCTGTTCCGGTCGCCGCAGAGGCGCAGAGGTTGAGTCCCGGTTGAGCCGGTTGAGTGGCGTTCAGCCGCATGCGTGACACGCATGGTGCTTCTGGCGGATACAGGCGTGCGTGCCGATTGGATATCGTCAAGAAGACGTGTGGGCGGGGCAGTATTGCCCGCACGTCTTCAAAGCCCGCATGGTCCCCCGGTCGGCGGGCTTCTTTTTTTGTGGCATGGCACGGCGCGGGGGAGGCCAGCAGGCATGCGCACCTGTGGGTGCGTGGCAAAGGTCGGCGAGCGGGACTGGTAGCCACCGCTGCAGGACTAAGGCAGCAGTGATCGCGCCTCGCCCTGGCGTTGGCGCTGGCGAGGCATGCGGGGGAGAGAGCGGCAAGACGCCGCGGCGCCCTGGCTCAGGGCAGCGTGGCTGCCGGCAGGCGCAGGCGATGCTGCGCCAGGATCAGTGCGCGCAGGCTTTCCACCCGCAACACCGCTTCACGCTGTCCTGCTTCACGCGCGGCCTGCGCTGCGGCATGCTCGCAATCGAAGCGGCGACCATGCAGTTCTCCGCGGTACAGCAGCGGCTGCTCGCCCGCACCAGCCAACCGGATCTCGAAGCAGCAAGCCCACTTGCCCCGGCCCTCGCGCAGGGCGAAGCCATGCACGACCAGGTAATCCATCCCGCCTTCCATACGACCCCCTAGCATCCCGGTGCGGCATGCCTCTTGGAACGGGGCTGCTCGAACGCCGGGCATCTCAAGCATAGTGCTTGCGCGCACAGAGCGCCCTCATCCGCAGGCTGTAATCCTGTGGTGGCCGAAGGACGGAAGCGCGAGAGGGACAGGTAGATTCAGGCGGCGCCGACGCTGTCGTGGGGCGTTGCCTGCATCAGTGAAAGCGCCATGCGCGGGAAGCACTGGCCGCCAGCCCACACCAGCGCGGTCGCGGCGCAGACGAGCTCGGCAGGCGCCGGCGCCGCCAGGCAACCGCTCGCGCCCAGCAGCGCGGCGTGGACGATCAGCGTCGCGTCCAGCCGGTCTGACAACACCAGCCAGCGGCGCGGCGCGAGCCGGGCCTGCATCTGTTCGAGCAGCTTGCGCGGGTCGCCGTCCATCCCGCTGCAATCGATCAGCGCGACATCGGCCGGGTCGCTGCCGGGCTCGTCCGCATCGGGATGACGCTGCCGGGCGGCAGCACCCTCCTGCAACCATTGCGGCGCGCACCATCGGATCGGGCGCGGCAGGCCCAGCGCTTCCAGACGCCGCACCAGGGTGCGGCACATCATTTCGTTGCTGGCAATCAGGTAGGTCGGCATCGAATCGGCAATGGAGCCCACGGCCGGTGCGGCGCGATGGGCCCAGGGGTCAGAAGGTCAAGTGGCCGGATGGCACGCCGTGACGACATGGCGTGCCTCGCGGCGCGCGCCCCTGCCGCTGAACGCCTGTCGCATGGCGGGCGGCAAGCGGCGGCGAACGCCTCCCTGTCAACGTAGCAAGCGCTCCCCGGCACCGCCTCATGCTTTTGGTGGAGACCGTCACGTCAAAAGGATGACCCGCGGGGATGACCGCGGCGCCGGAGCCGGCCGGCGCCTGCATCATGGCTGCAACCGATGCACCCAGGAACGGTCATGCGGGGACTTCAGGCGGCCTGGCACGCGCCGAGCGGCCGCACCGCCGGCGGGCCGGCCCAGTCCAGCGTGGCGCCTCGCTGCAGCGCCACGTAGACGGCTTCGCCCTTGTTGCGGACATGGAGCCGCTGGTACAGCGTGCAGGCATGCGTCTTGGCCGTAGCGACGGAGATATTGAGCATCCGGCTGACAGTCTTGATCGGATAGCCGCGCGCGAGCAGGGCCAGCACCTCGTACTGTCGTTCGGTGATATTGAGCAGATGCGCGCCGGTCGACGGCGTTTCGCTCGTATGCGCAGGCTGCGTGGCCGGTGTTTCGCCGCGCAACGCATGCAGCGGCACCACCACCGGGGCGGCGTGGCCGGACGGCATCGATGGCGCGGACGGTGCGGACATGGCCAGCGCGCCGGCTTCATCGCCGCGCCCGCTCGCCGGCTCGGACAGCAGCAGCGCCGGGAAGCACTCCCCACCGGCCAGCACGAGCCGCACCGCGGCGTCGAGCGCTTCGGCGCTGGCGGCCTTGTGCAGGCAGCCACGTACGGACTCCGGCAGTGCCGGACGTGACAGTGCCGCGGCGGGCCGTTCGGTCAGCAGCAGCACGCGTCGGGGCCGCAGGCGCTCGCACAGATCGTCGAGCTGCGCCCAGCCTGCCGCCGCGTCGGGCGGTAGCCCGTAGACCAGCAAGTCGGCGTCTATCAGCCAGAGGTCGGGGTCGATCGGCGCAAGCGGATCGATATCGATCAGATCGCCCGGGAGATGCGCTTGGGCCAGGAGGTGGCGAAGACCCAGGCGCAGCAGTGGATGGTGTTCGACCAAGAGGATGCTGGCCATGGCCGCTCTCCTTCTTATTGCGGCAAGCCCAGGCCCTGCGACAAACCCGTTCTTGCTGTTGGACCAGCTTCCGCTATGCTGCGGCTCGTCGATCCATACGATCCGGCTTGTTCCTGGCCTGGTACGGCGTCCCGTCGGTTGCCGTGCCCGTCCCTTCCCTTGGAGTGCCGAATCGCCCCGTTTGCGCCGTTCGAACCGTGCCGGCCGGCTGGTGCCGGACGCCGCAGTTCATGACTGACGCTTTAGTAACTTTCAGACCAAATTTAACAGAATCTAATTCTGATCTTCAGCTTATGAAACAGGGGCGTCTAAAGCAAGCCACTGTTGCATTGCAGCGGGTATTCCCGAAGAGGGGTTCCCTTCGTCTCGGAACTCTGTCACGCGCACCCACTGCGACCCTGCCATCGAGCTTAGAACGGTAGACAAGTGTTCGGGTGGCTGGGGACTGGCGGAATGCCGCATACCTCGCATAAGATTATCGGCATTGCTCTTTGCTGTGCATTTCCGCCCGGATAGATTTGGGCTGAGTTCAAGTACCTTATAAATCAAGAAGTTACGCCAGACTATGCGCCCTCCCCCA
Organism: Cupriavidus oxalaticus; assembly: GCF_038900635.1. GTDB lineage: Bacteria > Pseudomonadota > Gammaproteobacteria > Burkholderiales > Burkholderiaceae > Cupriavidus > Cupriavidus oxalaticus_B. Next base: position 92,650 of record NZ_JAYMRX010000007.1, on the reverse strand, counting down.
CCCACCATCCCGCGCCACTGACCATGTTGTCCGGATCCCACTCCGTCAGCCTGACCCGCAGCGAATTCGCCGCCGTCCGCGCCTACGTCCAGGGCATGCCGGCGGCGATGGTCGTCGGCCGCTACCTGGCCGACGAGGGCGATGACGACGATGCCGGTGAATCGGCGCTGCGCACGCTGCTGGGGCTGCGCGACCGCATGGTCCAGCTCGCCCATCTCCATGGCCGCGCCGATCTGGCCGAACTGCTGGTCGCCGGTCCGGGCCGTTCCAACCGCGGCATGGATCGCCGGGTGGACGCGTTGGCGGAACTGGAACGGCTCGGTATGGCGGCGCCGCGGGCGGAGCATGGCGTGGAACTATGGTTTGGGCCGTCCCTGGCACGCCGGCTCCGCAATGCCGAAATTGTTACTATTAATGCACTTATTGCATTGATCAACGTCCGCGGCACGGGATGGTGGCGGCGCGTGCCGCGTATCGGTGCCCTCGCCGGCCAGGCGGTCAACCGCTGGCTGGCAGAGCATCGCGAACTGGTCCGCACCCCGCATGGGCAGCCCATGTTGGCACCGCATGTAGGCAACCGCACGCCGCTGGCGCGCGGCGCGTTGGCACCGGAGATGCCGCGTCTCCTGCCGCTGGAGCTTCTCGCCGGTGAAGCCGGGGCGGCTGTCCCCTGTCCCTTTGCCCGCGGAGTCGACGTGGTGCGCAAGTGGTTGCACGCCAGCGCTCCCCCCGCCGGCGCCACATTCGCGGCGTACCGCAAGGAGGCCGAACGGTTGCTGTTGTGGGCGGCGATCGAACGCCGCAAGGGTCTCGCCGCACTTGACCAGCAGGACCGCGAGGCATACCTGGCCTTCCTTGCGGACCCGCAACCGGCGGCGCGCTGGTGCGGGCCGCGGGCTCCCAGGCAAGTCGGAGCCTGGCGGCCATTTACCGGGCCGCAGGGCAACAACAGCCGGCGCCATAGCATGCGTGTCCTGGGTGCCTTGTGGGCCTGGATGGCGCGCAATGGGTACGACTCGGCCGGGCGGTGGATGCCAGCAGGCGGAGCGGCCAGAGGTGTAGCGGCGGCTATCGGCATGGTGCCCGCGGCAGGAGATGTGGTATCCGGGCCGGATTCTGGCAGCACTGCCCATGAGGGATTTGTCGTCGACATATCGCTGACGCGCTTCACTGCCTGGCTGGAAAACGAATGCACCCAGCCGGACGGCAGGCGCTACCGGGCAGCGGCCGCGGCGGTCGCGCTGCTGCGTGAATGCCGGCCGCGCTTTGCCGGGTTGGTGGCGCTGCGCTGGAATGACCTGCGGCTCGTCGACCGGGCGCCGGAAACGAACGCGGAAGAAGCACCAGACGACCGGGTTGCGCTCAGCGGGACGGCGCTGGCCGCGCTACGCCGCCACTGGCAAGACCGGGGGTTGGACCTGGAGGCGCCCGCTGCGGCGGATGTGCCCCTGCTCGGCCCGCCCGCTGCGCCGCCCACGCGGCGGGCGCAGAGCAAGCTCGCCAGCATGAGCCACCCGCCCTACTCGGTGCGAGGGCTGCATGCACTGCTGTCGGCGGTGATTACGCGTTATCGGAAGCGGGATGCGACCTTTCCGGCCTGGTCGCCGCGTGACCTCGTTCGCGAGGTGCGGCGTTGCCGGACAGCGTTGGTTTCGATCGAAGAAGTTGGTACGGACGGAGAGTCGCCGTAGGGACGGGTGGTACAGAACGGGATGCTGCGGGGCGAGGTTTCCAGCGAAGAACTGGGTACGCTGCAGCGTCTCGCCGAGCGATCCTGCCACGTCCGGGGACTCTTTGATGCCTTGGGAGGACGGGGATTCGTAGCCCGCCTCCCAGGCATCTGACTACTCAGAGCAAGGTCTTGTCCAGCCCGAAGCGAGCCTTGAGCAGCTCGACCAGGTCCTCGCGGGCGCTGCGGTCGCCCAGCTGGACATCGAGCACAACGCGTCCCGAATCCCATTCCTTGATGGTTCCGAGCAACTGGCCGCTGTCGGTTCGGATCTTGTATTGCCGGCTGATTTCCTTGACCTTGCGCGCCTTGCCTTCCTGCGCCTGCTTGCGGATCGCCTCGACTTCGCGGCTTGACAGGCCATCGTTGATAATCCGTGTCGCCAGTTCGCGGGTGCGCTCCTCCCCCGCCAGTTTGAAGTACAGCGTCAGCTCATAGCCCGCGGCGATGCCGATCGCGCTCGGCCGCTCGCGCATCACGCCAAGCACGGAGTCCGGCAGGCGCAACAGCGCCAGCGTCTTGTTGACCGTGCCGGCGGACATCCCGGTCAGCTCGCAGATTTCTTCTTCCTTCTGGACCTTGCCTTCGTCGAGCAGCTGGCGCCAGGCAATCGCATTGTCCAGCGCCGACTGGTCAGAGCGCTGCTCGTTGAGCATGAACGACAGCCGGTAGAAGTCCAGGTCGCTCAGGTCGTCCTCGACAAAGCACTCCATCTCGAGCTTGCCGGCTGACGCCAGCGCTCGTTTGCGGTAGTGACCGTCGATCAGGATGTAGTGGCCGGGACGCGACGGGTCGGGGGCTGCGAGGCCGGGAGTCTTCTGCCCATGCGTGGCGATCGACGCCGCACGCTCCTGTACGACCGCGGGATCATAGATGCGCCGGGCATTCAGTGGATTATCGTGAAGCTGCGCCAGCGGAATGCGCACCAGTTGCCGGCCGGACGCCATTTCGCCCGCACTTTCAGCGCTGAAAACCGCGGCGGCGTCGTTGGCCCTGCCCTGCAGCAGCCCATTTGGATGCTGCGAAATCGCTGCCTCGGCCCGCGCAAACCGGTCCAGCGTGTCGTTGCGATGCTTCTCCGCCACCATGCCTGCGAGCATGCCGGCCTTGAGGCTTTTCAGTTTTGTAGCCATGCCTTATTGCTCAATCAAAGACAACACTTCGTCGACCATCATGTCGACCTCCTGTACCGCCTCGCGCGCCCCGGCAACGCCATGGACGGTACAGCCGATCGCCTGGCACTCCCGGAAGGCCGAGCGCGATCCAATCATCGAATTCAAAAGCGGCACCTCGCCATCGTCCCCCAGGATCTCGATTGCCTGGCGTGCGATCGACACGCGCCGCTGCACCATATTGGCCATCACCCGGATCAGCAAGGTTTCATTCTGGACTTGCGCATGCTGCGCCAGCGTTTTTGCTGCGACCGCCGCCCAGAGGTCCGGAGGCGAGGGCACCACCGGAATGATGGCAAGGTCGGAAATCAGCAGCGCACTGGACGGCGCTGCCGAATGAACCGCAGGTGGGCAATCGACCACGATGTAGTCGTAGTCCTGCACAAACTTCCGAACTTCCCGGTGCATGGCGCCACCCGAGGGCGCCAGGCCGATCACCGATGCCGGGAACGGACGCTCATCGCTGGCCTGGGCAGCCCAGCGGGTGGCGGTGCCTTGTTCGTCCATATCGACCAGCATGGATCGGGCACCGCGCAAGCCAAGTGTTCCCGCCAGATGCATGCTGACCGTGGTCTTCCCGCAACCGCCTTTCTGATTGAAGACGGTGATGATTTTGGCTGCCACTGAGACCTCTCTTTCAGCGCTGAAAGCGCGGTTGACTCTTAAGGCGCAACTGTAGCCAAAACGAGGTGACGCTTCAACCTTTTTACAAATTTACAAATATTTTGTTGAAGGTGCGCGGGTTCGCGTTTGGGGCTTTTTGGCGAGTGAAGTTCGGTTCGACAATAAATTTGCTTGAAATGCGCCCGCCCCTGTGTCTAAAGTATTTGTAGTGCGCATTACGCCGCACATGACACCGCATTCCAAAGTGGTTATGATGCGCGCTACAGTCGAGTCAAGTCGTGTCAACCTCGTCGGCTTCCGTTCGGTATCTACGAGAACTCAACGTGCTTGAACGGTTGTTTGCGTGGTGTACTAGAACTTGCTTCGAAAAGGAAATTCTTATGGCAACCGGTACGGTCAAGTGGTTTAACGAGACCAAGGGCTTCGGCTTCATTACCCCGGACGACGGCGGTGCAGATCTGTTCGCGCACTTCTCCGAAATCCAGGGTTCGGGCTTCAAGACCCTGAAGGATGGGCAGCGCGTGACGTTTGAAGTCAAGCAGGGTCCGAAGGGCCTGCAGGCTTCGGGCATCAAGCCGGCCTGATCCAGCTGATTTGCCCGCTGCAGCAGCCCTGCCGCGGCGGACAAACAAAAAGGCAAGCGTTGAACGCTTGCCTTTTTTGTATCTGGCCTGCTGCTGGCCAGGGGCTCAGCCCAGCTTGCGCACGCTGGTACGGGACGGCTGCAGGATCAGCGCCTTGGACGAATCGGCGTCGACCTTGGCCCCCGGATAGACTACCAGCACGTCCTTCAGCGCCTTGCGGAACAACGCGCGGAACTTGCGCTCGCTTTCGGTTTCCGTGCCGAACTGCATCTGCAGGGCTTCCCAAGGGATCTCGGTGCGCCGCTGGATCGTGAAAAACCGGTAGGTCAGCCAGGAATAAACGTCCAGCGCAAATGGCGATTGCTTCAGCGCCTTCAATGCGCGCATGTCCACCGGTACCGGCCGGTTGACCAGCTCGTTGAAAAACGGCTCGGACAGCACCACAAAGCTCTCGAACATCGAGCCCTGCCCCGGCTGCATCGGATCCCACCAGGTCGACAGCTGGTCGGCGAGCAGATAGCCCACACGGTCGATCGATAACGGTTCGTGGTTCGGGTTCTGGTTCTGGCTGGGCGTCGACTTGTTCTGCACGATCGCAATGGTCGCCGAGAACAGCCGGATCATCTGCTGGCGCACCAGCGTCATGGTGCCCCGCTTGCCGCCAGTGGCCATCGGGATACCGAGGTTGTACATGAACTCGGACAACGAATTGCCCAGCGAGATGCGCCGGTCTTCCACCGTCCCGGTGAACTCACCGCGCTTCTTCTTCGCCATGATCTCCTTGCCGATCCAGGCAAGCATCAGGCGCGGATAGGAGCCGTAGGGATAGCCCAGCGAGACGGTTTCCGACACCAGCTTCTGGCGGCCGTTGGCGGCACGCTCGGAGCGCTGCTGCGTGAAATAGCCAGGCTGGATCATCAGCGAAATATTGCCGCTGGTGCGCGTCCATACCGGCGGTGCGCCCTTGGGAGCCCGATATGGCAGCGTAACCTGGACGCTGGCGCGGCTGAGGAAACCAACTTCGCCGCTTTGCCAGGCGTCTTCGCGTTCCATGGCCTGCGCCTCGTCAAACAGGCGCTGGAATTTCTCGGACGGAACCAGGCTGTTCTCGTTGCCGGGAACAATGATGCGGGAGGGCTCGGCATCCATGTCGAGGATGCGTCGATCCCCCGTGGCGGCCGGGGAGCGTTTGATGGGCATATTGGCGTGCTTCGGATTACCCGCCTTTGTACTCGAAGCCGCAAAAGTTGTCACGCAGAAACAGGTACGCTGAGGTTTGGCCTTGCTTGCTGGTTTTTTGCCATGCGGGGACTCTCACGACTGGCAGCGGGGGGGCGGACGGTGGGCAACCCGGGAGGGTTGTCCACGGTGCGCAACCCTGTGACTACCGGTAAACAATACCGATACGGGTTAACTACTTGTAAACCGTATACGAGAAGATCAGCGCCTTGATTCGTAAGGGAAAAAACCACCCCTGCGAACCCGAATCTGCGGACAAACGTACCCGATTCTGCGAAGGGCCGAACCCGTATCTGCGATGCCCCGAACCTGTATCTGCGGACCGCGCGTACTGGTTTCTGCGGGGATAACCCCGTGTTTCCACAGGCTTTTCCACAGCAGAGGCTCTGCAAAGCGTACCTGTTTCTGCGGCGGCCGGGCCGGTATACGCCGTTTACGCCCGGTTTACCGTCAGATTGCGCCGTCACGGGGTCTGCGGCATGGGTTATCCACGCAGAAAAGGGTTCGAACCCCGGACCGCCGACAGGCGTCCAGCGGCGGCAGCGTACCTATTTCTGCGGAAGGCGGCCCGGAGCCGTACCCGATTCTGCGTGGCGAAGAAAAACGCCCCGGTCTTTGTCTCCGCGTACCCATTTCTGCGGCGTACCCAATTCTGCGTCCATACAGCTATGCGCCAGGCTTTGGTCTGCGTACCCGTTTCTGCGGGGTGACCCCGCGGCGCCGTGATCGTATCCGTACCTGTTTCTGCGCTGAATGAAGCGAGTATGCGGATAGACGCATTGCCAAGTTTCCATTGTACATCGGCAATACACAAAAAGCTAGCGCTTACACTCAACGTATACGTGAGAAGGCCGTCTTTTGAGTGGGCGTACCTGATTCTGCGAGTCAGCCGGCGCCGCGCTTCGCCCCAGCAAGCCGAAGTGGCCGGATAGCCCGGCCGCCGTACCCGTTTCTGCGCGACAGAACGGCGGGCGCGAGCACATGGGGCGTACCTGTTTCTGCGGCGGCACGTTTCAAATCTTTGGAGGAATGTATTTTGTGCACTGCAATGCGAGGCGTACCCGTTTCTGCGTGGCGTCTGCGGGCCGGTCGTGTGGATATCTCAGTGTCCGGCTGTTCTTCTCGCCTCCATTGAACCCAGCAAGCCAGGCAACGTGGCGGGACCGGGGCGTACCTATTTCTGCGAGGGCATGGACGCGCGCGGGTAGCGCTTGCACCAACCGTACCCATTTCTGCGTTCTCGCGGGCGTGGGGGAGGCGTTATGCGGCGGGCGTACCCGTTTCTGCGTATGCCGCGGAGTAACGACCTCGGTTCGCACTGCAGCAAGGCGTACCCGTTTCTGCGGAAGGCGCATGGACAGCAATGTGCGCTGACATCGCGAAGGCCGCGGAAATCTGGGAGGCGAGGAGTTGGGAACCGGGGAAGCGGGAAGCCGAAGGCGACGAGGCGACGAGGCTGGGGAGGCGACGAGGCTGGGGAGGCTGGGGAGGCTGGGGAGGCTGGGGAGGCTGGGGAGGCTGGGAGGCCGGGGAGGCCGGGGAGGCCGGGAGCGGGATGGCGAGAAAGCGGCGGGCCATCCTGGCGGAACATCAAGCCCCCGCAGCCCGAACCGCCAGAAAACAAAAAACCCCGCCAAGGCGGGGTTTTTCAGTTGCGTAGCGCGCACATGGCGCGCCATGGGCAACGCTTACAGCGGGGTGATGTTCGCTGCCTGCAGGCCCTTCGGGCCGTTCTTGACTTCGAACTGCACGCGCTGGTTTTCCTGCAGCGACTTGAAGCCCTCGGAGCGGATTTCCGAGAAGTGGGCGAAGAGGTCGTCACCACCTGCGTCCGGCTTGATGAAGCCGAAACCCTTGGCGTCGTTGAACCACTTGACGATACCGGTTTGCATGATTTGCTTTCCAGAAAAAGGATATAAAACGTCGCACGACGCACGCGCCATCCGACAGGGGAACTCAAGGAAAGGACACCATGGACAACCGAAGTACCAGACGGTGGCTAACGAATGAACTGTTGCCTCGTCGCTTGAATCTAGCCGGGTTTATACGGGGGATTGGAGCCAGCGTCAAGTTGGGGCCAGCCCCGACCCGGTCCCGCACGGACGTGCCGGCGCCGCGCCGCGCCCCTGTGCGCCGGTATCCGCTGTGCGATCATCACGCCTTTTGCATATCGCTCATTCGTGTGCGCCGTGGCGTATCGGGCCCATGCTGGACGAGAGTACGCTTGCCGAATGATGGCGCGCCACGCTGTCCCGGCTGCGCGGCGATGCCTGACGCGGACACGATAACGATACCAGGAGACTTAGTCATGTCGATGCCGGAACCCGCTTCCAAGCCGGGTACGCCTTCCGTCAACCCCTCGCGCGGCCAGCCGACGCTGCTCGAGCGCCTGTTCAAGCTGCGCGAGCACCAGACCGATGTCCGCACGGAGATCCTTGCAGGCATCACCACCTTCCTGACGATGGCGTACATCATCTTCGTCAACCCGTCGATCCTGGGCGACGCCGGCATGCCCAAGGACGCGGTATTCGTCGCCACCTGCGTGGCCGCGGCGATCGGTACCCTGATCATGGGGTTCTATGCCAATTACCCGATCGCGCTGGCACCCGGCATGGGCCTGAACGCGTACTTTGCGTACACCGTGGTGAAGGGCATGGGCTTTCCGTGGGAGGCGGCGCTGGGCGCGGTCTTTATCTCGGGCTGCCTGTTCCTGCTGGTGACGCTGTTCCGCGTGCGCGAGATGATCGTCAACGGCATCCCGCATTCCATCCGCGTGGCGATCACCGCGGGCATCGGCTTGTTCCTGGCGATCGTCGCGCTGAAGAATGCCGGCATCGTGGCCGCGAGCCCGGCAACGCTGGTCACCCTCGGCGACCTGCACCAACCCCCGGCTGTGCTGGCCATCGTGGGCTTCTTTGTGATCGTCGCGCTGGACCACCTGCGCGTGAAGGGCGCGATCCTGATCGGTATCCTGCTGACCACGCTGCTGAGCTTCGCCTTTGCCGGCAATACTTTCCACGGCGTGTTTTCCGCGCCGCCTTCGCTGAGCCCGACGCTGCTGAAGCTCGATATCTCCGCGGCGTTGTCGATCGGCATCATCAATGTCGTGCTGGTGTTCTTCCTGGTCGAGCTGTTCGATGCCACCGGCACGCTGATGGGCGTGGCCAACCGCGCCGGCCTGCTCAAAGCGGGCCGCATGGACCGGCTGAACAAGGCGCTGATGGCGGACAGCACCGCCATCATGGCCGGCTCGTTCCTCGGTACGTCGTCGACTACTGCGTATATCGAAAGCGCTTCCGGCGTGCAGGCCGGCGGGCGCACGGGGCTGACCGCGGTGACCGTGGCGGTGTTGTTCCTGGCGGCGCTGTTCATCGCGCCTCTGGCGGGCACGGTTCCGGCCTATGCCACCGCGCCGGCGCTGCTGTATGTGTCCTGCCTGATGTTGCGCGAGCTGCTTGAGATCGACTGGAACGATGTCACCGAAGTCGTGCCGGCGGTCATGACCGCGCTGGGCATGCCCTTCACGTATTCGGTCGCGAACGGGGTGGCGTTCGGCTTCATCAGCTACGCGGCGCTCAAGCTGCTGACCGGGCGCGCGCGGGGCGTGCCGGTAATGGTCTGGATCATTGCCGCGATCTTTGTCTTCAAGTTCTACTACCTGCCGGGTCACTGACCCCTCGTGGCGGCGAGAGCAGACATGGGCGGCACAGGCCGCCCATTTTTTTTGCGCCCACCAGTTGTTCCTTCAACACAATGGCGCCAGGCCGGAATGCCGGAACGCGCGCAAGGCGTACCCGTTTCTGCGGCCCTTCCGGGGCCCGTCCGCGGCCACATGAGAACCCGCGGCGTACCTGTTTCTGCGGGCCGCAATCCGATACGCCTTGCCGCAAGCGATACCACCCCGCACGCCAACCGCGGGTGCCTGCCGACACCGTTGCCATCACCCGTTCGGGGCGCGAAAGCGTACCCGTTTCTGCGTACCATGCGGGCGTCGAAAAGGGAGCCGGCAGCGTGACAGGCAGGCAGCAATCCAGTCCGAAATTTAGTCCAAAATTCAGTCCGAAATTTGGCTCGAAATTCGGTCGCAAATATGTCACGAAACAGCCCGAAGGCCGCGTCCGGCGGGCCGGATTGGCGGTGTGCAGGCCGGCTCATTCCAAAGTATGAGATTGGGTGTAAGTCACCCACTCAGGACTGGACAAACCGCCCCAAATGCACTGAACTATAGGCGTGGCAAAGAGGGGCGCGGCAAGGCGCCCCTTCTTGACTCCGGTGCATGCGGCTGGATTGCCGGAGCACACCGAGCGCGCGTTGGCGCCGTCCGCCAGTCGGTGGACAGCTCGGATGAGACCGCCAGGCAAGGCGGCAGGCCACGACCAGGGAGCGTGCGGAAAACACGTGCGCCACGCAGAGACAAATAATTCCAAGACTGACAAGTGGTATCCGCAGACGTGTAGTGCCGGGGGATGTTGTTCAACGGGGATAATCATGACCGCAGGAGAGATCCGGCGACCCGCCATCGGGCCCATCAGGGAGTCCATAAGCCGATCCACTAGCCGATCCATTCACCATGCCTGGGCTGCTTTGGGGGAAGCCGCAGGCGAAATGCCCGCAAACCGCGCCAGCCACGATGGCGCCGCTGCCGACGTGGCGGCCCTGCTGGCTGATGACAGCGCGCTCAGCGAGAGCGCCCGTGCCGCGGTGGAAAACCTGTTGCGCCGCCATCGTCTGCTGGAGGGCGAGCTGGTACGCCAGCGCGCCATGCTGCAGGAATGGATCCTGAGCCAGCTCACCTACAAGTCGCTCTACTACCAGTACTCCGGACAGACGCCCGAGGCACCGCGCGTAGAGCTGATGCGTGAGAAGGAAGCGGTGCGGCGGCGCATCCGCGAACAGCTCCAGGGGGGCAGCGGCTATCTCGCCGCGCCCGAAGAGCCGTCCCGCAGTCTGTCCACCTCGTGATACCGACGTTGCTGGCGGGCGCCAACCCGCAGCCAGTCCAGCCCCAGTCCGCGCCACGGCCACAGGCCGCGGCGCCGGGTGCCGGAACCAAGAACAAGCCGAACGTCCGGGAGATCGTGATGGACCGACTGTGCAAGGCGCCACGCACTGCGCAGATCGTGGTCGTGTCGCGTCATGAAGATTTTGGTTTTGACCCGTCCAGCTTCGGACCGGGATGGGAACTGCGCCGCGTGCAGCAGATCCGTGACGTCGAACGCGTGGTGCGCGCGAGCCCGCCCGCCGCCGGCGTGATCGACCTGCAGGCGGAATACAGCGATGCCGAGCTCGGCCAGCTCGAACTCGCGCTGCAGCATCTGCATGTCACCTGGGTGGCCATCACCTGCAACGCGATGCTTGCCGACGAGCGCGTGCGCAGGCTGATCCGCGATTATTGCGTGGACTATGTGCGCACGCCGTTCTCGGTGCAGGAGCTGATCTACACACTCAAGCACGCGCATGGCATGGCGTCGCTGCATGGCGCGCGCGCGCAGGAGACGCCATCGCGCGGCACCATGATCGGCGAGTGCGCGGCCATGCGCGCCATGTTCCGCTCGCTGGCCAAGGTGGCGCACAACGAGGCGCCGGTATTCATCTCCGGCGAATCCGGCACCGGCAAGGAACTGGCCGCGCAGGCAATCCACGATGCCTCGAGCCGGCGCAAGGGGCCGTTCATCGCCATCAACTGCGGTGCCATCCCCTCGCACCTGGTGCAGTCGGAGCTGTTCGGCTACGAGAAGGGCGCGTTCACCGGCGCCAACCAGCGCAAGATCGGCTGGATCGAGCAGGCACAGGGAGGCACGCTGTTTCTCGACGAGATCGGCGACCTGCCGCTGGAAAGCCAGGTGGCGCTGCTGCGCTTTCTGCAGCAGGGCACCATCACGCGGCTCGGCGGGCACCAGTCGATCCCGCTGAACCTGCGCATCATCTCGGCCACGCACGTGGACCTGGTGGCCGCGCAGGGCGACGGACGCTTCCGCTCCGACCTGTTCCACCGGCTGTGTGTGCTGACGCTGGGCATTCCGCCGCTGCGCGAGCGCGGCGAGGACATCCTGCAGTTGGCCAACGCCGTGCTGGCCGAGCACGGGCACGAGGCGCACCGGCGCATCCGCGGCTTCTCGGCATGCGCGACCCAGGCCATGATGCAGTACGCGTGGCCAGGCAACGTGCGCGAGCTGATCAACCGCGTGCGCCGCGCCATCGTGATGACCGACAACCGCAAGATCACGGCCGAGGATCTGCAACTGCACGGCGGTGCCGAACTGCCGCGCAAGACCCTCGATGCGATCCGCGAGGAGGCCGAGCGCGAGGCGATCCGCAACGTGATGGCCAGCCATGGCTTCCACGTGGTGCCGGCCGCGCGCGAACTCAACGTGTCGCGCGTGACCCTGTACCGGCTGATGCACAAGCACAATATCCGCGTGGAGAGCCAGCCCGTCGCGGGCGAGTAGGCCGGCAAGCCACCGCGCAAGCGCCGGCTGCCGCCATCCGTTGCTGTTGAGCGCCACGCCGTGGGGCACCACGCTGCCTCGCATCAGGCTGCGCGCCACAGGAAAGGGGAACCGCCGACGTCCGCTCGCCGGTTCCGCCTTTCCCCGTGCCCGCTGGCACGTCAGCGCACAACCGCGCGAGGCTGGACGGCCGCGCCTGCTCCAAGGGTCCCATCCGCCGGGACAGCCGCGAGATTCATGCTGATCTTGCCGCGCGGCGTGCGCGGCGGGTCGTTGTCGTCCCGTTGCAGCCAAGGCGGCGCGTCGCGCCGGTCCGGGTAGTCGCGCGCCTGACGGCGGCCTTGCGGCGCCGCAGGTGCTGCCGCGCCCGGCGAGGTGTCCTGCTGCATGCGCAGTTCGCCCCAGGCCCAGCCGAAGCCGCGCACATAAACATCATTGCTGACCGCCGCGTGGCTGTTCGCGCTGGCGTCGTCCGGACGATCGAACCAGGCATAGCTGGCTGCCAGGGCAGGGGCCGAGAAGACCGCCAGGGCGGCCAGCACGCCTGCGGCAGGGGTTGCGGCTTTCATTGTGTCTCCTCCTCGTGGAAAAAAAGTGCCCGCCGGGGGACGGAGCACAAATCCGCACGGGCACGCTGGCCCGCGTGCCGCTTGTTTCGCACCTGCTCCCGGTCAGGCGCGCCGCTTCCCGGCCGGACGCCTGCCGGCCGCGCGCGTGCAGGACGGCCCCCTGGCCCGGCGTGCACCGCCGGGGCACGGTGCGCTGGCCGTATCCAGCAGTGCCGGCTCGACCCGCGCGCGCGGGTAGGGCAGCAGTGGCGGCGAAAGCAGGTCCGTCACCGTAGGCGGGGGGCCCGCCAACCGGTATGAGCGCCGGCGCGCCGTCATGCGTGAAGGCGGATGACGCATGGCTGGTCTCTCTCCGCAGTAGTGGCTGGTTGATGGTCTGGACGCGCGGCGTCCCTGCGAATGCTGAGCGACAAGTGTGCCAATGGCCGCAAAGGCTTGTGCCATGCGGGTTTGCGGCCAGCCCGGCCGCGCGGCGCGCGGCCGCGACGTCGCCACGGGACCATTCGGTTTCGCCGTTGCAACGCGTGCGGCCAGCGCCACCGCCCGCCGCGCCCGCGCATGTGCGCGTATGGCCGCCTGATACCCACGCCGGGTGCGGGATAGCGCGCCCGGGCAGCGGCGCATTCTCCGCTCTGCACCGGGTTGCATCTTTGAAACCGGAGTTACTTCAGCCTTGCATAGGCGTAACAGCGGGGAACACCGGGGAATGCCGGGACCCCGCTGTCCAGGACCCAGAGTGCCGAGTCCTGGACATCAGCGAGCGCTGTCCGCGTGGTCGAGAAGCACGGCGCAGTACGCAGAAACGGGTACGCAGCGTCCTTCGTGGCAGGGCGCATCCGCGGGTGAGCGGGTCAGCGGGCCTTGCCTGGAGTGCTGGGTGCAGCCGGCTGAGCGGCCGCGGCGGATGAGGTCGTGGCAGTGCCTGAGATGGGTTTGGGGCCGGGCTGGCTGCGCTCGCAGCCGGCGACACCCAGCATCCCGACCACGAGCATGGCGGCCACCGGGCGTGCGGAGAGGAAACGGATCACGGATGCCTCCTTGCGCCGGCGCGCTGGCACGGATGCGCCGGCAGGTGTGCCTGGTCTTACTGTAGCAGGTCGCCCCGGGGGTGCCGCTTGGGCAAGCCGCGCGATGCGCAGTATGATGAACGCAAGCGCCCTCGCTACCGGAGCGTCCCGCCGCCGCTCGCGCCAGGCGTTCCGGTTACCCGTCCCTGCGTACCATTGCGTACCAGGGCTCCCGAACCGGGCAAACCCAAGGCCGTGAACGACAACTCCGAACACCGACCCGCATCGCCCGCTGGCAGCGACGCCCCGCAGCCGCGACCCCACCGCCCTCACTGGCTGCCGGACCGCCACACCGGCGCGCGCACGCTGCGCGTGGTCACCGCGGCGGTGGCCTCCTGGTTCGACCACCGCGCCGCCAGCAAGGGCGCGGCGCTGTCCTTCTACATGCTGTTCTCGCTCGCGCCGATCCTGGTACTGGTGATCTCGATCGCCGGCCTGTTCTTCGGCGCCGAGGCCGCGCGCGGCGAAATCTTCACCCAGATCGAAGGACTGGTCGGCGAACAGGGCGCCACCGCGATCGAGCAGATCCTGGCTGCCACGCACCGCGCCGGCGGCAGCGGCATGGCCGCGTTGATCGCCATGGGTATCCTGTTTGTCGGCGCCACCAGCGCCTTCGCCGAACTCAAGAGCAGCCTCGACGACATCTGGCATGTGCCGGTACCCAAGACCGCGGGCTGGCAGACGCTGCTGCGCGCGCGCCTGCTGTCGTTCAGCCTGGTGCTGGTGCTGGCCTTCATGCTGCTGGTGTCGCTGATCGTCAATGCCGCGCTGGCGGTGGTCGAGCGCATCTGGGGCCAGCTGTGGACGCAATCCTGGTTCGCCCCGGTGGCTGACGTGATCTCGACGGCGTTTTCCTTTGCGGTCGTGACCGCGTTGTTCGCGGTGATCTTCAAGATGCTGCCCAACGCGCGCATCGCCTGGCGCGATGTGACCATGGGCGCCGTCATTACCGCGCTGCTGTTTTCGGTGGGCAAGCGGCTGATCGGCCTCTATCTGGGCAATAGTGCCGTGGCCTCCTCGTACGGCGCGGCGGGCTCGGTGGTGGCGCTGATGCTGTGGATCTACTACTCGGCGCAGATCTTCTTCTTTGGCGCCGAGCTGACGCGCCAGTACGCGCTGCAGTTCGGCAGCCTGCGCGGCGTGCCGGGCATGGGAGGAGAGGGGGATGGCAAGCGCGAAGGCAAAACCCCGGCCTGGCCCGCGAACCGGTAAAATAGCGCCCCATTCCTTCCGTAAGTCCCGCAGGGCCCGGCGCAGTGCCGCCTGCGGCGGCGCCGGTCCGGGTGCCGGCTGATGCCGCACCCTCTACTTTTCCCAGCCAGATTCCGTGAGCTCGCTCGTATCCGAAATTGCGCGTCGTCGCACCTTTGCCATCATCTCCCACCCCGACGCGGGCAAGACGACCCTGACCGAAAAGCTGCTGTGGTTCGGCGGCGCCATCCAGGTCGCGGGCGAGGTGCGCGCGCGCAAGGCCGACCGCCATGCCACCTCCGACTGGATGGAACTGGAAAAGCAGCGCGGCATCTCGGTAACCTCGTCGGTGATGCAGTTCCCGTATGGCCGTGAGACCGCTGACGGCAACGCGCAGGAGAACATCGTCAACCTGCTCGACACGCCGGGCCACGAGGACTTCTCGGAAGATACCTACCGCACGCTGACTGCGGTCGACTCGGCCGTGATGGTGATCGACTCCGTCAACGGCGTGGAAGCGCAGACCATCAAGCTGCTCAACGTCTGCCGCCTGCGCGACACCCCCATCCTGACCTTCATCAACAAGCTTGACCGCGAAGGCCGCTCGCCGATCGAGCTGCTCGATGAGATCGAAGACGTGCTGCAGATCCAGTGCGCGCCGATGACCTGGCCGATCGGCATGGGCAAGCAGTTCCGCGGCGTGTACCACCTGATCGACGACAAGGTGCAGCTGTTCGACCCGAAAGGCGACAAGGGCACCGCGGCGGTCCTGGACGGCCTGGATAACCCGGAACTGGACCGCATCCTCGGCAGCCAGGCCGAGGAGCTGCGCGTGGAGATCGAGCTGGTGCGCGGCGCGTCGCACACCTTCGACAAGGAAGCGTTCCTTGCCGGCAAGCAGACCCCGGTCTACTTCGGCTCGGCGATCAACAACTTCGGCGTGCAGTCGCTGCTGGACGCGCTGTGCGAGCTGTCGCCGCCGCCGCTGGCGCGCAACACCGACACGCGCGTGGTCGAGCCGAACGAAGGCAAGTTCACCGGCTTCGTCTTCAAGATCCAGGCCAATATGGACCCGCGCCATCGCGACCGCATTGCCTTCGTGCGCGTATGCTCCGGCCGCTTCGAGCGCGGCATGAAACTGCTGCACGTCTCCGCCGGCAAGACCGTGGCGATCAACAACGCCATCACCTTCATGGCGCAGGACCGCAACACGACGGAAGAGGCCTACGCCGGCGACATCATCGGCGTGCCCAACCACGGCACCATCCGCCTGGGCGATGTCTTCACCGAAGGCGAGCCGCTCAAGTTCACCGGCATCCCGTCGTTCGCGCCGGAATTCTTCCGCCGCGCGCGCCTGAACAACCCGCTCAAGGTCAAGCAGCTGCAGAAGGGCCTGCAGCAGCTGGCCGAAGAGGGCGCGACGCAGATGTTCCGACCGCTCGTCTCCAACGACCTGGTGCTGGGCGCGGTCGGCATCCTGCAATTCGATGTGGTGGCGCACCGGCTCGAGCATGAGTACGGCGTCGATGCCATTTTCGAGTCGCACGAGTGCGCCACGGCGCGCTGGCTCAAGGGTTCGCCCGCGGAGATCGAGAAGCTGATCGCCAAGGCCGGGCATAACGTGGCGCTGGACGGCGCCGGCGACCACGTCTACCTGGCGCCGAGCATGGTGAACCTGCGGCTGACGCAGGAGCGGTTCCCGGAGCTGCAGTTCCTGGAGACGCGCGAGATCGTCTGATCGGTATCCGAATTGCAAAAAAAACGGCTCGCCAAGGCGAGCCGTTTTCTTGTCCGGAAGTCTGCTCAGTACGCCAGCGACGCCTGGATATAGAACGTCCGCGGCATCCCCACATACTTGCCCAAATTGTTGTCCGTCGAGCGCGTGAAATAGCGCTTGTCGAACAGGTTCTTCACCCCCACCGCCAGCTTCAGGTTCTGCGCCGACTTGCCGAAGTCGTAGCCCAGCCGCATGTTCAGCAGCGCGTACCCGGGGATGTCGCCCAGCGCGCCATTGGCGCTCTCCGCGGTCTGGTACGTGGTCGACGTGCTCGGGTCACCCGGCGAATGCTGCTTCGACTGCGCGTAGCCGTCGATATTGAAGGCCCAGCGATTGCGCGCATAGCGCATGCCCACGGTGGCCACATGCCGCGAATAGAACGGCAGGTCGCGCCCGGCGAAGTTGCCCTGGTTGTAGGTGGCTTCGGTGAAGGTGTAGGTCGCGTACGCCGACAGGCCGGCCAGCGACTTGTCGAGCGCGCCGAAGTCATAGCGCAGCGACGATTCCACGCCGCGGTGCGTGGTGGCGCCGAGGTTGGTCCACGCATCCGGCGCCCCGCCGGTGCCGCCGCGCAGTTGCAGCTCGTCGTCGAAGTCGATATTGAACAGCGTCAGCTCGCCGCCCCAGCCGCTGCTGTTGAAGTGCGTGCCGATTTCGTACGTCTTTGCCTTCTCGGGCACCAGGCCGTTGGTGGTCTGCGCGATCTGGAAGTACTGCAGCGGCCCGAACGAGACGCCGGCGTTGGCAAACAGTTTCCACTGGTCGCTGACGTGGTACATCACCGCCAGCGACGGCAGCGGCTCGTTGGACGAGACATCGTTGCGCGCGCCGGTGAAGTTGTCGGTCACGTACGAACGGATGAATTCGTAGCGCAGGCCCGGCGTGATGGTCCAGCTGCCGACGTTGATGGTGTCGTCGATATAGACGGCGTTGGCGGTAGTGCCGCCCGTGCGCGACTGGTACACCGGCGACGGCAGCGTGGTCGGATCGATGGTGCCCGGCGTGTAGAACACCGTGCGCGAGGCCTTCTCGTCGCTGGCTTCGCGCAGGAAGCGGTAGCCGACGCTGACCTCGTGGCTCATGTTCTCGCCGCGGAACAGCTGCGAGTAGCGCGGCTCGATCGCGAATGTATGGTAGTTGCGCGGCGCCGAGGTCAGGCGGCGCAAGTTGGCCGATGCGCCCGTGCCTTGCTGCTCGATGTTGCTGCCGCGGAAGCTGTCGGTGTAGTACGTCAGCACCTCGAACTTGCGGTTGTTGTCGTTGTGGCTGTACTTCAGGCTGAAGTCGTTGCGGCGGCCGTCGAAATTGTCGTAGGGCCGCACCGACTGGAACGGATCGGCCGCGTACTGCGCCGCCGTCAGGCCGCCGGGCATGCCGGCCCTGCCCTCGTAATAGTGGAAGGCAGCGCTCAGTTCGTCGGTCTTGGAGATCCGGTAGTTGCCCTTGAGCAGCAGGTCGTCGATATTGACGTGGTCGTTGCTCTCGCGATAGCCATTGCCGTGGATGCCCGAATACAGCAGCGCGCCGCCCAGCCCGTTGTCGTTGGTGCCGCCGATGAACGCGGTCGGGTTGGTCTTGACGTTGCCGCCGTGGCTGTAGATGTCGGTCGAAACCGAGGCATCGGCCGCGAAGTTCTTCGGGATCGAGCGCGTCGCGAAGTTGATGATGCCGCCCACGTTCTGCGGGCCGTAGCGCACCGAACCCGCGCCGCGCACCACGTCGATGCTTTCCAGATTCCCCAGTGACAGCGGTGCCATCGACAGCTGCGGCTGGCCATAGGGCGCCACCGCCAGCGGCACGCCGTCCATCAGGATGGTCGAGCGCGGCGACAGGCGTGACGTCAGGCCGCGCACGCCCACGTTCAGTGACACATCGCTGCCGCCGGTGCCGTTGTTCTCCTGCACCTGCACGCCCGGAACGCGGCGCAGCACCTCGCGCACGTTGTTTGCGCCGGCTTCCTGGAAGGTTACGCGGTCGACGATGGTGCGGGCGCCGGGATGCTCCAGCACCTTGGCTTCATCGGCATTGTCCAGCCAGTTGCCGACCACGGTGACGGCATTGAGGGTGGCTTCCGCGTTGGCGTTGGCATTGCCGGCGGCGGTGGCCGTAGTGGCAGTCTGGGCGTGGGCGGGGAGGGTGAACAGCAGGGCGGCGCCGATGGCACTGGCGGTGAGTCGGAAAGCGGGCTGCAAGATGAGGGGTCCTGGAAAGGCAGCGCAGTCCACTGGCGGATGCGCCGAATGGGGTCGGATTATAGGTGCGAGTGATTCTCAGATGCGATTAGCCAGATCAAAGTCGGTGCGTTTGTCGCATCCATGCATCACAGCTAATACATTTAGACCACGAAATGTGACTAAAAAATAACGCCTGCCGTCAGTCAGTTCGCAACGCATGCATGTGTATGCACTAATTCAGCGGTCACCGTAAAATCGTGCCTTTATGCCGTCGCGTCGCCGCCGTATCGCTGTGGCGCCTGCATGGCGCCCCTTCTCTGTCTGACCCCGCCTCCCGCATTCATGTCTTCCCCTGCCACCGTCCCGGCCGCCGAGCCGGATAGCGTCTTCGGCGACGCCGTGTTCCGCCGCTACTGGTTCGCCCGCCTGTGCACCACCATCGGCTACCAGATCTTTACCGTGGCGGTGGGCTGGCAGATGTATGACCTGACGCGCGACCCGCTGATGCTGGGCATGGTCGGGCTGGTGCAGTTCCTGCCCTCGGTGGTGCTGATCCTGATGTCCGGCCACGTCGCCGACCGCTTCGACCGGCGCCGTATCGTGCGCACCTGCCAGTCGATCGAAGCGCTGCTGGCCGCCGGCATGGCCGTGGCCAGCCTGACCGGCTGGATCGACAGCCATCACATCTTTGTCTTCGTCGCACTGATCGGCGCCACGCGCGCGTTCGAGAATCCCACGCTGCAGGCGCTGCTGCCCAGCGTGGTGACACCTCGCCAGCTGCCACGCGCGGTGGCGCTGGCCAGCTCCGCCGGGCAGACCGCGATCATCATCGGCCCGGCCATCGGCGGCTTCGCGTACGTGGCGGGCCCCGGCGTGGTGTACGCGCTGAGCGCGACGCTGTTCGTCATCGCCGCGGTGCTGGTCAGCGGCATCACGCTGCGCCAGGCCGCGCAGCGGCTGACCGCGCCGGTCAGCCTGAGCACGGTGTTTGCCGGCTTTTCCTATATCCGCAGCCGGCCGGTGCTGCTGGGTGCGATCTCGCTGGACCTGTTCGCGGTGCTGCTGGGCGGCGCGGTGGCGCTGCTGCCGATCTACGCGCGCGACATCCTGCATACCGGGCCGTGGGGCCTGGGATTGCTGCGCTCGTCGCCGGCGGTCGGTGCGCTGGTCATGGCGCTGTGGCTGGCGCGCCACCCGCTGAACCGGCGCGCCGGGCCCATCATGTTCGGCGCGGTCGCGCTGTTCGGCGTCGCCACCGTGGTGTTCGGGGTGTCGACGTGGCTGCCGCTGTCGATGGCCGCGCTGGTTGTGCTGGGCGCCTCGGACATGATCAGCGTGGTGGTGCGCTCGACGCTGGTCCAGCTGGATACGCCAGACGACATGCGCGGGCGTGTTGGCGCGGTCAACTCGGTATTCATCGGTGCCTCCAACCAGTTGGGCGAGTTCGAGTCCGGCGTGACCGCGGCGCTGTTCGGCCCGGTGGGCGCGGTGATCCTTGGGGGCGTTGGCACGCTGCTGGTGGTGGCGGTGTGGATGCGGCTGTTCCCGGCGCTGGCGTCGCGCGACCGGCTGCATGAGCACGCCACCTGATGAGCGCAGATCGTTCGCCGCCCGGGCAAGTCCGGGCTGGCGTTGCCGCAAAGCGTACCCATTTCTGCGTAGTCGCTGCGTGGCCCCTGGCTGGCTGCCGCATCAGCCGCCAGCCCCGGCTGACGGTATAGTAAAGCCTTGTACGGCCGCTTTTCGGCCCGACTTTCGTCGCTGAAAGTTGGCCTCAGGCGTCGCCGACGTCGCCCCGTCAACGCGTATCAGCCTCCACCACATGACCGCTCCGTCCGATTCGCTCCGGCGCCACGCGGTCTTTGCCGTGCTCACCAGTTCGCGCGCGTCGCTGGAGCGCGCGGCCGTGCTGGGCGATGGGCTGGGCGTGGCGCTGTGGCGCAACCGGGACGACGATACCGCCTACGCCCATCCCGGCCATCACACCATTTCGGTCTACCTGGAAGGCGGCCTTGGCACCTACCGGTACGACCAGCCCGGAAACAAGGGCGCGCCCGGTCGGCTCTGTCTGTTGCCGGCGGACCAGGAGTCGCGCTGGCATGTGGGCGGCCCGCAGCGATTCTTTCACCTGTATTTCAGGCCGGAGATGCTGGCCTGGCACTGCGTGCGCCTGCTCGACCGCGAGCCGCGTTCGGTCGCGCTGCGGGACCTGACCTTTGCCGACGATCCGTTCCTGTATGCATTGAGCCAGCGGCTGGCCGCGCTCGACTGGCAGCAGCCCGAGGCGCGCATGGCCTGCAACGCGCTGGCGCATGAGGCAGTCAGCCACCTGGTGCTGCAACATGCCGGGCGCGCTGCGCCGACGGACTGGCGCGGCGGCCTGTCGGCGCAGGCCAGGCGCACGGTGCGCGACTGGATCGAAAGCCACCCCGCGCACAACCCGACCCTGGGCGAGCTGGCTGCGCTGGCGGGCCTGTCGGAGTTCCACTTCGCGCGCATGTTCCGGGTGTCGTTCGGCATGCCGCCGCATGCGTGGATCCTGCGGGCGCGGCTCGAGCGCGCCCGCCAGCTACTGGCCGAGCCACGGCCGGGCCTGAACGAAGTGGCCGCGCGTGCCGGGTTTGCCTCCGCCAGCCACTTGAGCCACCGCTTCCGTGCCGCTTTCGGGGTCACACCCGGCACCTGGCGCGCTGGATTGCCGCGCTCCGCGTGATTCGCCGCCAGCCCTTGCCGGGCAAGGGCTGGCGAGACGGTGCACGCGCTCCTGGCGGATTGCACGGGAAACCAATTGCCCCGTCGGTTGTCCCCTTCACTGTGGCGCGGGCGATGCCTTTGTTGGTGATCGTCTGACATCTTGCGCACAAAAAGCCGGTAATTAATGGAAAGTTTGAGCGGGCCGCCGGCTGCCGGCGCGGCCCGCATCCTGCCGGCGAGTACGCAGAAACGGGTACGCATCCCGCTACCCGCAGACCAACCCTAACCAACACTAACAATCGGAGCCGACGCATGGACCTGAACTTCATCGATGCCAACAAGCTGGAGGCGGGCTGGACCTACCTGGTCCAGTTCGCCATCAACCAGGGCATGAACTGCCTGGCGGCGATCCTGATCCTGTTCGCCGGCTGGTGGCTGTCCGGGCGCGTGGCCAATGCGGCCCGGCGCGCGCTGAGCGGTACCCACGTGGATGAAACCATGCGGCCGCTGCTGGCCAATGCGCTGCAGTGGATGGTGCGTGTGCTGACCATCGTGCTGGTGCTGTCGCAGTTCGGCGTGCAGACGGCCAGCATCATCGCCATGCTGGGCGCCGCGGGGCTGGCCATAGGCCTGGCGCTGCAGGGCACGCTGCAGAACATCGCCGCCGGCATCATGCTGGTGCTGCTGCGCCCGTTCCGCGTCGGCCAGTACATCGATGCGCAGGGCGTGGCGGGCACGGTGCGGGAGACGGGCCTGTTCATGACCGAGCTGACCACCTTCGACGGCGTCTGCCTGCGCGTGCCCAACGGCAAGCTGTGGGGCAGCGCGATCACCAACTACAGCGAGAACGCCACGCGCCGCGCGGATATCGAGGCCACGGTGACCTTCGACAGCGATGTGCAGCACAGCCTCGAAGCGCTGCGCGGCATGCTGGCGCGCGAGTCGCGCCTGCTGTCCGAGCCGCGCCCGGAAGCCATGGTGGTCAACTACACGCAGCAGGGCATCACGCTCAACGTGCGCTACTGGACCTCGAACGGCGACTACTGGAACGTGCGCTTCGCCTTCTACGAGCGCATCAAGCAAGTGCTGGAGCAAGCGGGCAGCAAGCTGGCGGTGCCGATCCAGGAACTGCACGTGCCGGGCGCGGGCTCGGTGCCCGGCTCCGTGAAGGTGTCGGAGGGCGCGCCGGTATCGGCCCCAAACGCCGCGCCAAACCCGGCCCCAAACCCGGCCCATGCGCGCGCCGCCGGCGCCGCGCCGCGCCAGCCGGTGCAGGGGCTCGGCTAGGCGGCCTTGCCTTCGTCGGCAAACAGCGTGCAGGCACCGCTTTCGGCCGTGCTGACGTTGCTGCGGAAGGCCGCGAACAGGTCGCGGCCGACACCGTGCCGGTTGGCACTGAGGTCCGGATTGGCCGCCTCGCGCGCACGCCATTCGTCATCCGGCACCAGCACCTCGAGCACGCCCGCAGGCGCATCCACGCGCATCAGGTCGCCAGTGCGCACACGCGCGATCGCGCCGCCGCGCAACGCTTCCGGACAGACATGGATCGCTGCCGGCACCTTGCCCGATGCGCCCGACATGCGCCCGTCGGTGACCAGCGCGACATGAAAGCCGCGATCCTGCAGCACCGTCAGCGTCGGCGTCAGCTTGTGCAGCTCGGGCATGCCGCACGCGGCCGGGCCCTGCCACGGCAGCACCGCGATAAAGTCGCGCTCCAGCTCGCCGCGCTTGAACGCGTGCAGCACGTCGTCCTGACGCTCGAACACGATCGCCGGCGCCTGCACCACCTGGTGCTCGGGCTTGACCGCCGAGGTCTTGATGACCGCCCGGCCCAGCTTGCCATCGAGGACCTTGATGCCGCCGTCCGGCGCGAACGGCTGGCCGGCGCTGCGCACGATGCTGTCGTCGAGCGGCGCCGCAGGGCCGTCGATCCAGCCGAGCTTGCCGTCGCGCAGCACCGGCTCGCGCGTATAGTCCTCCAGCCCGCGCCCGAAGATGGTGGTCACGTCGTCGTGCAGCAGTCCCAGCGACAGCAGCCCGCGGATCACCACCGGCAGTCCGCCCGCGGCCTGGAACTGGTTCACGTCGGCCTTGCCGTTGGGGTACACGCGCGCCAGCAGCGGCACCACCGCGGACAATTCGTCAAAGTCGTCCCATCCCAGCACGATGCCACCCACGCGCGCCATCGCAATCAGGTGCAGCGTGTGGTTGGTGGAGCCGCCGGTGGCCAGCAGCCCGACGATGCCGTTGACGAAGGCGCGTTCATCCAGCACTTCGGCCACCGGCGTGTAGCGCTCGCCGCCATGCACGAGCTTGAGCGCCTGGCGCGCGGCCTCGCGCGTCAGCGCCTCGCGCAGCGGCGTGCCGGGGTTGACGAAGGCGGTGCCCGGCAGGTGCAGCCCCATCATTTCCATCAGCATCTGGTTGGAATTGGCGGTGCCGTAGAAGGTGCAGGTGCCGGGGCCGTGATAGGAGCGGGTCTCGGCTTCGAGCAGTGCCTCGCGCCCGATCTTGCCTTCCGCATAGAGCTGGCGCGTGTGCGCCTTTTCGTCGTTGCTGATACCGGTGGTCATCGGCCCGCCCGGCACGAACACCGCGGGCAGGTGGCCGAACGACAGCGCGCCCATCACCAGGCCGGGCACGATCTTGTCGCACACGCCCAGGTACAGCGCGGCGTCGAACATCTGGTGCGACAGCGCCACGGCCGAGGCCAGCGCAATCACGTCGCGCGAGAACAGCGACAGGTCCATGCCGTCCTGGCCCTGCGTCACGCCATCGCACATTGCCGGCGTGCCGCCGGCGAACTGCGCGGTGCCGCCGGCCTCGAGCGCCGCCTCCTTGATCCATTGGGGATAGGCCGCCAGCGGCTGGTGCGCCGACAGCATGTCGTTGTAGGCGGAGACGATCGCCAGGTTAGGCCGCTCATCGGCCTTCAGCCGGATCTTGGCTTCGTCAGGCATCGCGGCTACCGCGTGGGCCAGGTTGGTACAAGAGAGCTGGGCGCGTTCCACTTTCTGCCCGGCCATGGCGCGGGTGCGGTCCAGGTACGCCTGGCGCGTGGCGGCACTGCGGGAGACGATGCGGGCGGTGACCCGCTCGAGCACTGGATGACGTGGCATGGGGTTCTCCTGCGGGGGAGCTTTCAGCCTAGCGCACTTTGCCGGACGCTGCACGCCGGATGCCCGCCCGCAGTCCAGGCGAGCCACGCAGAAATGGGTACGCTTGCCTCGCCAAGCCGTAGCGACTCACGTAAACTGGCCGCAACACGGCCCGCCATCGCGCGCTGGCCGCGACAACTCGAATCCTCAAGGAGCGCAGGGTGAGCATGCCTGATTTCGACATGGTGCTGTTCGGCGGCACCGGCGACCTGGCGCGGCGCAAGCTGCTGCCTTCCCTGTTCGACGCGCACCACGCCGGCCTGCTGCATCCGGCCGCGCGCATCCTCGCCACCGGCAGCCAGCCCTTGTCGACCGGCGACTACCTCGCGTCACTGGAGCAGACCGTGCGGCCCGCGCTGGCCCATGCGCCGCCGGAGTCATGGGAGAAGTTCTGCGCGCGCATCAGCTACGTGCAGGCCGACGCACGCGTGCCCGCGCATTTCGACGCGCTCGCCGACAAGGTGCTGTCGCGCAAGCCGGAAGTGGTGGTGTGCTATCTCGCCACCGCGCCGCACCTGTTCGTGTCGATCTGCGAACAGCTTGCGCGCACGGGCCTCAATACGCGCACGGCGCCCAATGTGCCGAACGTACGTATCGTGCTGGAAAAACCGCTGGGCCACGACCTCGAATCGAACGAGGCGATCAACTCGGCGGTGGCGAATTTCTTCGCCGAAGAGCAGATCTACCGTATCGACCACTACCTCGGCAAGGAGTCGGTGCAGAACCTGATGGCGATCCGCTTCGGCAATGCCCTGTTCGAGCCGCTGTGGCGGCGCG
Source organism: Cupriavidus oxalaticus (assembly GCF_038900635.1). Lineage (GTDB taxonomy): Bacteria > Pseudomonadota > Gammaproteobacteria > Burkholderiales > Burkholderiaceae > Cupriavidus > Cupriavidus oxalaticus_B. Next base: position 67,446 of record NZ_JAYMRX010000007.1, on the reverse strand, counting down.
AGTGGGTGCAGGACGTGCAGATCACCATCGCCGAAGAGCTCGGCGTGGAAACGCGCGGCGATTTCTACGACCAGACCGGCGCGCTGCGCGACATGGTGCAGAACCACCTGCTGCAGCTGCTGTGCATGGTCGCGATGGAGCCGCCCGCGAGCCTTTCGGAAGACGCCATCCGCGACGAGAAGATCAAGATCCTGAAGGCGCTCAAGCCGATCACGCCGCAGGACGTTGCCGAAAAAACCGTGCGCGGCCAGTACCGCGCGGGCGCCATCGGCGGCAAGCCGGTGCCGGGCTACACCGATGAGGCCGGCATTGCGCCCGACAGCCGCACCGAGACCTTTGTCGCGATCAAGGCCGAGATCGCCAACTGGCGCTGGGAAGGCGTGCCGTTCTACCTGCGCACCGGCAAGCGCATGCAGGCGCGCGTGGCCGAGATCGTGATCCACTTCCGCGACGTGCCGCATGCGATCTTCCCGCGCCCGCTGACGCTGTCGCCGCAGAACCGGCTGGTGATCCAGCTGCAGCCCGAGGAAAGCATCCGGCTGTATTGCCTGGTCAAGCAGCCCGGCGACACGCTCGAGCTGACGCCGACCTCGCTCGACCTCGACTTCGCCAACTCGTTCAAGGTGCGCCGCGCCGGCGCCTACGAGCGGCTGCTGCTCGACGTGATCCGCGGCCGGTTGGGCCTGTTCGTGCGCCGCGACGAGCAGGTGCAGGCGTGGCGCTGGGTCGAGCCCATCATCGATACCTGGGAAGCCAGCACGGTACCGCCCAAGCCCTACACCGCCGGCACCTGGGGCCCGGCCGCGTCGTCGGCGCTGATGTCGCGCGACGGCGGCTTGTGGCACGAAGAAGCTTGAACCAGAGGAAACAACATGCGCCTGTTCGAACATCCCACTCCAATGGACCAGGCCGAGGCCCTGGCCATCTCGATCAGCAATGCGCTCGAACTCGCCATCCGCGTCAACGGCTGGGCGGTGCTGGCGGTGTCCGGCGGACGCTCGCCGGTGCCGATGTTCGAGCGGCTGCGCTACCGCCCGCTGCGCTGGGACGCGGTGACGGTGACGCTGGTCGACGAACGCGTGGTACCGCCCGACCACTCCGACAGCAATGCCGCGCTGGTGCGCGCGCACTTGCTGCGCGAGGCCGCCGGCAGTGCCGCCTTCATCCCGCTGGTGGCCGATGCACAGGACGCGGCCGATCCGGCCGCGGCGACGGCGCGCGCCAATCGCGCGTTCCGCCAGCCTGACGTGGTGGTGCTCGGCATGGGCGAGGATGGCCATACCGCGTCGCTGTTCCCGGACGCGCCCGAACTCCAGGACGCGCTGAGCGATCCGCAGCCCGCCTACCTGCTGACGCATCCGGGCACCGCGCCGCATGCGCGCATCACGCTGAACCTGGCCGCGCTGCTGGCGGCCGAACGCGCATTCCTGTCCATCACCGGGGCAGCCAAGGCCAAGGTGCTCGAATGCGCGCTGCAGGCGCCGACGCCCACGCTGCCGGTGAGCCTGGTGGCGTCGCGCCACCGGCACGGATTCGATGTGTTCAAGGCCTGAATTCTGACTGAAGGGGACGTGACCGACGCCATGGCTGACACCGCCTCCACTCCCGCGACCGCCACCGCCAGCTTCCCGCGGCTGCTCGGCGATGTCGGCGGCACCAACGTGCGCTTCGCGCTCGAGTCCGCGCCGATGCAGATCGGCCCGGTGACCGCGCTCAAGGTCGCCGACTTTCCCTCGCTCGAAGCTGCGCTGCGCCAGTTCCTGGATGGCCTGACGGCCACCGGGCAGCGCGTGCCGCGCCATGCGGCGATCGGGTTGGCCAATCCGGTCACCGGCGACCAGGTCAAGCTGACCAATCACAACTGGTCGTTCTCGATCGAGGGCATGCGCCGCGCGCTCGGCCTGCAGACGCTGGTGGCGCTGAACGACTTCACCGCGCTGGCGCTGGCGCTGCCGCACCTGCCGGCGGACGGCCTGGCGCGGGTGCGCGCCGGCACCGCGGTGCCGACCGCGCCGCTGGCGCTGGTGGGACCGGGCACCGGACTGGGCGTGTCGGGGCTGGTGCCGGCACCGGGCGGGCAGATGGTGGCGCTGGCCGGCGAGGGCGGCCATATGGAGCTGATGCCGGCTACCGACGACGAGTGGGTGGCATGGCGCGCGGCGCATCGACAGCTCGGACGGGTGTCCGCGGAAAGGCTGTTGTCGGGCGCGGGGCTGTCGCAGATCCATGCCGCGCTCGCCGCAGAAACGGGTACGCTTTTGCTCGCGCCGCTGCAGCCGGAGCAGGTCACCGACGGCGCTTTCCAGCGCAACGACCCGCTGTGCCAGCGCACCATGACGGTGTTCTTCGGGCTGCTGGGCTCGGTCGTGGCCGATATCGCGCTGGTGCTGGGCGCGCGCGGTGGCGTCTATCTGGGCGGCGGCATCCTGCCGCGTTTCGTGCCGGCGCTGCAGGATTCTTCCTTCGCCGAGCGCTTTGTCGCCAAGGGCCGCATGCGCGGCTGGCTCGAAGACGTGCCGGTCCATGTCGTCACCGCGCGCCACCCCGCGCTGCCCGGGTTGGCGCGGGCGCTGGCCGAGCGCCTGGACCGCGAAGCGGGGAACGCCTAGCCATGCGCGTCCTGCTGGTGGAAGACGACGCCATGATCGGCGACAGCGTCAGGCAGGCGCTGCGGCAGGAGGGCTTTACCGTCGACTGGGTACGCGATGGCGAAGCGGGCCTGGCCGCGGCCACCTCGTCGCAGGACGGTGAAGCCTGCTACGACCTGGTGCTGCTCGATCTCGGCCTGCCGCGCCGCTCGGGGCTGGACGTGCTGCGTGCGCTGCGCACGCGCGGCGTGCCGACGCCGGTGCTGATCCTGACCGCGCGCGACGCGGTCGCCGACCGCGTCGCCGGCCTCAATGCCGGCGCCGACGACTACCTGGTCAAGCCCTTCGACCTGCAGGAACTGGCCGCGCGCATGCACGCGCTCGCGCGCCGCGCCGCGGGGCGGGCCGAGCCGCTGGTGACCTATGGCGAGATCGTGCTCAACCCGTCCACGCGCGAGGTCACGCACCGCGGCGAGCCGGTGCGGCTGTCGGCGCGCGAGTTTGCGCTGCTGTCGGCGCTGATGTCGCGGCCGGGCAAGGTGTGGTCGGTGCCGCAGCTGCAGGAGCGCCTGTACGGCTGGGACGACGAGGTTGGCAGCAATACCGTCGAGGTCTATATCCACGCGCTGCGCAAGAAGCTCGGCGCCGCGCTGATCCGCAATATCCGCGGCGTGGGCTACGTGGTGCCGCGTCTGGATGGCGAGGGAGAGCCCGGCTGATGCGCTCCATCCAGCGAACGCTGCTGTGGTGGCTGGCCGCGGGACTGCTCGCCGGCATTGCCATTGCCACCGCGCTGATCTACGGCCAGGCGCGCCAGGAAGCCAATGCGCTGTTCGACTACCAGATGAAGCAGATGGCCGCGGCGCTGCCGAGCCAGTTTGCCGACCCGGTGGTGCCGCCCTTCATCGGCTCGCCCGGCGACCTGTCGCATGCCGACGAGGACGTCGTCATCCATATCTGGGATGGCTCCGGGCGCAGCCTGTACCTGTCGCACTCGCACACGGCGCTGCCAGCGCGCGCCGAGCTGGGCTTCTCCAACGTGACCACGCAGCAAGGCGAATGGCGGCTGTACAGCATGCAGCTCGGACCCACCGTGGTGCAGATCGCGCAGCCCATGAGCGCGCGCCGCACGCTGGCCGCGCGCATGGCGCTGCGCACCGTGGCGCCGCTGCTGTTGCTGCTGCCGCTGCTTGGCTGGCTGGTGTGGATGGCGGTGGGCCGCGGGCTGCGGCCGCTGCGCGAGATCGCCGCTGAAGTGCGCGCGCGCGATGCCACTACGCTCGCACCGCTGGCGGTGCGGCAGATGCCGGACGAGATCGCGCCGCTCAGCGCCGCGCTGAACCAGCTGCTGGCGCGGCTCTCGCACGCCATCGACACGCAGCGCGCCTTTGTGGCCGACGCCGCCCACGCGCTGCGCACGCCGCTGGCCGCGCTGCAACTGCAGGCCCAGCTGGTCGAGCGTGCCGACAACGGTGCGGCGCGCGACGAGGCCGTGGCGAAGTTGCGCCAGGGGCTGGAGCGGCTGACCCACCTCGTCACGCAATTGCTGACGCTGGCGCGGCAGGAGCCCGGCGCTGCCACGCCGCCGCATGAGCCGGTCGAGCTGCGCGCGCTCGCCACCGGCGTGGTGGCCGAGCTGGCCCAGGCCGCGCTGGATCGCGACATCGACCTGGGCGTGGATGGCGAAGCCGGTGCGGTGCCGGCCATCGTGCATGGCGATGCCGATGCCTTGCGCATCCTGCTGACCAACCTGCTGGATAACGCGCTGGCTTATGTCCCGGCCGGCAGCCGCATCGACGTGCGGGTGGCACGCGGCAGCGACGGGCGTTCGGTCGAGCTGGTGGTCAGCGACAATGGCCCCGGCATTCCGGCCGAGGAACGCGAACGCGTGTTCGACCGCTTCTACCGCGTGCCCGAGGCGCCCACCGGCGGCAGCGGACTGGGCCTGGCGATCGTGGCCGAGATCGCGCAGTCGCACGGCGCCCGCGTGGCGCTGGAAGACGCGCGGCCGGGGCTGCGCGTCAGGGTCGCCTTTCCGGCCGCCTGAGCCCGGGCCTGCCGACGTCAATCTCCGTGATGCCGGGCAAATGGCCGTCGGGCGTCACAATTTTGCGCCGCCATCGCGAGCTTTCTGGAGGCGGCCACGGCTGCAGCGGTCACACCGAAACGAGTACGCAGAAACGGGTACGCTTTGCCGTCGCGAGCCGGCGCCGGACCGCGCTTGGCGGCAGCGATTGGCTCGCAGAAGCGGCACGTTGGAGGGCGCGCACGTCGTGTTCAGAAGCGTGTTGGGCATCCCCTGGCGCGACACGCAGAAACGGGTACGCTCCGGCGCCGCGCGTATCATCGGAGTCCTCTCCTGCTCACATACAAAAGGCTCGCATGCGCGCAATCGGCAACTTTCTCTGGTTCATCCTCGGCGGCGTGGTGATGGGCCTGGCCTGGTGGCTGGCAGGGCTGCTCTGCTTTATCTCGATTGTCGGCATCCCGTGGGGCAAGGCCTGCTTCGTGATCGGCAGCTTCACCTTCTTCCCGTTTGGCAAGCAGGCTATCAGCCGGCGCGAGCTGACCGGGCGCGACGATGTCGGCACCGGCGCGCTGGGGCTGGTGGGCAATGTGCTTTGGTTTGTGTTTGCCGGCGTGTGGCTGGCGATCGGCCACGTGATGGCGGCAGTCGCCAACTTCGTCACCATCATCGGCATCCCGTTCGCGATCCAGCACCTGAAGCTGGCCGGCATCGCGCTGGCTCCGATCGGCCAGACCGTGGTCCCCAATGAGGTAGCCGACGCCGCGCGCCGCGACGGTGCGCGCGCGCACGTAGACGGCTTGCGCCGCTAGGCCTCGTCACTCTCCGCCGCGCCGTCCTGCGCGGCGGCGTACGCGGCCAGCCGGTCGAGCAGGCTGCCCAGCAGCGCCTGCTCGACCTCGCTCAGGCAGCCGAAGATCTCGTCATTGCGCCGCGCAATCATGGCGATCGCCTGCCGGTACAGCGGCTTGCCCTGCGCGGTCAGCGACAGCACCACGCCGCGGCCATCGTCCGCGCTGGTTTCCTTGCTCACCAGCCCCCGTTCCACCAGCGCCTGCGCCGAGCGGCTGGCCTGGCCCTTGGTCAGGTTGGCGCGGTGCGCCAGCGCATTGACCGACAGCGGCGCAAACGCGCCGATCGCCGCCAGGCAGCGGCCTTCGCTCAGCAGCAGGCCGCACTGCTCCAGGTAGGCGGCGGCGCTGTCCTTGTCGCTGAGCTTGTTGACCTGGTGCAGGCGGTAGGTCAGGAACTGGTCCAGGCGTGGCAGTGGTTTCATGGCGATGTCCGGTCGGGCGTCGGCATTGTAGTGCGTAGGGTCTGTCCCCGTATAAAACGCACGCGCGTTATATGGGAACAGACCCTAGGCCTGGCTGCGCGCCTCCGCCTCGTCGATCAATGCAAGCACGGGCGCCAGCGTTTCCTGCCGGCTCATCAGTCCCAGGCACATCATCGCCAGCAGCAGCGGGGATCGTTCTTCGCCGACGCGGCCCATGGCTTCGCACAGGCGGGTATAGGCGAGGTCGAGGTCATCAGCTTGCATGGGGGGCTCCGGCCGGTTGGGGTTGCGGGGATTGCGGGGTTTGCATCAGGGGGGCGAGGGTTGCGACGACGTCTTCCCAGGCCGGCGCGCGCCAGCGCGACAGCACGTAGCCGTCGGGGCGGATCGCGTAGAGCGTGCCGGGCCGGGCGCCGTAGCGCGCCCGCGCCTGGCCGGCGACATCGGCGAGCGTACCCTCCGCGGGGGCGGCGGTACCGTCGACGATCACGCGTGCCTGCAACGTATGCGGATGGGCCTGCGCCAGCGCGGCCAGCGGGGCGGGCAGCGCGGGCGAATCGCCGAAGTAGAGCAACGTGAAGCGCTGCCCGAAGCATTGCGTCAGGTGGCCGACACCTTGCGCGCTGGCGACGCGCGCCTCCGGAGCGGGCAACCCGGGCGCGGCGCCGGGGCAGTCGTCGCCGAAGTCGCTGGCGCCGTTCAGCGGCGATCCGGCGTAGGCGATTGGTGCCGACTGGCGCGGGTTGATCAGCGAACGCACCGGGCTGTCGCCCTGCGCCAGCCGCAGCGTGGCCTCGCGCATCAGGCGGAAGGCAAAGTCGGGCGGCGCCATGAATTCGGTGCTCTTGGCGCCGTAGGCGATGTTCTGCCGGCTGGCGTGGACGCGCTCGGCCGAATAGGAGTCGAGCAGGCTGTCGGCGGCCTGGCCGCGCACGACCGCGGCCAGCTTCCACGCCAGGTTGCCGGCATCATCCAGCCCCGAGTTGAGCCCGCGCACGCCGAAGATCGGCACCAGGTGCGCGGCGTCGCCGGCGAACAGCACGCGGCCGTGGCGATAGTCCTGCAGCGACAGGCACTTGGCGTTGTAGATCGAGATCCACAGCGGCTGCCAGGGTTCGGTCTCGCCGATCATGTCGAGGTGGCTCTGCACGCGCGGCAGCACGTTCTCCGGCTTGACCGCTTCCTCGGGGTCCTCGTCGTCGCGGATCTGGTAGTCGATGCGCCAGACGTCGTCGGGCTGGCGGTGCATCAGGATGGTCGAGCCCGGATTCGACGGCGGGTCGAACCAGGCCAGCCGCTCCACCTCGCGCCGGGTCTTCTGCACGATGTCGACGATCACATAGCGGCCTTCATATTGCGTGCCCTCCATGCGCAGGCCCATTTGCTCGCGCACGGTGCTGCGCCCGCCGTCGCAGGCCACCAGCCATTGCGCGTCGACCTGCGCCACGCCGTCGGCGCTCTCGATTTCCGCGACCACGCCGCCGTCATGCGGACGCACCGTGCGCACGCGCGCGCCGAAGCGCACGTCCGCCGGCGTGGTGCCGCGCAGCGCGGCCTCGTGCGCGAACGCCTCAAGGTAGTACTGCTGGATATTGACCATCGGCGCGAAGCGCTCGTCGGGCTCGCTCGGCATGCGGAAGTGCAGCACCTCGGCGTCGCGGTAGTAACTGCGGCCGCCCACCCAGGGCAGGCCCGTTTCGACGGTTTGCTGGTCCGCGCCGACCCAGCCCAGGATCTCGAGCGAGCGGCGCGACATGCAGATGGCGCGGCTGCCGGCGCAGTAGCCATCGTCGGCCTCGACCACCAGCGTGTCGATGCCGTAGCGCGCCAGCAGCGCCGCCAGCGCCAGCCCGACCGGGCCACCGCCGGCGATCAGCACGGGTACGTGGCGCGGCCAGGGGCGCCGGGTAGCGGGAGGCGGTGCCGGTGGCACTGCGGCGTGCGGGGCGGTGGAGTCGGTCATGGCTGGTCTCGCTCGATGTAATTGGTTTCGTGCGCAACTATATACCAGATGGTTGCGCACGAAACTAGTGTTTACCCGGTTGGCGCGGCGGTTCCGCCACCAAAGGGAGACAAGGCGCACATCGCCCATCCGGTGTCGTGGCCTATGCTTCGCAGAGCGCAACCCGCTGCTGCCTCCGAGCCTTCGCCATGCCGACCTTGCCCACCGATGCCGTGCCCCGCGCCAGCTGGCTGCCCGCTGGCGGCAGCTGGCGCTACCACGCGCTGCTGGGCGCAGCCGGCATGCTGGTGCTCGGGCCGCTCGGCGGCATTGCCGCGGCTTACATGAATTTCTCGCTGGGCTTCTTTGTCGGGGGCCAGGTGCTGGCCGGCATACTTGGCTCGGTGGTGACGGCCGGTTATGGCGCACCGGGCCGGCATGGCGCCAATTACATCCAGACCGCGGCGGCATCGGTGGCTGGCATGGGCGGCATGGCGGTGGTACTGCAGGCGATGACCTGGCTCGGCCTTCCACAGCCGCCGCTGTGGCAGCTGGTGCTCTACATGCTGTGCATCGGCATGTACGGCGTGGGCATCGGCATGCTGTACACGCCATTGCTGGTGGACCGGATGCAGCTGACGTTCCCGTCGGGACTGGCGGTTGCCAATATCCTGCGCGCGCTGACCGACCCGGTGCTGCTGCGGCGCTCGGTTGCGCGGCTGGGCGGTGGCATGGCGCTGGGGCTGGCCAGCGGCCTGGGCGCCGCGCGAGTGCCGTGGCTGGCGGCGCTGGACCTGTCGGCGGCGACCTTCGGCGCCGGCATGATCGTCGGGGCGCGTATCGGTATTGCGGCGCTGATGGGCGGGCTTGCCGGCTGGGCGCTGACGCCGTGGTTCGTGTCCGTGGGGTGGCTCGCGCCTGGCGAGCCGTATCGCAAGGCCACTTTCCTGGTGGCGCTGGGCATGATCATGGGCGCGGCCGCGCTCGACGTCGCGCTGCTGCTGGCGCAGGCGTGGCGACAGTGGCGCAGCCGGGCCCCGCGGGCGGCGCAGCCGCGGCGTGGGCCCGGCATGGCGTGGGTGGCCGCGTGGGCGCTGCTGTGGGGCGCAGCCACGGTTGCGGCGGGCGTGGCGTGGTTCGGCCAGCCGTTGGGATTCCAGCTGATGGCGGTGCTGCTGGTGCTGGTGTTCGCGCTGGTCAACGGCATCTCGGTCGGCATGGTCGACCAGAACCCGATCTCGTCCGCCTTCGTGCTGACGGTGATCCTGATGGCCGCGGCCGGTTTGCGCGCGCCGCATGTCGGCCTGATCGCGGCGACCGTGCTGCTGGTGGCGACCGCCGAAGCCAGCGACATGCAGCAGGACCGTTCCACCGGCTGGCGCCTGGGCAGCGACCGCATGGTGCAGTTCGGCTACCAGGTCGCAGGCATCGTGGTGGGAGCCCTCGTTGCCGTGGCGATGGCGCGGCTGTTCATGCAGGCATATCCGGTGCTGGCGCTGGACCAGACCCGGCTGCCCGCGGACCAGCAGCCGGCGCGCTGGGCCTCGGCCATGACCTACAAGATCGTCGGCGTGCTGCACGGGCTGGCACAGCCGCGCGCCGCCCAGCACGCCGCGGTGGCGCTGGGGCTGGCACTGGGTCTGGCAACGGCGGTGCTGCGCAAGGTCATCCTGGGCGGCCCGGCATGGCGGCGCTTCGCGCAATCCGGCCGGCGGGGCAAGGTGGCGGACTTCCTGCTCGATGCAGTGCTGCTGCCGTCACCCTATGCGTCGTCCTTCGGCGGCTTCGTCAACCTGGCGGCTGCTGGCTGGATGGCCGCGGGCGGCGTGGTGGCAAGCGTCGGTGGCGCCATGGCCGGGCCCAGGCCTGGGGCCAGGCGGGAGCGGCAGGCACTGCCAGAGGACATGAGCACCGCATCGCTGCTGGGCGGCGGCCTGATCGCCGGCGACGCGCTGGCGGCGCTGGCGCTCGGGCTGGCGGGGCTGTTCGCAGTGACGTGGCGCTGACAGCGGCGGATTGTCAAATTCCATTGACGCTTCTGTCCAATCTCCAGTGGATTGTCAAATCACGCGGCCGGCGTACCATGTCGGCCAGACAGTCGTATCGCCTGACCCGGAGAATCCTCATGGCCCTTGACCAAGAATCCTTTGCCCTGCTGCGCGCCTCGGTGCAGCGCTTCATCGACGAACGCCTGAAGCCCGCCGAGGACACGCTGGAAGAGACCGACGACGTCCCCGCCGATATCGTCGCGGACATGAAGGAGATGGGCCTGTTCGGCATCTCCATTCCCGAAAACTACGGCGGCATCGGCCTGTCGATGTCGCAGGAATGCGATGTGGTGTACGACCTTGGCCACACCGCGTTTGCCTTCCGCTCGGTGTTCGGCACCAACGTCGGCATCGGCTCGCAGGGCATCCTGATGGATGGCACCGAAGAGCAGAAGCAGTCTTACCTGCCGCGTATCGCCAGCGGCGACCTGATCATCTCGTTTGCGCTGACCGAACCGAATGCCGGCTCCGACGCGGCCTCGCTGCAGACCAGGGCCGAGCTGGACGGCGACCACTACGTCATCAACGGCACCAAGCGCTTTATCACCAATGCACCGCGCGCCGGCGCCTTTACGCTGATGGCGCGCACCGGCGGTGCGGGTGCCTCGGGCATTTCGTCCTTCATCGTGCCGGCCGACACCCCGGGCATCTCGCTGGGCAAGCCCGACAAGAAGATGGGCCAGCGTGGCACCAAGACTTGCGACGTGGTGCTGGAGAACGCGCGCGTGCCCGCCGCCAACATTATCGGCGGCGTGCCGGGCATGGGTTTCAAGACCGCCATGAAGGTGCTCGACCGCGGCCGTCTGCATATCTCGGCACTGGCCTGCGGCATGGCGCATCGCCTGATCACCGATGCCGTGGCCTATGCCAAGGAGCGCAAGCAGTTCGGCAAGCCCATCGGCGATTTCCAGCTGATCCAGGCGATGCTGGCCGACAGTCAGGCCGAACTCTATGCCGGCCTGTCGATGGTGCGCGACTGCGCGCAGCGCTACGATGCGAAGCCCGCCGGCAAGAGCGACCCGGAAGTCAGCATGCTGGCCTCCTGCACCAAGATGTTCTGTACCGAGATGGTGGGCCGCGTGGCCGACCGCGCGGTGCAGATCCACGGCGGCGCCGGCTATATCGCCGAGTACAAGGCCGAGCGCTTCTACCGCGACGTGCGCCTGCTGCGCCTGTATGAAGGCACCACGCAGATCCAGCAGTTGATCATCGCCAAGCAGCTGCTGCGCGACTGACCATGTAACCGCCCGGCGCGGCAGGAGTCGACATGAACGATTGGCAGGATCGCGGGCCGGCAGGCCATGAGGTTGACACGCCGCACCGCCTGCGCGCGGTGGTGGCGTCCTATCGCAGTGCGCTGCAGGCGTACACGCTGGCGGTATCGCCCGCGGAGTTGATGGCGCTGGGCGCGGTGCCGGCCGACATCGCCCAGGGCAGCGACCCGCGCGCGCAGGCGCACCTGGCGCGCTTGCGCTGCGAGGTGCAGGCCAGCGGTATCGCGCTGCCCGGCGCAATCGTGCTGGCGGTAAGCGGCGGTAGCCTGCATTGCGAATGCGATCACCTGTACACGCTGCAACTGCAGCCGTGCCGCGGCGACCGCCTGATCGTGATGGAGGGCTTCGAGCGCCTGCTGGCGCTGGCGCATGGCGAACGCCGCCAATGCAAGACGCTGGTATCGGCAGTCATGTGGCGCACGGCACTGGACAGCGCCGCGCAGACGTTGGCCGATGACGGCCTGTTTGCCGAAGCCGGTGCTGCAGCCGAGGCGACCGCTGCCGCCGCCACGCAATCGTGCGCGGCGCGCTGGGCCAACGCGACGCGGCTCTGGCACTGATCGCACCGCGCGCGATCGGAAGGTCGAAGGCCGCCGGCATGGCGGCCTTTATTTTTGCTTGCAGTGCCGATCTGATCGCAGCGTCTATTGCTGCGGCCACACTCCATCGACATCGCGCAGCAGGTGGCCCGCGAGAATATAGTCCCCGAGCCGCGTGGCCTTGGCCTCGAGGTCGAGCAGTTCATGATCCGCCAGCGTGCCGAGATCGAACTGGCAATAGAGATTGCGTTGGCGGAACGTGCCCTTGGGTTTGGCGAGCCCTTCGATCAGGGCTTCGCGGGAGCGGACAGCGATGCTTTCCTGTCCGCGATACTGCACCTTGATACCGCGCTTTTCTCCGAGCCTGCCGAGTTCGACCGCATCCTGCCAGCCTGTCTCGTAGTCCAGCTCCAGCGCCAGCACGTCTTCCGAGGCCAGAAGCCGGAGCGCTTCTGCCTTGCTGCCAGCTCGCACGATTGACATCCACACCTCTTGTATCGACTTATACTGTACGAATATACAGTCAACCCGGGGTCGCGGCAAGAGCCTGCACCGCGGCGGTGCCTGCCAGCCTAATCTTTCGCGCCTGGCCTTGTGCGCCCAGCCTGCCGTGCCCGGTCTTTCGCGCAGGGCCCTTACCCTGGCCGCCCGGGCAGCATGACGCTGCCTGGCCGTTCCTGCGCTTCCCGCCAGTGCAGCCGAACTTTGTTTCCCCGGTATGTCAGGGCTGCGCGGCAGGCGTGGTGCCGGCCGCTTCGGTGCTCGTCCCGCCGCCTGCCTGGCTGCCGTTGGCCGCATCGCGTGCCTGGGTCGGCTGCGGCGCGGGGGCGCCGCTGAAGTCGCCCGCATAGACGCGGGACATTCCGCCCGCCTGCATATAGCGCCGGATCGCGGCGTTGACCGATTCCGTCGTGGCCGCGCGCAGCCGCGCCTCGAGTTCCGCGGTGAAGGCCATGGTGCGGCCCAGGTAGAGCTGGTTGGCAAGCGTACCCGCCAGCGCCGCGTCATTGCTGCGGCTGACCGTGCCTTGCTGCAGCAGGCCGCTGACCGCTTCCGCCAGTTCCGGTGCGGTGATGCCGTCGCGCGTGAAGCGCTCGAGCTCGTCGGCGACCGCGCGCTGCAAGCGCGCGAGGTTCTGCGGCGCGTACTGCGCCTGCACGCCAAAGCGGCCGGCGCGGTCGAGCGCGCCCACCTGTACCCAGCTGCTGGCGCCATAGCTCAACCCCTCCTGCTGGCGCAGGCGGTCGGCCAGCCGGCTGCGCAGGCTGGCGCCACCCAGCACGCGATTCGCGATCATCAGCAGCGCATAGTCCGGCGAGTCGTTGATCAGGTCGATCGGCGCGGCGGCCACGTAGACGGCATTGGCCTTGCCCGGCGCGGGCAGTGTCAATTCTGCCGGCGGAATCGGCACGAATGGCCGCTCGACGTGCGCATATGGCTGCGCCGCAGTCCAGTCGCCGAACAATTGCGCGACCTGCGCCGCCGCGGCCGGCGCGTCGAAGTCGCCGACCAGGCTCAACTGCGCATTCCCCGCACCGTAGAAGCGTGCGTGGAAATCACGCACCTGCGCCAGCGTGGCCGCGCGCAGGTCGGCGATGTTCTCGGCAAAGCTGCGCGCGTGGCGCGGATCGCCCGCGGGATAGGGATCGCCGTGACGGCCCAGTGCATTCGACGCCATCACGCCCGGCTGGCTCTGGACGCTTTCGATATCCGCGATGCTGGTCTTGCGCAGCGTCTCGAATTCCGCTTCGGGAAAGTCGGGCGCGCGCAGGATCTCGCGCAGCAGTGCCAGCAGCTCGGGCAATTGCGCCCGGCGTGTCTCGAAGCTGACGGTCACCCGCTCCGAACTGCCGCCGATGCCGACGCGCGCGCGCAGCGCCTCGATGCGGTCGGCGAGCTGCTCGCGGTTCATGCCGCCGGCGCCGCGCCGAAGCATCGACGCGGTCATCGCCCCCACCGTGGTCAGCCCTTGCAGGCTCTGCACGTCGCCCATGCGCAGCACCAGCATGCCATGCACCACCTCGCCGCGCGCGGGCTTCGGCAGCAGGGCCAGCTGCATACCGTTGGCCAGCGTCTGGCGCGTGGTATGGGCGTCGATATTGGCGGGACTGGGGTCGAACGGCGCGACCGCCGCCAGCGCCGGCTTGCCCTGGTAGCCGTTGACCATCGCGGCCACGTCCGCCGTAGCGGGTACCTGTGCGCGGGCCGGCTGCGCTGACGGCACGAACAGGCCCACGGTGCGGTTCGACGACTGCAGGTAATTCTGTGCCACGCGCTGCACGTCCGCCAGTGTGGTGGTCTCGATGCGATCGCGGTTCACGAAGAACAGCCGCCAGTCGCCTTTTGCAATGGCCTCCGACAGGGCGATGCCAAGCGCGCCCGGGTCGCTCATGTAGTGGTCGTAGGCATTGCGCATGCGCACGCGTGCGCGTTCCAGCTCGGCTTCGGTCACGGGGGCCTCGGCAAAGCCTTCGACCTGCGTGATCAGGCCTGCGCGCGCGGCGGCCAGCGACTGGTCCCTGGACGTCTCCGCCATGAACAGCAGCGTGCCGGGATCCTTCATTGCATAGAACGCGCTGCCGATCGAAGCGGCCTGGCCGCGCTCGACCAGCGCCTTGTACAGGCGCCCGCCGGGTGTGTCGCCGAGGATGATCGTCAGCATCGAGAGCGCCGTGGTATCGGGATGTGCGCCGGGGCTGACGTGGTACTGCGCGGCCACCAGGCTGTTGTCGCCGGGCCGCAAGATCACCAGTTCGCGCGCGCCTTCCTGCGCCGGCTCGACCGTATGCTCGGGCGGCAGCACGCGCGTGGGGCGCGGGATCGGGCCGAAGTAGCGCTCGATGCGGGCCAGCGTGGCGGCGGGATCGAACTTGCCCGCCACCACCAGTACCGCGTTGTCGGGCTGGTAGTAGCGCCGGTAGAACGCGCGCAGGTTGTCGATGCTGACGCTCTCGACGTCGCTGCGCGCGCCGATCGGTGCCTTGCCGTAGTTGTGCCAGCGGTATGCGGCCGACATGGTCTGCTGCATCAGCATGCGCGACGGGCTGTTCTCGCCCATTTCCATCTCGTTGCGCACCACGGTCATTTCGCTGTCGAGGTCGGCCTTGGACAGCACGCTGTTGACCATGCGGTCCGCTTCCATGCGCAGCGCCCAGTCGAGGTTTTCGTCGCTGGCGGCAAAGGTGCCGAAGTAGTTGGTACGGTCCTGCGTGGTGGTGCCATTGACGCTCATGCCGCGCCGCGCGAACTCGGTCGGAATGGCCTTGCCCGGCAGCGAAGGCGTGCCCTTGAACAGCAGGTGCTCGAGCAGGTGGGCCATGCCGGTCTCGCCGTAGTTCTCGTGGCGGCTGCCCACGAGGTAGGTGATGTTGACCGTGGTGGTGGGCTTGGCCGCATCCGGCGCCAGTACGATGCGCAGGCCGTTGGGCAGGCGGTATTCGGTGATGCCTTCCACGGTGGCGACCTGCGCCAGCGCAGGCGATGCCGCCGGCACCGGCTGCATGGGCTGCACGGTTTGTGCCGGCGCGGGCAGCGGGGCCAGCGAGGCGAGCATCGACAAGTGCAGGACAAAGCGGCGCATGGCGTCTCCGGTGTGGGCTGGCTGCCGGGTGAGGAGCCAGATGGCAGTGGCGCAAAGCGCAATTCTAGCTGCCGCCCGTACCTGGAACTGTGCCGCAGCCCACCTCTGCATGCCAGAGGGGAATGTCCGAATCCAGCCGGTGCGCAGGCGGCCGAAGCGGTAGCATGCCGGCATGAACCTCGATCCCGATACCTGCTACAAGGCCGTGGCATCGCACGACCGCCGCTTCGACGGGCGCTTCTTCGTGGGCGTATCCTCGACCGGCGTGTACTGCCGGCCGGTGTGCGCAGTACGCACCCCCAAGCGCGAGAATTGCACCTTCTACGAAAGTGCCGCCGCCGCCGAGAAGCATGGCTTCCGTCCCTGCCTGCGCTGCCGCCCCGAACTGGCGCCCGGGCACGGCCTTGCCGATATTTCGGGCCGGCTCGCGCAGGCTGCCGCCACGCTGATCGACGAAGGCTTCATGGCCGAAGGCAGCGTCACCACGCTGGCTGCGCGCATCGGCGTGACCGAGCGGCATTTGCGGCGCCTGTTCGATGCGCAGTTCGGTGTCTCGGTGCTCGAGTACGCGCAGACGCAGCGACTGCTGCTGGCCAAGCGCCTGCTGGCCGACACCGCGCTGCCGGTGACCGAGGTGGCACTGGCGGCGGGCTTCGGCAGCGTGCGCCGCTTCAACGATGTGCTGAAGACGCGTTACGGCCTGACCCCGCTCGCGCTGCGCCGGCGCGCCGCCGACGGCGTGGCCGACCGGCTCGTGTTCGAGCTTGGCTACCGGCCGCCGCTGGCTTGGGAGGCGCTGCTGCGTTTCCTGGCCGCGCGCGCGGTGGATGGCATCGAAGAGATCCGCGACGGCGCCTATGCGCGCACGCTGCGCGTGGAAGCGGGCGGCACCGTGTATGACGGCTGGGTCCGCATCGAGCATGTGCCGCGCCGCATGGTGTTGCGCGTGACCTTGTCGGCGTCGCTGGCGCGCGCGATCCCGCAGGCGCTGGGCAAGGTGCGGCGGCTGTGCGACCTGGGCTGCCGTCCCGATGTGGTCGACCGCCATCTCGGCGAGCTCGCGCAGGCCGTGCCGGGCATGCGGCTGCCGGGCAGCGTCGACGGGTTCGAGATTGCCGTGCGTGCAGTGGTGGGGCAGGTCATTTCGGTCGTGCATGCACGCCGCATCCTGGCCGCACTGGCGCAGCGTGCGGAATCGGCGACAACGCTGCCCGATACCCTGCCGGGCAGCCTGCGCTGCCTGTTCCCGAGCGCCGCCGCCATCGCCGCCATGCCGCCGCAGGACCTGCGCGACGCCGGCGTGACGGCGGGCAAGGCGCGTACCTTGCAAGCGCTGGCGCAGCGCGTGGCCGACGGCACACTCGCGCTTGACGCGCTCGCGCCGCCCGAAGCGACCGTCGCTGCGCTGCGCGCCATCGACGGCATCGGCGACTGGACCGCGCAGTATGTCGCCATGCGCGCGCTCGGCTGGCCTGATGCCTTCCCTGGCACCGACTATGCGCTGCGCAAGGTGCTGGGCGTCGACACCGTGCGTGCGATGCACGCGCGCACCGCACAATGGGCGCCATGGCGGGCCTATGCGGCGGTGCACCTGTGGCATCGCTATGAGACCATGAAGGACGCGCCTGCCGCGTCCGAACCGGAGACCATGACATGAGCAGCTATCGCGAGATCGACAGCCCGCTGGGCACCATGCTGCTGCGCGCGGAAGGGGCGTGCCTGACCGGCGTGTTCTTCGCCGGGCAGAAGTACTATCCCGCCAACGTGGCAGGAAACAGTGGCGAGGCATCGCCGCAGGAAGCGGCCGTGCTCGAACGCGCCGCGCTGGAGCTGGCCGAATACTTCGCCGGCAAGCGCGACACCTTTGCCGTGCCGGTGCGCTTCGCGGGCAGCCGGTTCCAGCAGCGCGTGTGGCAGGCGCTGCAGGACATTCCATGCGGCGCAACCGCGTCCTACGGCGAACTGGCCGGCGCCCTCGGCCTGCCGCCGACGCACGCGCGCGCGGTCGGCGGCGCGGTGGGGCGCAACCCGCTGTCGGTGATCGTGCCCTGCCATCGCGTGATCGGCACCGCCGGCGCGCTGACCGGCTACGCCGGCGGCATCGAGCGCAAGCGCGCGCTGCTGCGGCGCGAGGGCGTCGGCCCGGCGGGCGCTTGAGCCGGCGCCATGCCGCGCCTGTTTTTCGCCGTGGAAGTCCCGCCGGCGCAGGCGGCGCGGTTGCTGTCGACCCTGCCGGACGCGAGTGGCCTGCGCCCGGTGCCGGCCACCCAGGTTCATCTCACCCTGCATTTTCTCGGCGAATGCGGCGTGCCCGAGGCGCAGCTGAATGCCGCGCTCGGCGGACTCGTCGCGCCCGCCTTCACGCTGCAGGCCGCAGGCACTGGCCGCTTCCGCACCGGCCAGGGGTCGGTGCTGTGGGCGGGCCTTGCCCCGGGCCCAGGGCTTGACGCGCTGCGCGCGCTGCACGCCGCGGTGGGTCAGGCGCTGGCGCAGGCCGCCGGCATTGAGCCGGAACGCCGCCGCTACCACCCCCACCTGACGCTGGCGCGCTGCCGCCCGACGGTACCCGAGGCCATGTTGCGCGCCTGGCTCGACGCGCAACGCATGCTCGCCAGCGATCCCTGGCCGGTGCAGCGGCTGGTGCTGTTCGAAAGCCGGCTTGGACCGCAGGGCGCGGAGCACCTGGTGCAGCAGGCGTGGCCGCTTGCCCGGCCCGCTGCTACGCCAGGTTGCTGAGCCCCAGGGCGACTCCGAGCCCGCACAGCGCCGACCCGATGGTGCCGTCAAGCAGCCGCTGCCGGCGCAGCATTGCCGCCCGCAGCGCCGGCGCGGTGAACACACAGGCCACCAGGCTGAACCACGCGAGGTGCGCCAGCGACATGAAAGCGCCATAGCCGAACTGCACCGGCACCGGCGTGTGCGCATCGACCACCTGCGTATAGGTGCTGACCACGAACAGCGTGCATTTCGGGTTCAGCGCATTGGTCAGGAAGCCCATGCGCAAGGCCGCGGCCGGCCGCAGTGCCGGTGCGCCGTGCAGGTCGACCGTCAGCGGCGCGCGCCGGCGCAGCGTCTGCAGGCCGATCCACACCAGGTAGGCCGCGCCCAGCGCCTTCACCACCGTCAGCACGCTGTGCGCATGCGCCATCAGCAG
Organism: Cupriavidus oxalaticus; assembly: GCF_038900635.1. Lineage (GTDB taxonomy): Bacteria > Pseudomonadota > Gammaproteobacteria > Burkholderiales > Burkholderiaceae > Cupriavidus > Cupriavidus oxalaticus_B. The sequence continues at coordinate 49,019 of NZ_JAYMRX010000007.1, read as the reverse complement.
CGCCACGCCGAACATCGTGTACAGCACATGGACCTGCACCCCGAGCGCGATGCCAGAGGCGCTGAGCAGCCCGGCGCGGCGGCCGTACAGGTAACTGTTGCGGGTCACCATGGCGAAGTCCGGGCCGGGACTGACCACGGCTAGCACGGTCACCGCGGCGACCGCCAGCGATTCGGCGAAGGGAATCATCTTGTGTGAGATTACGTTGTGGGTGGTTGGGCAGATCGCCGCCTCCGGACTGGCCCGGCACGGCAAAGCGTACCCAATTCTGCGTGCCGGCAACGGGGCCCACAACCGATATATACTCGCGCAAATCCGTGAGAAAAACTGACTGAAAATACCGATGCACTGGCTGCGGCGTCTTCCTGACCGAAGCGGGGCGCACGCTGTTCGCAGCCGCCTCCCAGTCAATGGAGATGCTGGCCGGCGCCGCCGCGCGCATCCGCACCCAGCCGCCCGGCCGCGCGCTGGTGCTGTCGTGCGAGCCCACCGTGGCGATGCGCTGGCTGATCCCGCGCTTGCCGCGCTTTGCCGCGCGCCACCCAGACATCCCGCTGCACTTGATGGCGGCGGGCGGGCCGATCGATTTCGCGCGCAGCGGCGCCGACCTGGCGCTGCGGCGCAATGACTTCGCCTTCGAGCCGCGCTGGCACGCGCGCGAGGTGGCGCAGGAATGGGTCGGGCCGGTGTGCCGCCCGCTGCTGGCCCAGGGTGCCGCCGCTGTTCCGGCACGGTTGCATACGCGCACCCGGCCCGATGCCTGGCAACGCTGGCTGGCCGCGGCCGGGCCGGCCGCGCTGGCTGCCCGGTTCGAGGGCGATGCCTGGTACGAGCACTTCTACCTGAGCCTGCAGGCCACCGCGGCGGGTCTGGGCTGGGCCATGGCTTCGCGGCTGATGGCCGCCGACGAGATCGCGGACGGGCGCCTGGCTGCCCCGTTCGGCTTCACGCCGGACGGATCGGCGTACCATCTGTTGTCGCCGGCGCCGTTCGAGCACGACACGCGCCGGCTGCTGCTGCTCGCATGGCTGCGCGAAGAGGCGCAGGCTACCCTTGCGGCGCCGGCCGCGTCCCCCGCGGGCCCGCCATTGGAGCCGAAGGACGCCTGAAAGCGGCGCGGACGCTACCCCCCGTAAGTCTGTGCTCAAGTTCTGCCACAGTTTTGCCGAAGGTGTCGCCATGAGTCTTGCCGGACGCGGGGGCACGCGCTTAACATGCGGCGCGCGGCCGGCAGGCCGACTGGCTGCCGCGCCCCCACACCCCATTACCCGGCGGCATCCCGCTATACCAGACGTTGCGTGAATCCATGAATCAGCACGAAGCCACCGGGGCCGGCACCGGAACCGATACCGACACTGTCGACGCCGCCACGCCGGCGGATGATCGTTACCGCCTCACGCACAACTCCCAGATCGGCACCGTGCTGCGCGACCTGTCGTGGCAGAAGTGCATGCTGAGTGTGCGTACCCGCACCGGCCACCAGTTCGTCACCTCGATCCTGCATGTCGATCCGGTCAACCGGACCTTCGTGTTCGACTGGTGCAATGCCGACGCCGAGCGGCAGTCGCTGATGACCTCGGAAGAAAATGCGTTCTCGGGTTTGCTGCGCGGCGTGCCGGTGAACTTCATGGTCGGGCAGCCGGCCGCGACCCGCTTCGAGCAAGGCCCGGCCTTTCTCGTCGAGTTTCCGGAAAAGCTCTATCACTTCCAGCGCCGCCGCCATTTCCGCGCGCGCACGCTGGTGACCAAGGGCTATCGCTGCGAGATCCGCAACGTCGACAATGCGCTGCTGTGCCTGGACATTGCCGACCTGTCGCTGTCCGGCGTCGGGCTGCGCTCCAAGACCGTCACCGACGAGCAGTTGCCGGTCGGCACCACCGTGGCCAAGTGCCGCCTCGACTTCCGCGAGCTGGGCAAGGTCGAGCTCGACCTGCAGGTGGTCGGCCACTGGCTGGTCGGCCACGACGGCAACGCCATCCACCACTTCGGCTGCGCCTTTATCAATCCGGACGGCCGCATGGAAAACTTCCTGCAGCGGCTGGTGTTCGCGCTGGAACTGGCACACCGGGGCTGAAGGGTCCGCGCCGGGCGCGAGGCCTGTGCCGCGCTGGCGCAGGGACGTCTGGTGCCGCAGCATATCGCCGGCCACGGCGTGACCGCGGCCATGCCCAGCCCGGCGCGGCTGCGCGCCTAGGAGCCGATCAGCCGCCCGATCGCCGCGGCGGCTTCGCGCATCGGCGGCAGCAGCCGCGTAACCATCTCGCTTTCCGACACGCGCGCGGCGCGCACGCTCACGCTCAGGCCGGCCAGCACGATGCCCGAGGCCGAGCGCACCGGCACGGACATCGCGCGCAGGCCCGGCTCCAGTTCCTCATCGACGATCACGTAGTCGACTTCGCGCGCTCGCTCGAAGCATGCCTCCAGCTCCTGCCGCGACACCTTGGTCTGCAGCGTGCGCGGCCGCAGCTCGGCATGCTCGAAAAAGCCGTCGAGCACCGTGGCCGGCTGGTGCGCCAGCAGCAGCCGGCCGTTTGAGGTGCAGTAGGCCGGCAGGCGGCTGCCCATGCCCAGCGAGTAGTTCAGCACGCGCTGCACTTCGGAACGGACCAGGTAGAGGATGTCGGTGCCGTCAAGGATGGCCAGTGCGCAGGTCTCGTGGATGCGCGCGCTCAGGTTGTCCAGGATCGGCTGCGCCAGCGACACCAGCGAAGTCGAAGAGAAATACGCATGCCCCAGGTGCAGCACGCGCGGACGCAGCGCGAACTGGCCGTCCTGCTGGCTGACATAGCCGAGCTGTTCCAGCGTATAGAGGCAGCGCCGCACCGACGCGCGCGACAGCTGCGTGCGCTGTGCCACCTGCGAGATGGTCAGCGGACGCTTGCGTTCCGAGAAGGCCTCCAGCACGGTAAGCCCGCGCGCCAGCGACAGCATGAAATTGGGATCGCCGGCAAAGCTGCTCAGCAAATCGGCGTGCGGCCGGGCGACGCGGACGGTGTCGGCCTGTGCATGACCGAGACCGATGGGGCGGAGGACTTCCATTGGGCTGTGCTTGTCCGGGTTCGTTGTTCGATAATCGCGCAATCTTAAACCGGCTTGGCGCAACGGGCCAGCATTGCGTGCATCCAAGTGTGTCCCGGTGGGCACGATGCACGTTCTGTGATCGATGCTTTGCCTTGAGGCGTCGGGCTCAGCGCCGCCTGCGTACCCGCTCCGCCACCTCGAACAACGCCATGCCGGCCAGCATCGCGCCGACAAAACCCCACGCCTTGGCATAGCCCGCGCCCAGCGCCACCAGTGCCGGGCCGGGACAGAAACCGGCGAGCCCCCAGCCCACCCCGAACGCGGCGCTGCCCAGCACCAGCCGGGGCGTGATCGCGGACGCGGTGGGCCAATGCATGGCCTGGCCCAGCCACGCATGCGAGCGCCGGCGCGCCAGCGCAAACGCCAGCGTGCCCACCAGCACGGCGCCGGCCATCACGAATGCCAGCGACGGATCCCAGGCACCCGCCAGGTCCAGGAAGCCAAGCACCTTGCCCGGATCGGCCATGCCGGACACGATCAGCCCGATGCCGAACACCAGCCCGGCCAGCAGCGCAAACCAGACCGTCATGTCAGCCTCCGAGCAGGTGGCGTTGCACCAGCACCGTCAGGAAGCCTGCCGCCATGAAGGTCAGCGTGGCCACCAGCGAACGCACCGAACCGCGCGACAGACCGCATACACCGTGGCCGCTGGTGCAGCCGCCGGCATAGCGCGTGCCGATCCCGACCAGCAGCCCCGCGGCCAGCACCGTGCCCCAGCCCGCGTCGATGCGCGCCTGCGGCATGGTCCCGAAGGCGCCGGCCAGCCACGGCGCCAGCAGCAGCCCGGCGACAAAGGCGGCGCGCCACCCGGTGTCCCCGTGCGGCAGCGACAGCATGCCGCCGACGATGCCGCTGATGCCGGCAATCCGGCCCAGGCCCAGGATCAGCAGCGCCGCGGCCAGCCCGATGACGAGCCCGCCGGCCAGCGACAGCCATGGCGTGAAATGGGTGAAATCGATCTGCATGGAAATCTCCGCGAGTGTGGCCGGCAGCGCGGCCCGAGGCGGGGATTATAGGAGTGGGTAGCCATGCACTGGCGGTCATTGCCTGGCATGCGGCGACCGCCCATAAAAAAGTCGCCGCTGGGGTGGCGGCGACCGGGGAAGGGTCTGTCAATCAAGAGGGGTCTTGCTGACAGGAAAAGTATAGACATTTGAATTAAGACATTACATACAACTTTGGTGGGGTACGCATGCGGCACATGTCGGCCTCCGCGCTGCGGAGGTCTCGCGCCTCAGAACGGCTTGCCGAGGTAGAGGTAGAAGCTGTATGTCCCGGCCGCGGCCCGGCCATAGGCGAAATAGAGCGGCCCGAGCGGGCTGTCCAGCGCCAGGAACAGCGATCCCGACTTGAGCAGCCCGGTCGGGCTGCCCGGCACCAGCGGCGCGCCCATGCGGCCCGCCTCCAGCGAAAAGCCGGCGTAGATGCCCTGCAGCAGCGTCTGCCGCGCCAGCTTGTTGTAGTAGACCAGCCGCGCAAACTGCAGGTTGCCGCCCAGCAGTTGCCCGGTCGCATAGCCGGATTGCTGCAGGAAGCCGCCCCACTGGAACAGGTCATAGCGCGGCAGCGGGTTGCCGACATTGGTGCCGGCCTTGAGCCCGAGCGAGACGGTATGGTTGCCGAACGAATGCGCATATATCGCTTCAACCTGCGCCTTGACATAGGAATCGTCGGCACCAAGCCCCGGTTGCGAGGCGTAGACGCGTAACGAGCCCGAATAGCCGAAGCGTGGGAAGTCGACGCTGTCGAGCTGGTCGAAGAAGAGCCGGCCGGTAATGGCGCCGCGCTTGATCCTGCCGGGGCCCGGCGACAGCGCCTCCGGACCGGTGCTCAGCGTGGCGTCCAGCGTGCCGGTCTGCACGCCCACCCGCAGCTCGCCGTACTTGGTGAACTGGCTGCCCACGTCCAGCGCTACGTCGAAGCGGCGCAGGTCATAGGTGGCCAGGCGGGTGCTGCCCTGAAACACGTTGACCGGCCGCCGCTCCAGCTCGACGCGCGGGGCGATGAAGAAATACTGGCGCGTGTCGAGCGGCTGGTAGAACTCGCTTATCAGCGAAGTGGTCTGGCCCACCTGGGCATCGGTGCGCCATTCGGCGCCAAGCGAGTTCAGCCAGGTGCGCCGGTAGCTGCCGACCAGGTTGAAGAACGCATCGCCGCGGAAGTCCGAACTGAGCCCGAGGCCGAAGCGCAGATAGTCCGGCCCGTACGATTTCTCGACCGCATTGACCACCAGGATGCGCTTGCCCGGCTCTTCCAGGAGGCCGTAGTTGACGTGCTCGAAGTCGCCGGTGCCGAACAGCCGCCGCATGTCCTGGTCGAGCGTGGCCTGGTCGAGCGGCTCGCCCGGCTTGGTCTCCATCACCGCCGTGGCGACCTCGGGGTTGACGCGATGCAGCGGCGCCATCTCGATCGCATCGACCGGCCGCGTGTCAGGCGGCGGCACCGCCTGCTGCGCCGCGCGCAGCTGCGCGTACTGCGCCGGCGGCAGCGCCAGCGGCGCGAGGCGTTCGGCCACCTTGCGCGCCGCGGCTTCGCCGATGGGGATGGTGGCGGTCAGGTGGTCGAAGTCAGTCGCGGAAAAATCGCCGAGCGCGGGCTCGATCAGCACGTCGGCGGGACCCAGCGAGGTCAGCGAGGCGCGCACGTTCTGCTCGGTCAGGATGTTGAGCATCTGGCCTGTCACGCCGATGACCGAGGTCAGCTCCTCGCGCTTCATCAGCGGCGTGCCGAGATTGACGGCGATGATGACATCGGCGCCCATCGCGCGCGCCACGCCGACCGGCAGGTTGTCGGTAAGCCCGCCATCGACCAGCAGCTTTCCCTGGTATTCCGACGGCGCCACCGCGCCCGGCACCGACATGCTGGCGCGCATCACGTTGGCCAGCTCGCCGGCGTTGAACACCACCGGCGTGCCGGAGACCAGGTCGGTGGCGACGGCGCGGTAGGGAATCGGCAGCTTGTCGAAGTCGCGGTAGCCCGGCGTGCGCGCCAGCTGGCGCAGCACCGTTTCCAGCTGCACGCCCGAGACCGCGCCCTTGGGCAGCAGCAGGCCGCTCGCCTGCACGCCGATCTCGGGCGTGAACAGGTTGGTGAAGTCGTCCTGCTTGCGGCGGATGGTCAGGTCCTTGCGCGGCGGGCGTTCCTTGAACAGCTTTTCGGTGCTCAGCCCGCTGACCAGCCGCTCCATCTCGGCGGGCGACATGCCGGTGGCATAGGCGCCGCCGACCAGCGAACCCATGCTGGTTCCTGCGATGCAGTCTACCGGCACGCGCAACTCCTCCAGCACCTTGAGCACGCCGATATGCGCGGCGCCGCGCGCGCCGCCGCCGGACAGCACCAGGCAGATGCGCGGACGCGTGCCGCGGGCCGGGGCGGCGGTGGCGTTGGCGGTGGCGGTGGCGGACGTGTCGGTCGCGGCGGGTGCCGGGGGCGCGATCGCTGGTGCCGTGATCGCTGATGCCGGTATGGGCGCTGAGGCCGGTATGGGCGCTGAGGCCGGCGCAGAGTCCGGCGCGGCCCGGGCGCCAACGGCAAGGCAAGCCGCCAGCGCAAGCGCTGCCAGCCGCAGGATCCGCAACCCCAGGGGTGTGGCTGCCTTCATGTCGTCGTCCGTTCAGCAGGCAGCCGCAATGCGGCGCCGGTTGCCCGGTCTGTGCGCGGCCGGGATGGGCGTCGGCTTATCTTCGGGCAAAAACGCGGCGCTCGGGCCGCCTGGCGTGTGCGCCGCGAAACAATTCATCATGCCGCTCGGAAGCATGCAGATCGGCATCCGCTGCCGGGAGCGCACTGCGCAGGGCGCGTGCAGTGACTAAGATGAACGCAGGCCAGGGCGGGTGGGGAAGATGCACGGTTGTTTCCTTTGCCAGGCCGCCGCGCAGCAACTGGCGCTGATTCGCCGGGAAAATGGGGCTGGATGCTGATGCTGGGCAATGGCGTGATGGGGCGGTACCCGGATGCCCAGGCAGCGGTGAATGCGCTGTTCGGCGGCGCGATATGCGTGCGGGTCCGGCTTATCGACGCAGGCGCGCCGGGCGTGCCGCCACGCGCGCACGACCGGCTCTGCCATGCACGGAGCCGCTGAAGCCGCCAGCGGCGCACCCGGCGGGCCGCATGGGACCGCACGGACAATACTTAGGGGGGGAATCGCCATGACCGCACTGGTTGAGTGGACCCGTGAACATACCTGCCGGCTGTTCCCGATGTCGGCCGAATACCATCGTGCCGGGGGCAGCGAGGTGGAGGTGAGCTGGCAGGCCGAGCCGCCCGGTTCGCCCGGCCGCTGCCGCATCAGCGCGTCGCTGGCGTTCGACCAGGACGTGATCGACGCGGTCTACCTGGCCGACCCGCCCGAACTGGCCCGCATCGGCGCGCGGCTGGCCGATCTGGTGGCGCGCTGGCTTGCCGACGATGACATGGCCTGCCTGTCCGGCACGCCGCTGGTGATCCCGGTCGGAAACGTGCTGCTGAATCACTGAGCGTCACTGGCCCGGTGCTGCAGGGACGCAGTGGGGTCGGCGGCGTGGTTGGCGCCAGCGGCATATACTGGCGGCTGATCCGCCAATTGCGCCCGCAGCGGCGTGCAGTCCGTGTCCCAAGCGTCTCCCGTCAATCCTGCCGCCAACCCCGTCGACGACCCGCGCCCGGTGCCGCCCGAACGGCCCGGCGACGACGAATGCTGCGGCTCCGGCTGCGATCCATGCATCTTCGATTTCTACTACCAGGAGCTGGACCGCTACCGCGAGGAACTGCGCGCGTGGGAAGCGCGCCAGGCCGCGCGGCACGCGGAGGACCCGGCCAGCGCGGAGGATCCGGCCAGCGCGGAGGATCCGGCCAATTGAACGCGCTGCTCGACTTCGTACGGCGCCATCCGCGCCTGTTCGTGCTGACCGGCGCCGGTATCAGCACGGATTCCGGCATCCCCGGCTATCGCGACGCGCGCGGCCAGTGGCAGCGTTCGCAGCCGATCACGCTGCAGGCCTTCCTCGGCTCGCACGCCGGGCGCCAGCGCTACTGGGCGCGCAGCATGCTGGGCTGGCCGGTGGCGTGGCAGGCGCGGCCCAACGGCGCGCACCATGCGCTGGCTCGGCTGGACGAGCAGGGCCGCCTGGGTGCGCTGGTCACGCAGAATGTCGACGGCCTGCACCAGCGTGCCGGCAGCCGCGGCGTGATCGAGCTGCACGGCAGTCTGGCCAGCGCCATCTGCCTGGACTGCGGCGCGCGCCATGACCGCGCCGGCCTGCAGGACTGGCTGCTGGACCAGAACGCCGCGCTGCGCGACGTGATCGCCGAGCCTGCCGCCGATGGCGACGTGCATTTCGAATCGCCGCTGTTCGCGCAGTTCCGCGTGCCCGAGTGCGCGCGCTGCGGCGGCATCCTCAAGCCTGACGTGGTCTTCTTCGGCGAGTCGGTCCCGCGCGTGCGCGTCGATGCCGCGCGCGCGGCGCTCGAGGCCGCCGATGCGATGCTGGTGGTGGGCTCGTCGCTGATGGTCTACTCGGGCTACCGCTTCTGCTTCTGGGCTGAGCAGATGGGCAAGCCGGTGGCGGCGCTCAACCTCGGCACCACGCGCGCGGACGACATGCTGGCGCTGAAGGTGGAAGCCGGCTGCGCGCCTACGCTGCAGGCGCTGGTGGCGCAGCTTGATGCAGGCGCTCCAGATTGAGCGGCGGCCGGGGCCATGCATCCCGCCCGTTGACGCGGCCCCCGCGCAGGCTTAGCATCGCCAGACCCTCGCATCAAATTTCCGATTTCGTCATGACCGCAGACCGCCAACGCCCCGTCAACGCCGCACCGCCGTGCGACGCGTTGCCGTGCGTGCGTCGCCAGCCTGCGTTCGTCTCTGTCGCACCGCCGCCGCCGTTCTCCGGCGGCGCGCATCCGCCCCCGCCGCCGCGCGGCTGACGGGCGCGCATCGCGGCCCGCATCTCGTCCCCGGTATTCACGCCTGCGTGTGCCTGACGGCACGGTAGCAGCGCGCACCGCGCGCCGCTACCGGTCGATGCGCGCGCCTGCGCGCCGGGGTCTGCCATGCTTTCGACAGATGACATCCATGACCACCGAAAAAGACTGCGCGGCGCAACTGGGCGCCGCGGCCAACTCCCCGCATGCGGTATCCGCCGCGTTCTGGGCCACACCGCTGTTCGTGCTGCTGTGGAGCAGCGGCGCCATCGCGGCGCGCCTCGGGCTGGACCATGCCACGCCCTTTGCCTTGCTGACATTGCGCTTCGCCATGACGCTGGCGGTGCTCGGCGCCATCGGCCTGGCACGCGGCCACGTGCTGCCGCCGCGCGGCGAACGGCTGCACGTGGCGCTGACCGGCCTGCTGCTGATTGGCGGCTACGCCGTGTTCTACTTCCTTGCACTCGACCATGGCATGACGCCTGGTGTGCTGGCCACCGTGCTGGGCGCGCAACCGATGCTGACCCTGTTGCTGACCGAGCGGCGCTACAGCGCCACCCGCATGGCGGGTCTGGCGCTCGCGCTCGCCGGGTTGGCGCTGGTGGTCGCGGACAGCCTGCTGCTGGCACGGCTTTCCGTGGCGGGCGTGCTGTGCGGGCTGGCATCGCTGGCTTGCATGACCGTCGGCGCCATCCTGCAGAAGCGCATCACGCGCGAGCCGGCGCAGGTGCTGCCGCTGCAGTATGGCGCCAGCCTCGCGGCATGCCTGCTGTGCCTGCCGTTCCAGCCCTTTGCCTTCGAGGTGTCGCTGCCGTTCGCGCTGCCGCTGCTGTGGCTGACGCTCGGCATCTCGATCGGCGCCACGCTGTTGTTCTACCGGCTGATCCGCGCGGGCAACCTGGTCAATGTGACCAGCCTGTTCTACCTGGTGCCTGCCGGCACCGCGGTGCTGGATTACCTGCTGCTGGGCAACCGGATGGCGCCGCTGGCGGTTGCCGGGATGGCGGCGGTGCTGGCGGGACTGGCGCTGGTGTTCCGCGGCAAGCGGGATACGGTGCAGCGTTAGCGGTTCTTCACTTCGACCCGCACTTCGTCCTTGCCGACCGTGATCGTCCCCGGCTCGACCTCCTTGCCGCCGAAGCGCAGTTCCTCGGGCTTGAAGGTGTAGACCGGATAGTCCTTCAGCAGCTGCTGCGCAACGACCGCGCCAATGGCATTGAGCTGCTCGCGGTACTGGGCCATGCCGGTCACCTCGACTTGCTGCACCGTGGGGTTGTCGAGCAGCACGGCGCGCTTGCCTGAGTCGTAGCGCACGCCGCTGTTGAGCGCCAGCTTGCCGTCGACCGGCGGCGAGGGCAGCAGTGCGTTGGTCAGCCGGGCGTCGACATGGGTGATAAGCCGATTGCTGGCCTCGTCGAGCACCAGCCGGGGGTGGCTAAGCTGTACGGTCACCACTTCCGCATAGCGCAGCGTGGCGGGAAAACGCTGCTCCAGCGCGGCCTGCAGTTCCTGGCGGGTGAGCGTGTATTCGCCGGTCCAGACGTTGTAGCCGGCCAGCGCGGGCGTGGCGGCCGTACAGACGGCCGCAAGGAAGGCCGCGGAGGCAAGGAGCAGGGAGGGGCGCAGGCGCATGTGGCGGATGGTGCGCGCCTCGCCGGCGCGCCATGAATGGGGGTCAGCCAGTCAGACCGCGCGCGCGGGATGGTGTTCCGTCACATTGCGCTGGCGCGCATGCGCGCGGCCTCAGTAATGCGGCGGGATTTCCTGCAGGGGATCGGACTCTGCCGCCGTCGACGTGGCGCTGCGCAACTGCTGGTACAACGCGCGGAACTGCTCCTGCAGCAGGTCGATCTGCTGCTGCTGGCGCGCCACCGTGGTGTTGAGCGTATCGAGCAGGTCTTCCTGGAAGGCGAGCTTGATTTCGAGTTCCGTGATGCGTTCGTCCATGGCGCGTGGCTGTCGTGGGTTCGCCGGTTTCTCCGGCTGGCGGCGCGCATTGTAATCCCGTATGCCGCCGCCGGCGAAACCGCGCCGCGCTTACTTCTGCTCGGTGATCAGCATCCACATGACGCCGAAGCGGTCGGTGACCATCCCAAACTGCTCGGCGAAGAAAGTCTTGTCCAGCGGCATCACCACCTGGCCGCCTTCCTTCAGGCCGTTGAAGGCCTTTTCCCCCCCGGCCTTGTCGGCAAAGCTGATGGTCAGGCCGAAGCCCTCGAACTTCGGCTGGTTCGAGCAGCGGCCGTCGGAAGCCATGATCACGCTGTCGCCGATCTGGAATTCCATGTGCATGACCTTGTCTTCCGTTCCCGGCGGAGCCTGGCAGCCGGGGTCAGCCTTCTCGGGCTCGGGGTTCTCCTTGAACGTCATCCGCATATTGACCTTGGCGCCAAGGATCTTCTTGTAGAACTCGACAGCTTCATCGCAACGACCTTCAAGAAAGAGATAGGGCTGGACTTGCATGACAACTCCTGTAGTGAGGGCCACCCGGGCGGGGCAGCCAGGAAGAACGTAGCCGTCGTACGGTCCGTTGTGCGGACGATCGCCTCGGGGATCCGGAAACGGCCGCAGCGCTTTTGTGTACGCCGTCCACATACCTTAGCAAACAAAGTGACTGGTGTCCACATAAATGCGAAACCGTCGCCGGCGAAGGCGCGCATGCCGGGCTGCACTAGAATGCCCGCGAACCGGCACGATCCGGCTCTCGCCTGACCACCTTAGACCTCCGGGGCTGCCTTGCGTTACGAACTGACCGACCTGCGCCTGTTCCAGGCGATTGCCGATGCACAAAGTCTCTCCGGCGGCGCTTCGGCCACGCATATCACCGCCTCGGCGGCCAGCTACCGGCTCAAGAACCTCGAGCATGCGATGGGCACGCCGCTGTTCGTGCGCACCGCGCGCGGCATGGAACTGACACCGGCCGGGGAGACACTGCTGGTCCATGTGCGCGAGTTGCTGCTCGGCGTCGAGCGCATGCACGGCGAGGTGGGCCGTTTCTCGGCGGGGCTGAAAGGCAATATCCGGCTGCTGGCCAACAGCAGCTCGCTCAACGGCTTCATCATCCCGAGCGTGAGCCGCTTCCTGCTGGCCAACCCGGACGTGAACATCGACCTGGAGGAACGCGCCAGCCAGTCGATCCTGACCGCGGTCGCGGCGCACGAGGCAGACGTCGGCATCCTTGCCGGCGACTTCGAGACCACCGGCGTGCGCTCGGTGCGCTATGCGCGCGACGAACTGATCCTGGCGGTCGCGGCGGAGCATCCGCTGGCGCGCGAGCCGGAGGTCCGCTTCGGCGCGGCACTGGCTTTCGACTTTGTGTGCATGAGCCGCACCAGCAGCAACTTCCTGTTCCTGCGCGACATGGCGCAGCGTGCGGGCAAAAGTCCGAACGTGCGGCTGCATGCGCACAGTTTCGACGCGGTGTTGTCGCTGGCCGAGGCGGGGGTAGGGGTGGCACTCGTGCCGCGCAGCGTGGCGGCACAGGCGCTGCGCGAAGCGCGCGTAGTGGGCGTGCGGCTGGCCGAGCCCTGGGCGCTGCGCGAGCTCAACCTGATCGTGCGCGCCGACGGCAAGCTGCCGTCATTTGCCGAGGCGTTCGCGCAGTTCCTGCTCAACGATCCGCGCGTGGTGGCCACGCGCGAGGGTGGCGCCGTGGCCAGCACGGCGCCGTAATCGCGCAAACCGAGGCGCGGCTCAGCGCTTGCGGTTGAGAAACGTGGCCATATGCTGCTGCGGCTCGCCGGTGTCGAACGCGCTGCCGAATTCCGCCACGCTGTTGTTGATCGACACATCGACCGGCGCGTCTTCCCACTCGCGCAGCAGGCGCTTCTGCTGGCGCACGGCAACGAGGCCGAACCCCGCCAGCAGCGCGGCCACGCGCTCGACCTCCTGGTCCAGCGCATCCAGCGGCACCACCCGGCTGACCAGCCCCCACTGCAGCGCGTCTTCGGCATTGGCGATCTCCCCCGTCAGCAGCAGCCATGACGCGCGCGCATTGCCGATCAGGCGCGGCATCAGCGCCGCGTGGATCACCGACGGGATGCCGACCTTGACCTCGGGCATGCCGAGCTGAGCATTGTCGGCGGCAATGCGGATATCGCACGCCAGCGCCAGCTCCAGCCCGCCGCCCAGGCACCAGCCCGGCATGCGCGCGATCACCGGCGCCGGGCAGTGACGCACCGCGTCGCACAGGCGGCGCAGGCCGCTGATGAATGCCTGTGCGCTGGCGCGGTCCAGCGCGGCCATTTCCTTGATGTCGGCGCCGCCGATAAAGCCCTTGTCGCCGGTGCCGCGCAGTACCACCACGCGCACGGCGTCATTGGCGGCCAGCGCCTCGATCGCGCGCGTGACCGAGGCGATCACTGGCGTGCCGAGGATGTTGAGGGAGCCTGCGTCGCGGATGGTGACGGTGGCAATGCCGCGCGCGTCGATGTCGACGCCGGCGTGCTGTTCCCGGATGGATTCGTTCATGTCGTTCCTTGCTGGTGGCTTGCTTACTGGAGCCTGGTGAACTGGATATCGTCGACGACCTTCTTCCAGTGCGCATTCTGCCCGCGCACCAGTTCGGAGAAGGCCTGGCGCGAGGTGGGCGCGGGGATCGCGCCCTGCTTCTCGATCGCGGCGATCACGTCGGGTTCGGCCAGCACCTTGCGCACGGCCTGGTTCAGCTTGTCAAGGATAGGGGCCGGCGTGCCGGCCGGCGCGCCCAGTCCGAACCACGACGGATTGTTCATCGCCGGCAGGCCGGCTTCGGCATAGGTCGGCACGTTGGGCAGCACCTTCAGGCGCTGCTTCGCCGCGACCGCCAGCGGCTTCAGCCGGCCACCCTGGATCAGCGCGGACGACGACGGAATGTTGTCGAACACAACCTGGATCTGGCCAGCGACCGCATCGTTGAGCGCCGGCCCCAGGCCCTTGTAGGGCACGTGCAGCATGCGCGTGCCGGTGGCGTTCATGAACAGCTCGCCGTTCATGTGGCTCAGGCCGCCGTTGCCCGACGAGCCGAACGAATACTTGCCGGGATTGGCTTTCAGCAGCTTGATGAATGACTGCAGGTCGCCGGCCGGGAACGACGGGTTGACCACCAGCACGTTCGGGACGTCGGCGAGGTTGCTGATCGGCGCGAAGTCCTTCACCGGGTCATACGCGGTCTTGACGTACACGTTGGGATTCACCGCATGCGAGCTTTCCACCTCCATCACCAGCGTGTAGCCGTCGGCAGGCTGCTTGGCGGCATAGGCGCTGCCCACCGCGCCGCCGGCACCGGGGCGGTTCTCCACGACCACCGGCTGGCCCAGCACCGGGCCAAGGTGCGTGCCGACGATGCGGGCGATGATGTCGGTGGTGCCGCCCGCGGCGTAGGGCACGATCAGCTTGATCGGGCGGTCGGGGTAGGCGCTGGCCTGCGCGGCGCCGGCAGTGGCGAGCGCGGCGAACAGGGCAACGGTGGAAAGGACTGGCTTCATCGGGTGTCTCCGGAGCAGGGTTTGTCGGTCTTGTGTGGGCAGGAACATCAGTCGGCGGCGTTGTGCTCGCCCAGCAGCGGCGGTGGCACGAGCGGGCCGTCGTGGCCCGCCAGCATCGGGTTGCGCACCATCGGCACGCGGCCCATGACGGCATGCTCCGCCACGCGCATCAGGCCGCGGTGCTGCACCTGCGGGTGGGCGAAGACTTCGTCCATGGAGTGGATCGGGCCCCACGGCACGCCGTTGGCGTCAAACGCTTCGGTCCAGTCGGTGCGCGTGCGGGCAGGGAAGAGCTCGGTCAGCAGCGCGCGCAGCGCCGGCAGGTGCTCGATGCGCGCCGAATTGGTGGCGTAGCGCGGATCCTGCGCCAGCTCGGGCATGCCCGCCACCGCGCAGAAGCGGGCGAACTGGCCGTCATTGCCGATCGCCAGGATCAGGTGGCCGTCGGCGCAGCGGAACACTTCATACGGCGCGCAGTTGGGATGCGCGTTGCCGCTGCGCTGCGGGTTCTGGCCAGAGACCAGGTAGTTGGCAGCCTGGTTGGCGTTCATCGCCACCGCCACGTCGAGCAGCGCGATGTCGAGGTGAGCGCCGACTCCGGTCGACTGCCGCTGGTACAGCGCGGCCAGCACCGCCGAGGTCGCATACATGCCGGTGCTCAGGTCCACCACCGCCACGCCGGTGCGCAGCGGTCCCGCGCCCGGTGCGCCGTCGGGCTGGCCGGTATAGCTCATCAAGCCGCCCATGCCCTGGAAGACATAGTCGTAGCCGGGTTTGTCGGCCATCGGCCCGTCCTGGCCGAAGCCGGTGATCGACAGATAAACCAGGCGCGGGTTGATCGCCTTCAGGGATTCGTAGTCGAGCCCGTAGCGGCGCAGCGTGCCGACCTTGTAGTTCTCGACCAGCACGTCGGCCTCGCGCGCCAGCTCGCGCACCTGCGCGGCGCCTTCCGGTGTGCCGTAGTCGATCGCCACCGAGCGCTTGCCGCGGTTGCAGCAAATGAAATAGCCCGACAGGCGCGGATCGCCTTCGGTGCCGGCCGGTGCGTCGAGGTAGGGGGGACCCCAGCCGCGGGTGTCGTCGCCGCGCCGGGGATGTTCGACCTTGGTCACCTCGGCGCCCAGGTCGGCCAGGTTCTGGGTACACCAGGGACCGGCGAGAATGCGCGACAGGTCCAGGACCCGGATCCCTTGCAGGGCGCGATGCAGCATGACGATTCCGCTCTCAAAACAACGATGCGGCGGAGTATAGGGAGGGGTCCCGCGAGCGAACCAGTCGAGAGTTTTGAAGGGCGCGTTCGCGGCATTTCAACGCTCGGCCGGGGTGCCGCCAACGGCCCGGCGGCGGCGGCCGTTTGGCGCGTGGGCGCTGCCGTGTCACAATTCGCGTTTGGCACTGACTCGGCCCGTGACTCGGCCGGCCGCGTCGCCGTGCTTCCGCGCGCGCTGGCGCCCTTTCGGGCAACGCGGCGGAAGCCCGCCCAAGAGCCGACAAATTCACTTAGATTTCTGGCGATGACTACGATCCTGCAGCACATTCCTACCGGCGAGCGCGTCGGTATCGCCTTCTCCGGCGGCCTTGACACCAGCGCGGCACTCCTCTGGATGCGCCAGAAGGGCGCCGTCCCCTACGCCTACACCGCCAACCTGGGCCAGCCCGACGAGCCCGACTACGACGACATCCCGCGCCGCGCCAAGGCCTACGGCGCCGAGGAAGCCCGCCTGGTCGACTGCCGCACGCAACTGGTGGCCGAAGGCATCGCCGCCATGCAGTGCGGCGCGTTCCACATCTCCACCGCCGGCATCACCTACTTCAACACCACCCCGATCGGCCGCGCGGTCACCGGCACCATGCTGGTTGCCGCAATGAAGGAAGATGGCGTCAACATCTGGGGCGATGGCAGCACGTTCAAGGGCAATGACATTGAGCGCTTCTACCGCTACGGCCTCCTGACCAACCCCGGCCTGCAGATCTACAAGCCATGGCTGGACCAGCAGTTCATCGACGAACTGGGCGGCCGCGCCGAGATGTCCGAGTTCATGCGCCAGAACGGCTTCGACTACAAGATGTCGGCCGAGAAGGCGTACTCGACCGACTCCAACATGCTGGGCGCCACCCACGAGGCCAAGGACCTGGAGCACCTGGATTCGGGCATCCGCATCGTCCAGCCGATCATGGGCGTGCAGTTCTGGCGCGATGACGTCGAAGTCAAGCGCGAGGAAGTCACCGTGCGCTTCGAGGAAGGCCAGCCGGTCGCGCTGAACGGCCAGACCTTCGCCAACGCCGTCGACCTGTTCATGGAAGCCAACCGCATCGGCGGCCGCCATGGCCTGGGCATGAGCGACCAGATCGAGAACCGCATCATCGAAGCCAAGAGCCGCGGCATCTACGAAGCCCCGGGCCTGGCGCTGCTGTTCATCGCCTACGAGCGCCTGATCACCGGCATCCACAACGAAGACACCATCGAGCAGTACCGCGACAACGGCCGCCGCCTGGGCCGCCTGCTGTACCAGGGCCGCTGGTTCGACCCGCAAGCCATCATGCTGCGCGAAACCGCCCAGCGCTGGGTGGCCGGCGCCATCACCGGCGAAGTCACCATCGAACTGCGCCGCGGCAACGACTACTCGATCCTGAACACCACCTCGCCCAACCTGACCTACAAGCCGGAACGGCTGACCATGGAAAAGGGCGAGTCGATGTTCACGCCGCTGGACCGCATCGGCCAGCTGACCATGCGTACGCTGGATATCGTCGATACGCGCGAGAAGCTGCAGACGTATGCGAAGACGGGCCTGCTGTCGACGCAGGTGAGCGCTTCGCTGCCGAAGCTGGAAGACTGAGCGGGATCGCGCCGGCTGGCGCGATCTGCCTGGCAAGCAAAACGGCACCTTTGGGTGCCGTTTTTTTATGCCGCCTCAAGCAACGCCTGCTGGACAGCACGAGATGGAACAAGGCTGAGCGCCGGCTGACGCGATCCAACGATCTGGCGGCGTACACTGTGGCCTCGAGACTACCGGAGCCACACCTCATGTCCCCCCTCCGCACCCTCTACCCCGAAGTCGAGCCGTACCACACCGGTACGCTCGACGTCGGCGACGGCCACGTCCTCTACTACGAGCGCGTCGGCACGCCAGGCGCCAAGCCGGCGGTGTTCCTGCACGGCGGCCCCGGTGGCGGGATCTCGGCCGACCATCGGAGGCTGTTCGACCCGGCGCGCTATGACGTGCTGCTGTTCGACCAGCGCGGCTGCGGACGATCGACGCCGCATGCGGGGCTGGAAAACAACACGACGTGGCACCTGGTCGACGATATCGAGCGGCTGCGCGAAATCGCCGGCGTGCAGCGCTGGCTGGTATTCGGCGGTTCCTGGGGCTCGACGCTGGCCCTGGCTTATGCGCAGAAGCATCCGCAGCGCGTCAGCGAACTGGTGCTGCGCGGCATCTACACGGTGTCGCAGGCGGAGCTGGACTGGTACTACCAGTACGGCGTGTCCGAGATGTTCCCCGAGAAATGGGAGCGCTTCCAGGCGCCGGTGCCCGAAGCGGAACGCGGCAACATGATGGCGGCCTATCGCAAGCTGCTGACCGGCGACGACAAGGACATGCAGATCGAAGCCGCGCGCGCCTGGAGCGTGTGGGAAGGCGAGACCATCACGCTGCTGCCGGATGCCGGCAACAGCGCCAGGCATGACGACAGCCACTTCGCGCTGGCTTTCGCGCGGCTGGAGAACCATTACTTCACGCACCGCTGCTGGCTGGAGGATGGACAGCTGCTGCGCGACGCAGGCAAGCTGGCCGATATCCCCGGCGTCATCGTGCACGGGCGCTATGACATGCCCTGCCCGGTGCGCTATGCCCATGCCCTGCACAAGGCGTGGCCGAAGGCGGATTTCCACCTGATCGAAGGGGCAGGCCACGCGTGGACCGAGCCGGGGATCATGGACCAGCTGATCGCCGCCACCGACCGCTTCGCCGAGGCGTAGGCGGGCGGGCCAACAGGAGACCGCGATGCAGCCCGCGATGCAGCTTTATGCCCACCCGTTTTCTTCCTACTGCCAGAAGGTGCTGATCGCGCTGTACGAGAACGCGATCCCGTTCGAGTTTCGCATGCTGTCGCCCGACCACCCGGAGCATGCAGCCGAACATGCGCGGCTATGGCCATTGCAGCGGATGCCGGTGCTGGTCGATGGCCCGCGCACGGTATTCGAGTCCAGCATCATCATCGAATACCTCGACCAGCATCACCGGGGCGAAGTGCGCTGGCTGCCCGATGCGCCCGATGACGCGCTCGAAGTCCGCCTGCTGGACCGCTTCTTCGACCAGTACGTGATGACGCCGATGCAGCGCATCGTGCTCGACTATCTCCGCCCGCCCGGCCAGCGCGATGCCTATGGCGTGGCCGAGGCGCGCAAGCTGCTGGAAAGCGCCTATGCCTGGCTGGACGCCAGGCTCGCCGGCCGCGAATGGGCCTCAGGGGCTGCTTTCACGCTGGCCGATTGTGCGGCGGCGCCGTCGCTGTTCTATGCGGACTGGGTGCATCCCGTTCCTGCGTCATGCCCCCATGTGCGCGCGTACCGCTCCCGGCTGCTGGCCCGGCCATCCTTCGCCCGTGCCGTCGACGAGGCGCGGCCCTACCGCTCGTTCTTTCCGCCCGGCGCTCCGGACCGGGACTGACGCAGCGCGCGTCCGCGTCAGCCAGCACTTGCTATCGCCGGATGCCGCGGCCATTGCTGGGTCGCTGCCGGCGTTGCCGGGGACAGCGCCGGCGGAAAGACGGCGGTACGACGCGCCTTATCCGAACATCCCGCCGTTGACCGAAATCACCTGCCGCGTGATATAGCCGGCATCGGGCGACAGCAGGAAGGCCACGGTGGCGGCAACCTCGTCCGGCGTGCCCATGCGCCGCGCCGGGATCAGGCGCAGCACTTCCTCGCGCACGTGCGGCTCGACCATGTCGGTGTCGATCAGGCCGGGCGCGACGCAGTTAACTGTGATGGCGCGCTTGGCCAGTTCGATGGCAAGCGCCTTGGTGGCGCCGATGATGCCCGCCTTGGCGGCGCTGTAGTTGGTCTGCCCGCGGTTGCCGACCAGTCCGGAGACCGACGACAGCGTGACGATGCGGCCAGGCTGGCGGCGCTGCACCATCGGCATCACCACCGGGTTAAGCACGTTGTAGAAGGCGTCGAGGTTGGTGTGCACCACCTCGTCCCATTCGGCGCCGGTCATGGCCGGAAACGCCGCGTCGCGGGCCAGCCCGGCATTGCAGACCACGCCGTAGTAGCAGCCGTGCGTGGCGATGTCGGCCAGCAGCGTGGCCGCTGCCTCGTCGCGGCGGCTGACGTCGAAGCACAGCACGCGCGACCTGCTGCCATGGGCGCGCACCGCGTCGGCCACGGCTTCGGCCTCGTCGCGGCGTGCGCGGCAATGAACCACCACGTCATAGCCATCGCGCGCCAGGCGCAGCGCGATGGCGCGGCCGATGCCGCGCGACGATCCGGTGACCAGTACGGTCGGATTGGTCATGCTTGTTGTCCTTGCAGAAAGACCATGCCGGCTCGGCGGCGGTCAGACGTTGCAGAATTCCTCCAGCACCGCCATGCGGCGGCGCGGATCGGCGACGAACGGGTTGTTGCGGTCCCATGCATACCCGGCCAGCACCGCGCTGATCATCCCGCGGATCTCCGGCGTGGCATTGGGGTGGAAGATCAGCTTCTGGAAGCGGCCTTCATACCATGCTTCGACAAAGACGCGGAAGCAATCCACGCCCGCGCGCAGCGGCTGCGCGAAATCTTTCTCCCAGTCCACCGTTTCGCCGCCGAGCTGGCGCACCAGGCAGTCCGCGGCCAGGCTGGCCGACTTGAAGGCGATGGTGACGCCGGAGGAAAACACCGGGTCGAGGAATTCGCCGGCGTTGCCGAGCAGCGCGTAGCCATTGCCCCACAGCGAACTGACGTTGGCCGAATAGCCCGCGATCTGGCGCGCCGGGGTGTCCCAGCAGGCATCGGCAAGCAGGCTGGCCAGCCCGGGCTCCTCGGCCACCAGCGCGCGCAGCCGCTCGGTCTCGGTGCCGGTGTAGTTGTCCAGGAATGCCTTCTCGGCGACTACGCCGAGCGAGCAGCGGCCGTCCGAGAACGGGATGGTCCAGTACCAGACATCCGGATGCTGCGGATGCACGCTGATCAGGATCTTGTTGCGGTCAAAGGCCCCCGGCGCGACCCGGTCTTCGACATGGGTGAAGAGCGCGCTGCGCACCGGAAAGCCCGACGGCGACTCCAGCTTGAGCAGGCGCGGCAGGATGCGGCCGAAGCCCGAGGCATCGAGCAGGAATTTCGCGCGCACCCGGTACTGGCTGCCGTCCGGCGCGCGCACCGTCACCTCCGGCTGCGCGCCGCTGACATCGACATTCTCGACCAGATGCGCGAAGCGGACTTCGGCGCCCTGGCGTGCCGCCTCGCGGATCAGCACATCGTCGAAGCGGGCGCGCTGCACCTGGTAGGTCGTGCCCCAGCCGGGAGAGAACTTTTCCCGGAAGTCGAAGGCGGTGTGCTGGCCGGCGCGGGAGAACGCGGCGCCGTTCTTGTACTGGAAGCCGGCTTCCACCACCGCGCGCAGCATGCCGGCGCTTTCGATATAAGCCATGCTCTGCGGCAGCAGACTCTCGCCGATCGAAAAGCGCGGAAAGATTTCTTTCTCGATCACCAGTACCGGGATTCCGTGCTTGCGCAGCAAGCCCGCCGCGACCGAGCCTGCCGGGCCCGCGCCGATGATGACGACATCCGTGGTTTCCGTTTGCATGGTGTCCGTTCCTTGTTCTTGGTCAGCCGGCGGGCTAGAGGCCGCTGGCAAACGCAAGAATATGGCGGCAAAACGCCCCCAGTTGGCGTGCCAGCAACATCTTGAAACCATTTCAGGCCGCTGTCGCGCGGAATCGGCGTGCAGCAAAGGGCGCAATAAAAGTGGCATGGCGGCCGTGTTTATTTCGCTGCCGCCCAACTGCCGGTGTGCTTGCGGGCAAGCCCGCCGAACTCCCGGCAAAATGTGGGACCGTGGTCACACACCCTTTCCGGAGAACCCCATGCCAGACACCACCATGCCCTACCGCCGTCTCGGCGCCAGCAACCTGCGCGTTTCGGCGCTGTGTCTGGGCACCATGATGTTTGCCGACCAGACCGACGAAGCCGAGGCCGCGCGCATCGTTGCCAGCGCGCGTGACCACGGCGTGAATTTCATCGATACCGCCGACGTCTACACCAAGGGCGCTTCGGAGCAGATGGTCGGCCGCCTGCTGGCCGCCAACCGCCACGACTGGGTGCTAGCGACCAAGCTCGGCAACGCCATGCGGGCCACGCCCAACCACTCGCACTACTCGCGCGTGTGGATCACGCGCGCGGTCGAGGACAGCCTGCACCGGCTCGCGACCGACTACATCGACATCCTCTACCTGCATCGCGACTATCCCGGCGAGAACCTGGAAGAGGCGGTTCGCGCGATGGGCGACCTGGTGCGCAGCGGCAAGATCCGCTACTGGGCGGTGTCGAACTTCCGCGGCTGGCGCATCGCCGAGATCGCGCGGCTGTGCGGCAAGCTGGGCGTGCCGCGCCCGGTGGCCTGCCAGCCGTACTACAACCTGCTGAACCGCGTGCCCGAGGTCGAAATCCTGCCGGCGTGCGCGCACTATGGCCTGGGCGTGGTGCCTTACAGCCCGGTGGCGCGCGGCGTGCTGACCGGCAAGTACGCGCCCGGCCAGGCGCCGGAACAGGGCTCGCGCGCCGGACGCGCAGACCGCCGCATGATGGAAACCGAGTTCCGCGAGGAATCGCTGGTGATCGCGCAGCAACTCAAGGCGCATGCCGAGGCGCGCGGCCTGACGCCGGGGCAGTTCGCCACGGCGTGGGTGCTGGCCAATCCCATCGTCTCGTCGGTCATCGCGGGGCCGCGCACGCTGGCGCAGTTCGAAGACTACTTCGGTGCGCTGGGTGTCGCAATCACGCCCGGGGAAGAATCGATGATCGATGCTCTGGTCGTGCCGGGGCATGCGTCGACCCACGGCTACAACGACCCGGGCTACCCGTTCGGGGGAAGGCCGGCGGCACGCGCGCAGAAAGCGTGAAAATGCGACACCCGCCGGCGGAGCAAGGCGGCGTCATGTGCCGCAAGCGCGTCTCCGAATAGCGCGTGTTAGCAACCTTGCGACAACCCCTCGCATGCTTGCTGCACGCCGGCCAGACTCCTACTAATATCAAGATATACGGCACGCGCCCTGCGCGTGCCGCGAGAACATTGCGCTTCGAGCTGGTGCGCGGATTCCGATGCGCGCAAGGCCGGCCCAACAGGGAAGCCCAAACGTGTCGCGTCGTGGCTGGATCTTCGCTGGCTTGGCGGTCGCCCTCACCGGGGGCGTCTACGTCGTGTATAGCTTTGTCGCGAGCGAAGTGCGCAATTCGCACTGGCAGGCGCGGCTCATCGGCGAGCTCGGCCAGCGGCTGACCTTCGAGATCCAGCCTGGCGCCAGCGACAGCATCCGCTTCCCGCATTCCGGTCCGTATGATGCACGCATGGGCTACGGCCTGCTGCCGCAGTTCGCGCAGCGGCTGCAGCAGCGCGGCTACGTTCCCGCCGAACAGGCGCGCATGTCGCCCGACATGGTCCGGCTGATGGACCAGGGCTTGTTCGCGCCTTACCGCGAGAAGAACCAGGCAGGCATCTTGCTGCGCGACTGCAACGGGCTGACGCTGGCGTTCGAGCGTTATCCGCAGCGCCAGTATCCCGATTTCGCCACGGTGCCTCCGCTGCTGGTCAGCGCGCTGCTGTACGTCGAGAACCAGGGCCTGCTCAACCCCGAATACCCCAACATGAACCCGGCGCTGGACTGGCGCCGGCTGTCGCGCGCGGTGCTCGACCAGTTCATCCGGCTGGCCGACCGTTCGCACGACGCGCCCGGCGGCAGCACGCTGGCCACGCAGATCGAGAAGTACCGCCACTCGCCCGAGGGCCGCACCGCGTCGATCCCCGAGAAATTCCGGCAGATGGCGTCGGCGTCGCTGCGCGCCTACCTGGACGGGCCCGACACGCAGCGCGCGCGCGAACGCATCGTGGTCGACTACCTCAACACCGTGCCGCTGTCGGCGCGCGAGGGCTTCGGCGAGATCAACGGCATCGGCGACGCGCTGTGGGTGTGGTACGGCGAGGACTTTGGCGAGGTCAACCGGCTGCTCAAGGAAATGGACCAGCGCGCGCCCGAGCCGCGCCAGGCGCAGGTGTTCAAGCGAGCGCTGTCGCTGATCATCTCGCAGCGCCGGCCGTCATACCATTTGCGCCGCGACGACACCAACCTGGATGCGCTGACGGCCAGCTACCTGCGCCTGCTGGCCGCCAACAGCGTCATCACCGCCGAGTTGCGCGACGCGGCGCTGGCGCAGCCGCTGGACAAGGCCGCTCCGCCGCAGCGCGGGCCGCAGGAACCGTTCGTCACGCGCAAGGCCGTCAACCGCGTGCGCGCCGATGTCACCCGCCTGACCGGCGTGGAAAGCCGCTACGACATGGACCGGCTCGACCTGACGGTCGACAGCACCATCAACCGCGAGGCGCAGCGCATCGTCACCGAGACGCTGCAGCGCGTGAACAACAAGGCCGATGCGCGCGCCATGGGCCTGTACGGCCACAACCTGCTGCGCGACAACGACGACCCGTCGAAGCTGATGACCAGCTTCACGCTGTTCGAGCGTGTCGGCAACGCCAGCGTGGTGCGGGTCCAGGCCGACAACATCGACCAGCCGTTCGACATCAATAGCGGCGCGCGGCTGAACCTCGGTTCGACCGCCAAGCTGCGCACGCTGGTGACCTACCTGGAAATCATCAGCGAACTGCATGCGCAATACGCCGGCATGGGCCGCGCGGAGCTGGCCGCGGTGCGGCTGGCACGGCAGGATGCGCTCGCTCACTGGGCGGTGGATTACCTGTCCAAGGCGAAGAAGCCCGAGGAGCGCGAACTGATGGCGATGCTCGAGGCCGCGATGGAGCGCAAGTACTCCGGCAGCGCCGGGGAAGGCTTCTACACCGGCGGCGGGCTGCAGAGCTTCACCAACTTCGAGCGCGAGGCGGGCGAGCGCAACATGACCGTGCGCATCGCGTTCCAGCATTCGGTCAACCTGGTCTTCATCCGCATGATGCGCGACATCGTGCGCTACGAGACCTTCCACGCCAACCCGGACATCGGCGACCTGTTCGAGGACCGCTACGCACCGGGCCGGCGCGAGTACCTGGAGCGCTTCGCCGACCAGGAAGGCAGCGCCTACATGGTCAACTTCTACCAGCGCTACCGTGGCAAGACCTCCGGGCAGCGGCTGGACACGCTGCTGGGCCGCGTGCGCATGACCATCCCGCATATCAACGCGGTGCGCATGTCGGTGACGCTGCTGAGCGCGCGCCCGTACCTGGATGAGGACAGCTATATCCGCATCATGCGCGCGCGCCTGGGCGACAAGCAGCTGGCCAAGGAAGACCTGCCCGCGCTGTACCGCAAGTACGGCAAGGACAAGTTCAACCTGAACGACCGCGGCTACCTGTCACGGGTGCACCCGCTGGAACTGTGGATGGTGGAGTACCTGGACCAGCACCCCGACGCCACGCTGACGGAGCTGCTGCGCGCCAGCACGGCGGAGCGCCAGGAAGTCTACAAGTGGCTGTTCAAGACGCGCAGCAAGGCGGGCCAGGACAACCGCATCCGCACGCTGCTGGAGCAGGACGCCTTCACCCGCATCGCCAGGCGCTGGCAGCGGGTGGGCTACCCGTTCGATTCGCTGACGCCGTCGTACGCCAGCGCGATCGGCGCGGCGGGCGACCGTCCGGCGGCGCTGGCCGAACTGGCCGGCATCCTGCTGGCTGGCGGCGTGGTCACGCAGAGCGCCGCGGTGCGCAGCCTGGCCTTTGCCGACGGCACGCCGTACGCCACGCGCTACGTGCTGCAGCCGGGACCGGGCAAGCGCGTGCTGCCGGCCGAAGTGGCAGAACTGGCGCGGCGTTCGATGCTGGACGTGGTGGAACGCGGCACCGCCAAGTCGATCCGCGGCGCCTTCACGGTGCCGGGCCGCGACGGCGCGACGCTGACGGTGGCGGGCAAGACCGGCACCGGCGACCAGCGCTTCCAGGTGTACGGGCCGGGCGGGCGGCTGATCTCGTCGCGCTCGGTGAACCGCTCGGCGACTTTCGTGTTTACGCTGGGCGAGCGTTTCTTCGGCACCGTGGTGGTCAACGTGCGCGAACCGTACGCGGTGCGCTACAGCTTTACCAGCGCGCTGGCGGTGCGGGTGCTGCGCGCGATCGCGCCACAGGTGTCGGCGATGGCGCCAGGCGGCGACCGCGCGCTGCTGCGCTGCCGCGATGCGGCGCCGGGCCTGCGCACGCCGCGCATGCCGACCATGGCGGCACCGACCGAAGCCGTGCCGGGCGCCACGCTGGCGCAAGGGCTGGAAGCGCCGCCCCGCGCAGACGCGGTGGCTCAGCCTGCGGCGCCCGCGCCGGCCAAGCCCGAAGCGCCGAGCCTGGCCGATGCCAACGATGCCATCACCGTGCGCAAGGCCAGTCAGCCCTTGCGGCGGACCATGCCGTAGATCACCAGCAGCACGATCGCGCCGATCACCGAGGCGAACCAGCCAGCCGGTTCGCCTGGCTGGTACCAGCCCATTCCGCGCCCGACGTAGCCGGCCACCACCGAGCCGAGCACGCCGAGGATGATGGTCATGATCCAGCCCATCTTGTCGTCGCCGGGCTTCACCGCCCGTGCGATCAGTCCGACGATGAGGCCAACGAACACGGTGCCGATGAATGCCATCATGGCGCGCTCCCGGTAGAGGACTGCTTAGGATGGGGGCCGGCTGCATGGTGCAGCCGGCTGCGCTTCATGATACACGCAGCCGGAGGCTGCGTATGACGCTGGAGTGACAGCGCCGCCGCGCTCAGGCTCGTGCCAGCCGGAACTGACCGACGGCCCGGTGCAGCATGTCGGCCTGGTCTTCCAGCGATGCCGCCGCGGCCGCCGCCTCTTCCACCAATGCCGCGTTCTGCTGCGCCATCTGGTCCATCTGCGACACCGCCTGGTTGACCTGCTCGATGCCGCCGGTCTGCTCCTCGGTGGCCGCCCGCATCTCGCCCATCAGGTCGGTCACGCGCTTGACCGCTTCCACGATCTCGTCCATCGCCTTGCCGGCGCTTTCCACCAGCACCGCGCCGTCCTCCACGCGCTGCGCCGAGTCGCCGATCAGCGCCTTGATCTCCTTGGCGGCGGTGGCGCTGCGCTGCGCCAGCGTGCGCACCTCGCCGGCCACCACGGCGAAGCCGCGCCCCTGTTCGCCGGCGCGCGCGGCTTCCACCGCGGCGTTCAGCGCCAGGATGTTGGTCTGGAAAGCGATGCCCTCGATCACGCCGATGATGTCGACCACTTTGCCCGAAGCCTGCTTGATCTCGCCCATGGTGCCGACCACCTGGTTGACGATGGTGCCGCCGCGCACGGCGATGTCCGAGGCACCCTCGGCCAGGCGGCTGGCCTGGCGCGCGTTGTCGGCGCTCTGGCGCACGGTGCTGGTGAGCTGCTCCATGCTCGCGGCGGTTTCCTGCAGCGAGGCGGCCTGTTCTTCGCTGCGGCGCGACAGGTCGGCATTGCCCGCGGCGATCTGCTTGGCCGCGCCGGCGATCGCATCGGCCGAGCCGCGGATGCTGCCGATCGCGCCGGTCAGGCGCGCCTGCATGCGCTGCATCGCGAACAGCACGCTGTGCTCGTCGCCCGGCCGCACCTCGACATGGCCGGCGAGGTCGCCCTCGGCAATGCGGCCGGCGATCTGCGCGGTGGTGGCCGGCTCGCCGCCGAGCTGGCGGTGCAGGCTGGCGGAGACGCGCACCATCGCCAGCGACATCAGCGCGCCGACCGCCAGCAACAGGCCCAGCGCCTTCCACAGCTCGGCGCGGAACGCCGCTTCGATGTCATCCAGGTACAGTCCGGCGATAAAGTTCCAGTCCCACGGGCGGAAGTTGGCCACGTAGCTCAGCTTCGGCTGCGGCGCCTCGGCGCCCGGCTTGGGCCACAGGTATTCGACGTAGCCCTTGCCGGCGCCCTTGCCGATCGCGGCGATGTCGCGGAACAGGTAGACCCCGTTGGGATCCTTCATTCCCTCCATGGCCTTGCCGTTCATCTCCGGCTTGAACGGGTGCATCAGCACCACGGTGTCGGAACGCATCAGCGTGAAGTAGCCGTCGGCACCGAAGCGCATCGCGCGCACGCGCTCGATGGCCTGTTGCTTCGCCTCGTCGGCCGGCAGCTTGCCCGCCTTCGCCAGCGCCTCGTACTCGGCCACCACCGAGAGCGCGGTGTCGGTGACGTGGGCCAGGTCGAGCCGGCGCTCATCCATGCGCAGCGTGCGCAGGTGCCAGGCGTTCCACAGCGTGATGCCGAGCAGGCAGACCCAGCTCAGCACCAGCGGCAGCAGCAGTTTTTTCTTCAGGCTCAGTTTGTCCAGCATGCTTTCCATTCCTCCGTCAGCGCATTGCGCATTGCTCATCGGTGACACGCATTTGCGGCGTCATTCATGGTTGACGCCTGTCCGGGCATGCGTGTGCGTCTGCGGGCTAACGGCGGGACGGGAAACTAACTTGATTGGGGTAATACCGTCCATGCCATGCATATGGTTGATTGGTTTTAACAACCGCGAAATTAAAGTGATGTAACGGGCGCTAATGGCTGCCGGTGGGGCAAGTGACGTGATTC
Source organism: Cupriavidus oxalaticus (assembly GCF_038900635.1). Lineage (GTDB taxonomy): Bacteria > Pseudomonadota > Gammaproteobacteria > Burkholderiales > Burkholderiaceae > Cupriavidus > Cupriavidus oxalaticus_B. The sequence goes on along the minus strand of NZ_JAYMRX010000007.1, from coordinate 20,820 downwards.
CGGCATCTCCTGTCACGCCGTTGACCATTGAAATCCGGCAGAATCTGCGCGTTGTACCGACGCAACCCTCTCCTCACGCCTGTCGCCCGCACGTATGGCCACCTTGCCGAGTCCCTCCGAAGACAGCCGCCGCCATGACGGCCCGCTTGCCGTGTTTCTCACGTTCCTGCGGCTGGGGCTGACTTCGTTCGGTGGCCCCGTCGCGCACCTGGCGTTTTTCCGCGAGGAACTGGTGCGGCGCCGGCAGTGGCTGAGCGAGGCCGCCTATGCCGACGTGGTCGCGCTGTGCCAGTGCCTGCCCGGCCCGGCCAGCAGCCAGACCGGGATCGCGCTGGGGCTGGCGCGCGCGGGGTATGCCGGCGCCCTCGCCGCATGGCTGGGTTTCACGCTGCCGTCGGCATTGCTGATGATCCTGTTCGCGCTGGGCATCTCCCACTACGGCATGCTGGCGGCACCCGGGGTGCTGCACGGCCTCAAGCTGGTGGCGGTGGCGGTGGTGGCGCAGGCGGTGTGGGGCATGGCGCGCACGCTGTGCCGGGGCCCGGTGCGCATCGCCATCATGGTCGCCGCCACAGGCACGGTGCTGGCGCTGCCGGGGGCGTGGACGCAGGTGGCGGTGATGGCGTTGGCGGCGCTGGCGGGGGCCATGCTGCTGCGGCCGGCGTTGGCCGGCACGCATGAGCCGCTCGGGCTGCCGGTCAGCCATCGTGCCGGCGCGCTGCTGCTGGTGGCGTTCGCCGTGCTGCTGGCCGGCCTGCCGGTGCTGGCGCAACTGAGCGCCGATCCTGCCATGCGCCTGTTCGACGCCTTCTACCGCGCCGGGGCGCTGGTCTTCGGCGGCGGCCACGTGGTGCTGCCGCTGCTGGACGCCGAAGTGGTGGCGCCCGGCTGGGTCGGCAAGGAAACCTTCCTCGCCGGCTATGGCGTGGCCCAGGCCATGCCCGGCCCGCTGTTTACGTTTGCCGCCTTCCTGGGCGCCTCGTCGCAGGTGCCTCCGGCCGGCTGGGCCGGCGGGCTGCTGTGCACGGTGGCGATCTTCCTGCCGGGCGCGCTGCTGGTGGTCGGCACGCTGCCCTACTGGGAAAGCCTGCGCCGCAACCGCCGGGCGCAAGCCGCGCTGGCCGGCATCAACGCGGCCGTGGTCGGGCTGCTGCTGGCGGCGCTGTGGCAGCCGGTGTGGGTCAGCGCGGTGCGCGGCCCGCTCGATATCGTGCTGGTCGCGCTGGCGCTGGTGGCGCTGATGGTGTGGAAGCTGCCGCCCTGGCTGGTGGTGCTGGCCAGCGGCGTGGCGGGGTGGGCGGCGGGCATGTGGCTGTAGTGCCGCTGCAGTGGCGGCCCGAGCGGCGCATCCGAGGAAGGGGCGCGGGCCGCACGCACGACACACAACACAGCTTGACCCTTGTAATGCGCCGTAACCTGACGCGCCCCGGAACCGTTTGCGCATTCAAATGCGAACGATTATCCTTCTCTCCTGCGTCGGCCATTGTGATGGCAATGGCACAACCACCGCGTCTAAAGCGCGCGACGGCGCTCCAGCTTCCCAGGATTCCCAGCAGGGCCGGCCGCCGGCCCGACGGGGGCCAGCCGCTTACCACCGCAATGACCGAAACCCAGCCAGCTTCCGGCCAGCAGCGCCGCGCGTTCTGGCTCAAGCACCTTCACCAGTGGCACTGGATCAGTTCCGCGATCTGCCTGATCGGGATGATGTTGTTTGCCGTGACCGGTTTCACGCTCAACCACGCATCGCAGATCGAGGCAAAGCCCGCGGTCGAGACGCGCCATGCGACCGTGCCCGCCGCGCTGCTCGACACGCTGCGCGAACAGGAGCCCGCCGGCGCAAGCAAGTCCCGCGATCGCAAGGCCCCGGTGCCCGAAGCGCTGGCCGCATGGCTGGCACAGGCGCTCGATGTCGATGCCAGCGGCCGCGAGGCCGAATGGTCGGCCGACGAGATCTACGTGGCACTGCCGCGCCCCGGCGGAGATGCCTGGGTCAGCCTTGAGCTCGACAGCGGCGAGGCCCAGTACGAGAAGACCACGCGCGGCGCGATCTCCTACCTGAACGACCTGCACAAGGGCCGCAACACCGGCCAGGCATGGAGCCTGTTCCTGGATGTGTTCGCATTCGCGTGCCTGGTCTTCAGCGTCACCGGCCTGTTCCTGCTCAAGCTGCATGCGGGCGGGCGCCTGGCGACCTGGCCGCTGGTCGGCCTGGGGCTGGTGGTACCGCTGCTGCTGGCGGTGTTGTTCATTCACTGAGCATCGCCTGCGCCAGGCACGCCGGCATCCCGAACGATTTTCCTGCTGCATCTCACTGACGAGGTTTCTCCGAATATGCGCCGACTGCTCTCCGTCACCCTGACCGGCATGGCCACGGTCCCGTTCGCGGGTCCCGCGCTGGCCGCCGACCTGACCGTCAAGGTGGAAATCCCGCGACTCAACGTGGCCGAGTATCACAAGCCCTACGTGGCGATGTGGGTCGAGCGCGCCGACCAGAGCCCGGTGCAGACCCTGGCGGTCTGGTACGACGGCAAGCTCAAGGAAAACGAGGGCACCAAGTGGCTCAAGGACATGCGCCAGTGGTGGCGCAAGGCCGGCCGCGACCTGAACATGCCGGCCGACGGCATCTCGGGCGCGACCCGCGCGCCGGGCGAGCACTCGGTCAGCTTCCGCGACGGCAAGAACCCGCTGGGCAAGCTGCCGGCGGGCGACTACCAGCTGGTGGTCGAAGCCGCGCGTGAAGTCGGCGGGCGCGAACTGGTGCGCGTGCCGTTCACCTGGCCGCCGCAATCCGCACAGACCGCCCGCGCCAAGGGCGACCACGAACTCGGCGGTGTCACCGTCGACCTGAAGCCGTAATCCTTTCCGGAGCCTGACGATGAAACCTGCCGCGATCCTGTCTGCCGTCGTGTCCCCCTCCCGTTCCCGCATGGCCACCCGCATGGCCGTGCTCGCCCTTGCCGCGCTGGCGCCGCTGGCCGCGCACGCGCACCGCCAGTGGCTGCTGCCGTCGGCCACCGTGCTGTCGGGCAATGACCCGTGGGTGACCGTTGACGCCGCCGTCTCCAACGACCTGTTCTACTTCGAGCACGTGCCGCTGCGCCTCGACAACCTGCAGGTGACCGCGCCCGACGGCAGCGCCGTCAAGGCCGAGAACGCGGCGACCGGCAAGTACCGCAGCACCTTCGACCTGCACCTGACGCAGCCGGGCACGTACCGCGTGGCGGTGGTCAACCAGGGCCTGTTCGCCAGCTACAAGGTCGATGGCCAGGCCAAGCGCTGGCGCGGCTCGGCGGACAACTTCGCCAGGGAAGTCCCTGCCAACGCGCAGGACCTGACGGTCACGCAGGCCGAAGGCCGGGTCGAGTCCTTCGTCACCGCCGGCAAGCCCAGCGACAAGGGCCTGCGCATCACCGGCCGCGGCCTGGAACTGGCGCCGATCACGCACCCCAACGACCTGGTTGCCGGCGACACCGCCAGCTTCCGCCTGCTGCTCGACGGCAAGCCCGCCGCCAACCTGAAGGTCGAGGTGGTGCCGGGCGGCATCCGCTATCGCGACAAGCTGCAGGAGATCAGCGCCACCACCGACGCCGACGGCAAGTTCAGCGTCAAGTGGCCGGCGCCGGGCATGTACTGGATGGAAGCCGAGGTGCGCGACGACAAGGCTACCTTCAAGCAGGCCAAGTCGCGCCGCGCGACCTATGCGGTGACGGTGGAAGTGCTGCCGCAATAAGCGTGGCCTGGCTCGGCTGAATCCGGTTTGAACCGCATCCTGGTCCCCGTCGCGCTGCAGGCGCCCCCGGTGCCGCCCGCGCCCGATGCGCGGCAGCACCGCTGGGGCGGCGCAAGCATGGGCACGACCTGGTCGGTCGTGGCATTGCTGCCGCCCGCGGCGGACGCCGATGCCATCGGCGCGGGTATCGTCGCCGTGCTCGACGGCGTGATTGCCCAGATGAGCAACTGGGAGCCGGATTCCGCTATCAGCCGCTTCAACCGCGCCGAGACGGGCAGCTGGCACGAGCTGCCCCCCGATTGTTTTACCGTGCTGCAATGCGCGCTGCAGGTGGCGCGCGACAGCGGCGGCGCGTATGACCCGAGCGCCGGGCCGCTGGTCGACCTGTGGGGTTTCGGCCCGGCACCGCGGCGCAGCGCGCCGCCGTCGCCCGACGCCGTCAGGGCGGCACGCGGCCGCTGCGGCTGGTCGCGCATCGAACTCGATGCCGACGCACTGCGCGCACGCCAGCCCGGCGGCGTGTCACTGGATTTCTGCGCTATCGCCAAGGGTTTTGCCGTAGACGCGGTGGCACGCTATCTCGACGCGCAGGGCGTGGACCATCATCTCACCGAGATCGGCGGCGAACTGCGCGGCCATGGCGTCAAGCCTGACGGCATGCCCTGGTGGGTCGCACTGGAAGCGCCGCCCGGCCTCGGCAGCGACGCACAGGAAAAACAGGACGGGCAGACCCTGGTGGCGCTGCACGGCCTTTCTGTCGCCACCTCCGGCGACTACCGTCGCTACTTCGACAGCGACGGCCGGCGCTATGCCCATACCATCGACCCGCGCACCGGCTATCCGGCCAGCCACGCGCTGGCTTCGGTCACGGTGATCCACGCGCAGTGCATGCTGGCCGATGCGCTGTCGACCGCGCTGACCGTGCTCGGCCCGGACGCCGGCATGGCGCACGCGCGCCGCCACGGTATTGCCGCGCGCTTCCTGGTGCGCACGCCGGGCGGTTTCGACGAACATCATTCCCCGGCTTTTGCCGCGATGCTGGCATGAGCCGCTCCATGCTTTCAGGCCTTTTTTCGCCCTTCGCCGGCGCCAGCTGGCTCGCGCTGGCAGGCGGCGTGGCGCTGTCGCTGACGGGGCCGTCGCGCGGCGCCATCGCCGCCGGCGTGGTCGCCGCCTATGCCGGCTTCTGCGGCACGGTGCTGGCGCACCACCGCCAGCGGCGCGCGCGCGTGGCGGCGCTGGCCAATGCCACGGACACCACGGACGGCGCCACGCTGGTTGCCTATGCCAGCCAGACCGGGTTTGCCGAGCAGCTGGCGCTGCAGACCGCGACCGCGCTGCAGGGCGCCGGCGTGCCGGTGCAATTGCTGTCGCTGGCCGAGGTCGATGCCGGCCGGCTGGCCGCCTGCCGGCAGGCGCTGTTCGTGGTCAGCACCACTGGCGAGGGCGACGCGCCCGACAGTGCATCCGGGTTTGCGCGCCGGCTGCTGGCTGGCCGTGCGGACGGCCTGCGCGAGCTGCGCTATGGCATCCTTGCGCTCGGCGACAGCAGCTACGCGCGCTTCTGCGCCTTTGGCCACGCGCTCGACCACTGGCTGCAGCGCCATCGCGCGCAGCCGCTGTTCGACCTGATCGAGGTCGACAACGGCGATGCCGGCGCGCTGCGCCACTGGCAGAACCACCTGTCGGCGCTCAGCGGCGGCGCCGAGATTGCCGACTGGGAGCGCCCGCGCTACGGCGACTGGGTGCTGGCGCAGCGCCACCACCTGAATCCCGGCAGCCAGGGCGCGCCGGCGTTCCATCTGGTGCTGGCGCCGCAGGACCGCGACGCGCTCGACTGGCAGCCGGGCGACATCGCCGAGGTCGGTCCGTGCCGCGCGCCGGCCGAGGTCGCGCGGCTGCTGGCCCGGCTCGCGCTGGACGGTGCCACGCCGGTGCGTTGCGACGCCCGCGACCTGACGCTGGCTGAAGCGCTGGCCACGCGCATGCCGCTGCCCGACGCCCACTTTGCCGCGATGCAGGGCGTGCCGGCGCAGCAGCTGGTCGATGCACTGTCGCCGCTGCCGCACCGCGAGTATTCGATCGCATCGCTGCCGCAGGACGGCAGGCTTGATCTGCTGGTGCGGCAGGCGCGCCGCGACGACGGCCGCCTGGGGCTGGCTTCCGGCTGGCTGACCGAGCATGCGGCCGTGGGCGCGCACATTGCGCTGCGCATCCGCACCAACCGCAGCTTCCATCCGCCCGTCGACGACCGGCCGCTGATCCTGGTCGGCAACGGCACCGGCCTGGCTGGCCTGCGCGCGCACCTGAAGGCGCGCGCCGCGGCGGGACGGCGCCGCAACTGGCTGCTGTCCGGCGAGCGCTCGGCGCAGCATGACGCATTCTTCGCCGACGAACTGGCCGCGTGGCAGTCCGACGGCACGCTGCAGCGCGTCGACCAAGCCTGGTCGCGCGACGGCGGTACGCCGCGCTACGTGCAGGACGCCCTGCGTGCGCAGGCGGCGCTGGTGCGCGAGTGGGTGCAGGAAGGCGCGGCGATCTATGTCTGCGGCAGCCTGCAAGGCATGGCCGGCGGCGTCAACGAGGCCCTCGCGGAAATCCTCGGCGAATCCGCCCTGCGCCAGCTTGCCGACGACGGCCGCTACCGGCGCGACGTCTACTGATCACGCCACGCGCCGTGCGGAGATCGGCCGCGCGGCTCGCGCCCCGGCCGCGCATGCACTATCTTCGGTGTGGACTGCAAAGCATTTGCAGCAAACATACAAAACCGAGGAGACCTGATGCTACGCACCCCCCGCCGCCTTGCCGCTGCGCTGGCTTTGGTTGCCACCGCCATCCCCGTCACCATTCCCGCCGCCATGGCCGAGGCGCCCGCGCGCGCCGACCGCCTCGCTGTTCCCGGCCTGGAGAAACCCGCGACAGTCCTGGTCGACCGCTGGGGCGTGCCGCATATCTACGCCGGCACGCTTTACGACGCCTTCTACGTGCAGGGCTTCATGGCCGCGCGCGACCGCCTGTGGCAGATCGACCTGTGGCGCAAGCGCGGCCTCGGCGAAATGGCGAAGGACTTCGGCCCCGCCTACGCCGACGGCGACCGCATGGCACGCGCGGTGCTGTTCCGCGGCGACATGTACCGCGAATGGCTGGCCTACGGCTCCGACGCCAAGCGCGTCGCCGAGGCCTTCGTCGCCGGCGTGAACGCCTACGTGGCGCTGACCGAGCAGAAGCCGGAACTGCTGCCGCCCGAGTTCCGCAAGCTCGGCTACAAGCCCGCGCGCTGGCAGGCCGATGACATCGTGCGCATCCGCCACCACGGCCTGACACTGAACTTCACCGGCGAGATCGATCGCGCCCGGTTGTTCTGCGAAGCCAGGGCCGATGCCGTACGCGCCGACTGGATCCGGCGCGAACTCGACCCACCGGTCGAGCCCAGGCTCAGCGCCGGCCTCGATCCCTGCACGGTGCCCGCCGCCGAACTGCGCCGCGCCTATGAACTGGCCACCGCCGCCGCGCGCTTTCCCAAGGACGCATGGAGCGGCGTCCAGAACGCCAGCATCCCGCTCGACCAGCTCTACGCACTGGTCGATCCCAACAGCGATACCGGCCGCAGCCTCGGCTCCAACAACTGGGTCATCGGCGGCAAGCGCACCACCACCGGCCGGCCGATCCTGGCCAACGACCCACACCGCTCGCATGGCGCGCCCAGCCTGCGCTACATCAGCCACCTGAACGCGCCCGGCATGTCGGTGATCGGCGCGGGCGAGCCGTTCCTGCCGGGCATCTCGATCGGGCACAACGGCACCATCGCGTTCGGACTGACGCGCTTCTACATGGACCAGGAAGACCTCTACGGCTACGAGCTCAACCCGGCCAACCCGCGCGAATACAAGTACAAGGGCCGCTGGGAGCCGATGGAGACCGTCACCGAGGAGATTGTCGTCAAGGGCGAGTCCGCGCCGCGCAAGGTCACCGTCGACTTCACCCGCCACGGCCCCGTGCTGCACGCCGACGCCGCGCGCGCCTGGGTACTGCGCGCGGCGTGGCTCGACTACGGCATGGCGCCGTACTTCGGCTCGATGGACTACATGCGCGCGCGCAACTGGGACCAGTTCCGCGCCGCCATGAACCGCTGGGGCGCGCCCGGCGAAAACCAGGTCTATGCCGACACCGGCGGCAATATCGGCTGGATCCCCGGCGGCCTGACCGTCAAGCGCCCCAACTGGGACGGGCTCACGCCGGTGCCGGGCGATGGCCGCTATGAATGGGCCGGCTACCGCAACATGGATGAACTGCCGTGGGCCTACAACCCGGCGCCCGGCTATATCGTCACCGCCAACGAGAACAACATCCCGCCCGAGCATCCGGCGGCGAAGCTGGGCGTGGGCTACGAATGGAGCGACAGCTCGCGCGCGCGGCGCCTGAAGGCGGTGGTGGGCGCCAATCCGCGCAGCTCGGTGCAGGACTCGATGGCGTGGCAGAACGACACGGTGTCGCTGCCGGCGCAGCGCGTGGTGGCGCTGCTGCGCGACGTTCGCAGCGATGACGCGCAACTGGCGCGCGGCCTGGATTTGCTGCGCGGCTGGGACGGCAACGAACGCGCCGACAGCGCCGCGGCGGCGTTGTTCGAGGTCTGGTTCAGCAAGCACCTGCGCCCGGCGGTGGTGCGCGCGGCCTTGCCCGCAGATGCCGCCCGGCTGGTCGGCGCCGGCGATGCCGCGCGCGTGGTCGCGGTGCTGGAGCAGCCCGATCCGTGGATGCCGGTGGCCCGGCGCAACGCGGTAATGCTCGAATCGCTGAAGGCCGCGATGGCGGAGCTGGAAGGCAAGCTCGGCCCGGACCCGCGCGGCTGGCAATGGGGCAAGCTGCACACCGCGGTCTTCACGCACCCGATGGACCCGATCCTGAATGACGCCGAACGGCAGCAGTTCAACGTCAACGCCGGCCCGATCGGCGGCTCGGCCTTTACGCCGATGAATACCAGCTACCGCAACAACGATTTCCGGCTGACCGCGGGGGCTTCGTTCCGCATGGTGCTGGATGTGGGCAACTGGGATGGCTCGCGCGTGATCAACACGCCGGGGCAGTCGGGGAATCCGGCCAGCGCGCATTACCGCGACCTGGCGCCGTTGTGGGCCAAGGGAGAGTATTTCCCGCTGGTTTATACGCGCAAGGCGGTGGAGAAGGCGAGCAGGGAGAGGTTGGAGTTGGTGCCGCAGTGAGAGGCGTCTGACCCACCCCTCGCAAGCGCAATTTATGGAGGCACCATCCTGAAAATGCTCCCTCTCAAATGTATCCGTTGTCTGGCGCGGTTTTCCGGAAATCGGCCGCGCCATCTGGGGGAGTCTTTGGCGTAACGTGGTTGGCTGGCAACCAGCCACGGTCTTATCGAACTATCACAGCGTCCGCGCAGCCCTTTGCACACGCTTTTACAGAGATGCAGGGCACATGCGGGGCTTCGGTCGTCAGCCTTCCACAGCGCGCCCAACATTGCCTCTAGGCTGAGCTCGGCCGTCCGGCTGCCCCAACCATCGCCTTGCAAATCATCGCCAGCGGGGCCGTTCTCGGCTTCGACGGCGCCCCCTAACGACACTGCCCGCTTTCGGTGCGCTCGCCCAGCACAGCGCTGGCTTTGGCCAACAGGTCAGAAACGCTCACCTTGCTTTCGTTGGCTTTAGTCGGCGCTGATGCGCGTCATTTTTCGCAAGCTCGCACTTCATGCGCGTGCACTCGCGCGCAGTCGTTTCATTCCTCTTGGTACCACCGGTTACGGCCGCCTTTGCTTTCACCCCGGGATGATTCCTCCTCATTATCGGATTAATCCCATGGTCAGTGCCGCCTCGTCTAGGGTAGACCCGATAGTGCGGGATGCTGCCGCACTTTTCAATATCGATTAAAAGGAGCTAATAACATGGCTGACATGCGCTATGTATTACGTCATGGCGATCCGACCAGCACGGGCGGTACGCTGATCGCAATCCGACCCAATACAACACACTCTGGTCTATCCATGGCTCTAGAGGGAGACGTCGCTAGTTGCCCCGTATGTAATTCGAATGGACCCGTCTTTAATAATTGCTTCCCGAATTTTGAGGTAAGCGGTAGACAAACGTTAGTGAGCGGCGCTCGTGTGCATTGCGCATGCCAAGTTAAGCCAACCGTTATGGCGTCGCAACACGATTTCACCGTCGAAGTAAATAGAAGCGGATCTGGCACGAGTCTGGCGCAAGCCGCATATTACGCCGGCCGCATGCAAGAAGGCGGTGAAGTAATAAGGCAGCATGTTGAATATATTAACGCCAAAACGGGGGAGGCAGTTTCAAATGTACGATATGACCTTTACGTGAATGGCGACTTGCATATAAGCAGTGAGCCCATGCGAAACGGACGCACGCGTTTCGTGCATGGACCTAAAGAAATTTCCATTGTGCTTTGGAACGATGAGGGGTCCCAATGACGCTAAATGCTGAAACCCGGCTCCTCGCGGCAATCGCCTATGGCGAATCGTCCTCGAAGGATGTTTATGAAGAGATGGCCGGCATTGCCAGCGTTATGCTGCGACAAGCAAAGGCACGTGGTTTTGCTACCGTCTCGGCCTTCGTTGGTAAAGTGAAGTCGTTTACCTTTGTTGTAAAGGACGGAAATGAGCGGTATGGGCGACTCATGAAGGCAACGGAAAAGGAGATAGAAAAAGACAAGGTTCTCTCCGCTGCTGTGAAAGCAGCCGAAAATGCTATGAGTGATGGAATCGATTATTCAAACGGCGCCTATTTTTGGGATGGCGCGGACATCAAATCGAGTTATTCCACTCATTTCAAGGTGGCAAGGGGGATTCATTTCACTCATGAGGCGCACAATATTTACAAGATCAAGGGAAGTGAAGGAAAATTCGAAATAGCGATAACCGTAGAAAGGCGGGTCAAGGGAAGGATGGTGTTGGAAAGGAAGGTGCTTGGTACGGTAAGCTATCAATACGAGTCAACTGCAGCGTACGGCGGAACGATATTCTGGAAATTTTCCGACGATTATTTGAAAATAAAAGGCGGAAAGGAATACATATGAAGCGGTTCGGATTCGGGATTATTGTCACTTTGACGTGCCAGTTGACGTATGCCCAACCACCACGCGTCGTTGTCGAGAGTTGTTTGCTCGGATATCCATCCATCAAGCGTGTTACGGTCAAGCTTGGTGATACCCACTACATGTCCATCCAGGACGATGCCGGCTATCGGCGTACATGGCCAGAAAGAATGACGGGTGAGCAGGTTGGCTACGCAACTAGCCAAAAAAATGAAAACGATTATGTATTCATAGGAAAGTATCGTGGATACATAAGGAAGGCGATTCCATTGTCAGAACTGGAACGTGAGCCACAGCGCATAGAATCGCCTCTGCTTGCATCATACGGAACGATACGTTATGGTGCTCATCGCTATGTTTGCTTGACGCAAGCCAATGGGCAAGGTTCCGCAGCTTTCGTAGTCGATGGATACATCGGAGAATTTCCGCCAAAGAAGGGTCGTTTCCTTCAACTTTATTACACGATGGAAAATACGAAGAAATTTAAGGCGTTCAGCAAGGGCAAATAAAATCAGTCTGGTCGGGGCGCGAAAGCGCCCCCTTATTCTCCTGCGCGCGGGTGCGGGGAGCGAAATCTCAAGCAGGGGGAAGACCCTCGCTTTACTTCAACAACCCCAACACCGCCTCAGCCCCCGCCTCCGACGACGCCGGATTCTGCCCCGTCACCAGTTTTCCAGCTACCGCAACATGGCTGGCCCAGTCATCCCCACGCGTAAAGCGCCCGCCGCTGGCCTTGAGCACGTCCTCCACCAGGAATGGCACCACCTCGGTCAACTGCACAGCCGCTTCCTCGCTGTTGGTAAAGCCGGTGACTTCCTTGCCCTTCACCAGCGGCTGCCCGTCCGCACCCTTGACGTGCCGCAGCACCCCCGGCGCATGGCACACGGCGCCCACTGGCTTTCCGAGCCGGTCGAACTGCTCGATCAGCGCGATCGAACGCTTGTCTTCCGCAAGGTCCCACAGCGGGCCATGGCCGCCGGGATAGAACACCGCGTCGAAGTCGTCGGCCTTGACCTGGTCCAGCGTCAGCGTGTTGGCCAGTGCCCCCTGCGCAGCTGCATCGACGCGGAAGCGGCGGGTCGAATCGGTCTGCGCATCCGGATCGTCGCTCTTGGGATCGATCGGCGGCTGGCCACCCTTGGGCGAAGCCAGCGTGATGTCGGCGCCCGCATCCTTGAAGACGTAGTAGGGCGCCGCGAATTCCTCCAGCCAGAAGCCGGTCTTCTTGCCCGTATTGCCAAGCTGGTCGTGCGAGGTCAGCACCATCAGGATTTTCATGTTCGTTCTCCGGTTTGCGTCTACGGTCAGGCCGGGGCAGCCCCGGCATTGGCAACATCCTAAGCAGCTGGCTATGATTCGAAAACTTCGAATCTTCGATTTCTGCCATCCAAAAAATGAATATCGCCGGCAAGGACCTGAACCTGCTCTACGTCTTCCATGTGCTCTACCAGGAAGGCAACGCCTCGCGCGCGGCGGCGCGCATGGCGCTGAGCCAGCCGGCGCTGAGCCACAAGCTGAACCGGCTGCGCGACGAGCTGGGCGACCCGCTGTTCGTGCGCGCGCCGCGCGGCCTGACGCCGACGCCGCGAGCGCATGAGCTGGCACCGCAGGTGCAGCGGCTGGTGGCGGAACTGGATGCCTTCTACGACGCCTGCGATGGCCGCGACTTCCTTGCACGCGGCGAGGCCGTCCATCTCTACACCACCGACTACATGGAGCAATTGCTGCTTCCCGCGCTGCTGCCGCGGCTGCGGCGCGAAGCGCCAGGACTGGTCGTGGTCACGCACAACACCCGCGGCGAGCTGCCGCGCGAGGAACTGGAGAAGGGCACCTGCGACCTGGCGATCGCGGGCTTCTACGAGAACCTGCCGGATACCTTTCACCAGCAGCGCCTGTGCAGTGAAGACTTCGTCGTGCTGGCATCGAAGTCCAACCCTCACCTGGCGCGCGGCCTCGATCTCGATGCATTCCTTGCCTGCGAGCACCTGCTGACGACGCTGACCGGCGACCTCAATGGCGTGGTCGACCGCGCGCTGGCGGTGCAGGGACGAAAGCGCAAGGTGGTGGCGGGGCTGTCGAGCTTCCTGGCACCGAGCCGGCTGGTGCGCGGCACGGCCTTGCTGCTGACGTGCCTGCGGTCGGTGGCGGAAGAGGCGGTCGCGCGCGACCCGGACCTGTTGCTGCTGCCGGTGCCGTTCGCCTTGCCCAGGGTGGAGATGATGCAGATCTGGCATGCGCGCACCGATGCCGACCGGCTGCGGCGCTGGCTGCGCCAGCAGATCCAGGAAGTGGCCGGCTCGCTGCAGCCGCAACCGCAGCCGCAGCCGCAGCCACAGCCGCAGCAAAGGCCTGCCGCGCGCAAGCCGGCCCGGCCAGCGGTCAGGCGCGGTTGACCACCGGCACCAGTGCGCCTTGCACCGCGCGGGCCGCGTCGGAGGCGAGGAACAGGATCACATCGGCCAGCGCATCCAGGCCGACCCAGCGCGAGGTATCGGCATCCGGCATGGCCTGGCGGTTCTCGGGCGTGTCGAGGATGCTGGGCAGCACCGCGTTGACGCGGATGCCCTGGTCGCGCAGTTCGGCCGACATCGATTCGGTGACACGTGCCAGCGCGTCCTTCGATGCGCAGTAGGCGCCCATCTGCGCCAGTCCGCGCGCCGCCGAATTGGCACCCACGTTGACGATGGCCCCGCCGCCTGCGGACAGCATGTGCGGCACCACGGCGCGCGCCATGTTCAGCACCGTGCCCACGTTCATGTCGAACAGGCGGTTCCAGTCGGCCGCGTTGGTTTCGTGGATGCCCGTGCCCATGGCGAAGCCGCCGGCCAGGTTGCACACCACGTCGATGCGCCCGCACGCCTGCACGGCTTCGCCGATTGCCTTGCCGAGGCTGTCCGCATCAAGCAGGTCGGCCTGCAGAGCAAGGTGGCCGCTGCCGGCTTCCGGCAGCGGTGCGGCATGGCGGTCCAGCAGCACCACGCGCGCGCCTGCCTGCGCGAAGGCGTGCGCGACAGCGCGCCCCAGGTTGCCGCCTGCGCCGGTGACCAGTACGTTCTTGCCGTTGAAGTTCATTTGCGTCTCTCCTGCGCCGTGGGGCGCGCATTGTCGTGATCAGGCTTCGCCCGCCTTTTTTTCTTTTTCAACCATCGTGGCCGGCAGCGAAAAACGCAAGCCAGTCTACGCAACGGCACGCAACATAAGCTTGCGAAAACGCCTCGGGCTAACCCTCGAAACGCACAGGAAGTTGCGCGCGCGACTCGCCGTTTGCGCCGTGCCGGGGGTATTCGCGCCGACGGGCTGCCCGGCAAGCGCCTAGAATGTCCTGCATCCCGCCATGCAGGAGCACGACGATGTCAGGCAAGCCCGTCAAGATCCCCGGCCCCGACCATCCCATCACCATCGAGCCGACGCCGGGCCGCGTGGTGGTCAAGGTGGCGGGGCGCGTTGTCGCCGACAGCACCGCGGCGCTGACGCTGCAGGAAGCCAGCTACGCGCCGGTGCAGTACATCCCGCGTGCCGATGTCGACATGGCACAGCTCGCGCGCAGCGATCACGGCACCTATTGCCCGTACAAGGGCGATTGCAGCTACTTCTCCATCCCGGCCGCCGGCGAGCGCGGGCGCAATGCGGTATGGAGCTACGAGGCGCCTTACGATGCGGTCGCCGCGATTGCGTCGCATGTGGCTTTCTATCCGGATCGCGTCGACAGCATCGACATCGGCGATGCCGCGGCCTGAATGTGCCGGCCGGGGAAATGCGGGGTTCAGGGTGACAGCGCCGCGTCGATCATGGCCACGGCGAGTCCCGTCAGCAACGCCAGTGCGGAAGCGATAAACCAGCGCACGGTCTTGCGGTATTCCTCCACCGCATCGTCCTCGATGCGCAGCGCGCGGAACAGCGCGACGATCTGCAGCGAGACAGCCGCCAGCAGGGAGATCGCGGCGAACACCGCGCGCACATTCCAGTGCCCCGGACTTTCGAAGCCCCAGAAGCGCCAGAACGCCAGCGAGAAGCCCAGCAGCACCGTGATGGCCGTGATGATGCCCTGGCGGTAGCCGCTGGGTACCATCGGCGGTACGGGCTTCGGGGGCGTAGCGGGGCCGGTGGGAGGTTCCATCGGAGCCTCAGGCGTGGCCTTCCGGCAGTTGCACCGCAGCCAGCGTGGCGTCGTCAGGGCCGACGACCCTGCTGACGTGCCCCTTGCCCGTGGTGTCTTCCAGCAGCAGCGCGCTGCCTGCCGACAGGGCCCGGCGCTCGCCATCGCTGGCTTCGAACTCCATCGCACCGGCCAGCACGAAGATCCACATGCGTATCGGCGATGGGTGCAGCGCGCCGACCCAGCCCGCCGGCACCAGCAGGAAGCCCTGCCGCCCGGCCTCGGCCAGCGGCGATACCCAGAAGGCACGCGCGGGCGGGGCAAACAGCCGCTCCGTGATGGCTACGGAAACGGGGCCGAAGTGGGATTCGCCGTCGGCATCGGCATAGAGACGCTCGAAGGCCAGCGGCGGACGGGCTGTGACGGTTTCGGCAGTGGCGGCCATGGCACCCCCTGCGGCGCGTTGCAAGCGCGGGTTGTTATCCAGGCAGTCTAGGCTGCCATGCGCCGAGTGCAATACCAGGCCGCCGAAGCCGGTGCTTCACTCAACCCTTGCTGAAGATGCTGTAGAAGTCGGGCGCGCCGCTGTCGGGCATGCTCAGGTCGAGCGAGCCTTCGATATGCTCGAGGTGCTCGGCCATCAGTGCGCTGGCGCGCGCGGCGTCGCGCTGCTCGATGGCATCGATCAGCTGGCGGTGCTCATGCTCGGCGCACGCGGGCGCGCCGGGGCGGTCGTACAGCGTGATGATCAGGCAGGTCAGCGAAACCATCTCGCGGATCAGCTTTTCCAGGATCGCATTGCCGGCCATCTCGGCCAGCAGGATATGGAATTCGCCGGACAGGCGGATCATCGCGGCGCGGTCGCCGCGGGCGCGTGCGTTGTCTTCTTCCAAGGCATGGCGGCGCAGGCTGCGGACCTTGGCCGGCGTGGCGCCCAGCGCCAGTTCCGCGGCCAGCGCGGGTTCGACCACGCGGCGGGCCTGGAAGACCTCGCGCGCCTCGTCGACCGTGGGGCTCGACACGAAGGCGCCGCGGTTGGGCACCAGCGTCACCAGCTTTTCATGCGCGAGGCGGGCGAACACCTGCCGGATGCGAGCGCGGCTGGCGCCGGTGACTTCGCACAGGCGCTCTTCTACCAGCTTGGTGCCGGCCAGCAGGCGATGCTCCATGATCGCGGTGAGCAGGCCAAGATAGATGGCCTCGGTGGCGGAGGCCTCTCCGGCGGCGGATTCGTTGCCGGCCGGTTCCTCCTGGATGGCTGGCGGCGCGGGTTTGGGTGCGGCTTTGGATGCGGGCCGGCGCGGCGCTTTCGCCGCCGCGCCGGGCGCCGTCTTCTTCGATGTGGTTGCCATATCGGGGTACGGACAGTCGGGGTGTCGCCGGAAGTGGCGACGAAACACGGCTATATCGTACACAAATATGGCGACGCGGACGTCGCGGGTCAGGCCGTGGCGGCTTCCCGCGCCGGGCTGGCAGCAGCAGAGGCAGTCGCCGCGGGGCGGAACGGGTGCACTTGCGCCCAGTGCCGCGCGATGTCGACACGGCGGCAGATCCACACCTTGTCATGGCCCTGCACGTAGTCGAGGAAGCGCTGCAGCGCGCGGAAGCGGCCGGGACGGCCGAGCAGCCGGCAGTGCATGCCGATCGACAGCATCTTGGGGCTGTCCTGTCCGCTCGGGTCGCCTTCTTCATACAGCACGTCGAACGCATCCTTCAGGTACTGGAAGAACTGCTCGCCGGTATTGAAGCCCTGCGGCGTGGCAAAGCGCATGTCGTTCGAGTCCAGCGTGTATGGCACCACCAGGTGGGGCTTCTTCTCGCCGCCGGTGACTTCCACTTCGGTCCAGAAGGGCAGGTCGTCGCCGTAATAGTCGGAGTCGTACAGCAAGCCGCCATGCTCGACCACCAGGCGGCGGGTGTTGGGGCTGTCGCGGCCGGTGTACCAGCCCAGCGGCAGCTCGCCGGTCAGGTCCTGGATGATCTGCATGCCGATGCGCATGTGCTCGCGCTCGGTGGCCTCGTCGATGTTCTGGTAGTGGATCCAGCGCCAGCCGTGGCAGGCGATCTCGTGGCCCAGCTCGACGAAGGCGTGGGTCAGTTCCGGATGGCGCTGCAGCGCCATCGACACGCCGAAGATGGTCAGCGGCAGCCCGCGCTGCTCGAACTCGCGCAGGATGCGCCAGACGCCGGCGCGCGAGCCGTATTCATAGATGCCCTCCATGCTCATATGGCGGTCGGGGTAGGCCGCGGCGCCGACGATCTCGGAGAGGAACTGCTCGGAGGCGGCGTCGCCGTGCAGCACGCAGTTCTCGCCGCCTTCTTCGTAGTTGAGGACGAACTGCAGCGCAACGCGCGCACCGCCCGGCCAGCGCGCGTGGGGAGGTTGGGCGCCGTAGCCGATCAGGTCGCGTGGATAAGGTGTCTGGAGCATGTTGCTGGATCAGGTAAGTAGGTCTCGAAGCGTCAGTTCAGCACCTGGGTTGAGCGCCTCAGTTCAATGCCTCAGTTGAGCGCCTCAGTTGAGCGCCTCAGTTGAGCGCATAAGGCGCCAGCATGCCGGCATACGCCTTCGGCAGAGGCCGCGCCCAGTCGCCGCGCTTGCTGGTGGCCAGCCGCACCGAGACCATCGCCTCGGCCAGCTTGACCGCGCACGTCACGCCGTCGATCACCGGCGCGCCGATGGCATCGGCGATTTCGTCGCACAGGTCGGTCATGCCGGCGCAGCCCAGCACGATGCATTCGCTGCGGTCTTCCACCAGCGCGCGGCGGCAGGCCTCGGTGATGATGCGGCGCGCGTCCGAGCCGGGGCGCTCCAGGTCGAGCACCGGCAGGTCGCAGGCGCGCACATTGCTGCAGAAGCGCTTCATGCCATAGCGCTCGGCCAGGTGCCAGGCGATATTGCAGGTGCGTGCCAACGTGGTCACCACGCTGAAGCTACTGCCGACCATGCTGGCCATGTGCATCGCCGCCTCGGCGATGCCGATCACAGGGCCGCGCGCCACCTCGCGTGCCGCATAAAGGCCGGGGTCGCCGAAGCAGGCGATGACGTAGCCGTCCACGCCTTCCTGCTCGCCCGCCAGGATCTCGTCGAGGATGCCGGGCACCGACAGCGCCTCGTCATAATGGCTCTCGATCGACGCCGGGCCCATGCGCGGGCTGACCGCGCTGATGCGCGTGCCTTGCTCGGCCACGGCGCGGGCGCACTGGCCGATCTTCTCGGTCATGCTCTCGGTGGTATTGGGGTTGATGATCTTCAGCTTCATGGGTGCGGCTCTGAGATGGATGCTGTCGAAGGGGGATGTCGTTCAAACCTGGCTGGAGGCCGGGGCGGCGGGCGCGGCAAGGTGGCCCGGCATCATGCGCGGTGCCAGCTGGCGGTACAGCACCAGCGCGATGCCCATGCCGATGAACCAGCTGTAGTTGGCCGCCGCCTGCCAGGCCGGCACCACCACGCACAGGATCGGGATGATGGCCGCGGGAATCATGGTGGCCACCGCCGCCGGGTTGAAGCCATTGCGGTACCAGTAGCGGCCGCGCGGGTTCAGCGTGTACAGGTCGTCGACTTCCACGTGCTGGCGCCGCACCAGGTAGTAGTCGGCGATCAGGATGCCGAACAGCGGGCCGATGAAGGCGCCCAGCACGTCCAGCGTGTAGTGGATCACCGCCGGGTTGTTGTACAGGTTCCAGGGCGTGATGAAGATCGAGGCCACGGCGGCGATCATGCCCCCGTTACGCCAGCTGATGTGCTTGGGCGAGACGTTGGAGAAGTCGAACGCCGGCGATACGAAGTTGGCGACGATGTTGATGCCGATGGTCGCGGTCATGAAGGTGAAGGCGCCCAGCAGCATGGCGAAGGTGCTGTCGATATGGCTCACCGTTTCCACCGGATCGGTGATCAGCTTGCCGAACACCGGCAGCGTGGCCGAGGTGGTGATCACGGTCAGCAGCGAGAAGCCCAGGAAGTTCACCGGCAGGCCCCAGAAGTTGCCGCGCTTGACCGACTTGAAATCCTTGGCATAGCGCGAGAAGTCGCCGAAATTCAGCATCGGGCCGGAGAAATACGACACCACCAGCGCGATCGCGCTCAGCATCACCGGCACCGCTTCCCAGCCGGTGTATTTGACGAAGCTCAGCGTGAAGTTGACGTTCTCCCAGCCGGCCTTGTTCACCAGCCAGATCGCCAGCGCGATCATCACCACGTACACCGCCGGGCCGGCCCAGTCGATGAACTTGCGGATGGTCTCCATGCCGGTCCAGAACACCAGCGCCTGCAGTACCCACAGCACCATGAACGCGGCCCAGCCCAGCGTCGACAGCCCGGCGAAGCCGTGCAGCTTGACGTCGGCATACGGCGCCAGCGATGGGAAGAAGTGCAGCGCCAGCACCAGGAAGGCACTGGATGCCAGGTAGGTCTGGATCCCGTACCACGCCACCGCGATCAGCCCGCGGATGATCGCCGGGATATTCGCGCCGAGCACGCCGAACGAGGCCCGGCAGATCACCGGGTACGGCGTGCCGGTCACCTGGCTGGGCTTGGCCACCAGGTTGCAGAAGAATTGCACGATCACGATCCCGACCAGCAGCGACACCAGCACCTGCCAGCTGGTCAGCCCCAGCGCGAACAGGCTGCCGGCGGTGATGTAGCCGCCCACGCTGTGCACGTCAGACATCCAGAAGGCAAAGATGTTGTAGGTGCCCCAGGTCTGCTTGCGCAGCGGCGCCAGGTCCTCGTTGGTCAGCCGTTCGTCGTAGGTGGGCTTGATCAGGGCATTGCCGTGTGCGGCATGCCCCGCCTGCGGCGCGCCGGCGGTCGCGTCTGGCGTTACGGTCGTTTGCATCATCTGAGTCTCCTGGCAGATGGTTGTCTTGACGATAGGCGAACGTGCGGCCGTCTGGCTCTTTTGTGCGCCGTGGGAGGTCTGTTGTGCTGTCTACTAAATTGTCTACAAAATTGATTGATGCTGTAGACGATGTTGTAGATCACGGTTTGGTGATTGTCAACATTCGTTTTCCCGAAAGATGGGGGCGGGGAAGGGCGTAATAAGGTCGGCAGACGGAAGGCGCAGCCGTGGGGGACAGAGCACAACAAGCCAGCTCCAGCGAGCGGGTCATTGCCTCGAATGAAGGAAAGATACCGACTTACCTAGGTGCCTTTGCGTGCACCGATTTCCGCGATTGCACGTGTCTGCAGTAGCCGTCGACGACCGCCCAGTGGATGGGGCTATACGGGGTCCTAGCCGCGCGGACTAGTCGGGCGCCTATGAATTGGCGCCCCCCTTCAGCCCAGCTACCGCCTAAACGTCCGTATGTCACGAACAAAAAAGTACAACGGCCCCACCAGTGTGGAGCCATCCTTTCCAGTTAGGAGGGAAATGTAGCCAAACCTCACGTTTTGATAAGAACCACTACGGCCAATCCCATCGAAGTTGGATGAAATACACATATACGCCTTCGATCGGTAATGAATCACACCGAACTCAGCCAACGTCGTAGATAGCCTTTCCGGCTTTACATTGTCGACCGGCTTCGCACTGGAAATCGGGCGTGCCTGCGATCCGAAAACTATCTTGTCGGTTTGCTTTCCTTTGTTCGCTGCGTAGCCAAATACCTTTCCTTTGCGTCTATACGTAAAGGTTGAATACCCACGCATGAAGCCGTCATCGACGACGCCGGGTTCATCAGGTTCTTCGATAGATACGGTCGGAGACATTGCGTCGAATGCCAGGCAACTCTCGATCACTTTTAAGGGTGGGCCGGAAGCGAATGAGTGGAGCGGGAAAGCCAGCCAGACTGGAGCGGCCCCCTGAATCGCCGGACACAGTCCCCCACTTACAATAGCGGGTAGGCATACGACTGTGTTTATGACTAAAACGAAGCAGGAATTGGTGGAAGTGTTGACGGGGCCGGAGCGCCGGCG
>NZ_JAYMRX010000006.1:0-337534 GCF_038900635.1 Cupriavidus oxalaticus | reverse complement strand
CGAGCGAGAAGCGCGAGGTGCCGTCCGGCATCAGGCCCTTGCCCTGCGTCGCGCGGATCGCCTGGCACAGGTTGGTCTTGCGCGACAGGCAGAACTTGCACTGGCGGCATTCCGGCGTGTACAGCGGAATCACGTGGTCACCGGGCTTGAGCGAGGTCACGCCGGGGCCGACGTCGGTGACGATGCCGGCGCCTTCATGGCCCAGGATCGCCGGGAAAATGCCTTCCGGGTCGGCGCCCGACAGCGTGTAGTAATCGGTATGGCAGATGCCGGTGGCCTTCACTTCCACCAGCACTTCCCCGGCGCGCGGGCCGTCCAGGTCCACGTCTTCGATGGTCAGCGGGGCGCCGGCTTTCCAGGCGATGGCGGCTTTGGTCTTCATGGTTACGAGATGTCGATTAATCGGTTGAAAGGAAATCGAGGTTGCGTCATCCGTCAGCTGTCAACCGCTAACGGATAGCGACGCGATGCATGCGCCGCGGCTCAGGGTGGTAGTCATTGACTGCGTAGTGCTGTGTGGCGATGTTGTCCCACACTGCGACAGACCCCTGTCTCCATCGGAATCGCACTTGCCACTCCGGCACCTTCGCCAGGCCGCTGAGGAAAGCAATCAGCGCACTGCTCTCATCACTGGTCACATCGCGAATATGGGTGGTATAGAGCGCATTGACGAAGGTCACCGGATCGCCGGTGACAGGATGCTCAAGAATGACCGGCTGCTCGATGGGCGCATACTTTTCGCGGATCGCGCGGTACAGCGCCCCGGTTTCATCGCGCTTGCGGAGGTTGTCGGTCAATGCCGGTGCCTCCCAGTTGTGGACTGCCCGCAGATCTCGCAGATAGCTTTGCATCGCAGGCGCCAGCGAATTGAAGGCTGCCGTCATGCTTGCCCACATGGTGTCGCCGCCGGTCTCCGGTACTTCCACGGCATAGAGGCACGCACCAGCAGGCGGAGATTTCTGCCAGGTCAGGTCCGCATGCCAGATGTCCGTGCCCGTTCGCGTCCCCTGGCTGACAAGAAGCTCCACGTGCGGATTCTCCGGATGCGCGGGGAACGTCGATGACACCGGCTCCACGCGCCCGAAGACCTTTGCGAAGCGAACCTGCGCGTCCGGGCTCAGCACTTGATCCCGGAAGAAGATCACCTGACGCTCAGCCAGAATGGTTCGCAGGTCGTCCGCATAGCGATCGACCTGGTCAGGATCGGCAAGGTTGATCCCATGAATCTCCGAGCCGATTGCCGGCGTGAGATTGTCGATTTTCATACGTTGTCCCTTCCTCATGTTGCTCTATCGAGATTTTAATTGTCACACGTGGCAATTAAAATCAGTTTAGTCCGATCGGCAAGACCCGGTCAAGGGCCGTTACCTGTTACCCGCCTACCTCACTGCAAATGTCAATCCAGAACTTGACGAGCCGTCGCGCTGCGATCTATCTGCGTGGATTCGAGCGTCCGGGTTGCCGGTCAATAGCGTCGGCAATCATGCCCGACACGAATTCAAGATAGTTGTCCACCTGTCGGTCGCATTCCTTGCCGGTGCCGAAGAGATGGCGGAGCAACGGCTGCGCGGTCGGGATAAACGCCGACACACTGAGTATCAGCAGGTGCACGTACCTGGCGTCGAGGTCGGCGCTGCGCGCATCCTCGAGGATCATGTCAGTCAGTTCCAGGCCGCGCTTGGTAATCCTTTGCAGCGCGCTTCCCGCCGCCTCGTTTTCTGCGGTGTCCTTGCCGTGGTAGATCTCGCCAAGTGCCAGCCGCTCGAAATGCGGATGCTCCTGCATGAACTCCAGGCGCAGCAGCAAGCGCTGATGCACGCGTTCGCGAACCGAGCCCTGCATGCGCATCACCAGTTCCATGCGATCCTGCAATTGGGCCATCAGGTATTCCGTAACCTCGCGCAGCAAGCCCTGCAGATCCCCGAAGTAGTAGCGAACCAGGGTCCTCGCGACACCGGCTGCCGCTGCGATTTCCAGGATCGTCAACTGCTCGGGAAGCCGGGTCTTGAGCAATTCAACCGTGGTCTGGAGGATGACTTGCTTGCCCACCGTATCCTCCCCGGTGGGCCGTCCGCTCACGCGACGGCGCGGCGCCGGATTGCCGGTCGAGGCTGCGCGCTTGGTTGGAATCTTCGTTGCCATATTGCTGGAGGGGGTCGCGGATCGGGAACAAACACTGAGGTCGCAATGCATGGGACCGCGGTCCCAGTTGCATCCCGGCATTCTATCAACATCATGATGTGCATACGGCACCTGGACATGGGCTTACACCGACTGGGGCAGCGGCATGGACCGAAATCGCTTCCCGGTCGCTCGGAACATGGCGCTGGCGACGGCGGGCGCGGTCGGTCCCAGCACAACCTCACCACAGCCTTGCGGCGGCCGGTCACTGTCGAGAATCACGACTTCCACGGGAGGCATCTCCGCCAGTTGCAGCAAGGGGTAGTCATGGAAGCTGCTCTGCCGGACAGCGCCCTGCTCGAAGGTAAGCTGGCTCTTGAACGTGTTGGTCAGTGCAAAGCCGATGCCGCCCTCGACGTTGGCCCGGATCAGCCCGGGGTTGACCGGCCGGCCTGTATCGATGCCGCAGATCGCGCGCCTTAGCCTGACCTTGCCCTCGACCACCTGAAGCTCGATCACAAGCGCAACGAAAGTCTGGAAGCCCTCGCCGCGCCCCGTATAGACATTGAAGGCCATGCCGCGGAAGACGCCTGGCGCCGGCGCACGCTCCCATTGGGCGGCCTTTGCGGTTGCGTCCAGTACCCTGACGGCCAGTGGCTGGCCGGCAAGCAGCCTGCGCCGGTACTGGTAGTCATCCATCTGCGCCGCTGTGGCAAGTTCGCTGATGAAGCTTTCCAGGAAGAACACGCTGGAAGTACTGCCCACGCTGCGCAGGAAGCTCAGCGGAATCGGTTGCTTGACATCGACCGCATCGACCAGCAGGTTCGGGACCCGATAGATCAGATCGTAGATCGACTCGACCATGGTCTCATCCCATCCGCCGGCTGCCGCCATCTTGTCTTGCTTGATGACACCGTAGAGCGATTGCCCGGAAATCCTTGCGTGCATCGCGACCGGCATGCCAGTGCCATCCAGCACCGCGCGGAAGCGCCCGGCGGCACCAGGCCGGTAGTAGGAATGCCGCGTGTCGTCTTCCCGCGAACGAATCACCTTGACTGGCCGGCCCACCGCCTTGGACGCCGTCACGGCATGCAGCGCGAAATCCGGCAAATACTTCCGGCCGAAGCTGCCGCCGAGGTACACGGTATGGACGATCACCTTGTTGGGTGGCAGCCCGAATGCCCTGCCCACTTCGCCGCGCAGGAAGTCCTGTCCCTGGAAAGGCCCCCACAGTTCGATCTCGCTCTCCCGGAAGTGCGCCGTCGCGACCACCGGCTCCATCGTGGCATGCGTGACATAAGGCGACTGGTAGTCGGCGGCAATGACGGGTTGCTTGCGTTTCGCGTCGAGAGCTGCCTCGGGATCGCCGAGTCTTCTGGCTACCGGAGCATTGGTGCTGCCGAGCGCCTCCAGGAACTGCCTGGTGATTTGCTCACTCGACACGCCTTTGGCAACACCGGCATCAAATTCGATATCCAGCGCATCCGCAGCCTGTTTGGCGATCCAGTAGGAATCCGCCACCACGATAACGGTGTTGGGTGTTGCCACCGGCCACAGCGACGTGGTGACGATGGCCTTCACGCCCGGCCGCTGCCGAATCTCGGCTTCATTGCGAATGCGTACGACGCTTCCGGTCACGCTCGGCGCCATGCGCACGGCGCCCAGCAGCATCCCCGGCACTTCGATGTCCATACCAAAGATCGCACTGCCGTCGACCTTCGGCGGTGTATCCACGCGGCGGAGGTTCTTTCCGATCAGCGTCTGCTCCGACGGAACCTTCATCCGCGGGCGAGGATTGATGCGCAGCGTTGTGGCATCGCCAACCACCTCGCCGTAGCCCAGGCTGCGTCCGGTCGCGGGGTGAATGACTCGCCCGGCCCGGGCGATGCACTGAGAGGACCGCACCCCCAGCCGCCTTGCGCCGGCCCGCACCAGCACATCCCTGGCTTGCGCGCCGGCCAGGCGCATCCGCTCATAGAAGTAAGTCATCGACATCGAAGCGCCGGTGTACTGCTGCAACGGCTCTTCCCCGGCATCGTTCCGATACGCGTCACGTCCGGTGACGAACCGGACCGAGATGTTCTCCCAGTCCGCATCCATCTCGTCGGCGAGCACTTGTGGCAAGCCCGTATAGATGCCCTGCCCGAACTCGCATTGCGACACCCCGACAATGGTGTGGCCGGACGGTTCGATCCAGATCCAGTCGCTGACCTCGATTTCCGCGGCAGCCTTGCCGGCGCCCTTCTCCTTCGCCGGGTACATCACGCGTATGGCCAGGCTTCCCGCCGCCGGCAGTGCCAGCAGGGCTGCAGCGCCCTTGAGCAGGCGCCGGCGTCGCGGCGAACTCACCTGGCTCCCGGCGTTCTCGTTATTTGCCTGAGGCAGCGCCATGGATAGCCTCCCGAATGCGATGATAGGTTGCGCAGCGACACAGGTTCGTTATCGCCTGGTCGATCTGTTCGTCCGTGGGTGCCGGATTGCTTTTCAGAAGTGCCGCCGCGGACATGATCATCCCCGACTGGCAATACCCGCACTGCGGCACATCCTTGTCGATCCATGCCCGCTGGATCGGATGAGACCTGTCCTTGGACAATCCTTCGATGGTGGTGATGGCTTTGCCCTCGGCCGCCTTGGCCGGAACAGAGCAGGATCGCATCGGCACCCCGTCGATGTGTACCGTGCACGCGCCACACATGCCGATGCCGCATCCGAACTTGGTGCCGGTGAGCTTGAAGTGTTCCCGAATCACCCATAGCAAAGGGGTTTCGAGGTCGCCGTCAAACGCGACGCGCTTCGCGTTCAGCAAGAGCTTCATGTCATATCTCCAGTGTGCCGATTGGCCGGTCGCTGCCGGCTCAGAACGACGTATGTATCCCGACACTGACCACCGACTGGTTCCGCCCTGAGGACACCCCGACGACGTTCATCGCGGCAAGGCCGTCGACGGCGTGCTGGTAGGTCCAGAACGCGTAGGCGTGGGTTCGCTTGGAGAAGGCGTACATGCTCCCGAGATGCAACTGATGCCACTTGGTCTTCTCGAACTTGCTGAACGAGTAGCCAAAGGTGACCGCGGTCGCGCCCGTGGCCTGCCAGGTCAGGCCGAGGTCGGCTGCATTCATGGTCCCTTCCGCCGCGCCCGCCCTCAGCGTCGAGCGGGAGTACAGGGCATTTAGCGCAAGTGGCACGGATTCAAAGCGATAGCTTCCGCCAATCCCGCCTGCCTTGAACGAATCGATTGGCATGGCAGAGCCGGGAGTCAGGCCCCGGCCAAGGGCACTCGGAAGTCCGGTGGTACCTGCGATGTCAAAGGCACGACCGTTGGCGTCGGTATATGCAACGGCAAGGCTCAGCCTGCCCGCGTCATACGTGCTGGCAACACTGTAGGTGCGCCTGGCGCTGCTGTTCCCCGGCACCTCGCCCAAGCCATACATGGCACTGACCTGCAAACCGCCAAAACGCGGCGATGCATACGTGATGGCGTTGTCAACGGGGAACTGGCTCGACAGCCCGTCGAGATTGCCGGGGTGATACAGATAGAAGTTGTACAACTGATAGCCGTTACTCCACTGGCCAAGCTTGTCCGCCACGAAATCGACCTGCCGTCCGAGCTTGACGGTGCCCATGCCGCCCGCCAGGCCGACCCAGGAGGCGCGATTGAATAGCTTTCCCGCTGCGATCATCGAACCGCTATCAGTCAGGAAGCCATTCTCCAGCTGGAAGATGGCCTTCATGCCACCACCAAGATCCTCGGATCCACGCAGGCCGAAGAGATCGGGCTGCGAGATCCCGCCGTCCATGCGCACCGTGCTGTTGCCGCGAATGTTGCTGATCCATGGAACCGAGGTATCGACACTTCCGTACAACGTGACCTGGCTCTGCGCGAACACCGCGTCGGCACAACCGAGCATTAGCGCTGAGACGATGCTGTATTTCATATCAACCCGCCTGAAGGTTTGAACTGGTCGCTTGCCCATCACCAATTTCCATTTGTGGCAATTAAAGGCAAATTTAAGCCGCTTGATCTGGTTGGGGAACCGAAGATGTGTCCTCGAGCGTCCGTCCGGTCGTCTCCTCGCCGAAGAGCCCCACGGCAAGCGCCGCAAAGAATGCGACCCCGGCGATGGCAACGTAAGACGTGGACAACGTGCCCCGCGCGACGAACCATCCGATCATCGACGGACAGATGATGGAAGCCAGCCGCAGCATTGCGCTCGATACGCCGACACCAAAGGTGCGGATCCGGGTGGGATACAACTCCGGCGTATAGACGTAACACCCGATAAACGCGGCAGCCGCAAATCCGAAGGCCATGGAGATGCAGAAAGTCGTCATGGCAGCGGTCATCGGCGCAAAGACAATGGGTGCCAGCATGGCAAAGCCCGTACAGAGCCAGGTCACGGTCATCCACCGGCGACGCCCGAACCGGTCAATCGCGATCGCGCAGAACGCCGAGCCGACGATGCCCGCGAGCGATGTGTACGTTCCATACTTGAGCGCGGTAGCCAGGTCGACATGGAGCACCTCGCGATAGATGGTGGGCATCCAGGCCGTGACACCGGCCGTCACGAAGCCGCCGGCGAACCACAGCGAGACCAGAACAAAGGTCCTGCGCAACAACGGCGGGCGAAACAGGCTCCGCCAGGTGGCCGGCTGCTCCTGCCGCACCACCGGCTGGTGCGCTTGTTGCGCAATGGCCGGTTGGCCCGTCGTGTGGGCGCTCCTGCCAGATTTCCGGAAGCGATCCAGCGCGGCATCTGCTTCCCGGAAGCGCCCCTTTGACGCCAGCCACCTGGGCGACTCGGGAAGGAAGCGACGCATGCACAGCGCGATGAATGCCGGCAACGCCCCAAGGAAGAACATCGCCTGCCACCCGATATTCGGCACGACCCACATGCCTACCAGGCTCGCGGCAAATAGCCCGATGGGAAAGATCAGCTCATAGAACAGCACGAACCGGCCACGATGCTCGGTCTTCGCCAGCTCATTGATGTAAGTCGCGGCGACAGGCAACTCACCACCAAGCCCGAGACCCTGGATAAACCGATAGGCCATCAGGCTCGCAGGCCCACTCGCGAAAGCGCATGCCAGGCTGCCAAACGCGAACAATGCCACTGACAGGCTGGCGCAGCGCAGCCGTCCGAACTTGTCAGCAAGGTACGAGAATCCGAGCGATCCGATGAGCTGGCCGAGATAGCCGACGGAAATGATGATGCCAACCTGCTCCGGCGACAGCGACCAGAGCTTGATCAGCACAGGCAGCGCGGCGGCAATGGCGAGAACGTCGAAGCCATCGAAAAAGGTGGCGCTCCCCACGATGACGCGTGCTAGCCGATGCAAAGGCGTTAGTGGCAGGGCTTCCACTTCAGCCACGATGCGCCCCGCTTCGGCTTCGACCACGCTAGCATCGCTCCGCCCCACGCCAGCCGGCGCAGGTGCGTTGAACTCCGCGTGGTCGGGCAATAGCTCCATTTTGCTTCCTG
Source organism: Cupriavidus oxalaticus (assembly GCF_038900635.1). GTDB lineage: Bacteria > Pseudomonadota > Gammaproteobacteria > Burkholderiales > Burkholderiaceae > Cupriavidus > Cupriavidus oxalaticus_B. The sequence goes on along the minus strand of NZ_JAYMRX010000006.1, from coordinate 329,933 downwards.
TGATCTTTGTTCCCGACGTACTCATGCATGCTCCAACAGAATGAAGTTATATCGCTGTGCCATACAGACCGGCGTATGCGCGTGCACGCTTGCGCTGCCAGCACACGTGGAATGACCTGCGTCGACGCGCGGAAAGCCTTGCTCCCACCTCGCTGCCGCATCACTTAATTGCCACTGATGGCAATAATAGGTGTAACACGCTGCCTTTCGCTGTAGGTGTTTTCCTCTACAGCGGCGTACGCCACGGCATCATCCCTCTTACGCACGCGCGTTTGAAGGACTGCGCCAGCGTCGCAAGCGGACGCTGATAAGCCACTTGGCAGGGGCTGACGAGCCGGGAGCCAAGTCGCGGTGGCGGGCAGGCCGCGGCTGACGGTCTTCGGTGATGGCCGAGCCGCGACGTTGGCGTCCGAGAGGAGGACATGCGTCGCGGCGGAAGACGGACCGGCAGGCGACGATTGGTTTTCGCAGAAGGCGGCGAAGAGTCAAAAAAATACCCACAGCCGGGTGGTAGTGGGTAACGAAAAGTGGTGATGGACACGTCGCGGAACTGTCCACGGAGAGGATCTTCGCACTGGCACGGCGCAGGGCCAATAATCTTTCCGGACTAGTCGCGCTCACGCATCTGGTGCATGGACAAGTGCCGCGGATTCTTGTCCAATGTCTGTCGCCCGTGCCCGCTGCGACGGCATCCAGACTGACCTGCGCCGGCTGCCCGCGGTGCCTGTTCCCATGCCACACGCCCGCCTTCTGCTGATCGACGACCACACCTTGTTCCGCACCGGCCTGCGCCTGGTCCTGGCCGACAGTCCGAGCGTCGGCCAGATCATCGAAGCCGGCTCTGTCATGCAGGCGGTACAGGACCACGCCGGCGCCACGGTCGATATCCTGCTGCTCGATATCCAGATGCCCGGCCTGAACGGCCTTGAAGGCGTCAAGGTATTGCGGCGGCATTTCCCCGCGGCGCGCATCCTGATTGTGTCCGGCACCTCCGGACTGGAAATCATTCCGGCCGACATACGGCGCGAGATTGCCGGCTTCCTGCCCAAGTCGGCCGATGCGCGCGAGATCGAGGAAGCGATCGCCTGCTGCCTGGCTGGCGGCACGTATTTCTCCGATGACGCCAGTTCAGCCGGACGTGCCGCCGCGCCGGCGCCGTATGCCGCCAGCGCACTCACGCCGCGCCAGCTGGAGGTTCTGCACCAGTTGACGCTGGGCCGCTCCAACAAGGTCATCGCCTACCATATGGGCCTGTCCGAAAACACCGTGCGCGTCCATGTGGCCGCCATCCTCGACCACCTCGGCGTAGTCAGCCGCGTCGAAGCCATCCTGGAAGCGCAGCGCCGCGGGCTGGTGCAGGCGGCGCGATGAACGCGGACAAGACGCCGCCGCGCGCACGGGGAGATTGCCAGCACGGCCTGCGGCTGCTGCCGCGCTTCGACGAGCCGCGGCTGCTGGCCGCGCAGATGGCGCTGATCGACCAGAGCTTCGGCATCGCCATGCTGGGCTGCTCGCTGGCGGCCTTTATCCTCGGCGCGGGCCTGACGCTGTCGGGCGACCGCCCCGGCGCGCTGCCCTGGGCCTGCGCGATGGCAGTGGCCTGCGCGGTGGCGTACTTCGGGCGGCTGGCGCTGGCCGGGCGGCTGACCGAGGCAGGCGCGGACCGCTATGCGCGCGGCATGACCGCCATGCTCGCGCTGATCGGCGCGCTGTGGGGACTGGTGGCATGGCTCTACCTCGACGTGCGCATGCCGGCGGTGGTGATCTGCGTGCTGTCGCTGATCGCCGGCATGAGCGCGGCGGCGCTGGCGGTGTTCTCCGCCTGCCTGCCGGTGGCGATCGGCTTCTTTGTCCCGTCGATCGTGCCGGTCTGGATCGCGTTCCTGGCCACCGGCGATATCGAATACCTGCCGATGTTCCTCGGCACGCCGCTGTACCTGTTCGTGCTCATCATGTTCGCGCGCAACTATTCGCGCGTGGCGCGGCATTCGATCGCCTTGCGCTTCGAGAACGTCGAGCTGATCTCGCAGCTGCGCGAACAGACCGCACGTGCCGAGGCCGCGCAGCACGATGCGGAGCAGGCGAGCCGCGCCAAGTCGGTGTTCCTGGCCTCGGCCAGCCATGACCTGCGCCAGCCGCTGCATGCGATGGGACTGTTCCTGGTGTCGCTGGGCCGCACCGCGCTGGATGCGCGCCAGCGCCAGCTGGTGGCGCATATCGAAGCATCGTCCGGCGCCGCGCGCGAGATGCTGAACTCGCTGCTGGACTTCTCCAAGCTCGAAGCCGGCGTGATCACGCCGCGGCCGCGGCCGTTCCGGCTGCAGCCGCTGCTGCACAAGCTCGAGAACGAATTCGCGCCGCAGGCGGATGCGCGCGGGCTGGTGTACCGCACGCGCGATACCACCACCACGCTGTACGGCGATCCCACGCTGCTCGAACTGGTGCTGCGCAACCTGATCGCCAATGCGATCCGCTATACGCAAGAGGGCGGCGTGCTGGTGGCGTGCCGCCAGCGCCGGCTGCACGCCGTGATCGAGGTATGGGACACCGGCATCGGCATTCCCGCCGCGCAGCATCGCGAGATCTTTCGCGAGTTCCACCAGCTCGGCAATCCGGAACGCGACCAGCGCAAGGGGCTGGGGTTGGGACTGGCCATCGTCGAGGGACTGGCGCGGACGATGCGCACGCACGTCACGCTGGGCTCGCGCCCCGGGCGCGGGTCGGTATTCCGCTTCGGCATGCCGATGGCGTGGACCACGCCGGAAGAGACGCCGCACCCGCTGGCACCGCGTGGCCTGGACGGGTTGCGCGTGCTGGTGATCGACGACGACGAAGCGATCCGCACCGCCATGTCGGAACTGCTGGGGGCATGGCAATGCGACTGCCGCACGGCCGAATCCGAGGAGGAGGCACTGGCCATGCTGGCGGCGTTCCAGCCTGCACTGGTGCTTGCCGACTACCGCCTGCGCGGCCACCGCACCGGCCAGGAAGCGCTGGACGCGATCCGGCAGCGGCTGGGCCGCCATGTGCCGGCAATCATCATCACGGGAGATACGGCGGCGGACCGGCTGCGTACCGCCCATGCGGCAGGCACGTTGCTGCTGCACAAGCCGGTGGTTCCGCAGGAATTGCACGCGGCGATCGACATGCTGCTGCGCGATGCCCCCGCGCAGAACGCGCAGAATGAGCAGAACGTGCAGGGCGAGACAAGCCACGGCCAGGCAGAGGCCGAGGCTGAATAGCCAGGACCCTCCCGCGTCAGGCCGGAGGGCCACGCACCGCTGCGGGCGTCAGCCGCCCGAATGCAGCGGGGACAGCGAATAGGCGAGCACCAGTCCCGCGACGATCGCCGGCGAACCCAGGCGAATCGCGGCACTGCGCGACAGCACGCCCAGATACACATACAAGCACACCAGCACCATCGCAGTCACATACAGCAGGCTGTCATAGACTTGCATGGATGTCTCCCTTGCCATTTTGTTCTTATTGCTTTACTTCGGTGGTCTGCCGACGAAGCGTGATGCAAAGGCACTGCGTGGGGGCCGCTCCGCCGCCATGCTTATGGCTGTCTGTTAGCAAGGATAGTCGGGAGTTCGCGCGGGCGTGGCAATCATGGAAATCCCTTTGCGGCGCCGCACCACGACTGGTGCGCCGCCGCAAGACGGGCGCGGCAGGTCAGCCGGCGGGCAGCATTTCCGGGTTCCAGGCGACCTCCCACAGATGCCCGTCGGGATCCTGGAAATAGCCGGCATAGCCGCCCCAGAACGTGTCCTGCGCCGGCTTGACCACGCTGGCGCCTGCCGCGCTCGCCTGCGCCATCACGGCATCGACTTCCGCCTTGTCGCCGACGTTGTGGGCCAGCGAAAAATCGGTGGTTGCCCGCGGTGTCACCGCCAGCCCGGCGTCGTGCGCCAGGCTCGCGCGGGGCCACAGCGCCAGCTTCAGCCCGGACTGCAGGTCGAAGAACGCGACCGCGCCGTGCTCGAACTGCTGGCCGACAATGCCAGGCGTGGACAATCCCAGTCCGTCGCGATAGAAGCGCACGGCGCGCTCCAGGTCGTCGACGCCGAGCGTGACTAGCGTGATGCGAGGCTTCATGGCACTACCCTCCTTTCACATGTCGTGGGCCTAGCGCTGCCCGAAGGCGGCGCCGGCAAACAGGTCTTTCAGCTCTCGCGGCTGCGAGCGCCAGTACTGTTTGGGCGCATGGACGCTGGCACCCAGCCGCGCGGCCGCATGCCATGGCCAGCGCGGGTCATACAGCATGGCGCGCGCCAGCGAGACGGCATCGGCCTCCTGGTTGGCGATGATCGCTTCGGCCTGCTCGGGCTCGGTGATCAGGCCCACCGCAATCGTCGGCAGCCCGACTTCGGCCTTGACGCGCTGTGCGTACGGCACCTGGTAGCCCGGGCCGAGCTTGATCGCCTGCTGCGGCGAGACGCCGCCGGTAGTGACGTGGATCGCCGCGCAGCCGCGCGCCTTCACTGCTTTGGACAAGGCCACGGTGCCCTCGATGTCCCATCCGCCCGGCACCCAGTCGGTGGCCGAAATGCGCATCCACACCGGCCGCTCCGCGGGAAACGCGTCGCGCACCGCGTCGAAGACTTCGATCGGAAAGCGCATGCGGTTTTCCAGGCTGCCGCCGTATTCGTCATCGCGATGGTTGGCCAGCGGCGACAGGAACTGGTGCAGCAGGTAGCCGTGCGCGGCATGGATCTCGATGCCATCCAGCCCGAGCCTTGCCGCGCGCCGCGCCGCCGCGACAAAGTCGTCGCGCACCTTGTCCATGCCGGCGCGGTCGAGCGCGGCCGGCGGCACTTCGCCGTCGCCATGCGCCACCGCCGACGGCGCCACGGCTTGCCAGCCGCCGGGCGCATCCGGCGCGATCTGCTGCCCGCCGTCCCACGGCGCGTGGCTAGAGGCCTTGCGTCCCGCATGGCCAAGCTGGATCGCGATGCCGATGGGCGAATGCGCGCGCATCGCCTGCACCACGCGCCCCAGCGCCGCCTCATTGTCGTCCGAGTACAGGCCCAGGTCCTGCGGCGTGATGCGGCCTTCCGGCGAGACTGCCGTCGCTTCCACGATCACCATGCCGGCGCCGGACAGCGCCAGCGTGCCGAGGTGGATCATGTGCCAGTCGCCAGCGTTGCCGTCCTGCGCCGAGTACTGGCACATCGGCGCGATGATGATGCGGTTGGCGAGCCGGAGGTTGCCGATTTCCAGCGGTTCGAACAGATGGCTCATGCGTTGCAGCTCCTTGCAGGTCGTGCCGGCCCGCAGCGGGGCCGGGGGAATCTGGATTCTAGGTCGATGCCGGGATTGCTGCCGGCGGCGTTCACGGTGCCGCGCGGCGCCCGCCGGCCAGGCTCAGCACCAGCGCCAGTGCCAGCGCCACCGCGCCGCAGCCGAAGATCAGCGCGTAGTTCTCATGCGAATGCGCAAACATCCACGCATAGCCGTAGCCGGCCAGCGCCTGGAACAGCGCGAAGGCACTCGTGGCATGGCTCCAGGCGGCGCGCTGCGCGGCCGCGTCGTGCGGCAGCGCCTCCTGGATCGCGCCCAGTCCGAGCGGCGCAATGCCGGGCGTGAAGGCACCGAGGACCACCGCCGCCACGCCTAGCGCAAGCGGATCGCCGGACAATGCCAGCAGCGCCGTGGCAAGTCCCTGCAGCAGCAGCGCGACGCGATAGGCAACGCCGAAGCCGATGCGCTCGCCGGCAAAGCCGCACACCAGCGGTCCGGCGATCGCACCCAGGCCATAGAGCACCCAGTACGAGGCGCCGACCTCGCTGCCGCGCCCCAGGCCACGTGCGACCAGATCGACCAGCAGCATCATGGCCGGCACCAGGCCGAAGGCATTGATCGCGTATTGCGCGTAGAGCCATTGCAGCCGGCGCCGCGCCCCGGCCGGCGGCGCTTTTGCCGCCGCGCCCGTACCGGATTGCGGCAGCGGCCCGGGCCAGCCGAACCAGCTGAACGCGGTCAGCGCCAGCGCCACGGCGCCCAACCCAAGCCAGGTCTCGCGCAGGCCGATCTGCAGCAAGCGCGGCACCAGCGTGCCCGAGGCGGCGATACCCAGCCCGAGCCCGACGAAGATCGTGCCCATCGCCAGCCCGCGGCGCGGCGCCGGGATATGCGGCAGGATCGAGGTTGCCACCAGCACCATGATGCCGCCCCCGGCCAGCCCGGAGACAAAGCGCCAGCCGAAGAACCACGCCACCGACAGCGGCCATGCGCAGGCAAAGAATGCCAGCGTGGCGGCAAGCATCAACGCACGCAGCACCGTGCGGCTGGACCAGACCGATACCATCGGGCGGCCCAGCAAGGCGCCGGCGAGGTAGCCGGCGAAATTGGCCGCGCCCAGCGCGACGGTTTGCGAGGCCGGGAACCAGTGCGACTGGATCAGCGGTGGGATCAACGCGGTGTAGGCAAAGCGCGCCAGGCCGATGGCGACGAGGCTGGCGCACAGGCCGCACAGCGCGGCGTAGATCTCGCGCCATGCCAAAGGATCGGGCGCCGTGGGCGCGGCGCTGAGGCCGGCAGGTCTGGACATGGGAATCTCCGGTTTGGCCCCCGCCCTTGCGGCGGGCAATACGGGGCCATCGGCGCCAGGCATGGCGCCGGAAAAAAGGCATGCAGCCGCCCGGCACGCTGCCAAGGTGGCGTGTCCGGGAACTACAACGGGAAAATTCAGGCGGTAGTGGCGGAGATCAGCCGGTGCCGGGCGCGGCGGCCGTGCTCAGAGGTGGCAGGCCGAGCAGTGCCAGCGTTGGCCGCAAAGCCGCCTCGAGCAATGTGCGCTGTGGGGCGGCACGCGCCAGTACGCGCATGCCAAGCAGCGTCGCCAGCAACTGTGCCGAAGCCTCGTCGGCCGACACGCCGGTGCTGGCCGCGCCCTCATGCTGGGCGGCGGCGAACCGGTCCCGGAAGAATGCGCGGATTTCGGCGAATGCGTCCGCGACCTTCTGCTGCAGGCCGGGATCGTCAGGCGTGGCTTCCAGTGCGGTATTGACCAGCAGGCAGCCGCGGTGCAGCGGATCCGCCAGCGAGCGCTCCAGGCTTTCGGACAGGTAGGCCGAAATCGCCGCTGCGGGTGGCAGCGTCGCGCCCAGCCGGCCGATCCGCTCGCGCATGCTGGCTTCGACATAGCCTTCCAGCGCCAGCAGGAACAACGAGCGCTTGTCGCCGAAGGCGTTGTACAGGCTGGGCTGGGTCATGCCCATGGCACTGGTCAGGTCGCGCGTGGACGTGGCTTCGTAGCCGCGGGCCCAGAAGGCTTCCAGCGCGGCAGTCAGCGCGGCCTGTTCGTCGAACTTGCGGGGTCTGGCCATGGTCGCTCGGTTTTGTATCGTTCGCTATGAAACGGATTATAGATCGATCGATACAAAACACAACAAGGCCATGCCCTCAGGAGGGTCAGGCGGGCGCCAGGGGGTCCGGCGCGACCAGCCGCAGCCAGCTCGCTATCGCAGCCACCGCGGCAAAGGCGGCGCCCAGCGCCAGGGCCAGCCCCGGACCGTGCGTTCCGCCGATGCCAAAGCACAGCGCCACCAGCGCGGCGCCGGTGGCCTGGCCCAGCAGGCGCGCGGTGGCAATCACGCCGCTGGCACCGCCGCTGCGCTCGCGCGGGGCGCTGGCCATCAGGGCCTTCAGGTTGGGCGACTGGAAGAAACCAAAACCGGCGCCGCAGATGCACATGCGGAGGCCGATATCGAGCGCGCTGGGGTTGTCCGGCAACAGCGCCAGCGACACCATGCCTGCACTCAGCACCGCCAGTCCCACTCCGCCAAGCAGGCCCGGCGGATAGCGGTCGGAAAGCCGGCCAGCCAGCGGCGCCATCAGCGCCACCACCACCGACCATGGGGTCAGCAGGAACCCGGTTTCGACCTGCCCCCGCCCCAGCACATGCTGGAAGTAGAACGGCAGCGACACAAACGCCAGCCCCTGCGCCGCGAACGAGCACACCGCGGTCAGCGTAGACAGCGCGAACATCGGCCGGCGGAACAGGTCCAGCGGCAGCATCGGCGCGGCCCGGCCGCGTTCGCGCCAGACCAGCAGGCCGAACGCCACCACGAACACGCCGGCGGCCGCGAGCGACTCGTGCAGCGGCGCGCGCTGCGCGCCTTCGCCCAGCGCGAAGATCAGCGCGGCAAAGGCCACCACGTTGAGCAGCGCCGCGACCCGGTCGAAAGCCTGCGTGCCGCGCGGCGTCTGCGGCAGCGCGCCGTGCGCGATTCCCAACGCCAGCAGCCCGATCGGCAGGTTGACCGCGAACAGCCACGGCCACGTGCCGAACGACAGGATCACCGACGCCACCGTCGGCCCCACCGCGAACGACACGCCGACCACCAGCGCATTCAATCCCAGCCCGCGCCCCAGCCTGTGCATCGGAAAGATGGAACTGATCAGCGCCGTGTTGACGCTCATGATCGCGGCCGCACCGATGCCTTGCAGCGCACGTGCCGCCGCCAGCGACGGCAACGACCAAGCCAGCGCGCACACGACCGACGCGACGGTGAACACCGCGACGCCGCCAAGATAGATGCGCCGGTGCCCCAGGATGCCGCCCAGCGCCGCGAACGGCAGCAGCGTGGCAACCATGGCGAGCTGGTACGCATTGATCACCCATACTGACGCCGCCGGCGTGGCGCGCAGGTCGGCGGCGATCGAGGGCAGCGCCGTATTGGCGATGGCGGTATCGAGGGTCGCCAGGGCGACGGCGATCAGGATGGCAGCCATGCCGCGGCGCTCGCGCGCGGTCATGGCGTTGTCTGCGGCGGCGGCAGACGCGGATGGAAGGGGCGCTGTGTCGGACACTGTCGTTGCCGGTTACCGTTGCCGCCAGAGGCAGCATCAGACCGACACGATACGGTAAAACGCTTCAACGTGCTGAAGGCCACTTCATATGTATGCACATTACGCGCAGGATTCCCGTCCGCCGCCGTGCCATTTGCCAGCTCAATCCAGCGTGATGCCTTCGCGCTGGATCACCGCCGTCCAGTTGCCCTCTTCCTTCTCCACACGCTTCGCGAAGTTTGCCGGATCGATCATCACGACATCGCCTTGCTGGCCCAGCGCTGTCTTCGCCTTGCTGTCTTCAAGAAGCCCCTGCGTGACCGAATGAAGCTTCTGGACGATCTGCGGCGGCGTGCCGGCCGGTGCCAGCATGCCGATCCAGAAGGTCACGTTGAAGGGCGAAATGCCAAGCTCCTCCAGCGTCGGCACGTCCGGCAACTGCGTCATGCGCTTCGATGCGCTGACGGCGATGGGCTTCAGCTTGCCTGCCTTGATCTGAGGCAGCGCGGTCCAGGTGTCGAAGGCCGTATCCAGCTCGCCGCTGATCACGGCCAGTTGCGCCTGCGCTGCGGACTTGTACGGAATGTGCGTGGTCTTGATCTTCGCCCGGTTGTTCAGCATGGCGAAGCTGAGATGCGCGATATTGCCCGGTCCGGCCGAGCCATAGCTGACCTTGCCGGGATGCTGTGTCGCGTAGCGCACGAGTTCCGGTACCGAACCGACCGAGTTCTTCTGCGACCAGTCCGGATTGGTGACGAGGATGAACGGCGCCTCAAGCACCAGGGTGACCGGCGTGAAGTCCTTCGGCGAGTAAGTGCCTTTCTTGTAGATCTGCGGGTTGATGGTGATGCTGCTGGAGTTGGTGACCAGCAAGGTATACCCGTCGGGCGCGGCCTTGGCGGCCTCGCCGACACCGATCAGTCCGTTCGCTCCGGCCTTGTTTTCCACGACCACGGGCTGGCCGAGGGACCTGGTCAGGCGCTCCGAAAGCACCCGCGCCACGGTATCCGTGAACGACCCCGCCGGAAACGGGACGATCATCCGGATCGGCTTGCTCGGCCAGCCATTGTTCTGCGCCGCAGCCGGCGCGGCCATCATCGTGGCCAAGATGCCCAGCGCGGCTGTCGCCATGCTGAATTTGCCGGCCTTCGCGCTTGCGTGGCAGCGCTGAATCCATGTCGGTTTGTTCATGTCGTCTCCGTATCGTAATAGTGGTGTCCTGAATACATTGCCGCCTATGCCATTTCCTTCGCCTGCTTTGGCTTCGCGACGGTGCCGGTGATGCCCTGCCGCTCCAGGCTTGCTATGTGGTCCGCGCTCAGTCCAAGCACGCGGCTCAACACCGCATCGGTGTGTTCGCCCAGTGTCGGCGCGACATTGCGGATGGGCACGGGGCCCGACCCGGTCCTGAACCACGCAGTGCTGGCCGTGTAGGTGCCGATATGGGCGCGCTCGACTTCACGCCAGAATCCGCGCGCTCGCAGGTGGTTGTCCTGCAGCACCTGCGACATGGGGCGCACCACGCCGGCGGCGATCCCGGCCTGTTGCAGCAGGTGCATTGCCTCTTCGGCGTGGCGGGCCAGGCACCAGGACTGGATCGCTTGCTCGATCCTGTCCTCCTCGGCGCGCCGGCCCGCTGCCTGCGCCAGCCGCGGATCGGCCGCGAGGTCTGCCCGGCCGATCGCGCGGCACAGCGCGGGCCAGTCCGCGTCGGTCACCGTCAGCACGATCCACGCATCGTCGCCGGCGCAACGGAAGCACCCATGCGGCGCGTACATCGGATGGCGATTGCCCTGGCGCGGCGATACGGTGCCGCAGAGGGATTGCTCCAGCATGAACGGCGCGGCCATCGGCAACATGGCCTCCACCTGCGACAGGTTGATGTGCCGCCCCTGCCCCGTCGCTTGCTGGACAAACAGGGCGAGGAGGATCGCCGCGCCGCCATTGAGGCCACCGATCGGGTCGCCATAGGCGTATGACGTCATCGCCGGCGGACCATCCGGGTGCCCCGTGTATAGCGGCAGCCCGCTGGCCTGCTCGAGCGTGCCGCCGTAGGCGCGGGTATTGCTCCACGCATTGCCGAGCCCGAAGGCCGGCATCGACAGCATGACAAGCCGTTCGTTTCTGGCGCGCAGCGCTTCGTAGTCCAGGCCCAGCTTCGGCAAGACCTCGGCGGAGTAATTCTCGATGACCGCGTCGGCGCCTTCGACCAGCTGCAGCAGCAACTGCTTGCCTTCGGGCCGTGTCAGGTCCAGCGTGATGCCCAGCTTGTTGCGGTTCATCAGGTTGAAGTTCGAGTTCTTCTCGTACAGCCTGTCCCGATAGAACGCCTCGGTGAAATTGGCACCGCGCCACCAGTCGGGGTAGGCGGTGCTTTCGACCTTGATGATCTCCGCGCCGAAGTCGGCCAGCGTCCTCGCCGCAAGCGGCCCCGCCCAGCCCATCGTCAGGTCGACGACGCGAAGTCCTTGCAGCGGCAAGCGCTCGCCGGCCGTTCGCCTCAGCTCCAGGCGCGGGCGATGATCCAGTCCCGAGGTCCGATAGTGCAGGGTATGCGCGCCCTTTGCCGGCGCCTTTCCACCGGGCAGCGGACCCGCCGCATCGAGGCGTAGCGGCACGACCGGGCCTTCAAACGATGCCTCGCCCACGCCGACCGGTACGAACGCGCCCCGCTGCCGATGCACTGCCTGGCCAAGCAGTGTCTCCATGGAGGGCACGACCACGGCGGGATGCTTCTTGTCGCCCAGGATCTCGAACCACTGGCGGGCCGTGCGTGTCAGGAACGCAGGCATCAGCAATGCGTCGATGTCGTCCGCGTGTGCCATCCGCTCCGGGCCGCTTGCGTAGCGCGGATCGCTGCCGAGGTCCGGACGTCCGATGGCATCGCACAGGCCCCTCCACTGCGGCAGGGTGTGCGTAAAGATGCCGATCCAGCCTTCGGCAGTCTGGTAGATCCCCGCCGGATGCGTGCCGCAGAACCGGTTGACGCCAAGGCGCTGGAGCGGATGGCGATTGTCCTGCACCATGCCCGCTTCCATCTCGACCACGCTGAAGATGGATTCGTGGGCACTCAGCACATAGCGGCGGCTGCCCTGCCCGCTCCCGATCAGCGCCGCGACGGCGGCCGAGAATGCGCTCAACCCCACTACGATCGCCGACTGCACGTCGTGCGGCATGTGTGGCGGCCCGTCTGCGGGGCCGCTGCCGTGCACGGCGCCGGCAAGCCCGCGGCACACGGCTTCGGCGCCCGCGTAGTGGCTGTACGGCCCGCTCTCGCCGAACCAGGTGAGTGCCACCTCGATTGGCTCGTGTCCCCGCGTTTCATCGCCCGCGCGCTGCCAGACCGGTGTGCCGAGAATGCCAGGGCCTTCGGTCAGGGCACGGGCGTCCAGCACCACGTCGCAGGTTTTCGCCAGCTCGGCCAGCCATGCGCTGTCCCCGGCGTTTGCGTCATCCGCGGTGACGCTGCGCTTGTTGGTGTTCAGCCATGCAAAGAGCGCGCTTTCCGGCCGCGCGCCCCCCGCTGCGCTGACCATGGGCGGCATCTGCCGCCAGTCGTCGCCGGCCGGGCTTTCCACCTTGATGACTTCGGCGCCGAAGTCTGAGAACAGCTTGCCCGCGTACGCCAGCGCCGGCCCGCTGCCGACTTCGAGCACGCGCAGCCCACCCAGCGCCAGCTGCGCCGGGTCAATACCATGCTTGATCATGGAAGCCTCCTGGCTCTGTGTATGGACTCGTCAGGCACGGCGCTTACCACGCATCGATGAAGCCGCGGCGCTCCCTGCGGCTGCGCACTTCCGCGGATGCGATGCCCTGTGCGATCCACTTCCGTGTCTGCGCGGGGTCGATCACCGCGTCGATCTCGACCGCAGCCGCGGTGTTGATCGCGTGGCCGCGCTCGTAGGACTGGGCCACCAACCTGTCGAACAGCGCCTTGCGCTCGGGACCATCCGGTACCGCCTCGAGCTCCTTCTTGAAGCCCAGCCTGACAGCGCCTTCCAGGCCCATCGGGCCGAACTCGCCGGTCGGCCACGACACGGTGAAGCTTGCCGAGCGGAAGCCACCGCCCGCCATGGCCATGGCGCCAAGGCCGTAGCCCTTGCGCAGCGTCACCGCCAGCAAGGCGACGCGCAGCTTGGCCGCCGTCAGGAACATGCGCGACACGTGCCGCACCTGTGCGCGGGCCTCGACCTCCGGCCCGACCATGAACCCGGGGGTGTCGATCAGCGAGACGATCGGCAGCCCGTGCGCATCGCACAGCTGCATGAAGCGCGATGCCTTGTCCGCGGCATCCGCATCGATGGCGCCGCCAAGGTGATAGGGGTTATTGGCCATGATGCCGACCGGCTGCCCTTCCACGCGGGCCAGCGCGGTGTGGATGCCCGCGCCGAAGCCGCTGCGCAGCATCAGCACGCTGCCGACGTCGGCGATGCCCTCGATGGCCTTGCGGGTGTCGTAGACGCGCAGCCGGTTCTCGGGGACGACATGGCGCAGCGCCAGCGCCTCCGGCGCGCCCCAGTGCGCCACGCGCCCCTGGAACATGGACAGGTAGTGCCTGGCCGCCTGCACGGCTTCGGCCTCGTTGTCGACCAGGATATCGACCACGCCGTTGGCATGCTGCACCGATGCGGGCCCGACCTCCTCGGGACTGAAGATGCCGAGGCCGCCGCCTTCGATCATGGCCGGTCCCGCCATGCCGATGTTGGCCGACCGGTCGGCAATGATGACGTCGCAGCAGCCGAGAAAGGCCGCGTTGCCGGCGAAGCAGCGTCCCGAGACAATGCCCACCACCGGCACATTGCCGCTCAGTTCGGCAAAGGCGGCGAACGACGGCTGGTACAGCCCGGACACCGAAGGGAAATCCACGTCGCCGGGCCGGCCGCCACCGCCTTCGCCAAACAGCACCAGCGGCAGCTCGTCGCGCAGCGCCACCTCCACGATGCGGTCGGTCTTGATATGGTTGCGCTTGCCCTGCGTTCCGGCCATCACCGTGGCGTCGTAGGCCATTACCGCGCTGCGTGCCCGCTCCTTGCCGACCAGTTCGCCGTTGATATTGCCGATGCCCGTGATCAGGCCATCCGCCGGGGTGTTGACGATCAGGTCCTGCTGGCTGCGGCGCGAAGCCTGCGCGGCGAGCGCCAGCGCGCCATACTCGACGAAGGTATCCGGATCGCACAGGTCCGCGACGTTTTCGCGCGCGGTGCGCTGCCCGCGCGAGCGGCGCCTGGCGACTGCATCGGGACGCGCGGCGTCATCGAGGTAGGCATGCCGGTCCAGTACGCGCTGCAAATCCGCGCGGATCGCATTGGGATCGACCTGCTGCGCGGCGGCTATGGAGATGCCTTCGGCCTCAAGCTGCTCCAGTACGATTAGCACCTGGTTTTCGGCTGCCAGCGCGCCCGGCTCCAGCCGCAGGTCGACCACGCGCCCGCCGCATGCCGCGACGATGGCGTGCTCCATCTTCATGGCGTCGAGCACCGCGACCGTCTGCCCCGGCTTGACGATCTCGTCCAGCGCGACGGCAATCTCCACCACCCTGCCGGTCAGCGGTGCGCGGATCGCCACCAGGCCCTCGCTGACTTCCTCTTCCGGCTCGGCATGGCGCGGCGCATGCGCGTGCGAAGGGCCGGCCGAGCCGCCCAGCAACGCCTCCTGCGCGCGTCCGGCTTGCGCGATGGCCTCCGCCGATGCGGTCAGTTCCTGCACGATCGCTTCGAAGTGCCGGGTATGGACATCCTGCGCGAGGAAATCGTCTCGCTGCGCCAGCGCGCGCAGCAGGTTGAGGTTGGTCGGCACGCCGGCGATGCGGAACTCCGCCAGGCTGCGCTGCAGGCGCCGCACGGCCGCGTCGAATTTCGGCATTGCACTGCTGACGATCAGCTTGGCCAGCAAGGTGTCGAAGTTCGGCGACGGTTCATAGCCGGCATAGCCATGGGAATCGACGCGGACGTCGGGACCCGAGGGCGGATCGAAGCGCTCCAGGCGGCCGTGCGCCGGCCGCGCCAGGCCTTGTGCGTCGGTCATCTCCGCGTTGATGCGCACCTGGATGGCATAGCCCCGGGCTTGCGGCGGCGCAGCGGGGTCCAGGCCGAGACCGGAGAGCGTCTGCCCCGCCGCAATCCCGATCTGCAGCGCGACCAGGTCGACGCCGGTGACCTGCTCGGTGATGGTGTGCTCGACCTGCAAGCGGGGATTGGCTTCGATGAAAACGAAATCCTTCTGCTCGCCGGATTCGGTTTCCTCGACCAGGAACTCGAAGGTGCCCAGGCTCTGGTAGTTGACGCGGCGCGCCAGCCTGAGCGCCGCCTTGATGATCTGCTCGCGCAACTGCGGCTTGAGCACCGGGCTGGGGGCGATTTCCACCAGCTTCTGGAAGCGGCGCTGCAAGGTGCAGTCGCGTTCGCCGAGGGCAATGACGTGCGCGCCGTCGCCGGCAATCTGCACTTCGATATGGCGCGCGCGGGCAACCAGCCGCTCGGCGTAGACGGCATCGATGCCGAACGCCGAGCCCGCCTCGGAGCGGCAGCGCGCATAGGCTTCAGCCAGCTCTTCGCGTCGGCGGACCACGCGCATGCCGCGGCCGCCGCCGCCGCCAACGGCCTTGATCACCACGCCGGCGCCGCCTTGCCTGTCGAAGAAGCCGGTGATTTCCTCGAGCGAGGCTGCGCCACGTGTCGCCGGCATGACCGGAACGTCGCTGTCGGCCGCCAGTTCAAGCGCCCGCCCCTTGTCGCCGAACAGCGCCAACTGCTCGACGGTGGGGCCGATAAAGCGGATGCCGGCGTCGTGGCAGGCCTGGGCAAAGTCGGCCCGTTCGCTGAGGAATCCATAGCCCGGATGGATCGCATCGCAACCGGATGCCTTCGCCGCGGCAATGATGCCCGCGATGTCTATGTACGCACCCGGCCCGGCACCGTCGAGGGCAATGGCCTCGTCGGCAAGGATCCGGTGCAACGCGCCCTGGTCGTCTTGCGAATAGACCGCGACGGTTCCGATCTCCAGATCGCGTGCGGCGCGCAGGACGCGCAGCGCGATCTCCCCTCGATTGGCGATCAACAGCTTCTTCAATGCAGTCTCCTCGTTTGTATTTCGATGTCTGTGCAGTGCCCCCGACGCCTGGCCCGGCCGCTCAGGGCCGGATGCCAAAGCGGCTGAGGCCGGCTTCGCGCAGCGGCGCCGCCAGGTTGGCGAACTCGCACAGCAGCGTGCGGGTCTCGCGCGGGTCGATGATGTCCTCGATGACGAACGCTTCCGCGCTGCGGAAAGGCGACGTCAGGCTGCGCACGCGCAGCTCGATTTCCGCGCGCTTCTGCACCGGATCGTCGGCGCCTTCGATCTCGGCCTTGTAGGCGACATCGAGGCCGCCTTCGATCGGCAATGCGCCCCAGTTGGCGGAGGGCCAGGCATAGCGGAAATTGAAGCGCCCCATGTGCTGGTGGCCGGCTGCCGACACGCCGTAGGCACGGCGCAGGATCACCGAGCACCACGGCACCGTGGCCTGGTAGAGCGCCGCCAGCGCGCGCACGCCGTAGCGCATGATCCCTGCCTTCTCTGCCTCGAGTCCGACCTGGAACCCGGCCGTATCGACCAGGTTGACCACCGGCAGATGGAAGGCCTGCGCCATGTCGACGAAGCGCGTGAATTTCTCGGCGCTGTCGCTGTCCCAGCTGCCGCCATGGAAGGACGGGTCGCTGGCGATCACCGCCACCGGCCAGCCATCCAGGCGCGCGAGCGCGGTGATGACGGCGCGGCCCCAGTGCGTGCCGATCTCGAAGAAGGAATCGGCGTCCACCAGCGTCTGCACGATGGGCCGGATCCTGTAGTCGGCCCGGCTATCCCGCGGGATAGCCGACAGCAGCCACTCGTCGCGGCGCGCCGGGTCGTCGCCGGGTTCGCTGCGCGGCGGCAGTTCGAATACGGAAGCCGGCAGGTAAGACAGGAACTGGCGCGCCCGCACGAAGGCCTCCTGCTCGGTGCCGACCTCATCGTCGACCACGCCGTTACGGGTGTGGATCTGGCTGCCGCCCAGTTCGTTCTTGCTCAGCTCCTCGCCCACGCGGGCCACCACCGATGGCGGGCCTTCGCTGAACAGTTGCGAGGTTTCCCTGACCATCAACGAATAGTGGCTGGCGGCCACGCGCGCCGCGCCCATGCCCGCCACCGATCCCAAGGCCAGCGATACCACCGGCACTACCGACATGTTCTCCACCACGTGTTGCCAGACCTTCATGGTGGGAATCAGGGTATGGCCCTTGATCTCGATATTGCGCACCGAGCCACCGCCGCCGGTGCCGTCGACCAGACGGATCATCGGCAAGCGCAGGTCGTGCGCCATCTTCTCCGCATGGATCAGCTTGTCTCCCACAGCGCCCTCATTGGCACCGCCGCGCACGGTGAAGTCGTCCCCCACCAGCACCGCCGGCCGGCCGCCGACCTGCGCGCGGCCCATCACCAGGTTCGAGGGAACCAGGTCCACCAGGCGCCCGTTGCTGTCATAGCGGCCGCTGCCGGTCAGCCCCCCGACCTCGCGAAACGAACCCGGATCGGCCAGTGCATCGATACGCTCGCGCACCGTCAGCTTGCCGGCCGCCTTGTGGCGTTCCACCTTGCCTTCGCCGCCCATCCGGGCAGCAAGCCGTCGACGGTGGGCCAGTTCATCGATTTCGGGCTGCCAGCTCACGGTCCTCTCCTGTGTCTTTGTGCGGGTCATGTGTCGCAAAACACTCCGCAGGAGCCGTGCCAGCCACAGGACACCTCAATCGGTCGTTGATTTCATTGAATAAATCCGCGGCCGTCGTTAGCATGTCCGCCATGAGTACACAAACGTGTCCGCACCAGAGGCACGCATGGAGACATCAAGTGTCCTCAATGACGACACAAGACAAGGATGGGGTCGCGCTCGGCGTGCTGGTTTGTGCTCGCGACGGCTCCAGGCTGGCGGCGATCGGCGTTTGCACCGAGCCCGCGATTGCCGACGCGGCCTTCACTGCCTGCGCGCACGCGCAGGCGCCAAGCCAGGGGCGCAGGCTTTTCCCTGTCGAGGCGGGCAACCGGCAATTCATCGGCCTGTGCCTGGAAGACGGCGACCACCAGCTGATCCTTCTGCATCGCGCCGACACACAGGCCGTGCTGCTCGACTTCCTCGGCACAGTGCCCTTCGCCGGCGCGATCCTGGACTACTTCCTGAATGACCCGTACCAGGCCATCACCGTGGTCGACAAGGCGGGGCAGGTGCGATTCATCAGCCCCGTCCACGAGAAATTCCTGGGCCTCGACACCGGTGCCGGCATCGGCCGCCCGGCGGCCGAGGTCATCCCCAATTCGCGTCTGCCGCAGGTGGTGGCCAGCGGGAAGGCCGAGATCGGGCAGTTGCAGCAGCTCGACGGCGCCACCCGCGTGGTCAACCGCATGCCGATCCGCCAGGACGGCGAGGTAGTGGGCGCCATCGGGCAGGTCATGTTCAAGGGGCCGGAAGCGCTGGTCCGCATGCACAAGGAACTGGTCGAGCTGCGCTCGGAAGTGGCACGTTACCAGCGAGAGTTTGATGGCCTGCGCGATCACCTGCGCGACGGCTTGCACGAGAGGCAACCGACGTTCGGCCTGATCGGCGAAAGCGCGCCGATGCAGCGCCTGCGCCGCGAAATCCAGACCGTGGCGCGACTCGACGTGCCGGTACTGATCCTGGGCGAAAGCGGCACCGGCAAGGAACTGGTGGCCCGCGCCATCCACGGCGCCGGAGCCGGGCCGGCGAGCGTGCGTCCGCTGGTCAGCCTGAACCTGGCTGCCCTGCCCGCCACGCTGATCGAGTCCGAACTGTTCGGCCATGCGCCCGGCGCCTTTACCGGGAGCCGGCGCCAGGGGCAGGCGGGCAAGCTGGAACTGGCAGCGGGCGGCACGGTCTTTCTCGACGAGGTCGCCGACATCCCGATGGAGATGCAGGTCAAGCTGTTGCGCGTGCTCGAAGACCACATGGTCGAACGCCTGGGCAGCCATCGCGCGCAGCGGGTCGACTTCCGGCTGGTCTCGGCCACCAACCGCGACATTCCCGAGCTGATCGATGCCGGACGGTTTCGCCTGGACTTGTACTACCGGCTCAGCGGCGTGGTGCTGCGCATCCCGGCGCTGCGCCAGCGGCGCGAGGACATCCCGGCCTTGCTGCAGCATTTCCTCGACGCCTTCTGCGCGCGCAATGGCATGCCGGCGCCAGGCATCGACCACGAAGTGGCGCGCTACCTCGCCGGCCAGCCATGGCCCGGCAATGTGCGCCAGCTGCGCCAGCGCATCGAGGAAGCACTGGTCTTCTGCGATGGCCGGACGCTGCGCGTGGCGGACTTCGCGCGCGGCGCATCGGCGCGCGGCCTGTCCGGGCCGGAAGTCCAGCCCCCGGTGCATGCGGCCGGACAAGCGTATCCGTACGAGACTTCCGCGGCGGACGACCCGCCATCGCCCGCTTCCGCATTGCAATCTACAAGCGAGCCTGCCGCGGGCATGAGGGAGCTGGCCTATGCCGCGGTGATGGACGCCGTGGCGCGCCATGGCGGCAACAAGAAACGCGCGGCCGAGCAGCTGCGGATCTCCCGCTCGCACCTGTACAAGATCCTGGAACGCGGGCCGCACGCATCGCGATCGAAATAGGGGCGCGCCGCTGGGCTGCCGGCTGCCGGGCCGCCTGGCGCCCTATCGGTACTGTGGCCGATGTCGATAGAATGTGCTCCGACCGATCGCGACCGGGCCTGACCAGCGCCTGCATTCATGAGCTACGAGAAACTCGATACGCTGTGGCCGCAACTGCATAGCCTGATCAAGCTGAGTGAACTTGGCAGCTTCACTGCTGCCGCGGTCCAGCTTGGCGTCAGCAAGGGGACTGTGAGCCTGCGCATTGCAGAGCTGGAGCGTGCCGCGGGGGTGGCGCTGGTCCGGCGCACGACGCGCAGCGTCAGACTGACCGAAGCCGGCGAAAAGCTCGTCGAAACTACCCGCACCTCGTTCCAAGCAATCGAGCAGGGCTTCGGCAATATCAGCGACGCGGCAGGTCCGCCACGCGGACTGGTGCGCGTGACCGCGCCGGTGGCGCTGGGCCGGCAGCAACTGGTGCCGCGCCTGCCCGCGTTCCTGGAAGCCTATCCCGAGGTACGCATCGAGCTTGAGCTGTCGGACAGCTTCGCGTCGCTCGCCCGTGAAGGCTTCGACCTGGCGGTCCGGCATGCTTCGGCGGCGCCGGATACGCATATTGCCTGGACGCTGTGCCGGACCCAGGCCGTGCTGGTTGCCTCGCGCACTTACCTGCGCAAGTCCGGCACCCCGCAAACCCCGGCCGAGCTGGCCGGGCACAACTGCCTGCACTACTTCCGCCGCGGCGAACAGCCGAGCTGGAGCTTTGTGCCGACCCGCGGCGCGTCGAGCCGGCAAAGCGTCGGCATTCGCGGCAGCTTTGCGGCGAACAACAGCGAAGCGCTGCGCGATGCGGCGCTGAACCACCTGGGGATCGCACTGGTGCCGGATTTCACCGCCCAGGCCGACCTGGCAAGCGGCAAGCTTGTCCGGGTCCTGCCGGGCTGGCGTGCCGCCGGCGCCTTCGGGGATTTCATCTTCGCCATCCGGCCCTATGGCCCGTTCGTGCCCCGTGCGGTGCGAAGCTTTGTGGACTATCTGCGGCAGGCGATGAAGGACGGCTTTACCGTCGGCAGCTAGCGCCATTCCCGCCGGCACGGCAAACGCACGCCGCCAGCCATTCAAATACACCGCCCACCCCCTGGCAAGCCGCGGCCTCGCGCTGAATCAGTCTTGACATAGCATTCTCGATACACAATACTAAATCAACTTTCATTCTTTTTTTGAGAACGTCACCGCAAGGTGCCGTAGCCGGTGTGGAGCTTGCCGAACTTGAAATCTTCCAGGCCGTCGCACGCGAACAAAGCATCACGCGGGCGGCCAGGACGCTGGAACGGGTGCAATCCAATGTCACCACTCGCATCAAGCAGCTGGAGGAAAGCCTTGGTGTTTCGCTGTTCCAGCGTGACAGCAAGAAGATGATCCTGACGCCCGAAGGCCAGCGCCTGCTGGGCTATGCCGAGCAATTGCTCGCGCTGGCCGAGGAAGCGCGGCAATCCATGCGCACCAGTGCGCCGAGCGGCAGGCTGCGCCTGGGCTCGATGGAAAGTTCAGCGGCAACCGTGCTGCCAAGGCCGCTGGGGCGCTATCACGCGGCCTGGCCGGATGTCGAACTGACCGTCACGACGGGCACCACGCAATTCCTGGTCGACGCCGTGCTGGCGCACCGCCTGGACTGCGCGGTGGTGGCCCATCCAGGCACGGGCGCGCCGCGCAGCCTCGATGTCGCCGCACTGGGCGAGGGGCTCGACGGTGTTTTCCTGCGGACCGAAGAGCTGGTGCTGGTACTGCCCGCCACGCATCCGAAGGTTCGCCAGCCCAGTGACGTCACGCTGCGGCATCTGGCAGCCTTCGCCCGGGGTTGCACCTATCGGCAGTGCGCCGAAGCCTGGCTGGAGTCGGGCGGCGAGGAGATGCGCCGCCGGCTCTCCGTGGTGGAAATGCCTTCCTATCATGCGATCTTTGCCTATGTGTCCGGAGGGTCCGCCGTCGGCATCGTGCCGCGTTCCCTGCTGGCGCTGCACCCGGATGCGGCGGAATTCCATACGGTGCCGATCAGGCCGGTCCATACCTTCCTGGTCAGGCGATCCGGCTTCAGCACCTCCGCATACGAGACCTTCCTGCGGGAACTGCGCCATGACTGACCGGTGCTGGCGCGCACGCCCTTGCCGGACGCAACCGCTTTATGCCCGGAGCGCTTAGGCGCCTGGCGATTCAACCAAGGAACTGCATCATGGAATCATCGAAGCCTCTGGACAACGGCACCGCCCTGCTTGCGCGCCTCCATCTGTCCGCGCCGATCATCCAGGCGCCGATGGCAGGCGTCGGTACGTCCGCGCTGGCGGCTGCCGTGTCCGAGGCCGGCGGCCTCGGTTCGCTCGGTGTCGGGGCGATGGACGCCGAGGGTGCGCGCAAGGCGATCCGCGAGACGCGGGCCCTGACCGGCAAGCCGTTCAATGTCAACCTGTTCTGCCATGCGCCGGCCCGGACTGATCCCGCGCGCAAGAAGGCGTGGCTCGACTATCTGGCCTCGCACTTCACGAAGCATGGCAGCACGGCGCCCACCACGCTGCGCGAGATCTACAAGAGCTTCGTCGAGGACGAGGACATGCTCCGCATGCTGCTGGAAGAGAAGCCCGCGGTCGTGAGCTTTCATTTCGGCCTGCCAGCGCAGCAGAAGATCGATGCCCTGCGCGACGCGGGCATCGTGCTGCTGGCCAGCGCGACGTCGTTGCAAGAGGCCCGCCAGATCGAAGCAGCGGGCATCGACGCCATTGTCGCGCAAGGCATCGAGGCGGGCGGCCATCGCGGCGTATTCGATCCCGCCGCCTACGACGAGGGCCTCGGGACGCTGGCGCTCGTGCGCATCCTGGTGCAGAACACCAGCCTGCCGGTCATTGCGGCCGGCGGCATCATGGACGGCGCGGGCATTGCCGCGGTACTGGCGCTCGGCGCGCAGGCGGCGCAACTTGGCACCGCCTTCATCGCCAGCCCTGAGACATCGATCGATGCAGCCTATCGCGACGCGCTCGCGGCGGACAGCAAGCGCCCCACCACGCTTACGCGCGCCATCTCCGGCCGCGCCGCCCGGGGCTTCACCAATCGCTTCACGGAACTCGGCGAGCATCCAGACGCGCCGGCCATACCCGACTACCCCATCACCTATGACGCCGGCAAGGCGCTTCATGCCGCCGCCAAGGCCACGGGAAGCGCCGACTACGCGGCCCAGTGGGCGGGACAGGCGGTACCGCTGGCGCGAGCGCTGCCCGCGGCCGAGCTCGTCGAACGGCTGCAGTCAGAATTGCGGGATGCGATCGCGCGCCTGGCCTCGCTGCAACGCGTGTCCGCATAGGCTCGCCGTGCCGGCCGCTGTGTCAGCGCTGCAGCGGGTCGGCGTCCATGGCGGCACGGCGCTCGCGTATCCACCGCACGCGCTCGGTCAGCTGCCGCTTCCAGTCATCGGCCAGGCCGTCCACGGCAACGAGCGCCAGCATGTCGTCGACTTCCGGCACGTGCGCCGACACGACCCGCCAGAACTCGCTGATCGAAAACCGGTCGGTCGTGCGTTCGAGGCGCTGCAAGGCATCTCCCTGCCGGATCGTTCCCGGCTGGAGCACGCGGTAATACCAGCCGGTGGTGCGCTCCCTGGCCACCAGCAACGACATCCCTTCCACGGCGAAACGATGATTGATCTTCCAGCAGGGACTGCGCGGCTGCGAAACCTGCAGCACGACGCCGCCGGCCCGATAGATGTCACCGACATGCACGTTGCGCTCATCGAGCCCGACCGTGGCAATGTTTTCGCCGAGGCTGCCGGGAACCAGCGCATCGGCAACCTGGGGCAAGGCGGTCGCCAGCGTTGCGTAGTTTTCGCTGGCGAAATGGTGGACGGCCTTCTCGGGGCCGCCATGCACGCGCCTGTCCGCATGCTGATCGCCAATGATGCCTTCCGCGATGACCCGGGCCTCGCCTTCAATGCGCCGCTTGAAGATGCCGCTGCGATGCCCCTCTTCTCCGAGTATGCCGATGCCACCGGCAAATATCGCGTCAATCGGTACGTTGCTTGTCGTTTCAGGCATTGGTGACTCCGTCATGCATCTTGTCGGACTATAGATTTGCAGCAGGCAGCATGGCCAATGCTATATCGGCATTCCATGCATCACTACCAATCATGGATGGAGGCCCGGCGACATGGAACTACGCCAGCTGAAGATGTTCTGCGCGGCCGCGGAGTATGGCAGCTTCACCGCTGCCGCGGAAAAGGTTCACTGCGTGCAATCCAACATCACCATGCGCGTCAAGGAGCTGGAGGCCGAACTGCAGCAGCCTCTCTTTATCCGCCGCAAGACCGGCATCACGCTGACCTCGGCCGGACAGGTTTTTCTTGGCTACGCGCAACGGATTCTCCAGCTCACCGAAGAAAGCCGTAGCGCGCTGCTGGACAGCTCCGTGCCCGCCGGGCCGTTGCGGCTAGGCTCCATGGAGACCACCGCCGCGGTGCGGTTGCCAAGGGTGCTGGCGCGGTACCGCGAGCGCTATCCCGAGGTGCAGCTGTCGCTGACCACCGGCACCACGGCGGAGCTGATCAAGGCCGTCGAAGCGCACCGGCTGGACGGCGCCTTTGTCGGAGGCTTTCACCAGAACCGCGCGCTCCATCAGGAAGCGGTCTTCAACGAGGAACTGGTGCTGGTCAGCAGCAGCAGGTACGCCACGCTTGCCGAGCTGGCCAGCGAGATGACGCAGCACACCGTTCTGGTGTTCCGCTCCGGGTGCTTCTATCGCTCCACGCTGGAGCAATGGCTCTACCAGGCCGGGCTGATCCCGGGGCAGATCCTGGAACTTGGAACGCTTGACGGCATCCTGTCCTGCACCGCCGCGGGCATGGGCGTCACGATCCTGCCCAAGGCAGTGGTCGAACACCATGAATCGCGCGACCAGATTGCATGCCATCGGCTGCCCGACGAATTCGCAAAGGTGGCGACTGTCTTCGTCCGGCGCAAGGACACCTTTGAAACGGCGGCGCTGCGGGCCATGGCCAGCATGGCGCATGAGCAGTTCACGGTGTCCGGTTGAATTGCCGGCCGCTCAGCCGGCGCGTGCAAGCCGGCTTTCCAGCCCCAGCACGATCGCGGTCAGCGCCGTACAGGCAACGACTGCCGGCAGTGGCAGGCCGAGCAGGACCGCGCCGCCGCTGGCGAGCGCGGGAGGATGGCGCAGCGTCGTGGCCTGGATGGCCAGCAACACGATGCACCCCGGCAGCCATAGAAAGGGCTGATGACTGATCGCCGCCGCCGGAAGCGATGTCATCAGCGCACCGACGCCAAACGCGGCGGCACCGCTGAGCAAATGGGAAGCGGCAAAGCCCGCGATGCGCCTGGTCCCGCCCCGCGCCGGGACGCCGGCGGTCAACGCAGTGATTGCCAGCGGAAACACCGCCGCTTCCGACGCCCACACGGCAGCCAGCGGCATGCCGAGGGCGCATACCAGCAACGCCCTGAGAAAGGGCGCCATTCAGGCGACGGCCTGCAAGGGAGGCGCCGCGGTCCGGTGCTCGCCCGCATGCCAGCCCGAGAATCCCGCCACCAGTTCCGCGAGGCGCTCGGCGGCGGGAACGACGCCGTGGATCTTGCCCACGCCCTGCCCCGCATACAGCGACAGCTTTTCCGCCATCTCGGGCTTGTCGATGACGCGCGCGCCGCCGCCGACGTACTTGATCGGATTCCACTTCCTGCGGTTGGGGATCACCCGATGCGGCGTTCCGAACTTCCAACCGAACGAATAGCCGGTGCGATACTCGGTGTCATCGATGGTCGCTTCCACGATCTTCTGCTTGTACAAGTCGTGGGCCAGGGATTCGTCGCTGGCAACAAAGGCGGTGCCCACCCACACGCCGGCAGCGCCCACCTCCAGCACGGCCCGCACGTCGGCACGATCCGTGATGCCGCCGGCAGCCAGCACCGGCCGGCCCTCGGCGATTTCGACGAAGGCAGGTACCAGCGACAGCACGCCGATGGTGCCGCGGTTGAGATGGCCGCCGCCCTCGGCTCCCTGAGCGACCAAAATGTCGGCGCCCCACGCTATCGCCTGACGGGCAAGCGCGACCGACCCGACTTGCACGATCACCGTGATACCGGCCGCTTTCGCGCGGGGGATCATCTCGGCAAAGTCGCCATAGAACAGCGAGACCACGCGCGGCTTCTCTTCGAGAATCACCCGGAACTGTGCCTCGAAAACTTCCGGTCCGCCGAAGGACGGAACGATGTTCACGCCGAACGGCTTGTCGGTAAGTGCCCTGGTCTCGCGGATCCATTTGCGCAATGCCAGCGGCGGTAGCCGCAGCCCGCCAAGATGCCCGAGCCCTCCGGCATTGGACACGGCAGCGGTCAGTGCCGGCCCCGATATGCCAGCCATGCCGGCCTGGAACACGGGATAGCGGATACCGCACAGGGCTGCCGCCGGCCCCATCGGCGCGGCGTGCATATCGTTTTGCTTGATTGCGTCTTGCATGATTGCTTGCATCATCAGAGCTCCACTCGCTTGCCGAGCATGCGCTTCAGCGTGTCATTCTTCAGAACGAAATGATTCTTCATGGCGCCGAAAATGTGGAGCGCCAGGCCGGCCAGGAACGCGTACGCGCCGATCTTGTGCAGCAGTCTGGCGACGTACTCCACCTCCGGATTGGGCGCTACGATGGCGGGCAGCGCGATCCCGCCGGGCAGCCGCACCACGTCGCCAGCCGCCGACATGGCCAGCCAGCCGTCAAGCGGCAGCAGCACGGGCGCCAGCGCCAGTGCGACGGCGACCGAGCGGCTGATCATCACCTCGATGGGATTCGGCGTGCCCACCGGCAGCGGGTGATACGACGTGAGCCGTGCCCACAGCCGGTAAGCCGCCACGATAAAGAGCGCCGTGCCCAGCGTGCTGTGCATCGCGACCAGTTCGGCCTTGGCGGCGCCCGCGTCCATCTGGCCCGCTGACAGGCCAAGCCAGACCATGACCGACACCCCGGCTGCGATCAGCCAGTGCAGGCCGATCGTGATGGGCGAAAAGCCCAGTCCTGTGTCTCTCATCTGCATTGTTCAACTCCGGATGACTTCAAATCGATGGTGGGTGAAGGCAACGGCTCGCACTGTCGATCCGCTGGCTTAGTGGCTCACCGCGCCGGACGCGCCGATGCCGGTCTGGGCACGGACAAACTGGTCGCCATAGGCATCCCGCTCGCGGCGGCTGCGCGCGCTGCGATCGGTGACCGAGACCAGCCAGGTGCATAGCAGCGCCACATTCATCGAGACGATGGCGGGATAGTCGTAGGGAAAGACGGCTGCGTTGAAGCCAAGGATCTTGACCCAGACCGCGGGCGACAGGATCACCAGCCCGACCGCGCACACCAGTCCGGCGATGCCGCCGGCCAGGGCGCCGCGCGTGGTCAGCCCCTTCCAGTAGATGGAAAGCACGAGGATCGGGAAATTGACCGACGCTGCCACGCCAAAGGTCAGCGCCACCAGGAAGGCGATGTTCTGCTCCTTGAACAGGATCCCGAGCGCCACCGCGACCACGCCGATCGACACCGACGCCATGCGGGACACGCGCATCTCTTCCACAGGGCTGGCCGTATTCTTCCTGAGCACCCTGGCGTACAGGTCGTGCGAAATCGCCGAGGTGCCCGCCATGGTCAGGCCCGCGACGACCGCCAGGATGGTGGCGAAGGCAACCGCCGACAGGAAGCCAAGGAACAGGTCTCCGCCAAGCGCTTTGGCAAGGTGCATTACCGCCATATTGCTGCCGCCGATCATCCTGCCTCCCGGTACGCCACCCTCGAAGAACGCACCGTCCTGCCCGACGATGACGATGGCCGACAGCCCCAGCACCGCCACGATGAGGAAGAAGAAGCCGATGAACCCGGTTGCGATAAAGACCGATTTGCGGGCTTGCTGCGCATCGGGCACCGTGAAGAAGCGCATCAGGATATGCGGCAGCCCCGCCGTGCCGAACACCAGGCCCGCCGATAGCGACAGCATCGACAGCGGGTCGGAAACAAGCGCGCCAGGTGCGAGGATCTTCGCGCCGTCCTTGTGGCTGGCCACCGCCTGCGTCAACAGCGCCTCAAACGAAAAGCCGAACCGCCACAGCGCCAGGACCGCCAGCAGCGTGCCGCCGGCCAGCAGCAGCACCGCCTTGATGATCTGCACCCAGGTGGTCGCGACCATCCCGCCGAAGGTGACATAGATCATCATCAGCAGGCCCACGCCGATCACGGCGTAGTGGTACTCGAGCCCGAACAGCAGCTGGATCAGTTGGCCGGCTCCCACCATCTGGACGACCAGGTAGAAGCACACGATCGTCAGCGAGCCGAACGACATGAAGGTGCGGATCCGGTCCTGATCCAGCCGGTAGGAGGCGATATCGGCGATCGTTACCCTGCCGAGATTGCGGATCTTTTCCGCGAGCAGGAACAGCAGCAGCGGCCATGCGACGAAGAAGCTGATCGCATAGATAAAGCCGTCGTAGCCCTTGGCGAAGATCATGCTGGTGACACCCAGCAGCGCGGCCGCCGACATGTAGTCGCCGGC
Organism: Cupriavidus oxalaticus; assembly: GCF_038900635.1. Lineage (GTDB taxonomy): Bacteria > Pseudomonadota > Gammaproteobacteria > Burkholderiales > Burkholderiaceae > Cupriavidus > Cupriavidus oxalaticus_B. Next base: position 301,956 of record NZ_JAYMRX010000006.1, on the reverse strand, counting down.
CAGTGCCAAGCCATTCTGGAAGCCGGTAATGCCGCCATTGCAGGTGTAGAAGTCGTCCAGCGACCTGGTGCGGGACGCGGCCCACCAGGTGATGCCCAGTGTCGCCAGCACAAACAGCATGAACATCACGATGGCGACCAGGTTGATCGGCTGGGTCTGCACCGACTGCAGGGCTGCCGGCGCGGCATGGACGCTGGCGGCGCCAAGCAAGGCACCCGATGCCAGGGACAGGTTGGCGATGGACTTCATTTCGACGCCTCCCGGATCAGCTTGCTGGTGAGGCCGTCGAACTCGTTGTTGGCCCGGCTGACGTAGACGCCGGTCAGAAGCCACGCGCCCAGGATGATCAGCGCGCCGACCAGCCAGCCGACGCTGACGCTGCTTTGCGCCGAAATCCGTGCGGCGAGCGTATCGGGGCTCAGCGCCGCAACGAGAATGAAGAGGTAGTACGGAACCAGCGTGACGGCGGATAGCAGCACCACCAGCCGTTTTCGCCGCCGGACCAGCACCGCGAAGAGTGGGTGTTCGCCAATGATGGAACAGGCGGTTGTACAGGCGGTTGTATTGGCGGTTGTACGGGGCATGTCTCCTCCTTTTTTGATCGTGCAGTCGTGATGCAGATAAGGTTGGGTACGCCTAAATTAGGTGGCCTTACCGCTCCTGTAAAACGATCTTTGGTGATGCCTTCCATCATTTCCGGTGAGGGATGAATGACCTGCGAAAACACCCGGCGCAGGCGAAAAAAAACCGCCTGTCAAAGACAGGCGGCCTTTTGCTCGCATTGGCGCGCTATCGCGCGAACAGCGCAGTCGGAAGCCCACGCTCCCGACGTCCAGACACGAAAACCGATGGCTACTTCGCGGTCGGCATGGCGAACTCCGCGCCCTTGGCAATGCTGTCGGGCCAGCGCTGCATCACGGACTTCTGGCGCGTGTAGAACCGCACGCCTTCCTCGCCATAGGCATGCATGTCGCCGAACAGGCTGCGCTTCCAGCCGCCGAAGCCATGCCAGGCCATGGGCACCGGGATCGGCACGTTGATGCCGACCATGCCGACTTCGATATGCCGCGCGAACGCACGGGCAACGCCGCCGTCACTGGTGTAGCAGGAGACGCCGTTGGCATACTCGTGGGCATTGATCAGCGCCACCGCTTCGGCAAAGTCCTTCACGCGAACGCAACCGAGCACGGGACCGAAGATCTCTTCGCGGTAGATCCGCATCTCTGGCGTGACGTGGTCGAACAGCGTGGCACCGGTGAAGAAGCCCTGCTCGTGGCCATCGACACGCAAGCCACGGCCGTCGAGCAGAAGGGAGGCGCCCTCTTCCACACCGACGCCGATATAGCCCTCGATGCGCTCCAGCGCCGCACGGGTCACCGCCGGGCCCATCTCGGCATCCGGGTCCAGGCCATTGCCGATCTTCAGGGTGCGCGCGCGCTCCACCAGCGCGGGCAGCAGCCGTTCCGCGGTGTCACCTACCAGGACCGCCACGGACACCGCCATGCAGCGCTCGCCCGCCGAGCCATAGGCAGCGCCGATCAGCGCATCCACCGCCTTGTCGATATCGGCATCCGGCATCACGACCAGGTGGTTCTTGGCGCCGCCCAGCGCCTGCACGCGCTTGCCGGCCCGGCTGGCGCGCTCGCTGATCGACTGCGCGATCGGGGTCGACCCGACGAAGCTCACGGCCTTCACGTCCGGATGGCCGATCAGCGCCTCGACCACTTCCTTGTCACCCTGAACCACGTTGAAAACGCCGGCCGGCAATCCGGCTTGCGCCAGCAGGTCAGCCATCAGCAAGCTCGCGCTCGGATCGCGCTCGCTCGGCTTCAGGATAAAGGTATTGCCGGCTGCGATGGCGACCGGGAACATCCAGCACGGCACCATGCACGGGAAATTGAAAGGCGTGATGCCGACCGCCACGCCGAGCGGCTGGCGCATGGTCCAGTTGTCGATGCCGGTGCTGACCTGGTCCGTGTAGTCGCCCTTCAGCAACTGCGGAATGCCGCATGCGAATTCGATGACGTCGATACCGCGCGCCACCTCGCCCTGCGCGTCGGAGAACACCTTGCCGTGCTCGGCGGTGATGATCGCGGCCAGTTCGTCCCGATGCTGGTTCATCAGCTGCAGGAATCGCTGCATGATCCGCGCGCGGCGGATCGGGGGCGTCTCCGACCACGCCGGAAACGCCCTGGCGGCAGCGGCAACCGCGGCATCCACGTCGCTGCGCGTTCCCAGTACAACCCGCCGCGACACGGCCCCGGTCGCCGGATTGAAGACATCCTGTCGCCGCACGGCTTCACCAGCGGTCTTGCTTCCGGCAATGAAGTGGACGACTTCACGCTCATCGTCATAGCGGTTCGCTGCACTCATGGTTCGCTCCTGAAGGGATTTGGTGGAAGCGAGTTTAGGTGCCTGCAATAGTCCCGGACAATAGGCTGCGGCTCGATTCACTGTTTAGTTATTTAAACAACGCCGAGGATGGGAACGCGTGGCAGGAAGCGTTGCCCACGGGAAATTCCGATGCGCCGCAAACCGGTGCGTCCTATGCTGAGAACAACGGGCCCGGCGACCGGCCCATGTGCCCGGACAGGCACCTTGCCTCCATGAATTCCGCGCGAGTGACCATGCGTCCCCTGCTGCAAGCCCGCCTCGTCAATGACGTCTTCGGCGACCCCATCTTGCTCGTGGACTTCCTGGACGAACGGCGCGCCCTGCTTTTCGACCTGGGCGACATCTCCGTGCTGATGCCGCGCAACCTGATGCGCGTCTCGCATGTGTTTGTCACGCATACCCATATGGATCACTTTTCCGGTTTCGATCATCTGTTGCGGGTACTGCTCGGGCGCAAGCCATCCATCGCGCTGTACGGCGGGCCGGGGTTCGTGGCGCAGGTCGGGCATAAGCTGCGTGCCTATACCTGGAACGTCGTGCATCGCTACGACCTGGAGCTGGTGGTTGAGGCGTTTGAACTTGCACTGGACGGCCACATGCGCAGCGCCCGCTTTTCAAGCCGGGACCGCTTTGCCAGCGTGGCTGCGGCAACGACAGAACGATCCGACGATGTCGTGCATGACGAGACGACGTTCCGTGTGCGCGCCTGCTTTGTCGACCACGGCATTCCATGCCTGTCCTACGTAGTCGAAGAAAAAGCCCGGCTCGGCATCAACAAGGAGCGCCTGGAAGCATCGGGCATGACCAAAGGCGCGTGGCTGCGCGAATTGAAGCATGCGGTGCTGACCGGCGCCCCCGTGGATACGCCGATGCTTGTGCAATGGCGCGACCGAGGTGGCGACCGCGCGGCGACGCGGACGGTCGGCGAACTGAGCCGCCTGATCCTTGACGCCGAGCCCGGCCAGCGCATCGGCTACGCGACCGACCTGCGCGATACCAGCGACAACGTGCAGGCGTTGTCCAAACTGATGGAAGGCGTGGACCATCTCTTCATCGAGAGCGTATTCCTGGATGCCGATCGCGCGCATGCCCAGCGCAAGAACCACCTGACCGCTGCGCAGGCTGGCCGCATCGCATCCCGCATCGGCGCCTGCGCGGTGACGCCGTTCCATTTCTCGCCGCGTTACCGAGGCCGTGCCGGGGAACTGGCTGGCGAAGTGCTGGCAGCCTGGGAGCGCCCGCGATGCTGACCTGCCGAATCAACCCCTATTGAATCGCGTCATGACCAAAACCCATCGCACCGAAGCCGACCTGCTTGGCGAACGCCAGGTGCCGGCCGACGCCTACTACGGCGTCCACACCCTCAGGGCCTGGGAGAACTTCCAGATCAGTGGCACGCCGATCTCATCGTGGCCCGAACTGATCAATGCGCTGGCCTCCGTCAAGCAGGCCGCCGCCGAGGCCAATGCCGATCTCGGCCTGCTGCCCGACAGGCTGCGCGACGCCATCCTGGCCGCCTGCCATGATGTGCGCGAGGGCAAGCTGCACGACCAGTTCATTGTCGACACCATCCAGGGCGGAGCCGGCACGTCGACGAACATGAATGCCAACGAGGTTATCTGCAACCGCGCGCTCGAGCACATGGGGCACCGCAAGGGTGAATACCAGTTCCTGCACCCGAACGAGCACGTAAACATGGCGCAAAGCACCAACGACGTCTATCCAACCGCGCTGCGCATTGCCACGTACTTCGCCATCGGGCGCCTGCTCGAAGCGATGGAAGTCCTGCGCGCCGCATTCGACCGCAAGGCGACGGAATTCTCCGGCCTGCTCAAGCTGGGCCGCACCCAGCTTCAGGATGCAGTCCCGATGACGCTCGGCCAGGAATTCTCCACGTATGCGGTCATGCTCGAGGAAGACATGGCGCGCCTGCGCGAAACCGCGTTGCTGATCCGCGAAATCAACCTCGGCGCCACCGCGATCGGCACCGGCATCACCGCGCATCCCGACTACGCGCCGAAGGCCCTGGCGGCATTGCGGCGGATCACAGGCATCGACCTGTGCCTCGCGCCCAACCTGGTGGAAGCCACGCAGGATTGCGGCGCCTTTGTGCAGATCTCTGGCGTGCTCAAGCGCATTGCCGTCAAGCTGTCCAAGACCTGCAACGACTTGCGGCTGCTGTCGAGCGGGCCGCGCGCCGGCTTCGGCGAGATCAACCTGCCGCCGATGCAGGCGGGATCGTCGATCATGCCCGGCAAGGTCAATCCCGTCATTCCCGAGGTGGTCAACCAGATCGCCTTCGAAGTGTTCGGCAACGACACCACCATCACCTTCGCCGCGGAGGCCGGCCAGTTGCAGCTCAATGCCTTCGAGCCGGTGATCGCCGCCAGCCTGCTACGCAGCTTCCGGCACCTGACCAATGGCTGCCTGACGCTGGCGCAGAAGTGCGTCGACGGCATTACCGCCAACCCTGAGCGCTTGCGCGAAACCATCGAGCGCTCGATCGCACTCGTGGCCGCGCTCAATCCCGTGATCGGCTACAAGAACGCAACCTCCGTCGCCGCCGAGGCCCATGCCAGGGGCACCACCATCCGCGAAGTGGTGCTGGCAAGGGGCCTGATGACCGCCGAGGCGCTCGACGAGGCATTGCGGCCGGAAACGCTGATCCGGCCGCGTGCGGACAAGCTCGCCGACAAACTCACGGACAAGGCCGACGGCAAGCCATGAACAAGGTCCGCTGTGGCTTGCTGTGGCTCATCCCCGGCCGTGGTCCCGCCCGGGAAGCGAGCCCGCGAACAACGACTTCCTTATGATGGCATGGATGCCCCAGTTGCCATTGACGACCTGCGTCACCCCGAAATCCACGGCGACCGATATCAGGGTGACCGCCTCGTCTTCGCTCAGCCCCTTGACCGTCATGAGAAAGCGGCGCGCCTTGCGGAAGGCATCGCGCATGGCATCGTCGAGCGTGGATTTCTGGTAGATATCGCTCTGTGCCATCTTGCCCAGCTCGGTCAGATGGTTCGGTGAACTGAACCCGTGCAGTATCCACTCGTCGGCAGTCTCCACCAACGGGTAGCTCAGGTCGGCAAATGGGGCACCGCGTTCAATCATGGTGCCTTTATGCAGGACCAGTTGGAAGTCGCCGGTAAGCGAGCATTCGATGGCCGTTCCGCATAGCTCCGAGTCGCCTTGGGAGGCATGGGGATCTCCGATCGACAGCAAAGCGCCCGGAACGGCAACGCGAAGGTAGACCGCTGCGCCTCGCGTGATCCGCCAGTTGTCCAGATTTCCGGCGAAGCTCGATGGGGGGATCGAATCGATCAGCCCGTCCTGCGCCGGCGCGACGGCAATGACGCCGAAATGCGGCCGTACCGGTATCGCGACATCGTGCAGCACGTCGTAGTTCTTGTTGATGGTGGCATGGTCGACCGGCACGGATGCAGCACGCCGAAGGGATCGCGCTGCGGCGGCCATAGAATCCATACTAGAAGGGCCGGTGTGAGACCAATATGGCGATTCGCCCCAAAGACTGTGCTGGCGCGTACTAGGGTAAACGTGCGCGGGGGCGGCCGTGACCCATCACGCCGGCGATGCGCCGGAACTGATGATGGCAACGATCCGGGGCATACGTTGCCCCCGCGTTGCTTACGATTTCGCTGACGGCTCCGGTTTCCGATCCACAATGCCCGCCGCAGCCACGGCACGCGCGCCTAGCACCGGCACGTCGTCGTGGCGCCAGCCGCCGAGATCGGCCCGTTCCACGACCAGGTCACGGAAACGCTGCGCCGCGGGCCGCGGCGTGACTTCGCCGTTCCAGACCACGACCACCGGCTCCACGTGGCTGCACAGGTCGAAGCGAAGGATGCGTGCCACCTTGGCCTCGCAGAGCTGCGCAGCGATCCGCTCGGGGAAGACCGCCAGGTAGTGCCCTGTCTGCATCAGGCTTGCGGTCGCGGCAACGTCGCTGGTGCGGATGCCCGATGCCGGCGGCGCGACGCCAAAGGCGTGGAAGGCTGCGTGAAGCAGGTTGAGCATGCGCGATCCGGCCGCAGGTATGCACCACCGCTCGGACGACAAAGCCTGTGCCGCGATCTTGCGGCGCGCCAGCAGCGGATGATCGCGGCTCGCCACGATGACGACCTTCTGCGCCGGCACCACGGGCGTGGTCCGCAATGCCGGCCGCGACAGGCGAGGATCGTCGTAGGCGAAGAGCAGGTCGAGCGACCCGTCGACAAGCTGCTCCGTCATTTCACCAATGCCGCCTTCGATCACGCTGATCTCCACACGCGGATTGTCGCGATGGAAATCGGTCATGGCCTGCGCCAGCAGCGGCTGCACCGAGATCGTTCGAAAGGCGATACGCAATTCGCCCTGTCCGCCCGCACGCAACGCGTGAAGCGATTCCGCCAGTCGCTCGAATTGCGCCAGCAGCACCTTGGCGTGCGCCGCCATCTCGCGGCCCGGTTCGGTCAGTACCAGGCCGCGCCGGCCCCTGACATAGAGCGGCGTGCCGACAATGTCCTCGATTTCTCCCAATGCCTTCGACACCGCAGCCGGACTGACATGCAGGCGCTCAGCCACCGCCGCGGCCGTACCCGCTTCGCTGAGTACAAGAACGAGGCGGAGATGACGCAGTTTCAGGCGGCCCAGCATTGACTGGGCGGAATCCCGGGCGGCGCGGGCAGAACCATTCGACATGGGTGGACAACAAGTGGCGGTGGGATAACCGCATTTTAAGAGTTAACCACTTGGTTTATCTACATGGACTTTTATTCGCTTTTGGTAGAGACATCGATCCCTTATAGTCGGCGCCATTCCATCAATACAAACGAGGCGCAAGACCCCAGGAGGAGGCCAATGATCACGCTGAACACTTTTGCCAGGATCGTACGCGGGGTGATGACAGCCGCCACGGTGGGCACCTTGCTTGCCGCGATGAATCCCGCCGCTGCCGCGGCATGGCCGGATCGGCCGCTGCGGCTGGTCGTGCCGTTTCCCGCCGGCGGTTCCTACGACATCGTGGGCCGCACGCTGGCCCGCAAGCTGGAGCAGCGGCTCGGGCAGCCGGTGGTGGTCGAGAATATCGCCGGCGGCGCTACCGTGCCGGGCGTCATGTCGGTACTGAAGGAAAAGGCCGACGGCAATACGCTGCTGCTCGCGAGCGACGGCACGCTGAACATCAATCCGCATACCATCAAGGGATTGCGCTACAACCCCGACCGGGATTTCACGCCCGTCACCATCGTGAATACCGTGCCGCACTGGATCGTCACGCGGGTGGACCGCAAGCAGATGAACCTGACCGAACTCAGGGACTACATCGTCAAGCACCCGGGTAAGGTCTCGATCAGCATCAATGCTGTCGCAGGCGCGGCGCATCTCGGCCTTGCGGACTGGAAGCGCCGCAACGGCCTGGACTTCACCATCGTGCCGTATCGCGGCTCTCCGCCGGCCATGTCGGACCTGATTGGCGGCCAGACCGATGCCCATGTGGATGTCATCGGCTCCTCCATCAGCTACGTCGGAGACGGCAAGGTCAAGCCGCTGGCCGTGCTGCAAACGGCGACGGTTGCGCAATTCCCCAGGCTGGAGCGGCAGGCGGCTGAAAGCAAGGATGCCCTGCTCGTCCGCGCCAACCTGGCGCTCGTCGCCAAGGCCGGCACACCCGATGCCGTCGTCGAGCGGCTGTACCGCGAAGTGCGCGCCAGCGTGCAGGAACCTGATTTTATCGAACGGCTCCAGTCGCTCTCCTACGAACCGGTCCTCACCACACCCGCCGAGAGCCGGCGCCTGATCCATGCCGAGACCGTGCGCTACGGCGCCATAGCTCGCACGGTCAATCTCGAATCCAACTGACATCACGTCTAACCCATTTTCTGGAGCCCGCCAATGCGTTTCGTCATCGCCCTGATGCGGCATGAGACCAATACCTTCTCGCCAATTCCAACGCCGCTCTCCGCCTTCAGCCGTGGCAGCAGTACCGATGGCCCGCTATATGGCGAAGACGCAGTGCGCGCCTGCCAGGGCACCAACAGTGCCGCGGCGGCGTTCATGGACCTGGTGGCCGCCCAAGGCGACGAGTTCGTGATGCCGCTGATGGCAAATGCCGTACCGAGCGGGGTGGTGACGCGGGAAGCCTTCGAATCGATGTCTGCCACGATCGTCGAGGCCGTGCACAAAGGCTGCGACGCCGTCATGCTCGACCTGCACGGTGCAATGGTGGCCGAGGGCCTTGCGGATGCCGAAGGCGAACTGCTCGCACGGATCCGCGCCGCCGCGCCGGAGGTACCGATCGCGGTATCGCTTGATTTCCACGCCAACTTCAGCAAGGCACTGGTGGAAAACGCCACGGTCATTGCCGGCTACCGGACCTATCCGCATGTGGACGTATACGAGACCGGAGCGCGTGCCGCGCAGACACTGATGGCGGCGCTTCGTGGCGAAGTCCGACCGGTCATGCTGTGGCGCACGCTGCCGATGCTCACCCATATGCTGCGCCAGACGCCGCGCGAGCAGCCGATGAAGGACATCATGGACCGGGCCATCGCGGCGGAGCGCGACGGCGAGGTGCTGAACGTCTCGATCTTCGGCGGCTTTCCGCTTGCGGATATTCCCTATGTCGGCCTGACGGTCGTCGTGGTGGCCGATGCGGCCCATGCCGACGCGGGCGCGCAGCTGCTCGACGAACTCAGCGCCGCCGCATGGGAGCGCCGCGCCGACTTCGTCTTTCCGCTCGAACCCATGGAGACGTCTATCGCGCGCGCACGCGATGCCGAGACCGGCCCCGTGATCCTCGTCGATCATGGCGATAATTGCGGTGCGGGTGGGCCGACCGACGAGATGACGGTCCTTGGTGAAGTGCTGCGGCAGGGGCTGAAGGACGTTGTCGCCGGCCCCTTCTGGGATCCCGGTGCCGTGGCGCTCATGATCGAGGCGGGTGTCGGCAGAACCGTGACGATCGACGTGGGCGGCAAGACCGACATGCCTGCTCTCGGGCTGAAAGGCAAGCCGCTGCGCCTGGCCGGACAAGTTCGGTGCATCACCGATGGCGCTTACCAGGTGACGGGGCCAATGTTCACCGGCATGCGGCTCAGCCTGGGCCGGACAGCGGTGCTTGACGTGGACGGCACGATCGTCGTCGTCTGCGAAAAGCCGCAGGAGCCATTCGATACGGGCGTCTTCACCCACGCCGGGATCGACCTGTCGCGCCGCAAGTATGTCCTGATCAAGTCGCGCCAGCATTTCCGCGCCGGCTTCGAGCCCATCGCAAAGGATATCGTCCTGGTGGCCGGCCCTGGCGTCTGCAGTTCGGACTACAGCCAGTTTCCCTTCCGCAACTTGCGCCGCCCCATCTATCCCCTGGACGAACACGCCACGATCCAGCCCCTCTGACAATCGAAATATTCTCGCATCTCAAGGAGACACCATGCCGGACCGATTCTCAGTGCGCAACCTCGCAGTCGGCATTTCCCTTGCCTTGGGCATGGGCGCCTTGCCGGCCACCGCGCTCGCGGCCCCAACCGATACCCCGCTGCGCATCGTGGTGGGATTCGCACCTGGCGGCGCCCTCGACATCTTCGCCCGCGCGCTGGCCGAGAAGCTGCGCGTCTCCCTCGACACGCCGGTGTTGGTGGAGAATCGTCCGGGCGCTTCGGCTCGGTTGGCGTTGGACAATGTCCGGCGCTCGCCCGCTGATGGCAAGACTTTGCTGATTTCGCCGGCGCCTCCGTTCACGATCTTCCCGCTGACCTACAAGCAACTGCCGTACGATCCGGACAAGGACATGGTGCCTGTCGCCTACCTGGCAGACGTGCCGCTGGTGGCATCGACCAGCGTCAGCCAGCCGTACCGGACCATGCAGGAATACCTGGCGTGGGTAAAGCGCGATCCCTCGAAAGGCGGAGTCGGCCTGGTGACCCTCGGCGGCAGCATTCATTTCGGCGTCGTCACCCTCAGCAAGGAAATCGGTGTGCCGCTGATGCCGACGGCGTACCGTGGCGTGGTGATGATGCTGACCGATGAGATCGGTGGCACGCTGCCCATCGGCATCGACGCCATTGCCGGGCAGATGGAGCTGTATCGCGCCGGCAAGATCCGCTTCCTCGGCGTTACCGGCACCAGACGCTCATCCCTGCTGCCTGACGTACCGACGCTGGCGGAAGCCGGCGCCCCCGGCTTTGAGACTGCCTCTGGGTGGTACTCGGCGTTCGTGCCGGCGGGCACCCCGCCCGCCACCGTTGCACAGTTGGAAAAGGCGCTGCTGGAGGCGGTCCGTGCACGCGACATCCGCGACAAGATGGCGACCTTGGGCATGGAACTGAATGGCCGGCCGGCGACGGCATTGCGTCAGACAATCCAGGACCAGCGGGCGCGCTGGAAGCCTGTGGTCATGGCGTCCGGCTTCACGGCGACCGAATAGCCGTATCCGCGGCAGGATCGTACGGCAGTACCCGCTCCTGCTCTTCCGGACTGTTCCGGGCAACGATGGCGCGGGCCGGCTCGGTGGCACTGAGATTGAACGGCTGGTGCGGAACGCCGGGCGGGATAAACAGGAAGTCGCCCGCTTCAGTGACCACGGATTCTCGCAAGCCGGGGCCGTAGCGGGTTTCGACCCGGCCCTCCAGCACGTATATGGCGGTCTCGTGTTCGCAATGCACGTGGGCTTGCGCGTGCGCGCCGGGCGGGACCACGACAAGGTGCATCGACAATGCCCTGGCGCCTGCCGTCGTGCCGGAAATGCCAACGAAATACGGCAGCTTCTGGCTGGTGACTATTTCCCGGTCCGGATGCACCGCCACCAGGGTCGACGGAACGCTCGCGCTCGTTGTCTGCATGATGCAATGCTCCGCTGTCTCGGCAGGCTTTGACGGCCACCTGCAAATTCATCATAGCGATGTGCCGATGGCCGTTCAATCGCGCCACTGCGCCTGGCGCGCACCACCTTACTGTGCCGACAAGCCCCCATCCACGCCGATGCTCTGGCCATGGATATAGCGTCCGGCCGGCGCCGCCAGCAGCACCGCCAGCCCCGCCACGTCCTCCGCCTCGCCGATGCGCCGCATGGGCACGCCCGCGGCCAGGCGGGCTTCGCGTTCCGGGTCGCCCCACAGGGCATCGCGCGAGAATTCCGTGCGCACCGGGCCCGGGTTGATCGCATTGACGTTGATGCCGGACGGGCCGAGTTCCAGCGCGAGGCTGCGCATGGCCTGGTCGATCGCCGCCTTGGTCACGCTGTACAGGCCAAGGAACGCCGAGCCGCGCTTCGCGGCAATGCTCGACATGAAAGTGATCGAGCCATCGCGGCGCTCTGCCATCTGCGGCGCCAGCGCGTTCACCAGCATCAGGTTGCCGCGCACGTTGCCGGCCATGGCCGCATCGAACACATCGGGGCCTTGCGCCAGCATGGAACCCGGCGTGGCGCCGGCCGCCGCATTGAGGACCAGCGCATCGACCCGGCCGTAGGCGGCCAGCGCCTGCTCCGCGAAGGCGCGCACGCTGTCGACATCGGCAATGTCACAGGCAATGCCGGTGGCGCGGATGCCTTCCGCTTCCAGTTGGGCGGCGACGGTGCGGGCGGCTTCGCCGTCACGTCCCGATACCACCACTGCGGCGCCGGCGCTGCCAAGCGCCCTTGCCATGGCGAGGCCCATGCCGCGCGTGGATCCGGTGATGACGGCAACGCGGCCGCTCAAATCGAAAAGGTTGTGCATGACGAATAACTCCTTAAGGAGGGATGACGGGGTCTGCCCGGGTCTTATAGATGATGACTGACATCTATTGAATAAAGTATGACCATCATCTAAACTGCGGTCAAGGCGGAATTTCCGAGGAGTCCTTCACATGGCACGCGCATCACGCGAACAAGCCGACAAGAACCGCGAAGCGATCGAGCAATCGTCGTCGCGGCTGTTCCGCGAGCGCGGACTGAACGGCGTCAGCGTCGCCGAGTTGATGGCCGATGCCGGCCTGACCCACGGCGGCTTTTATGGGCACTTTGCATCCAAGGACGCGCTCGCCGCGCAGGCCTGCAAGCGTGCCTTCGAAGAATCCGCCGAGCGCTGGGAACGCCGGCTGGCGCGCGCCAACGGCGACCGGCACACCATGCTGGCCAACCTGGTCGAGCCTTACCTGACGGCTGCGCATTGCGCCAACCCTGGCGCTGGCTGCGCCGCGGCGTCGCTGGCGGTGGACGTGGCGCGCGAGCCCGCCGACAAGCCGGTGCGGCAGGCTTACCTGGACGGCTTCAAGGTACTGGTCGATGAAATGGCCACGACTGTAGCCAGCGAGAACCCGCAGGTACGCGAGGAACAAGCCCTGGTCCGCATGGCCTTGCTGGTCGGTGCGCTGACGCTGGCGCGCGCAACCGAGGGCGATCAGATCTCCCACGCCATGCTCGACGCCGTCCGCAACCGTTTGCTGGGCAGTTCCGCCTAGCCCAGACCCGCTTTCAACCACGTGCCGGGCCTTCTCCCTGCCACCTGCGGGCCGGCGGGCTGGTCCCCTTTCGCCCATCGCCACCCCTACCGAGTCCAGAGAAACCCAATGTTTGCGCAAGCCTTATCCAGCCGGCTCGACCGGCGCGGCATCCACTACGCGTGGCTGGTCGCCGCCCTTACCTTCCTGGTGATGCTCACCACCTCGGCCGCGCTGGGCCTGCCCGGCGCGTTCCTGTCGCCGCTGGCGCGCGAGATGGGATGGAACACCGACGAGATCTCGTCGATCCTCGCCTTCCGCTTTGCGCTGTTTGGGCTGATGGCGCCCTTTTCGGCCATCCTGATGGAGCGCTTCGGCGTGCGCAACGTGGTCTGCGCGGCGCTGGCGCTGATCGCAGGCGGCATGGCGCTGGCAACGGTGTCGACCGAGCTGTGGCAGCTCTTCGTCGCGTGGGGGCTGATGCTGGGCGTCGGCTCCGGGCTGACCGCGCTGGTGCTGGCTGCCGTGGTCGCCAACCGCTGGTTCAGCGCGCGGCGCGGGCTTGTCATTGGCGTGCTGACCGCCAGCTCGGCCACCGGCCAGCTCGCGTTCCTGCCGGTGGCCGCCTGGCTGATCGAGCATATGGGCTGGCGCGTCGCCGTGCTGCCCGTGCTGGCCGCATGCGCGCTGCTGGCCGTGCTGGTGCTAGGCCTGATGCGCAACCGTCCCGCCGACGTGGGCCTGGCGGCGTTCGGCGAAGTCCCGGCCACGGCGCCGGTGCAGCCGCCCGCGCCCCCGGCACCGCTGACGCTGCGCGCTCCCTTCCTGGTGCTGCGCGACGCCGCGCGCACGCAGGCCTTCTGGATCCTTGCCGGCACCTTCTTTATCTGCGGCCTGAGCACCAACGGGCTGATCCAGACGCATTTCATCGCGCTCTGCGGCGACTTCGGCATGGGCCCGGTGCCGGCGGCGTCGGCACTGGCGATGATGGGCGCCTTCGACTTCGTCGGCACGATCCTGTCGGGCTGGCTGTCGGACCGCTATGACAGCCGCAAGCTGCTGTTCTGGTACTACGCGCTGCGCGGCCTGTCGCTATTCTGGCTGCCGCATTCGACCTTCACGCTGTACGGCTTGTCGATCTTTGCCATGTTCTACGGGCTGGACTGGATCGCCACCGTGCCGCCGACGGTCAAGCTGGCCGCAACCGCCTTCGGGCGCGAGCGCGCGCCGGTGGTGTTCGGCTGGATTTTTGCGGCCCACCAGATCGGCGCGGCCGTGGCGGCGTTCGGCGCGGGGATGACGCGCACGCTGCTGCTGACCTATACGCCGGCGCTGTATGCAGCCGGCGCGGCCTGCGTGGTTGCCGCGCTGCTGGCGTTGATGGCCAGCCGCAAGCGCGCGGCAAGCGTGGCGGAGCCCGCCCGGGCGTAACAGGGCGTTGGGTGCTCCCATCTCCCGCTTGCGGGAGAGGGGCCGGGGGTGAGGGCCAGAGCCTCGACGAAGTGCAGCGCTTCACTTCGTGGACATGCCGGCCCTCACCCCCAACCCTCTCCCGCAAGCGGGAGAGGCAGCACACAGTCAGCACGTGTGTGCCTGGCTCGGCGCGCCGGCACAAACATCATTCCCGCGCGGGCGCTGGTCCTTTCCAATCATCAGAACTTGGGGATGCGCAGCGTCTTGCTGACCATCAGCGTGCCCGACAGCGCGAACAGCAGCGCCAGCGGATGCAGCACGGCAGGCCCCAGCGCCCAGGCGCCGCCGGGCAGGTCGCCACCAAGTTGCCCCTGCCAGGCGCACCATGCCAGCACGGCGGTGAGCAGCACGCTGGTCGGGATCGGCGTACCTTCGAAATACGCCACCTTGCCGCTGTCGCTGCCGGCGGCCAGCGTTTCTGCGGTGACATTGAAGCGCGCCAGCCGGCTCACGCCGCAGCAGACGAAGTAGATCAGGATGGCCAGGTCCCAGCCGCCGCGCATGCCGGCGGCAAACGCCAGCGTGGCCGGCCCGACGCCGAACGAGATCACGTCGGCCAGCGAATCGAGCTCGCGTCCCAGCGCCGAATGGGCATGGCGCCAGCGCGCGATGCGGCCGTCGAGCACGTCGAAAATAAAGGCCAGCGGCGCCAGCGCCGCGGCCGTGTAGAAGTGCGACAGCTGCTGGTCCGCGACGAAGAACATCGCGAAGAACACCGACGCCATGCCGCAGGCGGCATTGCCGAGCGTGAACACATCGGCAAGCTGCAACTCGCGCAGCATCGAGAAATGACGGGGACGCTCGGGCCGGGTGTTCATGGAACGCGCTTACAGAGCCTTGGATACGTG
The DNA here is from genome assembly GCF_038900635.1 of Cupriavidus oxalaticus. Taxonomy (GTDB): domain Bacteria; phylum Pseudomonadota; class Gammaproteobacteria; order Burkholderiales; family Burkholderiaceae; genus Cupriavidus; species Cupriavidus oxalaticus_B. Next base: position 286,825 of record NZ_JAYMRX010000006.1, on the reverse strand, counting down.
GTGCACACTCGGCGGCGCCGCGAAGGTATCGCCGACCAGGGCACGCCACTGCTGGAATTCGGGCGATTCGCGGAAGTGGACCATATGGTCTTCCACGGTTTCCCATTCGACCACCAGCGTGTACTGCTCGGGCTGCTCGATGGAGCGGAACAACTGCACGCCGTGGCAGCCACGCGAGCGCAGGAACAGCGGCTTGGCCTGGCTGACGCCCTGTTCGAACTGCTGCTCCATGCCGGGCTTGATGGTGAGTTGGGCGATTTCCTTGATCATGGCGGTTCCGGGTACTTTGGGTTGGAGGCCGGCGCGCGCCGGCGGGTTCCTGCTACCTTAGCACGATCGCGGCGCCACATGCCGCGGAAAGCATTCCGTTACACCGCTCGGCTAGCATCGTGGACCTTGCCACTTCCTTAGAGATGCCATGCCGACCCGCTTGCGACCGCTGACCGGAAATCCTTGTGTTCCGGTCGTTGCCGTTCTTCTGTGCCTGCCCGGTGCTGCGCCGGCATTTGGCGCGGTGCAGCCATGCGGCGCGCCGGCGACAGCCATTGTCCAGATCCAGGACGGCGGCGCATTGGCCGGCCGCATGGTGGAGATCGAAGCCGTGGTGACCGCGGATTTCAGCGGCGATCGCGGCCTGCGCGGCTTCTTCGTGCAGCAGGCCGACGCCCGGCGCCAGCAGCGGCCAGGTATTTCCGAAGGACTGTTCGTCTATGCACCACGGGCAACGGCGCGCGCTGGCGACCTCGTGCGCCTGTCCGGAAGGGTCGAGGAAAAATTCGGACAAATGCAGCTGACCTTGTCCGATGCCCCGACGGTCTGCGCGAGCGGCATCCCGGTCACGCCGGCTACGCTGACGCTGCCTGCCAGCGATGCCGACCTGCGTGCCCGAGCCGGCATGCTGGTCAGGCTGCCGCAGACGCTGACGGTCAGCGAAACCCATGAACTGGCGCGCTACGGCACGCTGGCGCTGAGCCTGGGGCGCCCCTTCGCGCCGACGCAGGTCGCCTTGCCAGGTACGGCGGCAGCGCAAGCCGCGGCGGCCAACTTGCGCAACCGGCTGCTGCTCGACGATGGCTCGACGCGCCAGTATCCGGAAGTGGTGCCCTACCCGCCGCCACGGCTTGCCGCCAGCCATCCGCTGCGTGCCGGCGATACCGTCAGCGGCGTGACCGGCGTGCTGGAGAAGCGCCACGGGCAGTGGCGCCTGCAGCCGGTGCGCGGCGCGCGGGCTCCGGCGTTCCAGGCCGCCAATCCGCGCCCGGGCGCGCCGGCGCGCCATCCCGCCGCAACCCTGCGGGTGGCGGCGTTCAACCTGCAGAACTACTTCAATGGCGGCGGCGGCGCGCTCGCTTCTGCCGACAACCGCGGCGCGCGCAGCGCCGCGGCGCTGGCCCGGCAGGAGGCCAAGCTGGCGGCCGCACTGCGCGCGCTGGATGCCGACGTGATCGGACTGATGGAGTTGCAGAACAACGGCTTCGGCCCCGACAGCGCCGTGCGGCAACTGGCGGCGCGGCTCGGGCCCGACTGGCGCGTCGTCGATCCCGGCACGCCCGCGCTCGGCGGCGATGCGATCGCGGTGGGCCTTCTGTACAACGCCCGCGCCACGGAGATCGTCGGCCATGCCGCCACCACGTGGCTGGGCGACCGCAGCCGGCAGCCGCTTGCCGCCAGCTTCCGGGCAAAGGCCGGCGGCGCGCCCGTGACGGTCGTGGTCAACCACCTCAAGTCAAAGAACTGCGCGGATGCCGTTGGCGCGCAGGCCGACCAGGGGGATGGACAAGGGTGCTGGAACGCTTCGCGCGTGCAGGCGGCCGGCACGCTGGCCGACTGGCTTGCCACGGTGCCGACCGGCGCGCCCGGCGCGGGCGTGCTGGTGGTCGGCGACCTGAACAGCTATGCGATGGAAGATCCCGTGCGCCTGCTGGCACGGCGCGGCTATGCGGACATGGTGGCGGAGCTGGCGGGACCGCGAGCCTACAGCTACGTCTACAACGGGCAGGCCGGCTACCTCGACCATGTGCTCGCCGATGCCGCCGCCGCAAGGCATGTCGTAGCCGTGCAGGCGTGGCAAGTGCAGGACGATGCCGTTTTCTTCAATAGAATCATCGCCTTATCGTAGTTTTTGGCGCGGAAAACGGTTGTCAAAACGCGCGGATACGTCCTAATGACATCAAAGACTTACCGGACGTTTTGAACAACCACCTCCGACATCGCCAAGCGGCTTGGGTAGTTGCCAGTCCACCTACCGCGCTTCACATTTCGCCTACACAAGCGCCCTGCGATTCACAAACTGCCTACGCGTCAGTCCACGCCAGGATCCCGCGTGAAGTGCGGGCATGAGTGCAACAGCGGGGCGTATTGGTTCAGCGGGCAGTCGAACTTCTGGTAGTCCCAGCCATAGCCCGCCTCCATATAGATGCGCGGCTTCGAGCACCGGTAGCAGACGAACTCGGTGGAGATCTCGTAGGTGGGGCGACTTGGCCCGGGAGGAGTGAAGGACATGGCGGACACTGTATGCACATACAGTATAGCCAGCTTTACTTTCCTTGCGCCTGACAGGCTACAATTCTGGCCTTAATCGGGAATTGGGTTGAAACAATGAAGTGGACTGAGCGGCAAAAGCTCCGCATTGGCGGTGAAGAAAAAGACGTACCGTGGTGGGTCAATGACAAGCTAAAACTGGCGAACTTCTGCAAAGAGAACGACCTGCCGACGCCAAACATCGACGTGGTGTGGGAGCATCCCGACCAGATCGACCTGTCATCGTTCGGCGAAAACTTTGTCCTGAAGCCGAGCGTGTTGCATTCGGCCCGCGGGGTGATGGTGCTGAAGCGTCTGCCGGACGGGAAGTTCTACGACGGGCTGACACAGCGCGAGTTGACGCAAGAGACCATCATCAAGGAGCAGACCAAGCATTTCGAGGACTGCAAGTACAAGTCGAACTACCGCATCTTCATTGAGGAGAAGGTCGCGGGCGACGACGAGGTCGGCGGCGCGGTGCCTCTGGACTACAAAATCTACTGCTTCTATGGCGTGCCGAGGATGGTTTTCCAGTTCAATCGGAACCATAAGCCGAAGCGCGCCGCATGGTTCGATGGACAATTCCGACCGATCCGTATGCGCGAGAACATCCGCAGCGACTGGAAGTTCATCCACCACGGCGTGCACATCCTCCCGCGCGAGTGGGAAAAGATGCTGGAAATTGCATCGCGGGCCTCGAAGCTGGTGAAGACTCCGTTCATCAGCGTCGATATGTTCTCATCGAAGCGGGGCCCGCTGATCGGAGAACTGACCCCGGCGCCGGGCGGCCCGTTCTACGGCGACATGTACAAGTTCAGCGAAGAGTTCGACACGGACCTCGGTCGCGAATGGGCGGCCGCGCTGGAGCGTATGAAGGGGGATGTCAAATGAGCGAGTCGACCACCTGGGTCCCGGCCTATAAGTTCGTGCCGCTTCAGCAAGAACAGGTCTTGGCTCTGTATGAGATTCCGGGCGTGCCCGGCAAGTCGTCGCTTGGGCTGGCAGTCATGGAAGGCGATACGTGGCTGGACAGCTACACGGGCGAGCCGCTGAAGGGCCAGCCCACCCACTTCTGCCGTATCCCTCCCCTCCCCCTGTAAGAGCGCCTGGCCGCGCTACTGCGGCCACGCCTCGACTGTCTTCCGGTGCCGCGCCGCGCAGTCTCCCAGCGCGCCGAGCACCGACACCATCCAGTCCTGCCACACGTCATAGTCAGCCACGGCCGGCGCATCCGGGACCGTGCACGCTGCCGCCAGCGCGCTATCGAGCGGAGGCGGCTTGCTTGGCTGCGTCGACGGCTTCGGACAGGTTGCGCACGCGCTGAGCGTCAGGGCGGCAGTCAGCAGGCAAAGGCTTCGCATTCTTCAGGTCCTTGCGCAGAGCATCCATCTTGACGCCCAGCATCGACTGGATGGCGAGGTAATCGTCCGCGCTCTGGCGGATCTTGGCGCCGGCTTCCTTCATGTCGGTGAGCGCCAGGTTGGCGCTGGTCAGATCGGCCTGCGCGCGCGCCGCAGTGAGCTCGGCAATCTCGGCATCCTTGCGCCAGCCGTTGGCAGACCAGCCGGCGGCAAAGAGACAGCCGCCGAGGGCCGCGGCGCCGATGGCACGCCACGGGATTGCAGCAAGTGCCATACGGTAGTCGATCATTTCTGGCGGAATTTGCGCTTGAACCACACCTCGATGTACTGCGCACCGACGATGCCGAGGCCGCAGCCAATGCCATAGAGCGCCAGCGGGTTCAGGGTCGGGAACTGGATCAGTCCCACACCGGCGATCATCGAGGTAGCGGCTCCGAGGATCGCTCGGCCGAGGATCAGGCGAAAGGTCAATTGTTCGTCGCTCACGAGTAGTTTCCCTAGTGCGATCATGACCCCCATGATGGCCAACATGGCCAGGCTCTTTTCGTGGTCTTGCATCATTCCCCCGTCATGGATAAGCCTTGCGGTCCAGCTCAAAGTGCGGGCCGTCCTTGAACGTCCGCCAGTCGCCACCCCAAACGATGGCGACACCCGTTTCCGTCGCTGCCTGCTTCATGGCGGCAGCGATCTTGTAATAGAGGGGCCAGTCCCACCGGACTTCCCCGTCGACCACGGCGGCGAGGTCTACCGCGTGCCCGGTGATGTGCCGGCTGTTCAGCGTCTGGCTGGCGCCCTTGGCGAGCAGCTGTGCCTGGCGCTCGCGGGTGCGCCGACCCTCGGTGACGATGAAAACCACCGCGCTGATCTCGGCCGCGCGGCGCACGACCTTCACGAGATCGGCATGCACACCGACGAGGCGGTCCAACGATCGTTGGTTCAGTTCCATGTGGGGTCACTCGTAGAAGCGGACTGTGGAGAAGCCAAGCTCCGTGAGCGTCGTCGGGCAGTCGAGCACCGGGCCGTAGTAGAGCTTGTTGTAGGCGCCGGCCTGGCCGGAGATATAGGGGCCGTTGGCGCCCATGTTCGCCCCGGACGGGCCGCCCATCGGGAACAAGGTGAACATCACAGTCAGGTTCAGCGGCAGTAGCGGTGCAGTGCGGTTGATCTGCGTGACCTTGTTGTGCCGGCCGAGGATGTTCTTGCCCTCGGCAATGCTCATCGCGCGCGGCAGCGTGACGTTGTCGAAGTCCTCGTTCGTCGCCGACATCGCGGTGTAGGCGGTGCTCACATAGGCGCTGCCCTTCATCGAGCAATCGAAGGCCTGCACACCGTCCTCGAAGTAGGTGTAGACGCTGTCCACGTCCATGCTGTCGGCGCCGGTCGTCATGGTGGTCGTCTGCTGCAGCCGCATGTGCTGCCCGGTCACGAAAGTGTCGGTAGCCGCCGGGATCGTGGTGACGTCACCGTCCACCATCAGGTAGGGAGCCGCGCGCTCGGTCTCGCCGCCATGCACGGACCCGAACCATTTGCCTTGATTGACCGAGAAGAAGGCGTAGTCGGACGCGCCGTTGCCCTCCACGTAGTCGCGGTCGTAGTCGCCGTAGGCGATGCTGTCGATGGTGCGCTTGCCAGCGTAGTTCTCGAGCGTGGCGAACTCGGCGCCGATTGCGTTCAGGGTGCCCCCGCTCACCTTCTTCAGCTTGACCTCATTGGAGCCGGCGCGGGTGGCCTCATAGCGGACCGGCAGCAGGTACTGAGTGCCCACCAGCACAGCGCTAAAAGTCTTCTGGAGGGTGCCGTTCACGTACAGCTCCACGCTGGCCGCGCTGCCTCCGGTGCAGTAGACGCCCACATATCCAACCTGCCCCACTGCGGTCGCATCGACGTTCCATGCGATCTCGGCGTTCAGCGTTGAGGTGGAGCGGTACTTTACCTGGCGCGCGGTCACGGTACCCGTCGGAAAGGACTGGCTCACCAGCACGTTTGCCGATGCCCCCCAGGCGGCAGCAGTCTCGAAGTCGGCGGCGTGCTTGTAGACGTAGACCTCGGACAGGAAGCGCGTCACGCACGCGCGGTAGTTCTGGCTGGCACCGCCGGTATCGGTCGGGTTGCTGGTGAACGAGTTGTACCAGTGCTCGCACTTGACGTAGCCCTTCCCCCGGCGCTTGATCAGGACGGCCAGCACGGTGCTGCTCTCGCGCAGCATGATCTTCTGGTGCACGCCGCCCGTAGCGTGTCCGTGGATGAAGTCGACGTCGGTCGGGTACCCGCGCACGGTGCAGCCCCGCAGCGGGCCGACGTTGCGCAGGTTCGTCGTGTTCTGCAGCTCAGTCTGGTTGCCGATGATCCCCAAGCCCTTCATGTCGACCGGGTTCGGGAAGCCGATGGTTGCGGACCGGACGTGCAGATAGCCCAGCCCGAGCGACACCGCAGCGTCCACGGCGGCCTGCCAAGACGTGTATTCCTCGCGGTAGATCTCCGACCGCAGCCGGGTATGCAGGTTCGGCCCGACCGACCCGGGCGACGGCAGGTTCAGGCCGATACGCGCGGCGCCGTTGGTGGGGCTGGTGGTGTCAGCCAGAAGCTGCATCACGGCCTGGCCGGTGCCGTCTGTCGAGAACTCGGCGATCTTCTGCAGCAGGGTCTGCAGGTTCACTGCGTCCTGGCCGGCGATCGGGTTAGCCAGATCCTGAATCCGGTTCTGCATGGAGCGGTATGCGCCAGCGCCATTCACGTCGCCCGGCCCGAGCATCAGCACGCGCGAGAACTGGCCGGGGTTCAGCCCCATGAAGTAGGCGACCCGCTGCAGCACCATCCAGAGGCGATCATAGTCGTTATTGACGTCGGGCGAACGGAAGTCGCCGAGGATCTGGTACTGCGTGTCGCGCTTGATGGCAACGTCGCGCTCGATGCGCACGACAGTCAGCGCGATAGGGTTCGTGCTGAAGACGACGTCGCCGCCCGAGACGTTGCCGACGCCGGTGACGGTATAGCCGCCAGCCTGCTTGACATCATCGAGGTAGACGGCCAAATCGCCGGCTTCGATGACGTAGCATTCGTAGGCGAAATTGCTAGTCGAGCCGTTGGCGACGTAGCTAAAAACGGTATTCTGGATTGGGACGGACACGGCGGCCTCTCTGTGGCGCGCCGCATCGGCGGCGCTAGTTCTCGAACGTCACTTCGTGGACGCCCGCGGATTGCCGCCAATCTTTGTCGTTTCCGGCTGTCGGTTTCCCGACAAGGTAGTTAATGCGCACAGGCGCGGCCAGGATGGCGCCCGAGCCGGAATCGAGGTAGCCGTCCGGCTGTTCTTTGACCGCCGGGTTCCAGTCCTTCATTTCGTCCCACATCGGGCCGTTCAGGACGTCGACGTGCGCCCACAGCACGCCCGACTTCATGGGTGGCTCCAGGCCGGCAAGGATCCGCTCGTTCTTGTTGGTCCGGGCAATGTGTTCCTTGACGCCGCAGCGCAGCCCTTCCTGCTTGAGGGCGCGCAGCAGCAACTGAGGCATGAAGTTGCCCAGGCCGTTCGTCTCAACCTCGATGTGCACGATGTTGAAGCGCCGCACGAGCTCAGCAATCTGCATCACCTGGCCGCCGGTGATTCGGGTGTTCTTGCTGTCGTCGAACTCGGCCATCTCTCCGACCAGCCCCTGCGCCACATGCCAGTAGTGGTTGCCGTACCCGTCATCGAGGATCAGCGAGAATGCCGAAGTGTCGCCGCCGACCTTGCCCTTTGCCGGATCCCAGTAGGCCCGGCCGCTGAAGATCTGCACGCTGCCGAGCATCATGCGCACGGCGCGGTTCGCAGTCTCCAGCCGCGGGTGCATGTCGTATGCCTTGATGTGCTCGGGGTCCAAACGGCTCTCTGTGATGGGCTTGGCTTCCAGCATGTACTGGCTGTCCCAATAGTTCAGCGTCCGCGTCTTCTTGCGGCGCTTCTCGATGTCGGCGCGCGTGAAGCGCTCGGGCCAGGCGCATCGGGCGTAGATGTCGAGCACCGCGCCGGGAGGCTGCTGGAATACGATCGAGCCGTAGCCTTCTGGCAGGATGGCGCTCTTCTCGATCGTGTAGTCGTCTCCTTCCTTCAGCAGCCGGGCCGCCTTGTGGATGCCGACGATCACGTAGATGCCGTCCTCGCCCGGCTCGAAGGGGAAGGCGTACCGCGTGCGCTTCGAGGTGTCCTCGTAGCGGATGCTGCTCTCGAAGAGCGGGATCTTCAGCAGCGCGGCCCCGGCGGCCACCTGTTCGGGGTAGATCGAGTCGTGAGTGTGCGGCGTACCGATGTAGGTCTCGCGCCCGCCCGGCACCAGAATGAAGGTGGATTCCTGGATCTTCGCCCGCAGGTTCTCGCGCGCCTCTGCGGTGCGGATGTTCTTCGGCACCTCCACGTCGTCGTAGTCGATGTCGCGCGCGCGGGCGGAGGTCACGTTTTGATTCACGCCCACGGCGGTCATGCTGGCGTTACGCGCGTCGTTCGCGCCGGTCACCCAGAACATCTGCGCGCCGGGCTTCGTGGGCAGCATGCCGCCGCACAGAGGGTGCCGGCGTAGCACGTTGATGGTGTCCCGGGTCAGTTTCTTCGACAGCGGACCGTCAGCGGCCCAGATCAGCGACACCCACGTCGGATCGTTATAGAGCTGCCACGCCTTGTAGACGGCGTAAATGGTCGACTTGGCCGCGCCCCGGAAGACCATCAGCACGCGCACCGGGTCGTCACAGAACTCCAGCCACTGGCAGATGCGCACGTGCAACGTTGGCACCTTCCAGTTCATGACCTTCGCCCACAGCAGGAAGAAGGCCAGAAAGCTGATGCGCTTACTTGCCATGGACACGCTTGTCAAAGGCGACCTTGCCGGACTCGCGCTGCGCCTTATCAATTAGCCGCGCAGCCTCCTTCTCGGCGGCACGAATCTCACCGTCAAGCCCGTCCGAGTCCTTGCCGTCGGACTCGACCTCCGCTCCACCGCTGCCGCCCGCGCTGTTGCTCTGAATCACCCCGATCAGGCTGGTGGTCTTCATGATGACGGTCAGCGTGGCCGCGGCGTTCTTCTTGCACCAGTAGCGGTCGCCGCGCGTCTTCGCCTCCATGGTGTTGGCAGCGATGCCATGGCCAGGCCACTTCGCCGGGTCCGCCTCGTCGAGGAACACGTCCGTCAGCTTCTCGGTCAGCGCCTGGAGGCGCTCGTATTGGTCCTGCCGCATGTCAGCCTCCCACAGCTGCGCCGAGGTCCGGCGCTCGTTCTGGCGCGCCGGTGCCCGGCTTCCACCAGTAGTCCTGATTCCAATCGCGCTGCGCTCGCGTTCGCATGCGCGAAAGATAGCCGGGAGACAGCAGCTCCTGCAAGGCATGCATGCCGGCGTGATCGAGGGCTGCCTTGCCGTACCAGATGTTGATGTATGGCAGGTGCCCACGCCCGAAGCGTAGCGCCTCGGCACCGACGTGCGTGTCCTTCCCTGCGGCGGCTTCGTAGACGTTCTCCACGCCTAGCTTACCGACCAGGTCGAATGCGCTGCCGATGCTCGGCCCGGCCACGTTCTTGATGGCGTTGGCCGTCGAGTCGCCCGGGTTCTCGGTCGGGTCGGTCAGCAGAAAGTCACCGAGGATGCCGAGGCCACCGCCTTGCGCCAGAGCGCGCAGCCAGAACTTGCCCTGTGTCATGTCGATGGGGTCTTTGCCCTGGACGATCTGCTTATTCTGGTAGGCGATCGCGCCCAGCCCTGTCAGCGCCACCAGCATCGCCCCGCCATACATCACGCGGTTGGCCATGGCCGGCGCCCCCTGCAGGTTGCCCGGCGCCTCCAGCATCCGGCTCCAGTGCCGCGAGATCATGGCGATGGGGAACGACTTGAACTGCATGACCGAGCGCGCGAACTCTCCCAGCGGCGTGCCACGCTGCTGGCCGCCCCACGACTGCGCCGCCTTGGTGGTCAGATCGGGATTCAGCACCGCATATTCCGACTCGTCGGTAATCAGGCCCAGCACCTTGGCCACCACCTCGTCGGCGCGTGGATCGCCGCCGGCGCGGATGGATTCCGGCGTCAGGAAGTCCATGCCGTTGTAGGGCGTGAGCTGCGCCTGGCGGATGACATCCCAGTCCGCTTCGGTGATGCCCTTGCTGGTCATGCGCCAGCGATCGTACTCGGCCAGCGCCTTCCAATCGGTCTTCGCCAGCTTGGCCATGCCGTTCATCATGGTCATGCTGTAGGCGCGTCGCAGGCTGTCCGTCCAGAAGTTCATGAGCGACAGCTTCATGGTGCTGTTGGCCAGTCGGCCCGACCACGTCTGCCGGATGTTGTCGCCACTCCAGCGGTTCAGGTCCGAGATCATCGATTCGGCGATGATGCCGTGCATGCTCAGGAAGTCGCGGGTGTCGCCGTCTAACTGCTTGCCGATGTTCTTCAGCGCGTCCCAGTAGCTGAGCCGGTTATAGCCGGTGGTCACGAAGTAGGTGCCGAGGTCTGTCAGGCTCGACAGCACCGCGCCGCCCAGCTTGCCGAAGGTCTGGATGTTGCGCATGTGGGTGCCGATCTCGGCAATGCGCCCGCTCACCGGCGCGCCCGTGGTGCCGTTCAACACGTCCCAGTAGCTCGGCGGCAGCATGCCGAAGGTGCGGTCCATGCCGTTGTCGGCGCGGGTGGCAAGGTCGAACTGCAGCCGCATCTGCTGGTTGGGGTTCGGCCCGTAGCGCTCCACCAGGCTGATATCGCGCGCGAGGCGGCCGACGTGCCCGAGCATGGCGTCGTACATGCTGCCGGCGCCGTATTTCCCCATGTATTCGAGGTAGGCATTACCGTCGCGGTAGTGGATCTGGCGTGTCTGGCTGCCGGCATTGGCGCGCGCGGCGCTGCCCGGCGCTGGCCGGCTACCCGGGGTGGTCTTGTTCAGGCCGTCCGTGGCGATGGTTTCCCAGGCCTCGCGGAGGAAGTCCAGCACCTCGGCGTCGTTCATGCGGGTGCCGTCCTCGCGCACGTACTGGCTGCGGTCCAGCATCGGCAGCGTGTCCTGCGCCCAGGCGTCGCGGGCCTGCGCAGATCCATCGCCGCGCACGCGCACGGTGTCGTGCGGCTGCGGCAGGTAGCCGTAGTCGAGCTGGCCCACGTCGCCGCCGGCGGCATTGAAGCGCTGACGCATGCGCGCGATGGTGTCCAGCCATGCCCGGGCCCCTTTCGCGGCGAGGCTGTTGCCGGTGGCGCCATTGGCGTTGGCGATGATCTCGACGGCAAGGTCGCGGGTCATACCCGGGTTATCGGCGTCGAACAGGAACATCAGGCCGCGCCGCAGGCCGCTGGTGCCCTCCCGGCTCTCGGCGGCATCGAGCAGGTCCATCAGCTGGGCCATGTTCTCGCGCTTGACGCCCTCGACATAGGCGGCGGTCTGGTCCATCTCGCGCACCAGCGCCTTGCTGCGGCTGTCCGAGAACTGCGTCATCAGGTCAGTGACACGGGTGTCCATAGCCGCTGTCTTGACGACCTGCAGGTTCGCGCGCGCCACCTTCAGCGCGGCCTCCTGCTGGATGTCGGCCATGGCCTGTCGAGAGGCATCCAGCACGCGCTGGTCGCGCGGCATGGCCTGCCAGGCAGCGGGGTCGCGGCGCGCCATATTGCGCATGGTGGCGGCCAGCCGGTCGTCGATCTTGCGGACCTCGGCGTCGGTCAACGCGCGCCCAGCGGCGGCCTGAACGGCTTGTCGGCACTGCGGTGTCATATACTCGCTCCCATGTCATTCGTTCGATTCATCGTCCATTCCGCCGGCATCTGGTGGATCCTGCTCGGCGTGCCCGCGCTGGGGTGGATGGCGCGCGTCCTGCCGCCGCAGCATCCAGCGGCGTATGTCGCCGCCTTCGTGTGGGTCTGCGGCGTCGTGCCGGCGTGCGTGCTGTCAGGGACCAGCTCCAAGAACCTGCCGGCGGACTTCCGCGCGGCATGGCGCGCCTTCCGCACCTGGTTCTCGATCGTCGGCAGCATCGCGCTGGTCGGCGTCATTCTCTCCCTGATCATCCGCTAAGCGCTGCGCAGGAAGCACTGCGCGGCGACCTCCAGCAGGGGCGCATCAGCGGCGTCTCGCGCGGCCTCCGCCTTCACCGCCTCAAGCGCGTCAGCCAGCCGAACCGGGGCGTCCATCCCTTCCAGTTGCACCATCATGTCGGGCGACAGCTTGGCGATCGCGGCTGCCTGGGCGTCGACCGATGCCATAGCAGCATCCGATGCAGAATTCGGTGCTGTTGTTGCATCGGCAGCCGGTTTTGTACCGCTCGCGGGCGATTCTGATGCAGGTTTCGCGGCAGATGGTTCAGCGGCGGCGGCCGATGGACCACCCTGCTTACCAGTGCGCGCAGCCTCCCCGGCGGCCAGCGCCGTCGCCTTGACCGGGCTCGGCGGTGCGTCCAGCGCGGCACGCTGCGACCGGATGCCGGCAATCTGCTGGTCGACCTGCTGCAGCGCCTGGCGCGCCTGCTCGGCGCCGCGGTTCGCCTCCATCTGCTGTTCCAGCCGGTCGATCCGGACAGCGTGCTCATGGGCCAGCGCGGTGATTTCCTTGCGTGCGGCCGACTGCGCCTGCTTGTAGCTGACGCGCCCTTCCCCCTCGGCCTGCAGTTCCTTGGCTCGCGCGCGGATCGCCTCGTCGCTGGTATCCGGCAGGGAGCGGCGCAGCTGGTCGACCTCGGTGCGTAGGTTGCGGATGGCGCCCGGCTCGGCGGCCTGGCCAACCTCGGGCAGCAGGTCAGCGCGGGCGGATTCCAGCCGGCTGACCATGTCGTCGAGCATGCGAGTCTGCTGCAGGGTGCCCCAATGGATGGTGTCACTCACGTCCACCCGGTTGCCGGCGCCGAGCTGGTCGGACGCCTTGACGATGGCTGCCAGGTGATCCTGCGCGGCGGTAATGTCGGTGGGGTCCTTCAGGTTCCAGCTGTCGACGGTGTCGCGGATCAGTTGGGTGCGGGCAGCGGCCTGGGCGTCGGGATCGTTGGCAGAGGCGCGGCCGGCAGTCTCGCCGGCGTGCTGGGCCATGTAGGCATCGGTGCGCTGCAGGTATTTGATGGTCTCGTCTGAGATCGGGCGCCCGGTCTTCAGGACTGCCTCGGCGTTCTTGCCGCCGCCGTTGTAGTGCGCGATCGCCGCGCGCACGTCGCCGCCATACTGCTGAATCAGCGCCTTCATGTACCGGGCTGCGCCGTCGATGTTGGCCACCGGGTCGCGGACATCGCCCTTGCCGTACGCCGCCCAGGTCTTGTCCATGAACTGCATGATGCCCTTGGCACCGACCGGCGACGTGGCCGCGCTGCTCTTGGAGCGCTCGCCGGCGTTCTTGATGGCAAGCAGCGCCTCGGGCGGGATGCCCTCGCGCTGGGCCGCCGTCACGGCATAGGCGTCCAGCCGGGGATCGTTGTAGGCCAGCGCCTTGCGCTCGTTACCGCCCATGTCTACCAGCGCACGCGCCGCGGCGGCATCACCGGCAGGCGCAGGCTTGGCACCGCGCATGCCCCGCGCAGCCCATGCGCCGAAGCCGGCGGGCACCAGCGTCGAGACAGCCAGGCCGACAGGGTCGAACGGGTCGTATTGCTCGGCCACCTTGCTGTAGTCGGCGTTTTCGAGGATCGCCTTGCTGGCCGCCTGCTGGGCAATGTAGGCACCCGGGCCGCCGGCCACCACCAGCGCGGCAGTGCGCGCAATGGTCGTGCCGGCCACCGGCAGCGCCACGCCCAGGCCTGCGGCTGCGCCAGCGATGGCGCCGACCTGCGTCCTGGTACCGATGTCGACGCCCTGTGCCTTCAGCCTGTCAGCCTCGGCCATGCCCTCGTCGCCAGCCAGGATTGCAGCGCCAGCGAACGGCCCGGCCGCCGCGGCATACCCGACAGCCTTGCCGCCGAAGCGGCCCAGTTGGAACAGCGTCTGCTCGACAACATTGGACGTGGCCGGGTCCGGCATCATCTCGCGCGCGGTGGTGCGCAGGCCGGTGCCGAGTTCAGTGCTGAATGCCTCGCCGCTGGCGACCTGCTGGCGCGCTTGCTCGCCGGCGTCGCGGCGCTTCTGCATCTCGTCGGGAGACAGCAGCAGCGAGGGATCGGCCATGGCGCCGTACCCGGCCTGCACCTGACCGAAGGCGCCGAGCACGTCAGCACCGAAGCCGCCCGCCTCCACCCCGCCCGCGGCAGCACCGACGACCGGCGCCTTGATGGTGTTCCAGACCGAGAATCCGGACTGCTGGCGGGGTTCGGCCACCGGCCGCTGCTGGCGGTCGTCTAGCGTCTGGTCGATGCTGTCCTGCATCAGGCTGTCGAGCATCAGCGGCCTCCCTTGGGCATGCCCTGCTGGCCGTTGGGCGGCGATGCCACCGGACGGCGCGGGTTCAGATCGATGGTGATGCGCTGGCCGGCGCTGTTGGTCACGAAGCCTTGGCCGGCGCGCACGGCGTAGCGTCCCTGCCCGGCATGCACCAGCGAAGCCTGCGGCAACTGCTGGATGAACTGATCGAGCGGAATGGCCGTCTTGCCGCTGAACACCTGGCCGCCGGGCGCCTGCTGCGACAGGTCAGCCGGCGCCAGCGTGCCCAGGCGCTGCGTGAAGGTGTCGTCGGACATGCCATAGGGGCGCGGCACCTTGCTGCCGTCGCGCTGCTCGCGCAGGCCGCCGGTGGCGAGATCCACAGCGCGCCGGATGTCCGTGCCGCCGCCGTCCGCTGCAATGGATGCCTGGATCAGGTAAGCAGCGTCGATCCACTGCTGGCGCACGTCCTGGTTGAGCGTGGCGTCACCGATGCGGCCGGCAATCTCCGCGCGCCAGCCCGTTTCCTTGGCGCTGTCGACCTTGACCGAGCCGTCTTTCAGCGCGCGCTCCCCACGCAATACCAGTTCGGAGGTGTAGCGGCCGGCAGAGGTGCGGGAATTGGCGTAGGCCATGGCCATACCGATGGTCTTGTCCTTCTCGCTCATCTGGCGCGCTAGGTCGGATACCCGGTCGGCGTCGCCCAGCAGCCCACCGAAGGCGGCAAGCGCGCTGGCCTGCTGCTCGGGCGGCAGCGCGCGCACGAGGCGGCCGATGGTCTGCGCTTCCTCGGGCTGCAGCGGGCTGACTTTGCGGCCGGCGGCCACCTCCACCTGGCCGATCTGCTGCATGCGCTGGCCGATCACGTTCTGCGCGTCCTGCACATTGTTTAATGTGATCGTCGGCGCGTCCCGGATCACGCCGCGCTCCTGCGCCGCCTGCCACGGGTTGTCCTTGTAGGCGCGCACCCCGGCCGTGTAGATGCTGTCCATCTGCTTGTAGACCTGCTGCTCGACCGGGCTGACACCGATTTTCGGGTCGGAGCCCGCGGCGCGCTGGCGCTCCAGCACCGCCTGCTGCTGCGGCAGCGACATGCTGGCGAAGCCGGCCACCTTCGACTGGGACTTCACCAGTTCCTGCGCCGGCCCGGCCATGGCGGTGCCCGCGGTGGCGATCGCCAGGTCGTTGATGGCCTCCTGCGACAGGTAGCGGCCCTGCGCCGACAGGTCGAAGACCTTGTTGTAGGCGTCGACCGCTTGATTCTCGCGCGCCAGCTGCTCGCGCTCGGCCTTCTCGGTCGCGCGCACGTTTGCCGCCTCGATGCCGTTCAGGTAGCCGTAGCCCTTGGTCATCAGCGCGGTGCGCTTGGCCGGGTCGATGGCCTCACCTTCCGGGCCGCTGATCTTGCCCATGGCCCCACGGATCAGTTCGGCATTGCCGCTTGCCGCGGTGCCTTCCAACGTGGCGTTGGCGAAATTGAAGGTCGCACCCTCGGTGAAGGCGTTCTTCGCCTTGGTGATCTGTTCAGGCGTCCAGCCGGCCTGCGGGCCCATGGTGTCGACAGCGCCGTGATATTGCGCAATCGCGCCCGGCAGGTCGCGCATGGCATTGCGCTGGAACTGCTCGCCCAGGGTGTTGAGGCTGCCTCCAATTTCCGACTGCTGGCGCTTGACCACCACACCCTGCAGGTTGCGTTCCATGGCGCCGGTGGTGCGGATGACGTTGGCCTCGATCAGTTGGCGGGTGTCTGCATCCATCTGCCCGAGGCGCTGGCCCTGCAGGTCTTGGACGCGCTGGCGATAGGTCGGAATGGCATCGGACGCCTTGATCGTGCCGGCCTCGACCTCCCGCCCGATGTTGTCGTGCAGGTCGCGCACGTCGTTGTCCAGCTGCGCCAGCGACACCGCGGCGTTCGCGCGGCGCTGGGCGTCGTCGTTCGCCTGGATCGCGCGGCCGAGATCGCCGACACCATCCGCCAGCCGGCCCGCTGCCTGCGAGATGCCGACGCCGAAGGCGCTGGCCGGAGCTTCCACCGCAGGACCGGGCCGCGCGATGGTGTTGCCAAAGTTGCCGAGGCTGATCTTCATTGGACGCTCCCCGTGCTGGTGGTCGGCGTCTTCTTGGCCCAGCCGGCCTTATAGGCCGATGCCGCGCCACCGAGCAGCGAGCTACCCGCGTTGAGGTACCCGGCCGTCGCCGCGTTCTGGCCGGTGGTGTCGAGCATGCCGGCCTGAATATCCCCCGCCCGCTGGGCCCGCGTGCCGCTCAGGATCGTCTGGTAAGCGTCCTGCTCAGATGTGCGGTAGATCTCGTTGCTGATGCGCAGCGGCGTGCCGGCGCCGATGGAGACGCCCGACGCGGCCAGATTGGCCGTGGCTTCTGCCTGCTGCTGGCGGGCCGCCTTGCGGATCTTCTCGGCCTGCGCGACCGCGGCGTCCTTGTCCTGATCGGCCTGCCGGCGCGCGAGCTCGGCATTCGTCTCGGCCGTGTCCTTCGCCTGCTGGCCCGACATGATGGCGGCGCCCGCCCCGACGACCGCCGACGCGACAGCCGCATAGGCGGCGATTACCCCTGCCTCAATTCCCATAGTGATACTCCAGTCCGATTGCACAGCGATCGAAGCCCAGCCGCTCGTACAGCTTTGCCGTCATCTCGGCATCCAGCCCCGTGGACGTCCCGGCATGCAGCCAGGCGGCGCCCTTGATCCTTCCCCACGCCACAAGCGAGCAGATCAGCCGGCACGCTGCCATGCCGCCGCGGTACTCCGGATCGATCACGAAGCTCATTTCGTGGGCGATGCTCGCGTCGCAGGCCCAGTGCGGCTGCAGCAGGCCGGCGATCCCGCCCACCACTATCCCGTCGACCTCGTAGAGGAACACCACCCCGCTGGGGTTCAGGATCAGGCTTGTCATGGTCTCGGCGGCGCGCGACCGGTTGAATGGGATGCGCGACCAGCGCGGCGACTCGGCGTGCAGCGCGGCACCCAGATCGACGATGCGCGGCACGTCAGCAGTGGTAGCAGTTCGGATGCTCATGAGTTGAAGGTGATCTCGCGGACCACTGCCAGAAGGTGGAAGGGATACGGCCTGTCCTGAATCAGCGTCAGCGGCGAATCACTTTGGTGCCAGCCCAGCGTGCCGACCGACTCATAGCCCGAGTGGATCTCTGGCGGCCGGTCGAGCAGCTCGTCGCCGAAGGTGCGGAAGGCGATGTCCTGCGGGAAGCCGTCGCCGGTGTCCACGCGACAGCCGGTGGTGTCCCGGATCAGCGGGAGCACGCGGCTGGTGCTGATCATCGAGGACTGTGCGGTGCCGTCGCCCATCTGCACCTCCGGACGCAGCAGCTTCACCTGGCTGACCAGCGGCAGGCCGATCTCGACGGCAAAGGCATTGCGCGGGATGGTGATCGAGCCGCCGGATACAACGAAGTCCCCCACGAAGATGCCGTCAGCTAGGCACCAGACCGTATTGCCGTTCAGGTGCGACAGGCCGCCCCAAGTGGCCGATCCCCCGCCGCTGGTGCCACGGATGGCGCTGTCCATCATGTAGCCGTCCTCGAACCGCTCCACGTAGCGTTGCAGCGTGCCGTTGGCGCTGCGCTGGACGATCACCCATGTCTCGTCGCCGCCGTCCGGGCGCGGCACGCATGCCACCGATTCAAACATCCCGGGCGTGCTCTGCGGCGCCCAGGCAATCACGCCCTCGTCGCGGTCCAGCGTCAGGGTCGCTATCTTGCCGTCGGCACGCACACACCACAGCAGCGAAGCCGGCTCCTGCAGTTCGTTCTGCTGGGACGCCGGCTCCTGCTGGTAGGCCATTGAGACGATGCCGGACTTCGTGATGTGGTCGGCCAGCACCGTCAGGTCGGGAGCGTTGTACTGCAGCGTGTCGGCGTCATACGACAGCGCGCGGATCTTCCGGTTGGCGCGCTGCACGAACAGGATCTCGCCGCCCACGCGGACCGGCTTAACTGTGTTGCAGCCGAACACCGACCGGCCCTTCATCTGCACATTGGTCGGGGTCAGCGGCTTCTCGACGCCGCCGTGCATCGTGAATTCGCCCCCGAAAGTCAGCGGCAGCAGCACGGTGGCGCCCACGAGGCGCTGGATGGGGTTGATCTGGCCCGTGGACGGCAGTTCGAAGGTGAAGCCCTCGTCGTCGTCCGTGCCCTGCGTGAAGTCGTAGTAAAGGCCGTTCCGGCTGCCCCACGTGGCCTGCGGGAAGCGGCGCGAGCCAGCCGTCACCAGCCGCTGCTCGTAGAAAGCGCCGGTGCGCGGGTAGCCGTCGAAGGATGACCAGACCGACGCCTGCAGAATCCAGCCGTTCGCCGGCGCGGCGACGTCGGAGGTCAGTTCCTTCTTGATGACGCCGTTGGCGATCGTGTCGCTGGTGATGCCGGTGACCAGCACCAAGCCGCCATTGATCTCGACGAACTTGCCGACGTCCTGCGCGCGCCAGCCCGCAGCGGTCAGGGTCATTGTGATAGCTGCGCCGACCGGGTCCTTTGCCGATGGGTCGTTATCGGCCTGCGGCGAGTCCTGCAGGATCCAGTCGTTCGCGGCCAGCAAGGTGCTGCCGAACGTTTCAGTGATGTCGGCGGTCACCACCGTGCCGCTGGTGTAGCCGGTGATCGTGGCCTGGCCGGAGCCGGGCCCGGTGATGCGCCGGCCCACGTCCGCCGGCATGAAGGCCGACGCGCCCACGGTGAAGGTGCGGCCGGCACCCACGGTGGCAGCCGAGAGCGTCAGTGTGGTGTTGAATCGGTCGCCTACCTCGTCGAAGGGCTGCACCGTCCACGGCGCTGGCTGCAGCACCCAGTTGTCCGACGCCAGCCGCTTGAGGGTCTGCGTGGGCACGTCCGGATGGAAGAGGAACATCGTGTCGGCGCCCTGCGTGTAGTCCAGGCTCGGCAGCATCGCCTCAGTCCATGGCGTCGCGATCTCGAACGGCACGCCCGCGACCAGCACCTGGCCCCCGCTGGCGACATAGACGCGCAGGTAGTTGTGGCCCAACTCCAGCATGTAGGCCTGCGTGGTGCTGAAAACGAATGGCACCAGAATGCTGCGCCGCGTGCTGTCCTTCGTCGCGGCGATGAACTTCGTGCCGCTGCGGCGGTTGGCGCCGCCTTGGATATCCACGATGCAGTTCTCGAGCGACTCGGCGCCGTTCTGGTACCGATTCACGTCGACACGACCGTAGCACTTCGGGGAGATCTCGCCCGCGGTGAAGTTGGTCTGGATGGTCTTGATCTTTGGCATGGCCTACCTCAGAAGCGAGATTCGAGCAGCGAGCCGGCGTCGAACTCTTCCGGCGGGTTGTCCTGCCCGTCGACTGCTCTGGCCATCTTCAGGTGCATCAGCGCCTCCTGCAGCTTGCTGTCGCGCACGGTGGTGGACTTCGTGACGGCGTAGGCCAGGCGCGCGGCCATCTCGATCTCCATCTGGCGGATCAGGTTGCGCGTCCACGAGGCTTCATCCTCATTGCGGAAGACGTACTTGATCTTGCAGGTCTGCACGCCCATCAGCAGATTCAGCCCTTCCTGCTCGAACTCGTCGGGGCAGCCGTTCTCACCGATTTGGATAGTCCGGATCCAGTCGCCGGGCAGCTTGAACTGATAGGACCAGCCCCACGCCGGCGCGGCCTGTAGCGGCGAGAGGACCAGCCGCTTGGTGGCGCACTTCCAGTAATGGGCGCGCAGCACGTCGTCGCGCGTGCTGGGGTACAGGTTGGCGCACAGGCGCGCCATCTTCGTGCCCTCGGTCAGGCTGTTGATGGGATCGCCGCCGAGTTCCAGCAGCGCATTCGAACAGATGGTGACGGCGGTGGTCATCGGGCCTCACAAGAAAAAACCGGGGCGCGCGGCCCCGGGTTGGAAACCCCGCTCGCGCGGGTGGAGGAGACAAGCGTTGCTCGGCTCAGTCGGCGGTCACGACCTCGACTTCGATGCGGAACTGCGCGTTGTCGGTCGGGTTGGCGCCGCCGAAAGTCGCGTAGACGTAGCACGGCACCGTGGTCACGTACTCGGCGCCAGCGGCCACCAGTGCACCGTTGTTCAGGGCGCTGCGTCCAGCGGCTGCCACGTCGACGGCTGCGGCAATGCCGTCCGCATCGATCGCCACACCATTGGCGTCGCGGATGCCAACGTCGAGGGTGACACCCGCGCCCATCGCCGCACAGGACACGAACGAGTTGCAGGTGAAGCGCGTGCCCACCGGCAGCAGCACCGGGCTGGCGACGGTGTCGTTCTGCGCCAGCGCGTGGGCGGCAGGCGAGGTGATGACGACCACGCGCTTGCGGCCGTACGCCTCGTTCGGGCTCATCTTGGTGCCAGCCGCTACCTTGGCGGCCTGGCGGGAAACGATTTCTGCCATGGTTGGCTCCTATCTCGAATGGGTTGGGGTCGCGGCTTAGACGAAGTCGATCTGGACGACCTTCTCTTCCTCGACGCGCACGGCGCCGTAGGAGCCGGCCATGGACACCTGCATCGTGTCCTGCTTGTCGCCGCGGCGCTGCGACTTGCCTTCCACGAAACCGGTGCCGCGTTGCAGTGCCGACTTCGCGAACATCACGGTGCTGTAGGTGCCGCCCGACAGCTGGATGCCCTCGTACGGCACCCAGATGCAGCCCATCCACTTACGGGCCACGTCGCCGTCCTGCAGCATCTGGCCGGCCAGGTAGTCGGCGGAGGTCAGCGTGGTATCGGCGAGGATGTCTTCCAGCATCTCGCTGTTGTAGGGGATGTACAGCTCTTCGCCGTTGTGGCTGTCCGCTTCGTTCTTGCGGAACAGCTTGCGGGCCGCCAGCACCTTTGCCTTCGTGAAAGCCGTGCCGCCGGCTACGATCTTCTGGCCCGCCGGCAGCGCGACCTGTGCGCCTTCCTTGGTCTGCGAGTTGCCGAGCAGAGCGGCGAAGATGATGCGGTCCTTGCGGCGATTCCAGGCGGCGATCAGCGATTCCATGTAGCTGCCGGTCGGGTTGGCCAGTACCTTCGGCTCATCGTTCCGATCCACCGGCAGCGCCTGGTAGAAGTCCTTCATCAGCGCCACGCGGGTGCTGTGGTTGGGGTCCGACCAGACGGTGTCACCGTGGCGGACAGTCTTCTCGGGGGTGTCGTCGAGCGGCGCCAGGCGGTTGGCCGTGAACGACTCGCCGGTGATGTTGCCCTTGTCGGAGACGCACGCTTCGAGGCGCGATTCCTTCTGCTGGGCTTGCAGCCGGATCGTGTTATCCCACTGGATAACGAATGCTTGGGTGATGGTGTTGGACATGGTCCAGTTCTCCAAAAGGTGAGGATGTCGATGTCGCCTTTCGGGTTGCCCGTTTCCGGACCCGTCCTACATTCGCCCCGCTCGACCGGCTCACGTCGCAGCAGGGAGGGCCATTTCTGGTTGTCCGCACGCCACGCGGGCCAGTTGATGGACGTGATGCTCGCGCTGCGGGGGTGTCGGTTTCCCGACAGAAATGAAAAAGCCCGCTTTCGCGGGCCCCTCGGGTGGTTGGAAAACTGGTGTCAGAGTGCGTCGCCGGGGTACTTCTTCTGGAAGTAGGCCTGCACCTGCTTGCTGACCTTGGCGTGCTCCGGGTGCTTGGCGTTGGTGTACGCCTCGGACGTCATGAGCTTGTCGACCTCTTCCTGGCTGGTCGGCATGTCGATGCCACCACCGCCCGGGCTCGTGTCCTCGGCGAATTCGGGCGCAATGGCCGCCATCAGTCGCAGGAAGTCGGTGTTATTGCCCAGGCGATCGGGGCGCATCAGGTCGTCGATGTTCAACCCGGCCTTGCTGGCGATGGCCGCTGCGCCCTTGTACGACAGCTTGACCTGGTCATCGAACGCCTTGCCGGTGCCCCAGGTCTTTTCGAGGTCCGCGCGCGCCGACTGCTCATCGAGGGCTGCAGCGCCACCGACCAGCTTGGGCGCCATCTCGAAGTAGGACTCCATCACAGCGTCCATCTGCTTCTGGCTCAGGCCCAGGCCGTGCATCTTGCCGGCGAAGGACTTGAAGCCCTCGTCGGTCTTCGGGTCGAACGCATCCTTCAGCGTGTCCGGCACCGTCACGGCGTATTCCTCGGCCGACTTGGGCGGCGCGTCGGCGGTACCGAGCCGGCGCTCCAGCTGCCCATAGGTCTCGGCCATCTTGCGGCTGGACGATTCGAGATCCAGCGTGCCGTCGTCCTTGGTGACGCGGAACTTCTCGGGGATGAACTCGGTGGGCTGGCCGCCCGCTGCACCACCAGCCAGCAGGCTGCCGGCAGGTTGGCCGCCGCTGGGCTGGCCACCTTCACCACCGGCCGGGGCGCCGCCCGCGGGGGCACCACCACCGCCTGCGCCACCATCGCCGCCGGCGGCATCCATCAGCACGTAATGCAGGAACTTGCGCTTCATCAGTTTTCCTCCGTTTTGACTTCGAATTGCTCGCCCTCGACGCCGTTGGCGCGATTGATCTGACTGACGATGAACTCCAGCACGCGGCGCTGGCCGTCGCGGTGGTAGGTCTGCAGGACAGCGTCGATGCCACCGGCCGTGACAGCCGGCCTGGCAAAGAGGCGGGTAAGGTGGTCGAGGATGGCCGCGCCGCGGCGGTCGTCCTCGAAGAGTTGCTTGTACAGATCGGGGGTCGGATCGGTCATGCTGCCGCCATGTTCTTGCCCATCTGTTGAGCCGCGGGTTGCATCATTTCCTGCTGCTGCGCCTGCTGGGCCGCCTGCTGCTGTGCCTGCGCGCGCTGCTCGCGCATGGCGATCACCTCGTCGCGCGGCCGGATGATGCTGGCCGGCGCGGCGCGACCTTCGCTGACCACACGCACGGCCTCGTCGGTGTCGATGTTGTCCCACACGCTGGGGTCCTGCTTGGCGTCGGCCATCTGCCCGACCGCGGCGACCGTCAGTTCCACGGCCGATACCTCTTCCAGCTTCTGAGCCTTGGCCTGCGGGCTGATGAACACCACGCGGAATTCGCGGTTGTCCAGGCTCTGCGGCGGCGGGGTCAGGATGCCGCCGCGATAGGCCAAGCCAAAGCAGCGCTGAATCATGCCCTGCAGCCATTCCGCCTGCAGCCGGCCATAGATCGGCCCGAGTTGCTGGCGGATCAGCTGCACGCGCACGTGCACCTCGGTCGCGGTCATGGCCGGACCGTCCTGCGGCTGCAGCTGGTCGGCCATCAGGGTGCGGCGGATTTGGGCGCGCAGCTGGTCCCGCTTCGTGAAGGACAGTTCGAAGTTCCCGCCCGATTGCAGCGGCTTCATGCTGTCGACCGAGTTGGCGACGATGATCTTGCGCGGGCCGATCTTGACCGTGCGCGGGTTCAGCACGCCATCGTCTTCGGCGATCCACATGCCGACGATGTTCATCTCGGCGTTGCTGTCCTCGAGGTACACCAGGCGGTTCAGCTGCTTGATGTCCGGCAGCGCATCGAAGATCGGGCCCATGGCATAGGGCGTGTCCGGCACGACCACCCAGCGCGGCGCGACGAACGGGCATTCGTGATACCCCGACTCGCGCACCACCACCTTGCCCTCGACCTCGATGTCGCACGATGCGAACGGCATGTTCTGCGCGCGCACGGCGCCGACGGCGTGGATCTTGCGGGGGTAGATGGCGCGTAGCAGCTTGACCTTCTCGTCGTACTTCTGCTCGCGGTACATGTCGCGCGTCTTCGCGCTGACGTTGTCGATGCCGAACTTGTTGACCGTCTGCTCGACCGTCATCTCGTAGCAGCGCATCAGCGTGTCGGGCGCACCGCCAGCCTTGGAGCACGTGATGTAGCAGGACTGGACCGGCCACTGCTCGAAGGTGTAGCCGCCCTCTTCCCGGTCCACGTCGATGTACAGGACAAACCATCCCACCGCGACCAGGTCAAGGCAGCACTCGAAGCCGACGGCGTCGTAGTTGCTGGCGTGGATGTTCTCCCAGATGGTGTCGGCGCAGGCCTCGAACCAACGCTTCTCGGCGTCCGTGTCACGCCCGGCTGACAGGCCGAACCACCGGGAATTGCTCGGCGTGCCACCGTCCTTCAGGGCAGCTGCCAGCGTGCGGCCGGCGTCCGTCGAGGTGGCGTCCAAAAGGCGCGCGCGCTTGCTCTGCGCCGTGGTGATGTCGTCCTTGGCTCCGGAGAAGCCGGTACCGCGCATCGGGAAGCTGTAGTCGTAGCAGTCCTGCCAGACCGTTTCGAGGGTCTGCCGGGTGCCTCGCATTGCCCCGAGGCGCCGCAGCAGTTCGTCCGCGCGCGCTGTTTCGCTCATGATCCGAGTTTGTCCTTGCCGTAGGCCATCACGCTGGTGGTTGCCGGCGCGCCGCCGGTTGCCCCGCCGGAGCCTGCCGCCAGCAGCGACTGGCGCTGGCGCTGGCGGCGAAGCTCTGCGGTCTTGGCGTTGGCAGCCGATGCGGCGTCCGCGTCAGCCTGCTCGCGCTCGACCTTCGGGTCGGTTGCCGGTGGGAGGTCTGGTTTGCCGCCGCACATGGTGCTCTCCTGTTCCTGGGGGATCAGCGGCGGGCCGGGCGGTCCGACATGTCGGGCGCGAGCCAGCCATCCTTGCATTGCACCGGCGCCAGCAGCTTCTTGGCGTCGACCTCGGACGAATGCATGGTCAGGTACTTCGCGCGGTCGGCGCGCGTGATCATGCGATCGGCTTCGGCCATGGCCTTCTCGTCGGCCTTCAGGCGCTCGGCGGCCTCGTCTTCCTTCGACTTGACCTGGCCTTCCAGCTGGGCGATGCGGGCGCGCAGAGCGGCAAGCTCGTCGGCTTGACCGGCCGGCGCGTCGCCGGTGGCGGCACCTTCCCCAACGGTCTGCGCTGCGATGGCGGCCTTGATTTCCTCGTCGGTGCTGCGCGAGGCGTAGCCCTGCGGCGGGTAGTTCTCGGCGCGATAGCCTGCGGTCACGTATTCGGCCACGGTCGGACCGTCGGTGCGCAATTCGGGGGCTTCGCCCTGGTCGGTGGTGGCCGGCGCGTCGCCGGGGGTCTGCACGTTGAGCTTGCGGGTGGACATGGGTGGGATCTCCTGTGGAGGTTGGTGGCGAGTATCGGCGGCGCCGCTTGTCGGTTTCCCGACAGGTGGTCACCGCCCGATCTTGGCGGCCGAGAACTCGGCCTGCTTCATGGGGAGCGCATCGCGCGCGAGGCTGGTGGCCTGGGCCCAGAAGGCGATCATGCGTTCGCCCTCGGGGTGGCGCGGCTGGGCGCCGGAGTTCTTCCAGCCCATGAACGTGCCGCGCGGGATGCCGGTGAAGTGCTCGATGTCGGGCGTGCTGTACCCCTCCCGCTGCAGTTGCAGGAACAGGGCATTCCAGTCGACGACGAGGTCAGCAGCCGGCGCAAGCACCATAGGCGGTCAGTCCTGGTACTGGCGCACGCGCTCGGGCTGGATCTCGGGCAGCGGGTCTTCGCCGATCCGGCCAGCGGCCACCAGGCACGTGGCGAACATGCCGACGGCTCCGCCGATGATCGCCCCGATGGCGAGGCAGAGGATGTGCGAGGTGGTCATAGGCCCCTCCAAGTTTTCAGCCCACACATGGCCATCGCGATATCCAAGGCGATGTATGGCGCGAGCAGCGGTAGCAGCAGAAGCACGATCAGGTCTCCGAAAGTCCAACGAGCCAGTCGAGGGTGCAGCCCAGCGTCTGGGCCATTGCGATGGCGATGTCGAGCCGTGGCAGGACGCCGCGGTTCTCGTAGCCGGTGAGTTGGGATACGGCGATGCCCACGCGCTGCGCGAAAGTCTCCAGCCCCATCCCGCGCGCCTTCCGCGTCTGCTTGACGCGCTCGCCGAATGGAGTGCTGCCGTGGGCGTGCATGGCGTCAGACCTGGTGCGTGCCTTCGACACCGCGGCGCATGCGCGCAATCGTGCGCTGCTGCAGCCAGTGCTGGGCTTCCTCGATCTTCGTCAGGGCAAGCGCGTTCTCGCGGCAGGCGAACGGCCCAGCCTGGAACGAGCGCAGGCGGTCGGCCACGATGGCCAGCAGCACTTCCTGCGTAATGCCGTTGACGCCCACCTCGTTGATCGGGCCGTTCTGGAACAGAACCGTCAGGCCGTTCTCGGTGCCGTCGGCCGACACGTTGGTCGACGCGTCGAAACCCTGCACGGCATAGCGATGGTTCGCGCCGCCGGCGCCGGGCGTGTCGGTGACGGTGATGGTCAGCTTGTCGTTGGCCGGGTTGATGACGTGGTCGTTGATGGTTCGCATGGTTTCTCCTGTGGTTACTTCGATTGCGCGTCAGCCTTGTCGCGCTTGATGATGTCCGTGCAGCTTTGATGGCCGTGCGCGCACTCGGCCGGCATCCCTTCCGGGAATGACATGCAGCAGTCAGCGCAGATCCACGAGCACTCGCCCCGGGCCGCCCGCATCGTCCATTCCTGCGTGAGCTTGTCCATCGAGGCGACGGCCTCCGAGAAGTCCCCGCCGCGGCCCTTGAACACGAATACGCCGCTCATCACGCCTCCTGCTTCACGCCGTACGCCAGGACCGCCAGAGCATCCGCGTGGTTGTCGTCGATGACCTTCACGCCGCGGCGCTCGGCCTCGGCGATCATGTCCGGCTTCTTCGCCCGGCCGTTGCCCGTCCAGGCCTTCTTTGCGGTCGCCACAGCCACGCCGTGCATCGGGATGTTGTTGGCCGCGCACCAGGCTTCGAGCATCGCCAGATAGCCGCCGTAGACGTGCGCCGCCGTCGTGCCGGTGTGGCTGCAGACGCGCTCGTAGTAGACCGCCTGCACACCGCCAGCCTCACGCGCCGTGGCCGTCAGGAACTCGCGGAAGGCGATCCAGCGCCGGCCATTACCGCCCAGCTTCTTCGGGTCAAGGCGCAGGCTGCCGGACTTCTGGCGCCCGTCTCGCGTGGCCACAGCCCATCCGGTGGTGGTGCCAAGGTCGAGGGCGAGGACGTTGAGGTTGGCCGTGGGAAATGCGCGCGCGCGCGATGGCGTACCCGTTGCTGCGTGTCCATCCCCTTGCAAATCAAGCCCTTGCTGCGGGGCGTCGTCGCGTGTCACGGTGGCGAAAAAGTCGGTCATGCGAACTCCGGCAGCAGCGACGCGGCAGTCTGCGGGCCGGCGGCCTGTGCCTGCGTCGTGGGTTGTTGGGCCTGGGGAATGCCGATCGAGCATTCGCGGAACAGCGTGCTGCGCATGCGCGTGGCCCACAGCGACAGGTGCTTCGACTCGTCGCGCTCGACGCTGCGCTCGACCATCTCGCCGGTGTGGCGGTCCTTGAACGGATGGGCGAGCGTGACCTTCATCGGCACCAGGTCGGGCCGGCCGATCTTGGGCATGTACATCGCCGCGGCGTGCGACCAGCCCTTGAACGGGTCGGTGTTCATCGCGCGGTGGGTGGCGCGCACGAGCTTCAGGCGCTGGTTCAGCCTGGCGGTCACCTCCTGCCACTGCGTGATGTCGGCGAAGGCGTGGCAGTCGCACACCCAGTCGTTGCCGACCTTGATGCCGGCCCACATCGGGCAGCCCCACGCGGAGCACTGGCCGGGCTTTGTGGCGTGCACCGGGGTATCGGGTGCGTTCGGTGGCGTGCGGTCGTGCGTCATGCGGCTACCCTCCCTTGGGCGATGGCCTGTGCGGTCTGGATGCGGCCGATGAAGGCGTGCCGTTCCTCACCGGGGCGCGCTTCGAGACCGTGCTTGCGGCCCTCGGCGTTGAGGGCGTTGTCGTCCATGGAGTGCAGCGGCGCGGCCTTTGGCGGCTTGGTGGCGCGGGCTTGGGCGTTGATGAGGACCTGGTTCACGTACGCCGGCAGGTACATGATCGGCTCGTCGGTGTCGGCCTTCGCCTTGGCGACCGCGGCGCGCATCTTGCCGATGGACAGGCCCGCGTCGATCCAGCCTTGGGCCAACGGCCAGAACTTTTCCCGGCCCTTGACCGTGTAGGTGTCGGTCTGGACCCCGTGCTCGGCATCGAAGAACTTTGCCCATTCGACCGCCGTCGTCGGGACATGGGCGTCATCGAGAGCACCCTCGCGGGATGTACCACTAACCTTTGACGAAGAGAGGGTTTTAACTTCTCCCTTACCTGTCCCTTCCCTTACCTGTCCCTTAAGAGCTTTTTCTGGCGGATTTCCACCGGAATCATCTTCGAATCCAGCGGAAGGCTTCGGCGTTCCACCGGAAACCTGTTTCTTTTCCACCGGAACGAGCTTCGATTCCAGCGGACGCCCCATGGTTTTCCACTCATCGAAGGTCGGCCAGACGATGGAAGGCAGGCCGGTTTCCTCGCGCTTCTTGTTCAGTTTCCGGAGGCGATCCACCAGCTTGTCGTAGGCGTGCTGGAGCTTGGAGTCCCACGACTCGCGGGCCTTCTCACACACCACGGCGTGGTAGAGACGGCCGTCGGAGCATTCAGCCCAGCCGCGCAGTGCGCCGTCCTTGACCTTAAGCCATTCGCCCACGGCGCGGCCATAGCCAGCCAGCGAGGCCAGTGATCGGTCGTCGTTCGGGAGGGAGCCGGCGGGCACCTGGTGCCAGGCAGCGCACCACAGCATCACAGCGCTGCGGAATTCCTCGCCGGTGACCATCACAGCAATGTCGCTGTCGCGCAGGCGCACCACGTCCAGCGGCATGAACTGGAAATCGCGCAGGTCGCAGTCGGCCGGCGTAAGCGGCTCTGGTAGGTCGACCATTCTGTTACTCCCCCGTCCCAATCTGTCCCAGCTTGGCCCGCGCACCAAACGCGATGACCTCGGGGTGCAGTTCTCCATACGCGCTCTTGAGGATCAGATACCCCAGCATCTCGGGCGTGGAGACGCCCAGCTTTGCCGCGCGCGTGACCAAATCCCTGGCTTCGTCTGCTGGAAGCAAGGCCATCACTTCAATCCTGCTGCAACTCATGCGGCAACTCGCGTCCCGGTTTGTCCCAAGTCGTCACTGACGCCAGCGATGACCGCGGGCAAAGTACCCACAGCGCCAAACAACGCGACTTCGGCGATGCGAGCCAAGGCAGCGGAATCGGACTCGATGCCGTGCACTTGCTTGTAGAGCTGGAGCGCCTCGTAGGCGCGATCGCGGAGACGCGTCTTGACCTCGTTGCGAAATTCAGCGCGGCGGGACATGGTGGTTCTCCGGTCAGGCGGCAATGGGTTCAGCGGCGACTTCGGGCACGAGGCCTTGCGGCAACTGCTTACCGAGCCGGATGGCAGCGCCGACAACCATGTCGGTCTGCTTCTGGTCCAGGGTGGTCGGCCATTGCGAGATACGGCCACGAGTCAGGCCGAGAGCTCGTCCAAGCGCGGCGCCGCTACCGAATACGTCGATGGCCTGTTGTTTGGTGAGATTCATCGTCTGATCCCGTTTGTTGAGCACACTAGACAAATGATATGTCAAGCAAGCTAATCTCACAAGCGTCTATTCTGCTAACCATGAATACGCTCGCAGAAAGGCTCCGCACTGCACTTGAAGAGGCGGGGATAAAACAGATCGAACTCGCGCGACGCGTCGGTGTGACGCGTGGCGCGGTATCCTTCTGGCTCAAAGGCACGATCACGAGCCTGGAGGGTGAAAACCTTGTGAAGACCGCCCAGGCGCTGGGCGTTTCGCCAAACTGGCTGGCGACGGGACGCGGCAAGATGCGCCCGACCGCGGCCAAAGAAATTTCGTTAGAGGACAACCCGGACTATCCGGCGATCAGAAGAGTGAGAATTAAGCTTTCGGCCGGCATCACGGGATTTGGTGTCGAGCCTTTTGATGACGATCTTGCGCCGATCGTCTTTTCCCGCAGCTGGTATGAGCGTAATGGGTACAAGCCGGAGTGCCTGCTGGCTATAAAAGTCGGCGGGGCCAGCATGGAGCCTGGTCTGTTCGACGGCGACTGGGTCGTCATCAATACCGCAGATGTCGAGCCGAAGGACGGCGTAGCCTTCGCCCTGAACTACGATGGCGAGGCAGTCGTGAAGCGGCTGTTCCGGAGCGACGGCCACTGGATCGCAGCCTCCGACAACTCCGACAAGCGCATCTACCGGGACCGCCCGCTGAACGGCGACACCTTCATCCTGGGCAGAGTAGTTCACAAGCAAAGCGAGCGGATCTGACCCACAAGGACGCGCCCCCGGCCTAACTGGTCCAACCACCTAAGCACCAAAAAACAACAGAACGAAGCCCGCCACGAGCGGGCTTTTTTGCGTCCGCTACCGCACACATGGCGGCCCGCCAGCGCAAATTATGTTGAGTGTGCTTGACAGCGATCCGCGCAGGTTGTTTAATGCTCTCAACACAACGCACTGGAGCAAGCGATGCCAGCCACCCTGACCCACAACGAGATGTTGAGCCAGCCGAAGGTCGCGAGCCTGATGCGCTGGATCGACAGCCACGACCGTCCCGCGCTGACGCGCTTCGTGGTCGAGACCGGGATGCTGATCGTCTCGAGCATCGAGATCGTCAACGGCGTCGCTACCGAAGTTGCAGAGACCATCCCCGCCACGCTGGCCGCTGCGCGCGACCTGCTCGGCTACTGATCGGAGCGAGCCATGCAAGCGATGCCCTGCGCCAACACGCAATACCTGAACGCCTATCTGCGCGACGAAGACCGCGCCTATCGCCGCGAGACGTGGATCCAGAACGAGGCCGAGGCGAAGTTGAAGGCGATGCAGCCCTACACCTACGGCGACCTGGACGAAGCCGTGTCGGAAGTGATGGCCGACAAGAAGCGCAACGGCGATGTCCTCAAGGCCTTTGCTGGCACCGATGACTGTGCGCTTGGCAAGGCTCTGCGCGATGCGGTCGACGCCTACTGGCTCGACTACTGCACGAACAAGGCCGCCGACGACTACGACGACGGCGCGGCAAAGGCCGACTACGGAAGGTATTGAGCCGTGATCGACATCGACGAATTCAACACGCTGCGCGCGCGCCAGGCGAAGAACCTGAAGCGCCTGCGCACCGGCACCTGGATCGCTATCGGCGTGCTGCTGCTGGCGAACGTACTGCAGATGTTTGGACTGTGAGGCTGACCATGATCCCGAAGATGACCGACCTGCGCCACATCGAGAGCGGCCTGAGCGCCGACGAGAAGGCATCCGCCCGCCGCGCTGGCCTGGCGCAGAAAGCAATCGCCGCGCTGGGCGCCCGCTGGACCTGCGCACCGCAGCACGCACCGCGCCGCGGCACTTTCAACCCTCTGACCGGCGTACGCCTGTCCTGACCCATCCACCCCGGAGAACAACAAGATGAGCAAGTCGACCGAACTGACCCTGCCGCAACGCGCCGCCGTCGCGCTGGGTTCCGCTGATCACGAGGCCAAGCTGAAGGAACTGGCCGCGAAGCACGCGGACATCGTCGAGATCAAGAACCCGGCCGGCCGCGAGCAGTGCCACGGCGCGATGATGGTCCTGGCCAATGCCAGGATCGCGATCACCAAGGCCGGCAAGGAAGCGCGCGACGACGCGACGAAGTTCTCCAAGGCGGTGATCGAGGAAGAGAAGCGCCTGATCGCCATCATCGAGCCGGAGGAATCCCGCCTGCGCACCATGCGCGACGACTGGGACGCCGAACGCGAGCGCGAGAAGCAGGCCAAGGCCGAGGCGGAGCGCCAGCGGATTGCCGATCTCCACTATCAAATTGCTCGCATCCGGGAGTGGGTGACGGTCGCTACCGGCCGCAAGCCTGACGAGGTTGCCGAGATCATCCAAGACGTCACCAACACGCCAATCGACGCCAGCTTCGAAGAGTTCCAAGGCCAAGCCCAACTTGCTAAGGACGAAACCCTCGACAAGCTGCGCGAGATTCACGCCGCGGCTGTGGCCCGCGAAGAGGAAGCCGCCCGCCTGAAGGCCGAGCGCGAGGAACTGGCCCGGCTGCGCGCTGCAGAGGAAGAGCGCCAGAGGGTAGCAGCCGCCGAGCGGGCCGAGGAAGAGCGCAAGGCACGCGAGGCTTATGAAGCGGAACAGGCCAGGCTCGCAGAAGAGCGTGCCGCACAGGAAGCCGAACTGCGCGCCCAGCGTGAAGCCCACGAGCGCCAGCTTGCGGCCGAGCGCGCCGAGGCTGACCGCATCGCCCGCGAAGAGGAAGCCAAGGCCCGCGCCGAGCGTGAAGAGGCCGACCGGGTAGCGCGCGAGAAGTGGAAGGCCGAGCAGGCTGAACTGCAAGCCGAGCGCGAGCGCCAAGCCGCCGAGGCACAGCGCCTGGCAGACGAGCGTGCCGAAATGGAGCGCCAGCAGCGCGAGGCCGAAGAGCAGCGCCGCCGCGACGAAGAGGCCAAGCGCGCGGCCGCCGACGCCGCCGATGCGCAGATTCGTGCCGCTGCGTGCCAGATGCTGGATGCCCTGCGCCAGTGGAGCTACGCCGAGCAGACCGGTGATTCCGAAGAACTCGCGAATGCCCGCAAGGCGCGCGACGCAGCCATCGACGCGGCCACCCTGGTCGACGCCGAGTTCAAAGAAACAGCCTAACCACCCCGTAACGCCCGGCTGAGTCTCGGGCATTGGAGATCACCATGACAGCACTGACCACCACCCAGCATTTCGACCTCTCGCCCCGCTCGCTCGAGGAGGCGATGAAGTTCGCCGACGTGCTGGCCGATTCCTCCATCGTGCCCAAGGACTTCATGGGCAAGCCGGGCAACGTCCTGGTTGCCATCCAGTGGGGCATGGAACTGGGCCTGAAGCCGCTGCAGGCCATGCAGAACATCGCGGTGATCAATGGCCGCCCTGCCCTGTGGGGTGACGCAGTGATCGCGCTGGTGCGTTCGTCGCCGCTGTGCGAGTACGTGCACGAGTCGCTGTCCGAAGACGGAAGCACGGCAATCTGCCAGGTGAAGCGCCGCGGCGAGGGCGAGCAGGTGCGCACGTTCTCGATGGCCGATGCCAAGACGGCCGGGCTGACCGGCAAGCAAGGCCCGTGGTCGCAGTATCCGAAGCGCATGCTGCAGATGCGCGCCCGCGCCTTCGCTCTGCGTGACGTGTTCCCGGACGTGCTGAAGGGCATGCCCATCGCCGAAGAGATCGGCGACTACCCGACCGAGAAGGACATCACGCCGGCGCGCCAGACGCCCGCGCAGATCGCCACGGCGGCATTGCCGCAGCCGGCAGAGCGTGATGACCGCCTGAACACCATCATCGCCGATCTGGAGTTCATCGCTCAGGAAGGCGGCGCCGGCTCTCTGGCTGATGCGTGGGGCGGCAAGACGAAGCTGCCGTGCGGCGTGCAGATGACTGTCGTGGAGCGCAAGGCGCTGGGCTCTGGTGAACTGGACCGCCTGAAGCTGATGACGGGCGAGGAAGAGCCGCAGGCCGGCGAGCAGCAGCAACAGCCCGAGGAGCAAAGCCATGGCTGAGCAACGCTCCGACGAATGGCGCGAGGCCCGCGCCGGTCGCATCACTGGTTCGCGCTTCGTCGACGTGATCGCTCTCACAAAGGCCGGCAAGCCAACATCCGAGCGCGCGAAGCTGATGCGACAGCTCGCATTCGAGCGTATGGCCCAGGCCCCCGTGCATGAGATCGGCGGCAAAGCGCTGAACTGGGGCACTGAGGTAGAGGGCCCGTGCGTGATGCTCTATGAACTGGTGACCGGCAATATCGTCAAGGAAAGCTCGTTTGTCGTGCACCCGCGCTACGACTTCATCGGGTCATCGCCCGACGGACTGGTGGGCGCTGACGGCGGCATCGAGATCAAGTCGCCGCACGACGAGGCGGTGCACATCAACACCTGGCTGACCGGCATGCCCGAAGAGCACATGCCCCAGGTGCAGGGAAACATGTTCGTGACCGGCCGCGCCTGGTGGGACTTCATCTCCTACGACCCGCGCCAGTGCGAACGCCTGCGCCTCTACGTGCAGCGGGTACCGCGCGATGACGACTACATCGCCAAGCTCGCCGCCGGCCTGCTCCAGTTCGAAGCAGAGCTGCAGCAGATGATCGCCGAGCTCGAGCGCCGCTCCGCCTAATCCACCACCAGAGGACCCCACATGTTTGAACTGACCCAGCAACAAGTGAAGCTCTCCAGCGTCAACCCGCGCGCGGAGATCCACGGCACCGAGAAGAAGCCGGCCTGCGACCTGAAATTCGAATACGCGGCAGACAACGCCGAACTGGTGCGATTTGCACCTGACCTGCGCGACGCGCTGTACAAACGCCCGGACGACCAGGGCGACCTGATCGACCCGGAGCGCTTGTCGGTGCTGCGCTTCCCGAAGATGGGCGCGTTCAAGTTCGAACTGGCCGGCAAGGGCTACAAGCTGGTGATGGACTACGGCCTCGGCGACAAAAGCAACATCGAACTGGCTGCTGACATTGACGGGTTCAAGCTGCTCCCGCAGAACGGCGGCACCGTGATCATCATGTTCCGCGCCGTGGTGCACCCCGATGAAGTGGCATTCGGCAAGCTGTGCAGCTTCGTGCAGCGGGATGTCGAGATCACGCTGACGCCGCCGGCGCCCAACACGATCGGCGAGTTGTTCGGTGAATCGCCGGAGCCGCAGCAAGAGCCGGAAACGGCGGACGAAGAGTAACCGCGCCACATCACCAGGACACGACACCATGACCAAGAACACCACCATCAACATCGACACCATCATCCTGAATCATGGCGGCCACAGCAGCCCGGAGGATGGCCACTGCTTGCTTGAAGTCGTCAGCATGTTCGCTGGCGAGGACTTCGGCGATTCCCCGGTCTGTGTCGATCCGATCTTGGCGCAGTTCGGCCGCAGTTGGAACGACGGCATGCGCTCGAATGATGAGCGTGCGCAGCTCAAGCAGTACATCACCCGACTGCCGGGCACCGCCAAGGGCCCGGAGCTGTCGCAGAAGCGCGGCTGGATGGCGGCCGACTGGCTGATCCGCGTCCACACCGTCGCATGGCTTGCGCTGACGCCGGCGCTCGCGCACCACGCCGAAGCGATCAAGGCCCAGCCGCCGATCACATGCAAGGCCGATCTGGAGCGCGTGCAGCCGCTGCTCAATGCCGCCAAGAAGGATGCGGCCGCTGCCTGGGCCGCTGCCTGGGCCGCTGCCAGGGACGCTGCCAGGGCCGCTGCCTGGGCCGCTGCCTGGGCCGCTGCCAGGGACGCTGCCTGGGACGCTGCCTGGGACGCTGCCAGGGACGCTGCCTGGGCCGCTGCCAGGGACGCTGCCAGGGACGCTGCCTGGGACGCTGCCAGGGCCGCTGCCTACAAGGCTGGCAAGGAAGGTGCCGCCGCGGCGCTGGAGCCGACTGTGCAGCAATTGCAGGCGTCGGCGCATGAACTCTATTCGGCCATGATCGACGCCGAGGCCTGATTTTCCCAGGGCGGCTCCGGCCGCCCACCCAACACAGCGAGCAGCATCATGAACGACATCATCGACCGCCTCGAATCGGCCAACGAATACTGCGAGAGCGCTGAAGCGCGCCAGCTCCGCAAGGATGCTGCCGCCGAGATCCGGGAACTGCGCCACAAGAACCAGCAGCTCGAAGCGCTGATCCAGCGCCGGGCTTCGCAGAAGATGGCGCGCGGAGCGATGGCATGAAGTGGTCCAACGAAGAACTCGCGATCCTGCGCCGCGAGTGGAAGAACGGCAAGCACATCCGGCTGTGGCGCGACCTGCTGCCGAACCGCAGCGAGCGCGCAATCCACCAGCAGGGACTAGAACTTCACGGTGCGCGCGGCCGCACCTATGACGCTGGCAACTCGATGACCTGGCGCGCAATCCAGCGCGTGCTCGCAGACGGCAGCATGCGATCGGCGCTCGAGATCTCGCAGATCACCGGCCTCGACCGCAACTGGGTATCGCGCGAATTGATGAACCACTATCCGGCGGCAGTGCACATCGCCGGCTATGGACCGCGCAAGGAACATGGATACGGCGGCCGGCTGTGGAAGCTGGGCGCCGGCAAGGATGCGCAGCGACCGCGCGCAAAGACCGCGGCCGAGATCGAGCGCAAGCGCTGGCGCAAGTTGAAGAAGGAGCGGCCCGACATGATCGCCGCCCGGACTGCGCGACAGAAGCTGCAGCGCGCCGAGAAGGCCGGAAAACTGATCCGCCGCGACGTGGCGGCAAGCTGGATCTGAGGAGAGGACATGGAACAGAACGAAGCGCTGCGCTTGGTGCTGGCCTACTGCCAGACGCAATACATCGAGCCCAAGTCAGATCTGGACGAAGCGCTGAGCGTGCTCCGCGCCTCCCCTATCGCCCAGCCCCCACTGCTTGGGCACCTGGTCACCGAGGACGGCAACCAGTTCGTGGACTTCGTGATGCCGGGTGATGCTGAAGGACTGGCGGCCTACCGGAATGCGGCCGGCGTGTCGATAACCGAAGTCGCTGAGAGGCAGTTCGCTACCGGGGCAGACGCGCGGGATGCGGCGCGGTGGCGGATGCTGCCCGCCTTCTTCGAGGAATATCAGATCAACGCGCTAAAGCTGCTTCGGGACATCGACGCCGCCATCCAGCAGGACTCACCCACCTGATACAGCCCACCGCCTGTATCCGCGAATTACAAGCCATACCCTGTAATGCAGCAGCACGCTGAACGAATCATCGAATTGACCCGCCGGGCCTGGCGGATTGGAGAGAGCAAATGAAACTGCGCCTTGACGAATGGCTCGCACGCAATTTCGCGCCGGCCCCCGCCATTCGCACCGCCCGCCTCTGGATCAAGGACGGCAAGATCTACCCCGCCCCGGTCAAGGTCGGCCGGGCCTACTATGTCGAGGAAAATGCCGTCTTCCAGAACGGCATCGCCCGCCCTTCCCTCGCCAGTCGTATCCCTCAATAAGCCATGGCCGCCAGACCACGCATCCGCAAGCGCGCGCACTTCCCGCCAAACCTCCACGAGCCGCGGCCGGGCTATTACGTCTGGCGCGATCCCCGCGACGGCAAGACCCATGTAATCGGCCGCGTGCCGACGGCGCAGGCAATCCACGAGGCGCTGGAAGCGAACCTTGTCGCCGAGCGAGGTATGGCCACGCGTTCCCTCGCAGATCGCGTGCAGCAAGGCGTAGAGACGGTGGCAGACCTGATCAAGAAGATGCCGACCGAAGGGCTGAAGCACACCACCCTCGTGGCCAGGGCTGGCTACGACCGGCTCATCATCAAGGCCATCGGGCACATCGAATGCGCGGCGCTAACGACGAAGGATGTCGCTGACATGCTGGAGGCCGTCAAGGCTGAGGGAAAAATGCGCTGGGCCCAGGCAATTCGCAGCCGCATCACTGCCATCTGCAGCAAGGGCGTGGCGCTCGGCTGGATGCAAACCAATCCGGCGACGGTGACGGAGCGCGTGAAGGTGAAGGTCAAGCGCCGCCGCATGACACTGGACGAGTTCAACGCAATCCTAGCCAAGGCGCCGCACGTTGCGCCGTGGCTGCAGAATGCCATGCTGCTGGCGCTGGTGTCAGGTCAGGACCGCTCCACCGTCGCGCGCTGGGAGCGCTCGTTCGTGAAGGGTGACGTTGCAGTGCTGCAGCGGTCGAAGACTGAGGTGCGGATCGCGATCCCATTGAGATTGCGCATGGATGCCATCGGCATGTCGCTGGGCGACGTTGTCACCAGGTGCAAGACGACAGGCGTGGTCAGCAAGTATCTGATTCACCACGTCCGGTCTAACGGCGCCGCCAAGCGCGGCGACCCGATAAGCCTGGGCGGCATGTCCATGGCGTTCGCCGAGGCTCGAGATCTTGCGGGTATCACGGGCAACGATGCCCCGACCTTCCACGAGATCCGTAGCCTCTGCAAGCGGCTGTACATGGAGCAGGGGCACGTCGATACCAAGGCGCTGCTCGGCCACATGACCGATGCAATGTCCGATCTCTACGCCAATTCGCGCGGCCTGGAAGCCATCAAAGTGCGCGTTGATGCCGCCTGACTTTTGAACGAATTTTGATCAAGTTTTGAACACACCGCGACAGAATGCGGGTTTCCGGGCAGTCCGCCGTGCAGGCGTGGCATATCAATGCCGACGAGCCGGCGGCGTTCTCGTATGCGCCCGCCCCGGGCGCGCCTGCGGTGCCGGCCTACTACGCCCCCGATGCCTACCGCTCCTCCGACCACGACCCGTTGCTGATCGACCTTGCCCTGACCGCCGGATCGCCCTAGCCGGCCGACACGCGCCGCATCAGCAATCCCCGCGCAAGGTACAGCACCACCAGCAGGTTGGCCGCCGCCAGCCCGCCATGCAGCCAGCTCGGATGGACAAAGGCTTCGTACAGCTCCAGCGGGATATAGATGCCGCCGGACCAGACGCCGATCCAGTTGCCCCATGCGAGCCCACGCCAAAGCCCGTAAGCCTCGGCGAAGCGCATCAGCGCGTAGACCGCCGCCGAGCCGCCGATCGCCCACAAACGCGCGTTGTCGGGATGCGCGAGCAGCGACAGGAAGATGGTGGGATAGCGGCTGGCGGGGTTGACGTGCAGGCGCTGGATGATGGCTTCAGCGAGCGCCTGCGCATCGCGGTGCAGCAGCGCGGCCAGCCCGAGGCCGGCGACGATCACCAGCAGGCCCTTGGCCGCCTCGAACATTGCGATGCCCTTCAGGCCCAGTCCGCCCTCTCCCTGCTTTGCCATGCGTGTTCCCCATCCCGGATTGCAGTGACTGCAAAGCCGGTATTGTGCAACAGGGAAACGCAGCGCAGCGGGGCTGGCGCAGCACGCCATACCGTGGCGATAGTGTCAGCGGCCGTAATCGCGCTCGCGCATCGGCCCGTCGGCGTCGATGCCGCCGCTGGCGGCAAGCGGGCCATCGACGGTCAGCGGTCCGGCAACGGTCAGGTCGCCATTGACCACCATGTCGCCATGCACGGTCAACGGGCCCTTGAACACCTTCAGGTAGCCGC
Organism: Cupriavidus oxalaticus; assembly: GCF_038900635.1. Lineage (GTDB taxonomy): Bacteria > Pseudomonadota > Gammaproteobacteria > Burkholderiales > Burkholderiaceae > Cupriavidus > Cupriavidus oxalaticus_B. The sequence continues at coordinate 247,947 of NZ_JAYMRX010000006.1, read as the reverse complement.
CGCGATATGGCACCACGCGGGCGCTGACGGGGCCGGTGAAAAACGCCGCGGTCAGCGGGCCGCTGGCATAGACGTGGCCGGCGACGGTCAGGCTGCCATGGACCCGCACCGGGCCCTGCACTTGCGCCGATCCGCCGATCGTGATCGAACCCGATTCATGCGGCTGGGCACGCAGCGGCCCCGCGCCGAACTGCAACGCGAGCGCCAGCGTGGCGCCCAATGCCAGCCGCCAGGCCCACGCTGCGGTATCGAGGCCAAGGGTACGGGACGTCATGGTGATGGCAAACCTCCTGCAGCGGCGTAAACCGCTGTTTCCAACTTAGTGCCGATCGCGCCGCCGTGCAAGGCTATGGCACTTGCGGTGCTTCCAGCCTCGCCTTCAGGCGCCTGACGGCCTCGGCGGACTCGGACTGCAGGCGCGAGCGCAGCATCAGGCGATTGATCAGCGCAAAGAGCAGCGTGGGCGACTGGTAGCTGAATTCCCGTTCGAAACGCGTGCTTTCCGCCGATGGAGTCAGCGACGGCGTCATGGCCGGCGTGAGCTTGTAGGTGATGGTGCCGGCCCGGCGCCCGCCCGGCACCTCGCCCGCGATCGCCCAGAGGCGCGGGCGCTGGCTGATGGTGACGGTCCAGATGACGACGGCGCTGCGCTCGCCTGCCACGAAACTTTCGGCCACGCGCTCGCCGGGCACCAGCGGATGGTCCGTCGCTCCGGCAACCGCGCCCGAGGCGGGGTACCACGCCGGCCAGTGCCGCGGCGTGGCAATGTAGTCGAACACCTCGCCCGGAGTCCGGGCGATCACCACTTCGTCATGGATGCTGGTGCGGTCCGCCCATGGCAATGGCACCAGCAGCAGCACCACCGTGAGCGCGGCAAAGATCAAACCCCAGACCGGTTTCCTGAAGCGAAGCATGACGACGCAACCCAGGCGCCCCGACTCTGTCCCGGGGCGTCCGGGACGCGTGGCGCGATGCTTCCAGTGTAGTGATTCCGGGGCATCGCGCCAGCATCGCCGCGCTCGTGGCGCGCGCTAGCAGCGCGTCAGGGCGCGCCGTTGCAGCGCGTCATTGCAGCGCGTCATTGCGCGGGAACCGTGGCCGTCGCGGGCCGCGTTGCCGCCACCGTCTCCGGCACCGGCCCCCAGCCGCCGCCCAGCCTGCGGATCAGCGATACCGTTGCGGCAGCGCGCAAGCCCGCCACCGCATTGGCCTCGCGCTGGGACTGCAGCACGGTGCGGTCGGCATCGATCACGGCCAGGTAGTCGACCGCGCCGGCATCGTAGCGGCTGCGCGAGATCCGCGCCGCGCGGCGCGCGCCGCCCAGGGCGCTGTCCAGCGCGCCCGCCTGCTGGCTCAGCCAGCGCACGTCGGCCAGGCTGTCCTCGACTTCGCGGAAGGCCACCAGCACGGTCTGCCGGTATGCGGCCACGCTTTCCTCGTGCGCGGCACGCGCGCCGGCCAGGTTGGAACTGTTGCGGCCGCCGTCGAACACGGTTTGCGCGATGGTCGATCCGATCAGCGGTCCCAGCATCCACGTGCGCGACGACCACTTGAACAGGTTGGACAGGTCGGCCGATTCAAAGCCGAACAGCCCGGTCAGCGTGATGCGCGGGAAGAACGCCGCCTTGGCCACGCCGATGCGGGCATTGGCAGCGGCCATCTGCCGCTCCGCCGCGGCGATGTCCGGGCGGCGCTCCAGCAACTCGGACGGCAGCCCCGCCGGGATCGCGATCGGCGCGGCGTCGAACGGCCGCGCCGGCAGCGAGAACGCCGCGGGCGGCACGCCGGTCAGCACCGCCAGCGCATGCTCCTGGTTGGCGCGGCGGCGCTCGATGCCGGCCAGGTCGGCGCGCGCGGTGCCAAGCTCGGCCTCGGCGCGGGCCGGGTCAAGGTCGGTGGTCTCGCCGGCGTCGTAGCGCTTCTTCAGCAGCTTCAGCGCATCCTCGCGCAGCCGGATGGTTGCGTTGAGCAGGTCGCGTTCGCTGTCGAGCGTGCGCAGCGCGAAATACGCCTGCGCCACGTCGGCCTGCAGCGCGAGCTGCACCGAACGGTACAGGTCCTCCGCTGCCTCGCCGTCGGCGCGCGCGGCATTGACGCTGGACGCGACGCGGCCGAACAGGTCCAGCTCATAGCTGGCGAAGGCGCGTGCCTTCAGCACGGTCTGCGGCGATACCCGCGTGCCGTCGGGCAGTCCTTGCGACGCGGCCGACGGCTGCGAGCGGGTCGGATCGAGCCCCACGCTGAGTTGCGGGTAGAGATCCGCCTCGGTCGCGCCGGTAAAGGCGCGTGCCTGCTTCAGCCGAGCCGCGGCGATGGCGAGGTCCTGGTTGGATTCGCCGGCGGCGGTCATCAGGCGATCCAGTTCGGGGTCGCCGAAGATCGTCCACCATTCGCCGCGATGCTGGCCTTCGGCCGGCGTCGCGGTCTTCCATTGCGCGCCTTCGGCCTGCGCGGCCTCGGCTTCCTTGTACGCCGGCACCGTGGCGGTCTCCGGCACCTTGTAGGTCGGTGCCAGCGAGCAGCCGGCCAGGATCAGCGCGGCGGCCAGCGTAGCGATTCGGGGCAACTGCCTTGTGATGTGGGCAATCATTTTGGAATTTCCTTGACTGTTCTGTGCTCTGGCGGGTTCAACGCCGCCGAGGTAGCTCCCCTCTCCCGCTTGCGGGAGAGGGGTTGGGGGAGAGGGCCGGCGCATGCGCAAAGTGAAGCGCCACAGTACTGCCAGCGCTGCCCTCTCCCCCGCCCCTCTCCCAGAGGGAGAGGGGAGCAAACACGCGCTCGCTATTCAGCGGACGCCATCGCCTGGTTTTCCACCGACGCCGACGACTTACGCCGCTCCCCCCGCGTAGCCAGCAAACGCAGCGCCACGTAGAACACCGGCGTCAGGAACAGTCCGAAGAAAGTCACGCCGAGCATGCCCGCGAACACCGCCACGCCCATCGCATGGCGCATCTCCGAGCCGGCACCGCTGGAAATCACCAGCGGCACCACGCCCATGATGAAGGCGAACGACGTCATCAGGATCGGGCGCAGGCGCAGGCGGCTGGCTTCGATCGCCGCCTGCACCACGGTGCGGCCGTGATGCTCGAGCTCGCGCGCGAACTCGACGATCAGGATCGCGTTCTTGGCGGATAGCCCCACCAGCACGATGAAGCCGATCTGCGTGAAGATGTTGTTGTCGCCCTGCGTCAGCCACACACCGGTCATCGCCGCCAGCAGGCTCAGCGGCACGATCAGGATCACGGCCAGCGGCAGCGTCAGGCTTTCATACTGGGCAGCCAGCACCAGGAACACCAGCAGCACGCACAGCGGGAAGATCCAGACACCCGCATTGCCGGCCAGGATGTCCTGATAGGTCAGCTCGGTCCATTCGAACTTGATGCCCTTCGGCAGCGTTTCGGCGGCGATGCGCTCGGCCGCGGCCTGCGCCTGCCCCGACGAGAAGCCGGGCGCGGGCCCGCCGTTCATGTCGGCAGCCGTGAAGCCGTTGTAGCGCACCACGCTGTCCGGACCGAAGCCCTGCTTCACCTGCACCAGCGACGACAGCGGCACCATGTCGCCGGCGGCGTTGCGCGTCTTCAGCTGCAGGATGTCCTCGGCATGGGCGCGGAACGGCGCGTCCGCCTGCACCTTGACCTGGTAGGTCCGGCCGAACTTGTTGAAGTCGTTGACGTAGGCCGAGCCCAGGTAGGTCTGCAGCGTGTCGAACACCTCCGTCACCGGCACACCCAGCTGCTTGGCCTTGACGCGGTCCAGCTTGACATCGAGCTGCGGCACGTTGACCTGGTAGTTGCTGAAGATGCCGGTCAGCTCGGGCGTGGCGCGCGCCTTGGTGGCGAACGCATTGGTCGCCTCGAACAGCGCGTCATAGCCCAGCGCGGCACGGTCCTCGATCATCAGCTTGAAGCCGCCGATGGTGCCGAGGCCCTGCACGGGCGGCGGCGGAAACACCGCGATAAACGCATCCTGGATCGCCCCATACTTCTTGTTGAGGTCGGCAGCGATGGCCGCGCCCGACAGCTCTGCGCTCTTGCGCTCGTCAAACGGCTTGAGCGTGGCGAACACGATGCCGGCGCTCGGGCTGTTGGTAAAGCCGTTGATCGACAGGCCCGGGAAGGCCACCGCCGATTCCACGCCCGGATGCTTCAGCGCGATCTCGCTCATCTTGCGGATCACATCCTCGGTACGGTCCAGCGTGGCGCCGTCGGGCAGCTTGGCGAAGCTGACCAGGTACTGCTTGTCCTGCGCCGGCACGAAGCCCTTGGGCACCAGCTGGAACACGCCCCAGGTCAGCGCCAGCATCACTGCATAGACGCCGAACACCGAACCCTTGCGGCGGATCACGCCCTTCACGCCGCGGCCATAGCTTTCCGCGCTGCGGCCGAAGAAGTTGTTGAAGCGCTTGAAGAAGCCGCCGAACACGCGGTCCATGCCGCGCGACAGCCAGTCCTTGGGCGCGTCATGGCTCTTCAGCAGCAGGGCCGACAGCGCCGGCGACAGCGTCAGCGAGTTGAACGCGGAGATGATGGTCGAGATCGAGATCGTCAGCGCGAACTGCTTGTAGAACTGCCCGGTCAGACCGCTCATGAAGGCCAGCGGCACGAACACGGCGATCAGCGTCAGCGCAATGGCGATGATGGGGCCGCTGACTTCGCGCATGGCCTTGTAGGTGGCCTCCTTCGGCGTCAGCCCTTCCTCGATATTGCGTTCGACGTTCTCCACCACCACGATGGCGTCATCGACCACGATACCGATGGCCAGCACCAGCCCGAACAGGCTCAGCGCGTTGATCGAGAAGCCGAACGCATGCATCAGGCCGAAGGTACCGACGATCGACACCGGCACGGCCAGCAGCGGGATGATCGACGCGCGCCAGGTCTGCAGGAACAGGATCACCACCAGCACCACCAGCGCGATGGCCTCGAACAGCGTGTGCGTCACCGCCTCGATCGAGTGGCGCACGAACTGCGTGGGGTCATAGACGATGCTGTAGTCGATGCCGTCCGGGAAGTTCTGCTTCAGCTCTTCCATGGTCTTGCGCACGTCATCCGAGATCTGGATGGCGTTGGAGCCCGGCGCCTGGAAGATGGGGATCGCCACCGCCGGCTTGTTGTCCAGCAGCGAGCGCAGCGCGTACTCGGACGCGCCCAGCTCGATGCGGGCCACGTCCTTCAGGTAGGTCACGGCGCCGTCGGCGGAGGTGCGCACGACGATATCGCCGAACTCCTCCACCGTGGCCAGGCGGCCCTGCGCATTGACCGACAGCTGCAGGTCGGCGCCCGGCAGCGACGGCGACTGGCCGATCACGCCGGCCGCCACCTGCACGTTCTGCTCGCGAATGGCCTTGATGACGTCGCTGGTGGCGAGCTGGCGCTCGGCCATCTTCTCGGGGTTGAGCCATACGCGCATGGCGTAGTCGCCCGAGCCGAACAGCTGCACCTGGCCCACGCCCTGGATCCGCGCCAGGCGGTCCTTGACGTTGATCACCGCGTAGTTGCGCAGGTACGTCATGTCGTAGCGGTCGTTGGGCGAGACCAGGTGGACCACCATGGTCAGGTCAGGAGAACTCTTGACCGTGGTGATGCCCAGCCGGCGCACGTCTTCCGGCAGGCGCGGCTCGGCCTGCGAGACGCGGTTCTGCACCAGCTGCTGTGCCTTGTCGGGGTCGGTGCCCAGCTTGAAGGTCACGGTCAGCGTGAGCAGGCCGTCGCTGTTGGACTGCGACGACATGTACAGCATGTCCTCGACGCCGTTGATCTGCTCTTCCAGCGGCGAAGCCACGGTTTCGGCGATCACCTTGGGGTTGGCGCCCGGGTACTGCGCGCGCACCACCACCGAAGGCGGCACCACTTCCGGGTACTCGGAGATCGGCAACTTGAACATCGAGATGGCGCCAATCAGGAAGATCAGCACCGACAGCACCCCCGCGAAGATGGGGCGGTCGATAAAGAATTTAGAGAGATTCATCTTTGGTCTCTGCCTGCGTTGGCGTAGCGCGCCCCCTGGCGGCCCGCCATGGCGGGCGCCATCCACATCCAGGGGGAAGTGCTAGAGGTTTTTCTGCTGTCGGTAGGCGGATCAGCTCACCGGCTTGGCGTTGTCCGCATCGCCTTTTCCGGCAGCGGCCTGCTTGCGGTCAGGCGCTGCCTGACGCGGCTCCAGCTCGCTGCGGTAAGCCATGGCCACGGCCTTGGGCTGCACCGTGTCGCCCGGCCGCACCCGCTGCAGCCCGTTGACGACGATGCTCTCGCCCGGCTTCAGCCCCTTGCGGATCACGCGCAGGCCTTCGTAGTTGGGCCCGAGCTCGACTTCGCGATAGACCAGCTTGTTGGCCTTGTCGACCACCAGCACGAACTTCTTGCCCTGGTCGGTACCGACGGCACGATCGTTGACCAGCACCGCCGCATGCGGCGCGCCGCCGCCCATCTTGACCTTGGCGTACAGGCCCGGCAGCAGGCGGCCGTCATCGTTGTCGAACACCGCGCGCACGCGGATGGTGCCGCTGCGCGTATCGAGCCGGTTGTCGACCGACTGGATCTTGCCCTGGTGCGGATGGCCGTCTTCGTTGGCCAGGCCGAGGTAGACCGGAAGGTTGGCCTGCCCGCCGCCGGCGCCGGGAGCGGTGTAGCGCAGGTAGCTCTGCTCGTCGATCTCGAAGCTCGCGTAGATCGGCGACACAGAAACCACCGTGGTCAGCGGCGGCGTCGCAGCGCCCGGCGCCACGAGGTTGCCCACCGTGATCTCGGCGCGCGATACGCGGCCAGATACCGGCGCGGTGATGCGGGTATAGGCCAGGTTCAGGCGCGAGGCTTCCAGCTGCGCCTGCGCGGCGCGCACGTTGGCGCTGGTTTCGCGCGCGGCGTGGATGCGCTCGTCAAACTCGCGGCGCGAAATGGCGTTGTCGTCCAGCAGCCGCTGCGCGCGTTCGCCCTCGGTCTTGGCATGCGCCGCGCGAACTTGCGCGGCGGCCAGCGCGGCCTCGGCGCGCGCGACTTCCGCGGCGTAGGGACGCGGGTCGATGGTGAAGAGCGGATCGCCCTTCTTCACCAGCGCGCCCTCGCGGAAATGGACCGCATCGATGGTGCCGCCCACGCGCGGGCGGATCTCCACGCGGTCTACCGCCTCCAGGCGGCCGGAAAACTCGTCCCACTCCGTGATGGTCTGGCCCACCGCGGCGGCCACTTCGATCGACGGGGCCGGCGGCGGGGTGTTGGCATGGGCCTCCCCGCTGTGCCACGGGCGCAGGACCGAACCGGCCACGCCGGCACCGAGCACCACGACGATAGCAAGGGCAATCAGGGTACGTCGCTTCTGCTGCTGCATTTCTCAAACTCCTGTTCGGGTTTTCTTCAACCGGAAAAGCAAATGGCCGAACGCCGCCTGCCGGTCCGCGAAAGGCGGATCGGAACCAATTCAGATTGGATGGTCGGACTTAGGGCCGCCCATGCAAACCGGCGGACCTGGCTCTGGCCGATACAGAGCCGGCTGGCGAGTGGCTGGAGCGGCTCAGCCGGCGGGCTTGGCTCCAGGCCGGCTGGCGCCTGCATTTGCAAATGCGCCAGCCTGGCGTTCGGTCAGGGGTGAGGTATCGTCGGCCGCAGCCAGACATCGCTGCAGGAACCGCGCACCTTCGTCGACCCATGCCTGACACGCGTCATGGGCCTCTTCCACGCCGTCGCCACAGGCGCCGGGCATGATCATGGTCTGGGCCGGCACACCGGCCTTGCCCAGGCGCTGCGCGAAGGCTTCGCCTTCCGCGCGCAGCGTATCCTGTTCCGCGACCTGGACCAGCGTGGGCGGCAGCCCGGCCAGGCGCGAGGCCATCGCCGGCGCGGCATAGGGATGCACGCTGTCCGCCGGCGTCGGCAAGTAATCGCGATAGTTGCAGGCCATGCGCCGCAACGTTTCCATCAGCACCTGCCCGCTGCCGAAGCCCGCGCCGGATGCGTGCTGCAGGCACGGGTCGGTCACCGGCCGGATCAGCCACTGGCCGCGCGGCTGCGCGGTGCCGCGGTCGCGCAGCATCTGCGCCAGCGCGATCGCCAGATTGCCGCCGGCTTCCTCGCCCACCAATGCGAAGCGGGTCTTGTCCAGCTTCAGCCGCCGCGCATTGCGCAGCACCCACTGCACCGTGCTGTGCGCGTCCTCGGGCGCTGCCGGGAACGGGTTTTCGGGCGCCAGCGAATAGGCCGGCGTCACCACCACGGCCGGCACCGCCCTGGCCAGGTCCTGCACCAGCTTGCGCGCATGCTCCAGGCCGCCATCGACAAAGCCGCCGGCATGCAGGTACACCAGCCAGGGTAGCCACGTGGCCGCCTCGGCGCCCGGCGCGGGATAGCCCGGCGGGTAGCACACGCACACCGCGATCTCGCGGCCGTCGCTCGTTACCGTATGCTCGGCCACGCGCGGCTCGCCCTGGCCGGTGGCGGCGGGAGCGGCATTCTGGCGTTGGCCTGGCTTGTTTGGCATGGCGTCCGGCGCACGGGAAAAACAATGCGCTTGAGTGTTGCGATGCAACGGATTATGGTGATTGACGAGGATGGGATAAAGCGAGAGATCGCCAATGCACTGTTCCGGGATTGGAATAATCGAACTTCCCGCGATGACCGAAACCCCACGCGTGACAAGGTCATCGGAAATGTGATTCACTCCAGCTCCTGGCACGCACGGCGCGATTCGCAACTCTGCCCTCGTTGCGGGCGCCGCACGCCCTGACCAACCCACGCCGGCCAGCGCCCCCGCGCATCCGGCGCCAGCCAGCCGGCAGCACTCCCCCAATTACAACAACCAGCCACGCCGTGCGCGTCACGAGCGCGCGCGGCACGCCGTTCGGATCTCTCGTCGGAACCTCATCATGGACCGTCTCGTATCAATGCAGGCATTCACACGGGTCGTGGACGTCGGCAGCTTTGCGCGCGCCGCCGAATCCCTCGACCTGCCCAAGGCCACGCTGACCCGCCTGATCCAGAACCTGGAGACGCACCTCGGCGTCAAGCTGCTGCACCGGACCACGCGCCGCATCAGCGTGACCAACGATGGCGCTGCCTACTACGAACGCTGCGTGCGTATCCTCGCGGACGTGGAAGAAGCCGAGCAGTCGCTGACGCGGCAGAACAATTCACCGCGCGGCACATTGTCGGTCGACACCACCGCGCCGCTGGCCAACCTGGTCCTCGTGCCCGCATTGAATGACTTCCTGCAGGCCTACCCCGACCTGAAGCTGGAACTGACCATCAACGGCAAGCCCATCGACCTGCTGCAGGAAGGCGTCGACGTGGTGTTGCGCGTGGGGATCCCGCTGGATGAATCGATGGTGGCCCGCCGCATCGGCCACGTAAAGCTGGCGTTCTACGCCTCGCCGATCTACCTCAATCGCGCCGGCACGCCGCGCGACCTGGCCGAGCTGGCGCAGCACAAGGCGGTGAACTACCTGTCCAACCGGAACGGGCGCGAGATGCCATGGCCAATGGCACGCGGCCCGGAGCGCGGCGAGGTGCTGCTGCCCTCTGCAATCTCGACCAACGATCCGGAGGTCTACGTGGGCTGCACGCTGGAAGGCCATGGCATCGCCCGCATCTCGCGCGCCATGGCCGAGCCTTACGTTGCCAGCGGCAGGCTGGTCGAGATCATGGCCGACTGGCAGACCGACGAACTGCCGATCTCGGCGATGTATCCGCAGAACCGGCACCTTTCGGCCAAGGTGCGGGTGTTCGTCAACTGGGCGGCGGACCTGTTCTCGCGCCACCCGCATTTTGGTGCGGTACAGCAGCCCCTCGCGGTGGCGGCCTGACCTTCGCGCTGGCGCAAGCTGCAAGCGCCGGACCTCCCGAAACGTGCCGCATAGGACAAAACCGGAAGCCGCGAGCGCGTTGCCCGACCTATACTGTTTCATCCGAAATCACGACGAGAAGAGGATTCCGATGAAACAAGTGCTTATCCCCCTGGCCGCCTGCGTTGCCGCCACCGTGGTGCTGGCCGGCTGCTCCGGTTCCGGCAAGAGCGCCTCGGCCTCATCCAGCGCCACCGGCGCCAGTGCCAGCGCTTCGGCCGCATCGTCGTCGGCCACGAGCGGTGCCCGCGCCGCGGCCACGCTGCAGCCCAAGAGCGGCACCAACACCGCCGGCACCGTGACATTCCAGCAGCAGCCGGGCGGCGTGCTGATGACCGCCGCCATCACCGGACTGCCGCCGAATACTGTCCACGGCTTCCACGTGCATGAAAAAGGCGACTGTTCCGCGCCCGACGCGATGAGCGCCGGCGGCCATTTCAATCCGGGCGGCAAGCCGCATGGCCAGATGACCATGCCTGACCACCACGCCGGCGACATGAACAACCTCACCGCCGACTCCAGCGGCAATGCCAGGGTCAGCATGCTGCTGCCGTCCCTGTCGGTGGGTACCGGCGCCAACAGCGTGATCGGGCGGGCGGTGGTTGTGCACAAGGATCCGGACGACTACAAGACGCAGCCGACCGGCAATGCGGGCGGGCGCATTGCTTGCGGAGTGGTGGCGGCTTCGTAAGCGGCAAGCGTTTCGCACCCTGCTGGTGGCTTCCTCTCCCGTTCGCGGGAGAGGGTCTGGGTGGCGGACGGGGTGTGGGACGGGTGTCATTGAAGTCCGCGCGCCGGCATCGCAACGGACCGGATCAGCCAGACGCCGCCCCGGCATGGCAACATGGCGGACATTGCCGCCACGCGCGGCCCCCGCCCGCGGGACGCACCGACCACCGCCATGCCATTGCCCACAGACGCTGCGTTCGTGCCTCACCATCGCCTGCACGCCAGTTCGCTGGCGCTGTGCTGCGCCGCCCTGCTGGGCGGCTGCGCGCTGCCGCCGCTGGACCACCGCACCGAATCCACCGCCATCACTCCCACCGAGGCCGCAGCCACGCCACTGGGCCGCGCGGTCGCGGGCGCGCTGGCCGGCCACCCCGGACTCAGCGGCATCCATCCGCTGAACAACGCCCACGCCGCCTTCGCCGCGCGCATACACCTGGCGCGCACGGCGCAGCGCACGCTCGACGTGCAGTACTACATCTGGCGCAACGACCTGACCGGCACGCTGCTGCTGGAAGCGCTGCACGGGGCCGCCGACCGCGGCGTGCGCGTGCGCCTGCTGCTCGATGACAACGGCCTGTCCGGCATGGACGAGCTGCTCGCGGCCATGGACGCGCATCCGCAGGTCGAAGTGCGGATCTTCAACCCGTTCGTGCTGCGCCAGCCCAAGGCGCTCAATTTCCTGACCGATTTCCGGCGCCTGAACCGGCGCATGCACAACAAGTCGTTCACCGCCGACGGCGTCGCCACGATCATCGGCGGGCGCAATGTCGGCGACGAATATTTCGGGGCCACGGACGGCGTGCTGTTCGCCGACCTGGACGTGATTGCGATCGGTCCCGCCGCCGCCGACGTGGCGCACGACTTCGACCGCTACTGGGCCAGCGCTTCGGCATATCCGGTGGACCGGCTGGTGCCGCCGGTCAGCGTGGAGCGCCTGCACGAGCTGGCCGGCAGCGCCCGCGCCGTCGAGCAGAACCCGGCCGCCACCGCCTACGTGGCGGCGCTGCGCGAGGTGCCCGACGTGCAGCACATGCTGGACGGCACGCTGGAATTCGAGTGGGCCAAAACGCGCATCGTCAGCGACGATCCCGCCAAGGCCCTGGGCGAGGCGGGGCGCGACACGCTGGTCGCGCACCAGCTGCGCGAGATCCTGGGCGAGCCCCAGCGCGAGCTGGACCTGGTCTCGCCCTACTTCGTCCCGTCCACCGCCGGCACCGCCTACTTCTCGCAGCTGGCAGAAAAAGGCGTTGCCGTGCGCGTGCTGACCAACGCGCTGGAGGCAACTGACGTCGGCGCCGTCCATTCAGGCTATGCCAAGCGCCGCAAGGCGCTGCTGGAGGCGGGCGTGGACCTGTATGAGCTGCGGCGGTCGGCGACACCGGGCAAGAAAGAGGACCGAGCCGGCCCCTTCGGCAGTTCCGGCTCGAGCCTCCACGCCAAGACCTTTGGCGTCGATGCCAGCCGCGTGTTCGTCGGCTCGTTCAATTTCGATCCGCGCTCGGCCCACCTCAATACCGAGCTGGGCTTCGTGATCGACAGCCCGACGCTGGCCGGCCGCATCGAATCGACCTTCGCCACGGTGGTGCCGGAAGCGGCCTACCAGGTCAAGCTCGACGAGCAAGGCAAGCTGTACTGGCTGGAGCGGCGCGGCGACGAGGTGGTGCGCTACGACACCGAACCCAACACCAGCTGGTGGCGCCGCCTCGGCATCTGGTTCCTGTCGATCCTGCCGATCGAGTCGATGCTGTAGCCCGAGCCGTTCAGATCTGGTCGATCAGGCTGCGCACGATGTCGGCCAGGCGGCCGGCGCGCTGGCGGCCATTGGCGTCCAGGTCCATGGCACAGCCGCTGGCGAGCGCCTTGAGGCCGAACAGGGCATCGCCGACATCGCGCCAGCCCGGGTAATCGGTGTGGATCTTCTCCAGCGCGGCGGCGCCTGCCGCGACTTGCGCGGCGGCCGGCACATTGCCGGCCGCCAGGGCTTCCAATGCCGAGGCGGCATCGAGCAGGCCTTTGCGGTTCATGCTGCGGTCTCCCCACTATGTCTTGTCATGGCCGCCACTTGCGGGCGGCGTTGACACTGTAGCAGGATGCCGGGGCCTGTGGCCGCCGGCCGCACATGACCAAAGTGTCCGGAACACGGTCGAAACGCCACATCGGCGCCCGCGGGTGTCATGCTCCGCACACACTGGCCCGGGCCTCGGTCGCGCCCGCTCAGTTGCGGCCGATATCCTCCAGGATCCGCGTCATCAGGTACAGCCGCGGCACGATCGAATCCAGCTCGATGTACTCGTCGCGGGCGTGGTAGCCGAAACCCGCCAGGCCGAAGCTCTCCACCACCGCCGGCTTGCCCGAGCGCGCGGCATAGCTGGCGTCGGTGGCGCCACCGGTGCCTTCGGCCAGCGCCAGCGTGCGGCCGTCCAGCTCGGCGTAGATCTCCTGCGCGCGCTTGGCCAGCGCGCGGCCGCGGGCGTCGGCCACGAACGGCGGGCGGCCTTCTTCCATGGTCACCGTGGTCTGGGTGTCGGGCACCAGCTGGCCCGACCTGGCCTTGTCCTGCAGCGCGACCTTGAGCTTCTCGGCGGCACCGCTGGCAGTGGTACGCACGTCGCCGTAGGCCACCGCGCTTTCGGGGATCTGGTTGCGCACGGTACCGGCCTGCGCCTGCGTCCAGTTCAGCTGCGAGCCCGGCACCTGCGTGGCGACGTCGCGGGTCTGCTGCAGTTGGTAGGCCAGCTCGACCAGCGCATTGCGGCCGCGCTCGGGCGCGGCGCCGGCATGCGAAGCGCGGCCCTTGACCTGCATGGTGGCGGTGGCGGTGCCGGACGCGCCCAGCAGCAGCGATTCGGCCTTGACCACGTCCTTGGCGGCGGTGGGCTCGCACGACAGCACCACGTCATGCTGCGCGGCCAGCGCGGCAATGGTTTCGCCGGAGCCGACCGAACCGACCTCCTCGTCCGGGTTGAACAGCACGGTGATCTGCGCGTAGTCGCGCCAGCCCTTGTTTTTCAGGATCTCCAGCGAATGCAGGATGACCGCGATGCCGCCCTTGTCGTCGGCAATGCCGGGGCCGTAGAGGCGGTTGCCCTCCTCGCGGATCGGCTGCGTCGCCAGCGTGTTTTCCGGATAGACCGTGTCCATGTGGGCGATCAGCATGATGCGGCGCTTGCCGTTGCCCACAAACGTGCCCTTGACCATGGTGCCCGGGCCCTTGGCGACCGGCACGCGCTCCACCCTGGCGCCCAGCGCCTGCAGCCGCTTCTCGGTGTAGCTGGCCATCCGGGCCAGGCCCTGCGCATTGGCGCTGCCGGATTCGATCGACACCATCTCCTTGAGCGACTGCACCACCGCCGGATGGGCGGTGCGGGCAGCGGCCAGCAGCGCGGCATCGGGCTGGGCGGCAGCGGCCAGTTGGCCGGCGCCGGCAAGTGCCAGGGCGGCGGCGGCTGCAACGTGTCGAACGGAAAACGGCATGGAATCTCCTCGGGTTGGTTTTGTTCGGGTCTTTTCTTGCTGGTGGCCATGCCGTGTCGCAACGCCGGCGTCCACGGCACAACGGCAAGATGCTAGCCCTTGCCAGCAGGCATGGGGAGGATCAATATCGCCAATCACAATGCCGATCCCGCCACGCTGGCCCGCGATCGGACCCTGCACCAACCGCCCCCGATATGCGCGTCCCCGCTGATCCACTGGTCCCCGACACCCCCACCGCGTTCGTAACACCATTGCATGTCCGCCTGCTATGGCTGCCCCATGCGATGCCCGGCACCCTCTTCACTACGCTCGACGTGCTGCGCACCGTCGCCGGCGTGGCCAGCCTGCAGCGGCCCGATGCCGCGCCAACGCTGAGCTGGCAGCTGTGCGGCGCCAACGGTCGCACGCTGTCGGCCGACCTGCCCGGCCTGGAAGCCTCAACGCGCCGCATCCGCGCGACCGGCAGCCGCTCGCTGCTGGTGATCCCGGCGCTGCTGGCCAGCAATGCGCACCAGCTCGGCGACATCGTCCGCGGCGATACCGCCGCGCTGCGCATGGTCGAGCGCCATGTGGCAGCGGGCGGGTGGCTTGCCGCGTGCTCGTCGGGGATGCTGTTGCCACTGCAGCTCGGCCTGCTGGACGGCGCCCGCACCGGCGCGCCGTGGATGTACCAGAGCTGGATGACGCACCAGTTCCCGCGCACGGATCTCGGCGGGGACCAGGCCATGAGCGTGCACGGGCAAGTGTTCTCTTGCGTGGCCCCCGCGCTGCAGGTGGAATTCATGCTGCGCGTGCTGGGCCACCTGCACGACCCCGATCTGGCGCAGGCCGCCGCGCAGCTGATGCTGTACCAGCCCGAACGCCAGCGCAGCGTGCCGGCGCTGGTCTCGCAGCGCTGGCTAAGCCGCACGGCGGACAGCCCGGTCTACCGGGCCGTCCAGTGGCTGCAGGAACATGTGGCCGAGCCCTACCAGCTGGCCGCGGTGGCGCAGGCCGCGGCGGTCAGCGAGCGGACCCTGCTGCGGCATTTCCGGCAGGTCACCGGCATGACGCCGCTGGACTACCTGCACACGCTGCGCGTGGAGCGCGCGCGCATGCTGCTGGAGGTAACGCTGCACGGCACGCAGGCGATTGCCGAAGCCTGCGGCTACAGCGACGCGGCCGCGTTCCGGCGGCTGTTCCAGCGCATCACGGCGATGTCGATGTCGGACTATCGCGCCCGCTTCGCGCTGCGGGCGCGGCGGCGCTACTGGCGCATGGAGGATGCAGCGGCCCGGCGCGGCATGCCGGGCTAGGCCGCCGCAAGGTCAGGCGCGCAGCGAGATGTGGTTGACCACGTCCTCCACGCCTTGCACGTACCACGCGTCGCGCTCGACCTGCCGGCGCGTGTTCTCGCTGGCGACGCAGCCTTCCAGCGTGACGACGCGATTTTCGGTATGCACGCTGACCTGGGCCGCGTCGACGAAGGGATCGGTCTCCAGCACCAGCATCAGCGCCTCGGTGATCTCATCGTCGCGATCGGCTTCGGCGGGCGCCACCACCAGTTCGTTGACCACGCAGCGGCAGCCGCGCGACCACCATGCCAGCACGCCGGCCAGGCGCATGTGCGACAGGCTGATCACCTGGCCCCACAGCGTCACCGCGCCGTCGTGCGCCTCGACCTCGATCCAGCCGCTGCGCTCGCCCACGGGCTCGCGCACGGTCTCGTGCTGGCCCTTGACGCGCGCGCAGATCCTGCAGCTACGGAACTCGATGGCATTGAGCAGGCGCTCGCATACCGCATCGCGCAGTTCGCCGTCGCCGACGGCAACGCCGCCGTCTGTCACGCGCAGGTGGTCGATCACGCTGGTCACGCCGTCCACGCGCCGCAGCGCGGTGGCCGCGCGGGTCTTGTCGACGATATCGGCTACCTCGCCTTCCAGGATCAGCGCGCCGTCCGACAGCCGCAACTGGATGGTGGGATGGAGAACATGCCCCTGATAAGGCACATGCGCCAAGGCTGCGCGCGCCTGCGTCAGCACCGCTTCGCTAGTCTGCATTTTGATCGCCTCGCCCGAATGGTCTGGAGATGAAAAGACGTGCGCCCGGCCTGCGGGCGCGCCTGGCGCGGCGCCGCGGCCTCCATCACCGCCGGGGACCTGGCAACCGCTTCCTCATTATAGGGAAGCGGGCCAGGGGCGTCCGGGCTCAGGCCGGGCCCGCCTCGCGGGTGCGCGCCACTTCCTGGTTGCGCAGGATGAAGCGCTGGACCTTGCCGCTGGGGGTCTTGGGCAGCTCGGCCACGAACTCGATCTCGCGGGGATAGGAGTGGGCGGCCAGGCGCTTGCGCACATGCTGGCGCAGCGCCTCGGCCAGTTCGGGCGTGGCCGCGTGCTGCCGGTCGAGCACGACGAAGGCCTTGATCAGCTCGGTGCGCTCCGGGTCAGGCTTGCCGATCACCGCGGCCTCGACCACGGCCTGATGCTCGATCAGCGCGCTTTCCACGTCGAACGGGCCGACGCGGTAGCCCGAGGTGGTAATGACATCGTCGGCGCGGCCGATAAAGCTGATGCTGCCGTCGTCGTTGAGTTCGGCGGAGTCGCCGGTCAGGTAGTAGTGGCCGGCAAACGCGCTGGTGGGCGTGCCGTGGTAGCCGCCGAACCAGCACATCGGCGAGCGCTCCAGGTCCAGCGCCAGTGTGCCGGGCTGCCCGGCGGGCAGTTCGCGCTGTTCGTCATCGACCACGACCACGCGGTGGCCCGGACTGGCAAAGCCCGCGGCGCCCATGCGCACCGGGTGCGACAGCGCATGATGGTTGCACAGCACCATGCCGAGCTCGGTCTGGCCATAGTGGTCGTGGATCGGCGCATCCAGCTCGCTGGCAAACCAGCGGATCACTTCCGGGTTTAGCGGCTCGCCGGCACTGCTGACCGCGCGCAGCTGCCCGCGCAACTGCTCCGACACGACCTGCCCGGCGGCGATCAGCAGCCGGTACGCGGTGGGCGAGCCCGCCAGGTTGGTGATGCCGTACTTGCGGATCACGCGGCAGGTGCTTTCCACGGTGAACGGGCCGTCGTAGAAGGTGGTGGCATGCCCCAGCGACAGCGGCCCCGTCACCGCGTAGTAGAGGCCGTAGGCCCAGCCCGGATCGGCCAGGTTCCAGAACGCGTCGTCGTCGCGCAGGTCGACGGCGTCGCGCATGTAGCCGGCAAACGCGGCAATGGCCTTCAGCGGCACCAGCAGCGGCTTGGCCGGACCGGTGGTGCCCGAGGTGAACATCATCAGGAAGGGATCGTCGCCGCCGCGCATGACCGGCTCGAAGCTGGCCGGCTGGCGCGCCAGTTCGGCCCAGAAGCTGAAGTCGCCGGAGGCTGCGTCCCCGGGCGCCTCGCTGGTGCCGGCCACGGTGACGACCGGTGGCGCGCCCTCCACCTCATCGAGCTTGGGACGGTTGACGGTATCCGTGACCACCACTTTCGCGCCCGAGCTGTTGAGCCGGTGCTCGATGGCCTTGGGACCGAACGCCGTGAACAGCGGCTGGTACACCGCACCGGCGCGCCAGGTACCGAGGATGGTCACGAGCAGCTCGGCCGTGCGCGGCAGCAGCCCCGCAACGCGATCGCCCGGCTGCACGCCCCGCGCCTTCAGGAAGCCGGCAAACTGCGCCGACAGCGCCTGCAGTTCGGCATAGGTCCAGCTGCGCGCGTTGCCGTCGCGGCCTTCCCAGTACAGCGCGATGCGGCCAGCGTCGGCATGGCGGTCGCAGCATTCCACGCAGGCGTTGATCGCATCGAGGCTGCCGTGCAGTTGCCGGGCCACCGCCTCGTCATAGGAAAAGCCGTCGTAGGCCTGGGCGTAATCGCGCATGGTGTCTCCTCTATGTCAGGTATGTCCGGCTGTCCTGCCGCGGGCGCCGCCCGGGACATGGTGCCTGTTATCGTCTGTGATCGTCTGCGATCGTCGGTGCCGCGCGGCGCGGCTGCCGCAGCAGTGTGCGGCAGCGCCGTGCCGGCGGGCAATAACCGATTCCGCCAGCGCGCCTGACGGTTTTTGCCATGCGCCGGACGCAACGCGCGGTGCGCTTGACGCCATGCGGCCCGGCGCCGACGATACTACGAGGCGACAACACGGCGATCGCGGCGGAGTTTGCTCCAGGGAGGCCAGCGCATGTGCACCAACTACGCCCCGGTCCAGCGCCGGATCCTGCGCGAGATCTTCGGCGTGGAGCCGCCACCGGGCGTCTTCAAGGCCGAAACCTATCCCGACTACCTGGCGCCGATCGTGCGCGCCGCGGACGACGGCGTTCGGCATGCCGAGCTGGCGTCGTTCGGCATGGTGCCGCGGCCGCGCATCCCGCCCGGCACGCGCCGCTACGACACCACCAACGCGCGCAGCGAAACCGTTGGCGAGCGCCCGGCGTTCGCCCGCTACTGGCGGCAGGGGCAGCTGTGCCTGGTGCCGGCTACGGCGTTCTACGAGTACGCCTACCCCGAAGACGCGGTGCCGGGCGGCCCGCCCGGCAAGCCGGTGCGCTGGCGCGTCTGGCTGCCTGGCGAGACCGCCTTCGGCATCGCCGGCCTGTGGCGCGGCTGGCCCGATGCGGCCCTGTCCTTCACCATGCTGACGGTGAACTCCGCGCAGCATCCGGTGATGGAGCGCTTCCACAAGCCCGGCGATGAGAAACGTTCAGTGGTCGTGATCCCGCGCGAGCAATGGGACGACTGGCTTGCCTGCCGCGACCCCGAAGTCGCGCGCACCTTCCTGAAGCTGCTCCCCGCCGAAGCCATGCGGGCAGAACCGGCGCCCAAGATCACCGGCGCACCGATCCCGGACGCCGACTGAACCCTTCCCAGCCCGATGCCAGCCGGTGCCAGCCGGTGCCAGCCGGTGCCAGGCGGGCATCAAACGGCGCGTGCCCTCCGTCATGAGGGTGTCGGGCGATAACAATGCTGCGCATACTGCCCCGCACACCGGCCACAAGAGCCGACATCCCCGGGTCGATCATCATGCAAAACGTTGCCGCCTTGTGCGCGTATTTTTTCGGGTGCCTTGTCGCATTGCTATTTGCCGCACGCTGGATCCTGCGCAACCATCCGGCGCTGCGCGAGCGGCCGCCCGCCCCGCCCCCTTACACTGCCAGGAACGATCCGCCAGGCCCTGGCTGACCATCTAACGGGCCAAAACGCGGCTGCCAATGCCAGAAAATGCCCGCCAATTTCCGCGAATTTCTATCAACTAGCGGGAACTCATAGCATTCTGGTTTGCCATACCCTGTGGCCACAGCCGTTAGAGTGGCGCCTGCATCATATCTCCAAGCTATCATGCGTGCCTGCATTGGCACGCCCGTGCCGCCCGGCATGGCATAAGGACAAGAAAGGACACACAGGGATGGCTCCGACTTCCAACAAGCTGCCGGCATGGACCGTCGGCGCGCCGGTCGCTGCCGCGGCCACGCTCGCGCTCGCCTGGCTCATGCCCGGCCAGGGCTGGCTGATCGCGTTGGTGGCCGTGGCACTGGCCGGCGCGGTATTTGCCGCCGTGCACCACGCCGAGGTGGTTGCGCACAAGGTAGGCGAACCGTTCGGCACGCTCGTGCTGGCGATTGCCGTGACCGTGATCGAAGTGGCGCTGATCGTCTCCGTGATGCTGTCGTCCGGGCCGGAGAAAGCCGGCCTGGCGCGCGATACGGTGTTTGCCGCGGTCATGCTGATCTGCAACGGCATCGTTGGGCTATGCCTGTTCGTCGGCGGCCTGCACCACCGCGAGCAGGCGTTCCAGGCGCCCGGCGCCAATGCCGCCATGGCGGTGCTGGCGGCGCTGCTGGTGCTGACGATGGTGCTGCCCAACTACACCAGCTCGTCGCCGGGGCCGGTGCTGACGCCGGCGCAACTGGCGTTCTCGGGCGTGATGTCGCTGGTGCTGTACGGGTCGTTCGTATTCGTGCAGACCATCCGGCACCGCGACTACTTCCTGGCCGAAGGCAGTTCGGACGAGAATGTGCACGCACCGCCGCCGCCCGCGCGCGTGGCGCTGGCCAGCGGCGTGCTGCTGGTGGCTTGCCTGGTGCTGGTGGTGGGCCTGGCCAAGCTGCTGTCGCCGTCGGTCGAGGCCGCCGTGCTGAAGGCGGGTGCGCCGGCCGCGGTTGTGGGGATCGTGATTGCCGCGATGGTGCTGCTGCCCGAGGGGCTGGCGGCACTGCGCGCCGCGCGCGCGGACCGCATCCAGACCAGCCTGAACCTGGCACTCGGTTCGGCGCTGGCCAGCATCGGGCTGACCATCCCGACCGTGGCGGCGGTGTTTATCTGGATCGGCCAGCCGCTCGAACTGGGGCTGGGAGCCAAGGACATGGTGCTGCTGTTGCTGACGCTGGTGGTGTCGTCGCTGACGCTGGGCATGGGCCGCACCACGATCCTGCAGGGCGTCGTGCACCTGGTGATCCTGGCGGCCTACCTGTTCCTGTCGATCGTGCCATAGCCGGTCCGCCATCCGGATCCGCGGCGTGTTGCGGGTGGCTGCCGGGCCCTTGGCCTGGCGTCCGCGACGTCTACACTGGAACCTCCCGAGCAGGAATCCCGACCAGGGCGCGCATGCCTTGCCGCGCACGCACCGGAGAACGCCAATGCTGGAAGTCGCTGTCACCGCCGCCGACCACGCCGTCGGCCCGGATACCGCCAGGGTCACCGTCGTCGAATACGGCGACTTCGAATGCTCCTACTGCCGCATCGCCTACGGCGCCATGAAGATCCTGCTGGAGCACTATGGCCCGCGGGTGCGCTTTGTCTACCGGCACTACCCGATGGCGAACTGGCACCCGTCCGCCGAGCCGGCGGCCGAGTGCGCCGAGGCCGCGGCGGCGCAGGACCGCTTCTGGGATATGTACCGCATGCTCTACGAGCACCCGCAGGGCCTGAAGCCCGATGCCCTGCGCCAATACGCGGGCATGGCCGGCCTGGATCTCGATCGCTACGACAAGGACATGTCCACGCACCGGCACCTGCCGCGCATCCGCGCTGACCAGCACGGCGGCACGCGCTGCCGGGTGCGGGGCACGCCGTCGTTCTTCGTCAACGGCACGGTGCAGGACGTGACCTTCGGCATGGAGCGGCTGCAGCGCGCCATCGATACCGCGCTGGCAGCCTAGCCGGGCGCGTCAGAAGCGGTACGTCACGCTGCCGACCACGGTACGGCGCGCGCCGAAGTAGCAATCGCCGCGTGCCAGGCAGGTGGTCAGGAACTGCTTGTCGAACAGGTTGTTGGCGTTCAGCGCGACGCGCAGCGGACCGTGGTCGTAGGCAATCATGGCGTCATACAGCGTGACCCCGCCGACGCGATTCTGGTCGGTGCCGTCGTAGCTCGGGCCGACGTAGCGCACGCCGCCGCCCGCCACGAAGCCCGGCAGCCCGAACAGCTTGAAGCGGTAATTGGCCCACAGCGACGCCATGTTCGACGGCGTGCTGGCCAGGCGCTTGCCGACCTCGGCGGCGCTGCCTTCGATCACGCGCGCATCCAGGTACGTATAGGTCGCGATCAGGTCCAGGCGATTGGTCAGCGAGGCCAGTGCCTCGACCTCGATGCCGCGCGTGCGGGCCTCGCCCACCTGCACCTGGTCAGGAATGCCGTTGACCACGCCAGCCGTCTTGCGATTGTTCTCGCGCATGTCGAACGCCGCCACGGTCAGCGAAGCATTCTTGCCCGGCGGCTGGTACTTGATCCCCGCCTCCCACTGCGAACCGCGCAGCGGCTTGAAGGCCTGGTTGGAGCGGTTGAAGCCGGGCAGGCCCTGGAACGACTCGGTGTAGCTGACGTACGGGTTCAGGCCGATGTCCGAGCGGTACATCAGGCCGGCGCGCTTGGTCAGTTCGTTGTCTTCGCGGCTCGCCGCAGGCGTGTTGTCCTGTGCCGCGCGCGACCAGTCATAGCGCAGGCCCAGCATCAGCAGCCACTTGTTCCACGACAGCTGGTCCTGCAGGTACACGCCGGTCTGGATCTGCTTGCTGGGATTCAGGTCGCGCGTGCCAGGCAGCGTGAAATTGCCGTAGACCGGGTTGAACACATCGAGCGGCGCAGCGGTGCCGCCCACGCCCGAGCGGCCGGTGATCTCGGCATGCTGGTAGTCCATGCCGGCCAGCAGCGTGTGATCGACCGCGCCGGTGCGGAAGTTGCCTTGAGCCTGCGTGTCGACCACGAAGGAATTCAGCGTCGGCTGGTTCAGGTAGACCGTGCGGCGCATCAGCGTGCTGCTGCCGGGCACCCAGCCGTGCGTCGCGCCGGTGAAGCCAGCGGCGTAGATGCTGCGGTAGTCCACGGTGCTGTGCGAGTAGCGCAGGTTCTGGCGGACCGTCAGCGCATCGTTGACCTTGTGCTGGAACTCGTAGCCCACCGAGGTCTGTTCGGCGTTGTAGCGGTCGTAGCCCGGCTCGCTGATAAACAGGTGATCGGGAATCTGCCCGCCCGGGTTCGGATAGAGCGTGCCGCGCCACGGGAAGAAGCCGACCGAGGTCCCGCTTTCGTCGCGCTGGAAATTGGTCAGCAGCGTGAACGAGGTATCGGCATTCGGACGGTACGTCAGCGACGGCGCAATCAGGTAGCGGTTGTCCGGCACATAGTCGACCTGCGTGTCGCTGTCGCGCGCCAGCGCCACCAGCCGGTACATCCACTTGCCCTCGGCATCGAGCGGGCCGGTCAGGTCGGCCTGCACCTGTTTGCGGTTGTAGTTGCCGAACTGCACGCCGACCTCGCGCGCGGCCTCGGCCTGCGGGCGCTTGCTGACCAGGTTCAGGATGCCGCCGACCGCGCCCTGCCCGAACAGCATCGACGACGGGCCGCGCAGCACGTCGATGCGCTCCAGCCCGTAAACGTCGGCGCGCACGTTGTTGTAGAAGCCGACCTGGTTGAGCAGGCCGTCGCGGTACTGCGTGAAGTCCGTGCCGCGGAACTTGCCCCAGTCGCCGCGCGCGTCATTGCCGTACGGCCCGGCATAGACGCCGGCGGTATAGCCGATAGCCTGCTGCACCGACTGTGCCCCCTGCGCTTCCATCCGGTCGCGCGTGATCACCGTGATCGACTGCGGCGTCTCCATCACCGGCGTATCGGTCTTGGTCGCGGTGGCGCTGCGCCTGGCAACGAAGCCGTGCACCGGCCCGGTTGCGGTCTCATCCGCGCCAGAAGCACGCACGGTCACGGCCGGTAACTCGGCGGCAGCGCCCGAGGTTGCCAGGGGCGTGGATGCCGACTGGGCAAACACGCCGCCGGCATGCAGGCTCAGGGCCAGGGTAGTCAGCGAAAGGCCGCGGGGAGGCGTCAGCCGGGAGCGGGCAAAGCGCGGCCTGGCCCGGGAGATCGGATGAAAGGACATCACTCAGGAACGGGAATGTAGCGTACCGTGCACCACAAGGGCGGACGGGCTGCCAGTGGAAATTTCTTATTACGAATGCGAACAATTCGTAATTACATTCCAGATTGTAACCTGAATGTGTCAGATGCGATACATTTTCCAGGGACGCCCTAAGGGAACGGGCGCAATGGGATGGCGCAATGGGATGGCTGTCCGGCTACGGAGTCGGATCGAGCACTTTATCGTCCTGCAGCCTGCCCAGCAGGCGCCGCCCGGCCTCGATCACCGCCGCGTCGCCGTGCATCTGGTAGCGCACGATCATGCCTTCGATGCACAGCATGGCTTCCTCCGCCACCTGTACTGGCTGGCTCAGGCCGAGCCGCGTGGCGATATCGGCAACGAACGCCGCCAGCTCTTCCTTGTGTGCGGCAGCCTGTTCCGCCGCGCGGGCATCGCCGCCGGCCTCGGCGACCACGTTGATGAAGGCGCAGCCGCGGAAGTCCGCGGTGAACCAGTCTGCCAGCGCGTCGGCAATCACGTCCAGATGCGGGCGCACGGCCAGGCGGGCCTCGACGTCGCCGCGGAACCAGGCCATCCACTCGTCATGGCGCCGCTCGAGGAAAGCCAGGATCAGCTCGTTCTTGGAAGCGAAATGCCGGTACAGCGACATCTTTGCGACGCCCGATTCCGCAATGATCCGGTCGATGCCGGTGGCGCGATAACCCTCCTGGTAGAACAGGCGGGCGGCGGTGTCGAGGATGCGGTCGCGGGCGGACGGATTGGCCATGGTGGCGCGGCGAAAGACTGGTGGGAATCGGCAACGGGCCGGCGGCATTTCCTCGCCGCCGGCCGCTTGCGCCAATACTATGACAGACAGACCTGTCTAGCAATCACGGGCCACGGTCATGCGGCAAGCCTGGCCGCCGCGTCGCGCAGCGCCGTGCGCAGCCCCTCTTCCACCACCGGGTGGTAGAACGGCATGGCCAGCATCTGCTCGATGGTCATGCCCTGCTGGTACGACCACGCCAGCAAGTGTGCGATGTTTTCCGCACGCGGGCCGATCCATTCCGCGCCCAGGAAACGACCGCTCGCCTTGTCCGCGTAGACATGCATCAGCCCGCGGTTCTTCAGCATCACCCGGCTGCGGCCCTGGTCTTCGAAGCTGACTTCGCCGGTGACGAAGCTGCCTTCCCCGCGTTGCACCAGGTCAGCGTAGCGCTGGCCGACCATCGCGATCTGCGGGTCGGAGAACACCACCGCCAGCGGCGCCCGGCGCGCCAGCCGCTTTACCTGCGGATAGCTCACGGCGTTCTCGCCGGCGGCCTTGCCCTCGTCCGCGGCTTCGTGCAGCAGCGGCAGGATGTTGTTGGCGTCGCCGGCGATAAACACCGGCGCATTGCCGCACTGGAGCGTTTCGGGATCGAACACCGGCACGCCGCGCTGGTCCAGCTCCAGACCGGTGTTTTCCAGGCCCAGTCCGCGCACGTTCGGCTCGCGGCCAGTGGCGGCCAGCGCGTAGTCGAAGCGCTCGGTCACGCTGCGGCCTTCGCGGTCGGCATAGGTCACCACCACCTGGTCGCCGTCGCGGCCCATTTCACTCACCCTGGCATCCGGGTCGAGGTAGAAGTCATCGTTGAAGGCCTTTGCGGCATAGGCGCGAATCGCCGGATCGGTCAGCGGCCCGAGCGAACCGCTGACGCCGAACACGCGCACCCGCACGCCGAGGCGCGACAGCGCTTGCCCAAGCTCCAGCCCGATCACGCCCGGCCCGAACACCACCACGCTGCCCGGCAGGTCTTCCCATGCGAACACATCGTCATTGACGATCAGGCGGTCGCCAAAAGCCTTGAATGGTGCCGGCAGCGAAGGTTTGGATCCGGTGGCAATGACTACGCGGCTGGCGCGCACGGTCGTGTGGCCGTCCACTTCCAGCGTGGTGTTGTCGATAAAGCGGGCGTAGCCGCGGAGCCGGTCGGATTCGGGGATGTTCTCCACGCCGCGCACGACAAAGCCGACAAAGCGGTCGCGCTCGCCGCGCACGCGGGCCATGACCTCGCGGCCCTCGATGCGCACCTGGCCGTCCACGTGCACGCCGAACGGCGCAGTGTGGCGCAGTTCGTTCGCGGCCTCGGCGGCGGCGATCAGCAGCTTCGAAGGCATGCAGCCGACGCGGGCGCAGGTGGTGCCGTATGGGCCGCCTTCGATGATCACGGCGCGCTTGCCGGCGGCGATCGCAGCCCGGTAGGCAGCAAGGCCGGCGGTGCCTGCGCCGATCACGGCGACGTCGGTCTGGATGGTAGTCATGGCGTGCGGTTCCTTGGTTGTCATGGCGTGAATCAGAGGTCAATCAACGGGCTGGATGGCACCGCCCTGCCCCTTGCCAGCAAACGCGGGCAAGGCGGTGCCATCGGGTCCGGCGACTGCCGGTCCGCGCAAGCGGAAAAGAAGGGATCTGAGCGGCTTAGCTGGTCACTAAGCTGGTCACTAATCTGGCCACTTAGCTGGCCAGGTACGTCTGCAGCGCGTCGGCGCCGCCGACCAGCTTGCCGTTGATGAAGACCTGCGGCGCGGTCATCTCGCCCGACACGGCGCCCAGCACCTTGCCGCGCACCTTGTTGTCCAGCGGCACGTCGATGTAGTCGAAGCCGTTGTCGTCCAGCAGCTGCTTGGCCTTGGCGCAGAACGAGCAGCCGACCTTCGAGAACACCACCACCTGGTCAGGCCTGCGCGCACCCGGGGCAATGTGGTTCAGCATGGTGTCGGCGTCGGAAACCTTGAACGGGTCGCCCGGCTCTTCCGGCTCGATGAACATCTTCTCGACCACGCCGTCGCGCACCAGCATCGAATAGCGCCAGCTGCGCTTGCCGAAGCCCAGGTCGGCCTTGTCCACCAGCATGCCCATGCCTTCGGTGAATTCACCGTTGCCGTCGGGAATCATGGTGATGTTTTCGGACTCCTGGTCCTTGGCCCATTCGTTCATCACGAAGGTATCGTTGACCGACACGCACAGGATGTCGTCGACGCCGTGTTTGGCGAACACCGGCGCCAGTTCGTTGTAGCGCGGCAGGTGGGTGGACGAACACGTCGGCGTGAAGGCGCCCGGCAGCGAGAACACGACCACGGTCTTGCCGTTGAACAGCTCGCCGGTGGTGACGGTCTTCCACTCGTTGTCTTCACGGACGCGGAACGAAACATTGGGAACGCGTTGGCCTTCACGGGATTGCAGCATCGGAATCACTCCTTGGTCTGGGTCAGTCGGTTGTTTCGGCTGCGTGTTGCAGCGAAGGCCTCATTCTGTCGATCGGGATGTGATTTGTACAATTCATCGTTTCAAACGAACCAATTGCCATTAACTATCAATGCAGCATAGGAACCCTCTATTGCGGCCTGGGACACACCGCACGCGCGCATTCCACGGCATATTTCTTCGGCAAACCCTGGCGGGTGCCCTATCATGCGGCATCCAACCTGACACCCTCTTCGCAATGACCCCAACTTGCCGCCCGCACCACCGGCCGACGCCACGCCGGTGGGCTGTACTGCTTGCGCTATCGCTGCTGATCGCGCACCCGGGGCAGGCGCAAACCCTGAAGAAGCCGGCGCTTGACGCGCTGGTCAGCAGCCCCCGCACCGCCGCGACGGCCGACCTGCAGGCCTTCATGGCCGCCGCCGCCAAGGTCGAGCCGGCGGCCGCCCCGGCCGTGGCCGCCTGGCAAGCCAAGGCGCCGCTGGCCGGCGACAACCTGGTCAATATCGGCCGCCTGCTGGGCGTCTACAACCGCGTCCGCAACGAGGCGGCGGTGATCGACACCATCGGCAAGATGGTGGCGTTGCGTACCGTGCGCGATGAAAAGATCGCCCAGCACGACAACCCCGCCATTGTGGAGTTCGGCAAGCTGGTGGAAGGCATGGCGCGCGACTTCGGGCTGGCCTACCGCAACGTGGACAACCGCGTGTTCGAAGTCACGCTGCCTGGCGGCGGCAAGGACACCTTTGGCATCCTGACGCATGCCGACGTGGTGCCGGCCGTGGCCGAGGAATGGGTGCTGGACGACGGCACCCGCCTCGACCCGTTCCGGCTGACACGGGTCGGCGATACGCTCTACGGGCGCGGCACCATCGACGACAAGGGCTCGATCGCCGCCGTGCTGTATGCGATGAAGACCGTCAAGGAAAGCGGCGTGCCACTGGAACGCACCATCCGCCTGATGATCGAGACCACCGAGGAAACCGGCGGCGACGGCATGAAGTACTACCGCCAGCACACCACGCTGCCGGAGTACAACATCGTGCTCGACAGCAAGTACCCGGCCGTGGTCGCGGAGAAAGGCGCCGGCACCCTGACGGTCTCGTTCGGAATCAAGTCGGCCGACGGCAAGGCCGAACGCGGCAGGGCAGACAGCAAGGGCCCCGCCATCGTGGCCATGCGCGGCGCCGCCTCGGCCAATGCCATTCCCGAGACCGCCACCGCGCGCATTGCCGGCGGCGATGCCGCCGCCGTGGCCGCGGCGCTCGAACAGGCGAAGGCGGATTTCGTGCGTCGCTACGCGCCGCGCGGCAAGTTCTCGATCGATGTGAAGCGCGAGGGCGATGAAGTCGAAGTCAAGGTCACCGGCGCATCCGCGCACGGCTCGCGCCCGGAAGAAGGCGTCAACCCGTTGCCGCGGCTGGCGCTGTTCCTGCAGGCCAGCGGCGTGCGCTTTGCCGACAACCACTACCTGAACGCGGTGCGCTACCTGAACGACCTGTACGGGCTGGACTACCTCGGCAACAAGATGGAAGTGGCATATCGCGATGCCTTCATGGGGCCGCTGACGATGTCGCCCACGCTGGTGCGCGAGCGCGGCGAGTATGTCGACGTCGTCACCAACGTGCGCATGCCGCGCGGGCGCACGCCCGACGAACTGGGCGCCCGCATCACCAAACGCATCTTCGGCTGGGCCGCGACGCACGGGCCGGTGGAGATCAAGTACGACCAGGGCAACTGGATGGCGCGCGACCCCAAGGGCGCCTGGCTGTCCACGCTGCTGAATATCTTTGGCGACACTACCGGACTGGAAGCCAAGCCGGTCGCGACCGCGGGCAGCACCACCGCCAAGCTGATGCCCAATGCGATCAACTTCGGGCCGGCGATGCCGGGCAAGAAGTACACCGCGCACAATGCGCGCGAGTACAAGGAAGTGGCCGATCTGAACCTCGACATGCAGATGTTCACGGAAATGCTGGTGCGGATCGGCAACCTGGACAAGATGCAGTAGCGCTGGCTTAGCCCTGGTTCCCTCTCCCGCGTGCGGGAGAGGGCAAAACAACAGCGGTTTTTTCGCTTACAACCCCAGTTCGCTCAGTCCCGGATGCCCGTCCGGACGCCGCCCCAGCGGCCAGTGGAACTTGCGGTCCGCCTCGCGGATCGGCGCATCGTTGATGCAGGCGAAACGGCGCCGCATCAGTCCCGCCTCATCGAATTCCCAGTTCTCGTTGCCATACGACCGGTACCAGTTGCCGGAATCGTCGTGCCATTCATAGGCAAAGCGCACCGCGATGCGGTTGCCGTCGTGCGCCCATAGCTCCTTGATCAGGCGGTAATCCAGTTCCTTCTGCCACTTGCGCTGCAGGAAGGCGACGATATCCGCGCGGCCATTGGCAAACTCGGCGCGGTTGCGCCAGGCGCTGTCGACGGTATAGGCCAGCGCCACGCGCTCCGGGTCGCGGCTGTTCCAGCCGTCTTCGGCGGCGCGGACCTTGGCGACCGCGGAATCGTGGGTGAACGGCGGCAGTGGCGGGCGGATTTCGGGTTGGGCGGACATCGGGTTTCTCCTGCAAGGCGAAGGGTGGTTGGTTTTGGCGGCCTGTGCCCTCGGGCATCGACAACGCGCCAGACAATGATACAGACCTGTCTCATTATTTGTAGACAGATCTGTCTTGTCAAGGCAATTTCTCGTGCAGAATTCAAAAGCAAGACCCGGAGTGCCACGGCCGCTTGCCAGGCCTAAAGTGGGCACCATGCAAGCCAACAGCGGAGAACGGCAGTGACGATCAAGCAGGCACAGCGCCCCCAGGCACGCGCGATGACAGTTGGCGGACCGCGCCGCCCCGTGCCGGCATCGCAGGAAATCCAGCGCCAGCCGGCACCGCAAGCGGCCATTGGCGCGCGCGTCGATGGCATCGACTGGGCCACGCTGGAGAGCGAGCTGGACGCCTATGGCTGCGCCGCCATCCGAGGCCTGCTGGCCGAAGCGGAATGCCGGGCGCTCGCCGCGCGCTACGAGCAGGACGGGCTGTACCGTTCGCGCATCGTGATGGCACGGCATGGCTTCGGCCAGGGCGAGTACAAGTACTTCGCCTATCCCTTGCCCGACATCGTCGGCGCCTTGCGCATGGCGCTGTACCCGCGACTGGTGCCCGTTGCGAACCGCTGGAACGCCGCGATGGGCATCGACACCCGCTTTCCGGCCGCGCACGCGGACTACCTGGCGCGTTGCCACCAGGCCGGCCAGGCGCGTCCCACGCCGCTGCTGCTGCGCTACGGCCCCGGCGACTACAACTGCCTGCACCAGGACCTGTACGGCGAGCATGTGTTTCCCCTGCAGGTGGCGGTGCTGCTGTCCGAGCCCGGACGCGATTTCACCGGCGGCGAGTTCGTGATGACCGAGCAGCGCCCGCGCATGCAGTCGCGCGCCGAAGTGGTGTCGCTGCGCCAGGGCGATGCGGTGGTGTTCGCCGTCAGCCAGCGGCCCGTGCAGGGCAGCCGCGGCAGCTACCGGGTCAACCTGCGACATGGCGTCAGCCGGCTGCATGCGGGCCAGCGCTACACGCTCGGCATCATCTTCCACGACGCCAGTTGAGGATCGACATGCCTGCATCCATGCCAGGGCCGCGCCGGAACACCGGCGACGCCACCACCATTGAAAACGACCCGCGCTGGGCGCGCGTGCTCGCGCGCGATCCCGCCGCCGACGGCAGCTTCGTCTACGCGGTCAAGACCACCGGCGTCTATTGCCTGCCCAGCAGCCCGTCGCGGCTGCCGCACCCCGCCAACGTCGAGTTCTTCGACAACGCCTCGGCGGCCGAAGCCGCAGGCTACCGGCCAAGCCGCCGCGCCGCGCCGCCAGCGCTGGCCGCACAGCACGCCGCCATGGTGGCCGACGCATGCCGCCGCATCGAGGCCGCCGACACCTTGCCCGCGCTGCCCGAACTGGCGCGCGCCGCCGGCGTCAGCCCCTACCACTTCCACCGGCTGTTCAAGGCCGCCACCGGCCTGACTCCGCGCGCCTACGCGGCCGCGCACCGCGCCAGCAAGCTGCGCACGCAACTGGGCAGCAGCGAATCGGTGACGGAGGCGATCTACGATGCCGGCTTCGGCTCCAACAGCCGCTTCTACGAGACCGCGGACGCGGTGCTCGGCATGACGCCGTCGCGCTACCGCGCCGGCGGCGCAGGCACCGATATCCGGTTCGCCATTGGCCAGTCCGCGCTGGGAGCGATCCTGGTCGCGCAGAGCGACCGCGGCGTCTGCGCGATCCTGCTGGGCGACGATCCGCAGGCTCTGCTGCAGGATCTGCAGGACCAGTTCCCGCGCGCCAACCTGATCGGCGGCGACGCCCGGTTCGAGCAACTGGTGGCGCAGGTGGTCGGCTTTGTCGAGGCGCCATCGACCGGTCTGGCGCTGCCGCTGGACGTGCGCGGCACCGCCTTCCAGCAGCGCGTCTGGCAGGCGCTGCAAGAGATCCCGCCCGGCAGCACCGCCAGCTATGCCGAGATCGCGGCCCGTATCGGCGCGCCGCGGGCGGTACGCGCGGTGGCGCAGGCCTGCGCGGCGAACCACCTGGCGGTGGCGATTCCGTGCCATCGCGTGGTGCGCAGCGATGGCGGCCTGTCAGGCTACCGCTGGGGCGTGGCGCGCAAGCGCGACTTGCTTGCGCGCGAAGCGAAAGGCTGAAGCCTGCGCTATCGGGCCGCCGCCAGCCGGACCTTCGCCAGGTAGTCGTGGATCTGCGCCACCACGGCAGCGCCCTCGCCCACCGCGGCCGCTACGCGCTTGGTCGAGCCCGAGCGCACGTCGCCGATGGCGAAGACACCCGGCACGCTGGTCTGCAGCGGATACGGCACCGCTGCCGCGCAGCCAAGTTCGCCGCCTCCTGTGCGCACGAAGCCCTTGTCGTCGACCTCGACATGGCAGGTGCGCAGCCAGCCCGCGTTGGGGTCCGCGCCGATGAACAGGAACAGGTGGCGCACGTCCATTTCCACCGGCGTGGGGCTTTCGCCAGGCGCGTCGTAGCGCACCCGCGACAACCAGCCGTTGCCCGTCAGCGCGGTGATGTGCGCATGGGTATGCAGCGTGAGATTGGGCAGTGAACCGATGCGGTCGATCAGGTAGCGCGACATGGTCGCGGCCAGCCCGGGTCCGCGCACCAGCATATGCACGTGCGCGGCGTTCGACGCCAGGTAGACTGCCGCCTGCCCGGCCGAGTTGCCACCGCCGACCAGCATCGCGGACTCGTTGCGGCACAGCTTGGCTTCCACCGGCGAAGCCCAATAGTAAACGCCGCGCCCTTCGAAGCGCTCCAGCGACTCGATGCCGGGCCGCCGGTATTGCGCGCCGGTGGCGATCACCACGGTATGGGTCGGAATCATGCGTCCGTCGACAAGCTCCAGCCGGATCGGATCGGTGCCGCAATGCAGGGCCTTCACTTCCAGCGGGATGGCGATATGCGCGCCGAACTTCAGCGCCTGCACGAAGGCGCGTCCGGCCAGCGCCTGCCCGGATATGCCGGTGGGAAAGCCCAGATAGTTCTCGATGCGCGCGCTGGCGCCAGCCTGGCCGCCAGGCGAGCGGCAGTCGAACACCGCGACCGACAGCCCTTCGGATGCCGCATACACCGCCGTCGCCAGGCCGGCCGGCCCCGCGCCCACCACGATCACGTCATAGACGTGGTCCGGATCGAACTCCGGCAGCAACCCCAGGCATGACGCCAGCTGGCCCTCGTCCGGCGCGCGCAGCACGCGGCCGTCGGGGCAGATCACCAGCGGGAAGTCGCTCGCGGGCGCGTGAGCGTACTCGAGCAGCAGCGAGCAATCGCCATCCACGTCCATGTCGATCACGGTATGCGGATAGCCGTTGCGCCGCAGAAACGCCTGCAGCGCCAGCAGCAGCGGCTCGGTGCCGTGGCCGACCAGGACCGGGCCGCTGCCGGACTCGATCAGGCCGACGCGGCGCAGGATCAGCGCGCGCATGATGCGCTCGCCCAGCTCGGCCTCGGCCACCAGCAGCGCGCGCAGGCGCTCGGGTGCGATCGCGTAGCCGTCGGTGTCGCTCACGGCGACGCCGTCGACCAGTGCCGGCCGGCCGCTGAGCGTGCCCACCTCGGCCAGGAAGTGGCCCGGTCCCTGTTCGGTGATCGTGTGCTCGCGGCCCAGCCCGTCGCGGCGCACGATGCGCACGCAGCCGCTGGTGACGAGATACATGCCGCGCCCGGTCTGGCCGATCGAGAACAGCTTCTCGCCGGCGCGCCAGCGCTGCGGCGTGCCGAAGCGCTGCACCCGTGCCATGTCTTCGGCGCCAAGCTGCGGGAACATCTGGTGCCAGCGCGACTCCAGCGTGGAGTACGGCGCTTCCAGGCCGGCGACGTCAGGCGTTGCGCCCGCGCTGCCAGCCTCGTCATCGGTGGCACCCGTTGCCATCGCTTCCGCCTGCAAAATCGCCATGTTGGCCCCCCTGTAGTCAATGCGCGCACAGCCAGTGCGGCGCGGCGCGGCCTCTCGATAGTAGACGGCACGCCGCAGAATGCGAGGGACGAACCGGGCGCAAGCAGCGGCGCTGCGGCGTTGGCATGGCATAGTTGCGCCTGGCGCTGCCTTGCGCTTGAATGGGAGCGCGCTGCCAGGCCGGCAGGCGCCGCCCGAGTCCAACCCAGAGTCTTGATGCAACCCGATTCCGTCTCCGACGCCAGCCAGCCTGGCGACCGCCCCGCCCGCCCCGCGCCGCGTCCCCTTTCCGCCGTAGAAGGCCGCGTGCTCGGCGTGCTGGTGGAAAAACAGCACACCGTCCCCGACACCTATCCGCTGTCGCTCAATGCCCTCGCCTCGGGCTGCAACCAGAAGACCGCCCGCGCCCCCGTCATGAACGTGAGCGAGCCCGAGATCCTCGACGCCATCGACGGGCTCAAGCACCTGAGCCTGGTCTTCGAAGGCAGCAGCAGCCGCGTGCCGCGCTTCGAGCACAACATGCAGCGCGCGCTGGCCGTGCCAAGCCAGTCAGTCGCGCTGCTGGCAATGCTGTTGCTGCGCGGACCGCAGACCGCGGCGGAACTGCGACTGAACACGGCGCGCCTGCACGCATTTGCCGATATTTCGTCGGTGGAGGGGTTCCTGGAGGAACTGGCGGAGCGCGAGCCGCCCTTCGTGGTGCGGCTGGCGCGCGCGCCCGGGGCGCGCGAGCACCGCTGGATGCACCTGCTGAGTGGCGAGGCGGGGCTGGAAGCCGCGCAGGAGCCGGCTTACGGCGGCGGCCAGGGCAGTGCCGACGGGGGTGCCGGCGGGGGTGCCGGAACGACCGCCGAGCTCGCCCAGTTGCGCGCGGAACACCAGGCGCTCGCGGAGAAGGTTGTCCGCCTGCATGCGCTGGTCGAGCACATGGCCAGCCAGCTTGGAATTTCTCCCGACGAATTCCTGGAATAGCGCACCCAATCCTTTTTCGCGCCCCGGCATGCCCTGCCGCGGCCGCGGGTACCGCCAGCAGGATCCCTCCTGCTGCAAGCCCTGCAAGAAGTTGTCCGAAATATTCTCTTGGCGGTTAATTGCATAATTTGGGGGACGAAACACGGACGTGACGGCCGGCTCTTCGGGGACACCATCATGCCCAGCCGGTCCGGTGTCGGTTATGCTTTTGCCAGGGTCGGGACACGCGAGCCGACATGCAAAGGGGAAAACGGCGCGGACGCACTGCGCCATTACGACAGCCATGGACAAGACAGCCTTCGTATTTGCCGGCGGCGGCAGCCTCGGCGCAATCCAGGTCGGCATGTTGCGCGAGCTGGTCGCATGGGGCGTGACGCCCGACATCGTCATAGGCGCCTCGGCGGGTGCAATCAACGGGGCCTATTTCGCCTGCAACCCTGGCGTTGAGGGCGCTGGCCGTCTTGAGCAGTTGTGGCGCGGCATCCGCCGCGCCGACATCATGCCGTGGGGCTGGCGCAGCGTGCTCGGCATGGTTGGGCGCAGCCGCGGACACCTGGTCGAGTCGGCGGGCCTGCGCGCGCTGCTGGCGCGGAATTTCGGGCCGCGCCGGCTGGAAGCTGCCGACCTGCCCCTGCACGTGGTCGCGACCGACATGAGCAGCGGCGACGAAGTGCTGCTTTCGCGCGGTAACATCGTCGATGCGGTGCTGGCCAGCGCCGCCATTCCCGGCGTGTTCCCGCCGGTCCAGTTCGAAGGCCGCACGCTGATCGACGGCGGCGTGGCCAACAATACCCCGGTATCCACCGCCGTTGCCCTCGGTGCCACCCGGGTGATCGTGCTGCCCGCGGGCTTCACCTGCGCCCAGCGCCGGGCGCCGCGCGGCGCGCTGGAACATGCCTTCAATGCGCTGTCGCTGCTGGTGGCGCGCCAGCTGGTGAACGACCTGCAGCACTTTGCCGACCGCGCATATATCAGCGTGGTGCCACCGCTGTGCCCGCTCGATATCTCGCCCTACGACTACACGCGCTGCGGCGAACTGATCGACCGCGCCGCCGCCACCACCGCCCAGTGGCTGCAGGGCAAGGGCCTGGAGAGCCGGCATGTCCCGCACGCGCTGCACGTGCACTCGCACGACGACGCGTCGCCCAGCTGCAGCACCGATATCCCGGCGGAAGCGCCGCACTGACGGCGCCCGCGTGCGGGCAGGGTCCGGCACGTTGCTACAATGGCCGGCATGCCGTCCCAGACCGAGCGCAGCGCGAGTACCCGCCAGGCCCTGATCGAAGCCGCAGCAGCCTTGCTGATCGAGCAAGGCTATGCGGCTTTCTCGGAAGCGCGCGTCAGCGAAATCGCCGGCACCAGCCGCGGCTCGCTGCGCCATCATTTCCCCGATGGCCGCTACGACTTGCTGCCCGCCATGCTGGCATGGCTGCTGGAGCGCGAGTCCGCCAGGCTGGCGGCACTCGGGCCGCTCACTCCCACGCTGCGGCTGCACCTGATGCTGCATATCCTGGCGAACCGCCCGCAGCGCCACAACTCGCTTGCGATCCTGGAAGTCTGGATGGCGGCGCGCGGCGATGAACGCCTGGCGCGCGCGGTCCGCGACCCGCTCGAGACCGTGCCTGCGCTGCTGTTCGGCCAGCCTGCGGATGCGCCGCCCTGCCCGGAATGGCTGGCGCTGCGGTGCTTCCTGCACGGTGCCACGCTGCAGAGCTTTGCGCCCGACTATGACGGCCATGCGCTGGCCGATGCCGTGCGCTGGCTGCTGGTTCAGATCCCCGCGCCGGCCGGGCTCGACGCGGTGCTCGGACGGATTGACCTGGCGCAGCGATAGCCCTCCGGGGGCTTCAACGCTTCATGGCTTCAGGGCAGCCGCGCCAGCAAGCGCTCGCGCCATGTGGGCGGCAGCGCCAGCCGGCCTTGCGCACCTCCCCCCGGAGACGCGTAGACCAGCGCCTGGCCATCCCAGCTCACGTGGACCGGACCGACGCTGGTGATGGTTCGATGTACCAGCAAATGCTCACGCCCTGCACCACGCCCATCGCCACGCCCTTCGCCATACACGCGCAGCAGCAGCCGGTCATGGCGCAGGTAGCAGTATTCCGCGGCGTAGCGCGCAGCCGCATCGACCGCCGGCAGGTGCCGGCAGTTGTGGGCACCGGCGCGCTCCCATGCGCCGTGCCCATAAACGATCGCCGTCCAGATGGCGCCGAGCGCGGCCAGCCGGCCAATTGCAACGCGCACCAGGCGCTGCGCTCGTTCGCGGCGCCCCTCGCGCGTGGCCAGCACCTGCAAGATGGCGCGGCCGGAAAAGAACGACAACAGCAGCAGCGCCACCGCAGCGAGGTGAAAATAGAAGGCCGATTCCGGCAATGCCGCCAACGCATGGTTCATGACCCGTTCCCGGAAAATGCCGGTGCCGGCTCTGGATAATCTGGCTGAAATGGCCGCGCCGAATTCCATCCATGCCCGCACCGAATGAATCGGCAGCATTCATTACCGGATATTCAGGATAACCAGCCACCGTTAATCCAGCATAATCAAGCGGCGTGTTTGTGCCAATCCGGTGAATCACCGTGCCTGATAATCGCGTCAATTGGCCAGGCGCTATGTCCTGGCCGCCAGTGCCATCAGCAATTCAATCAGGCGCGCGCAGGTCGGCTCGAACACCGCGCGGAGCGCCATCACCGTCCCGGCATCACCGCTGCGGGCGGCGTCTTCCATGCGCTGCGCCAGCACGCGCAGCGCGTCGCAACCGACGTAGTGCGCAGACGATTTCATCCGATGCGCGATGCTCCCGCATGTTTCCAGTTCGGTGCCGGCAGCGCGCAGCTGAGCCAGGTCGGCCTGCGCCGACGACACCAGCGCTTGCAGCAATTCGACCGCGAAGCTTTTGTCGCCGAGGGTCTGCGCGGCAATCGCAGCGGGGATCGCGGCAGCCTCGTGCGCAGGCAGCGCAAGGTAGTGGCGCTCGGCCAGCATGGCAAGTATCGCCACCTCGGTCGTCGGCACCGGCAATCGGGCCACGAAGGCACCGTGGTCCGCGTGTTTCCCGGGCGGTACCGCGACCGCGCACAGCGCGCCGGCGGCATGCCAGCCTTCCAGCAGCGTGGGCGGCAGGGTTGTGCCCGGCCCCGCGATGACCAGCCCGACCGTGCCGGCCGATGCCGGCGCAAGCGCCGTACCCGGCGCGGCCAGGTGCGGTGCAAACCCCAGCCGCTGCAGCAGCGCCGCCAGGCTGGCGCCCCACTGTCCGTCGTGCAGGGCTGCAATCAGCAGCGCGCCGGTCATGGCAGCGCGCCCCCGGGCAACACGAATGAAACCAGCCCCGCCATGTCAGCCGATCGCAATATGGTGGCGCCGCGCAAAATCGATGACGTCCACGATCGAGCGCGCCTCCAGTTTTTCCATGATCCGGGTCTTGTGGGTGCTGACGGTCTTATTGGAAATAAACAGCACTTCGCCGATCTCCTTGTTGCTCATTCCTTTCGCCAGCATTTGCATGATAATCAGCTCCTTGTCCGACAGGCTGGCCAGGCGCAATGCTTCATCGCCGAACTCCGATTTGCCGCCCTCGAGCTCGGGCATTACCGTGTAGCCCGCCAGCACCGATTCGGCGCAGCGCACGATTTCCGAAATCTCCTGGGTCTTGCTCACGAAGCCCTGCGCGCCAGCCTGGCGCGCCCGCGGGGCAAAGGTATTCTGGTCCTGGCCCGAGATCACCAGGATGCGCACACTCGGATGCACGGCCTTGAGGCGGGGGATCACATCAAGGCCATTGATCCTCGGTATGTCCAGGTCGAGGATCACCACGTCCGGCGCATACTGCCGCACGATTTCCACGGCAGCCTGGCCGTTGTCCGCTTCCAGCACATGCGTGACGCCCAGCACCTGGGACAAGTGGGTCTTGAGGACGACTCGTACGGGCGGATGATCGTCGACAATCAGGATAGTGGCCACTGCATTTACTCCATAGCGAACTTTTCTGTGCCTGGTTGAAAGGAGCACAAAGTCAGGCGTTGCAGAATTGTGCTCAGCATTTGCTCACGAATACACCTGAAGGCTCCGAGGAGTGAAAGGAAAATTCCCATCTTCGTGAGCAGGCAAGTGGTTGTCCTGGTTGTCCTGGTTGTCCCATGCCGCGGCCCGTGCTTCGATCGCGAGCGATGAGCATGGATGGAGCGCGTACGCATCGCGATCGACAAGGTGAAATCATAGCGCTCCGGTCGCACTTGCAATGTGCAGAGATCGTCGCCCGACATCCATTCCGTCGGCGCGGGCGCAGGCCAAACTCCCGCTGCAGGCCCGCCAATGGCAGCGCATTAGGCACTGTCACCAATCGATTCGGAAATTTCCACAGGCATTTTCGGCATTGTCTGAATGAAGTGGAGCAGCTTGGCTCATAGAGTGAACACCAGCCGCATTTTCCTGGTTCGCCTTTCCCGCCTTGCCCCGCCTGCCCTGCTTCTCCTGGTTGCCTGCCTGTTCGAAATACCACCGCACGGCATCCCGCGCCCCATCGCTCCCCCGCCACGCAACTGCCGTGTTGCATCGTTGGGCCGCGATGCTCCTGTTCGCCTGCTCGACCGGCGCCGCGGCCCAGGCCATGGCGCCCCTGCGCGCCACACCGCTCGCCCATGAACGCCTGTACGGCTGGGCCGCGATGCTGCTCTGCGCCCTCAGTGCATGCCTGCTGGCATGGATCGCCGTACTCCACCGCGAGGTTCGCCGGCGCCGCGCCGCCGAGAGTGCGCTGAACGACCACATAGCGATCCAGTCGGCGCTGCTTGACGGCATCCCGCAGCCGGTCTACCTGCGGGATGCCTCGCTGCGGCTCATCACCTGCAACCGCAGCTACGAGGAGCTTGTCGGCGTCACGCGCGATCTGCTGCGCGGCCAGCCGCTGGATGCGCCGGGCCACGCGCATCCCATCGTCACCGACATGGCCGAGCTGGCGCGCGACTACCGCAAGGTCCTCGACGAGGGCTCGCCGCTGCGCAAGGACCGTTGCCTGCAGCTCGACGGGCGCAGCCATCATGTGCTCAACTGGATTACCCCGCTGCGCGCCGCCGACGGCAAGGTCAAGGGCCTCGCGGGCGGCTGCGTCGACCTGACCGAACGCCACGACATGCTGGCCGAACTGGCGCACGCCACGGCCGAGGCGGAAGCCGCCAACCGCGCCAAATCCACCTTCCTGGCTTCAGTCAGCCATGAGATCCGCACGCCGATGAACGCGATCACCGGCATGCTGGAGCTGACACTGGCGCAATGCCAGCTGCCTGACCGCGAACGCCTCCAGCTGGTGACCGCGCATCAGTCGGCGCTAGGCCTGCTGGCACTGATCGACGACATCCTGGACTTGTCAAAGATGGAGGCCGGCAAGTTCAGCGTCCAACCGGCGCCGGCATCGCTGCCGGCGCTGGTCAAGGACACCCTGCTGATATTCGGTCCCGTGGCCGAGCAGAAAGGATTGACGCTGACCAGCGA
Organism: Cupriavidus oxalaticus; assembly: GCF_038900635.1. GTDB lineage: Bacteria > Pseudomonadota > Gammaproteobacteria > Burkholderiales > Burkholderiaceae > Cupriavidus > Cupriavidus oxalaticus_B. The sequence continues at coordinate 208,441 of NZ_JAYMRX010000006.1, read as the reverse complement.
AACCGGCGCCGGCCTCGCGCCGATGCACCAGGTCGACGGCCTGCGCTTCCGGCAGATCCTGGGCAATCTGGTGTCGAACGCCGTGCGTTTTACCGACCGCGGAACGATCCATATCCAGCTCGAAGCCGGGCCGGCCGAGGACGGCAAGCAAGGCGTGACACTGACCGTCAGCGATACGGGCATCGGCATACAACCGGCGGCGCAAGCGCGGCTGTTCGAGCCGTTCGCGCAGGTACACGGCCAGTCGCGCGCGCACGCAGGCGGCACGGGGCTGGGCCTGGCGATCTGCCGGCGCCTGGCGAGCGCGATGGGCGGACAGATTGCGCTGGCCAGCCAGCCGGGCCAGGGCACGCGCGTGACGGTATCGCTGCCGCTGGCGTTGGCCGACGCCGTCGCAGCCGCGCCGGCGCAGCCGGTGCCGATGCCGGGCTGCGCACGCTGCCATGCCCGCATCCTGGTGATCGACGACCATGCGCCGAACCGCCTGCTGCTGCAGCGCCAGCTGGAGTACCTGGGCCACCATGTGGCCACCGCGAAGGACGGCCGCGACGGGCTGGCCAGGCTCGATGGCGCCGTGTTCGACGTCGTCGTCTGCGACTGCGCGATGCCAGTGATGGACGGCCTGGCGTTCGCCCGCGCGGTGCGGGCCCGCGATGACGCGGTCCGCGATGTGCCGATCATCGGCTGCACCGCCAGTGCCGTGGCGGATGACCATGCCGCGGCGCTGGCTGCAGGCATGAACGCCGTGATCGTCAAGCCGGTGGGCCTGCAGGCGCTGGACGAAGCGGTGGCACGCGCCTGTAGCGGCGGCCACCCGCCGCCGCCCCGGCCAGCGATGACGGTGCATGCGCCACGATCCGACCCACCCGCCAAGGATGCGCCAGACGCCAGCAAACCCGGCTCATGTCCCGCCTGGTGTGCGGTTTGCCGCGCGATGAATGTGGCGTGCGACCGGATCGACTCGGTCCCGGAGTAACGGGAAAACCGGGAACCCCGGCGCACGCTTTCAGGCTTCCACCGGCACGGCGCTGGTGCACTTGATCTCGTCCAGGCAGACGCTGGACTTGACCGCACTGACGCCCGGTATGCGCATCAGCGTATCGAGCAGGAAGTCGGACAACGCCTTCAGGTCCCTGGCGACCACTTTCAGCACGTAGTCAATATCGCCGGTCACGGAAAAGCACTCCTGGATCTGCGCCAGTTCCGCCACCAGCCGCTTGAAGTTGGACAGCTCGCGGATATGCCCGCGCTCCATGGTCACGTGGATAAAGGCAACGACGCCCAGGCCGAGGGCAGCGGCATCCAGCCGCGCTTCGTAGCGTTTGACCAGCCCTGCCTCCTCCAGGCGGCGGTGGCGCCGCAGCGTTTGTGCCGGAGACAGCGCAATGGCCTCGGCCAGTTCCAGGTTCGAGGCGCGCGCGCGCTCCTGCAAGACCGCCAGCAGGCGGCGATCGGTACGGTCCAGCTCGATCGTTTGCACTTTGATTTCCTCACTTCATCGATTCAGGCAATTTGATTTCATAAGCTAGGGTTTCCCTGCGTGGCTAACGAAATCCAATTTTGCTGGGCAGAATATACACTGCATCCCAAGCCAGCGACATAAAGCCAGCACCAAAACCCGCTGGCCGGCAATGACTGGCGGCGACGCCACCCGCTGCGGGCAACATCGCCACTGCAATAATATTTCCCGACTGACCGGTTCTGAACGCCCCCATGACCACGAACCTGCCTTCCCTGCCTGGCACGCCAGGCGCCGGCGCCGACGGCGCGGAGCGCTGAACCGGAATCCCGATCTCCGATGCGCGCCGGCCCTGCCCGATGGCACTCTGCCGGCGCCGCACCGATCCAAATCCTTAACTTCCCCTTAGCGAGAAAGCCATGGCCGACCTGTTTGACAACCCGATGCAACTGATGGGCTTCGAATTCGTGGAATTCGCCTCGCCCACCCCTAATGTGCTCGAGCCGCTGTTCGAGCAGATGGGCTTCACGCTGGTGGCAAAGCACCGCTCCAAGGACGTGGTGCTGTACCGCCAGGGCGAGGTGAACTTCATCGTCAACCGCGAACCGAATAGCCACGCCGCCTACTTTGCCGCCGAGCACGGCCCCAGCGCCTGCGGCATGGCCTTCCGCGTCAAGGATTCGCACAAGGCCTATGCCCGCGCGCTGGAACTGGGTGCGCAACCGGTGGAAATCCCGACCGGCCCGATGGAACTGCGCCTGCCCGCGATCAAGGGCATCGGCGGCGCGCCGCTGTACCTGATTGACCGTTTCGAGGAAGGCAAGTCGATCTATGACATCGACTTCGAGTTCATCGAGGGCGTCGACCGCCACCCGGTCGGCCACGGCCTCAAGCTGATCGACCACCTGACGCACAATGTCTACCGTGGCCGCATGGCTTATTGGGCGAATTTCTACGAAAAACTGTTCAACTTCCGCGAAATCCGTTACTTCGACATCCAGGGCGAATACACCGGCCTGACCTCCAAGGCCATGACCGCGCCGGATGGTAAAATCCGCATCCCGCTGAACGAGGAATCGTCCAAGGGCGCCGGCCAGATCGAAGAGTTCCTGATGGCCTTCAATGGCGAAGGCATCCAGCACATCGCCTTCCTGACCGACAACCTGCTCGAGGTCATCGACAACCTGCAACTGGCAGGCGTGCCGCTGATGACCGCGCCGAACGACTACTACTACGAAGCGCTGGACACGCGCCTGCCCGGCCATGGCCAGCCCGTCGAGCAACTGAAGTCGCGCGGCATCCTGCTGGACGGCACCACGGAAGGCGGCAAGCCCCGCCTGCTGCTGCAGATCTTCTCCAAGACCGCACTGGGTCCGGTGTTCTTCGAGTTCATCCAGCGCCGCGGCGACGAAGGCTTCGGCGAAGGCAACTTCAAGGCGCTGTTCGAGTCGCTGGAACGCGACCAGATCGAGCGCGGCACGCTCAAGGTCGAGGCCTGACCGGCATCGGCCTTCACTGACCGGCCGCCTGTGACAGGCACTGGCCAGTTCCGGTAAGCGAACCACTCACGCGGCAGTCACCCTGCCGCGCGGGTGGTGGCGTCCCCCGGCCCAAGCGTCCGACTCCAAACAGCCAGAGGCGCGGGCCCACATTCCATGAGAATGGGTAGAGGAAACATCTGAATGCATGCAAGCAACAATGACGGCACGCTCAAGCGTGGCCTGAAGAACCGGCATATCCAGCTGATCGCGCTGGGCGGCGCCATCGGCACCGGCCTTTTTCTGGGCATCGCCCAGACCATCAAGATGGCGGGACCCTCGGTCCTGCTGGGCTACGCGATCGCCGGCATCGTGGCGTTTTTCATCATGCGCCAGCTCGGCGAGATGGTGGTGGACGAGCCCGTCGCCGGCTCCTTCAGCTACTTCGCCGACAAGTACTGCGGCCACTTCGCCGGCTTTATCTCGGGCTGGAACTACTGGGTGCTGTACATCCTGGTGAGCATGGCCGAACTGTCGGCCGTCGGCATCTACGTGCAGTACTGGTGGCCGGAAATCCCGACCTGGGTCTCGGCGCTGGTGTTCTTCCTGGTGATCAATGCGATCAACCTGTCGAGCGTGAAATCCTTCGGCGAGATGGAATTCTGGTTCTCGATCATCAAGGTCGCCGCCATCATCGGCATGATCGGCTTCGGCGGCTACCTGCTGATGTCCGGCAATGCCGGCCCGCAGGCCAGCGTTGCCAACCTGTGGCAGCACGGCGGCTTCTTCCCCAACGGCATGGGCGGCCTGGTGATGGCCATGGCGGTGATCATGTTCTCGTTCGGCGGGCTGGAGCTGGTGGGCATTACCGCGGCGGAAGCGGATTCGCCCGAGAAGACCATTCCCAAGGCCACCAACCAGGTGATCTATCGCATCCTGATCTTCTATGTGGGCGCGCTGGCGGTGCTGCTGTCGCTGTACCCGTGGGAGAACGTCGTCACCGGCGGCAGCCCGTTCGTGCTGATCTTCCATGCGCTGAACAGCAACTGGGTTGCCAACGTGCTCAACGTGGTGGTGCTGACCGCGGCGCTGTCGGTCTACAACAGCGGCGTGTACTGCAACAGCCGCATGCTGTACGGCCTGGCCCAGCAAGGCAATGCGCCCAAGGCGCTGCTGAAGGTCAACAAGCGCGGCATCCCGCTGACGGCGCTGGGCTTCTCGGCGCTGGCCACCGCGGCCTGCGTGGTGATCAACTACTTCATGCCGGGCAAGGCCTTTGAGATGCTGATGGGCCTGGTGGTCTCGGCCCTGATCATCAACTGGGCCATGATCAGCCTGATCCACCTGAAATTCCGCGCCGACAAGCGCAAGGCCGGCCAAAGCACGAAGTTCCAGAGCTGGGGCTATCCGCTCACCAACTACCTGTGCCTGGTGTTCCTGGCCGGTATCCTGGTGGTGATGTACCTGACGGAAGGCCTGCGCCTCTCGGTGTACCTGATCCCGGTGTGGCTGGTGGTGCTCGGCGTCAGCTACCTGCTGCGCCAGAAGAACGCGGCCGCCACGGTGCAGGACGGCGTCGCCGCCCAGCAGTTGCGCTGACCGGCCAGTGCGGCCCCGCGACCCGCGGGCGCCGCCGGTTAGAATCCTTGCTGCGCGGTGCCCGGCGCCTGCCGAGGCCACGCAGCAGCCTCCTCCGACCTGATTCCATCGCATCCCATGTTTGCACACATCGAAGCCTTCCCCGGCGACCCGATCCTCTCGCTCAACGAGGACTTCCAGAAAGATCCGCGCACCGACAAGGTCAACCTGAGCATCGGCATCTACTTTGACGATGACGGCCGCCTGCCGGTGATGCAGGCCGTCGCCAAGGCCGAGGCCGCGCTGCTGGCGGACATGGGCCCGCGTCCCTACCTGCCGATGTCGGGCCTGGTGGGCTACCGCAGCGCGGTACAGGCGCTGGTGTTCGGCGAAGACTCGCCGGCGCGCGCTGCCGGCCGCATTGCCACGCTGCAGACGCTGGGCGGCTCCGGCGCGCTGCGCGTGGGCGCGGACTTCCTCAAGCGCTACTACCCGCAGTCGCAGGTCTGGATCAGCGACCCAAGCTGGGAAAACCATCGCGTGGTGTTCGAGCGCGCGGGCTTCACGGTCAACACCTACCCGTACTACGACGACGCCACCGGCGGCCTGAAGTTCGACGCGATGATGGACGCGCTGCGCGCCATTCCCGCGCAAAGCATCGTGCTGCTGCACGCCTGCTGCCACAACCCGACCGGCGTGGACCTGAACCAGGACCAGTGGCGCCAGCTGATCGCGCTGATCAAGGCCAACAAGCTGCTGCCCTTCGTCGACATGGCCTACCAGGGCTTCGGCGCCGGCCTGGAAGACGACGCCTTCGCCATCCGCGAACTGGTGGCGCAAGACGTGCCCTGCCTGGTGGCGAATTCGTTCTCGAAGAACTTCTCGCTGTACGGCGAGCGCTGCGGCGGCCTGAGCGTGTTCTGCAACACCGCCGGCGAAGCCGCCAACGTGCTCGGCCAGCTGACCGGCGCGGTGCGCGCCAACTACAGCAACCCGCCGACGCACGGCGCGCGCGTGGTGGCCAAGGTGCTGACCACGCCCGAGCTGCGCCAGCTGTGGGAAGAGGAACTGGCGCAGATGTGCGGCCGCATCGCGCGCATGCGTGAAGCCATCCACCACAACCTGCGCGACCATGTCAGCGGCGAAGCGCTGTCGCGGTACCTGACGCAGCGCGGCATGTTCACCTACACCGGCCTGAGCGCCGACCAGGCCGAGCGCCTGCGCGAGCAGCACGGTGTCTACCTGCTGCGTTCGGGCCGCATGTGCGTGGCCGGCCTGAACGAGCGCAACGTGGGCATCGTGGCGAAGGCCATCGGCAGCGTGCTGAAGGGCTAAGGCTTTCCGGCCACGCTGACAAATGCCAGGAGCGGCGCCATCGTGCGCCGCTTTTCTTTTGGCTGGCCGACCGGCGCAAGCGTAATTTCTACAAGTCCCCGTGGAGTTATGACGCACGCGGCGGTACCGCTTTCCCGCCACTGCCGGTACAGGCCTGCCCCGCCGCCGGGCACCGAATTTGCTGTCCTTCTTGCTGCAGTATCAGGCGCGACGCCATCCTCCTGGTGCCGCCCAGTCCACAAGAGGCCAGCACAATGTCCGAACACAAGGAGCCCTCCCGGCGCGATGCCACCGCGCCCGCAGGCAGCGCCGCGCGACCCGTCACGCTCAGGATCAACGGCCAGTCCCACACCCTGCAACTCGAGCCACGCACCACATTGCTCGACGCGCTGCGCGAAGTGATGCACCTGAGCGGCACCAAAAAGGGCTGCGACCGCGGCCAGTGCGGCGCCTGCACGGTCCTCAGCAACGGGCGGCGCATCCAGTCCTGCCTGACGCTGGCCGTGATGCAGGAGGGTCGTGACCTCACCACCATCGAAGGCCTGGCCGACGGCGACGCGCTGCACGCGGTGCAGGCGGCCTTTGTCGCGCTTGACGCACTGCAGTGCGGCTTCTGCACGCCCGGGCAGATCTGCTCGGCCGTCGGCATGCTGAGCGAGGCGCGCGCCGGCGAGGCCAGCGCGGTGCAGCCGCTGGCGGCGCCCACGCTGCCGCTTGGCGACGAAGAGATCCGCGAGCGCATGAGCGGCAACCTGTGCCGCTGCGGCACCTATCCCAAGATCGTCGCCGCAATCCGCGAGGCCGGCGGCAAGCAAGGCACGCGCTAGGCGGCGGCATGCAGCCCTTCTCCTACGCGCGGCCCGACACCATCGACGAAGCGCTGCGACTCGGCAGCCAGCCGGGCGCGCGCTATATCGGCGGCGGCACCAACCTGATCGATCTGGTCAAGGCCGGCGTCGAAGCGCCGCGACAGCTGGTCGACGTGAGCCGCCTGCCACTGGCGCAGGTCGAGGCGATGCCAGACGGCGGCCTGCGCATCGGCGCGATGCTGACCAACACCGACGCGGCCAACCTGCGGCCGGTGCGCGAACGTTATCCGCTGCTGGCGCAGGCGCTGCTGTCCGGCGCCTCCGGGCAGCTGCGCAACATGGCGACCGTCGGCGGCAACCTGCTGCAACGCACGCGCTGCCACTACCTCTACGACACGGGTTTTCCGGCCTGCAACAAGCGCAAGCCCGGCTCGGGCTGCGGAGCGCTCGGCGGCATCAACCGCATGCACGCGATTCTTGGCGCGAGCGAGCATTGCATCGCCGTGCATCCGTCAGACATGTGCGTGGCGCTGGCCGCGCTCGAGGCCGTCATTGTCGTGCGTGCGCCCGGCGGCGAGCGCCGCATCCGCATCGCCGACTTCCATCGCTTGCCGGAAGACCGGCCCGAGATCGACACGACGCTGGCGCCGGGCGAACTGGTCGTGGCGCTGGAGCTGCCGCCCTCGCCCTACGCCGCCCATGCGCACTACCTGAAGGTGCGCGACCGCTCCAGTTTTGCCTTCGCGCTGGTCTCGGTGGCCGCCGCGCTCGAATTTTCCGACCATATCGTGCGCAGCGCACGGCTTGCGCTGGGCGGCGTGGCACACAAGCCCTGGCGCGTGCCCGCCGCCGAGCAGGCGCTGACCGGCCGGCCGCTGAGCGCGCACAGCGCGGCCGAAGCCGCCCGCCTGCTGGTCGATGGCGCCAGGCCTTATGAGCACAACGCCTTCAAGGTCGGGCTGGCGCAACGCGCCGTGGTGCGCGCGCTGCAAGTGGCGGCGCGCCCGCCAGGCGCCTGAAGGAGCATTGCAATGAGCGTTACCGGGGCTCCCATCGACCGCACCGACGGCGTGCTCAAGGTCACCGGCCGCGCGCGCTACGCAGCCGACCATTTCCTGCCGGGACTGGTCCACGCGGTGATGGTCACCAGCACGATCCCCCATGGCAAAGTGGAATCGATCGATTGCGCCGCGTGCGAGCAGTTGCCCGGCGTGCGGCTGGTCTTGACCCCCTTCAACGCGCCGAAGCTGCCCAAGGGCGGCAAGGCCGGGGCCGATACGCCGACCGCCGGCCACGTGATGACGCTGCTGCAGGACACCGCGGTCCATTACAACAACCAGCCCATCGCCGTGGTCGTGGCCGATACGCTGGAGCAGGCGCGCGATGCGGCGGCGCGGGTGGTGGTCCGCTACCGTGAGGAGCCGGCCGTGCTGGACTTCGCGCAGGCACGCGAGCACGCCGGCAAGCCGCAGGGCGAAGACGCCGGCGAAGCCGACAGCCATCGCGGCGATGTCGACGCCGCGCTGCATGCAGCGAGCACGGTTGTCGACGAGATCTACACCACGCCGATGGAGCACCACAACCCGATGGAGCCGCATGCCACCATCGCCACCTGGGACGACGACGATCTGACGCTGTACGACTCGACCCAGTACGTCACCGGCGTGCGCAAGGCGGTAGCGGCCACGTTCGGCATCCCGGACGGCAAGGTACGCGTGCGCTGCCCCTTCGTCGGCGGCGGTTTCGGCTGCAAGGGTTCGATGTGGTCGCACGTGGTGCTGGCGGCCATGGCGGCGCGCGCGGCCGGCAGGCCGGTCAAACTGGTGGTCGAGCGCGTGCAGATGTTCGGGCCGGTGGGCGCGCGGCCCGTCACCGAGCAGCGCGTGCTCGCCGCTGCCGGGGGCGATGGCCGCCTGCTGGCGATGCGCCACGACGTCGTCGTCGGCAGCGCGCAACTCGAGGAATGGCTCGAGACTTGCGCCGCGCTGACGCGCTCGCTCTACGCATGCCCCAACCTGCAAACCAGCCATCGGCTGGCACGGCTGCAGATCGGCACCATGACCTTCATGCGCGCGCCCGGCGAGGCTCCCGGGAGCTTTGCATTGGAGTGCGCGCTGGATGAGCTGGCCGATCGGCTCGGCATCGATCCGGTCGAATTACGCCTGCGCAATCACGCCGATGCCGACCCGCACAAGGGGAAGCCCTTCTCCAGCAAATCGCTGCGCGAATGCTATCGCGTGGCGGCCGAGCGCTTTGACTGGTCACGCCGCGATCCGAAGCCGTGTTCGATGCAGGCCGGCGGCAAACTGGTGGGCCTGGGAATGGCCACCGCCACCTATCCTGCCTACCGTTCGCGCGCGAGCGCCATGGCGCGTATCCTGCCGGACGGGACCGCGCTGGTGCGCAGCGGCTCGCAGGACCTTGGCACCGGCACCTATACCGTAATGACGCAGGTCGCTGCCGACGCGCTCGGCCTGCCGTTGGGGCGCGTGCGCTTTGAACTGGGCGATACGGACTTCCCGGAGGCGCCGGTTTCGGGCGGCTCGCAATCGGTAGCCAGCGTCGCGCCGGCGGTGCAGCAGGCCGCCTTTGCCGCACGCGACAAACTGGTGGCGCTGGCCGTGGCCGACGCCGCCTCGCCACTGTCCGGCGCGCGCCCGGATGAGGTGGAAGTCGTGGACGGCTGGCTGCGGCTGCGCAGCGACCCGTCGCGCCGCGAACCGGTCGGCGCCGCCATCACGCGCGCCGGCGGCCAGCCTGTCGAGGCTCGCGCCAGCGCCGCACCGGGCGACGAGCGCAAGCAATACTCGATGCATGCCTTCGGCGCGGTCTTTGCCGAAGTGCATGTCGATCCCGAACTGGGTGAGGTCCGCGTGCATCGCGTGGTCGGCTGCTACGACGTGGGTCGCGTGCTGAACCGCAAGACCGCGCATAGCCAGCTGGTGGGCGGCATCGTCTGGGGCATCGGCATGGCGCTGCATGAGAAAGGCGACCTGGACCTCGCCACCGGCCGCGTGGCCAATGCCAACCTCGCCGAATACCATGTGCCGGTCAACGCCGATGTGGGCGAGATCGAGGTCGACATGCTGGACGGGCACGATCCGCATATCAATGCGCTGGGCACCAAGGGCATCGGTGAAATCGGCATCGTGGGTGTCGCCGCTGCCATTGCCAATGCGGTGTACCACGCGACCGGACGGCGTGTGCGCGACCTGCCGCTGACACCTGACAAATTGCTTTGAGGGTTGGATGGATTGGTTTTTTGATTGCTGTTCCTGCGGCTTGGCATCTGGCAGGTTTTGATATACCCGGGTTTCGCCCCTAAAGGGGCGAGTCACTTTTGCCCGAGCGGCAAAAGTAACCAAAAGCGCGTTTACGGCCCTGCGGGCGGCCACTCTTATCGTAGTGTTCCGGGGCTTTCGTACGGGGCTTCGTTTCGTCGCAAAACAAGACTGCCTGCCGCCTTGGTGCGCCACAGTGGCTGGGATTGACGCGGCGATTGAACGAGCCCTGAGCTGTTGGGTGGCCCCTGCTGCGGGCGTCAACGTAGGAACGCCTACGGCTGCGCTGCGCGCCGGCAGTATCACAGGTCCTGGAGGCGGGCACAGATCGCGTCGCTGCGCTCGCTTGGCGCCATCGGCGGTGAACCCGCAAACCTTTCCCTGCCCCGCTGGTTTGCTCCCCTCTCCCGCTTGCGGGAGAGGGGCCGGGGGTGAGGGCCAGAGCATCCACGAAGTGAGAACGTCCCCACCGTACGTCGCTTTACGTTCGGCCAGCCCCGGCTCACGCCGTCGGTATTCCCAAACAGCCTACGTATGTCAAAATTCGTTTCCGATCGGTCAGTCTCATTGACCGGTTAAGTGCGGGTGTTTGAGAATGGTTCGTCGCCCAGACAACGGCGACCAGGTTTAGCAGCCTGAAAAATGCTCCTCCATCTCTAACTCGGAGGTTGTCATGCAAAGCACCAGCCGGGCTCCACAAGAGCCAACCCTCACCCAAGACCAAGCCGAGCTTGCGAGTAGCCGAGCCAAGGCCGATCGCGCCCTCGCCCGCCGGCTCGCCGGTACCGTACCGCCGCCATCCGTTAAATCTGTCACGATTGAGGAGCACGTTCTCCAAGTAAGCGATGACCTGCTGCGGGTCAGCGCTGGATTTGAATCCGTCCTGACTTTGCTCGATTTGCAGAGCGATACCTGTGCCGGGAGTATCGGCCTGCATGCGTTGCTGTTGCCGCTCAAGCAAGAGATCGATATGAGTGCTGATCGGCTGCAAGCGATAGTCTAGCGAACAGCGATGCGTTAGCGTAAAAGGGTGCGATGGGAGGGACCTGTCAGAAATTTTGTGTTTAGGGCATAACATGTCGCCAAGGAGCATGTATGCCACGCAAAACCAAGACGAGCCAGGCCGCCGACCGTGAGCTGCCGACCATCCCCGAGGACTTGATTGCCCATTTCGTAAAGGGCCCGATGACTGCCGAGGCGGTCCAGGACGCTTCGATGGCGTTCAAGAAGGCCCTGATCGAACGAGCTTTGGGCGCCGAACTGGGCCATCATTTGGGCTACCCGCCGGGCGCCGAGCGCCCGGCCGGCACAGCCAACCAGCGCAACGGCAAGAGCGCCAAGACCCTTCTGACCGACGACGGCCCGCTGCGGGTAGACATCCCGCGCGACCGCGACGGCAGCTTCGATCCGATCCTGATCCCCAAGCACGAGCGGCGCTTCACCGGGTTCGACGACAAGATCATCGCCATGTACGCCCGGGGCATGACCGTGCGCGAGATCCAGGCGTTTCTGGCCGAGCAGTACGGCACCGAGGTATCGCCCGAGTTCATCAGCTCGGTGACCGATGCGGTCATGGACGAGGTCACCGCCTGGCAAGCCCGCCCGCTGGAGGCGATGTACCCGGTGGTGTTCTTCGACGCGCTGCGGGTCAAGATGCGCGAGGACGGCGTAGTGCGCAACAAGGCCGTCTACCTGGCCTTGGGCGTGCTGCCCGACGGCACGCGCGACATCCTGGGCCTGTGGATCGAGACCACCGAGGGCGCCAAGTTCTGGATGAAGGTGTTCAACGACCTGAAGACCCGTGGCACGCAGGACATCCTGATCGCCGTCACTGATGGGCTCAGAGGCATGGAACAGGCCCTGAATGCGGTGTTCCAGAATACGACGCTGCAGACCTGCATCGTCCATCTGATCCGCAACAGCCTGGAGTACGCCAGTTGGAAGGAGCGCCGGGCTGTGGCGGCCGCGCTCAAGCCCGTGTACACGGCCCCCACCGTCGAGGCGGCGCTGGCCGAGTTGGAGGCCTTCGAGCAGGGAGAATGGGGTAAGAAGTACCCCCCGATCGCCGCGTCATGGCGTCGCGCCTGGGATCAGGTGATCCCGTTCTTTACGTTCCCGCCGGCGATCCGCAAGATCATCTACACAACAAATGCCATTGAGAGCATCAATGCGCAGCTACGCAAGATCATCAAGACGCGGGGGCACTTCCCCAGCGATGAGGCGGCCACCAAGCTGCTGTGGCTGGCCCTGCGTAACATCACCGGGAAGTGGGGCAGTTCAACGCACGACTGGAAGGCTGCCATGAACCAGTTTGCGATCCTCTACGAGGAACGCTTTACCCACCCACATCGTTGAGATAATGCTGACTCACCGATCAGGTTGACGGTGAGCCTTTACCTGCCCTGCACACAAAAAAACTGACAGGCCCGATGGGAGGGTTTCACTTCGTGGAGGCTCTGGCCCTCACCCCCGCCCCTCTCCCGCAAGCGGGAGAGGGGAGCAAGCAAGCAGGCAGGGAAAGGCTTGCGGGTTCACCGGCGATAGCGCCAAGCGAGCGCAGCGACGCGTTCTGTGCCAGTGCCCCTGACCTGTGATACGGCCGGCGCGCAGCGCAGCCGTAGGCGTTCCTACGTTGACGCCCGCAGCAGGGACCACCCAACAGCTCAGGGCTCGTTCAAACAGCGCATCAATCCCGAGCCACCGTAGCGCACCAAGGCGGCAGGCAGTCTTGCTCTGCAACGAAGCGAAGCCCCGTACGAAAGCCGCGGAACACTACGATAAGAGTGGCCGCCCGCAGGGCCGTAAACGCGCTTTTGGTTACTTTTGCCGCTCGGGCAAAAGTGACTCGCCCCTTCAGGGGCGAAACCCGGGCATATCAAATAGCCACCAGATGCCCAGCCGCAGCACACACAAAAAAACTCAATGAAAATCCCGACTCCCCACCATCAACCTCCCCAACAAAAAACTAAGATCCACCAGCTCCTTGGCCACAAGGTGCCGAACGTCCCCCTGCCGCTGCCAGGTCCCCACCACCCCCAGCAACGTAGCCCCCAACACCTCCCTCCGCTGCCTCTCCACCAGATCCGGCCATAAGATCAGATTGACCGTCCCAGTCTCATCTTCAATCGTCGCAAAAATAGTCCCGCTGGCCGTAGAAGGCCGCTGCCTCACCGTGACAATCCCGCAAGCCCTCACCCGCCGCCCATTGCCACAGCGCTGCAGCTGACTGGCGGTAGCAAACCGCATCGCCTTCAACCGGTCCCGCAACAATGCCAGCGGATGCGACTTGAGCGAGAGCCCGAGGCTGGCGTAGTCCGCCGTCACATCCTCTCCCAGCCGCGGCGCGGGCAGTATGAGCGCGTCTTCTGCCGGCGGCGCCTCGTACAGAAGATCGCGGTGCGCCGCGTGCCCGGCCGCCGCGCGTGCCTGCCACCGCGCCTGCCGGCGATGACCCGCAAGCGGCGCCAACGCGTCTGAAGCGGCCAGCACGTCGATATCATGCCGATCCAGCGCGGCACGCAGCGCCAGGTCTTCCACACTGTCGAACGCACGCTGCGCACGCGCATCCTCGATCCGCAGCGCGGCCTCTTCGCGCATGCCCTTGACGCGGCTCAGGCCCAGGCGCACGCGCGGATGCGTTTCCGCGGCATCGGCCTCCACCGGCTCCAGCGTGCTTTCCCACCGGCTCGACGTGACGTCCACCGGCAAGACCACCACATCATGCCGCTGCGCATCCTGCACCAGCTGCGACGGCGAATAGAACCCCATCGGCTGGCTGTTCAGCAGCGCGCACAGGAAGGCCGCCGGATGGTGGCATTTGAGCCAGGAACTGACGTACACCAGCTTGGCAAAACTGGCCGCATGGCTCTCCGGAAAACCGTATTCGCCAAACCCCTCGATCTGCTTGCAGATCGCCAGCGCGAACGATTCCGGATAGCCATTGCCGGTCAGCGCGCGCACCAGCGCGTCCTGGTGCTGCCGCAAGTCGCCGCGCCGCCGCCACGCGGCCATCGAGCGCCGCAGCTGGTCGGCCTGTCCCGGCGAAAAACCGGCCGCGTCGATGGCCAGCTGCATCACCTGCTCCTGGAAGATCGGCACGCCCAGCGTGCGGCCCAGCACCTTCTCGATCACGGCGTTGAAGTAGACCGGTGGCTTCTTCGTCAAGCGGAACGCCTCGCGCCGCTTCAGGTAAGGGTGGACCATGCCGCCCTGGATCGGGCCGGGGCGCACGATCGCGACTTCCACCACCAGGTCGTAGTATTCACGCGGCTGCAGCCGCGGCAGCATCGACTGCTGTGCGCGCGATTCGATCTGGAATACGCCGATGGTGTCGGCCTTGCAGATCATGTCGTAGGTCTTTCCATCTTCCTTCGGGATGTCTTCCATGCGCGCCGGCATCGCCGCGCGCGCGGGGTCGTCGCTGGGGTTGGGAATCATCTCCAGCGCACGCCGGATCGCCGACAGCATGCCCAGCGCCAGCACATCGACCTTGAGCAGGCCCAGCGATTCCAGGTCATCCTTATCCCACTGGATCACGCTGCGGTCCGCCATGGCCGCGTTTTCAATCGGCACCAGCCGCGACAGCTTGTGGCGCGCGATCACGAAGCCGCCCACGTGCTGCGACAAATGGCGCGGAAAGCCGCGCAGCTGCGCGGTCAGGCTGGCCCATTGCTGCACCGCCGGCGAGTCGGGATCGAGCCCGTAGCGCGCGATCTTCTCCACGAAGCCGGGACCGTCCCACCAGGCCTGCCCCTTGACCACCTGCTCGACCACGCTCGCGTCGATGCCCAGCGCACGGCCCACGTCGCGCAGCGCGCTGCGCGAACGGTAGGTGATCAGCGACGCCGCCAGCGCGGCACGGTGGCGGCCGTACTTCTGGTAGATGTACTGGATCACCTCTTCGCGCCGCTGGTGCTCGAAGTCGACGTCGATATCGGGCGGCTCATCGCGCTCGCGCGACAGGAAGCGGCCGAACAGCAGGTTGGCCTGCTCGGGGCTGACCTCGGTCACATACAGGCAGAAGCACACCAGCGAGTTGGCGGCCGAGCCGCGGCCCTGGCACAGGATGCCGTTGGCGCGCGCAAAGCGCACGATGTCGTGCACGGTGAGGAAGAAAGGTTCGTACTGCTTTTCCTCGATCAGTTGCAGCTCTTCCTCCAGCTGCCTTTCCCATTCCGGCTTCAGGCCATTTGGGAAACGTTCGGCCTTGCCGCGCTTCACTTCGTCGCGCAGGTAAGAGATCGGCGTAAAGCCCGGCGGCACCAGTTCCTCGGGATATTCATAACGCAGCATGCCCAGCGAGAAATCGCACTGCGCGGCAATCTTCAGCGTCTGCGCCAGCGCATCGCGCGGGTACAGGCGCGACAGCACCTGGCGCATGCGCAGGTGCTGCTCGGCATTGGGCGCCAGCGCCATGCCGCATTCGGCCAGCGGCTGGCCGAGCCGGATCGCGGTCATCACGTCGGACAGCGGCTTGCGCGAGCGCACGTGCATGGTGACCGCGCCGGCGGCGGCCAGCGGCACGCCGGTCTGCGCCGACACGGCTTCCAGGCGCGCGCGGTGCAAGCCGTCGGCATGGCCCTGCAGCAGTTCCAGTGCGATCCAGGCGCGCTCGCCGAAAACGTCGCGGCACCACTGCGCCTGTTCGCGCAGCAGCTCGGGATCGGCGCAATAGTCCGGCAGCAACAGCGCCAGGCAGCCCGGCATGCCGCGCAGGTGGGCTTCGTCGCCGGTCGGCGCGGCGATGTCTTCGGGATGCAGCCGGTAGCTGCCCTTCTGCGCGCGGCGGCGGCCCAGCGTGATCAGCTCGGACAGGTTGCCAAAGCCATCGCGATGCCGGGCGACCAGCACCAGCCGCAGCGGCGGGCGGTCGGCGCCATCAGCCGGCGGCAGGCTGAAGCGGCTGCCGATCAGCAGCGCGAAGCCGTCGGCGGCGGCGGCCAGCGCCTGCAGCCGCCGGTGGCGGCTGGCGTGCGCGGCGGGGTCGTCTGCGTCGGGTTCGGCGTCGACCTCCGGATCGAGCAGCGGCTCGTCGATGTCTGCCTCCGCGCCGCGCGCCGCGCTGCGTGCCACCGCGTCGTGCAGGCGCTTGCGCAGCGTCTGGATCGCATCGTGGGCGCGCGCGGTGCCGGCCACCGAGCACTCATCGGTCAGCGCCAGCCCCCGGTAGCCCAGGCCGAAGGCGCGCTCGATCAGCTCGCCCGGGTGCGAGGCGCCGGTGAGGAAGGTGAAGTTGGAGATGCAGTGCAGCTCCACGTAGTCGGGCAGCGCCGGCAGCAGGCCGGGCAGCGAAGCGATCACCGGCGTCATGCGAACAACCCGTGCAGGAACCAGCGGTACTCGCTGCCCTCGTCCGCGCCGTGGCCGGGGCGTTCGCGATAGATCCAGCAGCGCAGGCCGTCGGCGCGCTCGGCGATGAAGTAATCGCGCGTGGCCAGCGCGCCGTCCCACCAGCCGGCCTCGATGCGCTCGGGCCGGCTCAGCAGGGCCAGCGGCCCGCCGTGGCTGGGGCGGTGCTGCTGCACCGGCAGCGGCAACGGTTGCGGCAGCAGCCACAGCGGGCGCTCCGGCAGCGGGCCCGGCATGGCGGCGGCCTTGCCGCCGGGATAGGGTTCGTCGACCGGCACCCAGCGGTTGGCGCGCTCGGGACGGTGGTCGGCCAGCGGCCGCGGCTGCAGCACGTTGTCGCGGCCCAGCCGCGCCATCAGCGTATCGAGCAGGCGGCCCAGGTCTTCCGGCGAGCCGCCGGGCTCGGGGAACAGCGCCTCGCTCTGCGGCACGCAGGCCTGCATCGCTTCCACGCGCAGCGCCAGGCCGGTGACCGGGGCGTGGAAATTGAGCTTGTCGAGCTTCTCTCGCAGCAGCCGCGACAGGTGCGCGGGATCGCGGCTGGGCTGGGCCAGGCCGAGCGCGACCGGCGTCCCTTCGGTATCGACGCCGCGCCGGTAGCGCTCATGCTCCAGCACCAGCACGCAGCGCGTGACGCCGGCCTGCAGCAGCGCCAGCCAGCCGGCCAGCGCCAGCAGCAGGCGCTGCGCGCCGGCCAGCACGCCTTCGGCGGATTCGATCCGCCCGGGCAAGTCCATGCGCTGCGCGAACGTGGGCGGCGCCGCGTACCAGGCAAAGCGCGCCGGGGCCCCGCCATAGGCCTGGTCCAGCCGCGCCAGCAGCGCGGGGCCCAGCCGCCGGGTCAGGCCGGCGCGCGGCAGGCGCCGCACCTCGCCCAGCGTGCGGCAGCCGATGCCGTCGAGCCAGGCCGGGTCGGCCAGCGTGTGCAGCGCCTCGACCGGCAGGCGGTCGAGCAGCCGGTGCAGCCGCGCCATGCCCACCGCCCGGCGCGCGGGCCGCACCACGCCGCGGCGGCTGCGCCGCAGCGGCTGGCGCGCCAGCCAGGCGGCGCCGTGCGCGGTCGGGCCGCTGCCCACCTGGGCAATGGTGCCGAGCTGGCGCACGCAGGCGCGCACCGCGCGGCACAGCGCGCGGTGGCCGCCGAAGAGGCGCAGGCTGGCGGTGACGTCGAGCATCACCGTTGCCGATTCCGGCTCCTCGTCGAATGTCACGGCCGGCGTGAAGCGCAGCAGCGCCAGCGCCACCGTTTCCATCAGCGCCGCTTCCGCAACCGGGTCGCGCTCCAGCTGCACGATGTCCGCCGACAGCGCCTGCACGCCGCCGCGGCGCATGCCGTAGCGCACGCCCAGCTGCATCGCGGGACCGTTGGCCAGCACCACTTGCTCCTGCGCCATCACCGCCACCGGCAGCGCATGGTGCAGCGTGCCGGTGACGGAGGATGGGCTGGAGGCAACCGGCTCAGGCCAGTTGGGCTGCAGTGCGTCCAGGGGCAGGCGCGGCAGGTGCACCGCGATCCAGTACGGCATCGGGAGAAGACTGAGAAGACGAAGACACAACGGAACGCGTGGCGGCCGGGGCGCCGGCGGGCACCGGCCAGGCGGCCGTGCGCGTGGCCGCCTCCATCCCACCCAGGCGCAGCAGCAACGGGGTATCGCGCACCGGGCCGCGCCGCTTGTGGAAGGTGATCGACAGCACATTGCCGGGTTGCGGCGCCAGCAGCAGGCGCAACACCGCCGGCGACGACTCGCGCAGCGCCGCGGCCGGGCGCAGCGCCCACACCACCGCGTCGCCGGCCTGCGCCAGCACCTGCAGCCGGCGCAGCGCCTCGGGCCGGGCCGAGGGCAGCCACACCAGCACGCCGCCGAAGGCCTGGCTGCGCAGCATCTGTTCGGCCGCCCACAGCATGTCGGCCTGCCCGGCAACCTGGGAGCCCTTGGCCGCGCTGGCGGGCGGACGCACCCAGTACAGCTGGCGCGCCGGCAGCCCGGCCGCGGCCAGGCCCATCGCATTGGGCAGGCAAGGCGGCGCCACCAGCGCGATGCGGCGCCCCGCCCCGGCCAGCACGCGCAGCGCCGGCAGCAGCAGGCGCAGCTCGCCCGCGCCACCCTGCGTGGTCAGCAGTTCGGTCAGTCCGCCCGCCGGCCAGCCGCCACCGGGCAGTTCGGCCGAGAGCGCGTCATACCCGGTCGGGCACACCGCGGCGCTGCCGGCACGGCCCAGCTGGCCGGCGCGCCACAGGCCGGGATAGCGCTGCTCGAGCGCCGACAGCGCCTGCTGCCGCGTAGCGTGGACCGCTGGGGCTGCGGGCGTGGCCGGCGTCGGCGCAGGGAAAGAAAAGCCCTTCGCCGCCATGGGCGGGGCTGCGTGCGATTGCGCAGGCATGTGAAGTCAGGGTCGCTCGGGAGGCGAGGACATAGGATATTTACGATAACTGTATATTTATACAGTATCGGGGCGAGCGCAAGGGGTAGCCGCGCGAGGGATGTCAGGGGGCCGTGCAGCTGATTAGGACCGCTACCGGGCCATCTACGGACGCTCGCCCACGGCTTCACGCGGACAGTCGAACGTCGGCTTTTCCCAGCTATCCGACCTTCGTGGATGGACCAGTCGATTCACGTTGTCGGCCAACACGGCCCTTCGATCAGCCGCTTCGCAGGCCCCGCCGCATGGATGGCCAGCGCCGGATTGCCTGCCGCTAGTCTACGGCTGCCTGACCGCTATCCCGCCGGAAATCGGTAATCGTCTTGAAGTCAGGGGCCAGCCGCCCCGTCAACCAAATCAGTTTCAGATTGCGCCGACATTCCCCGCCGCAGATCGCGCTCGGCAAGAGAAGCGCCCCCGAGCGCTAGACGTTCATGGCCCGAAAGTTGACACCGGCAACACTAGCGTATCCCATCTCAATATGGGATTGTTTTCGGGCTCTCAACACCGGCATCTTCACGAACCATGTAGTTGGGAAGATTGGGATTCTTGCCGCCATTCCACCAGTCAGTCATGTCGAAGACAATATTCGAGTCCGCCAGTTTTTCGACAAAGACGTCCGGCATGCTCAATGGCGTGCCAGACGTGCATATGCTAGGCGACGTCAGCGGACTCAGGAAGTGGACGGCGCTGCTTGAATTCGTCGAGATATTGGTCACCCGCTGAGCGATGTAACGCCCTGAAACGTTTTGAATTTCGAGCGCGGTCTCGACGTCAAGGCCAATGCCTCTGGCGTTTGAAGGCGTCAGAATCCCCTGGGAACAACCTGTGTTGTTAGACCCGGGGGCAATGGTTCTCGAGACGAACGTGACCAGTCGGCCCATCCGATCACGGGCGTCGAAATGAGGGTCGACAAACGTATTCGCTAGCGCCGGAACGTTCAGGAAGCTGGTACCCGAAAACGGGGTCGGCTCGAAGGTCATGAGGTTGTTGTATGGGTCGCTCACTGCCTGTGCCGACGTTACGGTTCCGTTCAGGGCGGCGAAGACGAACTCGCCGAGTACGTTAGCCCCGGCGCTGGTGCCGCCTACGGGGACATTGTTCGTGAGGAGTGTCGCAATCGTCGACTCGAGAGGTGTGCCTTTCCACAACCTGATGTAGTTACTCTGGTCACCGCCGGCGATCCACAAAGCGTTTGCGGAGGCAACCACGGCATTAACAAAGGGATCGTTGGCAGCTTCCCTGGTTGTAATGATGAGGGTTTCCGCCGAGGTCAGACCCAGGTAGGCACCACCGACAAATCCATCCACCGCAGGGATATTGGTAGCGTTTTGCTTGTCGCTGTAATAGAAATAGGGATCGTAAGCGTCGGTACCACTGGCTCGGATCACGACGAAGCGCCCCCCGGTAGCTTTTGTAATGCCTGCCTGCTGAATCATCCACCGGTACGCTTCATCAACATCCGGCCCCCCACCCATCAGAACCACAGGTTGCACGGCCTGCGGGCGAGGTGAAGGGAGCGGTTGCACTGGCGTCGGCTTTCCGGCCACGAAGTACTGCGTACCGGTCACGAAATAACTGTAGGGAGGAGTGGGACTAGTACTCTTGTTAGCTGCAAAGGCAGGGGGCAGCGTCACAAAGACTAGGATGAGCCCAACAGAAGCGGCTGCGCGGCGTACGACAGTCCTGCAGCGCGAAGCAAATTCGGCAAGGATTCCCATAACTCAGCCTCCCAGTGTTAGTTAGTCTAAGCTCGTGGCGCACCGTGGACGGACCTGCTCCGGCGATGGAGACATAAGCAGAAGCTTCTTTCTGGCGCATGTTCACCAAACGCAGTTTTGGAGTCTATAGCCCGGGCAGGTGGTGGTCAATTGGCTCGTCGATGCCACGCTTTTGCTATCGCAGACAAAGGTAGCAGCGAACTGTGACAAGTCATCGGTCGCCAGCGACGGATGGACAGTCCGGCGCAGAGCCGAAACAGCGTTGGCACAACCTGGTTCTATCACGGTCCTGTATGGCGGATGACTGCAACGGTTGGTCTTGTCCGGAGCGACGGATTCTCGACCAAAGCCGACGACACTGTCACGGATCCTGCGCCTCGCAAGTGCAAGAGGTGACCCCCATCAGAATGGGGCCGGCCAATCTCCAGGTAGCAAAGGTGCGGCTCGCGCGGGTACCCCTTCCAGATGTAGTAGACTCACTTCCGACCTATTGCCGTCAGCTTGACTCCCTTGAAGCAAGCGATTGTTCTACATTGGATTGATAGAACATCTTAAGCCGGCCACCGGTGATGACTCGGTACTGGACCAACATCCTCTTGATGCGGTAACCCGGTGGAAGGAATTCGCTCATGGGTCGACAGGTGGAGACGGCGGCGGCGGACCTTGACGTCAAGATCGTTGTGCTTTTCGCACTGACAGTCTTCCTGAGTGCGTTCCTCCTGTTTCAGGTCCAGCCGCTGATCAGCAAGTGGATCTTGCCGTGGTTTGGCGGCAGCCCGACGGTGTGGACCACCGCCATGCTTTTTTTTCAAAGCGTCCTGTTCGGCGGCTATGTCTATGCCCACACGATTACCCGCCGCTCCCCCCGCGTGCAGGCCGGCGTTCACATTGTCTTGCTTATCGCGGCGGCAGTGCTAGCGATGTGGGTCGTGCCAGGCCAATCCATGAAACCCGCAGGTGATGAGAATCCGATCACAAAGATCCTGCTGCTCCTTTGTCTGAGTGTCGGCCTGCCGTATTTTTGTCTGGCCACGACCGGTCCGTTGATGCAGTACTGGTTTTCCCGGGCCCGCCCCGGCGATTCGGCATATCGCCTGTATGCCTTGTCGAACGCGGGATCGTTTATTGCGCTGCTTTCCTTTCCGTACGTCTTCGAACCGCTGTTCGAATTGCCGCAACTGGGCCGCTTCTGGACGTATGGATTCTGGGTTTTTGCCCTGTTGTGCGCCGTGGTCACGCTTCGCGTCAGGCACAAGCCCAGACAGCTTCCTGCCGAGGGCGATTCAGCAGTGACCGGAACGACTGAGGCGCGCGATCAGCCAACACTGAAGCAGCGCATTTCGTGGGTAGTCCTGCCGGGACTGGCGTCGCTGACCTTCATCGCAACCACGGATCATGTCAGCCACAATATTGCCCCGGAACCAAGGCTGTGGATCGCCACACTCAGCCTGTATCTGCTGACGTTTATCATTTGCTTTGACCATCCTCGCTGGTACCGCCGCAATTGGGTTGCCTTTGCCTGTGTGCTGACGGCCGTACTGCTCAGCGGGCGCAACGAGATACCCGGTTGGTTCGGTCAGGAGTGGGACTATGGCGTGACAGAAGTCCGCTGGAGCCACCTTGTCACCATGTTTCTCGTCTGCTTCATGTGCCATGGAGAATTGTATCGGCGACGCCCAAGTAATCCCCGATATCTGACTGAGTTCTATCTTTGGATGTCCTTTGGCGGGGCATGCGGCGGACTGTTCGTCGCGCTGATCGCGACGAACTTCTTCGTGGACTACTATGAATGGCCGCTGTGTCTCGTTGCGGCGATCGCCCTCGGTTGCTTCATTTTTGCTTCCGGATGGCGCGCGCCGGGCAGCACAGCACGCCAACGCAACAGATCGGGCGGGGTGGCCGGCCGGCCGCAGGGCAATACTACCCTTGCCATTGCCCTGGCGGTGCTGGTCTGCCTGGGCCTGGCAGGGCTGGTCCTGTATTGGGAGGACTCGCTGCATTGGCGGTCCGACTCGACCCCGGAATACACCGACATCGCGCTGCATCAGTCGCGCAATTTTTACGGGACGATTTCTGTCAACGAACGCCGTTATCAACATGCCCCGTCCGGAAGCTACCGCGTGTATTACAGCGGCCAGGTCATTCACGGCGTCCAATACCTCGATCGGGAAAAACGCCGGCTGCCGGTCGGTTACTACTCGGAAGAGAGTGGCGTGGGGGAGACGCTCGGCTATGCGAAATCCCGCAAGCCGAGCTTGCGCGTGGCCGTTATCGGACTGGGCGCCGGAACGCTGGCGACGTATGCCAGGGCGGCCGACCGCTACGATTTCTATGAGATCAATCCTGAAGCGGTGCGGGTGGCCAGCCAATGGTTCGACAATCTTTCCGCCTGCCTCGCGCAAACCAGGCAGGTAATCATCGGTGACGCTCGCCTGAAACTGGAGCAGCAACCCGCCGACGTGCTGTATGACGTCATTGCATTGGACGCCTTTACCGGAGACTCGGTGCCAATTCACCTGCTGACCCGGGAAGCATTCCAGCTCTACAGACGCCATCTGAAACCCGATGGTTTTATCGTCGTCAACATCACGAACAGCTATTTGAATCTTTATCCTGTGGTCCGCCGCCAGGCGGAAGCACTGGGCATGGGCTTCCGAAACAAATATCAGCCGCCGGAACCGGATCGTCTCATCCGCCGCAATCATTACTTTGTCATGACCGACGATCGGGAATACCTGCAACGCTTTCAGTCGGTGAATCGAAAATACTTCGATGAGCACGGCATTCTGGCACGAGTGGAAGATCCCAATCTTCCAGACGTCCCTCTCTGGACCGACCATTTCAGTAGCTTGAACCCTATTGAACTGCCCGATTGAATTCCCCAGGGTATTGATGATGGGCGCAGGTGCCGACACGACTGGCCGCAGAGGCCGACAACTTGCCGGCAAAGGCGGCTGTTCGAGTGACCGTTGTACACTGCAAGTGGCCGTTGATTGCGCGAGGGAGCGCACGACCGAGATGGGTCGCTCCAAGACGGTCGTAGGCCACCGCGAGTTGGCGGCCCTACCCGGGATCCCACGTCCGCGGCCTGATCCGCGACAGCTATGCCGACTTCGGCCCGACGCAGCCGTCACCCCAAGATGCCGCTCGACGTGTTCCGCTCGCGCGATTTCTCCGGCGCCAACCTCGTCACACTGCTGCTCTACTTCGGTCTGGGCGGCGCACTGTTCTTCCTGCCGTTCACGCTGATCCGCGCACATGCCTACACCGCAACCGAAGCGGGCGTGGCGCTGCTGCCCGTGCCGGTCATCATCGGCTTGCTGTCGCGCTTCACCGGTGGCCTGACGAGCCGCTTTGGTTCGCGGGTCCTGCTGAGCGCTGGCCCGTGCGTCGCCGGAATCGGGTTCGTGATGCTGGCGTTTCCGTTCGTGCGCGGCAGCTATTGGGCCGGATTTCCCGACGCTCGCCGTGCTCGGCCTCGGCATGACGATCACCGTCGCGCCACTCACAGCGACTGTGATGGGCTCGGTGCCGGGCGACACGCAGGCGTCGCATCCGGCATCAACAATTCGGTTGCACGCGTGGCGAGCCTGTTGGCTATTGCGGTGCTTGGCATCGTGTTCGTGTGGTCGCACCAGGCGGCGCTGTCGGCGCGGCTCGACGAACGGCACGTTCTTCAGGACGCACGCCAGGCCGGGCAGTTGCTGGAACCGGACGCGCAAGCCGAGGGGTAGCGGGTGACGCTCTTACGCCGCTTCAGACACCCGTGGCGCCGGCGGAAGCCGAAGCCATCGCTGACGCGCTGCGCGCCGTTGCGCTGGTGTCCGCCGTGTGCGCATTCGCCGGAGCGGGTCCCGCGGTAGCGACCATCCAACCCCGCAAGTGAGCGCTTCCCGTCGCCGGACGCGTACGCATGCTGCATCGATACGTCGATCTCCGCAGAAGTGATTCCGTGGCCTTCACTTCTCCGCCAAGGCTTGGGCCCAAGCTCCATGAAGTTCCTTTCCGTTCCAATTGCGTTGGCCGGTTTAGCCTAAGCTATAGACGAGTTGGGGGTGAATGTTATGGTCCGCCCAGCGGCGTCGACGATTCTCGTTCTGGGGCTCGCTGCCTGTGCCCACACGAAATACCATACGCAAGCCTGCGTTTCTGGCATCGGTGTTTATGAGGTTACGGCTGATGGTAGCGATGCCGGCGCGGTGACGTTCTCAGGAACGGACAGCAGACTCGTCGAACCGTGCCAAGGGGCGAGCGCAGGCCAAGGTGGTTTCTGGATTGTCAGCCTTGACCGCACAGGCCCGGTGCGGTCGAGTCAGGACGCCACTGTCCTCGGCGGCGAGTGGCAATGGTGGCAGGCTCACGGTACCCTGCAGAGTGGCAGCGTTGCCGGGGGGGCGTGTGATATGGCCAACCGATTCGCACCATGACGTCGGCAGTTGTGGCTACGGAGTTGCACAAATCAGCGTCGCGCTCTCAGTGAGCCAGGAGTATCCGGGTAGCGGCACCTTTGAGGGCTGTCTGGATGGCACGCACTTGGACCCGACATTGCCATGGGTTGTCTTCCCGCCCAAGATTTGGGGTAGGTTGACGACAAGTTCGCCATAGTGCAGTTCGCGCCCCAAGACGGAGCCCGATGACGCAGGCCGCCCTACAACAAATGCCTGATACTCCCTACCAGAGCGGGGACATCATGAACGACGACACCGTTTCGACCGTTACAGTTACCGTACAGGACAATGGCCCCTACCGCATAAAGGGTCCCGTCAGGATCGTGACCCCGGCAGGAGCTGCCTTCACTTTCGAAGGGGATCAAGTCTGGCTGTGCCGGTGCGGCCATTCCGAAAACAAGCCCTTCTGCGATGGCTCGCACAAGCGAGTCGGGTTCTCCAGCATGCCGCAACCCAAGCCTTGACCTGCTGATTGCATACCTGCTCCACACGCGCGAGCAGGCCTTTCGCGACCCTGCGGACGGCTCAGGGATGCCTTCTTCCGAGCTCAATTGGCTGGCCATGGGGAGTGCGTCGTGCCGCCAGATCCCAATCGGCTCGACGCAGCAGGAGTTTGTCACTTGCTACCAATAGCCAACTCTGAATAGAAATACGAGCTGATCGGTTGAGGAAATCGCCGTTGATATGTATGTGAGACAGAGGGTTGGCCGCGCATGCAATCAGGCGACCTCGACGATCAGTTCGATTTCCAGGCAGGCGCCGAGCGGCAACTGCGACACGCCGAACGCGCTGCGCGCGTGCTGGCCGCGCGTGCCAAACAACTCGGCGAGCAGATCGCTGGCGCCATTGGTCACGAGGTGCTGCTCGGTGAAGTCCGCTGTCGAATGGACGAGGCTGGTGAGCTTGACGACCCGCACGATCGAATCGAGGTCGCCGGTGGCGGCGTGCAGCGTCGCGAGCAAGTCGATGGCAACCAGGCGGGCCGCCGCGACACCGTCGGCGGTGCGCAGATCGTCGCCAAAGCGGCCGGTCCGAACCTGGCCATCGGCGCGGGAGAGATGGCCGGACACGTGGATCATCTTGCCGGACCGCACGCTCGGCACATAGGCCGCCGCCGGGGCCGAAGCCGTGGGCAGTTCGATGCCGAGCTGCGCAAGCTTGTCGTAGATTCGTGGCGCCGGCGCGAACGCAGGACCGTTCGGTTTCAGGCGCATGCCGGGCTTGAGATGCCGCCATGGCAGGTCCGCCGGATCGGCGATGAACGGACCGGGCGCACGCACCACGAAAATGTCTTCCGCGATCGCGGCGAAGTCGGCGCGGAAATGCACTGAGCTCTTGTTCACGAGAATCTTCATCCCCGCCGGTTCGATGCCGACCGCGCGGTACATGTTGCGGTCGAGCAGCTGTGCCTTGGTCGAGCTGACGGCAACGAGCACACCGTTGAGCCGCAGCCGCGCCATGGGTCCCATGTCGGCAGCCTTGCCATGCATCATCGGTCCGCCATAGACGAACTTGCCATCGGACAGTGCCTCCACCTCGAAGGTCGCCCGCAGCGGGGCATCTTCGCTCACCTGTGGGCAGCCGCCAAGCGCAAGATCGATCCTTGCGCCGACTCCAGCCTGGTGCGCGGTGGCAGCCGCGGCGGGATCGCAGATGATCCCGATCGCGGCGTCCTGCGCACCGGCCTTGAGAAGCGCGCGCAGCATGCCCATGGTGTTGCCATCGCCACCGACGCCCGGGTTGTCCTGCGTGTCCGCAAGGATCACTGGCCGCGTGGCTGTTTGCGCGATCCGCATGGCACGCTGCACCGCTGCATCCGGCTCCTCGAACTGCACGGCCCACTGGCTCTCCGGTTCGCAGATGCGCGCGAACAGTGCGTCGACGGCCCGCTCGACGCGGGTTTTGTCGAAGCCGTACCCCCAGACCACGGGACCGCACTCGGCGAAGTCGGCCGCGGGAAAGCCCGGTGTGAACGACAGCGACAGCACGCCTTGTGGCTCCAGCTCTTCGAGCAGGCCGTAGATGCCTTGAGCGGGCTGCATCATCGTGGACATGCTGTTGACCGGTATCAGGAACGGTACGCGTCGTGCCACCAGGTGCGCACGCGTCTCCCGCCTGCACAACTCCAGCAGCATCTCGGCTGCCCGCTTGCCGGTGGCGGCCATGTCCACGTGCGGATAGGTGCGATACGCCACTACCCCATCCGCCAGTGCGAGCATCCGTTCGGTGACATTGGCATGCAGATCCAGCGAGACCACGATCTTCATGTCCGGGCCGGCCACGGCACGGATGCGCGCCAGCAACTCACCCTCGCCGTCGTCGAGGTGCTGGGCCACCATGGCGCCATGCAGGTCGAGATAGATCGTGTCGTACGAGGCCGTCGTCACCGCCTCCATGATCTCGCCGGCGATGCGCTCGTAGGCATCGGTCGTGACATGGGCCGAAGCGCCGGCTGCCGCCCAGATCACCGGCGTGACGGTGTGGCCGTGCTCGCGAACGTGGTGGATGAAGCCGCTGATCGGCACGTTCACGTCCAGCAGGTCGTAGATCGCCTCGCCGCGCACCATGGCGGGAAAGTCCTCGCCACGGACGAAGCTCTCGTAGGTGGCCATGGTTGGGGCGAACGTATTGGTTTCGTGCTGGAAACCGGCAACTAGGATATTCAAGGAGAACCTTCCTGGAACGGGATGCTGGAACGAGGCGGGGCCGGCGATACGAGCGCGGGCGCCGCCATGGGAACGGCCGTGAGGGGTGGTATTACTGCGGCGTCAGCTTGATCGAGGCGGCCATCTTCCTGAACTTCTCGGTCTCGTCGACGTAGAACTTCGCGGAGGCCTCGAGCGTCTGCGGCTTCATCGGCTGCACGCCGGAGAGCTCGAGCGCCTTGATCAGTTCGGGCGACCGCAGCGCTTGCTGCGAGGCGTCCATCAATACGCGGGCACGCTCCGCCGGGACGCCGGCCCTGCTCATGACGCCCAGCCAGATCGAATACACGAACTCGGACTTGCGCGCGACGCTGGTTTCGGAGATCGCAGGCACATCGGGCAGGTTTCGCATGCGCTGCGTGTCCAGCACTGCGACCGCCTTGATCTTGTGCGTTTCGAGCAGCTGCGTGGAGGCACCGAGGTTTGGCAGAATCGTCATGTCAATCTGGCGACCGGTCAGGTCTGCCAGCATCGGCGTGGCGCCCTTGTACGGCACCTGCAGCATCCTGGCGCCGGTCAGCTGAGCCATGTATTCGGCGACGATGTGGTACATGGTCCCGTAGCCCGGATTGCCGAAGGTCAGGCTCTTGCCACCTGCCGACTTGCTGGCCGCGATGATCTGTTCGAGCGAGCTGTACGGCAGGTCGCTGCGCGTCATCACGACGAGCGGGTGGTTCGAGACTGGCGCCAGCAGGGCCAGCTCCTCCGACTTGTACTTGGCGCTGGCGAGCGCCAGCGGCGTCAGGATGGCCTCGTTGGGCGAGCCCATGATCAGCGTGTAGCCGTCGGCCGGACGGCTCAGCAGCCGCTGCACTGCCAGCGCGCCGCCGGCGCCGGGCAGATTCTCGATGACCACGGGCTGGCCGAGCGCCTTGGCCATCGCCGGCTGCATGGCCCGCGCCAGAACATCAGCGGGCCCCCCCGGAGGGAATGCGACCAGCATCGATATCGGCTTGGAGGGAAAGGTGTCGGCGGCGGACGCTGGTGCGCTGGCCAGCGTCATCCCCAGAATGGCGGCACCCAGCGCCATCCAGCGTTTGACGGGGGGTAGTTCTCGGTCTTGCATGTCGTCCTCTACTTTCTTGAATCTTCCTCGCATCTATGCGAGAACTGGTTGTGAGAGGGATTGTTGGCGGGAAAATTCGTTCGAGGAACAGCAATCTTTGCACGAGATCGTTGCCCTGCGGGCAACGCAGACCGCTTCAGGCGCCGAGGTGCTTTCCGCTTTCCGGTCAATGCGCTGACCGGGAAGTGCTGCGTAATGTGGAACAACCGGATCAAACTCGGACAAGGGGCAGGAAGGCCCGCTCAATGGCGCACAGGGATGATGCTGAAGCGGACCACGTCCTCCGCAGCGGTGATCTCCTCGGCCAAGCCCGCCGGCGACACCGCACGCGAGCGGTTCAGCGCCACGAGGCTGAAGCGCCACACTAGTTGCTTGTTGTCAAAGGTAATGGTCAGGCTGTCGCGCAACAGATGATATCCGCGGGCTTCTGCAGTCCTGGCCAAGACGCCTAGGTCCGGCGGGCCAGCCCGGAAGGTCAACGAGACATCGAGCGTCGCGCGACCGGGCAGTTTGACTTCGAGGCGATGCAGCAGCGACATCGACAGCATGCACAGCATCGCCAGCAGCAGTGCCGCGGCGTAGAACCCGACTCCGAGTAGCACGCCCACGGCCGAGGCGGCCCAGATGGAGGCCGCGGTGGTCAGGCCGCTGATGCTCAGGCCATCCTTCATGATGACGCCCGCACACAGGAACCCGACTCCTGTCACCACGCCCTGCACGACCCGTGTGGGGTCGGTGCTGTGCTCCGCGACGCCGCCAAACCACAAAGGCGCATAGCCGACGAAGACGGTCAGCGCCGTCGACGCCATGCACACGAGCCCGTAGGTCCGCATGCCCGCGGCGCGGCCGTTGTACGAGCGCTCGTAGCCCACCAGCATCCCGAGCAGAAGCGCCCCCAAAAGGTTCAATCCGATGAGGGCATTGGCAGCGAGGAAGGCGCCGCTCCAGTAGTGCTGCAGATTTCCGAGCATCGTGTGTTGCGGGCGAGTTCTGCATTGGCAGTCGGGCGGCTACGCCGCCCAACCACACGCGAGACTGCGCTTCTGTGAAATCAGGAACGTGCCGCCTGGCAACGTGCCAGCGCCATGCGCAGCAGAGAAGCCGACGCTGCCAGCAGCACCAGGTCCTTCAGCAGGAACTGGCCGATCGGCGCGGAGATCGCCGGGAACCCGCCAGCGGTCGGCTCTGCAACGCCGGGCGTGGTGACGAAGAACGTCAGCGTGATGGCGTATGTCGCGCATGACATGGCAGCACCAAGTAGTGCGACCCGATGATGGAACGCACCGACGGTCAGTGTCACGGCGGTGGACAGTTCCATCACGCCAATGACAGCGCTGGCGCCACGGACACCGAATGCGTCGATAAGCCAGGCCATGAAGGGGCTGTTCTCGATGAACGGGGCAATGCCCTGCGCTTCGTAGCCGGTGAACTTCATCCCGCCGAACCAGAGAAAGACGACAACCAGGGACCAGCGCAGCAACGCCTCGTGGTTGTTGACGACTGCGTTGGACCGCGTTGTCGTGGCGGCGGATGTGATGGGATGCATATCTACTCCTCAACGGATTGTGGTGTGGTGGAGGAGCACGCCCCGGTGGCGCAGACCTCCTTTCCTGTCACTGCAACGACGCGCATGCGTGCATTTCCGCGTCGCCGGTTCCGGCGCTGCCAGAACCGGCGATTCGAACAACGCTTCGTTCCAGAGACGTAGCGGGTGTGTCGTTTGCCGATAGACGCTCGCCCCACGGACTTCGGGACGACCGCCGCTCGGCAAGGTGCGTTGGATGGCGTTCAGTCGCGGAACAGGTGCGTGGCATGCGTGACGGCACCGCCCGCCCGGATGGCGGCGGCCACGAGTGCGGCTTCCGCAAGTTGCGCATTGGTGGCGCCGGCATCGTGGGCGGCCTTGGTATGCAGGGCGATGCAATATGGACACTGCGTGGTCAGCGCGACGGCCACCGCGATAATCTGTTTCTGCTGCACCGAAAGCGCGCCGTCGGCAAAAGCCGCGTGGTCAAATGCACGGAAGCTCTTCATCGCTTCAGGAGCGTTTTCGTCCAGCTTCCTCAAACGGGCAAGATCCTTCATATCGAACATGGAAAACTCCATCAAGGTTGGGATTGGAGTAGGAATGATAGGAATGGCAAGGTTCCACTTGGTCTTAGTTTGGTTTCAATTCGTCCAAGAATGGCATCCGCCCCTTCAGCACATCGTGTGCTCGAACGTTTCCTTGCCTGCGAGCCTGAGCGACCAGTTCGTCATGCTGTTGGCGGAGTCCGCACAGCCTGGGCTGGGACCGGGGTGTTGATCGAGGCTTTACACGAGCGATGCCTAGTCACGCTGCCGAATTCGCGCATCGAGAAACTCTTTAAACCTCCCGAGGCGGCGCTGTCGGTGCAGCATATGGCCGATCTGTCCGGAATGAGCCATACAGCATTCGCCTCCACACTTCGAGCGTGAGAGTGGCTGATGCCAGCGTGGCCATGGTCAATACCCATTGGCTGACCGTCGCATTCGCTGGTGCCAATATCGGGTCCAGGTTTGGTCGGAACGGGCCTCAGCGCTGTCTCAGTCGCTACCCACCCTGACGAATAACGAAATGGCCGCTCAGGCTCGCAGGCAAGGAAACGTTCGAGCACATCCTTGGACGAATTGAAACCAAACTAAGACCAAGTGGAACCTTGCCATTCCTATCATTCCTACTCCAATCCCAACCTTGATGGAGTTTTCCATGTTCGATATGAAGGATCTTGCCCGTTTGAGGAAGCTGGACGAAAACGCTCCCGAAGCGATGAAAAACTTCCGTGCATTTGACCACGCGGCTTTTGCCGACGGCGCGCTTTCGGTGCAGCAGAAACAGATTATCGCGGTGGCCGTCGCGCTGACCACGCAGTGTCCATATTGCATCGCCCTGCATACCAAGGCCGCCCACGATGCCGGCGCCACCAATGCGCAACTTGCGGAAGCCGCACTCGTGGCCGCCGCCATCCGGGCGGGCGGTGCCGTCACGCATGCCACGCACCTGTTCCGCGACTGAGAGTTCACCTGATACGCCTCGGGAACGAGCCATTTTCCGCGATCGCCGGTTCTGTCGCGCGTAATGTCGCATACGACAAAGGAAACATCATGAATGTCATTTCCAAGGGACAAAAACCGTTGAAGATCGATATCTGGACAGATTTTCTCTGCCCCTTCTGCTATTTGACGACACTCCGCGTTCAGCGCCTGGCGCAGATCATTCCGGTTGAAGTCACCGCGCGTGCCTTCATGCTCAGGCCTCATGACGCGCCGCCATTGCCAGAGGATTTCCGCGGTATCGTGGAGGCGGAGTATGAGCGCATCGGCTACGACATCGCGGCCGAGTTTGATCTGCAGATCGCGCCCGGTCCTGTCGGCTTGCGAACCTACGCGGCGCATCTTGCCAGCAAGCTGGCGCAGGGCGAAGGCATCGGGCTCGAATTTCACCGGGCCGTGATGCGTGCCTATTGGCTCGAAGGGCTTTCTATCGACGACGCGGATGTCCTGATGCGCATCGGGAAAAGCGTGGGGGCCAAGCGGAGTGTCGTCGCAAACGATCAGATGATGGCTTGTGCCGATGCGGCATTACGGGCGGACCAGGAAGCGGCACTGGCCTACGCTGCGCGCAGCGCCCCTCTCCTTGTGTTTGACGAGCGCATCATTCTGCGCGGGGCTGTGTCCTTCGACACGATGCTCAAGGCCGCCACCGATGCCACGTGCACCGATCTCGCGGGGAAGTCTTCATGCGTGAAACTCCCGGACTGGACTGGCTATTCTTTCCAAGGCTCCGGGCAACAGATACCCCGCCGCGTCGAGTAGCAGGGACAAATGTATCGGTTCGTATCGGCCGCCGTGAGCCATACGTTGCAATACAAAAAAACCGGCAGTGCGCGGCCGACGTGTGCTCAGATGCAACGCCTATCAGCAATTTGCACGTCACGTCCCCGGCGGGGGATCTGCGTGCCGCGGTAACCCGTCTGCATAGAAGGACAACACCATGCCCTCCCTCCTGAAATACCTCTCGGCCGCTGCCGTTGTCGCGGCGTTCTCCGCGAGCGCGTCTGCGCAAGTCGCGAGAGATGCCATTCGCCCGCCAGCCATTCTTCCGCTCAATGCCGAACCTGCGCCAAAGCTGACCCCGTACGCGGCGCTGCCCGAGCCGCTTGCGCGCGGCGTGGTCATTGTCCAGTTCCGAACCGAAAATTTTCGAGTCATGCCGGTATTCGGCAAGCCCGCCGTCGACATCTCGCCCCGTATCGGGCACCTGCACGTGACGGTTGACGATACCCGTGGCACCTGGGCCCACACGAGTGAAGATCCGATCATTGTGGTTGGGCTCACGCCCGGGCCGCACAAGCTGCGCCTGGAACTGGCCGACCCGAGCCACCAGATCCTCGCCACCGAGGTGGTTGCCGTCACGGTCCCCGATGTGAAGGCATCGGGCTCACCCGCTGCCTCGCCTTCCGCCTCACATCAGCATTGATCGGACCTCTGACTTTCGCACTCCAATCAAGGCCAGCCCCTGCGGAGAAATCCCGCGGAGCTGCCTGCTGACCCATACCCGCCAGCTATCGCGTGTCCTGACCGCGGTCTATGACGACGCGCTCAGGCCCTTTGGCGTCAACGCACCGTTCACGCTGCTGGTGATGATCCCATGACTCGGACCAATCGGCCGCGCGGCACTTAGCCGCCGCAATCGCCACGACCGCTCCACGCTCGCCCGACATCTGCAGCCGCTGCTGGCCCAAGGATGGATCGTCGAGCGTCCGCCGGATGAGGACGGGCGAGGATAAAGCCGATGCAGACGCCATCGCGCGGCATGCTGCCCTGCGCAATTGCCGGGAAGTCATAGCTGCCGGCTTCGACCAGAACATCACCGAGCACCAGGCGCTGATGCTCCATCGTGGCATTACCGGCCGCGAGCAGGCGATGCTCAAAGTGCCCTCCATAGACGATGTCAAAGGCCTGCAGCGGCTTGAAGCCGGAATAGGTATGCCGGAAGTAAGGCGCGGAACCGGGAAAGGACCGCGCGCGATACCAGATCGGTTAGGCGTGCGAGTCGAGCCCGAGAGTTCAAGTCGAGATTTCTAAATTCGCCCGCGCAAAAGATTCACTTCCGCCACATCGGGGGAAGCGAAAGGATATGAGTCGGGCCTCGCCCCGAGTTGCTATTCGTTCACTTGAGGGGAAATTTCATGTCCGGACGTGTTCGTACCCTGCTGTCGATCGCGGCGCTGTCCGCGATGCAGGTCACGCTGGCGAATTCCGCGCTCGCCCAGGCCAGCCGCTTCGACGCACTGGCAAAGCAGCCCTTCAAGCAGAACCGACCCACGGAAAAAGCGGCCGAGACGCTCAAGGACGAATTGCTGTTCCAGCGGGCAACACAGACTTATCTTTGGGCGATGCCGCTGCTCAATTCGATGGGGATGCGGGACGGCTTCGCGCAGTCGTTCGGCGCTGGCTACAACACCATGGCCATCTGGGAGAAGCGTCTGGATGCCAAGACGCGCATCACGATGATTGCCTTCAACGACGCCTCGTGGCAGCCGCTGGTGGGCGCCAACAGCTACAAGGTCAGGCTTCCGCCCAATATCCCGACCGAGGCCTTCTTCAACAAGTCCTGGGCACTGCCCGACTTCGAGAAGGTGAACTGAACCCACTGAACCCACTGAACCCACTGAACCCACTGAACCCACTGACCCGCCAAGCCCGCCAGCCCGCTGCCCGGGGAGCCAGCCGCCATCGCCATGGAACAAATCATCCGACACCCGGCCGTCCTGTTCGTCCTGATGCTGGTCCTGCTGGCCATTGCCACGGCCATCGGCGCCCTGGTACTGCGGCGATTCCGACCAATTCGCAGCGAGGGGCGGGACGACTTCAACATCATCCAGGGCGCAACGCTGACGCTTCTGGCGCTGCTGATCGGCTTCACGCTGTCGATGGCCGTGGGACGATACGACCAGCGCAAGAATCTCGAAGAGGAAGAAGCCAACGCGATCGGCACCGAATATCTGCGCGCGGACCTGATCGAAGGACCGGAGGCGGACAAGGTCAGGGCGCTGCTGGTGCGCTATCTCGACCAGCGCCTGCTCTACTACCGGACGCGCGATCGCGTGCAGCTACGCGAGATCGCGACGGCGACCGCGCAGGTCGAGGACGAGATGTGGAAGATCGTGCGAGACGTCGCGCGCGAGAAGCCCAACCCCATCACCTCGCTGGTGGTGGCGGGCATGAATGATGTCATCAACTCGCAGGGCTATGCCGAGGCCGCCTGGCTGAACCGGATTCCGGTTGCCGCCTGGTGCCTGATGATCATCATCGCCTTCTTCGGCACGCTGATGCAGGGCTATGGCGCGCGCACGGAAACGTCGAAGGTGTTCCTGCTATTCGTTCTGCCGGTGACCGTCTCGCTGTCGCTGGCACTGATCGCCGATATCGACAGCCCGCGCGGCGGCCTGATCCGCGTTGCGCCGCAGAATCTCATGAGCCTGGAGGCTTCGCTGCGTCGGTAGGCAGGTTTGTGTTTCGAATCTCATCTCGCGGACGCAACTGGCAACGTGGCGCGGGAAGTACTATCCTCCTCCATGGGTTAGGGTAAGGAGGCAAAATGTCGCAATGTTCTCGGCATTCTTGCAAAGCGAGCTTTACTGTACTCTGCGTGGCAGGCGTGCTCGTTTCGTGTACCACACCGAGGATATCGGCTCCTCCCGAGCTCCAGCCCGCCGACGCGCGTGGAACGATTACGGTGCTGCATGCATCCGGTGTACAGATTTATCAGTGCAAGCGTGCGAACGACGGCCGGTTGTTATGGATCTTTTCAGCCCCGGAAGCAACCCTGAAGGATGCCACCGGACAACTCGCCGTCAAACATTATTCTGGGCCGACCTGGGAAGCGCCTGATGGCAGCAAGGTGACCGGCAAGGTATTGCGGCAGACGCCCAATGCGCAGGAACCAGACAGCATTCCACTCTTGCTGTTGCAGGCAACGAGCACCGGCGGAGCTGGCCTGCTTTCGAGGACGCGTTACGTGCAACGGCTGAATACCCAAGGCGGACAGGCCCTCCCTCAGGCTTGCACGCAGGAGGGACAGGAGAATCGCATGCCGTATCGGGCGGACTACGTCTTCCTGGAATAGCCATGCGATTCAGAAGCAGAGCTAAGCGCAGCGGCTGCTTCTTGATACGGTGGGCGCGCAAGGCGCCCCGCGGTGATTTATCCGGCCAGGCCCTTGTTCGGGTTGATCAGGTACTTCTCTCCCGTAGCACGCTTGTTGTAGACGGCGATCACGTCCAGGTCCAGCACCTCGGCCAGCGAGATCTCCTTCGCGTAGTGGCTGGCAAAGGTGGTCTTCAGGTCCGCCACCACGCGTTGCTTCAGCGCGTTGGCCCGCTCGCGTCCGATCTTCTGCAGGAACGGGAACAGCAGCCAGCCGCCCATGCCCCACGCCATGCCGAAGTTGCGGTTGAATTCTGTCGGGCTTGTGTCCAGGCCGCCGTAGAGGTAGACCTGCTTGTGGGTGGTCGAGCCGTAGCGGCTGTATTCGCGGGCCGTCTTGTTCAAGGCCGCTTCCATGCAGGTGAGTATCTGGCCGCCAAGCTTGCCGCCGCCCGTGGCGTCGAACGCGATTGTTGCGCCAGTGGCGACAAGTGCCTCGGTGAGGTCCTGCATGAACGTGGGCGACGCGGCGTTGCAGACGTGGACCGCGCCTTGTGCCTTGAGCAGGTCCGCCTGCTCTTGCTTGCGCACGATGTTCACCAGCTTGATGCCATCCTTGAGACAGATCTGATTGAGCATCTGGCCCAGGTTGGAGGCCGCGGCGGTGTGCACCAGGGCGCTGTGTCCTTCGAGCCGCATGGTCTCGACCATGCCCAGTGCGGTGAGCGGGTTGACGAATGACGACGCGCCGTCAGCAGGCGTGGCGCCGTCGGGCAGGACCAGGCACTGGTCCACGGGAACGCAGCGGTACTGCGAGTACATCGCGCCGCCGATGGCAGCCACGGTCTTGCCCATCAAGGCTTGCGCCGCAGGGGACGAGCCTGCATCGACGACCACGCCCGCGCCCTCATTGCCAACCGGCATGGACGCATCCAGGCGGCCGGCCATGCTGCGCAT
Organism: Cupriavidus oxalaticus; assembly: GCF_038900635.1. Classification (GTDB taxonomy): domain Bacteria; phylum Pseudomonadota; class Gammaproteobacteria; order Burkholderiales; family Burkholderiaceae; genus Cupriavidus; species Cupriavidus oxalaticus_B. Next base: position 171,665 of record NZ_JAYMRX010000006.1, on the reverse strand, counting down.
TGCGCCTTCCGGAACGCGCGCGGTGACTACGGGGCGCTCGGCCGTGCCGCTGGCCTTGGCCGTGCTCATGTCGGCCGCACCGAACAGCAGGCCGAGATCGGACGGGTTGAGGGGAGAGGCTTCAATGCGGATGAGCACTTCATCCGGGCCAGGGTTCGGCGTGTCGATGCTGGCTAGCGACAGCTCGAGTTCACCGCTGCTCTTGATTTGCGAACGAAGTTGAAGTGTGGTGCGCATTCGATGTCTCCTTGGTCTGTCGGTTTGCGATGAGCGGGACAGCAGCGTGGGGCTGTTTTTGTCAGCAGTCAGCAATGTAGCAAGTTCCTGCAAATCGCGTACTGGCCGGAAATTCAGTCATGCGTCGGCCGGCCAACTCTCGTATCGGTGCGCTTGCCGGTCTGGTCGTGCCAGCCGCCGCCCAGGGCCTTGTACAGGTTGACTTCACTGGAGAGTTGCTCGAGCCGGGCTTCGATCAGCAATTGTTGCGCGTTGTAAAGCGAGCGCTGCGCGTCCAGCACGGCAAGGTAGCTGTCGACACCCGTGCGGTAGCGCCGGTCGGCCAGGCCATAGGCGTCCTGTGCAGCTTCCACGAAACGGACCTGGGCCTGGAGCTGGCTGGTGTAGGTGCCCCGCGCCGCCAGCCCATCGGCCACCTCGCGGAAGGCGGTCTGCACCGTTCGCTCGTACTGGGCGACGTTGACGTCCTTCTGGATGGTGGCGAAGTCCAGGCTGGCCCGCAGGCTGCCGGCGGTAAACAGCGGCAGATTGATGCGCGGCTGGAACAACCACGTGCCGGAGCCCGCCCCGAACAGGCCGGAAAGCTGGCTGCTGGCGGTGCCCGCCGACGCGGTCAGGCTGATGCTGGGGAAGAACGCCGCCCGCGCGGCGCCGATATCGGCGTTGGCGGAGCGCAGCCGGTGCTCGGCCGCGAGCACGTCCGGACGGTTCTGCAGCAGGTCTGAGGGCAGCCCGGCCGGCACATCGGCGAACAGCTTCTGCTCCAGCGGCAGGCCTTCCGGCAGGTCCGCTGGCAGGGACGTGCCGAGCAGCAGCACCAGGGCATTCTCATCCTGGGCAACCAGCCGGGTGTAACGCGCAAGGCTCGCGCGGGCGGTTTCCACGGCGGTCTGCGCCTGGCGCAGGTCCAGCCGGGAAGCGATCCCTTCCTCGTAACTGCGCCGGGTCAGGCCATAGCTGCGCTCATAGTTGGCCAGGGTTTCCAGGGTGAGCCGCAGCAGGGTTTCATCGGCGCGCTGGGTCAGGTAGGCGCTGGCAACGCCCGCCACCAGCGAGATCTGGGCACTGCGGCGTACCTCGTCGCTGGCGAAATACTGTTCGAGCGCGGCTTCGCTGAGGCTGCGCAGGCGGCCGAACAGGTCGATCTCCCACGCCGTGGTGCCCAGCGACACGCCATACTGGCTGCTGATCAGGCTCCGTCCGGTGGCGGACAGGTCGGCGGGAATGCGCTGGCGCGTGCCCTGTGCGGCCGCGCCGATGGCGGGAAACAGGTCGGCGCGCTGGATGCGGTACTGTGCCCCGAACGCCTCCACGTTAAGCACGGCCACGCGCAGATCGCGGTTGTTCTCCAGCGCCAGTTCGATGAGGCGGCGCAGGCGCGCATCGGCGAAGAATTCGCGCCAGCCCAACTCGACCGCAGGCACCTGGCCGGCTTCGGCGGCATCGGCGGCGGCATCGGCGGGCAGGTAGGCCGGGCCCTGCGGGTACGCTGCCGCCACCGGCGAGGCCGGGCGCTCGTACCTGGGAATCAGGCTGCAGCCCGCCAGCATGGCCATGGCGGCGGCGCAAGACAAGGTCTTCTTCATTCGAGCGCGCCTTTTTCCACGGAGGCGCCATGCGGCTGCGGCCTGCGCTTGCGTCCGAACATGGACGTGACAGCGACAAAGAACAGCGGCACCCAGAAGATCGCCAGTACCGTGGCAGTGATCATGCCGCCGATCACGCCGGTGCCGATGGCGTGCTGGCTGCCGGCACCGGCCCCGGTCGACACGGCCAGCGGGAACACGCCGAGCATGAAGGCCAGCGAAGTCATCACGATGGGGCGCAGGCGCAGGCGGCACGCCTCCACGGCGGCCTCGACCAGGCCCTTGCCCTGGTCGTACTCGCTCTTGGCGAATTCCACGATCAGGATGGCGTTCTTGGCTGACAGGCCGATGGTGGTCAGCAGGCCCACCTGGAAGAAAACGTCATTCGACAAGCCGCGCCCCAGTGTGGCAAGCAGTGCGCCGATCACGCCGAGCGGCACCACCAGCATCACCGAGAACGGGATCGACCAGCTTTCGTACAGCGCGGCCAGGCACAGGAACACCACCAGCAGCGAGAGCGCATAGAGCGCCGGCGCCTGCGAGCCCGACAGCCGTTCCTCGTAGGACAGGCCAGTCCAGGCATAACCAACGCCTGGCGGCATCTGCTTCATGATCTCTTCGATTGCGTTCATGGCCTCGCCGGAACTGCGCCCCGGCGCGGGCTCGCCGAGCAATTCCACCGCGGCCACGCCGTTGTAGCGCTGCAGCTTGGGCGAGCCATAGCCCCACTTGCCGTCGGCAAAGGCTGAAAACGGCACCATTTCGCCCTTGCCATTGCGCACAAACCATTTGTCGATATCGTCCGGGCTCATGCGGGAATCCGGGCGGCCCTGCACATAGACGCGCTTGACCCGGCCGCGGTCGATAAAGTCGTTGACGTAGCTGGAACCCCAGGCGATCGACACCGTGCTGTTGATGTCAGCCAGCGAAACGCCGAGCGCGCGCGCCTTCTCATCGTCGATCACCAACTGGTACTGCGGCTGGTCGTTCAGGCCGTTGGGACGCACGCGCTGCAGCACCGGGCTTTGCGAGGCCAGCGCCAGGAACTTGTCACGCGCGTTCATCAGCGCCACGTGGCCAATGCCGGCCTGGTCCTGCAGGTAGAGGTCAAACCCGGTGGCATTGCCCAGCTCCTGCACGGCGGGCGGGGCGAACGCGAACGACATCGAATCGCGAAAACTCATGAACTTGCGCTGCGCGCGCGCGGCCAGGTCGAATACGCTGGTGCTGTCCCCGCTGCGCTGCGCCCATGGCTTGAGCAGAATGAATGCCAGTCCCGAGTTCTGGCCGCGGCCGGCAAAGTTGAAGCCGTTGACAGTGAACAGCGATGCCACCACGCCGCCCTCTTCCTTCAGCAGGTATTCGCGCATCTGGTCGAGCACCTTCTGCGTGCGCTCGGCGGTGGCGCCGGCAGGCGTCTGCACCTGGGCGTACAGCACGCCCTGGTCTTCCTCGGGCAGGAATGAAGTGGGGATGCGCGTGAACAGGAAGCCCATCACCACCAGGATGGCCACGTAGATCAGCAGGAACGGCAGGCGGCGCTTCAGGATGCCCGACACGCTGCGTTCATAGCGCCGGGTGGTCGCGCTGAACATGCGGTTGAACCAGCCAAAGAAGCCGCCCTTGTTCTCGCCATGATCGCCCTTTTCGATGGGCTGGAGCATGGTGGCGCACAGGGCCGGCGTCAGGATCAGCGCGACCAGCACCGACAGCACCATGGACGAGACAATGGTGATGGAGAACTGCCGGTAGATCACGCCGGTCGAGCCGCCGAAGAACGCCATCGGCAGGAACACCGCCGAGAGCACCATGGCAATGCCCACCAGCGCGCCCTGGATCTGGCCCATCGAGCGCCGCGCCGCCTCCCTGGGCGGCAGGCCCTCCTCGGCCATCACGCGTTCGACGTTCTCGACCACGACGATGGCGTCATCCACCAGCAGCCCGATGGCCAGCACCATGCCGAACATGGTCAGCGTGTTGATGGTGTAGCCGAACGCCGCCAGCACGCCAAAGGTGCCCAGCAGCACCACCGGCACGGCGATGGTGGGAATCAGCGTGGCGCGCACGTTCTGCAGGAACAGGTACATCACCAGGAACACCAGCACGATGGCTTCCATCAGCGTCTTCACCACTTCGTGGATGGAGCCTGCGATCACCGGCGAGGTGTCATACGGAAAGACCACCTTCATCCCGGGCGGGAAGAACGGCTCGAGCCCGTCCAGCGTCTTGCGGATGGCGCGCACGGTTTCCAGCGCATTGGCCCCCGCGGCCAGCCGCACGGCAATGCCCGAGGCCGCCTGGCCGTTGTATTGGGCGTTGATGTTGTAGTCCTGCCCGCCCAGGCCCACCTCGGCCACGTCCTTCAGGCGTACCTGGGAGCCGTCCGGATTAACCTTGAGCAGGATGTTGCCGAACTGCTCGCTGGTCTGCAGCCGGGTCTTGCCGATCACGCTTGCGTTGAGCTGCTGGCCCCGCACCGCCGGCAGGCCGCCCAGCTGGCCCGAGGCCACCTGAACGTTCTGCGCCCTGATCGCGTTGCTCACGTCCAGCGGCGTGAGCTGGTAGCTGTTGAGCCGGGCCGGGTCAATCCATACCCGCATGGCATACTGCGCGCCGAACACCTGGAAGTCGCCCACGCCGTATGTGCGCGACAGCGGGTCCTGGAGACTCGAGACAATGTAGTTCGACAGGTCTTCGCGCGTCACCTTGGGATCAGTGGAAATCAGGCCCACGATGACCAGGAAGTTGCGCACCGACTTGGTCACGCGGATGCCTTGCTGCTGCACTTCCTGCGGCAGCAGAGGCTGCGCCAGCGCCAGCTTGTTCTGCACCTGCACCTGGGCAATATCCGGATTGGTGCCCTGCTCAAAGGTCACCGTGATCGTCATGCTGCCGTCGGCGTTGCTTTCGGAGGAGATATAGCGCAGACGGTCCAGGCCGTTGAGCTGTTGCTCGATCACCTGCACCACGGTGTCTTGCACCGTCTCGGCGGAGGCGCCGGGGTAGTTGACCGAGATGGCGATGGTGGGCGGCGCGATGGCCGGATACTGGCTGATGGGCAGCGCACGAATCGACAGCACGCCGGCCAGCATGATGACCAGGGCGATCACCCACGCAAAGATGGGCCGATCGATAAAGAAGTTGGACATGGCTACTCCCTCGCCCGGGCGGTGCGCTCAGGGCCTGGCCGCGGATGGGGCGGATTGTGCGGATGGACCGGATGCGGCAGCCACCGGCGCACCCGCACCGCTCCCGGCCTGGGCTACGCGCACTTTTGCCCCGGGCCGCACGAACTGCAGGCCCTCCACGATGACGCGGTCGCCGGCACTGAGACCCTCAGACACCAGCCACTTGTCGCCAACGGCGCGCTCGGTGCGGATCTGGCGCAGTTCCACCTCGTCCTTGGCATTGACCACCAGCGCCGTCGCCTGGCCCTTGAGATCGCGCGTCACCCCCTGCTGCGGCACGAGCAACGCATCGGTCTTCACGCCTTCACGCAGTCGGGCATGGACAAACATGCCCGGCAGCAGCTCATGGCGCGGGTTGGGAAACACCGCGCGCAGCGTCACCGAGCCGGTGCCCTGGTCCACAGCCACTTCAGAGAACTCCAGGCGGCCGGTTTCGGGATAGCGGGTACCGTCTTCGAGCACCAGGCTAACCTGGGCCGCGTTGGTGCCGGCACTCTGCAGCGCACCATTGGCCAGTTCGCGCCGCAGCCGCAGCAGCGACGAAGACGCCTGGGTCACGTCGACGTAGATCGGGTCGAGCTGCTGCACCACTGACAGCGCGGTAGCCTGGCCATTGGTCACCAGCGCACCTTCGGTCACATTCGAGCGTCCGATGCGGCCGGAGATCGGCGCCAGCACCCTGGTATAGCGCAGGTTGATTTCGGCGCGATCCACCGCGGCCTGCGCCTGCAGCCAGGCAGCCCTGGCCTCGTCATACTGCTGCTTGCTGACCGCCTCGTCACCAACCAGGCGCCCGTAGCGCTCTGCCAGCAGGCGGGTGGATTCCAGCGTCGCCCTCGCGCTCTTGTAGGTGGCCTCGTAGGTAGACGCGTCGATCTGGTAGAGCTGCTGGCCCTGCGTGACGTCGCTGCCTTCCTTGAACAGGCGGCGCAAGATGATGCCGTCCACTTGCGGCCTGACTTCGGCAATGCGGAACGCCGTGGTGCGCCCCGGCAGCTGAGTATCCAGCGTCAGTTGCTCGGCCTTGAGCGTGACCACGCTCACTTGCGGTGGCGGCGGGCCTGCGGCCTCCTTCTTGTCGCCGCATCCGGCAAGCATTGACATGGCGATGGCCAGCGTGACCGGAACCCGGGCGCTGCAGCCGCGTGATCGTTGCATGGCGATGTCCCGCGTAGGAATGAAGCCGAGTCAGAATGTCGCTGGCGGACCGGGAAGCCGAAGAATAGCTCCAGGTGCCGCAAACGCCATGTCCGCAATTGGTCCAGCGGCAGCGCCAGTTGCAGGCGCAGCCGACAAAGTCTAGCGCGACTCGAAGAATTGGTTAGGCCGATTATCGGCCACTTATATTTCAATCACTTGCGTGATGGCCTGACATTCCCTCGGCGAGCGGTAGCCGCCGGCGGCGGACACGGGGGGGCGGGGGCGCCTCGGCAAGCCGTCGCAGTCGCAATGACAAACAAGCGCTGCCAGGCGGCAGCGCCGACGAGAACTTGAACGGTACTCAATGACCGGCGACCTGGCCGCCATCGACATGCAGGATTTCGCCTGTCACGAACGGCGCTGAATCCAGATACAGGATCGCTTCGACGATGTCGCTCATTTCGCCCATGCGGCCCATCGGATGCAACGCTCCGAATCTCGCGTACAAGTCCGGGGGAAACATCGGGGTCTTGATCATTCCCGGTGAGACCGCATTCACGCGGATGCCGCGCTTCGCGTATTCGATCGCAAGCGCGCGAGTGGCCGCCGCGAGTCCGCCCTTCGTCAGCGACGCGATAGCCGCCGGCAAGGCTTCCATCGCATGTTCGGCGAGGGTCGCGGTGACGTTGACGATATGCCCGCCCGATTGCTTCTCCATTTGAGCCAGCGCGAGCTGGGTGATATAGAAAAAGCCCGCCAGGTTCACGTTGATCAATGACGTGAAATCTTCGGCCGTGTATTCGGCGAAAGGCTTCGCGATGAAAATGCCGGCATTGTTCACTAGCGTGTCAACACGCCCAAAGCGTGCCATCGTTTCATCGATCACACGGCGCGCGGTGGCGGGATCGCTGATATCGCCCGCCACGGCCAACAGGTCGGCATCGTCAGTCGGCTTGATGGAGCGAGCCGTTGCGACAACCTGGTGTCCCCGGCCGCGAAATGCCTTGACGGCCTCCGCTCCCATGCCTTGCGAAGCGCCGGTGATAACAATGACCTTCTGTTGGTTGCTCACGTTACACCTCCTCCAGTTGCAGGTTGACGCGGTGCGGGCCCGGACTCAAAGCCCTCCGGACGGCTCAGCCGGCGTCGGCGCGGCTATGCGCGGTTATCGTTGCCAATGTCCTGCTCAACGATGGAACGAGCGTATACATGTGGTACGCGTTGACCCCGAATTAGTCCAGTGGTGTTTTGTTTCCCCGAGAGCAACATGCAAGTTCCCTACGCGTGCATAGAACATGCTGGCGTCGATTGCTAGCATCCGACGCAGCACACCAATCATCGGTGCGATCACAGGCGAAGGGTTGTGCAGGCAGCGCCTCGGTACCCACCGCAACCAATACGCGGCCAGTTGGCCGAAATGCAACAGAAAAGGAGAACGCAATGAACGGTGAAAATAAGTCTGTCATGACGGCGACGCGTCGCGATGCCCTGAAGGCTGCCACGTCTGCCGCGGCATTGCTCACGATGGCTGGCGCCGCAGAGGCCGCCACGAACACGAGCACTGCTGCGCGCCAGAGCAACAAGCAGGGTGACCAGGGCACGCGCACGGTCAGGACAAAGGACGGCGTCGATATCTTCTACAAGGACTGGGGCAGCGGGCAGCCCATCGTGTTTTCCCACGGGTGGCCACTGAGCGCCGACGACTGGGACGCGCAGATGATGTTCTTCCTGAGCCAGGGCTTCCGCGTGATCGCGCATGACCGGCGGGGGCACGGCCGGTCGACGCAGACCGCCGACGGTCACGACATGAATCACTATGCCGACGACCTCGCCACGCTGACGGCCCACCTCAACTTGAAGAACGCCATTCACGTCGGCCATTCAACCGGCGGTGGCGAGGTCGTGCGTTATCTGGCGCGCCACGGCGAGAGCCGCGTGGCGAAGGCCGTCCTGATCGCCGCAGTGCCGCCGCTGATGGTCAAGACGGATGCCAATCCGGGCGGGCTGCCGAAGGATGTCTTCGACGGCTTCCAGGCGCAGGTCGCCAGCAACCGGGCGCAGTTCTACCGCGACATCGCGGCGGGCCCCTTCTATGGCTTCAACCGGCCAGGTGCGAAGGCGAACGCAGGGATGATCGAAAACTGGTGGCGCCAGGGCATGCAGGGCGGCGTCAAGGCGCACTACGACGGCATCGTTGCTTTCTCGCAGACAGACTTTACGGAGGACCTGAAGAAGATCACAGTACCGACGCTGGTAATGCACGGCGACGACGACCAGATCGTGCCCTTCGCTGACTCAGGCCCGCTGTCGGCAAAGCTGTTGCGCAACGGCACGCTGAAGACCTACAAGGGATTTCCGCACGGCATGCCTACCACGCACGCCGAGACGATCAACGCAGACCTGCTGGCCTTCATCCGGTCATGATCCATACCTGACCGGTGCCGGGCACGTGCTTCCTGCCGCTCGATCCATCGCCGTCCAGGACGGCGATGTTCCGCAAAAGGTAAACACTGCACGGTCCCTTGCACTGGAGTTGAATCCGGGCTAAGTTGAAACAGCCGTCATGCGCCGGCGGGGGCAGATATGGTGCGATTGGCACTTCTACCGAGGTTGCTGGCCTTTGCGGCCATGCTGTTCGGACCACCGCTACTTGCCCAGCAGAGGCCATCGATGCCGCTCATACTGACATCCCCCGCGTTTGCCCAAGGCGGGGAGATTCCCACTGTGCACACGTGCGAAGGCGCCGATGTGTCACCTCCCCTGGCGTGGTCAGGGTTGCCACCCTCCACCGCCAGCCTGGTCTTGATTGTCGACGATCCGGATGCGCCGGACCCGGCGTCACCGCAAATGACATGGGTCCATTGGCTCGTGTACAACCTGCCTCCCAGTCCCGGCTCGCTTGCGCAAGGGATGAGCCGGCAGAGCTTGCCGCCCGGCGCTCGCGAAGGTTCCAACGACTGGCACCGTGCCGATTACGGCGGGCCGTGTCCGCCAATTGGCCGGCACCGGTATTTTCACAAGCTATATGCCTTGGATGTCGTCCTGCCGGATCTCGGCAAGCCGGACAAGGCGGCGCTGGAACAGGCGATGCGGGGGCACATATTGGCCCATGCCGAACTGATCGGCACCTACCAGAAGCATACGCGCTGACGTAGTCGTGCACTCGGCCCGAGCAGCACAGGCAGCGCGCAGGCATCGGTCTGCCACCGCGCGTTCTGGCATGTGCTTCACGTTCTCGACAGGCAGCGGATCCAGGATCCGGGGGGCTGACTTGGAGAGTGTTGCATGATGCTGTACGTGCCTCAGCCCGAAACCTCGGTGACGTCCTCAAGTTTCCAGCGCTTGTCGAACCAGGGCTGGAGCGGCCCATAAAGCCGGAAGATGGTGAACCAGCTCTTGCCCGGCACGGTCTGGATCCAGTTCGATGCCTTGCCAGCCGGCGCGCGCGGTCCGAAGTACAGGTCGACCGAACCGTCAGCGTTCCTGGCAAGCGTGCCCTTTTCGCTGGACAGGCTCGGAAACCGCTGGTCGGTCTGCAGCATCGACCGGGTCTGCGTGTCATACACCACGACCGACCAGAAGTCCTTCGCCGGTACGTTCGCCGGAACGCGCAGCCGATAGGTCCTGGCGCCATCGAATGGCTTGCCGGACGCGTCCACATTGGCCGCGGCGTATTGCGAGCCGACGCCTGGCATCGCCACCGCCATGGCTGGCGTGTCGATGGTTGCCGCATAGAAGAACAGGGTACGGGCGTCGAAGTTGCGCGCACCGTTGCGCAGCCATTCATAGCTGCCGCCGATGAAGGGAGTGGTCCAGCGACGGTCCGGGTAAATCAGCACCCCGGGATCGCGGTTCGCGAAGTCAATGGCACGAGCCGTGGCATTGCCCACCGCCACGGCATCGGTCAGGATGCGTTTCATGCGGTCATCCGGCGCGAACGGCTTGCCCTTCTCCATCCCGATGGCGGCGAAGATACCGGCCATGTCGGCGCCGTATGCGCCAGCGGGCTCCTCCTGGATGATCTGGTTCACTTCCTCGAAGAACTTGAAGTTGTTGGCATGCACCGTGTTCATCACCTTGCCGGAAAGATCGATGAAGCGGGTGACGGGCGGACTGGCGGCATCCGCGAGCCGGTAGACCTTGAGCCCGCTCTTCAGGCTGGCCACGCCGGGGCGCGGATCGCCATGCTGCATGAACGCCCGCCCGAACAGCAGGTTGCCGTAGGTCGGGGATCTGACGATGAAGTACCCGCTCGCGGGCAGCGGCCCGCTGTAGCCAGGGGGAACAAACAGGTATTTTCCGCCCTTGCCTTTGTCCGGTCCGGCATTGCCCATGTCGGTGACATAGCGGAACCAGAAATCGTCGACCACCCCGAGGATGTTCGCCGGGGTCTCAACCACCATGGGCCCATCCTTCAGGTCCATCCAGTTCCAGAAGTAGACGGTCTCGGTATTGGCGGTCAGGAAGAGCGACTTCGAATCCATCAGCGACTCGAACACGCCGACTGTGTTTCCCACCGCGCCCGCTTCACGCAGGCCGGCTCGAATAGCAACCAGCGAAGCGCCGGGAATGCCGTTCAGGAAAGCCTCGACACCGCGCACGAAATCGAGATTGTCATAGACCTTCTGGGTGGTGGCCGTTGTCGGCACGCCGTCGAAGAACTCCAGCCGCCCGATCCGCGTATCGACCGATGCGGGCGTGGTGATCTCCGCGGGGATCGGTGTCGTCATGGCATACTGCCTGGCGTCGTGCACAGGGCTGGTACATGCCACAAGACTGGTCAGCGAGGCAAGCGCGCTGGTCAGGCAAAGACCGCGAATCGTTATCACGTTGTTCACTCCGTCATCGTCGAGCCTGAATGCGGCCGGCGAGCGCTGCCAGTTCCGACCGCGCCGCCTTCCTTGCTCGTTTGCACAAGGTCATGTCGAGGCCAGCGCTCTGCGGCCCGATCGATGCCAGCTCATTTCACTTCCACGAAATCGCCGGGCTTCCAGCTCTTGTCGAACGCCGCCGGCTCGGGACCATAGATGCGGATGTAGGCGAACCAGCCCTTGCCCGGCGTCGTCTTGATCCAGCGCCCCTCCTTGCCAGCGGGCGCGGTGGGCCCGACGTAGAGGTCCAGCGGCGCGTTGGCAGGTACGTCCTTGAGCTCGAACAGCGAGCGCAGGGCCGCCTTGTCCTGGTCGGTCTGCACCTGCGAGCGGGTCGCGCTGTCGTAGATGGTGACCGACCAGAACAGCTTGCCTGGCACCGGCTGCGGGATGGTCAGCTTGTAGTTCTTGCCGCCGTCGAGGAAGGCCCCGGCGCCGTCGCGCACGGCCATCCAGTAGAGCGAGCCGGCCCCGGCACTTCGCCTGAACATGGCCGGCGAGGTGACGATGGCCTGGGCGAACCAGCGATCGCGCGACTCCAGGTCCATGCCGGCCGGCGTTTCAAATTGCGCGCTGCCGGGAGTCAGCCCGACCCATTCCACTTGCGATCGGTAGCAACCGTGTACTGCGGCTCGATGAAGGCGTTGAAGATGGTCGTGCCTTCTTTCCACGCCTTGCCAAGGCCGAGCCCGGCCGGAATATAGAAAGTGTCGCGCTGCAGATCGAAGGTCCAGGTCCCGGTCGAGCGCACGTACCAGCCTTCGGGCAGGTTGAAGATCAAAAAGGGCTGCGCCTGCACCGTCGGCCGGCTGCTCTGGCCTGCAAAGGAGTGCTGCCATTGCAGCAGCATGCCCAGCAGCCGTGCGCGGGTCGCGTGGACCGCGACGCCGGCCAGGCCTGCTTGCCACTTGCCAGTGCCAAGGCTCGGATCGGTGGCGGTGGGGATGGTCAGCAACGGGCCGACGCCAAGCTGCACCCCCTGCGTCTTCAGCAGGAAGATGTCGAAGAAGTTAATGTCGCCGAGGCCGGTTTCATATCCGCCATCGGCCTTGGGCCGTGTGCTCACGGGCACCGTGGCGCGAAAGATCCGCGGTACGCCGATCCAGTCGCCCGGGGCGACGGGAATGGTGGGCCGCAGCAGGAAATCGTTGGTATGGGCATTGCTGCCATACAGGCGCGGCGAGTAGTAGTTCTGGATATTGAACGACGCGGCCAGATTGAGCGGATTATTGCTCTTGTTCGCGTCGTCGGCCTTGCTCTGGGCCCTCGCGCCTTGCGCCACTCCCGTTGCACACAGGAGACAGATCATGGCGCGCGCCACGAGTAGCCATTGGGATCGGCAAACTTGCATGATTACTCTGGTCTTCCCAACCCCGAGTCGCCTGTATCCGGCCGTGGCTCGCATTGAAAGTCGTGTCAGAGTATCGCAAGGCGTGGCGGAATGTGCTCTTTAGCGTATTGGATGCTTTCGCAACCGACTTAAAAGGGCTCGACTGCGCTGACTTCGCGACGAAATCACTTAGATCTCGCGAGAAAAGATGAAATTCGGCTCCGTGGGCAGCGCCAATAGAATCGAGCATCCATGCTCCACCCTGCGAGTCTTTCCGTTTGCACCTTTCGCGTACACACAAGTCCGATGCGTAAGCCAACTGCATGCTCAATGGGGAAGCAACTGGCGGCTTGCTCCCTGCTGCTGTCGATCTCGATATTGGCATCAAGTGTGGCCCGGGCAACCGAAGGCGCTCTCGGCCGCCCCGTCACCGGTACCAGCGTCACGCCGAGCGCCGGGATCGTCGCGCCGGAGCCCATTACAGTCGTCAACCTCAGCGAGCTCTACCTGAATGGCTCCGTCGGCGGGGGGCGACAAGTCCCGATCATCGGGCAAACCTCACTCGGCATCGACGCCGAGATTGCCTTTACGCTGGCTACCTTCATGAAAGTCTGGGATACCGGTCCAGGCGCATGGAACTTCGCGTCCAGCTTCACCCTGCCCTACGTGTGGGAGCAAGTGAGCGCCAATCTCAGTACGGGCCCTCGGCAGGGCCGCATCGAAGATCGCGCCTCGAACCTGTTTGACATCACCTTTACGCCGCTGATTGCGGGCTATCACTTCTCCAAGACAGCCCACGCCGCGCTGAGCCTGAACATTTGGGCACCGACCGGGCAGTACGACAAGAATGCGCTGGCCAACCCGAGCCTGAATAACTGGACGTTCACTCCACAGATAGCCTTCACGAAGCTCTGGCCCGAGCACGGGGTCGAATTCGACGCAGTGGCAGGCATCCAGTTCTATACGCGAAACAGTGCCACCGACTACCAGAACGCCCCGCTGTTCACGCTTGACACCATGGTGCTCAAGCGTTTCGCCAGCGGGCTGGGCGCGGGCCTGATCGTCGGTACCACCCAGCAACTCGGCGACGACAGCGGCCCGACCGCCGACCGTCTCAACGGCTTTCGCGGCCACGACTGGGCAATCGGCCCGGTGCTGACTTACGACACCAAGGTTGGCACGAAAAGCAAGCTGTCGCTGGGCCTGCGCTGGGTGCCGACCGTATCGAGCAAGAACCGGATTGATAGTACGAGGACCTTCATGGGTTCGGCCACGTTGATCTTCTGAGCACCGAAGCGTGGCCGAATCACTCTTCGAGGTTACGCGTCAGACGAGGACAAGCGCGTTCCCAAGGATCGTTGGCACATGGATGCGCCGAACGTTGTCTCAAGCCAAAGGCAACTATTGCTACGCGAGCATCAGGTTCAGGTTTTGAATCGCGGCGCCGGATGCGCCCTTTCCAAGATTATCGAAAACCGCGGACAAGAGGACGTGCCCGTGCTCCATGCCAGGAAATACGCTCAAGCGCATCTCGTTCGTACCGTTTAGCATCTGCGGATCCAGGTGTTTTAAGGCGCACGATTCTTGCAGCGGCAAGACATTTACGTGGTCCGCCTTGGCATAGTGGCGCGCGAGGCAGGCGTGTAACGTGGCGCCATTCACGCCGGGTGCCAGCAGCCGCAACGCCAGCGGCACCGTCAGCACGATGCCCTGGCGGAACGCTCCGTATGCAGGGACGAAAATGGGAGGCTGCGCGAGCCCGGCGTGCTGCTGGATCTCCGGGGTGTGCTTGTGCGCGAGTTCCAGGCCATAGACCTGGTATGAAGGCGCGTTAGCGGCTCCCGGCCCCTCATATTCCTCCACGCCGGCGCGTCCGCGTCCGGAGTAGCCGGATACCGCATGAATGCTGATGGGGTAATTGCCCGGTATGAGCCCAGCCTGTACCAACGGACGCAGCAGGCCGATCGCACCGGTCGGATAGCAACCGGGGTTGGTGACCCGACGTGCGTTTGCAATTCTGTCCGCCTGCCCCGGCGTCATCTCCGGAAATCCGTAAGTCCAGTCCGGCTGTGTACGGTGGGCGGAGCTTGCGTCGATGACCCGAACCGCAGGATTGACAATGGTGGCCACTGCCTCGCGCGCGGCGGCATCCGGCAAACAGAGGACGGCGATGTCGCAGGCGTTGATGGCTTCTGCGCGACGCCGCAAATCTTTGCGCTCTGCAGCAGCAAGGGTAAACAGTCTGATGTCGGTCCGGTTACGCAGCCGTTCGTGGATTAGCAACCCGGTGGTGCCTTGGTCGCCGTCGATGAAAACAACGGGAGAACTCATACGTGAAATACTCCGCTGACTTTGGGTTGCAAGAAGTAGAACGAAGAAAGAGCCCCTATGTTCCGTGGACCGTTACAATAGAGAAAGTTGAATTTCATGACGTAGACATTCAGTTTTTCTGAATCTGGACGCCGACATGCGAGAGATCAGCCTGGACCGCTTGCGCACTCTGGTCGCCATTGCAGACCGCGGCTCATTTGCCGATGCGGCGCGTGCATTGCACCTGGCGCCGCCAACGGTTAGCCTCCATATCGCTGAACTTGAAGACCGCATTGGGGCTCCACTCCTGTCGCGCAAGCGCGGACATGTCAAGCCGTCGGCGATAGGAGAGGTGCTGGTGGAGCGCGCGCGTCGACTGCTGGCCGACGCGGAGCAGGCGTTAGACGATATTCAACGCCAGGTGCAGGGGCTCGAAGGGCGCGTGCGGCTCGGTGCGTCGACTGGCGCGATCGCGCACCTGTTGCCGCAAGCGCTTGAGGTGCTGCGCCAGCACCATCCCGCGATCGACATTCAAGTTGCAGTGCTGACTTCACATGAAACGTTGTCCCGACTGGCGGATGGGACGCTGGACGTTGGGCTAGTTGCACTGCCTCAGCCCCCGGTGGCAGGACTCGTGATCAAGCCTTGGAGGCGCGACCCCGTAATGGCCTTTGTGCCGGCACATTGGCGTTGCCCAGCCCGCGTCACACCTGAATGGCTCGCTGCCCAACCTCTCATTCTCAATGACGCGACCACGCGTCTTTCACGTCTGACTGCGGAGTGGTTCGCGACCGGGGGGTATCATCCTGCGCCTCGCATTCAGCTCAACTACAACGACGCGATCAAAAGTCTGGTAGCGGCAGGTTACGGCGCCGCGTTGTTGCCCCATGAGGCGACTGCGCCATTACCCGACAAGCGCATTGTCATGCGTCCGCTGCGCCCGGCGTTGTGGCGTCGGCTCGGCATTGCACATCGTGCGGGGTACGTTGAGCGTTCCACGCAACACGTACTTGATATGTTGCGGGATCTTCGATTGGCGTAGGAGTTGCCATGTTCCGCTTCGGTTCGTTCTCGCTGGCCGTGCTGGATGGTCATGAAGAAGAGAAGGGACTGCGTCGCAATCCGTCACATTGAACAACTCAAGACGCGCTTTGCGAATCACCGTCAATTGGAATCATCTGACCAGAAATGGAGCGCCCTGCGTCGGATGCGAGAAATACGGCGAGCGCTGCAATTTCGGCGGGATCGACGAAGCGTTTGATCGACTGATTGGCCAGAGCGGCAGCTTCTTCCTCCAGCACGCTGCGGCCACTCGCCGCAGCGCGACCCGCCAGAACTTGCTGTATGCGCGGCCCCTCCACGGCGCCCGGCAGGATTGCATTGACTCGGATGCCGGACGGCCCTAGTTCGCGCGACAGCGTTTTGGTGAACCCGATAAGTCCCCACTTCGTCGTGGCATAGGGGCTACGATCGGGATATCCAAAACGGCCTGCCAGCGATGACATGACGAGGATCGTGCCCAAGCCGGACTGCTTCAGATGGGGAATGGCCCGTTGCGTCACCATGAAGGTGCCGGTGAGATTGACCCTTAGCACGGTCTCCCAGGCGTCCGGATCCACGTCTGCAACACTGGCGACGGGCCCTGCAATCCCCGCGTTGTTGATCAGTACGTCCAGTCCGCCGAGAGCGGCTGCCGCCTCGGCAACCATGCGCTCGACGGATGCGCGATCGGCGATGTCGCACACGGATATGGCCACGCCGGGTACTTCCGCCTGCAATCGCAATAGCGCGGGTTCGTCAATATCGCAGGCAAAGACCTTTGCGCCGGCGGCTGCAAAGGCAGTGGTGATAGCCCGGCCTATGCCGCCCGCCCCTGCAGTCACAAGGACACGCTTGCCTGTCAGTGTCGTCATGAATTTCTCCTTTCGATCAGGTTAGCAGCGCCGCTCAGGAACAGGCAGCGCGGATGAACTCGGGTACGGTGATGGCTTTCAGTCGCCCATCCGTCTGCCGCACGCATAGCGCGCGCGTTTCCCGCCCCTCGCAGACCAGAGTGTCACCGCGCAGAACCCGATGGCGCTGGATGAAGATCTTGCCCCGCCATTCCTCGATGTCGGTATGCACGTCAAGGCTTTCTCCATACGTCGCCGAGGTGTGGAAGCGAGTGTGGATCTCGAGCAGCGGCGCGCCGACGCACTGCGGGATCTCGGAGATGGCGCGCCATGGCGGCAGTCCGCACTGTATGAAATAATGATGTGAAGCGGCGTCCATCCAGCGCGAGAAATTGGGGAAGAAAACGATTCCCGCTGGATCGCAATCGCCGAACTGCACGTTGACACGGTAGTTGATTTCCTTGCTCATGAGGCCATGCTCCTGCGTTCGCGGCCATTGTGCGGATGTCGCACCTGCAGCACTGTCAATGCGGCGACACTTGGCGTCGGTGTTTGCCATGATTCCAGCCGGGGAAGTGGATGACCAGGCAGTCACGAGTAGTAACTCCATCGCTCACACTCGATGAATTGCTGGGCCAGTCATCCTGGTTCACGCAGTTGGATGCGCCTACTCGGGGTCAGGTCCGAGCCGAGGTATCGGAGCGTGCGATCGGCGTGGGTCAGAGTCTCGGACATCACGGCGAGCGGCAGCACTTCTGGTTCGGCATGCTCGAAGGTCTGATCAAGTGGTCCATCACTGCACAGGATGGGCGGACGGTCACGCTGGGCGGGCAATCCGTCGGGAGCTGGTTCGGAGAAGGTACGCTGATCCGCAACGCGCCGCGCCAGTCCGAACTCATTGCGCTGCGGGACAGCCGGGTGGCACAAGTCCCGCTTGCCACCTTCAACTGGCTGCGCCAGCATCAACCGGCCTTCAATGAGTTCCTGCTCTTGCAGGTGAACGAGCGCCTGCACTGGTTCATGGGGAGCGTGGCCGCACGCGGGCTGCTGGATACCGACAGCCTCGTCGCCAGGGCTCTGGTTGGCATGGTGCATCCACTCCTGAACCCCGCCGGCGAGCGGCACCTGCAGCTTTCGCAGGAGGAACTCGCGAACCTGGCCACCGTGTCCCGCCAGACTTGCAACAAGGCCATGATGCGTTTCAAGGACTCGGGTCTGGTGCGCACCGAGTACGGCGGAATCGTCGTGCTAGACCTGGCCGGGCTCCAGGCGATCGCGCAGTAGGTCGGGCGGAGATCATTCCCGCCGAGGATCGCTTCACGGTCCTCACCCCCTCGACAGAGAGGCGGCAGAACCGCATGGATGTGGCATAGGCGACCTCGCGTTTACGCTGACGCCAACTGTCGATACATCGACAGTCTTGCCCGTGATCGCCCGAAATAATGCGTGTCATACAAGACCAGGAGACACGCAATGAATCGCGCTCGTACGCTCTCAGCAGGCGCCGCCCCGGGGACCATCAGTTCGTCAGACCGGTCCGCGGAAGACACCGTTTACAAGAAAATCAGCCGGCGTGTAATGCCGATCGTGCTGATCGCCTACATCTTCGCTTTCCTCGACCGCATCAATATCGGGTACGCCCAGCTCCAGATGAAGCAGGACCTGGCGTTCTCCGACGCCGTGTACGGGTTGGGCGCCGGAATCTTTTTCGTCACGTACCTGCTCTTCGAGGTACCCAGCAACCTGCTGCTGGAAAAAATCGGGGCACGGCTTACGTTCCTGCGGATCATGGTGCTGTGGGGCCTGACGTCCGCAGCGACCGCCTTCGTCACCGAGCCCTGGCAGTTCTATGCGATCCGGCTGCTGCTCGGAATCTTCGAGGCCGGCTTTTTTCCCGGCGTCATCCTGTATCTCACATATTGGTATCCCAGCCACCGCCGCGGCCGCGTGACCGGGTTGTTTCTGTTCGGGATGCCCGTCACGGGTGTCTTGGGAGGTCCGCTGTCGGGAATGATCATGAGCAGCATGGAGGGCCTTGGCGGCATGCACGGCTGGCAGTGGCTCTTCCTCGTCGAGGGCCTCCCGACCGTCCTGCTGGGGTTCCTGGTCTATCGCATGCTTCCCGACAATCCCGACGGAACGCCGTGGCTGAGCAATGCGGAGAAAGCACTCGTTCGCTCGGTCATGAACGCCGATCACCGAGGCGATGCGCTGGACGGTCATCACGGCAAGCTCGCCGCAGCGCTGGCCGATCCAATGACCTACGTGCTTGCGTTCATCTATTTCTGCTGCGCGTGTGCCGTCTATACGGTCACGTTCTGGCTGCCGACCATGATCAAAGGGATTGGCATCGGGGAGATTGCCATGATCGGCTGGTATACGGCGGTGCCCTATTTCTTCGGTGCGCTTGGCGTACTTGTCATCAGCCGCAGTTCGGATTATTTCGGCGAGCGTCGCTGGCACGTCGGCGGAACTCTTGCCATCGGGGCTATCGCGCTGGCATCGACCTCCTTTCTCGGGACCGCCGTCGCGCCGGTCATGGCCCTTCTCTGTATCGCCGCATTCTTCATCTTCGGCGGCGGCTCGCTGTTCTGGTCGATCCCACCGACCTACCTTGGCCGACAGGCCGCTGCGGCCGGCATCGCGGTGATCAGCTCGCTTGGAATTCTTGGCGGCTTCGTCAGCCCCACGCTGATCGGCTGGATCAAGGGGGCTACCGGCAGCATTCAGATGGGCCTGTTATCGCTAACCGGCCTGGTTCTCGCTGGCGGCCTGACGATCCTCATCGGCCTGCCCAAAAGCGCCGTCCGCGTTGGCACCGGCCTCACGAACAGCACGCACTAGCCTCACCTACGGAACAGATTTGTCCCCTCTCAGGAGAAAACCATCATGAGCAAGCCAAAAATCATCGTGACCGTCGCCCCGACCGGCGGCATGGCCACCAAGACAATGAACCCGAACCTGCCGACGCAACCGCAGGAGATCGCCAACGACACCTACCGCTGCTACAACGCCGGCGCCAGCGTCGTGGCAGTGCATGCCCGCCGTCCCGACGACCAGGCGACTTGTGATCCGGCAATCTACA
Source organism: Cupriavidus oxalaticus (assembly GCF_038900635.1). GTDB lineage: Bacteria > Pseudomonadota > Gammaproteobacteria > Burkholderiales > Burkholderiaceae > Cupriavidus > Cupriavidus oxalaticus_B. Next base: position 152,026 of record NZ_JAYMRX010000006.1, on the reverse strand, counting down.
GCGAGATAAATCGCAGGATTCGCGACAAGTGCGACATCATCCTCAACAACTCCACCGGCGGCGGTATCAACGGCGATATGGTGCGTGAACTGAACAACGGATTGTGGGAAATCCAGTGGGAAGAGCGCCTGAAGGGCATGCAAGGTGATGGCGTCGAGATGTGCACGCTGGACGCGCAGACCGTGATCGCAAGTTTTGAAGGCAAAGAGATCCTGGTCGCCACCCCGCCCTCGCGAATCCGGCAGATCGCCACCATGATGAAGGCACGCGGCATCAAGCCGGAATGGGAGGTGTTCGGACTCGCCGACATCGTGCAAGATGTCCAGCGCGCCCTCAACGAGGGACTCGACGACGCCCCTCACTTTATCAATATTGTCATTGGCGCGAATGCGTTCCAGGGCGCATTGCCCTACACCCCACGTTTATTGCAGACGATGGTTGATCACCTCCCACCGCAAACGGTCTTCAATGTCAGCGCCATCGGCGCCGCACAACTCCCCGCTGCGATGAATTCGCTGTTGCTGGGCGGCCACGTGCGCGTGGGTCTCGAAGATAATCTGTACTACAGACAGGGGCAACTGGCGACCAACGTCCAACTGGTCGAGCGGCTCGTCCGCCTGGTACGCGAAATGGGCTACGAGCCAGCTACGCCGGACGAAGCACGGGAAATCATCGGCTTAAGACCGCTGCAACAGGAAAGCAACGCTGCGTGTCTGGCAGATTAGACTGGCTACAAAAGAACCCTGAGCCTGCCGTCGTCGACAGGCGTCATCTCACTGGAGCCGTGGCGAAACCCGGCACACTCCGATGCCTTGGCATCGAGGCAGCCGACGCACTCGAAATGGCGCGCTGCGAGTTGCTCGCCTTGAGCGCGGCATCGTCCGGCGACTTTCGTCGGCTGTCGAGCCCCCTGGTCTACGGATAAATTCTTTCGCCGCGATTGAGCATGCCGATGAACTCCTCGATCTTGCGCACCCGTGTTGCGGGCTTTTTGGCATTCTGTATCCGAAACAGGATAGCGTAGCGGTTTCGGCCGTTCAGCGTCGCAAAGAACGCGCTGGCCTTGGGATTGGCATCCAGTGCGGCCTGCAGGTCGTTCGGAACGACCGAGTTGCTGGCCGACGTATAGGCAGCCTCCCAGCGGCCATCCTCTTTGGCTTTCTCGATTTCTCGCATGCCCGAAGGAAGCATTCTGCCTGCGGCGATCAGCGCTTCGGCCCGGTCTTTGTTGAGCTTGGACCAGATACTTTTTGCGGAGCGTCGAGTGAAGCGTTGCAACCAGTATTCTTCACTTTCAGTCTGTTTTTGACCATCGATCCAGCCATGACAAAGGGCACTTTCCAGCGCCTGTTCGTAAGTCAAGGTTGGCTGCCCGGCGCCCTTTTTGGCAAGGCGCAGCCATATCCCGTTCGAGGTACCGCCGTTTTGCGTCAACCAGTTTTCCCATTCATTCTGGTAAAGGAATATCAGACGAGGCTCAGTCATGGAGGATCCGAATGGTTGCATTCAGGCAGCGCGGCTCTTTCGTTCACTGCAACCTCGCAGATTACCGATTTGCGCGGATTTGGGAATACCCGATTTATCGACAATTCAGCGTGTACATCGGAGGAAAGATGGAGGCCTTTCCTGGCGGAGCATCCAGTTGACCAGTTCCCCGCCAACATCGGCCATTGCCATCGGTTCCGGCGACGACCGGCAGGGGTCGGCTGCGGTCCCCCTTGCACGCCCCGGATATTGCCTGCGCCGCTCCGAACGGTCGTTCGCCTCAGGGGTATAGGCGCTATCGGGACCGGCAGCCCCTACCTGCTGCTGCCGCGCGCGTCGCCGCCGAGCGGCTCGACGATGAGCATGGTGCGATCCAGCACGCCGCGATCGTCAAAGTAGGCGCTGAAGTGCGCCGGCTGGTAGGCGCCCGCGTACATGCGATAGGACCAGGCCTCGCGTTTCATCAAAGGGTAGTACTGGATGGCCTCGCGCGGCAGGCCGAAGCGTTCGGCAACGTCCTGCTTGGTCCAGACGCCAGGGCGGGCCTCGTAGATCTCCTTCTCCGTCAGCATCTGGCGGAAATCGGTCAGCTTGCCGCTTGCGTCGAAGTCCGCCGCGTAAACCTGGAAGCCGAGCGGCTGCTTCGAATAGATCCATCGACTGGTCCCGTTGGCGAGCTGGTATGTCTCCGAGGGGGCGCCAAAGGTATCGCGTACGGCACTCTGCGGGCTTCCGAACATCTTCCGGGCGGTCTCCACAGGCTGGAGGGTGGCACAGGCGCACAGCAGGGTTGCCGCAACTGTGGCCAGCGCGGACAGGCGATGGCGCATGGTCGATCTCCGGTAAAGGCGGCGGGCGCGATCAGTTCAGCATAGTGCACGCCACGCCTGGGCAGGCGTTCCTGAGCCGCCCCGGTTTCACGAATCCCATAGCCGAGCCATCAGGCCGCTTGCCCTTGCTGGGCAGCGGCCCAGTTCTTCTCGAACGGCCGATCCCTTTAGCGCTGTGCGTCAAGCACTTTCAAAAGCAGCCTTACGTGTCCTCGTGCGTTTAGGCTTGCAATCGACGGCAGGCAGGCTGCAGCCTTCGGGGTGACCTTCGCAACAATGCTCGACCAGGAACGCTAGCAAGTGGTTCATGCGGTCAAGTTGCGCCCTGTAAATCACAAACTTGCCATCATGCGTGCTTTTGACCAGACCAGCATGGACCAATTCCTTCAAATGGAAAGACAGCGTTGCCGGCGGAAGGCCTAGTTCTTGAGCAATCCCCCCTGCATTCACGCCGTCCAGACCAGCGCGCACCAGCAAGCGGAAGATGGCGAGGCGAGAGCTTTGGGCAAGCGCAGCTAATGCCGCAACTGCGGTTTCATGATTCATTATTCGCGAGAATGTAAAGGCACCTGAACTGAAGGTGAACTTTGTATTTAGGGCTTGTCATGTAAATGTCATGAAGCGACATTTCATTGTCATCCTACCGGCCCGGCATTCCATATGCCTAGATTTTTGGAAATGTAATTCCTAATCTAGCGTTGTCAACAGATCGCTTAAGGGGGCTCAAGATGCGCATCACCCAAGCCACTTTGACGGCACTGGCTCTGGCCGCCCATTCGCATCTCGCTTACGGCCAGGCTGTTGTGAAGGCCGATGGCTCCAGCACGGTGTATCCGATCACGGAGGCCATCGCCGAGGACTTCCAGAAGGCCAAAAAGAACACCATCAAGGTGACTGTCGGCATTTCGGGAACGGGAGGCGGCTTCAAGAAATTCTGCCGGGCCGAAACAGATATCTCGAACGCGTCGCGTCCCATCCTGAAACAGGAGATGGAGGCCTGCGCAAAAGCCGGTATCAAGTACTACGAACTTCCCATTGCTTTCGATGCCCTGACCGTCGTCATTAACCCAAAGAACACCTTCGTCAAGCAGCTGACGGTTGCGCAACTGAAGACGATGTGGGAGCCGGCCGCGCAAGGAAAGGTTACGTCCTGGAAGCAAATTGACCCTTCCTTCCCCGATGCTCCGTTGAAGCTGTTCGGTGCTGGCTCCGATTCCGGCACGTTCGATTACTTCACTGAAGCCATAGTCGGGAAAGCCAAGTCGTCGCGAGGTGACTACACGGCGTCGGAAGACGACAACGTCCTGGTTCAAGGCGTGTCGCGGGACGTCAATGGCATCGGCTACTTTGGCTATGCCTATTACGAAGAGAACAAGAACAAGCTCAAAGCCGTACCTGTTGTCAACAAGGATGGCAAGGCTGTGACTCCGGGCCCAGCGTCGGTGATCGACGGCTCCTACAACCCGCTTTCCCGCCCAATCTTCATCTATGTGAACGAGAAATCCATGGATAAGCCGGAAGTCAAGGAATTCGTCGCCTACTACCTCCAGCATGGCGCCCGCCTGTCGGCCGAAGTCAAGTATGTGCCCCTGCCGGCAAAGGCCTACACCACCGCGGCTGAGCATATCGCCAAGAAGAAGTTAGGCACCGTCTTCGGTGGTGAGCCGGACGTCGCTGCCACCATCGAATCCGTGCTGGCTCGGGAAGCCAGGCTGTAATCAATCAATGGCGCGGGACTTTATCCCGCGCCTCGCCATCGAGGTTCGTGGGTTCCAATGCCAGACGTTCCGACCTTCAGTGTCTCCCCCCATGTGGTCAGCGACCGCTTGGCCAAGAAGGCCTTTCGGAACCGAAAAGAACGCGCGATTGAAATCATCCTTTTTCTTGCAGCCGGCGTGTCGGTCCTGACGACGCTTGGCATAGTCTGGGTATTGGTAACAGAGTCGGTGCACTTCTTCACCAGTATTCCGGCACGCGACTTCTTTACCGATACCCTGTGGACCCCACTATTCGCCGAGCCTCGCTATGGCATTCTTCCCCTGCTGCTCGGCACCCTGACTACTTCGCTGGTCGCCCTGGCCGTGGCCATTCCGCTTGGCACCACTATCGCCATATACCTGTCCGAGTTTGCCAACCCATCATTGCGGGAAATCATCAAGCCCTTCCTTGAGTTACTGGGTGGCATCCCAACCATTGTCTACGGCTATTTCGCCCTGACTGTGGTTACACCGTTACTGCAGGCATGGATGCCCTCGCTCCCCGGCTTCAACATGCTTTCCGCAGGACTAGTAATGGGCATCGCCATCATCCCCTATGTCAGTTCTCTGGCCGAGGATGCCATGCGCGCGGTGCCGATGGATCTGCGCGAGGGTTCTTATGCCATGGGCGGAACACGGTTCCAGACGGCTGTACGTGTGGTGGTTCCGGCCGCGCTGTCCGGCATCCTTTCGGCCTACATCCTTGGCGTTTCCCGGGCCGTCGGCGAAACCATGATTGTGGCGGTCGCAGCGGGTATGCAGCCGAACTTCACAATGAACCCGATGGAGCCCGCTCAGACCATCTCGGCATACATCGTTCAAGTCGCGTTGGGCGATCTTCCCCACGGCTCCATCGGCTACCAGTCCATCTTCGCCGCTGGCCTGACCTTGATGCTGATGACCTTGCTGTTCAACATCCTCGGTCACGTCATTCGCCGCCGCTATCGCGAGGCCTATTAAGGTGCACGCCATGCACCAGCCACCACTTGACCTCATTCGCAGCATCATCAGGGCTAACAAGCGTTGGGACCTCTTCTTTGCCATCGCCGGCTTCCTCGCCTTGCTGGTTGCCGTACTGGCGTTCGTCGCGCTCTTCCTGCAAATGCTGTACACAGGCTGGGAACGATTGACGCCCGAATTCTTCTCCAATTTTCCATCGCGACGTGCCTCGCAGGCGGGAGTGCTCTCCGCCTGGGTTGGCTCCCTGTTAGTGATGCTCGTCACGGCTGTCGCTGCCGTGCCCCTGGGCATTGCCGCGGGAACCTATCTTGAGGAGTATGCGCCCAAGAACCTGGTGACCGACCTCATCGAAATCAACGTCACCAACCTGGCTGGCGTGCCATCCATCGTGTATGGGCTGTTAGCACTGGGGGTGTTCGTCTATGCCTTCGGCTTCGGCCAAAGCATCCTGTCGGCCGGGCTGACGTTGGCCCTACTCATCCTTCCCGTTGTCATCGTGGCAACACGGGAGTCGATTCGAGCCATTCCCCAGCACATCCGCGAAGGGGCCTACAGCCTTGGTGCCACCCGCTGGCAGGTTACGCGCGACCACATCCTGCCATACTCCATGCCCGGCATCATGACCGGAGTCATCATTGGCATGTCGCGCGCCATTGGCGAAACCGCGCCCATCATCACCATCGGAGCGCTGACCTTCATCGCTTTTCTGCCGCCATCCCCGTTGTCGGCAGAGTTTCCCTGGCTCAACTTCGACTGGCTTTGGTCCGGCTTCACCGTGATGCCAATCCAGATGTTCAACTGGACCTCGCGGCCTGAAGAGGCCTTTCAACAGAATGCCGCTGCAGCCGGATTCATCCTGGTCTTGATGACGCTCTCCATGAACGGTCTTGCCATCTGGATTCGCTATCGCCTGAGGAAGGAAATCAAATGGTAAGCAGTAGCATCCCGCTGCAAGGCCAGGGGACGTTGACCGTACCCGCCCCCCATGACACCGCGCAGAGCGGCGCAACCATCGAGCAATCCGCCGTGAAAGCGGCGGCCGTCAACTTCAATTTCTACTATGGAGCATTCCACGCGCTCAAGGATGTAAACCTGCAGATTCGGGAAAAGCGGGTGACCGCCCTGATTGGCCCATCAGGCTGCGGGAAATCCACATTACTGCGCTCCTTCAACCGCATGCACGACCTCTATCCCGGCAATCGCTACGAAGGCGATATCCGACTCTACCCCGACAATACGAACATTCTCGACCACAGGGTCGACCCCATCGAGGTACGCATGCGTATCGGCATGGTTTTCCAAAAGCCGAATCCATTTCCCAAATCCATCTACGAGAATGTTGCCTACGGATTGCGGGTGCGCGGGGAGAAAAGCCGTAGCCGGCTCAATGACCGCGTCGAGCAAGCGCTGCGCAGTGCCGCGCTATGGGATGAAGTCAAGGACCGCCTGCAATCCCAGGCCACGGAACTGTCCGGCGGCCAGCAACAGCGCCTGTGCATAGCGCGCTGCCTTGCCACCGACCCTGAAATCCTGCTGTTCGACGAACCGACTTCAGCGCTCGATCCCATGGCCACAGGCAGTATTGAAGAACTGATCAGCCAGTTGCGCGCCCGAGTCACGATTCTCATAGTGACCCATAACATGCAGCAGGCTGCGCGGGTCTCGGACTTCACCGCCTATATGTTTCTAGGTGAGTTGGTCGAATATGGCCAGACCAACCAAATCTTCCTGAAGCCCGTTAAAAAGGAAACGGAAGACTACATCACCGGGCGTTTCGGCTGACCACTTGGAGTGGCGCATGCCAGGGAAGCACTTGTCCAGCCCCCGGCAAAGGTTGTCACTTTTCTCGGAGAGCGACGGTGGTCGGTGAGTCTCGCATCAGCTTCTGCAATACAAGGCGCGTGCCACTCGATCGATCCATGGATCGATCGATTTCCAATTCAAATCAGCTGCTTAGCCGTAGATGTGGCGGATTTTTTGCGAATCCCGGCCACCGCTCATGTGGTTCCGGGAACCAGCTGGTGGCTTCTCCTCCTTCGCGCAGTCGATTCGGCCATGACGCGCCATTCGACCTTGTACTCGGGCGGACATTCGAACGTCGGCTCCGATCAAGTACCGGGCCTTCGTGCTCATCGGGACATCGGCTCCTGCGGACCTTGGCGCCTGGGGAAGTTGCAGACCCCTCCGGATACCGCATTAATCCCCGCTCAACTCGCTAATCAATCGCTGAAGCGCTTCAAGGCTCACCGGCTTGACCAAGTGGGCATCGAACCCTGCCGCTTCGCTGCGCTGCCGATCTTCCTCCTGTCCCCACCCGGTTAATGCGATCAACACCACCGGCCTGCCGCGCGCCTGCTCTCGGATCTGGCGTGCCGCATCAAAACCGTTGATTCCCGGAAGACCGATATCCAGCAGGATGACGTCAGGCTGCCGTTCCGCGGCAACCTCCACAGCCTCGATGCCATCGAAGGCGGTGTGGACGTCATGCCCCTCCTGGGTAAGGAGCATGGCGAGCGATTCGGCGGCATCGCGGTTGTCGTCCACCACCAGAATCCGTCGCGGCGCGTTTGACTGCGTAACCCTGACGGGGGGCCACGATCCTCGGCGAGGGCCTTGAAGAAGTGGTCGACGGGCAGATGCAGGCGGCGTCCGGTATCGCGCGCCTCGACGTGAAGCACGCCCTTTGCGATCGAAAGGGTCGTGTTAGGCGCTATGACATACACATGGTCGGCCTTGACTGGCATGCCGTCCGCCGCTTCCCGCACGATCATTGGCGTGCCGGAGGCCAGCAGATCGCACAGCCTGCGCTCATGCTGAGGATCCAGATGCTGGATGACAACGAATGCCATTCCAACGGTGGGCGGTAGTGAAGCGAGCAACTGAGTCAACGCCTCCAACCCACCCGCGGACGCGCCTATTCCAACCACCGGGCATCCGGGGTCGGCGGATTGACGGGAATGCTCCTCCGCCGGCGCGCATTCCGCGAAAGCCGCGTCGGACCGACTTTCCTTCATGTGTCCCTCGGTGAACAGGGGTTTTGCATCGGTTCGGCTGGAAAGGGTAGCAACGCTTCCATACCGTCAGATCTTCCCAACAATCCCACCCGACCAGCGAAAGGTCAAGACTAGTGGTGCCCGCCAGGAATCGCTAAGCGCCGGCGGTTAGCTCGGCCGAGAAAATCAGCCTTTAAGTGCATATTAAGTCATGCCGGCAGGCTTTACACGATGCCATTGCCGAGAAGTCGCGATCGGCGTCAGGTGCCGACATGCTGCTGGCGGGACAGAACGAAGCAGCCGCCGACTTTATGCGCTTGCATCTGCGCAATGCGGTGCGAGAAAAAGTCAGATAGCTAGTCAATCCTGGTGACGCCCGCCGCAGCCTCAACGCTATCTTGCAGTCGGCACTGGTCCAATCAGCCGCGACTTCAGGCATGTTCACGTCTGAAACATACTTCTGCTCGATATTGCGCGAACCCCTAAGGAACTAATCTGACATCACAACAAAAGGGGGTCCTCATGAATCGGTCAATTCTGGTGATTGGTCTTGGCCTGCTGGCAATTCAGGGCTGCGCGACAAAGAACTACGGGCGGGTTGGGACGGTGACGGACTTCGAGCGGCAGACGATGTCCTGTCGCGAGATTCAGCTTGAGCAGGCAAAGGTAAATGGCTTTACCCAGGCCATTGAGAAGGAAAGCGAATTCAGTGGCCGCTCAATTCTGTCGTTCCTGGGAGACTTCGGCATCGGCAACATGATCGAGAAGAGTAGCGCGATGGAAAGCGCCGACCATCGGGCGCGTCAGTTGCAGACACTCAGCGACCAGCGTCAATGCTCCGAGGCGAAACCGCAGGCAGCGACGGCGTCAGCTCCAGTGCCAACCGCGAGCCGCTAGTCGGAAGCGGCACGGCCCGTAAATGATGGCGGCATTATTGGAAGCGAGCATGTGCTACTCCCTTCATACTGCGGCGAACCTGGTCGAGCTAGCGACGTCGACCGACCCGGGTTCGAATCCTCGAAAGTATTACGACGAAATTACGACGACTACCGAGAAATCGATTCGCCTTATCCTCGGTCAGTCGCAAAGCGGTCGCGGCAGCAATATCCGAGACGCATGGCTTGCCTACGGCCTCTACGTGGCATGGTGGAAACTCACGGCAAGTCATAGGACACCAGAGGACGATGAGCGTTTGCATAAGCTCGCGAGGCGATTCAGAGAGACGCCCTAGCGACGATGTTGCATCGGTGGTGACATCTCAAACCCGGCCTCCGCAGCATCGCCGCATCGATCCGTGAGAATCTCTATCAGCCGGCAGACGACGGGAGCCAGATAGGCTCCGCTGCGGTACATGATGCCGATGCGCCTGCCAAGGTCCAGCTTGCCGGGCGCCATGTCCAGCGCCCGAAGGTAATCGAGCCTGCCAAGCGTGTCCTGACTGCAGAGACTTAGCCAGCGGGATCCGTGCACGAGTTCAAGCATTGCGAAGCGATTCGAATCGGTTTCCACGCGCAGCCTGGGCTGGGGCAGTCCTTGTGCGAGGAAGGCGTCCTCGATCTGCTCCCGTAGCAAAACCCGCCGGGGCGGCAATACCCATTCCTCCTGCGTCAGGTCCTCCAGGCTGACGTTACGCTTGCGTGCCAGCGGATGACCGGCGTCCGCCACGACGAAGAGCCGATCCGTATACAACGGTTGCATCGTCACCTGCTCGATCTCGGCGTCGGGGATCCGCGCGACGATAAGGTCGACATCGCCGCTCAGGAGCGCATCCAGCAATGCATCGCCCAGCCGCTCGCGCAGATAGAACCGGGCTGCGGGTCGCTCGCGCACAAGCTGCTTGCAGGCACCGAAGACCAGAGATGCCGCAACCGTCGGGCTAAAGCCGAAGCGCACCGTGCCGACCACTCCGGCACGCATCCCTGCGAGTTCCCGCACTGCGTCGTCGTGCTCGAGGCGGATCTTCCGCGCCCGCGCGACCAATGCCGCTCCCGCGATGGTTGGCATCATGCCGCGGCGACTGCGCTCGAACAATGGCATCCCGACCTCGCGCTCCAGCCTCGCCACAGCCTTTGTCACGGCCGGCTGCGTCATGCCAAGTTGCTCCGCAGCGCGCAGTACGCTGCCATGCTCTGCAACGGCAAGCAGGTAGTCCAGATCACGAACGTCCATGGTATTCCCGACGGTTATATAAATTTTCCATTCTGAATATTGTAGGAATAGCACCCAGCATACAGACTGCAGCCAAGGCAAACAAGGAGACGTTATGAGCTTTCCTGCATTCCTGCGTCGGGCTGCGCAGTTCTGGGCAGACCGCCCGGCGGTGCGATGCGGCGACCGCACTCTTACCTATCGGGACCTGAACGACCGCTCCACACGGCTGGCCAATGCGTTGCAGGCGCTGGGGCTGAACCGGGGCGACCGCGTGGCAATACAGGCCCGCAACTGCGTGGAACTGGTCGAAATCGAATGTGCACTGTACAAGGCAGGCCTGGTGAAGGCCGCGATGAATGCGCGCTTCACGGCCGGCGAGGTGAGCGAACTGGTGGAGGGTTGCACGCCACGCGTGCTGATCGCAGGTCCCGGCTTCACCAATTACTGTGCCGACACCCCGGGGTTCGGATCCATCGAGACTTTTGTCGCGATCGGTGGCGGCGTGGAGGGATATGCCGACTACGAAACCATGGTTGCCTCCGCCTCCGCCACGCCGCTAGACGTCCGCTCGGCACCCGATGACCTTGCCGTGCTTCATTTCTCGTCGGGCTCCACTGGCAAAGTGAAGGCGGCAATGCAGAGCCATGGCAACCGGATGGCGGCGTTCCGCAAGGTCTTGCTGACCGACGGCGACGTCCGCCCGGGCGATCGCATCGCACTGCTCGGGCCGGTCACCCACGCCTCCGGCATGCTGGTCCAGCCGAACCTGTTCCGAGGTGCCGAGCTCGTGCTCTTCGAGCGCTTCGATCCCGCAGAATTCCTCGACGCCGTGGGGCGCTACGGCATTACCCACGCCATGATGGTGCCCGCGATGATCAACATGCTGCTCGCCGAGCCGGGCCTTGAGCGCGCGGATCTGCGGACCTTGCGTGCATTGAGCTACGGCGCGGCGCCAATGGCTCCCGCGCGCATCCGGGAGGCATGGGAGCGCATCGGCCCGATCCTGGCACAGGGCTACGGCGCCAGCGAGTCAACCTCCGGCGTGGCGCGACTCAGCATTGCCGACCACGCCCATGCCATCGCGCAGCGACCCGAGCGGCTGGCCTCGTGCGGGCGGCCCTTCGCCGAATCGGAGGTCCGCGTTGTGGACGATGCCGGGAACGACGTGAGTGGCGACGCCATCGGCGAAATCATCATCCGGGGCGACGATGTTTTCCAGGGCTACTGGGGCGAACCGGCGCTTACCGCCGAAGCCATCGTTGACGGATGGCTGCAAACCGGCGACCTCGCCAGGGTGGATGACGAAGGTTATCTATACCTCGTCGATCGCAAGAAGGACATGATTATTTCCGGTGGCTTCAACGTGTACCCGACCGAGGTGGAGGCGGCCCTTTATCGGCATCCCGACATCTTCGAAGCCTGCGTCATCGGCGTGCCTGACTCCACCTGGGGAGAAAGCGTGAAGGCGGTGGTTTCGCTGAAGGAAGGCGCCATGACGCACCAGGACAACATCATCGCGCATTGCCGTGCCCTCATCGCCGACTACAAGACCCCGCGATCCGTGGAGTTCGTCCGCGAGTTGCCCAAGAACCCGAATGGCAAGCTCGCACGCAAGCTGGTGCGCGAGCCCTACTGGAAAGGCGTGGACCGCCGCGTGAACTAGGAGACACTAATGGATCATCTTGTCAGCCCTGAACTCGGGCACATCCGCGAACGCATCCGCACCTTCATCCAGGATGAGCTGGTTCCGCTGCAGGCATCGGCGCAGCTTGGACCCGAGGACCCCTGGCCACGCGACGTGCTGCGCAAGGTCTGGAAGCGCTCGGCAGAGCGGGGCCTGTATGGCATCTATCTGCCGAAGGAGCATGGCGGCCAGGGGCTGACCATTGTCGACCAATGCGCCCTGAAGCTGGAGATCGCCTCCTCGGAGTGCGCGCTGGCGCCTCACGTGCTGGGCGATCTGGGCGGGCCGCCGCGCGTTGGCAACATGCTTCGCCATGCGACCCCGGACCAGATGGAGCGGTATTTCCTCCCTGTTATCCGCGCAGACAAGGCCACCTGCTTTGCCCTGACCGAGCCGCATTCGGGCTCGGATGCCAACAGCATCTCCACCACCGCGGTCGCTGACGGCGACGACCTGGTGATCAATGGCCGCAAGCACTACATCAGCGGCGCTCCCTTTGCCGACTTCGCCATCGTCATGTGCGTGACCGATCCCACCACGACCCCGGCGACGGTCACAGCCGTGCTGGTCGACCTCGATCTGCCGGGCGTGACAGTCGAGGTGGCATACGTGCCGATGTCCGGCCAGCACATCGATGCCGACATCAGTTTCGAGAACGTGCGCGTGCCGAAGTCGAACATTCTCGGCGGGCTCGGCAACGGGTTCCGGCTTGGCATGAACCGTATCAACGTCAATCGGCTGCTGCATTGCCCGAGCATGCTGGGCCAGGCCAGGAAGGTTTACCAGCGCTCATTGCAGTATGCGCAGCAGCGCCATCAATTCGGCGCCCCCATCGCGCGGTTCCAGGCCATCCAGCATATGCTGGCAGATATGGCGGCATCGTTGTGGGCTTGTGAAAGCATGATCGCCAACACAGCGGTGCTCGCCGATCGCGGCGCGGATATCCGCATGCAGGCCTCCGCCTGCAAGCTCTTTGTTTCCGAACGCTGCTTTGAAGTCGCGGACAAGGCGGTGCAGATACACGGGAACGTCGGCGTCACCAGGGGGCACCCCGTGGAGCACGTATTCCGCAAATTGCGCATGAGCCGGATCTACACCGGGACGAGCGAGATCCAACGCAACACCATTGCACGCGTGATCCTGGAAGCCGCCAAGACGGACGCGTGAGTTGCCTGCCGACGCCAGGCTGCCCACGCGTACCACAAAAAAGGAGACACTCAGATGAACCGAAGATCCTGGCTGCTTGCGACGGCAGCCGCAATGGCGCTGCCGCAGCTTCGGACAGCCTTCGCCGCAGGCTACCCCGAGAAGCCCATTCGCATGATCGTTCCCTTTCTCGCCGGAAGTTCGCCCGACCTCCTCGCTCGCATGCTCGGCGCCGAGTTGGGCAAGCGCCTGCGCCAGGCGGTGGTCATCGAGAACATTCCAGGTGCTGGCGGGCTGATTGGAACGACGGCCCTGAAGCGCGCCGCCCCGGATGGCTACACGCTCGGCTTGCTGGCCAACACGCAATTGATCAGCTCGCACATGTATGCGAAGAAGCCTTATGACCTCGCTACGGATTTCACGCCGATCACATGCTTCAGCGGCGGCGCCTCGGTCGTGGTCGTCAAGTCAACCTCGAACCTACGCACCCTGCGCGAGCTCGTGGCGGAGATCCGGCGCGCGCCGGAGAAGTACAACTATGCGTCGAGCGGAAAGGGAAGCATTGCTCATCTCGCGGCGGAGGCGCTTCTTCGTCAGCATGACGCGAAAGCCGTTCACGTCCCGTACAAAGGCGGGCCGGAAATTACCAATGCCGTCTTGAATGGCCAGGTACTGTTCGGCATTCCCGTCGCGTCGATGACGGTGCCCTACCTGCGCAGCGGCCAACTGACTCCGCTGGCGGTGACCACCGCAGCCAGATCGCCCATCCTGCCTGAGGTACCGACGCTGGCGGAGGCATTGCCGCCCGGCTACGTGCTCGATAACTGGGGTGGCATTTTCGCGCCTGCCAGATTGCCGCCTGACCTGTTGGCGCTCCTGTTCACACATCTGCACGCCATCATCGCCCACGGCTTGCTGGACACCCACGCACGCGGTATCGGTGCCGAGATCCGGCTCAGCAAGTCACCGGCCGAATTCGCCGAATTCGTTCGGGCAGAAGACCGCCAGTACGGCAAATGGATCGCCGGCATTGGCATTGCAAAAGAGTCGGGAGGCTGACGAGATGACCATTGCAGCATGGTCCTGTCTGAAGGACGCAAAGATACTGGACGTCAGCCAGCTTCTGCCAGGGCCTCACGCGGCGCTCGCACTGAGCCAACTGGGGGCGGACGTCATCAAGGTGGAGCAGCCCAATGGCGGTGATACGGTCAGGACGATGGGACGCAATGCGTTTGCCCAGCTGAATCACGGCAAGCGCTGCATTGCCCTGGACCTGAAGTCGGACGCGGGGCGAACCGCATTCCTGGCGCTCGCCCGCGAGGCAGATGCCGTGATCGAAGGGTTTCGGCCGGGTGTCATGGATCGGCTCGGCCTCGGCTATGCCCAACTCAGCGCGGCGAATCCGCGCATCGTGGTGTGTTCGATATCCGGATTCGGGCAATCCGGCCCGTACTCTGCCGATCCCGGTCATGACCTGAACTACCTGGCCCTCGCCGGCTACTGGGGAGTACCGGCGCAGATGGAAGACCTGGTGGCACGGCCCCGGGTGCGTATCTCGGACTATGCCGCCGCGGCCTACGCCAGCCTGGCCCTTGCCGTCGCGATCATGAGCGCGCGGCAGAGCGGGTGCGGGCAGCATCTGGACGTGTCGATCCACGACTCCATCTTCGCCTGGACTGCCGGAGCGGCCTGGACAGCCAGGCAAGCGCTCGCAGCCGGCCACGACACGCCTGGCGTGATGCCGGACAACGATATCTTCCAAACCGCGGACGGTCGTCACATGGTCCTCGGGATCATGGAGAACAAATTCTGGCTGTCGCTGCGAGACCGGCTTGGGGCTGAATTTCCGGAGTTGCTGTCGGAAGCCTACGCGTCCCGTGCACAGCGACAGCAGCACAAGCGGGAAGTCCATGCATTGCTGAATCGCATTTTTGCCTCGCGTCCCCTTGAGGCATGGCGAGCTGAGTTCGAGGGGACAGACGTGCCGTTCTCGCCCGTGCTGGACGCCACGGAACTCTTCGACGACCCTCATGTCAAGTCGCGGCAGGTCATACGGCCGCTCGATGGCAACGCAACGATGGCAACACGGTTTCCCGTGAAGTTTTCTGCGGGTCTCGCGGATATCCCCGGCCGGGTGGCGTCAGTCGGCCAGGACAATGACGCTGTGCTATCCGCGCAGGGCTGGCCTGGCCGGGACGTTGAACGCCAGACGGACCTCCAGGGGCAGGATGCCACTTGCCACTCCGTGCGGATCGCTCAGCCCGGGGCCGCAGACGATACTTCAACGAAACGGATGACGCCATGAAAGCAAGGGTGTTCGTGTTTTCCGCCCTGGCATCCATGGGGGGAACGGCGCTGGCGCAGTCCAGCGTGACCATATACGGCGTATTGGATGCCCCCATCGAGTACGTCAACAACGTAGCGCGCGGGGTACCCACTGTCGTCAACGGCCAACTCGTGCCGCAACCGGGCGGGAAGCGCTTCTCGATGGTTAACGCCGGCCTCTCGTCTCCGCGGTGGGGGTTGCGCGGGCAGGAAGCATTGGGAGGTGGCATCTCCGCCGTCTTTGTTCTCGAAGGCGGCTTTGGCGTCGATACGGGGACCGCGACGTCGAACCGGCTGTTCGGACGTCAGGCCTACGTAGGCCTTCAAGGTCCATACGGCAGGCTGACATTCGGACGCCAGTACACCAGCATCTTCGACGGCTTCTCAAACTTTACGCCCACCCGATATGCGGTACTGTATGAACCGATTGCCTGGCAACTCGGGGTCAACTATCGCAGCGACAACGTGATCAAATACCTTGGGACTTTCGGCCGCCTGACGGCATCCGCGCATTACACGCCTGGCGCCGGCACCGGCGTCCTTGGTACCACGGCACTCGCCAACGGCGGCGGCGGCGAAACGCCCGGCAACTTCCGCGACAACACCGGCTATGGCGCTTCCTTGACCTACACCGACGGCAAGTTCGGTGCCACAGCGGTGTACGACGAGTGGCGACCAACCGTCACGACTGGACAGCCAGGCAGGGTTCGCAAGTTCGGCGGTGCCCTCAGCTACGATTTCGGCCCGATCAAGGCCATGGCCGGCTACCGCTGGAACCGCTCCAGCTTTGCCAATAGCAATACATTGATTCGTGACGACTACTGGTGGGCTGGAGTGAACTACCGCGCCATGCCGGCTTTAGGACTCAGCCTCGCCTACTTCTATGGCGACATCAAGGAAGCCAGACTCATTGCCACGGCGCCCGGAACCGAACCCGCCAATCCCTGGCAGGTGACCTTTATCGCCGACTACGATCATTCCAAGCGCACGGATGTATATCTGACGACCGCCTATGCGCGCAACGCCGGCCTGAACTTCGACTCGTCGCCGATCAGCTTTGCCAATGGGTACTTCCCCACCGCCGGACAAAAGGGCATGTTCGGCGTAGCGATCGGAGTTCGCCACAGGTTCTGACCGAAACGCAGTGTGTCAAGCGACTCCGGATGCCTTGCAGGGGACCGCTGCTTCCCCGGTGTGCTGCGATGCTGCCTGTTTCAATGATGTCTCTCCGATTCGGATGCGCTGATGCTACGGACCGGAAGGACGTTGGAAGAATATTCTTGCTGTGTCGCTCAATACATCGGCAGTATCGGCAGCCGGACCGGCCGTTGCGACTCGTCCGCGCCACGCATGGCGGAATAAGTATCACCGGCCATAAGTTCTCCCGTGGTTTTCCCTTTCCCACCCGAACCCTCCATTGCGCGCGCACTGACCGCCCCCCAACAATGGCGTCGCAACCCATACCAAGGACAAGGAGGAGACAGCATGGCCCGACCCTACCCGGACAGTGAGCGGAATCCAGATCGCAACCTCGACCGCGATATCGACGTCAAGCGTTTCATCGACGCGCGGCGCTTTTCGCCCTACCAGTGGGGCATCCTGGCGGTCTGCTTCCTGATGATCGCCATCGACGCCTACGATGCCCTCACCGTGGGCTTCGTGATTCCCGCCCTGATGGAGGCCTGGCACATGGAAAAGTCCGTGTTCGGACCCGTCATGAGCGCGTCCATCGTCGGCATGGCGCTCGGCGCGATGCTGTCCGGCCCGCTGTACGACCGTTCCACGCCGAAGACCGTCATGGTCGTCTCGATGGTCATGTTCGGCCTGTGCAGCTTCGCCAGCATCTTCGCCGAGACGCCGCTCACGCTGGGCATCTGGCGCCTCCTGACCGGCCTCGGCATCGGCGCGGCGGTGCCCGGCGCCAATACGCTGATGTTCGAGTACGCGCCGACGCGGCGCAGCTCGCTCGTGATCAATACGATTGCCTGCGGCGGCATGCTCGGCGCGGCGGGTTGCGGCGTGGCCGCCGCGCTGCTGGTGCCGTCGTTCGGCTGGGAGAGCCTGTTCGTGGTGGGTGCCGTGCTGCCCATCGCACTTGCGCTGGTGGCGCACTTTGCCATGCCGGAACCAGTGCGGTTCATGGTGCTGCGCGATTGGCCGGCCGAACGGATCGCCGCCGTGCTGCGCCGGATCGACCCTGCGCAGCGCTTCGAGGGCGTCCGCTTCGTGTTCACCGAGGCGCATGCCGCGGACCAGCAGTCCGGCATGGGCGTGCTGCTGTCGCGCCGCCTGCGCACGGGCACGCTGATGCTGTGGCTCGCCTACTTCAGCGGCACCTTCGCCTATTACCTGCTGATGAGTTGGCTGCCCACCCTGATCCAGGAAGCCGGCGCGTCGCTGCGGCAGGCCACGCTGTCCACGAGCCTGCTGTCCGTCGGCGGCATCGCCGGCGCGTTCTGCTTCGGCTGGCTGATGGACCGTTTCGACCGCAACACCGTGATCTCGCTTGCCTTTGCGGTGGGCGGCGCGTCGGTCTGGGCGCTCGGCCGCCTGGTTGGCCATCCGGAACTGCTGCCCGTGATTCTCTTCCTCACCGGCGTCGGACTCAGCGGCGCGATGTTTTCGCTGCCGGGGCTGGCCGCAGCCTTCTATCCGACCAATGGCCGCTCGGCGGGCATCGCGTGGATGTACGGCATCGGCCGCATCGGCGGGATCCTTGGGCCGGTCACTGGCGGCATGCTGCTGCACGGCAGCGGCGGCCCCGCCGTGTTCTACGCGGCCGTGACCGCGACGATCCTCATCCCCGCGCTGGCGCTGTGGTGCAAGCGGCGGGCCACGCTGCGCCTCGCGACAGCCAGCGGGGCGGGCGAGGCCCGTGCGATGGCCGACGACCGGCAGGCCGGCTGACCCGGCCTGAGCGACGACGCAACGCCTGTTGCGCTTCAAGGGGCGTTTATCCGCGCCACGCGCGCTCGCCCCCTTCCCCGCATTCCCGCGCCGCGACCCGCCGCCCTCAGGCGGATCGCGGCTTTTTTATGGCACGGCATGCCTGCAACACCTGGCAAGCCTGCACGGTCCCCCTCGGCGGGGGGCGCCGCCCGGGCCGGACTTCACTATGCTCCTGCCCAAGATCATCAGCGGGACTATCCGGATGGAAGCAACCAGGCAGGAGAAAAAGGGGCCGCTGGCAGGCGTGCGCGTACTGGAAATGGCCGGCATCGGCCCCGGCCCGTTCTGCGGCATGCTGCTGGCGGATCTCGGGGCGGACGTGGTCATCGTCGACCGGCTGCAGGCAGGCGAGGATGCCATCGACCTCGGCCCGAGCGCCATTGCGCGCCGCGGCAAGCGCTCGGTGGCGGTCGACCTGAAGACCGAGGAAGGCCGCGCGACGGTGCTGCGGCTGGTCGAACAATGCGATGCGCTGATCGAGGGCATGCGCCCCGGCGTGATGGAGCGCCTCGGCCTGGGCCCTGATGCCTGCCTGCAGCGCAACCCGTGCCTGGTCTACGGCCGCATGACCGGCTGGGGCCAGGACGGTCCGCTCGCCCAGGCCGCCGGCCATGACATCAACTACATCGCCCTGTCCGGCGCGCTCTGGTACTCGGGTCAGCCGGGCGAGGCGCCAATGGCCCCGCCGAGCCTGGTGGGCGACATCGGTGGCGGCGCCATGTATCTCGCGGTCGGCTTGCTGGCGGCCCTGATGCAGGTCCGCGCGGGCGGCCCCGGGCAGGTGGTGGATGCCGCCATCGTGGACGGCAGCGCGCACATGATGTCGCTGCTCCTCGCGCTGCAGGCCGGCGGCCGCTTCGAACGCACGCGCGGCCGCAGCATGATCGACGGGCCGCATTGGTATAACGCCTACCGTTGCGCGGACGGCGAGTTCATCACCGTCGGCGCGCTGGAGCCCAAGTTCTACCGCGAACTGCGCGAGCGGCTCGGGCTGGCCGACGATCCGGCGTACGCCACGCAGCACGATGCCGCACAGTGGCCAGCGCTGCGCGAACGCCTCGCCGCGCTCTTCGCCACCCGCGACCGGGCCGCATGGTGCACACTGCTGGAAGGCACCGATGCGTGCTTCGCGCCCGTGCTGAGTCCGGAGGAGGCGGCCAGCCATCCGCACCTGGCGGCGCGCGGCGTCTACACGCAGGCCAATGGCGTGCTGCAGCCCAGCCCGGCGCCACGTTTCTCCGCGACGCCCGCGGCGGCGCCCGGCCCCGTTCCCGCCCGCGGCGAACACACCGCCGCCGTGCTCGCGGAATGGGCCCACCGCGGCTGATCGCGACACGACCCACTCGACCAACTAGGCCGACAGGACCGACAGGACACACCCGGACGCGCCGCACGCCAGACGGCAGCGCCGGGCGCAAGGAGACCGACATGAAGATGAACTTCGCCAACCTGATGGCACAGATCGCGATGCAGCATCGTGACCGGGAGGCGCTGGTCAATACCGAACGCAACCGCCGCTTCACGCTCGGCGAACTGCATCGCTTCACCAATCAGGTGGCGAACATGATCCGCGACCGGCTTCAGCTGCGCCGCGGCGACACATGGCTGTGCATCCTCGAGAACGACAGCCTCTCGCTGCTGCACGCCTGGACCGCGCTGAAGGGCGAGGCGGCGGCCTGCTGGACCAATTTCCGCGATTCCATCGACGAGCACCGCTGGCAGATCGACTTCATCCAGCCCAAGGTCGTGTTCATCGAGAACAGCCTGATCGAGACGTACTACCCCATGCTGCGCGAGCGCGGCATCACCGTGGTTTGCATGGACCCGCCCGCCGAACGCCGCGAAGGCCTGCTGTGCTTCGGCGAACTGCTGGAAGGCGTGCCCGACACCGACCCCGGCGTGGAGAGCGATATCTTCCGCGACACCCTGGTCTACCGCTTCACCGGCGGCACCACCGGCAAGAGCAAGTGCGCCCAGTACACGATGGACAACTGGCTCGCCAACCGCGACTCCTTCTATGCCCCCGGCGAGACCTGGCTCGACGCCGGCACCCGCTATCTGCACATGGCGCCGATCAGCCACGGCTCGGGCCTGGGCTTGCTGCCCACGATGTTCCGCGGCGGCTGCACCGTCACGCAAAATGTGCCCGACATGCGCCAGTGGTGCCGCAACGTCGAGGCGCATGGCATCACCGTCGCCATGATGGTGCCCACCCTGCTCTACCGCCTGCTCGACATGCCGGAGGCAAGCAGCCACGACCTCTCCACACTCGCCACGTGCTTCTACGGCGCCGCGCCGATGAGCCCGAACAAGCTGCGCCAGCTCCAGCAGCGTTTCGGCAATATCTTCGTGCAGGCCTACGGCGCCACCGAGTGCATGCAGCGCGTGGCCGTGCTGACCAAGGCGGATCACGCCAGCGCATCCGACGAACGACTCGGGTCGGCGGGCCGCGTGACGGGCCAGGCCGAAGTGGTCGTGGTGGACGAGTCGGGCAAGGAAGTGGCGCCCGGCGTCGTCGGCGAACTCTGGCTGCGCTCGCGCGCGGTGATCTCCGGCTACTACAACAACCCCGAAGGCACCGCCGCCGAGTTCGAGAACGGCTACTGGAAGTCCGGCGACCTGGGCTACGTCGACGAGGAGGGCTTCCTCTTCATCGTCGACCGCAAGAAGGACATGATTATCACCGGCGGCTTCAACGTCTATGCCATCGAGGTGGAGTCCGCGCTGAGCGCGCACCCGGCAGTCGCGCTGAGCGCAGTGGTCGGCGTGCCGGACGAGCAGTGGGGCGAGATCGTCCACGCGGAGGTCATCCTGCGCGACGGGTGCGAGGTCACCGCCGAAGCGCTGATTGAGCACGTCAAGGCTACCATCGGTCGCTTCAAGGCGCCGAAGTCAATCGTGTTCGTGACGGAGATTCCGGTCAGCGTGGTGGGGAAGGTTCAGCGGCGGCAGGTACGCGAGAAATACTGGAAGGACCGCACGCGCCGCGTTGCTTGACGGACACTGGCCGCGCGAGAATGCGCGGCGGCTTTATCCCCTCTTCCGCCTGCGGGAGAGGGGGCACACCCCTGCGTCATATTGCGGCTTCCTGCCCCTTCTCGATTTCCCTCCTCCCTTCAGCCCTTCAGCCCTTCATCCGATACCACGCCACCCCGCAGGCGTCGTCTTGCACCTCGATGTCGCCGAGGTTCAACAGGTAGTTCAGGTACGCGAGCGCCTCGCCGGTCGCCAGGCAATAGCGCGACGGGTGAGCCGGCGACATCGGCCCCGAGAACAGCACGGCTAACACATCCACCACGCGGTGCGGCACTGCCAGCGCCCCGCGCAGCTTCGCCAGCTTGCGCTGGATGCCGGCTTCCATCGCCGCCAGTCGCACGTGCAGCCCCGTGAAAGGCTCGTTGTGTGCCGGCAGCACCAGCACGCGCGCCGGCACTTCCCGGCGCAACTTGCCCAGTGACGCGATCCATTCGGCCAGCGGGTCCGCTTCGGGCTCGGAGGGATGCACCGAAATGTTCGAGGAAATGCGAGGCAGCACCTGGTCTCCGGCGATCAGCACGCCCAGGGCCTCGCAGTACAAGGTGGCATGCTCTGGTGTATGGCCCGCACCCACCACCACGCGCCATGCATGCGAGCCGATGCGCAGCATCTCGCCATCCCGTATGCGCCGGTAGCTGTCCGGCAGCGGATGGAAAGCCGACTGGTAGCGTCCGAGCACCGCTTCATAGCGCGCCACGGTATCGGCATCCCAGCCCGCGCGGCGGTAGAACGCCAAGGCTCCCGGCGACAATGCATCGACATCGGCACCCGCGAGCGCCTGCGCCGACAGGTATTCCAGCCGCGTCATCCACAGCCTTGCGCCGGTGCGGCTGGCGAGCCAGCCGGCCATGCCGCCATGATCGACATGCTGGTGCGTCAGCACCACCCGCCGGACCGGCTTGCCGCCGAGCGGACCTTGCAGCAGCGCCTCCCAGTCGCGCACCACGGACGGCGCATGGATGCCGGTATCGACCAGCGTCCAGCCGCCGTCATCTTCCAGCGCCCACAGGTTGATGATGCCGAACGCATCCGGCAGCGTCATGCGAATCCACAGCACGCCGGGCGCGACCTCGCGCACGGCGCCGTCGCCGGGCGGTTCGCCGCAAGGGTAGTCAAGCGCCGCGGCCGCCTGGAGTTCGAGTGTATGCATTGGCGAGTCCTGAAAAAGAAATGCCGGCGCCTGTAGCGGGCGCCGGCAAGGATGTTCCGTTATCGCTTGGTTCTACTGGAAGGCGGACACACCCGTCAGCCGTCGCGAGATGAACAGCCGCTGGATCTCGGTGGTGCCGTCCGGGATCGGGATAATGATGGCCTCGCGCAGGTACTTCTCGACCATGAACTCCTTGGTGATGCCATTGCCGCCGTGCAACTGCACCGCCTCGCGGCAGGCCTTGACCGCCGATTCCGTGGCGAACGCCTTGGCCATCGAGGCTTCCAGGTCGCAACGCACGCCGGCGTCGATCATGCCGAACACGCGCTGGCACATCAGGCGCGAGGCGTCGAGCAGCATGGCGATGTTGGCGATCTTGGCGGCCACGAGCTGGTGGCCGGCGATCACCTTGCCGAACTGCTTGCGCTCGGTGGCGTAGGCGATCGAGTCTTCCAGCGCGGCGCGCATCAGTCCCACCGACAACATGCCCACGTGGCCGCGCGCCATCTCGAACATCTTCATGGTGTTCTTCAGGCCCTCGCCTTCGCCGCCGAGCAGGTTGCTGGCGGGCACGCGGGTGTCGCTGAAGAACACCTGCGCGGTCGATTGCGAATTCAGCGCGATCTTCTCGATGTTGCGCGTTTCATAGCCGTGCTCCTGGCGGTCGACCAGGATGTGCGAAAGCCCCTTCTCGCCCTTGAAGGTGCAGATGATGAAGTCGGAGTAGTGGCCGTTGGTGATCCAGGTCTTCTCGCCGTTGATGATGAAGTCGTCGCCGTCGCGCACGCCGCGGGTCTTGAGCTCGGCCACGTTGGAGCCGACGTCCGGCTCGGAGATGCCCGCGCAGCCGAACAGCTCGCCGGCCAGGATGCCCGGCAGGTAGCGGTCGCGGATCTCGGGGCTCGCCGTCAGCAGCTTGCGCGCGACGCCGTTGTTGATCATCACGCAGATGCCGATGTCGCACGACACGGCCATCAGTTCTTCGAACAGCATCCCTTGCGCGGTATAGGTCCAGCCCAGGCCGCCGTGCTCGACCGGCACCGTGCAGCCCGGCAGGCCGAACTTCGAGATCTGCATGATCAGCTCGCGCATCTTCTCTTTCGGGATGAAGCGGTCGCGGTACTCCTTCACCACCGGCTTGATTTCGGCGTGCAGGAACTTGCGGAAGGCCTCGACGGCCATGCGGTGGTCTTCGTTGGGCAGTTGGTATGGCATCGTGTTACCTCGTGTGTGGTCTGTTCTGGCGATGTATCAGTAGCCCTTGAACTCGGGCTTGCGCTTTTCCGCGAAGGCGCGCAGGCCTTCCTGGATGTCGTACGAGCGCTTGTGGTCGCGCAGCTCCAGCAACTCGTGACGGATGGCCTCGGCGGTGGTCTTGTCGCAGGCGTTGGCGGCGACGCGCTTCATGCGGGCCAGTACCAGCGGGCTCTTGCCCGCAAGCTTCTCGGCCAGCGCCTGGGCGCGGGCGGTCAGGTCGGCATCGGGCAGCACTTCATTGACCAGGCCATAGGTCTTCATCTCGGCGGCGCTCAGAGCGTCGCCCGTGAAGAGCAGGTAGCGGGCCACGTTGTCGGGCACCTTGCGCGGCAGCAGCGCCGCGCCGCCACCACCGGGGAACACGCCGAAGTTCGAGTGGGCGTCGCCCAGCGTTGCGCTTTCGGCGGCCAGCACGATGTCGCACGACAGCACCACTTCCATGCCGCCCGCCAGCGCCATGCCGTTGACGGCCACGATCACCGGCTTGGGGAAATTGCGCAGCGTGTCGAAGAACTCGACGATGACGTCGAGCGAGTCCCGCTCGCCCGGCTGCGGCGCGGCGGCGCCATTACCCGCCTTCAGGTCCGCGCCGGCGCAGAAGGCACGTCCGGTGCCGGTCAGCACCACCACGCGCACGGCCGTGTCGTCGCGCCACGCCTTCAGCGTCGCGGTCATCGACTCGACCATGTCGCGCGTCATGCTGTTCAGCTTTTCCGGCCGGTTCAGCGTCAGCCAGCCGACCACACCTTGCAGGGCTTGGGTCACACTCATCTTGTCTCTCCAGGGTTGCGGACGGGCAGGCGTCCGTGTTCGTTCGTTCGGTGTTGCCAATGTACGGAGCGCCCCCGGTCGCCCGCACACCCCCTCGGGGGTGGCAAGCACTCCCGGACGGGCGCTCAGATTGCCGGACGGCACGCCATTCCGTCACGTGCCGTTGCATCGAGACCGGTGTTTATGCTCTACTTGGCGCCAGGATTGGCAGGGTAGGAAAGGAGGCGGGATGCGCGTCGCGGCAGAAGTGGTGCTGAGCGCCAGCGAACGTGAGGCGTTGACGGCACTGGCGGATGCGGCCGATACCAGTGCGCGTCTGGCGCAGCGGGTCCGCATCGTCCTGCTCGCCGCGCAGGGCATGCAGAACAAGGACATCGCCGACCAGCTTGGCATGGGCCGCGCGCAGGTAGCGCGCTGGCGCGAACGGTATGTGCAGTGGCGCCTGCCCGGCATCGAGAACAACCTCCCGCGCGGCGCACCGCCGGTGAAGGTGGACCTGGCGCAACTGGCCGAACTCACCGCGCGCGGCCGCCCGGATTCTTCGGAGCCGTGGAGCACCCGCACGCTGGCCGAGACGCTCGGCGTCAGCGCCGCCACCATTTCGCGCCACTGGAAGGCGATGGGCCAGGAGCCGCCCGTGCGCCATCGCATGCGCGCGCAGGGGGCATCCGACTCGGCCGGCTTTCCCGATTTTTCCGGCTGCATGGTGGATATCGTGGGCCTCTATGTGCACGGCGACGAACACGCCCTCGTTCTCGCCAGCCGCAAGGCGGACGATGCGCCCGGCGTCGCCGACGGCGATGGCACGCGGCGCGTGGGCATGGCGGCCCTGCTCGACGCGCTCCGTCAACTCGGCGGCGACCACGGGGCGCATCCCGCGGACAACCCGGCGCCCGCCACCGTGCGCCCCTGGCTTGCCTTCCTGCGCAGGGTGGAGCGTGCCGTGCACGGCAATGCGGCCCTTTATCTGCTCTGCGACAACGACATCGGACAGCGGCACCCGGCCGTGCGCCGCTGGCTGGCGCGGCATCCGCGCTTCCAGGCCTGTTTTCCGGGACCATCCGCCTCGTGGCCACGCACGGTGCAGCGCTGCCTGCGCGCCATGGACACCAGCGCGCTGCGCCACGCCATGCGCACCGTGCCGGACTTGCTGGCATGCGTCGCGGCGTATCGTGCGGACGCCGCCGCGACCCAGCCGTTCGTCTGGCTGGCGCCTGCTCCTGAGGCCGCTCCTGCGGCCGCTCCCGTGGCCGCCGCCGTGGCTGCGCCCGACGCCGCCACGGCGACCGTGGCTCCCGAGCCGTCACCGCCCGCGGAGCCGGACAGCCACGATCTCTTCGCAGGCATCGACGCCGCCCGCCTGACTCCACCACGTACGAAGGACGCCCTGCTGCCCCGCGACGCCCTGATGGCGCGGCTGCAGGACGCCCGCCGCCATCGCTGTGTGGTGGTACACGGCCAGGCCGGCAGTGGCAAGACGACCACCTTGCTGGCATGGCGCCGGCAGCTGCTGTCGATGGACTATGACGTGACGTGGCTGTCGCTCGCGGCGGACGACAACGCCCCGGCCCACTTCTGCGTCAGCCTGCTGGCGAGCGTTGCGCGGGCCGATCCGGCTGCGGCGCGCGCAATCGCGCGTCCGCCGGGCGTGGCGCCCGGGCACGCGGAACCCGCCGACGCAGAGATCGAGCCCTGGATCATCAGCCTCGTACAGGGACTCGCACGCCACCCGCGCGAACTGGTGCTGATCCTCGACGACCTGCACCGCGTGCGCAACCCGCGCACTTTCCGGGCAGTGCAATGGCTGATCGACTATGCACCGCCCAACGTCCATGTCGTGCTCGGGTCGCGCACCGCCCTGCCGCTGTCACTGGAGCGCATCCGCGCGCGCGGGCTGCTGACCGAGGTGGGCATGCGCGACCTGCGCTTCACCGCCGAGGAAACCGAGCGCTTTCTTGCCGGACAGCTCGGCGGCATCGACGCACGCGACGTCGCCGAGATCCACCGCTTCACCGACGGCTGGGCCACGGGCCTGCAACGCGTCGTGGCCGAACTGCGCAGCCGCTCCCATCCCGACAGGCATACCGCGCAGGCGCGCGTCGTCACCGCCCTGACCGGCTATTTCGAGCGCGAGGTCCTGGCGGCCCTGCCCGGCGATGATCTGGAATGGCTGGCGTCGACGGCGCTCTGCCAGCGCCTTTGCGGACCGCTTTGCGCGGCGGTGCTCGGGCGTCCGGACGATGCCGCGGCGCTGTCGGCCCGCCTCGCCCGCCTCGAAACGGACCAGCTGTTCGTGACCCGCGAGAGCGAGTCCGGCCACGACATCTGGTACCGGCTGCATCCGCTACTGCGCGACGTCCTCGCCGCGCGGCTCGGCGTCATGCCGGCCAGCACCCGCCAGGCCCTGCACGGCGCCGCGGGCGCATGGTTTCATGCCCACGGCATGATCGACGAGGCGGTACACCATGCGGTGCAGGCGGGCGACGTGGACGCTGCCGCCGGCATGGTGGAAGCCTGTGCCTATGACCTGCTCGCGCGCGGCGACCTGACTCGCCTCGTCGGCCTGCTGCGGCGGCTGCCGGAGGCGGTACAGCGCGGGCGCTTCGGCCTGCTGCTGGTGTCGGCCTACTACGCGATGTACACGGCCCGCTTCGATGCCGCCCAGGAAAGCCTCGCGCGGATCGCCGCGCAGCGCAAGACGCTCGACAGCCGCCAGCGCTACGCCGAGGCACTGATCCGGGCCGGGCTCGCGCTCCAGCAGGACGATGTCGATACGGTGCTGGCGATGGTTCCCTCCCTGCGCGACGGCATTCCTGCCGAAGCCGACGACTTCAGCTGGAGCTGCCGCAGCAATATTCTCGGCTGGGCCTATATCTACCAGGGCCAGTACGACCAGGCGCGCGCCGTCGTGGACGAAGCCCGCGCGCGCGGCGCAGGCACGCGCAGCCGGCTCCTGGGCGACTGCATCGCGGCCATGAGCGTCGCCGTGGAAGGCCGCCCGGACGCCGCGGAGCAAACCGTGCGCGAGCTGCTGGAAAGCGCCGATGCGCGCGGCACCGATGCCACCGGCCTTTCCTGCATGACCGCCGGCCTGCTTGCCGACATCCTGTACGAGGTCAACGACACCGAGGCCGCTGTCCGGCTGCTGGAATCGCGCATGAACGTGCTGGAACGCGCCTCGCTGCCCGACACCGTGCTGCATGCCTGCCGGGTGCTCGCACGCGCGCACTGGCTGGCGGGGCGCCGGGCGCAGGCCATGGCCAGCATCGACCGGCTGGAAGCCTACGCTGACCGCTTCGGCATGGATCGCCTGCTGGCCGAAGCCCATGCCCTGCGCCTGCGCCGCCATCACGAGCTCGGCGAGATGCAGAGCGCCAACACCGCGCTGAGCCAGCTCGAGGCCATCGGCAAGCGCCATGCCGAGGGGCGCACCGAGACCGCGCGGCGCGTGCTGGCAGTCGTCCGGCAGGCGCGCGACGACATGCTGCTGCCGCTGCGCGACTACGCCACCTGCGCCACCCGGATGGCGCAGGACCTGGAATCCGCCTCGCTCCACCCGGTACGCCGGGCCGGCCTCGAAATGCAGCTCGCCCTGGCGCAACACCGCGTCGGCGGCCCGCAAGCCGCGCATTCCCACCTGGCGAATGCGCTGTCGCTGGGTCACCGGTTCGGACTGGTACGCACGCTGCTGGACATAGCGCCAGACCTGCCGGCGCAGATCGACGCGATCCGGGACACCTGCGACACCTGCGGGGGCGCCCCCACGCTCGACCCCGTTCTGGCCTTCTACGCGACGCGGCTGCGCACCGAGGCCGCCAGTACCGGCGCCATCGCGCCCGGCCATGGTACGGGCCGGGCCCCTGCCGACGCGGCCGGCCTGCTCAGCGAGCGCGAGCGCGAAGTGCTCGACCTTGCCGCGCAGGCCATGCCGAACAAGAAGATCGCCATGGTGCTGGGCCTCGCGCAGGAAACCGTCAAATGGCATCTGAAGAACATCTATGCCAAGCTCGGCGTGGCCGGCCGCGGGGGGGCGGCGGCGCGGCTGCGGGACCTGGAGGGGACGCCCAAGCGCTAGATCAAGCCCCACGTACCTTGGCTGCGGCCACAAGACTTTCCAGAATCACCGCTTCATCCGAAACGCATCGCGCCCTTTCTCCGGAATGACCTTCCCGCCCACCCCCATCGGGGTGTGCGGCCCTGCGTCCGCAGCAGCAATCATCTGGGCACAGACCGCGAATTTCGCAAGGAGAAGCTACGTGAATCAGCAATGCGCAATCATCGGCGTCGGCATGACGCCATTCGGGAAGTTCCTCGACAAGTCCGTCCGCATGATGGCCATGGATGCCGCACAGGCCGCGCTGGCCGACGCCGGTATCCAGCCCAAGGACGTCGAGCAGGTGTATTTCTCGAATGCCGTCGCGGGCCTGGTCACCGGCCAGGAAATGGTGCGCGGCCAGGCCGCCCTGCGCTTCCTGGGCCTGCCGGGCGTGCCGGTGGTCAACGTCGAGAACGCTTGCGCCTCGGGCAGCACGGCCTTCAACCTGGCCTACAACGCGGTGCGCGCCGGCCAGGTGCAGGTGGCGCTGGTGGTGGGCGCCGAGCGCATGTCGCATGAAGACAAGCGCGTATCGTTCGGCGCGCTGGCCAAGGCGGTGGACCTGGAGGAAGAACTGCCGAAGCACGTCGGCTCAGGCAGCGGCTCGATCTTCATGGACATCTACGCCGAGAAGACCCGCAAGTACATGGAAGCCACCGGCTGCACGCGCGAAGACCTGGCGCAGATCGTGGTCAAGAGCCGCCATGCGGCCTCACTGAACCCGCTCGCCCAGTTCCGCACCGAAACCACGGTCGAGGAAGTGCTGGCCAGCCGCGTGATCAGCGATCCGCTGACGCTCCAGATGTGCTCGTCCATTGGCGATGGCGCCGCCGCCGTGGTGCTGTGCACCGCCGACTACCTGAAGAAGCTGACGGCGAAGAAGCCGGTGTGGGTCGGTGCCTCGGCGATCGTGGCGGGCACGCCCGACCTGAGCCTGGCACCATCGCCGATTCGCGCCACCTTCAAGGCCTACGAGATGGCCGGCGTCGATCCGCGCGACATCCACGTGGCCGAAGTGCACGACGCCTCCGCCCCGTCGGAAGTCATGTACTACGAAAGCCTCGGCTTCTGCGCGGCGGGCGAAGGCGTGGGCCTGCTGCGCAGCGGCGCCACCGGGCTGAACGGCAAGATCTCCGTCAACCCGAGCGGCGGCCTGCTGAGCAAGGGCCACCCCATCGGCGCCACCGGCGTCTCGCAACTGGTGGAGCTGGCCCAGCAACTGCGCGGCGAAAGCGGTCCGCGCCAGCGCCACGGCGCAAAGATCGCGCTGGCCGAGAACGGCGGCGGACAGGTGGGCCTGGACGGCGCTGCGGCCGTCTCGACGATCCTGCAGGTCTGAGCCCGCTGCTCGCGATCTGCTGCAAGCGCATCCCCCTCGCCTCGTGAGAGCGAGGGTTTCTGCCGTCTGCCGCCCTGAAGCCTGGAATTCACAAGCACATGCCCCCTCCCAACCGCAGGCCACTGCACACGCGCCAGATCACCTGCACCGGCTACCTGCGCGATGACGGCCTGATCGACGTCGAAGCAGAACTCAAGGACATCTCCCCCGACGGCACCCACCTGCTGTTCAAGAAGGTGCCGCCCGGCGGCGCCATCCATCACATGCACGTGTCGGTAACCGTCGACATGGACCTCGTGATCCGCGACATCACCGCCCGCATGCTCGCCGGCCCGTCCGACATCTGTCCCGAGATCGAGCCCGCCTATGGCGCGCTCAAGGGCGTGGCGCTGCGCGCCGGCTTCCGCCAGGCGGTCAAGGCGCGCGTGGGCGGCGTGAAGGGTTGCACCCACATCACCGACCTGCTCGGCCCGATGGCGACCACCGCCGTGCAGAGCCGATTCTCGCTCGACCGCGCCGCACGCAACGGCCGCCTGCCCGCCGACGAAGCGGGACCGATGCCAAGGCCTGCCCTGATCGGCACTTGCCATACATACCGCATTGATAGCAGTGCGGTGGCCATCCTCTGGCCGCCGCATCGCCGTCAGAACGACCAGGACGCAGACGGATCCGCCAATGCCGACGTGCGCGACTGACGGTTCCCGTCCTCGCCGGCCGGCTTGCGTATGCCGGCCAATCGGCCCATGCGCACGTCGCTCTCGTGCGCGTTGCATACCTGCTGAGACATAAGGCGTTGATACACGCCCAGATCGGCGCATAAGAATCCCAAGACATATCCACCCAGCGGATTCGCGCACATATTTCGACTAACAGTAGTCTCCTACACCCCCTCGAAATATTCATTGCCTTTGCATTCGGCTGGTCGTACATTATTTCCATAGGTCGTAATCAAATTCGGTATTTCGGAGACAAGCTTGCCCGTCCAGATTCCCGCAGCCAGCCGCGCCATGGCCGTATTCGAGGTCTTTGCACGCGAGAAGCGCGACCTCTCCAATTCCGAAATGGCGAAGCTGCTTGCCGTCGCCGACAGCAGCTGCTCCGACCTGCTGCACACGCTGCACTCGCTGGGTTACCTGATGCGCACCACGCGCACGCGCCGCTTTTATCCGACCGGCCGCCTGTTCGAGACCGCGCGCCAGATCGCCGACAACGACCCGCTGACCCGGATGGCCCAGGAAGCGGTGCTGCGCCTGACGGACGCCACCAACGAAAGCGCCTTCTTCGGCGTGCTGGAGCCCCAGGCCGTGCGCGTCGCAGCCGTGGCGCAGAGCCGGCTGCCGCTGCGCTACATCCTCGACGTCGGCGAACGTGTCGCGCTGCATGCCTCCGCGCTGGGCAAGGCCCTGCTCGGCCTGTTGCCGGAAGACGAGGCACGGACCAGGCTTGAAGCCGTGCGCCGGCCGGCGGTCACGCGCAGCACGGTGGTGGCTATCGAGCCGCTGATGGCGCAACTGGCGCGCGGACGCGAGCAAGGCTGGTACGAAGCCCATGACGAAGGCACCGCCGGCGTGACGGCGCTGGCCGTCCCGGCGCGCCTGGATGAGCGTCCGGTGGCCATCTCGCTGGCGGGGCCGACCGAACGTATCGAGAAACACCGCGAATCCTATCTGGCGGCCCTGCGCGACGTGCGCGAGTCCCTGCTGGCCGACCACTGACTCCGCGGAGCCCGACTCTGCAAACCCCGACTCTGCAACCAATTTAAGGAGGAGAAATGGATCTTGGACTGAATGGCCGCGTGGCGATCGTCACCGGCTCGGCGCGAGGCATCGGCGCGGAAACCGCCCGCATGCTGGCGAAGGAAGGCGCGGCCGTGGTGATCACGGACCTGGACCTGGACGCCGCGCGTGAAACCGCGAGCGGGATCGAGCAAGCCGGCGGCAAGGCGATTGCCGTGCAGTGCGACGTGCGCCAGGAAGAACAGGTGCGCAACATGGTCGGCGCCGGCAAGGAAGCGTTCGGCAGCATCGACGTGCTCGTCAACAACGCCGGTCTGGTCAAGGACCGCACCATCCTCAAGATGGACGAGTCTGACTGGGACCTGGTGCTCGACGTGACGCTCAAGGGCTCGTTCCACACCTGCCGCGCCGCGTTGCCGTTCATGCACGAGAAGGGCTGGGGACGCATCATCAACATCAGCTCGCGCGCGCTGTTCGGCAACCCGGGCCAGGCCAATTACTCGACCGCCAAGGCCGGCATCATCGGCTTCACGCGCGCGCTGTCGCTGGAGCAGGCGCGCAAGGGCGTGACCGTCAACGCCATCGCCCCGGGCTATATCGAGACCGAGTACATCAAGAGCCTGCCGAACTACGACACCATCCTGGCCAATGTCATGGCCAAGAACGCTGTGACCTTCCCGGGCCAGACCAGCGACATCGCCGGTGCCGTGGCCTTCATGGCATCGGAACATGCCCGCTACATCACCGGCACAACCCTGTTCGTGACCGGAGGCCGCTATGGTTGATTCCAGCATTGACGTCGACGGCCTCGATGCCGACCAGCGGCTGCTGCGCGACAACATCCGCCGCTACCTGAAGGAAAACATCGCGCCGCGCATTGACCAGGCGGAAAAGGACAAGCGCTTTCCACACGAGGTGCTGACCGGCCTGGCCGACTTCGGCTACTTCGGCGGCTACCTGCCCGAGTCCGACGGCGGACTTGGTCTCGACTACCAGACGTGGGCCGTGATGATGGAAGAAGCCGGCTACTGCTGGCTGTCGCTGCGCATCCTGCTCAACGGGCTGAACATCGTCTCGGGCATCATCAACGCCTACGGCAACGAAGAGCAGAAAGAGCGCTTCATGCGCCCGCTGCTGCGCAACGAGCGCAAGGCCTTCGTGTCGATCTCGGAGCCGGACGTCGGCTCCAACGTGGCCGAGATCAAGACCCGCGCCGACAAGCGCGGCGACCGCTACGTGCTCAGCGGCAGCAAGCTGTGGGTCACCAATGGCATGTTCGCGGACTTCGGCATCGTGGTGGCGCGCACCTTCAGCGATACCTGCAACGGCGAGCTGTCGCTCTTCCTGGTCGAGCGCGACGTGACGCCGTATGACGCCACGCCGGTGGAAACGATGTTCACGCGCAGCACCGGCACCGCGGCCTTCACGTTTGAAGACGCCGAAGTGCCTGCCGCCAACCTGCTCGGCAAGGAAGGCCAGGGCCTGCGCCAGATCCTGATCGGCCTGAACTTCGGCCGCCTGAACGTGGCCATGGGCGCGGTGGGCGCGGCGCAGTGCGCGCTGGACCTGTCGGTCGACTATGCGCTGCAGCGCAAGCAGTTCGGCCGCCAGATCGGCTCGTTCCAGCTGATCCAGAAGCACATCGTCGACATGACCATGAAGACGCAGGCGGCGCGCTCGCTGGGCTACCGCGCCGCGCGCTCGATGCAGAACGGCACCTCGCGCACCGAATGCTCGATCGCCAAGCTGTACGCCACCGAAGCCGCGTTCGAGGTGTCGAACCTGGCGCTTCAGGTGCACGGCGGCATGGGCTACGCGACCGGCTACCCGATCGAACGCATCTTCCGGGATACGCGCGGCGGGATGATTCCCGAAGGCACCACGGAGATCCAGACGCTCATCATCGGGCGCGAGATTCTGGGAATCAGTGCGCTGACATAAGCAGTGCCGGCGCCAGCATCACCACCTGAGACTGACACCGCCTGAAGAAGGCTCCCCTCTCCCGCCCACGGGAGAGGGGACGGGGGTGAGGGCAGGAGTTGCCACGAAGTAACAGCCTTCGCTCTTGCAAACGCCCGCCCTCACCCCCAGCCCCTCTCCCGCAAGCGGGAGAGGGGAGAAACCCTGAAAGACACAGAGACACCGAGAGACACCACCCATGACCCAACCCGCCATCCTCGAACAAGTCGCGAACACCACGCTCTACTGGGAAGACCTGACGCCCGGCCTGACCTACAGCACCTCGTCGCGCACCATCACCGAAGCCGATGTGGCCGCATTTGCCGCGCTGACCGGCGACTTCAACAAGGTGCACGTCGACGCCGAATACGCCAAGGGCACCATCTTCGGCCAGCGCATCGCCCACGGCATGCTGGTGGCAGCGTTCATGGCCGGCCTGACCTCGCGCTCGATCCCGAACCAGTTCTTCGAAGGCTCGCTGTTCAGCGTGCTGGAAAACCGCCTGAAGTTCCCCAAGCCCACGTTCATCGGCGACACCATCCGCGTGGACATCGAGGTGGTCGAGCAGAAGGCCACGAGCCGCCCGGACCGCGGCATCGTCGCCTTCATGCGCAAGGCCGTCAACCAGCGCGGCGAAATCGTGGCCGAAATGGCCGCGACCTGCCTGTTCAAGCGCCGCACGCCGGGAGAAGCGCAATGACCAACCAGGCCATCTGGTTCAGCGACCTGTCGCGGCTCGTCAATCCGAACTCGATAGTGCTGGTCGGCGCGTCCGAAAAGCCGGACAGCATCGGCGGCCGCACGTTGGAAAACCTGACCACGTTCTCCGAGTTCAAGGGCGAACTCCACCTGGTCAACCCGGGCCGCGCCGAGATCCATGGCAGGCCCTGCGTCGCATCGGTCAAGGACCTGAAGGAAGCGCCGGACCTGGCGATCCTGGCCGTGCGCGCCGACATGGTCATCCAGACCCTGCGCGACTGCGGCGAGCTGGGCATCAAGTTTGCGATCGTGTTCACGTCGGGCTTCGGCGAGACCGGCGAAGACGGCCGTGCGGTGGAAGCCGAGATGCGCGAGATCGTCGCCAGCACCGGCATGCGCATCTATGGCCCGAACTGCCCCGGCCTGAACAATATGAACGCGCGCCTGGGGCTGACATTCTCCCCGGCATGGCGCATCGACCGCCGCCCCGGCCCGATCGGCGTGGCCACGCAAGGCGGCGGCCTCGGCCGCTCGTTCATCCAGGCGATGGACCGTGGCGTTGGCGTGGGCCTGTGGTGCTCGGGCGGCAACGAAGTCGACCTCGAGGTCAGCGACTACATCCACTACATGGCCGACGCGCCCGACATCGAGGTGATCGTCACCACGCTCGAAGGCGTGCGCAATGGCCCGCGATTCATGGCCGCGGCCCTGCATGCGGCCCGGCGTGGCAAGCCCATCGTCGCGATCAAGGTCGGCAAGTCGGAATACGGCGCGAAGGCGGCGCAATCACACACGGCTGCCATCGCCGGTTCCGCCGAGATCAACAGCGCGGTGTTCAGCCAGCTAGGCATCATCGAAGTCGACGACATCGATGAACTGATCGACGTGGCCTCGCTGCTCGCACGTCGCAAGCCGACCGGCAAGGAGCAGCTTGCCGTGTACAGCTTCTCGGGCGGCACCGCGGCGCTGGCTTCCGACATGGTCGGCCTGGCCGGCCTGAAGCTGTCCGAGTTCGCGCCGCACACGATCGAAGCGCTCAGGCAAGCCCTGCCCGGCTTTGCCGCGTTCACCAATCCGGTCGACGTCACGGCCGAAGTGCTGGTCAACACCGAAGTCAGCTACGCCACGCTCAAGGCCACCGCCGCCGACCCCAACACCGACCTGGTGCTGGTGCCGATCCCGGTGGAGTACGGCAAGACCACGGCCATGCTGGCCGACAGCATGGTGCGCGTGCAGCTGGAGGAAACCAGCACGCCGATCGTGCCGGTCTGGATGAGCGACCGCACCGGCGAAGGCCATCGCAAGATGATCGATGGCGGGCTGATGCCGATGCGCGCGGTGGGCAATGCCGTGCTGGCCGTCCAGCGCTTCATTGAATACGGCCGCTGGAAAGCGAAATTCGAGCGCGAATGGCGGCCGTTGGCCGACGTGAGCGGCGTCGAGACAACCGCCAACTTGTCTGAAGCGAAGACCAAGGCTCTGCTGGAGCAGGCCGGCATTCCGACGCCGCAAGGCGTTGTGGCATGTTCGCCGGCCGAAGCCGCGCTGGCGTTCCGCAATGTCGGCAATGGCCGCGCGGTCATGAAGATCGTCAGCGCGGCCATTACGCACAAGACCGATATCGGTGGCGTGCGCCTGGGCATCGCATCCGACGGTGCAGCCATGGGAGCGTATGAGGAAATCCACGCCAACGGCACGAAAGCCTGCGACGCCGCGCAGATCGAAGGCGTGCTGGTGGAGCCGATGCTCCCCTCCCCGTTCGTTGAAGCCGTGGTGGGCGTCCACCGCGACCCGGTGTTCGGCCACGTGTGCACGTTCGGCCTGGGCGGCGTCAGCATCGAGCTGTTCAAGGACGTCAGCCGCCGCCTGCTGCCGCTCACGCCGGCCTCGGCGCGCGAGATGATCGCCGAAACCCGCTGCCATGAACTGCTCAAGGGCTATCGCGGGCAGCCGGCGTTTGACATCGATGCGCTCGTTGAAGTGCTGGTGAAGCTGTCCGGCTTTGTCGCAAAGCACGCCTGCAGCATCGAGGAACTGGAAATCAACCCCCTAGCGGTCCGCCCGCAGGGCGAGGGCGTGGTCGCGCTGGACGCCGTCCTCTCCTATCAAGGCACGGAGCCTTCCACATGGTAAAGACTGAAATCGGCTACACCACCACGGACACCATCATGGTGCGTGGCCTTAACCTCGCCACCGAGATCATCGGCAAGTTCGACTTTGTCGACATGATCTTCTTCACCACGCTGTCGCGTTTGCCCACGCCGCGCGAAAAGGTCATGGTCAACGCCTTGCTTGTGACCACGGCCGACCACGGCATCACGCCAAGCTCGCTGTCGGCCCGCCTGACGTACATCGGTGCGCCGGAAGCGCTGCAGGGCGCGGTGGCCACCGGCCTGCTCGGCGCGGGCAGCGTGTTCCTGGGCCCGATGCAGAACGCGACCGAGATGCTCAACGAAGGCACGCGCGAGCTGAGCGAAGATGCCACCGACGAGCAGGTCCTGGAAGCGGCCCGAGGCCTGATCCAGCGCTACAAGGAGCGCCGCCAGCAGATCTACGGCGTCGGGCATCCGATCCACGTCGACGGTGACCCGCGCGTGCCAGCGCTGCGCGAACTGTCGCGCCAGAACGGTTACTACGGGCTGCACTGGCGCCTGATGGAGGCCATCGTCGAGGTCCTGGTCAAGGAGCAGAAGCGCAAGCTGCCGATGAACGTGGTCGGTGCGATCGGCGCGATCGTCGCCGCGATGGGCCTGGACCCGCTGATCGCACGCGGCCTGGCGCTGGTGGGCCGCTCGGCGGGCCTGCTCGCCCACGTGCTGGAGGAAAAGCAGGAGCCGATGGCGCGCGAAGCCTGGCAACTCGTGCTCAAGGCCGACCCGCGCAACGTGCTGCCCTGAGCGGCGGCCGGAAAGCACGCTGCCGCTTGCGCGGCGTGCTTTCCGGCGGGTGGCGAGATCCGGCGGACAGGCTTCCCGATCGATACGAAATTTCGTATCATTCCTCCATCCACCGAATCCTTGCCCACCCTTCCAAAGCATGCCCACGATGATTCCCGCCGCCGGCCGCGCCATGGCGGTATTCGAGGTCTTCGCGCGCGAAAAGCGCGAACTGTCCAATTCCGACATGGCACGGCTGCTGTCACTGCCGGAAAGCAGCACCTCCGACCTGCTCCATACCCTGCATTCCCTGGGCTACCTGATGCGCACGACGCGCACGCGGCGCTTTTACCCCACCGGCCGCCTCTCTGAAATCGCGCGGCAGATCGCCGAGAACGACCCGCTGACCACCGTGGCCCAGGAAGCCATCGAGCAGGTGAGCGCCAGGACGAACGAAAGCGTGTTCTTCGGCGTGCTCGACGGAACCGCGGTCAAGGTGGTCGCCGTGCAGGCCAGCCGGCTGCCTTTGCGATACATCATCGAGGTCGGCTATCGCGCGGCTTTGCACGCCTCCGCCCTCGGCAAGGCGTTGCTCGGGCTGCTGCCGCCCGAAGAGGCCCGTGAGACGCTGGCCAGGAGCAAGCTCCGCCCTGCCACCGCGCATACGATCCTGGACGTCGACACGCTGATGGCCCAGATCGCCAAAAGCCGCAAACGCGGCTGGTACGAAGCGCACGAAGAAGGCAGCGAGGGCGTCCACGGCCTGGCGGTGGCGGGATGGCTGGGCGGCCAGCCCGCGGGCATATCGTTGGCGGGGCCAGCCGAGCGCATGAAGAAGAACCACGACGACTATCTCGCTGCACTGATCGAAGTGCGGGATGCATTGATGAGCGAGGATTGATCGTGCGCGTTTCCCTTGCGTCGCACGGGGACGTGTGAGCGTCTCTGGTCGACCCCTATGTGCAATTCGCAACTATGGGTAAACAGAGATACCGCGCCGGCCCCCTCAAATGCGAATTCGGCCGATACGCCCTTGCATAGATTGCGTCCGTAGGAACCGCATGCGCGTTCCGCGCCTATGACCGATGCATGGTGATGTCGGCCAGCTTCATTCGTGCGAGCGCCTACGTTTCATCGAGGGTTCGCTGCGACATAACGGTGATGTGGTCTTGATACGCTGCTGGCCCGGCAAGGTGTATTGACCTGGTGCGGCACGCCGGACCGCGGCCGCCACCGTAGCTCCATACGTGGCACCACCACTTCAATCCGAAGCGGCAACTATGCGCGCGTCTGTACGGAACGTACCATGCCGGCGTTCCGCGCCGCGCCCGGTGTTGGCTGCCATTTCGACACGCCGCTCCGTTGATCCTCGAATTCTCCCGGGACCAGTTCCTTCGCCATTAAGAATCAATGGCGGCATTGGGGCATCTCAATGTGGCAATTGCATCGAGTCCTCTGAACTATGCATTGGACACATCCCCAGTGCCAGCCTAACCTCGCTGCATCAGACAAGCGCGAAGGACAGCCGCCAGGCGGGGTGGCCTTCATTGGTATCAACCTGTACCGAGATCCCATGTATCACGCAGACAAGTTCTACCTCAACGGCGCGTGGACGGCGCCCGCGGCCGGCGGCACGCTGGCAGAGATCGTCAATCCCGCCACCGAGGCAGTGATCGGCACGATGGCGATGGGCACGGCGGAGGACGTGGATCGCGCCGTCGAAGCGGCCTGCTCGGCATTTCCAGCCTGGTCCGAAACCAGCCGTGAGGCGCGTCTCGACCTGCTGGAGCGCATTCTCGCGGGCTGCACCGCGCGGAAAGAAGATCTTGCCATGGCGATCAGCGCCGAGATCGGCGCACCGATCTCGCTGGCGCGCACCGCGCAT
This sequence comes from Cupriavidus oxalaticus, assembly GCF_038900635.1. Classification (GTDB taxonomy): domain Bacteria; phylum Pseudomonadota; class Gammaproteobacteria; order Burkholderiales; family Burkholderiaceae; genus Cupriavidus; species Cupriavidus oxalaticus_B. Next base: position 112,942 of record NZ_JAYMRX010000006.1, on the reverse strand, counting down.
GTCGGGCTTGCGCTGGCGCAGCTAGACATGGTGGTGAAGACACTGCGCGAGTTCGCCTTCGAGACGCCGCATGGCAGCAATACCGTGCGCCGCGAGCCGATTGGTGTGGCGGGGCTGATTACGGCATGGAACTGGCCGCTCGTGATGGTCTGCAACAAGGTCGCGACCGCGCTCGCCGCCGGTTGTACCGTCGTGCTGAAGCCGTCAGAGATCGCGCCGCTCGATGCCAGGATTTTCGCCGAGATCGTGCACGAGGCGGGCGCTCCCGCCGGCGTCTTCAACCTGGTGCAGGGGGCGGGACAGGTGGTGGGCGCGGCACTGTGCGCCCACCGTGGCGTAGCCATGGTCTCGTTCACGGGATCCACCCGCGCCGGCATCGAAGTGGCACGCAACGCTGCGCCCACGGTCAAGCGCGTGGCGCAGGAGCTGGGCGGCAAGTCGCCCCTCATCGTACTGGACGACGCCGACCTGGGCACCGCAGTGAAGACCGGCGTGATGCAACTCATGATGAATTCCGGTCAGACCTGTGTGGCGCCTACCCGCATGTTGGTGCCGCGCGACCGCTACGATGACGCGGTGGGCATCGCGGCGGCCGTGGCCAACGGACTGAAGGTCGGCGATCCGTCGGATGCGGGCACGCAAGTCGGCACCATTTCCAATCGCCAGCAATACGAGAAGGTCCAGCGCATGATCGGCATAGGGATCGAGGAAGGCGCGCGGGTGGCCGCGGGCGGTCCGGGACGGCCGGATGGGCTGGCGCATGGCCTGTATGCACGGCCCACGATCTTCGCCGATGTCCGCAATGACATGACGATTGCGCGTGAGGAAATATTTGGACCGGTGCTGGCCGTCATTCCCTACGACGACGAAGACGACGCCATCGCCATCGCCAACGACACCGACTATGGCCTGGCGGCCTATGTCGCATCTGGCGACACCGCCCGCGCCCGCCGCGTGGCGGCGCGCATACGTGCCGGCTCGGTGCGCATCAACGGTGCCTCCACGGATCTGTCACTGCCATTCGGCGGCTACAAGGCCTCCGGCAACGGTCGGGAGAACGGCGCGCACGGGCTTGCCGAATTCCTCGAATGCAAGGCCGTGATCGGCTGAACGACCACCCCGGATAACGAGAAGATCCCGAATGCCAGCGTTCGAGGATTTCAGGACGAAAAACAAGCGCCGGCAGGAGTAAGCCGGCTGCAACGAGGCGGAGACAAGATGCGAACTACATACGACTACATCATCATCGGCGCCGGCTCCGCAGGCTGCGCCGTCGCAGGGCGTCTGGCCGACGCCGGCGCAGGAAGCGTCGCGCTCGTCGAGACCGGCGGCCACGATCACAGCAAGGTAGTCACCACACCAATCGGCATCGCAGCCATGGTTCCGAAGCCGGGCCCCTTCAATTATGGGTTCACGACGGAGCCGCAACCGGCACTCAACAACCGCAGGGGTTATCAGCCGCGCGGCCGCGGCCTCGGCGGAAGTTCGTCCATCAACGGGATGATCTACATTCGCGGAACACCCAGTGACTATGACCATTGGGCTGATCTGGGATGCGAAGGATGGGCATGGCAGGATGTGCTGCCGTACTTCAAGAAGGCCGAATGCAACGTCCGGCTTGGCGGGCGGGAGGAAGATGCCTTGCACGGCGGCCGCGGGCCGCTTCATGTGGCCGACACCCGCTCCACCAATCCCTTTGACCACCGCTTTCTGGAAGCTGCGGAAGCCGCGGGCTTTCCCTACAACCACGATTTCAATGGCGACCGTCAGGAAGGCGTCGGTTTCTATCAGCGAACCATGCGCGATGGCGAGCGCTGGAACAGCGCGCGGGCTTACCTGCATGGCGGGAAGACGGATTCGCTGAACGGGGGCCGGCGCAATCTCGACGTGCAAGTGAACGCGACGGTGCTGCGCATCCTCTTCGAGGGAAGGCGTGCAGCGGGCATCGTGCTGATGCGTGATGGGCGCGAGCAGACAGTGCTGGCACAGCGCGAGATCATCCTCTGCGGCGGGGCATTCGGCTCGCCGCAGTTATTGATGGCATCCGGCATCGGGCCCGCCGCGCACCTGCGTGAAATGGGAATCGACGTCGTACACAACGCACCCGGCGTTGGTCAGAACCTGCAGGAACATCCTCTGGTGAAACTCCATCACCGGCTGTTCAGTATCGACCTCATGGCGAAATCACTGCCAGGCGGCCTCCGTCTCCTGAGTGAGTGGCTCAAATACCGGCGTTCACGCGACGGCATGCTGGCGGCGACCATCTCGGAGACGGGAGGGTTCGTGAAGAGCCATCCCGGCCTGGCCGAACCGGACCTGCAACTCCATTTTGCACCGAACCTCTCGGACAAGGCCCATCTGTCCAGGCATGGCTACAGTTGCATCGTCTACGTCCTCCGTCCCCACAGCCGCGGAGCGGTCTGGCTGGCGTCTCCCGATACCCGCGTCGCACCGGTGATACACCAGAACCTGCTTGCGGATCCCCGCGACATGGAAACACTGCTCGCCGGAACCCGCATCGTCAGGCGGATCTTCGACCAGGCGCCACTGGCACGCATGGGCGGCAAGCCTTATTTCGACGCACACCTCCGCTTCGATGGCAGCGATGACGACGCGGTGCGGGACATGCTCAGGCAGCGTACCGACATCGCGTTCCACCCCGCCGGCACGTGCCGAATGGGCGACGACCCGGCGTCGGTGGTCGATCCGCAACTGCGGGTCCGAGGCGTAGAGAACCTGCGCGTCGCGGACTGCTCCATCATGCCGACCCTCAACGGCGGCAACACCAATGCGCCGGCCATCATGATCGGCGAGAAGGCCGCGGACCTTGTTCTCGGCGTCATGCGCGCAGGAAACGACCTGCGGTCAAAGCATCCGCAAGCGGACGCCGCACTCGCCTGAGCGCCTGAAAATGCCCGTGCTCCGGGCGGCGGAAATCATCTGACCCCTGGCCATTCAAGAATGGCCGGCCAGAGACGTCGCCGTTCCGGGGGCGCTTCAGTTCGTCCGCCAGGATTTTCATCGACAGAAACACCAGGATCCATCTATGGCCCTCTCCAGACAGCATCGTCGCATCGCGGCGCCCAGTTCCGTCCGGCTCATCGTCGCCGTCGCGCTTGCCGGATTCGGCCTGACGGTACAAGCCGGCAAGCCCGCGGAACCCGAGCGCAATCCTTTCCTCGCTCCGTCCTATAACAACCAGACGCACTGGAACGATGCCGCCACGGACAGCGTGGGCTTTTCCATGCCCCGCGGCGCGTTCGAGCTGACGCCAGAGTCAGTGCAGGTCATCCCGAACGAATCGACCAGCCTGCCCCTCGTCACCGACAGGGTCGGGGGCCAGGACATCTTCTGGTGGTGGAGCGGCTTCTCCCTTCGCAAGCTTCGCCTGGATGGCGACAAGCTGGTCGAGATCGCGCACCGCGATATCCCGGTTACGCTCCCGGACTATCGGCCCGTTACGCCCCAGCAGCGCCGCGCGCAGGCCCTGGCTGTCAAGGGCTTCCTCGATGCCGGCGACGAGAAGGGCATGCTTGCGTATATGAAGACGCAGCCGAACCGCATGCTCAATGCTTCCGAAGACCAGCTCGTCAATGGCGCGGTCTATTCGATGCTGAGCCGCGAAGACAGCTTTTACGGATGCAGCGGCCGCCAGCTCTTCCGCATCGACCAGGCAGACCGGCAGGATCCGCTTTCAGGCATGGCACCTCCACGCAGGGTAATCTTGCCCGAGTCCCTGTTCGACAACGCCCGGGCCGCGCGCGGGACCCGCATCCCGGTAGACATGCTGCTTGGGATGGGCATGACATACAACGGCTACGTGGTGTTGAACACGCTGGGCGGGAAAGTCATTACGCTTGACCGCAATTCGCTGGAAGTCATCGATGTCTTTACTGTTCGGGGCAGCGACGAGCTGTTTCTCAACAGCTTCGCCACCGGGCCCGAAGCGGGCGGCGGCGCAGTCTATGTGGCCTCTAACACGACCATGTACCGCCTGGTGGTCGACGCAGCCGGCAAGATTCACAGCGACGAAGCCAGCGGAGCCTGGCAGACGCCTTATGAGCGCGGCGAGCGCATGCCGGCGCCGAAGCTCGCGGACGGCACGGGTTCGACGCCCACGCTGATGGGCTTCGGCCCGGACGAGGACAAGCTGGTGGTCATTACCGATGGCGCGCGAAAGATGAATCTGGTCGCCTTCTGGCGTGACAAGATTCCCGCCAACGCGAAGCAAAAACCAGGTACGTCTTCCCCCCGCATTGCGGACCAGATCAAGGTGGACATGGGCCCGGGAATCGACGTCGTGCAGTCGGAACAGTCCGTCGCGGCATATGGCGACTACGCCTTCGTCGTCAACAACATCCCGACCGCCGATGCGCCGCAGGTGCACGGCACCCACTACTTCGTCAGCCTGGTGAGTGGCGCCACGCGGCCCGGACCGGCGGGAGTCGCCAGCTACAAGTGGAATCACGGCACGCATTCGTGGAAGCAGCAATGGACGCGCACCGACGTCTCGTCGATCTCCGTGGTGCCGATGATTAGCGGCGCCGGACATATGGCCGTTACGGACGGCTATTTCGTGGGCAGATGGAACGACCGCTACCACATCGGCATGGACCTGGATACGGGCAAAACGGTGATGACTATCCGCACCGGCAGCGATCCCAGCTTCAATGGCATGTACGCCCCGATCAAGATCGATCCTCAAGGCCGGATCTTCTACGGCGGCGCGTTCGGGCTGATGCGTCTCGACACGGCCAGGATGAAGCGCGTGCCACTCCCCGATGAGGTGGCAATGGGGCCGCGAACGCATCCATAGCCAAGCGGCTGGCTACGCGCCGAGAACCGGGCTACGCACGCACGTCGCCGCCGCTGGAAAGCCCCGCGGCGACGCGCTCGATGCAGGCCATGGCGGTCCTGGCCATCGGTGACGGCGTCCGGTTGCGCAACGTCGCGATACTGAAGCGGGTGGGGAGGTTCAGCGGATCGGCGAGGTCGAGTTCCACCATCGCCCCTGAGCGCAGGTCGGCGCGCAAGGCGCCGCGGGTCGAAATCAGAACGGTGTCGGTGGCGAGCGTCACGAGGCGCAGCGTCTCGGGATCTTCGCACTGCAGGGCTGGCGTGGGCTGGACTTCCGGCGATAGCTGCAGGCGGGCAGCGAAGACGCGTGCCGTGTGCTCGGAGATGCTGACCGTCGCAATGCCGTAACGCCAGGCCTCGGCGAACGCGCACTGGCGTCCCGCCAGCGGATGGCCGGTGCGCACAAACAGGCCGATATGCTGGACAGGAAGGAGGCGCACGTCGAGCCCATCCGTCGGCTCGCGCACATCTGCCACCACGAATTCGAGCGCCTCCTCTGAGAGCCGGCGCATCAGTTGCTGCCGGCTGCTTTGTTCCACACGAATGCACACGTGCGGATGGCGCCTGCGCAGTTCGGCCAGTACCGCCGGCATCAGATTGACATTGACAACCGGGCCGACGCCGAACGCCGTGTCGCCAAGCTGGCTATCGAGATAGAGATCGACATCGCGCTGCAGGCAGCGCGCCTCGAACAGCAGCCGCCGGATGCGCTCGATGACGAATTTCCCCGCGGTCGTCACCGCGACGTTGCCGCTGTCGCGGTCGAACAGCCGCACGCCGAGCTCCAGTTCGAGTGACTGAATGCTGCGGCTGAAAGCCGGCTGGCTCAGGTGAGCCCGTTCTGCGGCGCGGGCGAAGTGGAGTTCATCCGCGAGCGTGGTGGCGTGCGTTAATCGGCGTAGATCCATCTCGATATCGGCGTTGGATATTCAATGTGTAGGCTGCATTGAGTTTCTCATACTATGCATTGGACGCATCGTCGTGACAAGCCTAACCTCCAGGGACGGCCCGCACGGGCTTGCCGAATTCCTCGACGACGAGCCCGTGACCGGCCCGAGGCGACAGCCTCTATTCCAACGACATCAAGGAGACAACCGCATGCAAGCCGACACCATGCTGACCGCGGCCGAAAGGCCATTTCCCGCCGGCCAAGCCCGGGCAAACGATGAGTGGCCCTTTTCACTCAGCCGCTGCACGCCGGTGATCGGTGCGGAGATCGACGGCGTAGACCTGGCCCGCCCGCTGAATGACGATACCTATGCCGCCCTGCGGGCCGCGCTGCTGAAATTCAAGGTGCTGTTCTTCCGCGACCAGGCCATCACGCCCGCGCAGCACGTCGCTCTGGCCCGGCGCTTCGGCGAACTGGAAGTGCACCCCCTGCTGAGCAACCATCCCGACCATCCGGAACTGATCATCTTCGGCCGCGATGCCATCGAGCGCGGGCGGGAGAACATCTTCCATTCCGACGTGTCGTGGCGCGAGATCCCCTCGATGGGGTCCGTGCTGCGTTGCATTAGCTGCCCGGAAGTCGGAGGCGACACCATCTGGGTCAACATGGCCGCCGCGTATGCCGACCTGCCGCAGACGGTGAAGGACCAGATCGGAGACCTCAAGGCCGTGCACGATTTCGTCCCCACGATGGTCCGCGAGGTCTCGGAGGAGCAATCCGAGGCGTGGCGCAGACAGTATCCGCCTGTCACCCATCCGGTCGTGCGGACCCACCCGGAGACTGGCGAAAAGATCCTCTACATCAACGAGGCTTTTACCACGCACCTCGCCAACTTCCGCAAGGCGATCCATGACAACTACCGCATCGGCTTTGACTTCCGTCTGGCTGAAACCGACCTGCTGCAGTACCTCTACCGGCGGGCGGCGGCACCTGAGTACCAGGTGCGGCTGCGCTGGAAGCCCGACACCATCGCCATCTGGGACAACCGCGCCACGCAGCACTATGCCGTGCAGGATTACTTTCCGGCGGTTCGCCACATGAATCGCGCGACGATCATCGGCGAGCGTCCCCTGTGAGGTCAGGCACAGAATGATGAAGTCAGTCAACATGCAGCCCGTGCAATCGGGCACTGACGCCAGGTTGCCGCGCAGGCGGGCGTTGCTGGCCGTCGCGGCCGGCGCCATCCTGGTTCCGCTGGCCGGCCCGGCCATTGCCCAGGGCTATGCGGACCGGGTAATCCGGCTTGTATCGCCAGTGAGCCCGGGCACCGGCGTCGACGACTACGTGCGCCTGCTGGCCCGGCACCTGAGCCACAAGCTGGGGCAGAGCGTCGTGGTGGAGAACAAGCCGGGCGCCAACATGATCGTGGCAAGCGAGTTCGTTGCCAAGTCGGAGCCGGACGGCTACACGATCTACTTCTCTGGCTCCAGCGCCATGGCGGCGAATCCCTACCTGTACAAACGGCTGCCGTACGATCCCGACAAGGACTTCGCGGCGGTCGCCCGGCTCACGGCGCTGCCGATGGCCGTGGTCGTGGCGGCCGCCTCACCGTACAAGTCCGTGGCCGACCTGGCGGCCGCCGCGCGCCGCAAGCCTTCGGGCCTGAACTGCGCCAGCGCGACGTCGGGCTTCCGTGTGCTGGGCGCGGCCTTCAGTCGGGCGGCAAATATCCGCAACGAGGAAATTCCATACAAGGGGATGAGCCAGCTCGTGACCGACTTGGTCGGAGGTGTCATCGACTACAGCGTCGTCGACCTGACACTCGCCAGCCCACTGATCCAGTCGGGCAAGCTGCGCGCCGTGGCGGTGCTGAATCCGAAGCGCCTGGCGATGCTGCCTGACGTGCCAGCGCTGGCCGAAGCCGGGTTGCTCGATCACGTCCTGGTCGATGCCGTCTCGCGCGTCAGCTGGACGGGCCTCTTCGTTCCCACCGGAACCCCTGCCCCGATCGTCGAAAAGCTCGCGCGGTTCTCACTCGAATTCGTGCAGTCGCCTGAAGCGAAGGCCTTCCATGCGACACGCGGCGGCTTGCCGAACCCGGGCACCGGGCCGGAACTGGCACGGAATATCCGGGCGGACCAGCAGGTTTGGAAGCAACTCATCGCCGCGGCGGGACTGCAGCCGGAGTGACGGGCGCCTGCGGCATGACATGGCGTCCCCGCAAATCTCCCAGGCGGGGTAAATAAGGGGGGCGTGGCGACCTTATGCACCTTATGTACCTTGTGCAACGCCCCGAAACGACAGGCCCCCGCATGTGCGGGGGCCATCGCCTTTATAAGCGGCCGATTATTCCGAATCACCCGTATTCCGCAGCATTTCCGGCAGCGTGTCGCGATGGAAGCCTTCAAAGGGCACGCACTTGTCGTGCGGCGCGAGTTTCCAGAACGATCGCTCCATCGGTCCGCCGCCGTCCACGCGCAGGCTCGCGCCGGTGATGAACCCGGCGGCGGGCGAGAGCAGATAGACGATCGCCGACGACACCTCGGCCACGGTGCCGTAGCGCTGCATCGGCACGCGCGAGGTGTATTCGCGGATCGCCTTCGCCTGTGCCTCGCCGTAGTTGTCGAAGCCGCTCGACGCAATCATGCCGGGCGCCACGCTGTTCACCCGCACGCCGGAATGGGCCCACTCGTAGGCCGCGGTCTCGGTCAGCAAGTTCATGCCGGCGCGGGCCGACCCCGAATGGGCGAAGCCCGGCAGCCCGTTGTAGAGACTGGCGGTGACGTTGACAATGGCGCCGCCGTGGGCCTTCATCCAGCGCCCATACACTTCGCGCATGAAGATGAAGCCGCCGGTCAGGTTGTTGCGCACGACCGCGTCAAAGCCCTTGGTCGAGATCGACTCCATGGCGCTGTAGAACTGGCCGCCCGCGTTGTTCACCAGGCCGTCGATACGGCCATGTGTGGCCAGTACCTCGTCGACGGTCCCGATGACGGTAGCTTCATCGCGAATGTCGCACACGTGGATCGAGACCTTTCCCCCATCCTCGAGGATTTCCGCCTGCACCATTTGCAGCTTTTCCACGTTGCGGCCGACGAGGGCCACCGTGGCCCCCAGCGCAGCCAGCTCGTGCGCGGTGCAGCGGCCGATGCCGCTGCCGCCACCCGTCACGATCACCGTGCGGCCCTCGAACGCGCCAGCCTTGAACATTGATTGATAACCCAAAGCGCAACCTCCTTGTACCTTTATTCTCGCCGGCACGCTGCTGCCCGGGCCGGCCACGAAACCATGTTTGCCCGCACACCGGATGCCGGACTCACCCAGGGCTCACTTGAAATTACTCGGGCTGGATGCCTGAGATTGCGATCATCCGCTTCCACACCTGCTGGTCCGACTGGATCGCCTTCGTCAGGTCGGCGGCAGAACCCGGATTGGGCAGGCTGCCGCGTTGGGCGTAGTGATCCATGGCAGTCGGCGACGTCGCGAACTCCAGTGCCAGCTTCGACAACTGGCCAACGATGGGCGCCGGCGTGCCGGCGGGGGCGAACAAGCCCGTCCAGTTGGTGCGCGACACGGCTTCGAGCAGGTCCTTGTTCACTCCGCCCGCTTCCGAAAGCGTCGGCACGTCGGGCAGTTGCAGCGTGCGTTTCGGGCTGACGACGGCCAGCGCACGCAGCTTGCCGGCCTTTACCTGAGGCAGTGCCGCCGAGAACTCCAGCATGCAGAAGTCCACCGTGCCGCTGATGACATCCGGCAGCAGGCCGCTCGTCGCTTTGTACGGGACGTCGGTGATCCGGATGCCCGAGGCATCGGTGAAGGCCGTCGTCATCAGGCGGTAGCCATTGCCGCTGCTGCCGGCGTTGATGGTTCCCGGCCTGGCGCGCGCCGCCGCCACCAGGTCGGCCACCGACTTGTACGGCGACGTGCCGGACACCACCAGGGCGATAGGCAACGTCGACAGCCTGGCCACTGGTACAAAATCCCGCGTCGGGTTGTAGGGTAGCTTCGTATAGAGCAGGGGATTGGCCGACATGGCGCTCGATGCGGTCAGCAGTAGCGTGTAGCCGTCGGCGGGCGCCTTTGCCACGGCGTCGTTGGCGAGGATCATGTTCGCTCCCGGCTTGTTCTCCACGACCACGCTCTGGCCGAGGCGTTCGCTGAGGAACTTGGCGAGCAAGCGGGTGTAGTCGTCGATGCCGGTGCCGGCACTCGCCACCGAAACTATCTTGATCGGCCGTTGCGGCCAGGACTGCGGTTGCGCCGCCGCGATACCGGCGAAGGCGTATGCCCCCACACCCGCTGCCATGGCCAGCAGCGCGAGCCGGCGCCGGGGATCGGGTTGCTTCATGATTGCTCCTCCACTTATTGAGCCGCGCCGGCGACTGACCGGTGGCGAAAATTGGCTGGACTGCAGAAAAAAAGCCCACACGACATCAGAGAATTTGGGATACGGAAAACGGGCGCGTGGGCCTCTCGCGGACATATCATCACGGCCAACCCCTTTCATGGTGGCCCCCCGGTGTGGGGTGTGCTGAGGATCGGACGTGTCTCCGGTTGTCGCGTGTTACGTTTGTCGTGTGGCTTATCCGCGCAGACGCTGGAGTGTCCAATGTCGTGGTGTCGTGGCGGAGCGGACCATCGGTTGGCCGGCCGACTGATCAGTCCAGTGTCGCGCCCGCGCGCTCGATCGTCGCCTTCCATTTTGTCCGCTCGCCCTGCACAAAGGCGCGGAAAGCCTCTCCGCTCAGCGGCAAGGGCACGCCTCCCATCTTCTGCACGGCTTCGACCGTTGCCGGCTCCTTGAGCATGCGGCCGACGTCGGCCTCCCACTTCGCCACGACGGCAGCAGGCGTGCGCGCCGGAAAGAACAGGCCGATCCACGATGTGGATTCGGCGCCGGGATAGCCCGCCTCTGCAATCGTGGGCACCTGCGGCAGCGCCGGCAACCGGCTCGCGCCGGTCACTGCCAGCGCGCGCAGCTTGCCGGCCTGCACCTGCGCCAGCGTCGACACCGGATAGTCGAACGTCAGGTCGACCTGGCCGGCGAGCAGGTCAGTGATGGACGGTGCGCTGCCCTTGTACGGCACGTGCACGAATTTCACGCCGGCCAGCGTCTGGAACAGCTCCGCAGCCAGGTGGCTGCCCGTGCCATTGCCGGCCGAAGACACCGCCAGCTTGCCCGGATGCGCCTTGGCGTACGCCACAAGATCCTTGACTGACTGGTAAGGCAACTTGCCGTTGACTACCAGCAGGTTGGGAATGGAGACCAGTCCCTGCGCGGCAACGAAGTCCTTTGCGGGATCGAAGCGCAGCGCCTTGTACAGGAACTGGTTGCTGGCCATCGTGCCCTGCGTGCCGAGCAGGACGGTATAGCCATCAGGCTCCGCGCGCGCCACGATGTCCGTGGCCAGGTTGCCGCCCGCACCGGGGCGGTTGTCGACGACGACCCGTACGCCGTAGTCGCTGGTCATCCTGGCCGCCACAAGGCGCCCGATCTGATCCGTAATGCCGCCGGGCGGCCCCGGCACGACCAGCGTGACAGGTTTGGCCGGGTACACCGGCACGGCCAGCGCAGCGGGCGCGGCGGCGGCGAGCGTGCCGCAAGCCAGCAGGAAGCCGCGCCCGGCAGCAGCCGTCCGGGCAAGCAAGGTTCGAAACTGAGGGATCAACGTGGTCATGGAATGTCTCCTGTACGCCGGGATGCCGGCAATGCCCTTGCGAAGCCGTGTGTGCGCTTCTTCTCACTGCGCAACCTCGTCGGCGGTCGCGGCGCAATTAATTCTACGTTATTTCGTACATATCTACCGTATATCGTAGCAATGCTCATATGCCTTCGCGACGGGCGCGCGCCGCTGTTTCACGAAAGACGGTTCGTATAGCCCCCGGGGTGGGTCAGACCGCGGCATGCCCCCCTTGGTCGAGTGGGGCAATTCCGGCGCGCACGCGTGACACTGGTTTCCACGACGGCGCGGGCACCCCTTGCCCAATGCGCAGCCATTTCCGGGACGCAATACGATGCAGCTTCAACCGACCACGACTCACACCCACACCGCCAGCCGGCAAGGGCCCCATGCAACCAGCGGCATGGCGAATGCCATCGCACCGATGGAACGGCTCATGGACCTGCTGCAGGAAGTTCGCCAGTTCAGCCGCCAGTTGCAACGCTGTGCGCGGGAGTCCTCGCGTGCAACGAACCGGCCGTCCTACGTGGAGACGCTGCACGCGCTGCTGGACAGCCGCATGCAGTGCGGCGATGCACGCACGCGCATCGTCTGCTACGCGTGCGCCGCCGAGCTTGGGGTAGCGATTGAACTGGAAGCCGAGCATTGCCGGCAGGCCATGACCGGCAGCCTGGGATTTCCGCTGCGCGTCCTGTTCTGGGCCGCTCACCGCCGCATGCAATCCGGTCGGCGCCGTCATCGCGGCGCCTGGGTGCTGCCGCAGAACTGACCTTGGTTGTGGCGCCCCGACCACGGCTTTGCGCTCCGGCATCGCGGCGATCCATCTCCGGCGAACCCGCGTCAGTCGTCACTGGCGTGTTGCACATGAAGCGGTATGGCAACTTTGCCGACGGGGGGTAGCCGCGGCCATCGACGCCCCGGCGCCATCTGCGCCGGAATGTCCTACCCAACGGGTGGCAACCCGCGCTGCGCAGATGTCCTGTTCCACATGTTTCAGTCCTGCTGGCGCAAAAAACCAACCCGAGACGGGTAGCGGAGTGCATGGGCAACCGTGCTTTCCTTACCAATACGCACACCCCGTGCGTGAAGCACCCCCACCTCGGCACACCACGGTGCACGGCCGGGGTAGCACAAACAATGATGGAGGAGATGGCAGCACATGAAACATAAACTGTGCGCACTTGCGGTACTGGGAACATTGCCCGGATGGAACGGCGTCGCCCACGCGGCGACTGGTGTCACGCTTTACGGTGTTATCGATGCCCCGATTGAGTACGTCAACCGCGTCGCCACGTCCGCTGCAAGCCCGAACACCGGCGGGTCGCGTGTCGGCATGCCAAGCGTTGGCGGCCTGTCCGCGTCGCGCTGGGGCATGCGCGGCACTGAGGACCTTGGCAGCGGCCTGCAGGCAATCTTTGTCCTGGAAGGCGCATTCATGCCAGATTCCGGCGCCCCGTCTTCCAGCGGGCTGTTCGGCCGTGTGGCAATGGTGGGACTGAAGAAGAGCGAGCTTGGACAGATCACCCTTGGGCGGCAAACCACCAGCCTGCTGGACGGCCTGGTGAACTTTTCTCCCCTTCGCTTCGCCGCCACCTATGAGCCGGGTGTCTGGTGGATGGGTATCAACTACCGCCAAAGCAATATGGTCAAGTACAAAGGCGAGTTTGGCGGGGTGCAGGCAGTGGCCCACTACTCGTTCGGCACGGGCGTTCCGGCGCTGTCCTCCGGCAACCTGCTCGCCAACGGCGGCGCGGGCGAGAATCCGGCGCATTCGAAGGACAACACCGCATATGGCGCCTCGGTGATGTACCTGGGCGGCACGTTCGGCATGGGCCTCGGCTACGACGAATGGAACCCGGCGCTCACGCCGGGTCAGACCGCCAAGGTGCGCAAGGCCTCTGCCGGCGCGAGCTATACCAACGGCCCGGTCAAGCTCACCGCCGGCTACCGCTGGAACAAGGCCGACTTCCCCAACGGCAACACCTTTCTGCGCGACGACTACTGGTGGGCGGGCATCAACTACCAGGTGACGCCGGCCCTTGGCCTGTCGCTTGCCTACTACTATGCGGATGTCAAGAAGTCCGCGGCCACGCCGGCGGCTGCGTCCACCAATCCGCCGAACATGCAGCAGTACACGTTCCTGGCGGACTACAACCTGAGCAAGCGCACCGACGTGTACTTGTCGGTGGGCTATGCGCGCAATGGCAGCCTGAGCTTCGACAGCGCGGCAACGGCCTACGCGTTCAACTATCCATCCATGACGGGACAGAAGAGCATGGTGGGGGTGATCACGGGCATCCGGCATATCTTCTGACGACCCGTTCGACTGGCGTGCGATGAGACTGGCGCGGTCAGTGCGATCGCGCCAGCCTCAACCAGCGCATTGCGCTGCGGCATTGGCTCGCTGCCTTGTCATTTCTGGTGCCCGTGGCAATTGGCGGCGTTCCCGACGGGCCCTGCCAACCGAGCCAGTATCCCTCTGCCCCAAACCCTTGCGAGCGGCTGGGGCCGGCGGCAAACCTGTGTACGCCAAATGGAGCGCGAATGGTAGTGCAGCCAGGCCGCTGCAGCCGGGCAAATATATGACCACAAAGAGAAGACAGATCATGCTGACATTCAAACGCCGCGCCCTGTGGCTGCTGTGCCCCATGCTCGCCACGCTTGCCATGGCCGCACCCGTCCGCGCAGCCGACTACCCCGAGCGTCCCGTGAAGATCGTTTCCGTCACGAGCGCCGGGACCGGCATCGACGACTACACGCGCCTGCTGGCCAAGTACCTGTCCGACAAGCTCGGCCAGAGCTTCGTCGTCGAAAACCGCCCGGGCGGCAATATGGTCGTGGCCACCGACTACGTGTCCAAGGCCGCACCGGACGGCTACACGCTGCTGCTGTCCGGCTCTGGCGCCATGGCCGCCAATCCCTTCCTGTTCCGCAAGCTGCCATATGACCCGATGAAGGACTTCGCCCCCGTGGCGCGCTTGTCGGTGCTGCCGGTGGCCGTGATCGTGCCCGGCAACTCGCCCTACCGCTCCACCGCCGACCTGATCGCGGCCGCTCGCGCGAAGCCGGGCAAGCTCAACTTCGCCACCTCCAGCACCGGGTACCGAGTCATCATCACCGCCTTCAACGAAGCAGCGAAGATCGACACCGTCAGCGTGCCCTACAAGGCCGCCAACGCGATGATGACCGATGTCATGGGCGGCGTGGTCGATTACGCCTGCGTCGAAGTGTCGGCCGTCATCCCGCACGTGCAGAGCGGCAAGCTGCGCGCGCTGGCGATCTCCGGCCCGAGCCGGCTGCCGCAGCTTAAGGACGTGCCGACAATCAGCGAGCTCGGCCTGGAGCGCTATCCGCTCAACACCTGGGTCGGCCTGTTCGCACCGGCCGGCACGCCGCAGGCGATTGTCGACAAGCTGACCCGGCTCGCCATGCAGTTCACCGCCACGCCCGAGGCCATGGCGCACTACCAGGCCCGGGGCAGCGCGGCCTATGCCGCCGATGGCGCCGAACTGCGCAGGAACATCGTGGCCGACCAGTTGGGCTGGAAGCAGATGATCACGCTTGCCGGCATCCAGCCAGAATGAGCCGCGATGCGCTCCAACAATTGCTCCCGACAGAGCAACAATGAATCGCGGGAGAACCGACATATGAAGACGCTGGACCGCTTCTACATCCACGGAGAATGGGTCACGCCGGCTGCCGGCAGCACGCTGGCCGACGTGATCAACCCTGCTACCGAAGAGCCGGTCGCCCGGCTTGCGATGGGCACCGCGGCAGACGCCGAACGTGCGGTCGCGGCCGCCCGCGATGCCTTTGCCACATGGTCTCAGAGCGCGCGCGAGGAACGCATCGCGCTGCTCGAACGCATCGCCGAGCAGTACCGCGCACGCGTGCCGGAACTTGCCGAGGCCGTGCGTCTCGAAATGGGCGCCCCCGTTACGCTGTGCAATGCCATGCAGGCGCCGATCGGGCTCGTGCATATCCAAAACACGCTCGAGGTTCTGCGCGGCTTCGCGTTCGAGACCACGCATGGCAAGACGTGGCTGCGCCGCGAGCCGGTCGGCGTGGCTGCGCTGATCACGCCGTGGAACGTGCCCCTCAACCAGATCGCGGCCAAGGTCGCACCCGCACTGGCCGCCGGCTGCACGGTGGTGCTCAAGCCTTCGGAGATTGCGCCGCTGGACGCGGTTATCTTCGCCGAGATCATGCACGCGGCCGGCACGCCGCCGGGCGTGTTCAACATGATCTTCGGCGACGGGCCATCGGTCGGCGCCGCGCTGTCGTCGCATCCCGAGGTCGACATGGTGTCGATCACCGGCTCCACGCGCGCCGGCGTGGAAGTGGCGAAGAACGCCGCGCCCACAGTCAAGCGCGTCGCCCAGGAACTCGGCGGAAAGTCCCCCTTGGTGGTGCTCGACGATGCCGACCTGAAGACTGCCATCAGCACCGCCGTGGCGCAGTGCATGGTGAACACCGGCCAGGTCTGCGTGGCGCCCACGCGTCTGCTGGTGCCGCGCGCCAGTTACGACGAAGCGCTCGCCATTGCCGCGGCCACGGCCAACGCGCTCCAGGTCGGCGATCCTGCCGATCCGGCGACCCGAATCGGACCACTGTCGAACCGCGCGCAGTTCGACAAGGTGCAGCAGATGATCGGTCTCGGCATCGAGGAAGGCGCGCGCGTGGTCGCCGGCGGCCCCGGCCGCCCGGACGGTCTCGAGCGCGGTTTCTATGTCCGGCCGACCGTGTTCGCCGACGTGCACAACGGCATGACCGTGGCCCGGGAGGAGATCTTCGGCCCCGTGCTCTGCATGATCCCTTATGACAGCGAAGAAGAGGCGATCGCCATTGCCAACGACACGGTGTATGGCCTGTCTGCCTATGTTGCGTCGGGCGATGCGGAGCGTGCGCGCCAGGTGGCGGCTCGGCTGCGTGCGGGGACCGTGCGTATCAACTTTGCGCCGGCGGACCTGAGTGCGCCGTTCGGCGGCGTCAAGCGTTCGGGCAACGGGCGCGAGTTCGGAGCGGAGGGGCTGGCCGAGTTCCTGGAGTGGAAGGCGGTCAGCCTGTAAAGCTCTATCAGGAGCCGGCGTGCCGCTTCCATGCAAGGAGGCGGCGCGCCTAGCCGGATATCGATCAGAACCTGAACTTCGTCTTGGCGATGATGCCACGCTGGATTTCGCTGGTGCCACCGTAGATCGTGGTGGCGCGGCGGAAGAACGCTTCCATGGCGATGTCCTGCATCAGGTCCTGCATCGGCAGCGGCTCGCCGGCGTGGCCGTCGTGGCTGGCCGGATACGACACCGGGCCATAGTCGCCCATGCTTTCGATCGCGAACTGCCCCATTTGCTGCTGCAGCTCGGTGCCGCGGATCTTCAGCATCGATCCCAGCGCATGCGCGGCAGGGCTATGGTCGCCCGCCTGCTCCATCGCCGCGACGCGCTGGACCATCACCGTCATGGCTTCCAGCTCGGCCTCGTGACGCGCCAGGCGCTGCGCGAACTGGGGCTGCGCGCCCAGCGTGGCGCCAGCCGACGGTGCCGCGGCGAACGCGCGGAGCTGGCGCTGCAGGCGGCGCAGCGTGGGCAGGTCCGCCGTGGTGGCGTGTTCATTGTTCAGCAGGAACTTGGTCACCTTCCAGCCGCCGCCTTCCTCGCCGATCAGGTTGCCGACCGGCACGCGCACGTTGTCGAAGAAGGTCTCGTTCAGGTGGTGGCAGCCGTCGATGCTGATGATGGGACGCACGGTGATGCCGGGCGTCTTCATGTCCACCAGGATGAAGGTGATGCCGGCCTGCTTCTTTTCGCTGTTGCCGGTGCGCACCAGCAGGAAGATCCAGTCGGCATGGTGGGCGTAGCTGGTCCAGATCTTCTGGCCGTTGATGACGTAATGGTCGCCATCGCGCACAGCCTGCGTGCGCAACGAGGCCAGGTCGGAACCCGAGCCCGGCTCGGAGAAGCCCTGGCACCACAGGCGCTCGCCACGCAGGATCGCGCCGATGTGCTCTTCCTTCTGCCCCGGCGTGCCGAAATGGTTCAGCACTGGCCCGACGAGTTTCTGTGCGAAGGCGTCCTGCGACGGCGTACCGGCCAGCGCGCACTCCTCGTCAAATGCCAGCCGCTGCGCCACGGTCCAGCCTGTGCCGCCGTGTTCGGCGGGCCAGTACGGTGCACCCCAGCCATGCGCATTGAGCACGCGTTGGCACTGCATCAGCGTATCGCGCGGCGAGCGCATGCCATGCGCGCGGCGCGGCAGGTCGGCCGGCATATGCTCGCGCAGCAAGTCGCGCACCTGCTGGCGGAACTCGGCGAGGTTGGGGTCGGGTCGGAAGTCCATCTGATTCGCTCTCCATCTTGCGTGGCGGCGGCGCCGCGGACGCGGCTTGCCGGATGGTGACACCTTAAGGGTTGGGGTGGTTGCTGGCGCCCCCCGCCACTGGTGGCGATAGGTGCCGCCAGGTTTGAAGCAGCTGTTGATTGCAAGCCGTCTGACATATGCGCGCGGTCTGGCGGTATGAAATCCCCCGGGTCACGTGGACTTTCATGCGCCTGCGCAGCGACATCAGGGGGGTTGGCCTGCAGGCAGCACCCGCCGGCATGCCTGGCAAATCACCTCCCCTTCTCCCAATCAAATCCCCCTGCCGTTCCCCCCACAAACGCCGCAATTGCCTCTGCATGAAACGCCGTGGCCGAAGCCACCCCTTGCGCCTGGCTCTCAAGTTCAAGCATGGTTTCGTACGGCGTCTCGAACGATCGATTCAGCAGCCGCTTGGTCAGCGCAATCGCCGTGCGCGGAGCTGGCACCAGTCGCGCGGCAAACTTCCGCGCTTCATCCACCAGGCTGTCGGCCGGATGGATCGCATGCACCATGCCGACCGCCTTCGCCTCGGCCGCCGACAGGCGGCGAGCCGTGAACATCAGCTCCTTGGCCAGCGAAAGCCCCACCACGCGCGGGAGCTCATACAGCGCGCCCATGTCAGGCACCAGGCCGATTTTCGAGAACGACATCGAGAAAAACGCCCGGTCGGAGGCAAGGACGAAGTCGGCTACCAGCGCCAGCGAGAATCCCGCGCCCGCCGCGGGTCCATCCACCGCGGCGATCACCGGAATCTCCAGGCTGCGCAGGCGCCGCAACCATTGATGCGAGGTGCGCACGCGCCGGCACATCAGTTCCGGGCCGCTGGTGTCGGGACCGGCTTCCTCCTGCATGCGCTTGACGGACTTGAGGTCGCCGCCGGCACAGAAGCTGCCGCCCGACCCCGTGATGATCAGTACCCGCACGCTTCGGTCGGCCTCGACCTGGTCGAGCATGTCGAAATAGTCCGCACGCAACTCGTTCGAGAATGCGTTGCGGCTGGCCGGCTGCTGGTGGGTCAGCTCCGCAACGCCATTCCCGATGCGAAGCAGGGAGTGGCGAAGCTGGATATCGCGGGTTTCCATGGTTGTTCCTTGGTGAATTCGAATGCCATCCCGGCCGGCGTAGATCCGTGTCGGCCGGGATGTGGGCAGTGCGGTGCGCTTAGCGGCCGCACCAGCGGGGCTTGCGCTTCTCGGCAAACGCGGCCAGGCCTTCGCGGCGGTCCTCGGACTGGAGCACGCGCGCGGCGATCGGCGCCTGCAGGCGCCACGCCTCCTCGTCGGTCCAGTCGGCGCTGCGGCTGACCACCTCCTTGCTGGCGGCGAGCGCGAGCGGTGCGTTGGCCAGCAGCCCCTCGGCGAGCGAAATTGCCTCCTGCAAGGCGGCGCCGGGCTCCACCAGGCGATTCAACAACCCGTGCTGATGGAAGAACGACGCGTCCCGGATCTCTCCGCTCAGCACCAGCTCCATCGCCACGTGATACGGAATGCGCCTAGGCAGGCGGAACAGGCCGCCACCGAGGGCGATCACGCTGTGGCGCACTTCCGGCAGTCCCATGCGGGCCGACCGCGATGCCACGATCAGGTCGCACGCCAGGCAGATCTCCAGGCCGCCGCCAACGGCGTAACCTTCCACCGCCGCAATCAGCGGCTTGCGCGGCGGGCGCTCGAACAGGCCAAACAGGCCCCGGTCGTCGGTGCTCAGTCGCTCGCCGCGCGCTGCCGCCTTCAGGTCGCCTCCGGTGCAGAAGTTGCCGCCGCTGCCGGTCAGGATGCCGATGAACAGGCTGTCATCCTCATCCAGCAGATCCATCGCTGCGTTCATCTGCGCAGCCGTGGCGGCGTCGACGGCGTTCTTCGCTCCCGGCCGGTTCAGCGTGACGATGAGCAGCGGTCCGCGTCGCTCGACGACGATGTTCTGCGCGCTGTCGGTCATGCGTGCCTCACAGGCCGAAGGAGAAACCGCCGTTGACCGCATAGGTCTGGCCGGTGATCCACGAGCTGGCGTCCGAAGCGAGGAACAAAACCATGTTCGCCACGTCGTCAGGCCGGCCCGGGCGGCGGATCACGTACTTCTCCATCATCTTCTTGAGGCGCTCCGGATCGGCCGAAAGGGCCTTTTCGGTGAACGGCGTGGCCGTGGCGGAGATCGCCACGCAGTTGGCCGTGATCTGGTGGCGGCCCAGCGTGCGTGCAATGCCGCGCATGAAGCCCGCCGCGCCGGCCTTGGCACCCGAGTAGATCTCCATGCCCGGCTCGCCTACACGGCCCGCGTCGGAGATGATCGTGATGATGCGGCCGCCCTTGCGTTCGATCATGCTGGCAATGCAGGCGCTGGCGCAGTGGATCACACCGTAGAAGTTGACCTCGACGGCGCTGTTCCATACCTCGCGGCCGTGCTCCCAGAACGGCTTGCGGATATCCGCCGACGGTGCCGCGCCGTTGTTGCCGGCATTGTTCACGAGCACGTCGACCGGGCCCGCGAGTTCGGCCGCCTTGTCGACCATGCGCTTGACGCTGTGCGGATCCGACACGTCGGCCTGCACTGCAAAGGCCTTGCCGCCGCCTTCGCGGATCGACGCGGCCACCACTTCGGCGCGTTCGAGATGGAAATCGTTGACGATGACGGTCGCGTCATGGTCGGCGAATTGACGTGCGATCTGCTCGCCCACACCCTGGCCGGCACCGGTCACCAGCGCGACCTTGCCGGAAAGATTCAGAATATCGTTCATGGCTGTTGTCTCCTTGTTCAGTAGCCCTTGAATTGCGGCTCGCGCTTCTCGACGAATGCGCGCAAACCTTCCTGGATGTCCCACGAGCGCTTGTGGTCGCGCAGCTCGAGCACTTCGTGGCGCAGCGCGTCGGCCAGGGACTTGTCGGCGCTTTCGCTGGCCACGCGCTTCATGCGGGTCAGCACCAGCGGGCTCTTCTTCGCCAGCTTCTCGCCGAGCGCCTGTGCGCGCCCGAGCAGTTCGGCGGCGGGCAGCACCTCGTTGACGAGGCCGACCATGCGCATGTCGGCGGCGCTCAGCGAATCACCCGTGAACAGCAGGTAGTTCGCGACGTTTGCCGGCACCTTGCGCGGCAGGATCGCCGCGCCGCCGCCACCCGGGAACACGCCGAAGTTCGAATGCGCGTCGCCAAGGCGGGCGGTGTCGGCGGCGAGCACGATGTCGCAGGACAGCACCAGTTCCATGCCGCCGGCCAGCGCCAGGCCATTGACGACGGCCATCACGGGCTTCGGAAAGGTGCGCAGCGTGGTGAAGAACTCGACGATGTTGTCGAGCGAGTCACGCTCGCCCGGCTCGGTCGTGGACTTGGCGCCCTTCAGGTCGGCGCCGGTGCAGAACGCGCGCTCTCCGGTGCCGGTGAACGCCAGCACGCGCACGGCCGGGTCATCGCGCCACGCCTTGAGCTGCGCGGTCATGCCTTCGACCATTGCGGGCGTCATGCTGTTGAGCGCTTGTGGGCGGTCAAGGGTGATCCACGCGACCGAGCCAACCACGGTGGGTACGAAACTCATTCTGTTGTCTCCACTATTCTTCTGCTATCAGGTATGAAGGATGGTCGCCACGGCCGCTGCGCCGTCCTGGCCCACGGAGCCGCCGGCGTTCTCGGCCAGCGCCACCCTGGCGCCCTCGCGCTGGCGCGGCCCGCTCTGGCCACGCAGCTGCTGCGTGAGTTCGACGATCTGCGCCGCGCCCGTCGCGGCGATCGGATGGCCCTTGCTCAGCAGGCCGCCGCTCGGGTTCACCGAGACCTTGCCGTTCAGACCGGTGGCGCCGCTGCGCAGCAGCGCCGGGCCCTCGCCCGACGGGCACAGGCCGAGCGTCTCGTAGTACATCAGCTCGGCGGGCGCGGAGGCGTCGTGCAGCTCGACCACGTGCACGTCGGTCGGCGACACGCCGGCCTGCTCATAGGCCGCCTTGGTCGCACGGATGGCGCTGTGCTCCATCTGGCCTTCGGGGTCGCCCGACAGCAGCACCGAGGCGCCCACCCAGACCGGCGCGGCAACGCCATGCTTGCGCGCGAATTCCGGTGAACACAGCACCACCGCGGCGGCGCCGTCGCCGATCGACGAACACATCTGCAGCGTCAGCGGATCGCTGATCACGCGGCTGCCCAGCACTTCCTCGACGGTGGTCTCGTTGCGGAACTGCGCCACCGGGTTGAGCGACGCCGCGTGGCGGCTCTTGACCACGATCTGCGCGATGTCCTCGCGCGTCGCACCCGTGGCCGCCATGTACTTGCGCGTCTTCTCGGCGTAATGGTCCATGAACACCGAGCCGCTGCCCTTGCCCATGTGCTCGGGCTGCTTCTCCTCGAGGTCGACCGCCGTGGCAAGCGCGCGCAGCGACAGGGTCTTGTCGGCATGGGTCATGCGTTCGGCACCCATGGCGATGGCCACTTGCGCCTGTCCGCTGCGGATCGCGTTGCAAGCGAGCCAGAACGCGGTGCTGCCCGAGGCGCAGGCATTCTCGACGTTGATGATCGGCTTGCCGGCCAGGCCGGCGAAGCGCAGCGCGGCCTGGCCGCGCACCATCTCCTGCCCGGTGATCAGCCCCGCCACCGCATTGGCGAAATAGACCTGATCCACCTGCGCGGGCGCGATGCCCGCATCCCCGAGCGCGGCCGTGATTGCCAACTGGGCCAGCTCGCGAACGGACATTTCAGGGAACTTCCCGAATGGCGTCATGCCGACGCCGATGATTGCGCACTGGTTGCTCATACCTGTCTCTCCCTTCCTTTCCAATATGGTTCTCTGAGTTCGCGCTTCAGCAGCTTGCCCATCGGGTTGCGCGGCAGCTCCTGCATGAACCGGATGCGGCGCGGCCGCTTGTACGACGCCAGCAGCGGCACGCAATGCGCGAGCAGCGTCGCTTCGTCGGCCTGCTGGCCGGGCTTGAGTTCGCAGAACGCCAGCACTTGTTCACCGAATTCGTCGTCGGGAATGCCAATGACCGCGGCGTCGAGGACTGCGGGGTGCTTCTGAAGCGCGGCTTCGATCTCGGCGGGGAAGATGTTCACGCCGCCGGAAATGATCATGTCCTTGGCCCGGTCGGTGATGAACACGTAGCCGTCTTCGTCCATGTAACCGACGTCGCCGGTCCTGAAGAAGCCGGCGGCATCGAGCGTGTCGGGGCCGAGCGGCGGCGCGTTCAGGTAGCTGCGGATCGCCACGGGCGTCCTTACCCACAACTCGCCCTGCTGCCCCACCGGCAGGCTGTTGCCCTGCGCATCGCGCACTTCGAGCTGCACGTGCGGAAGCAGGTGGCCGCACGAACCCGGCTTCTTGCGTTGCATCGACGGCGGCAACGTGGTGACCAGGCCGCATTCGCTCGCGCCATAGACTTCATGGAGAACGTCGTCGCCGAAGTAGTCGAGGATCCAGGTCTTCAACTCCAGCGGCACCGGCGCCGTGCCGATGCGGATCTGGCCGATGGACGACACGTCGGCGGCGGTCAGCACCTCTGCCGGCAGCGCGGCAATGCGCTTGAACATGGTTGGCACGGCCGTCCAGTGGCTGATGCGGTGCCGTGCGATCAACTCCAGCGCCTCCTCGGGGTTGAAGCGGCGCTGCAGCACCACCTTGTTTCCCTGGCGCACCGACGTCCAGAACTGGGCCGGGCCGGCCGCATGGTGGAACGGCATGTTGATCAGCGTCGCGTCGCGGTCAGAGAAGCGCACGTAGCCGTCGCGCCCTTCCAGGAACTCGCGCATCGTCTGCTCGTTCGCGCCGGCGCTCTGGTTCATGACGATGCCCTTGGGCATGCCCGTTGTCCCCGAGGTGTAGATGATCAGGCGCGGATCGGCCTTGGCATAGTGCTTGTCCGGGCTGCCCTTGAGCAGATCGGCGTAGGAGATGAAACCGTCCGCGGGCGTGTCGATCGAAACGGCGAGCCTGACAGGAGGCTTCACCAGGGGCGCCAACGGCGCCGGATCGGCGTCGTCGCAGACCAGGATTGTTGCGCGGCTGTCTTCGATCACATGCCGGCCTTCCGCCGGTGTCAACCGGTAGTTGAGCCCCAGCATCGAGCAACCCAGCTTCGCAATGGCCCCGGCGATTACAGCCCATTCGGTGCGCGGGCGCGTGCGCACCATGACGATGTCGCTCGCGACCACGCCACGCGCCTGCAATGCGTTCGCCACGCGATTGGCAAGGTCGTCGAGCTGGGCCCAGGTCAGGCTGTGCTCCCCTTCCACGATGGCCACGCCGTCCGGCCTTTCGATCGCCCAACGCTCGATGCCCCTCGGGCTCGTCTGGTTCATGTCTCCTCCTCTGGCTGATGAATTGCAAAGGCCTTTCGCCAACGGCGTCACCGGCCATGCTGCATGCCATTCTACTTAGTTGCTTGTCGATAGCAAGTATGTTGAAGGATGAAATTCGGCCGCACGCGGGCATATCGGCGAAAAGCGCCTTATGAGGGAGACGGAAACAGGTCGAGCGCCGTCAAGGCGGCGTGGCCGCGGATTGCGCGGCCGATAGGCAGAACGCCTGAGTCAGGCCCGCGGGTCGGGACCTTTTTTGTGGTCGTCGGGACGCAGTTCCCGCTCCACGGCATGGAGCGCCACGTCCCGCGTGCGCTTCCAGTTCTTGGATGGGGTACCGAGATAGAACTGCGCCGATACCCCGCGCAGCACGCCGAGGATCATCGCGGCCTGCGCCGCGGCATCGACGTCCTCGCGAATCTCTCCGCGACGGATGCCGGTGCGAATCTCCTTGCGGAAGTGCGTGAGCGTCGAATCGGTGAACGCTTCGAGCGCCGTGGCCAGTTCTCCGCCGGAAACGAATACATCTGAGAAAAGGACGTGCATGGCAAGCAGCCCGCGGTCGCGGCTGCCCGAACGGTCCAGGTACATCCGCATCGTTCCAAGCACCGAATCGAGGCCCGGCTGCATATTGGTCGCAAGCCGCGCGTCGCGGAACTCCTCGACAATATCGACGATCAGTGCCTTGAGCAGCCCTTCCTTGCTGCCGTAGTGATGTGCCGCCAGGCCGCGGCTGTAACCGGCACGCTCGCCCACCTCGCCAAGCGTCATACGCACCACGCCTTTCTCGACGACAAGCTCGAGCGCGGCGTCAAGCACCCGGCGCTCCGCCTCGGCGCGGCGTTCATGCTGGGTACGGCGTGGTTTTGCTGCTTGAGTAGTGGTGGCCGGGTCCATATCGGCGGGGATCGGGAAACGATTTGTGCTGCATGATAGCACCCCACCCTTCGTGTCGGACTTGCCGAATACCGGCGCCAGGCTATTTTCTTGCTTGTCGTTAGCAAGTATCTTAGTATTCTGAGGATGCCGTCGTGCCCGTGCCGGACGGCCAAGCAAACCTATAAAAGGAGACAAGATGCAACGACTAGCAGACCTGGCAAGGCGGACCCTGACGATACTGGCCGCATCCCTCGCGCTGGCCCCACCTGCCATGGCGCAGAACTATCCCGAGCGGCTCGTCAAGATCGTGTCACCGGCCAGTCCGGGTACCAGTGTCGACAACTACCTGCGGCTGCTGGCGCAGCATCTCGGCCAGAAGCTCGGGCAACCGTTCATCGTGGAAAACCGGCCGGGCGGCAACATGATCATCGGCACCGACTATGTGGCCAAGGCCGCACCGGACGGCTATACGCTGCTGATGGCCTCGTCTGGCGCGATGTCCGCCAATCCGTATCTCTTCAAGAAGCTGCCCTATACCCCGCTCAAGGACTTCATCCCGATCGCACGCTTCATGTCACTGCCGATGGTGATCGCCGTACCGGCGTCCTCGCCGTACCAAACGCTTGCCGAACTGGTCACCGCGGCTCGCGCGCAACCGGGCAAGCTCAACTTCGGCACGGCTGCCGCGCCTTCCCAGGTGGCGATGGCTGCCTTTAATGAAGCGGCGGGCATCCGCGCGGTCAGCGTTCCGTACAAGGGCATGGCCAACCTGCTTCCTGACGTGATGACCGGCGTGGTCGACTATTGCGTGAGCGAAGCGGCAACCGTGCTGCCCCACGTCCAGTCGGGCAAGCTGCGCGTGCTCGCCGTGCTCGGCAACGCACGCGTTCCCGCGATCGGCGGCGCCCCGACCATGGCGGAAGCCGGATACCCCGGTTTGCGCGTCGGCAGTTGGGCCGGCCTGTTTGCGCCGGCTGGCACGCCGCCGGCGATCGTCGAGAAGCTGTCGCGGTACACGCTGGAGTTCGTGAACTCCGCGGAATCGCAGAACTTCCTGGCCAGGCAAGGCAGCCTGCCGTGGCCGGCGTCCGGCCCCGAACTCGCCCGGGCGATCCGGGACGACCAGCAGATGTGGCAACGCCTGATTTCCCTTGCCGGCATTGAAGCCCAATAGCCGGCCGCGGACGCAAAGATTTCATTTTGACTCGACGGAACAGCAATGACCGATACCACAGCAGCCCTGCTCAGCGAGCAGGAGATCATGATCCGCGACTCCGCCCGCAAGGTCGCCACCGAAGTCGTCGCCGCCACCGCCGCGGAGCGGGACCGCACCAGCGCCTGGCCGCGCGACGAGCTCAGGACGGTCGGCGAGCTCGGCTTCCTTGGCATGCACATCCCCGAGGAGTACGGCGGCAGCAAATCGACCTTCACCGAGTACTGCCTTGCGCTCGAGGAGTTCGCCGCCGCCGATGCCGGCTTCGCCACCATCATCCATGTCCATAACGGCATGGGCGGCAAGCTCGCGCGCTACGGCACCGAGGCGCAGAAGCGCAGGTACCTGCCAGCCCTGGCCAGCGGCGAGACCATCGGCTGCGGCCTGTGGACCGAGCCGCAGGCCGGCTCCGACACCTCGGCGTTCCGCACCACCGCACGCCGCGAAGGTGACCACTACGTGCTCAACGGCACCAAGCAGTTCATCTCCAACGGCAGCGAGGCAGGGTTCGCCTTCGCGCTCGCGATCACCGACAAGGCCGCCGGCAAGCACGGCGCGAGCTGGTTCATCGTCGACCCGAAGGGCCCCGGCTACAACGTCACGCGCGTGGAGAGCAAGATGGGCCAGCATACCGCCCATACAGCGCAGATCCAGCTGGAAGACCACCGTGTCCCGGTGGAAAACCTGCTCGGCGAGGAAGGCACCGCCTACAGCCGCATGCTTGGCGGCATGTCGGAGGGGCGCATCGGTATTGCGGCGCTGGCGGTCGGCGTCGCGCGGGCCGCGCTGGAAGCGGCCGTAAAGTACGCGAAGGAACGCGAAGCCTACGGCGCGCCGATCATCAGGCTCCAGGGCGTGAGCTTCGATCTCGCCGACATGGCGACGCAGGTCGAAGTCGCGCACCAGTTCGTGCTACATGCCGCGCGCATGCACGACGCCGGTGTTCCGTGCAGCAAGGAAGCATCGATGGCCAAGCTGTTCGCCGCCGACATGGCCGAGAAAGTCTGCTCCGGCGCGATGCAGATCCACGGCGGCTACGGCTATCTCAGCGATTTCCCGGTCGAACGCTACTACCGGGACGCGCGCGTGACCAGGATCTACGAAGGGACGAGCCACATCCAGAAGGTGATCATCGCGCGCAGCCTGATGTCGGCCTGATCCAGTCGCACGTCGGAGAGAAGCCAGGCACGGGCCCACATACGCCGGGCCCGCGCTTGCGAACCATTCGCGTCATGTTCAACTGCTGGACTATTGCCGCGGCCGGCTATTGTGGGCACCTGTCAAACATATCGGCTGGATGGCGAGGCGATGAAGGTGAGGTGGCCGCAGGGGTGGAGGAAGGAGTAAGGCTGACGACGCCGATGTCCGCCGCTGACCGACCAGGAGCGGCGCGCAGCGCAGCCGAAGGCGTCCCACCGACAAGGCTGGCAGCAGGCTGCCTACATCCTGCTTGGGGATCGTTCAAGAGTCGGTTGGCGCCAGGCACCATCCCTGACTCACTGCGCGTTAGCAGGCTGGAACGGGCAACCACGCTTCGCGAAACCAAAGCCGTTTGAATTCAGGAGGCGCATCGTTGATGGCCGGCCGCCAGGCGACGCGCTCTTTGGTTGTTTTCTGTCGCTCGGACAGAAAGTGACTCGCCGGTGAAGCCGGCAAAAAGGAGCAGCGTTGCCCTGAAAGCCAACGCTGCCCCAACGAGCAACCTTACGGATACCTCCGGAGAATCGACTCCGCAATACAAACCGGCCGCTGCCCGCCCTCACGTTCAACAATCATCTCCACCTTGGTCTGGGCACCACCGCCCTCCAGCGGCTCGTACGACAGCAGCTTGAACTGCGCACGCAGCCGGCTGTTCACCGGAACCGGCGCCGGAAAGCGTACCTTGTCGAGCCCGTAGTTCACGCCCGTGCGCGTTTCGCTTACGCGATACGCCGTGTTGGTGAGTTCGGGCAGCAGGCTCAGCGTCAGGAAGCCGTGCGCGATCGGCACGCCGAACGGGCCGGACTTGGCGCGTTCCACGTCGACGTGGATCCACTGGTGGTCGCCGGTGGCGTCGGCGAACTGGTTGATGCGGCCTTGCTCGATGATCACCCACTCGCTCGTGCCGATGATTTCGCCCACCAGAGGCTGCAGGTCGCTGATTTTTTCGTAGACTTTCATGCTGGTTCTCATTCCGTGGTCAGGGATTGCTGCAACGCCTGGGCGACCAGCGCTTCGTGCAGGTCGGCGTTGCCGAAGAGCGCATCGGCTACCACCGCGCGCTTGAAGTAGTGACCGACCGTGTACTCTTCGGTCATGCCGATGCCGCCATGGAGCTGGATGCCCTGGCCGCATACATACTTGGCGGCGCGGCCGATCAGGGCCTTGGCCTGTGACATCGTGCGCTGGACGACTTCCGGCGTGCCGGTTTCGACCGCGGCCAGCAGCGCGTACAGCATCGAGCGCGCGACTTCCATCTCGGCCGCCATGTCCGCCATGCGGTGCTGGAGGGCCTGGAAGCTGCCGATGGGCACGCCGAACTGTTGGCGCACCTTCAGGTATTCGGATGTGATCTCGATGGTCTTTTCCATCGCGCCCACGAGTTCCGCGCACAAAGCGGCGGTGCCATGCAGCAGGCCTTGCCGCAGCGCGGCCAGGCCCGTGCCCGGTTCGCCGAGCAGTGCGTCGGCATTGACGGCGACGCCGTCGAACGTCACTTCAGCAGCCCAAGTGCCGTCATGCAGCGGCAGCGCGCGGCGCTTGACGCCAGGCGCATCGGCATCCACCACGAACAGCCGCAACTCGCCGCCGTCATGCGCGCTGGCCGGCTGCGCGATCGGCGTCATGGCCGAGACGATGAACGCGTCGGCTTCGGTGCCGCCAAGCACGAGGGTCTTGACGCCGTTCAGGACGTAGCCGCCCGGCGCGGCGTCGGCATGCGTGGATACCGGCGCCGGCAGGCCGCGCGTGCCGGCTTCACTGTACGCCAGCGCAATCTTGCGCGAACCGTCGGCCAGCGCCGGCAGCAGCACATCGCGCTGGGCGGCCGTGGCGGCGGCCAACAGCGTCTGTGCCGCGGCCACGGCGCAACCGAGGTACGGCTCGATGACGAGGCCGCGGCCAAACTGCCCCGCGATCAGCACGGTGTCGAGCAGCGTGCCGCCGAGGCCGCCCTGCTCTTCCGGCAGCGCGGCGGCGAGCCAGCCGTTGTTGGCAAAGGTATTCCAGTGCTTCGCGTCGCAGCGCGAACCCGCCTTGACCAGCGCGGTGCGCGCCTCGAAGTCATAGTCCTTCTCGACGAAGCGGGCCACGCTGTCCTGCAGCATCTGCTGCTCGGAGGTGAGATTGAAGTTCATGATCGTTATGTGCCAGGAGACGTGCGTCGGGACGTCAGAGTTGGAACAGGGCGCGGGCGATAATGCCGCGCTGGACTTCGCTGGTGCCGCCGTAGATGGTCGAGGCCCGGCGGAAGAACAGTTCGTTGGCCATGCCGCGCGCCACCTCCTGCATCGGCAGCGGTTTGGCGTCGGCCTCGCCCTCAGGCGAGGCGTATGCCACCGGGCCGTAGTCGCCGAGCGCTTCCACGACAAAGCAGCTCATGCGCTGCTGCAGTTCCGTGCCGCGGACTTTCAACATCGAACCGAGCGCATGCGCGGCGGGACTGTGGTCCTCGGCCTGCTCCAGCGCGGCCACGCGCTGCACCAGCATGGCGATAGCGTTCAGCTCGGCTTCGAAGCGGGCGGCCTGCTGCGCGATATGCGGGCGCTCGATCAGCGCGCGGCCTTCGGCGTCGCGTTGCCGTGCAAGGCTGCGGATCTGGCGCATGTAGCGCCGCAGCATCGGCAGGTCGGCTGCGGCAGCGTGTTCGTTGTTCAGCAGGAACTTGGTGATCTTCCAGCCGTCGCCTTCGGCGCCGACCAGGTTCTTCACCGGCACGCGCACGTTGTCGAAGAAGGTCTCGTTCAGATGGTGGCAACCGTCGATGGTGTGGATCGGACGGACGGTGATGCCCGGCGTCTTCATGTCCACGAGCAGGAAGCTGATGCCGGCCTGTTTCTTGACCTCGGTGTTGGTCCGCACCAGCAGGAAGATCCAGTCGGCGCGGTGGCCATGGCTGGTCCAGATCTTTTGGCCATTGATCACGTACTCGTCACCGTCGCGCACGGCCGACGTGCGCAGCGAAGCCAGGTCGGAACCCGAGCCGGGTTCGGAAAAGCCCTGGCACCAGGTACGTGTGCCGCCGAAGATGTGCGGCAGGTGCTCGGACTTCTGCTCGGGCGTGGCGAACTCGTTGAGCACGGGGCCGAGCAGCTTCTGGGCGCCCACGTCCTGCGTCGGCGCGCCTGCGGCGGTGCATTCCTCGTCGAACGCCAGGCGTTCCAGCACGGTCCATCCGGTGCCACCGTGGGCCTTCGACCAGTACGGCGCTCCCCAGCCCTGCTCGTTGAGAATGCGCTGCCAGCGCGCCAGTTCCTCGCGCGGCGAGCGGGTGCCGATACGCGGACGGCCGGCCAGGTCGGCCGGCAGCTTGTCGCGCAGGAAGGCGCGCACGTCTTCGCGGAACGCCTCCAGGCTGAGGTCAGGCTGAAAATCCATATCTGTTCCTTGTCATCCACCATGGCGGCCAGCCGCCCCCCGCGGCCGGCCGCCAGCTGCTATCCCACCCGTGGCAATGCTCAGACCGGGTCCCAGGCGAACGCGTCGCGCGAGAGATCCAGCGGGAACAGCGACGGCCGGAACATCGGGATCGCACGCTCCAGGCAGCTCTCCACCGTCCAGCCCTGGTCGTTGTGGGCGGTGCGAATCGGGCGCGGCTGCGAGATCAGGTAGATCTCGTTGCTGCGCACACCGAAAATCTGGCCGTTGACGTCCTTGGCCTGGTCCGTCAGCAGCGCCAGCGTGAACGGCGCGATCTTGCCCGGCTCCATGCGCATGTGGATCTTCATGCGCGCTTCGGCTTCCGGCGTGTTGGCCGGGATGCTGCCCACCATGCGCGTGAACGCGAACGGCGCGATGCAGTTCGAGCGCACGTTGAACTTCTTCATGTCGAGCGCAATCGACTTCGACAGGCCCACAATGCCCATTTTGGCGGCGGCGTAGTTGGCTTGGCCAACATTGCCGATCAGGCCCGAGGTCGACGTCATGTGCACGTAAGCGCCACTCTCCTGCGCCTTGAAGTGCGGGGCGACGGCGCGCGACACGTTCCACGTACCCTTCAGGTGCACGCGGATCACGGAGTCGAACTCTTCCTCGGTCATCTTGTGGAACATGACGTCGCGCAGGTTGCCGGCGTTGTTCACCACGCCGTCGATGCGTCCGTACAGGTCCATGGCCTGCTGGGCGATCTTCTGGGCCGATTCCCAGTCCGCAACGCTGTCGGTGTTGGCCGCGGCTTCGCCACCCAGTGCCTTGATCTCGTCCACGGTCTGCTGCGCTGGCCCGGCGCTGCCGCCCGAGCCGTCAATGTTCACGCCGAGATCGTTCACGATCACGCGCGCACCCTGGCGGGCCGCTTCCATCGCGATGCCCTTGCCCACACCGGCGCCCGCGCCGGTCACGATGACAACCTTTCCTTCAAGCAAGCTCATGCTGTGTCTCCACTACTGGTCAAAGAATTCTTCAGGAACCGGATCTCACAAGGCAGCGTCCGGATAACCACACCCATCGCCGGAGCGGTGACCTGCCGGCAGCGGCACCGGCGCGATACCGGCCGCCACGGCCCCCGCGAGGTCATGCACGCCCGGCCGCGCGTACTGGACCGCGCCGGGCACGATGCAGCCATACAGCGACCCGTCGTCAAGCAGCGGCGCGAGCGCCGGCAATGCCCCGGTCGGGGCGATCGCCACCTGCACGCCGTGCGCCGCGGTCTGCCGCGCGATCTCCGCGCCGTCCTCATGCGCGTCGGGCGCAATGGCCGTGGCGCTGCACCGGGCAACGGCATAGGTGGCAATGGCGGACGACTCACCGTCTTCCAGCATCAGCAGCACGTGGTCACCCGGACGCACACCGAGCCGCTGCTGCATGTAGCCGGCCAGCGCAAGGCTGGCGTCAAGCAGGTCGCGGTAGGTGGCGCTGCCCACGGCGATGGTGTCGGGCTGCGCCTGCGCCAACGCTTCCAGTCGGCGGAACAGCGCGCAGCCGCTGACGCGGGCTGCGGACGGATCGCCGGCTGGCAGGTGAACGGCGGGCGTAGAGTTGCTGGACATAACGCGATGGAACTCCGGAAATCCGGTACGACTACCTTGTTGAGTCCATCATCGGGGCCGACGCGTTCGGGGGGTACTCCCCGACGCGGGTGGACGGCAGGGGTGGAACTTATGCCGGGACTTTAGCCGGGACTTAATGCTGCGCTTGTAATGGCGCATAAGCGGCAAAGGCGGGCCCGTTGCCGGGCCCGCCTTGCACTGCATGCTCCTGCTCGAGTGGTTGCGTCCTGTAGTCTCGTGTCTGCCGCCGTGGTTCTTCGCTTACGCGGCCAGTGCGCTGCCCCGCTCCTGCGTCACGATATCGCGCAGCCGCGCCGCCGCCCGGCCACGGCCGTTGACGCCGAGCTTTGCGTAGATATTCTTCAGGTGCCACTTCACCGTTTCCGGCGACACGTTGATCACGCTGGCGATCTTCTTGTTCGACATCGCCTGGGCAAGCAGCCCGAGGATCTCGCGCTCGCGCTCGCTCAGCAGGGCAATCGGTGCCGCTTCCGCCGCCGGGGGCGAGGCCGCGGCCTCGGACACGGCGGCCGCCGCCTGCAACCGCCGCGCATAGAACGCCAGCACCGGCTCGTCGATGACTTCGCCGGCAAGCTCCTGGAACACTTGCGGGGCCCCGCCCGTGACATCGAGCAAGGTGCGGATCAGGCCCGCCCCATGACCGGCGCGCATCGCGCTCAGGAAAGCCGGACGCGCGCCGCGCGCGTTCCCCGAGGCTTGTCGCGCCAGCGCGAGCTGCAGCCACAGCGCGGCAATGCGCAGCGGCTTGGCGCCTGCCTCGCGGGCCAGCAAGTCTTCCAGGCGCGCGGCAGCGGCGGCGTAGTCCTGCGTATAGAGGGACATCTCGGCCTCGGCCCGCGCAGCGGCCAGCGCAATCTGCCGCGACACCGTGCCGGTTTCGCCCGCATGGCGTCGGGCCAGTTGCTGC
Organism: Cupriavidus oxalaticus; assembly: GCF_038900635.1. Lineage (GTDB taxonomy): Bacteria > Pseudomonadota > Gammaproteobacteria > Burkholderiales > Burkholderiaceae > Cupriavidus > Cupriavidus oxalaticus_B. The sequence goes on along the minus strand of NZ_JAYMRX010000006.1, from coordinate 79,687 downwards.
AACTCGCGGAACACCGTGTTGGCGCGCTCCGTCTCGGCCTGCTGCAAGTGCCGTCGCAGCCGCAGGGCCAGCGCCTCAGCCTGCAGGCGATCGAGGTTGTTGCGCGCGGCGTACATGGCGAGCCGATCCAGGCAGGCGCTGGCCTGGGCACGCCTGCCTGCCAGCCAGTGCGCATTTGACAGCAACGTCAGCGCGCGCAGGACCACGTCGGGCAACGACACGCGTTCCAGCATGCCGATGCGCGGCTCCAGCAACTGGCAGGCCCCCTCGGGATCGTTGAGCTCATACTGGATGTCGGCCAGCAGGCCTGCCGCCATGCAGGTGAGTCCGAGGAACGTCACGCCCTGCCGTTCCGACTCACGCAGCACCTCGCGCGCACAGCGCCCCGCCCGTTCGATCTCCCCTTCCATGACCAGGCTCATCGCCGTGATGTAGCGGCCGAACAGGCTGCTGCGCGGCACGCTGCTGCGGCGCTCGGTGTCGTCCTGCAGGCGGCGTGCCTCGTCGTACTCGCCGCGCAGGATAAAGAGCCACGACAGCACGTTGCGCCGCGCGGTCCACCACAGGTCGTCCGCCTCTGGCGGAATTGCCCACAGCGCCGGCAGCATGCCGAGCACGCGGTCGGGATCGTCGACCTGCACGGCGCGGCCCGCGCGCAGCAGGCAGACGATGTACTGCTGCACGGCGTTGGTGCGGTCGCAAAGTAGCTCCAGGCGCTCCAGGCTGCGACGCAGGCCGTCGACATCGCGCATATAGAGCTGCAGGAATGAAACCAGGGCCAGCAGGCCGAAGCGGTTGTAGTGCTGCTCCCGGGGCAGCCGCCGCACCAGAGCCAGCAACTGGGGCAGTTCGCCGCGCTTGAGCAGGGCGTGGCCGCATCCTTCGACCATTGTCGCGGCGGCGTCGGCATCGCCGGCGCGCACCGCGTGATAGACGGCGTCGTCGAGATGGCCGCGCCGGTCGAACCAGCGCCACGCGGCAGCATGAAGTTCGCGTGCGGCGCCGTGCGCGCACGGGCCGTGATCGTCGCTTGCGTTGTTTGCGCCATCTGCATCCACATTGTTCGCAGCGTGCGATTCCGACATATCGGCCAACCCGTTCTTGCCCGGCCCCAGCCTGGCCAGCAGCGTTTCGCGCAGCAGCGGGTGGATGCGATACCACACATCGCGGTCCTGGCTGTCCACCTGCGTGATGAAGAGGTTGTCGGATTCGAGACGCGCGAGGCGGTCGCCGATGCGAGATGGCGTCTCAGTTTCGCCCGGCATGGCCGCGCACAGGTCCGCACAGAAGCGGTGGCAGGTAGCCATGCGCGTGAGCAGCGCCAGGTCGTCGGGCGCCAGCAGGCCCAGGACCTCGCGCTCGAAAAACGCCGCAAACGTGCGCGGGTCGCGCACTTTCGTGAGCGGATAGTCGGCGCCGTGGCGCGCACGCAGGTCCACCGCGAACAGTTGCAGCCCGGCCACCCAGCCGTCGGTCAGCTCGTGCAGCGCGGCCGCGTCGCGCGGTGCGATGGCGCCGAGCTGGTCTTCCAGGAAACGCACGGACTCCTCGGCAGTAAAGCGCAGATCGCGCATGTCGATCTCGGACAGCAGGGCTTGCGCGCGCAGCGCCTCCAGCGCGAGCGGTAGTGCGCTGCGCGAGCTGAGCGCAAGGTGCAGATGCGCGGGAGCGTAGTCGAGCAGGCACTGCAGCGCGCGGTAGATGCGCGCGTCGGTGATGTGGTGCAGGTCGTCGATCATCAGCACCAGTTCGCGCTCGCGCGGGGCCAGCGTCTGCACGAGCGCGATCACCCATTGCTCGATGGCGTCGTCCTCCGCGCCGCCGACCTGCATGGCGGCATCGCGCGCCATGCCCGGATCGATCTCGGCCAGGCTGGCGAGCAGGCAGTCGAAGAAGCGCGTCGGCTCGTTGTCCTCGGCGGCCAGCGCCAGCCAGCTCACGTCGAAGCCGAGCGAAATCAGCGCCTTGCGCCAGGCCATGAGCGTACAGGTCTTGCCTGCGCCGGCCTGGCCCTGGATCACCACGCAGCGCTGGCGGCGGGCGTCGAGCAGCCGGTTCATCAGGCGCTCGCGCGGCAGCAGCGTGCGCGCGTGCCGGGGCGGCAGCAGCTTGGCGCTGGCCACCGGCTGCAGCGGGCGCAGCGGCCTGGGCCGCGCGTCGAGACCGGGTACGAGCGAAAGGAAGGCCTGTGCCGGCATCGCGGAAAACTGCCTTGGCGCGCCCGGCTTCGCGGACGCCAGCGTGGCCACCGTGTCGAGCACAGCGTCCGTACGGGCGTCGAATGGACGTCCGACAGCCGGGTACGCAACAGTCGATGGCACGAGTGCCGCATGCGTGGCGGACGGACGCGGCAAGGCCCCCTGCCCTTGCGGAACTCCGGCATCGCCAGCACTGCGAATCCAACGGAACGGCCCGAGCGCATGTTCGCCGATCGCAGCCAGCACTTGCGGAATGCCCGCGGACAGCCCCTCAGCCGCATCACGCAGCAGACGCTGCACGGCGCGCATCCAGGCCGCTTGCCCGGCGGCGAAGCTGACTGTCCAGGACTGCCCGGCGATGAAATCCCGCACCTCCGGGGCGTTGTGCGAGACGGGGTTGTCCGTGAGGATCAGCAGCTGGCGCCCCGGCGGGCTATGTTCCGCCAGCGCGTGAAGGAAGGTAAGCCAGCCGCATGCCCGGCCGTCCTGAAAGGCCGGCGCCGCCCCCCCATCGATGACCTTGAGCGCCGTCATGAACGAGGCGGCCAGCGTACGGCGGTAGGTAGCACTGTTGCGTGCGGCGGCGTCCGATGCCGGGGCCATGCCCGCATGAACGGCGTCCACCTCCAGCGCCACGACGATCGCATGTTCCGGCCCGGCAACGTAGATACCGGCGATCTCGATTGCGCGCAGGGTGACGCCAGCGGCACCAGGCTGTTCGTCCGCGACCGCCAGGCCGCGCCGGGGCGGCAGCCCGCTGGCGCGCCAGTGGCGCGACACACTTGCCGGACTGACGCCCAGTTCGGCGGCAAGCTGGCGGGTACTGAGCGCCGCCGGGCCAGCGGCGCGGGCCAGCGCCACCAGGCGGGCCACGTCGGTGCGCACAGGCGGCGCGCCGCGCGGCAGATCCTGCTCGATGCCAGCCAGCCGCGACGCGGCAAACCGGTCGCGCCACCGCGCCACCTGCACGCGACCGACGCCGATCTGTGCGGCGATGTCCTTGTTCTGCCACCCGGCGGCCGCCAGGAGAATCATCCGCGCGCGCTGCGCCAGGCGCAGGTTTCCCACGGTGGCGGCGGACAAAGCCTCCAGTTCGGTCCGTTCTGTCTCACTCAGGAGGATGCGGGATGCGATGCGCATAGTGGTTCCCCTTGCTGGCGGATGGAAACGCTACCGGTACGAGCGATCGGACAGGCGGGCAGCACGGACTGGTCGCAAAGGCTGCGGCGCAAACGCCACGCCGGGCGCACGGGTTTTCGTCTCCGTTTTTCTATTGACTACGAAACTACGGATAATGCTACCATACCTCGTAGACAAATGCGGTCGGGAGTTACCCGGCTGACCGCGCGTCCCGCTACCAGACATATGCCGCAAACCTGGCCACGGTTCTGCCCAGGCCTGGACTCGCCCACGGTCCTTCCGTACGCGAGAGGATCCCCTTACCAACCAACCATCCGACCCAAGGAACAACGCATGAGCATCAAAGGCAAGGCATACATCGTCGGGGCCTATGAACACCCGACCCGCAAGGCGCCGGACAAGTCGGTCGCGCAACTGCACGCGGAAAGCGCCAAGGGCGCCCTGGCGGACGCCGGCCTCACGCTGGCCGATGTCGACGGCTATTTCTGCGCCGGCGACGCGCCGGGCCTCGGCGTTCTCAACATGGTCGACTACCTCGGCCTGAAGCTGCGCCATGTCGACTCGACCGAGACCGGCGGCTCGTCGTATCTCGTGCATGTGGCACATGCCGCGCAGGCCATCGCCATGGGCAAGTGCAACGTGGCGCTGATCACGCTGGCTGGCCGGCCGCGCTCGGAAGGCTCCAGCGGCACCAAGCCACGCAACTGGGGCAGCGGCCTGCCCGACTCGCCCTTCGAAATGCCGTTCAGCCCGATGACCGTCAACTCGTACGCCATGGTCGCCATGCGCCATATGTACGAATACGGCACTACGGCCGAACAGCTCGCGTGGATCAAGGTCGCCGCGTCGCACCACGCGCAGTACAACCCGAACGCGATGCTGCGCGAGGTCGTGACAGTGGAAGACGTGCTGAACTCGCCGATGATCTCGGACCCGCTGCGCAAGCTGGACTGCTGCGTGGTGTCCGATGGCGGCGGCGCACTGGTCGTCGCGCGTCCGGAAATCGCCGCGAAGCTGAACCGCCCGAGGGTCAAGGTGCTGGGCGCCGGCGAATATGTGAAGGGCCAGATGGGCGGCCACGTCGACCTGACCTGGTCGGGGGCGAAGTTCTCGGGCGCAGCCGCGTTCGCAGAAGCGGGCGTAACGCCGGCCGACATCAAATACGCGTCGATCTACGACAGCTTCACCATCACCGTACTGATGCAGCTCGAAGACCTCGGCTTCTGCAACAAGGGCGAAGGCGGCAAGTTCGTGATGGATGGCAACCTGATCTCGGGCGTCGGCAAGCTGCCGTTCAATACCGATGGCGGCGGCCTGTGCAACAACCACCCGGCCAACCGCGGCGGCATCACCAAGGTGATCGAGGCGGTGCGCCAGCTGCGCGGCGAAGCGCACCCGGCGGTGCAGGTGAAGAACTGCGACATCGCCCTGGCGCAAGGCACCGGCGGCCTGCTTGGCTCGCGCCATGGCAGCGCCACCTTGATCCTCGAACGCGAGTAAGCCGCGCCGAGCATCCCACACAGAATCACTGAGACCTCATCATGAGCACTCCTTTCACTCCCCAAGTCCTGACGGCGCCCGAAGAGATGCCGGACAACGCCGAGTTCTGGGCCGCCGCCTGCGAAGGCCGCCTGCTCCTGCGCCACTGCAACGACTGCGGCAAGCCGCACTGGTATCCGCGCACGCTGTGCCCGTTCTGCATGGGCGAGACCGCCTGGAAGGCATCGGCCGGCCGCGGCACCGTCTATTCGTACAGTGTCACGCGCCGCGCCGGCCCGACGCCGTTCTGCATGGCCTATGTCACGCTCGACGAGGGCGTCACGATGATGACGCGCATTGTCGACTGCGACCTCGACACAGTGCGCATCGGCCAGCAGGTCGAACTGACCTTCACGCCGACCGACAACGGCCCGCCGCTGCCGACGTTCCGGCCCGTCTGATGGCCTGCCAGCCCCGGCACCTGTGCCGGGGCTGGCCATCCCTTCAAGAACATCCGCACACCGACTCACTGCCATGACTTCCCCTGCCATTCCGGACTGCCTGCTCGATCCCCGCTCGGTCGCCATCATTGGCGCGTCCGATGAGCCCACCCGCATCGGCGGCCGCCCGATCTCCTCGATGCTCGCCAGCGGCTTTGCCGGCCGCATCCTGCCGGTCAATCCGAACCGGGCCACGGTGCAGGGTCTTCCCGCCTATGCATCGGTGGCCGACTTGCCGGAAGTCCCCGACGTGGCGATCGTCGCGGTTCCCGCCGCGCAGGCGCTGCCTGCGGTGCAGGCGCTGGCTGACCGTGGCACGCGCGCCGCGATCCTGTTCACCGCGGGCTTCGCCGAGATCGGCGAGAAAGGCGCTGCCATGCAGGCCGAGATGGTCGCCATCGCGCGCCGTGCCGGCATGCGCCTGCTCGGGCCGAACACGCTGGGCATGGCGAACATGCACAACGGCTTCATCGCCAGCTTCTCGACGTTCGCGAGCCAGGCGAAGCCCCGGCCCGGCCGTGTTGGCATCGTCAGCCAATCCGGCGCCTACGGCAGCCACCTGGTCAGCTCGGCCATGGAAGCTGGCGTGTTTCCGTCGAGCATCTTCATGACCGGTAACGAAGCGGACCTGAATGTCGGCGATATCGTGCGCCTGCTGGCGGCGGACCCGAATACCGACGTGATCGCCGTGTATTCGGAGGGCATCAGCGACGGCCCGGGCCTGATCGACGCGATCAAGGCCGCCTACGCCGCGGGCAAACCGGTCGTCATGATGAAGGTCGGCCGCAGCGAATTGGGCGGTGCGGCAGCGCGCTCGCACACCGCCTCGATCGCTGGCGACGACGCCGTGGTCAGCGCAGTGCTGGAAGAGCTGGGTGTGGTACGCGTGCGCACCACCGAAGAGATGATCGACATCCTGCAACTGGCATCGCGCCGCATTTTCCCGGTCGACAACACGCTGGGTGTGGTCACCGTCAGCGGCGGCGCCGGCGTCATCATCTCGGATGCCGCCGAGGATCTCGGCATCCGCATGCCCGAGATGCCCGCCGCCGCACAGGCCCGCATGCTGGAAATGCTGCCGATCTGCTCGCCGCGCAACCCTGTGGACGTCACCGCGCAGTTCATCAACGACACCGCTCTGGTGACCCCATTCACCGAAGCGATGATGTCCGAAGGCGGCTACGCAACGCTTGTGGCCTTCTTCAGCTATGCCGCAGGCTCCCCGGTCGCGGCCGAAGCGCTGCTCCAGCAACTCGGCGATTTGCGCAAGCGCCATCCGGACCGCCTCTATGTCATGGTGGGCAAGGGCGATCCGAAGATCATGGCGCGTTACGAGGAGGCAGGCTTCTCGGTATTCGGCGACCCGAATCGTGCCGTAGCCGCCATCGCTGCGATGGGCCGCTTCGGCCGGGCCCTTGCGGGCAAGTCCGCGGCGCCGGCACCACAGGTCGCCGCTGTCACCCTGCCCTCGACAACGCCCACTGAAGCCCAGGCCAAGGCGCTGCTCGCCGAAGCCGGTATTCCGAGCGCACCGGAACTCGCATGCGCCGATGCGGAAGCCGCAGTCCGCGCCGCGTGCGGGATTGGCTTCCCGGTCGTGCTCAAGATCCTGTCGCCGGACATCCTGCACAAGTCGGAGATCGGCGGCGTGCTGCTGAATGTCACCAGCGAAGGCGCCGTGCGCGAGGGCTTCGCCTTGCTGCTGGAACGCGCCCGCAAGGCCGTGCCCGATGCGCGCATCGAAGGGGTGCTGGTAGCCAGGCAGCTCGTCGGCGGCGTGGAATGCATCATGGGCATCCACCGCGACCCGGTCTTCGGGCCGATCGCCATGTTCGGCCTTGGCGGCGTGTTCGTCGAAGTACTCAAGGACGTGGTGTTCCATCGCTGCCCGTTCGGGCCGGATGTTGCAGAGACCATGATTCGTTCGATCAAGGGGGCTCCATTGCTGCTGGGCGCTCGTGGGCGCCCGGTCGCGGACATCCCGGCGCTTTCGCGCGCGCTGTCGCAGCTCTCGGCGTTCGCCGTGGCTGCGGGGCCCCGGCTACAGTCGATCGACCTGAATCCGGTACTGGCGATGCCGGAGGGAGAAGGGGCGTATGCGGTGGATGCGGTGATTGAGATCCGGGGGGAGTAAACAAGGTGACGGGCACATCGGCGTGAAGAACGCCGGTGCCGCTGCCATTGCCTTCCCGGAGCCTGGCGAAGGCAGACCGGCCCGTCCGTCCAACGTGGTGCCCGACCTCGACTACACCACTACGCCCTCAAACAACAAGCCCCCGAGACCATTCCGGCCCCGGGGGCGTCCCACTGCACCAACTGGTCCATCAACGCTTCAAGTTCGGCGTGACGATTTCGAATGACGGATCGAAGACCGTCATCATTCCCATGAGTTCGCCAAGCTTGTTGCCATCCCCCTCCACCTTGATGGTCCCTTGCGCCAGCGCCGTCTTGAGGTCAATCTGCCGCAGGTTGATGCGATCCAGCGTCGGCTTGGTCATGGTGACCGTGACATCCGCCCTCGGGTTGCGCACCCCTTCGCGATAGGTCAGCACGCCGTTGCGCAACGTCACCGCAAAGGGCTTCTTCAGGTCCGAGAACACCCAGTTGAGCGTCATGTCATGCCCCTGCGCCTTCTCCGAATCCAGCCGCACCCCCATGAAGTCGAAGAACATTGACGGCTCCAGCGCCCGGACCATATCCGCGGCGTTGCGGCCGGGGAGCGGGCGCGTGCCATTGCGCAGTTCGGATGCGCCCATCAGGTACATATTGCGCCAGAGCGAACTCTCGGCCTGGTAACCAAGCTGCTCGAGCGCATCGGCCTGGGCATCGCGCGCGGCCTTGTTGTCCGGGGCCGCAAAGACGAGATGATTGCCGACCTCGGCCGCCCAGCGGTAGTCGCCCTTCTGCATCGCGCTTTGCATCAGCTTGAGCACGTTGTCCGCGCCACCCATGGCTTCGACATAGCGCTTTCCGCCCTCGACCGGCGGCAGCGGATTCAGGTGTGCCGGATTGCCATCGTAGAACCCGAGATAGCGCTGGTACACGGCCCGTGAATTGAAGCTGAGCGAGCCGTAGTACCCGCGCGTGTACCACGTCTTCTCGAGGTTGCCTGGCAGCTTCTGCATGGCCTCGGAGATCTCCATCGGCGTCTTGCCCTGGTTCAGCAGGTGCAGGGTCCGGTCGTTCAGGTACGTGTACATGTCGCGCTGGTCGGCCAGCAGGGTGCGGATGTTCTCGCCGCCCCACGTCGGCCAGTTGTGCTGCGCCACCAGCACCTCGGCACGGTCGCCATAGCGCACCAGGCTTTCGTCGAGGAACTTGCCCCAGGCCTTCGGATCTCGCACCAGGGCGCCCCGCGGCGTCAGGATGTTGTGCATGGTGCGTGTGGCGTTCTCCGCCATGCACAGCACGCGCATCTGCGGCAGATAGAAGTTCATCTCCGCCGGCGCTTCGGTGCCGGGCGTGAACTGGAACTCGACTTCGACACCGTCGATGCGGCGCGTCTCGTACGGCTTGGTAATCAGCACGGTCGGTGCGATCAGGCTGAGGGTGCCACCAATCGAGCCCGACTTGCCGATTCCGGTGTCAAGCTGGCCACGCTCGTTCCTCGGCACGCCGCTGCCGGCCTGGTAGAGCGCGCGGCGGAACATGGCATTGCCTGCGAACACGTTCTCGCTCGCGGCCTCGTGCATGAAGCCGTCAGGCGCGTAGATGGCCACCTTGCCGGCCTTCACGTCGGCCTCATCCACGACGCCGCGCACGCCGCCAAAGTGGTCGGCATGCGAATGGGTGTAGATCACCGCGACAACCGGCTTGCGCGGACGATTGGCGTAGTAGAGGTCAAGCGCCGCCTTTGCCGTCTCCGCACTGGTCAGCGTATCGACCACGATAATGCCGCGCTGTCCCTCGATGATCGTCATGTTCGCGAGATCGAGTCCGCGCACCTGATAGACACGGTCCGCGACCCGGAACAGGCCCGCATAGTTGTTGAGTTGTGCCTGGCGCCACAGGCTCGGGTTGACGCTGTCGGGAACCTTTGCCTGCGTGTCGGCCCGCACCTGCGGCTTCTGGTCCGCCACGCGGATCATCCCCGCACTCTGGCCGGAGCCTGCCACGCCGCTGGCAGCCGTCCAGGGTGTTTGCTGGAAGTCATAGGTCGCGGTATCCCAGACCACCCGCCCCTGTGCATCGTGGATCTGGCCACGGAATGGCACGACCAGGCCACGCTGCGCAGCCTCGTAATCGGCGCGGTCATCGAACGGCAACTGCTGCAGGACGGCGGCGTTAGCGGCGGCGGTGATGGCGCTGGCTGGCTTCGGCTGCGTGGCCATCGCAGGCGCGTCCGCCGCCTGCGCGGACGTAGCCATCGCCAATCCGGCGGCCAGTGCGGCGAGTCGGTGATGATTGGTGCGGGCTGCAGGAGCGATTGCTTCGGGCATTGCCGTCGCGGCGGCAGGTTGCGCCGCTGCAGCGCGCGGCTGGACGAAGACGACGCCGCTGGCGCGCTCGATGCCGCGCACGAGGTCGGCGGCCTTCTCGCCGATCATGATCGCAGTTGCATTGGTGTTGCCGCCGATCAGCGTGGGCATGATCGACGCATCGGCCACGCGCAGGCCCTCGACACCACGCACGCGCAGTTGCGGATCGACCACCGAAGCGGCGTCGCCGCCCATGCGGCAGGTACCGACCGGATGGAAGATGATGTCGGTGCGCGCGCGGATGAACTCGCGCACCGCGGCGTCGTCGGAGCCGTCGAAGCGCAGGCCCGCGTAGTTGTGCGGCCGGCCGCCCAGGCGCCGGAACGGCTGCTGGTCGAGGATGCGGCGCACCACGCGCAGTCCGGCCAGCATGCTTTCGACATCGCGCGCATCGGCCAGCAGGTTCTGGTCGATACGCGGTGCCTGCCGCACCTCAGGCGACGCCAGCAGGACCTGGCCGCGGCTATGCGGGCGCAGTACGCAGACATGCAGGCTGTAGCCATGCGCGCTGCGCGCGGCGGGATCGCTCAGTGCCGTGGAGAAATGCAGCTGCAGGTCCGGGTCGGCAAGCGAGGGATCGCTCTTGATAAAGCCGCCTGTCTCCGCGATGTTCGACGCGAACATGCCGAAGCGCTCGCGCTTGTAGCGGCGCCACTCGCCATACAGCCGGATCGCGCCGCGCACGCTGAACGCATACAGGTCGGTGCTGAACACGCGCTCCTGCACTTTAAGGTTCGGATGCTCTTGCAGATTCTGGCCAACGCCGGGCGCGTCATGCACCACGGCAATCCCGTGCGAGCGCAGATGCGCGGCGGGGCCGACGCCGGACACCATCAGCAGTTGCGCGGAGCCGAAGGTGCCACCGCTGAGGATGACCTCGCGGCGCGCGCGCAGCGTGAACTGCTCGCCGCCACGCTCGACCAGCACGCCCACCGCACGCTTGCCTTCGAACACGATACGCAGGGCCTGCGTGTCGGTCAGCACAGCCAGGTTGTCGCGGCCGCCATTGATCGATTGCCGGTTGCCCTGGTGGAGATAGGCACGCGCGGCATTCCAGCGCTCGCCGTCGCGCTGCGTACGCTGGAAGAAGCCCACGCCCTCCTGCTCCGGGCCGTTGAAGTCGGGGTTGTAGCGAAGGCCCGCACATTCGGCGGCCTGCAGGAAGCGGCGGTCGAACGGATTGATCGAACGCGTGTCGACCACGTCCAGCGGACCCTGGCCGCCGTGCCAGGCATCCTCGGCCTGGCCACCGAGACGCTCATTGCGCTCCGCACGCTTGAAGTACGGCAATACGTCTTCCCAGCCCCATCCGTCGCAACCATCCGCGGCCCAGCGCTCATAGTCCGACGGGACACCGCGGATGTAGATCATGCCGTTGATCGACGAACTGCCACCCAGGCCCCTGCCGCGCGGCTGGTAGCCGACACGCTCGTTGAGCGCCGGCTGCGGCTCCGTGGCGTAGCCGTAGTTGAACGGGCCGGGCTTGGGCACCGTCGAGGCGATGCCGATGGGAATGGTGATCGCCGGGTTGAAGTCATGGCCGCCTGCCTCCAGCAGGGCGACACTGCCCACGCGGCTGTCCGCGAGTCGTGCAGCCACGGCACAACCTGCAGAGCCTGCGCCGATAACGATGTAGTCGTACTGGGCTTGCATGTCTGTCTCTCTTTGGAATTTTGATTGGTGACTCATGCCGTCCTACGCCGTCTTAAGTCGTCCTGAATCGTCTTAAGTCGTCTCTTTCTCAGCAGTTGCGGCATGAGTCCCATGCATGCATGACGGATAGAGGCCTTCAGGCAGCCATGGTCACCGTCTCCCACGAACTCCGCCCCACCCAACGCGGGGAGCGCGGCCCGAGCATGGCGGCGGAGGCTGTTTCAGATGAAGCGGAACATCGGGACGACGTTTGCCGCTTACCGTCGTCGGCGCATCGACGGCATCACCGCCACCACCTGCCCGGCGCATCGCGCGGCTGCATCATATTTCAACTTTGTACGTACACATATAAGCCTACGACACATTTACCTTCAGACGCGATGGCACATATTTTTGCGGCACTACTTCGATTCTCTTGCATATTTCCCGAAATCGACATCATACTATGTACGTACATAGTGCCAGGACGATGATGACCTGGCACACCGGAGACTGAAGGAGCAAGAGGTGCAGAAACTGACCGAAGAGCGTCGCATGATCCAGGAGGCCGCGCGCCAGTTCACGATGGAGCGCGTGCTGCCCATCGCCAACAAGCTGGATCCTGAGAAAGGCCAGATCCCGCGCGAGCTGATCGAAGAGATGGCCGAGCTCGGCTATTTCGGCATCCTGATCCCCGAGGAATATGGCGGCCTGGGGCTGGGCGCCTACGAGTACTGCCTGGTGGCCGAACAGCTCTCGCGCGCCTGGATGAGCGTGGGCAGCCTGATCGCACGCGGTAACGGGCTGATCGGTGCGCTCAAGGGCCTGAGCCCGGAGAAAAAGGCCGAATACCTGCCGCGCATGGCGCGTGGGGAGTTCCTGGGCGCATTTTCACTGTCGGAGCCCAATGCCGGTTCGGACGTCGCCAATATTGCCTGCCGCGCCGTGCGCGACGGCGACGACTGGCTCATCACCGGCAGCAAGTACTGGTGCACGTTCGCCGACGAGGCCGATTTCATCCTGGTGATCTGCCGCACTGATCCGGTCATCGACCCGAAGGCGCGCCACAAGGGCCTCTCCGCTTTCATGGTGGAAAAGCCGCGCGGCGAGCTGCCCGAGGGTGTCAAGGGCAGCGTGATCCCCAAGATCGGCTACCACGGCTGGACCACGTGGGAACTCGCCTTCGACGGCTGCCGCGTGCCGCATTCGAAAATGGTCGGCGAAGAAGGCAAGGCGTTCTACCTGACCACGGCCGGGCTCGAAACGGCGCGGGCGCACACCGCCGCGCGTTCGATCGGCCTGGCGCAAGGCAGCCTGGAAGACTCGATCCAGTACGCCAAGGACCGCAGCCAGTTCGGCAACCCGATCGGCAACTTCCAGGCGATCCGCTTCAAGCTGGCCGACATGGCCACGCAGATCGAGGCTTCGCGCGCCCTGCTCTACGCCGTGTGCGAGAAGATCGACGAAGGCGTGCGCGCCGACACCGAAGCGTCGATGGTCAAGCTGTTCGCCAGCGAGATGTGCGAGCGCGTGACCAGCGAAGGCCTGCAGATCCACGGCGGCGCGGGCTACACCACGCACTTCGCGGCCGAGCGCTACTGGCGCGATGCGCGCCTGACCAAGATCTTTGAAGGCACCTCCGAGATCCAGATGCGCATCATTTCCGATGCCATGCTGGGCAAGGTCGCCGCCTGAAGGAGCCTGAAGTGCAGACTCAAGCCAAATCCGCCGGAGCGCTGGCCGGCCTGCGCGTGATCGACCTCACGCAGATGCTGGCCGGCCCCTTTTGCACGCAGATCCTCGCTGACCATGGTGCGGATGTGATCAAGGTCGAAGCGATGACCGGCGACGGCACCCGCGTCACCGGTCCGTTCTGCGCCGACGATTCGCTGCGCGACTTCGGCGGCTATTTCCAGAGCGTCAACCGCAACAAGCGCTCCATCGCCGTCGACCTGAAGACCGAGGCGGGACGCGCCGTCCTGCGCGGCTTGATCGACCAGTCCGATATCGTCGTGGAAAACTTCCGTGCCGGGGTGATGGAGCGCCTGGGCTTCGCCTACGAAACGCTGCGCCAGACCAACCCGCGCCTGATCTACGGCACGGTACGCGGCTTCGGCGACCCGCGCAGCGGCGAGAGCCCGTATGCGCAATGGCCTGCCTACGACGTGGTCTCGCAGGCCATGGGCGGCATGATGGGGATCACCGGGCCGGAACGCGGCACGCCAACCAAGATCGGGCCGGGCGTGGGCGACACCATTCCGGCACTGATGCTCTGCATCGGTATCCTCGCCGCAGTCAATCGCGTGCGCGAAACCGGCCAGGGCCAGTTCGTCGACGTGGCCATGACCGACGCAGTGCTGGCAATGTGCGAGCGCATCGTCTACCAGAACTCCTACACCGGCGAGGTCGCCGCGCCGGAAGGCAACCGCCACCCGCTGCTGTGCCCGTTCGGCTTGTTCCGCGTGCGCGACGGGCATGTGTCGATCGCCTGCGCCACCGACGCATTCTGGGAGAAGCTTGCGGTGGCCATCGGGCGGCCGGATATGGCCACCGATGAAGCCTTTGCGACCAATGCAGCCCGCGTGCAGCGCCAGCATGAGGTGATCGCGGCGATCGAAGCGTTCACATCGGTGCGGACAAAGGAGGAAATCGCGGCGTGCCTTGGCGGCAAGGTGCCCTTCGGCCCGGTCTACACATCGGCCGAGATCTTCGCCGACAGGCACTACGCCGTGCGCGAGATGCTGGTGGAAGTGGAGCAGCCCGGCTCGGCCGTGCCTGTAAAGATCGCCGGCGTGCCGATCAAGCTCAGTGAAACGCCGGGTGCGGTGCGCCGGCGGGCCCCGCTGCTGGGCGAGCATACCGAAGACATCCTGTCGGCGGCCGGCTATACCGGGGAAGACATCCAGCGTTTGCGCAAGGAAGGTGTTGTGCGATAGAACTGCCCAGACAAGGGGCACGCCCCCTCGCCCTACTTCAGGTACTTCATCGTGGCAACGCCGGTCGCCACCAGCAACTCCTGATCGAGCCAGACTTCCGCGCGCGAGAAGAAGATCGATCGTCCGCGCCGGTCGACTGTGCCCTTTGCGGTCAGCACGCTGCCCGTGCCGTTGCTCAGGAAGTTGGAAGTCAGCGACAGCGTCACCGCATGCCGCGCCGCTTCGCCAGGTGCCGAGAACAGGCCGGCATAGCCGGTGGCGGCATCCAGCAGCGTGCAGATCGTGCCGCCATGGACCACGCGGCTGCGGTTCAGCATGCTGGACGTGACCGGCAGTTCAAGCTCCACGTAATCGGGGCGCCACTGTGTGATGCGAACACCGATGCTTTCAAGGGCGGGATTGTCCAGGGCGAAATTATCGAGGGCGCCGCCGGCGCCACCTTCCGTCACGGATTCCGTTGATTGGTTTTTCATTTCACTGCTCACCACCGCTCAAATTGTCCAGTCGGTATTTCCTCGCGATTCGAGGGACCCGACAATTCCGATTTGGCGAACAGCGGCTTTTGCGTGCATGAAGCGCACGGGCCGGCGCCGGCCCGTGCGCCCTGCCGTCAGGGCTTCCCGGGCCGCACCGCGTCGGCGGTGCCCTGGATGAACGCCTGGATCTTGACCACGTCCTCGGCCGTCAGCTTGCCGGTGAAATCCGGCATGCCTTTCTGCACGAACGGCCCGTTGAACAGGATCTTGTCGAGGTGCTCGATCATCGGCGCGCCGACATAGGCCAGGTTGGGGATATTGCCGCCCTTGTCGACGCCGGGCACGCCATGGCAGAAGACGCAGTTGTTGACGTAGAGCTTCTGCCCGTCGGCGACCTTGGCGGGGTCGTACTTCACCCCGCTCAGCAGCGGCGCCATCGCGTACGGCGCCGACTCGGGCATCGGCTTCCTGCCGTTCAGCACGAAGGTGTAGAGCCGCCCCGGCGCCTGCTTGTCGCTGCCGCGCTGGCTCAGGCCATACACGCCGCCCCAGCCCACCGCCACCGAGACGTACTGCTTGCCGTCGAGCAGGTAGGTCACCGGCGCCGCCACCACGCCGGAGCCGGTCGGCGCCTGCCACAGCTTTTCGCCGGTGCCGGCGTGATACGCCACCAGCCGTCCGTCCGCCGTGCCCTGGAACACCAGGTTGCCGGCGGTCGCGAGCGTGCCGCCGTTCCACGGCCCGGCATGGTCCTGGTGCCATACCGCCTTCTGCGCCAGGGGGTCCCAGGCGATCAGCCGCCCCATCGGCTTGCTCTTCGGGGCCTCGGCATTGACCAGCATGCCCAGGTTCCAGCCCACGCCGCGATGCGCCTCGGGCGAGTCCTTCTGGTTGTGGACCCACTTGTTGTTGTCGGCCAGCGTCAGCGGCACGTGCTGCGCCGGGATGAAGGCCAGCCCCAGCCTGGGGTGGAACGACATCGAATGCCAGTTATGCGCGCCGAACGGCCCCGGCACGATATCCGCCGGCTTGCCCGAAGTGTCCGACTGCGGCGTCTCGATCGGCCGGCCGTCCTTGTCATAGCCAGACGCCCAGTTGACGTCGACGAAGTTTTTGGCCGAGATGAACTTGCCGTTGGTCCGGTCGATCACGAAGAAGAAACCGTTCTTGGGCGCGTGCAGGATCACCTTGCGTGGCTGGCCGTCGATCTTCAGGTCGGCCAGGATGATGTCCTGCGTCGAGGTGTAGTCCCAGTTGTCGCCCGGGGTTTCCTGGTAGTGCCAGACGTATTCGCCGGTGTCGGGATTCAGCGCCACCACGGAGGCCGCGTAGAGGTTGTCGCCGCCCTTGGGGCTGCGCAGCCTGCGGCTCCACGGGCCGGCGTTGCCGGTACCGATGTACATCAGGTTCAGCTCGGGGTCGAACGCCATGGTGTTCCACACCGTGCCGCCGCCGCCGTTGACCCAGTACTTGCCGCTGGGATCCCAGGTGGCCGCGGCCTTTGCCATGGCTTCGTTCTCGAAAGGCCTGGCGGGGTCGCCCGGCACCGTGTACCAGCGCCATTGCTGCTTGCCGGTCTCGGCATCGTAGGCGGTGATATAGCCGCGCACGCCGTACTCCGCGCCGCCGTTGCCGATGATCACCTTGCCGTTGTAGACGCGCGGCGCGCCGGTGATAGTGTAGGACTTGCTGCGATCGACGATGGTGTCCTGTTCCCAGACCTTCTTGCCGGTGGCGGCGTCGATCGCAACCAGCCGGCCGTCGAACGCGCCGACGAAGACCTTGCCCTTGTACAGCGCCACGCCGCGGTTGACCACGTCGCAGCAGCCCTTGTAGGCCTGGTCACGCGGCACCTGCGGGTCGTAGGTCCACAGGCGCTTGCCGGTGCGTGCGTCGACGGCGTGCACCACGCTCCACGGCGCGGAAACGTACATCACGCCATCGACCACCAGCGGCGTTGCTTCCACGCCGCGTGTCGATTCCAGATCGTAGGACCACGCCAACCCCAGGCCCTTGACGTTGCCCGCGTTGATCTGCTCGAGCTTGCTGAAACGGGTCTCGGCGTAATCCAGGCCGTAGCTGGGCCAGTTTGGCGTGCCGGCCTCGTTGGCGCGGATGGAGGCGCCATCCACGCGCGCCGCCGCATTGGCCTGCTTGCGCGTCTTTGCCGGGCGGGCGGCAGCGTTGCCATCGGCGCCGAATGCCACCGGCGCTGGGAGCGCCACGCTGGCAGCGGCCATCACGCTCACTAGCAGGCTTAGCTTGTTGCTATGCATCTTGGTCTCCTCTGTCTTCGTTCTTGATATGGCGTGTCAGAACACCTTGAGCAGGCGCAGGTTGACGCGCAGGTTCTCCATCGGCCCGTTGCGCACCGAGATATCGCGGCCGAAGGTGCCGAGGACCTGGAGCGAGCGCACATAGCGCACGATGCCCACGTCGGAATCCAGGTTGCCGCCGGCGACGCGGTTGCCGCCCGCATAGACGCGGTCGCGCTGCGCGTGCTGGTAATACAGCAGGCCGAGATTGGTGCCCGCGGGCAATGCGGTGTAGTCGCCCGCGTCGACGTCGATGGCGTGCGCCGGCGCTGCGCCGAGCAGCAGGGTCAATGCCACGCCCGCCGCCTGCGCCGCGGCGCTGCGTACGGGCGAGCGCCGTCCCCGGCCGCCCGTTCTGGTTTGATGCATGTCTCCTCCGGATTTTTTCTTGCTTGTGTCGCCCGCCGCGCGGCGGGCGTGCTGCGTCAGCTGGCCTGCGCGCGCGCGATATTGATCACGCTCAGTTGCGCATACTCGGCCAGCCCTTCCGGCCCGAATTCCACGCCGACGCCGGACTCCTTTGCGCCCACCAGCGGAATGTGCGGGCCAAAATGCAGGTGGTGGTTGACCCACGCCGTGCCCACGTCGAGACGCCACGCCACCTCATAGGCGCGCGCTTCGTCGCTGGACCACACCGAGCCACCCAGCCCATACGGCGTGCCGTTGGCGCGCGCCACGGCTTCATCGATGCTGTCGAACTTCAGCACCGGCAGGATTGGCGCGAACTGCTCCTCGGCCACCAGTTCGCTCTGGTCGGTCAGGTTGCGCACGATGGTCGGTGCCACGAAGTAGCCATCGCCCTTGAGCAAGGCGCCCCCCGCCAGGATCTTGCCGTCGCGGCGCGCGCTGGCCAGGAAGCGGCTGGCCTTGTCGTACTGCATGGCGTTCTGCAGCGGTCCCATCGTGACGCCGGCTTCGGCGCCATTGCCTACCACCGCGCGCCCGGCCAGGTCGGCCAGCGCGTCGCACAGCGCATCATGGACCGAGGCGTGGACGTACAGCCGCTTCAGCGCCAGGCATACCTGGCCGCAGTTGTAGAAGGCGCTGCCAAAGATCCTGGGTGCGATCTCGGCCACGTCGGCATCGTCGAGCACGATGGCCGCGTCGTTGCCGCCCAGTTCCAGCGTGATGCGCTTCAGCCCGGGGCCGGCGCTTGCCATCACCTTCTTGCCGGTCGCGGTCGAGCCCGTGAACGAGACCTTGGCCACGTCGGGGTGCGAGGTCAGGTAGCTGCCCAGGTCATTGGCATCGGTGATGACATTGACCACGCCCGGCGGCAGCAAGTCGCCAAGGATCGCGCCGAGTTGCAGTGTTGCCACCGGCGTGGTCGGCGCTGGCTTGAGCACCACGGTATTACCCATCAGCAACGCCGGCGCGAGCTTGTAGGCCGCGATCAGCACCGGGAAATTCCACGCCGCGATCGCCGCCACCACGCCCAATGGCTTGTGGTGCAGTTCGATGCGATGGGTGGCATCATCCTGCACCAGCGACACCGGCAGCTCCAGCCCGGCGATATGGCGCACAAAGGCCTCGGCGAACTGCAGCTCCTGGCGCGCTTCGGCCAGCGGCTTGCCCTGCTCCAGCACCAGCGTGGCGGCAAGATCCTCGGCGTTGCCGTGCAACTCGTCGGCAAAGCGCAGCAGCAACGCGCGCCGCTGCGCCAGTTCCAGCGCGGCCCAGCCGGGTTGCGCGGCCTTGGCGGCGGCGACCGCGGCGGCGGCCTCGCGCTCAGTGGCGCGCGATACCGCGGTGAACACCTTGCCGGTGGCGGGGTTGACCACGTCGAGCGTGGCGCTGCCCTGCACGATTTGTCCGTTGATCAGCAGTCCTGCATTGCCGTGCATCGCTTGTCTCCTCATGTTGATCCTTGGGTCGTACCCTGGTTGGTATGCAATGCCTTGCAACGCAAGCGCCGTGCCCGCCGCCCAAATCGCGCACAGGTGCGTGTTTCTTGCGCCAGTTACGCGTGAATCGTCGTCGCGACGCTGCCCGGGATGTCGCAATCTGAGCCAGTGTCTCGATACAGCCAAGACAGGCGGCCAATAAAAAACCCCCGCTGCCACGGCGTGGCAAACGGGGGTTGATGAAGGATGAGAAGACCGCGCTAGCGGATCTTGGCGCGCGCCATCTTGCGGTACAGCGTCGCGCGCGAGATGCCGAGTGCGCGCGCGGCTTCGGAGCGGTTGCCGCTGAGTTCGTCGAGGGTGCGCTGGATCAGCTCGTTCTGCGCCTGCGCCAGCAGCATCGGCTGGCCGGCGGCGGGCAGCATGTCCGCCACCGTTACGCGCGTCGCCGCGTCCAGCCAGCTTTCATCGAGATGCTCGCGCCGGATTTCTTCACCGAGGCCAGACAGCGCCACCGCGGTACGCAGCACCTGGTGCAGTTCGCGCACATTGCCCGGCCAGGGATGCGACATCAGCAACGCCATCACGTCTGCATCGAGCGCCTTGCATCGGCCGTGCGCCAGCGTCTGCAGCATCGCCGCGATCAACTCGGGCAGGTCGGTGCGGTCGCGCAGCGCCGGAACGCGGATCGACATGCCGTTGATGCGGAAATACAGGTCCTCGCGGAAGGCACCCTGCCGCACCAGTTCCGGCAGGCTGCGGTGCGTGGCGCAGATCACCGACAGGTCGACCGGGATGGGCTTGGACGCGCCGACGCGCGTGACGCAGCGCTCCTGCAGCACGCTCAGCAGCCGCGTCTGCAGTGCCAGCGGCATGTCGCCGATTTCGTCGAGGAACAGCGTGCCGTGGTTGGCCTGTTCGATCTTGCCCGCGCTGCCGCCCCGCCGGCTTCCGGTAAAGGCCCCGTCGGCATAGCCGAACAGTTCGGCTTCGGCCAATCCTTCCGGGATGGCCGAACAGTTGATCGAGACAAAATTTCCGTCCGGCCGGCTGGCCTCGTGCAGTGCGCGCGCCAGCATGGTCTTGCCGGTGCCGGTCTCGCCCAGCAGTATCACCGGCACGTGCGCGTTGATCGCCATGCTGGCCTTGTCAAAGGCGCGCGCCAGCGTGGCATCGGCAATCAGGTGGCCGGCCAGCGGGCCGGTGACGTCGGTGCGCGGCGCCGAGCCGCGGGCGCGCGCGCGCGGCCGCTCGGTTTCGCTTGCCGAGACATGCAGGCGCCCGCCGGCGACCGTGCGTACCACGCCCTGCATCGCGCCCGCCTGGCCATACATGCCTTCGGCAAAGACGCTGCCGATATCGATCGCGCCGATCTCTGCGTTGCCGAGCCGCAGCATGTCGCGTGCGGTATGGTTAGCCGCCACGATCACGCCGTCGGCGGACACCGCGACGATGCCTTCGGCCGGTGTATGCAGCATGCGCCGGTCGTGGTGCAGGCGCACGATGCAGCAGCCGGACAGCCGCTCAAAGGTGCGGTTGCCGATCGACGTCGCGGCCGCGCGCACGTGGCTGACCGCGTAGGCCGGCAAGTCGACGCCGAATCCAGTGATATCGAGCACGCCGATCAGGCGGTCATGGCAGTCGTAGATCGGCGCGGCGGCGCACACCACATCGGCCAGTTCATGCAGGAAATGCTCGCCGCGACGGATCTCGACGGCGCTGCCGCCCTCCGCCAGCAGACAGCCGGGCGCGTTGGTGCCGATGCCGGCCTCGCAGATGTGCCGGCCATGCTGCAGCGGCGACGGCCCGCCGGGCCCCGCACCCAGGCGCCCGTGGGATGACACGATCACGCCTTCGGCATTGGTGCACAGCACGATCCACTGCTGCGACGGAAAGGCGCCGGCCAGCACTTCCATGTCGGCGCCGGCCAGTTCGATCAGCGTGCGGTTCTCTTCCTCGCTGCGGCGGACTTCGCTGTGCGTGATCACATCCGAAAACAGCATGCGCTGATCCGGACGCACGCCCGCACGCGCGGCGCGCTGCCACGAACGCACGATCACGTCGGATACGACGCCAGCGGGCACGTCCTTGCCATCGAGGAACTGCCGCCGTGCAATGCTGGCATCGCACAGCAGGCTTGTCGGTGCGGGGCGCATTACCTTGTCTCCAGTGGTCGGCGTCGCGCGGTGTAACGGGAAAGCGGTTCGCGCGGATGCCGGTGGCACGCCCCGACCGTCGTTGCGGCGGGGTCATCTATGCGCGCCGGACTGTTGCTGCGGTGGTGCCGGCGCGGACTGGAAAGGTACTTTAAGAGAGCCCCCGGGCGATTTCAAGCGTTGTGTGGCAGCTTTGCCGAGGGTGTCTCAGGATGAGGCGGGAAGTGTCTCAATATGAGACAAGCGCCCCGCATTCGAGGGGCGCCTGCATTACTGCGATACCGGCTTGCCGATGGCCCGGGAGATCAGTTCGGCCGCCGCGATGACCTTGTCCAGATCCACCCCCGTCTCCATCCCCAGGCTCGCCAGGCGCCGCAGCAATGCCTCGGTCGCCACGTTGCCTGTCGCGCCTTTCGCATACGGGCAACCGCCAAGCCCTGCGACGGAAGCATGGAAGATGCGGATGCCGGCTTCCAGGCTCGCCTCGACGTTGGCCAGGGCATGGCCATACGTGTCGTGGAAGTGCCCGGACAGCTGCGCCAGCGGGAATTCCGTGGCCGCGGCACGCATCACGGCCTTCACCTTGTCCGGCGTTCCCACGCCGATGGTGTCGGCGATATCGATCTCGTCGCAGCCCAGCTCGCGCATGCGCCGCACCACGTCGGTCACGGCTTCGACCGGCACCTCGCCCTGGTAAGGGCAGCCCAGCGCGCACGACACGCTGGCGCGAAGCCGCACGCCCTTCGCCCTGGCAGCCGCGGCCACGGGCTCGAAGCGCGCCATCGACTCGGCGATCGAGCAGTTGATGTTCTTCTGCGAGAACGCCTCGCTGGCCGCGCCGAAGATCACGACCTCGTCGGCGCCCGCCGCAAGCGCGCCTTCCAGGCCCTTCATGTTCGGCGTCAGCGCCGAGTAGATGGTGCCGGGGCGCCGCCTGATCGCGGCCATTACCTGCGCACCGTCAGCCATCTGCGGCACCCACTTCGGCGAGACGAACGATGCCACTTCGATATTGAGAAAGCCCGCATCGGTGAGCTGGTCGATCAACGCCACCTTGGTCTCGGTGGGGATCAAATTCTTCTCGTTCTGCAGGCCGTCGCGCGGGCCGACTTCAACGACCTTGACCTTGTCCGCATGCATGTGCCGGGTCTCCGTAAAAAAATCAGGTACCGAACGCGAGCAGCTGGGCGCCTTCGGTCACCTGCTCGCCGACGCCATACAGCACTTCGCTGACCACGCCGTCGGCCGGTGCGCTGATGGTGTGCTCCATCTTCATCGCCTCCATCACCAGCAGCGGCGTTCCGCGCGTGACCGTGCTGCCAGCTTCGACCATCACGGCGATGACCTTGCCGGGCATCGGCGCGGTCAGCTTGCCGCCCTCGCCTTCGGCTTCGCCGGCGTGGGACAGCGGATCGATCCAGCCCAGCAGCACCTGGCGGCCCGCGGAGAATACGTGGAAATCGTCGCCTTCGGCATGCACGTGCCCGTGCACGCGGCGCGTGCCGAGATCGATGCGGATATCGTCGGCCTTGCATACCGCGGAGAACGGCACGGACTGCCCGGCGTAGGCCAGCGTGCTGCCGCGCGCATTGACCTGCAGCGTCACGTCGAGCACCTGATCGCCGTAGCCGAAGCGCAGTTGCCGCGAGACGCCGCTGTTCAGCCGCCAGGCGCCGCCATGGGTCCACGGGGAATGCTGGTCGGCAGCGTCGATGCGGCGCTCACGCGTTTCGCGGTCGAGCAGCGCGGCCACGGCCAGCGCGACGGTGTCGATGCCGACCGGCTCGGGCCGCGGGAACAACTCGCTCTCGTTGCGCTCGATCAGTCCGGTATCGAGGTCGGCGGTGCGGAACGCCTGCGATGACACCAGCCGCTGCAGGAACGCCACGTTGGTCGACAGGCCCACCACGTGATACGCGGCCAGCGCCTGCCGCATGCGCGCCAGCGCCTCGTCGCGGTCCTTGCCCCAGACGATCAGCTTGGCGATCATCGGGTCGTAGTACGGGCTGATGGTGTCGCCCTCGCGCACGCCGGCATCGATACGGATGCCGGCCGGGCCATGAGCATCCTCGCCGCGCATGAACTGCACCGCCGGCGGCGTGCGCAGGAAGCGCAGCGTGCCGGTGGAGGGCAGGAACTGCTTGTCGGGGTTCTCGGCGTAGATCCGTGCTTCCAGCGCGTGGCCGTCGATACGCAACTGGTCCTGCGTCAGCGGCAGCGGCTCGCCGGCGGCGACGCGCAGCTGCCATTCGACCAGGTCCTGCCCGGTGATCATCTCGGTGACCGGGTGCTCGACCTGCAGGCGCGTGTTCATCTCCATGAAGTAGAAGGAGCCGTCCTGGTTGGCGATGAACTCGACGGTGCCGGCGCCGACATAGCCCACGGCCTTGGCGGCGGCCACGGCGGCTTCGCCCATCGCGCGGCGGCGCTCGGCGGTCATGCCCGGCGCCGGCGCCTCTTCCAGCACCTTCTGGTGGCGGCGCTGCACCGAGCAGTCGCGCTCGAACAGGTAGACGCAGTTGCCGTGCGTGTCGGCAAACACCTGGATCTCGATATGGCGCGGGCGGGTCAGGTATTTCTCCACCAGCACCTTGTCGTCGCCGAAGCTGGCGCTGGCCTCGCGCTTGACCGACGCCAGCGCGGCCTCGAAGCCCTCGCCCGACTCGACCACGCGCATGCCCTTGCCGCCACCGCCCGCGCTGGCCTTGAGCAGCACCGGGTAGCCGATGCGGTCGGCCTCGCGGCGCAGCAGCGCCGGGTCCTGGTCTTCGCCGTGGTAGCCCGGCACCAGCGGCACCGACGCCTTTTCCATCAGCTGCTTGGCCGCGCTCTTGCTGCCCATCGCGTGGATGGCGGAAGCCGGCGGGCCGATGAAGACCAGCCCCGCCGCGGCGCAGGCCTCGGCGAAGGCTTCGTTTTCGGACAGGAAGCCGTAGCCCGGGTGGATCGCCTGGGCGCCGGTTTCCCTGGCCATCTCGATGATGTGGTCGGCGCGCAGGTAGCTGTCGCGCGCGGCGGCGCCGCCGATATGGACGGCCTCGTCGCAGAAGGCGACGTGGCGCGCATCGGCGTCGGCATCCGAGTACACCGCGACGGTGCGGATGCCGAGCCGGCGGCAGGTGGCGGCGACACGGCAGGCGATCTCGCCACGGTTTGCGATCAGGACTTTGGTGAACATGACTTCGCCTTTCGCTCCTCGCGGGGAGCGTTCTTGAAAACGATTCTGGGATGCCTGGGGGGCAGGCTTACATGCGGAACACGCCGAACTTCATATCCTCGATCGGCGCGTTCAGGCTGGCCGACAGGCCCAGCCCCAGCACCGTGCGCGTCTGCGCGGGATCGATCACGCCGTCGTCCCACAAGCGCGCGCTGGCGTAGTACGGATGGCCCTGGTGCTCGTACTGGTCGCGGATCGGCTGCTTGAAGGCGTCTTCCTCTTCCGCGCTCCACTTGCCGCCCTTGGCTTCGATGCCATCGCGGCGCACCGTCGCCAGCACGCTCGCGGCCTGCTCGCCGCCCATCACCGAGATGCGCGCGTTCGGCCACATCCACAGGAAGCGCGGCGAATACGCGCGCCCGCACATGCCGTAGTTGCCGGCACCGAACGAGCCGCCGATGATCACCGTGAACTTGGGCACCTGCGCCGTCGCCACCGCGGTCACCATCTTGGCGCCGTTGCGGGCGATGCCTTCGTTCTCGTACTTGCGCCCCACCATGAAGCCGGTGATGTTCTGCAGGAACACCAGCGGGATCTTGCGCTGGCAGCACAGCTCGATGAAGTGCGCGCCCTTGAGCGCCGACTCGGAGAACAGGATGCCGTTGTTGGCGACGATGCCGACCGGGTAGCCCCAGATGCGCGCAAAGCCGCACACCAGCGTGGTGCCGTAGCGCGCCTTGAACTCGTCGAACTCGGAGCCGTCGACGATGCGCGCGATCACCTCGCGCACGTCATAGGGCTTGCGCGTGTCGGTGGGGATCACGCCGTACAGCTCCTCCACCGGATACAGCGGCTCGACCGGCTCGTGCAGGCGGATCTGGTCCGGCTTGCGGCGGTTCAGGTGCTGCACGATATTGCGCGCCAGGCTCAGCGCGTGGTGGTCGTTCTGCGCGAAATAGTCGGCCACGCCGGACAGGCGCGTATGCACGTCGGCGCCGCCCAGGTCCTCGGCGCTGACTTCCTCGCCGGTGGCGGCCTTCACCAGCGGCGGGCCGCCCAGGAAGATGGTGCCCTGGTTCTTGACGATGATCGACTCGTCGCTCATCGCCGGCACATAGGCGCCGCCGGCGGTGCACGAGCCCATCACCACCGCGATCTGCGGGATGCCCTGCTTGGACAGGTTGGCCTGGTTGTAGAAGATGCGGCCAAAGTGGTCGCGGTCGGGAAAGACGTCGTCCTGGTTGGGCAGGTTGGCGCCGCCGGAATCGACCAGGTAGATGCACGGCAGGTTGTTCTGCTCGGCGATCTCCTGCGCGCGCACGTGCTTCTTGACCGTCATCGGGTAGTAGGTGCCGCCCTTGACGGTGGCATCGTTGCACACGATCACGCATTCCTGCCCGGCCACGCGGCCGATGCCGGTGATGATGCCGGCGCCCGGCGCGGCATCGTCATACATGTCGTAAGCGGCGAGCTGCGACAGCTCCAGGAACGGCGTGCCCGGATCGAGCAGTTGCTGCACGCGGTCGCGCGGCAGCAGCTTGCCGCGCGACAGGTGCTTGTCGCGCGCGGCTTCGCCGCCGCCTTCCGCCAGCTTCGCGATCTTCGCTTCCAGGTCGGCAACCAGTGCCTGCATTGCCTGCGCATTCGTCTTGAACGCTTCGGAACGTGCGTTCAGCTTTGTCTCAATTGCCGCCATATCAGCCTCGGCCAGTCAGTTCGTTGTAGGGTGCAGCCATCGCGGGGGCTTACATCGTTTCCGCGAACAGCTCGCGGCCGATAAGCATGCGGCGGATCTCCGACGTGCCGGCGCCGATCTCGTAGAGCTTGGCGTCGCGCCACAGGCGCCCGGCCGGGTACTCGTTGATGTAGCCGTTGCCGCCCAGGATCTGCACGGTCTCGCCCGCCATCCAGGTGGCCTTCTCGGCCGTGTACAGGATCACCGCGGCGCAGTCCTTGCGCACCTGGCGCACGTGGTCGCTGCCGAGCGCGTCCAGGTTCTTGCCGACCGTGTACAGGTAGCTGCGCGCCGCCTGCAGCGTGGTGTACATGTCCGCCACCTTGCCCTGGATCAGCTGGAATTCGCCGATGCTCTGGCCGAACTGCTTGCGGTCGTGGATGTAGGGCGTCACCACGTCCATGCACGCCTGCATGATGCCGACCGGGCCGCCCGACAGCACCGCGCGCTCGTAGTCCAGGCCGCTCATCAGCACCTTCGCGCCGCTGTTCTCGGCCCCG
Organism: Cupriavidus oxalaticus; assembly: GCF_038900635.1. Taxonomy (GTDB): domain Bacteria; phylum Pseudomonadota; class Gammaproteobacteria; order Burkholderiales; family Burkholderiaceae; genus Cupriavidus; species Cupriavidus oxalaticus_B. Next base: position 53,141 of record NZ_JAYMRX010000006.1, on the reverse strand, counting down.
AGGATGTTCTCGGCCGGCACTTCCACGTCCTCGAACACCAGCTCGCCGGTGTGCGAGCCGCGCATGCCCAGCTTGTCCAGCTTCTGCGCCACCGAGAAGCCCTTCATGCCCTTCTCGACGATGAAGGCGGTCATGCCGCGCGCGCCCAGCTCGGGCTCGGTCTTGGCGTAAACCACCAGCACATCGCAATCCGGGCCGTTGGTGATCCACATCTTGGTGCCGTTGAGCACGTAACGATCACCCTTGAATTCCGCGCGCAGCTTCATGCTGACCACGTCCGAGCCCGCGTTGGGCTCGCTCATCGCCAGCGCACCGATCCATTCGCCCGAGACCAGCTTCGGCAGGTACTTCGCCTTCTGCGCCGGCGTGCCGTTGCGGTGGATCTGGTTCACGCACAGGTTGGAATGCGCGCCGTACGACAGGCCCACCGACGCCGATGCGCGGCTGATCTCTTCCATCGCGATCATGTGCGCCAGGTAGCCCATGTTGGCGCCGCCATATTCCTCGGCCACGGTGATGCCGAGCACGCCGAGGTCGCCCATTTTCTTCCAGGCGTCCATCGGGAACTGGTCGGTGCGGTCGATCTCGCCCGCGCGCGGCGCCAGTTCGGCCTGGGCCCACGTGCGCACGGAATCGCGCAGCATCTCGATGTCTTCGCCGAGGTCGAATTTCAGGCCGGGCAAGGTAGTCATGGCAGTGTCGTCTTGATAATTCTTTGTGATCGATTTCGGCGTGGGAATCAGGCCGTTTTGGATTCGCTGAGGTTCAGCTCGCGCACCATCTGGTCGCGCATCACGAACTTCTGCACCTTGCCGGTCACGGTCAGGGGCATCTCGTTCACGAAGCGGATGTAGCGCGGAATCTTGTAGTGGGCGATCTGGTTGCGGCAGAACTCGCGGATCTCTTCCTCGGTGGCGCTTTCGCCCGGCTTGAGCACGATCCACGCGCACACTTCCTCGCCGTACTTCTGGTCCGGCACGCCGAACACCTGCACGGCCTGTACCTTGGGATGGCGGAACAGGAACTCCTCGATCTCGCGCGGGTAGATGTTCTCGCCGCCGCGGATCAGCATGTCCTTCACGCGGCCGACGATATTGCAGTAGCCGTCTTCGTCGATGGTGGCGAGGTCGCCGGTATGCATCCAGCCGTCGCGGATGGTCTCGGCGGTGCGGGCCTCGTCGTCCCAGTAGCCCAGCATGACCGAGTAGCCGCGCGTGCACAGTTCGCCCTTCTCGCCCACCGGCACGGTGGCGCCGGTGGCGTCCACCAGCTTGACCTCGAGGTGCGGCTGGATGCGTCCCACCGTGGCGGTGCGCTTGTCCAGCGGATCGGTGGTGCTGCTCTGGAACGAGACCGGGCTGGTCTCGGTCATGCCGTAGGCGATCGTCACCTCGGACATATGCATCTGCGACACCACGCGCTTCATGGTCTCGATCGGACACGGCGAGCCGGCCATGATGCCGGTGCGCAGCGACGAGAAGTCGTAGTCGCCGAAGCGCGGATGGTCGAGCTGCGCAATGAACATGGTCGGCACGCCGTGCAGCGCGGTGCAGCGTTCCTCGCTGACGGCCTTCATGGTCGCTTCCGGCTCGAACGCTTCGCCCGGGAACACCATCGCCGCGCCCGTGGAGACGCAGGCCAGCACCGCCAGCACCATGCCGAAGCAGTGGTAGAACGGCACCGGGATGCACAGCTTGTCCTGCTCGGTGAAGCGCATCGCCATGGCGATAAAGCGCGCGTTGTTGACGATGTTCCGGTGCGTCAGCGTGGCGCCCTTGGGCGCGCCCGTGGTGCCGCTGGTGAACTGCACATTGATCGGGTCGTTGCGGTCGAGCTGCGCTGTGATGGCGTCGAGCGTTTCCCGCGCCACGCCAGTGCCGCGCGCCACCACATCGTCATAGCGGATCATGCCCGCGGTCTCGCCCTCGCCCATGCGGATGACCCAGCGCAGCGACGGCAGCCGCGCGGCATGCAGCGCGCCCGGCTCGCTGGTGGCCAGTTCGGGCGCCAGTGCCTGCAGCATCTCCAGGTAGCGCGAGGTCTTGAACGCCTCTGCCGCGACGATGGCCTTGACGCCAACTTTGTTCAGCGCGTACTCCAGCTCGGACAGGCGGTAGGCCGGGTTGATATTGACCAGCACCAGCCCGAGCCGCGCGGTAGCGAACTGCGTCACCACCCATTCCACGCGGTTGGGCGACCAGATGCCGACGCGGTCGCCGCGGACCAGTCCGAGCGCGTGCAGCCCCGCCGCCAGCGCATCGATGGCCTCGGCGAACTGCTGCCAGGTCCAGCGCACGCCCTGTTCGCGGAAGGCAACCGCGTCGCGCTGCGCAAAGCGGGCGACGGCCTGCGCCAGCAGCTCCGGCACCGTCTGCTCGGACAGCGGGATATCGGTTACGCCTCGCACATGCGACAGCCCGCCCAGGGGCAGGATGGTGGGTTGGGACTCGCCCTGCATCGTCATACTGGTCTCCAAAGCTCGGTGTCGTTCCGTGCACCGGCGTTTTGTGAGTATCACTCAATTCACGCCGTGTTCATTGTCAGTAATCGGGCTGGCGGCGGATTGCATCAGGGAAATCCCCTAAATTCGCCTTGCCTGCAACCGCCAGCCGATGCGGCCTGTTTCGCCGACGAGTGAAAAGTACACGCTCGGCAGGCAGAACGCAATATTAATTTTGAGCTTTACTCAAGTTTTGGCGAAGGGCGCACTATAATCCTCGGCACCAGAGAGACATCCACACCCCCGACAGCATGGAAGACACCAGTTCCCGGCGCCGCGTTCCGGCCGGAGCCAAGGCCGAGCAGCGCATCCGCGACATCCTGCGCGTGAGCCGCGACGTGTTCGCCGAGCTTGGCTACGAGCGCGCCACCACCACCGAGATCGCCCAGCGCCTGGGCGTCTCGGAGGGGACGGTCTTCACCTATTTCCACGGCAAGCGCGAGCTGTGCGTGCGCGTGATCGAAGACTGGTACGACGAAATCATCAACACGCTGGAACAGGGCATGCCGCACGGCCAGCCCACCAAGGCGCAGCTCGAGTTCTACGTGAAGACGCACCTGCGCCTGTTCCTGATCCAGGGGACCGGGTTGTGCGCGCTGGTGCTGTCGGAGGGCCGGGCCAAGGGGCCGGGGCTGGGCGAGGTGTTCCTGCCGCTGCAGCGCCGCTACACGGCGCCGCTGATGGACCTGCTGGCGCGGGCGCGCAGCAATGGCGAAATCCGCGGCGACTTGCCGCTTAGCCTGCTTCGCTCAGCCATCCTGGGGCCGATGGAGCACATCCTGTGGGACGCGATCGCGCGGCAGCGCGAGGTCGATATCGAGAAGACCGCGCGCGACATGGTGGCGCTGCTGTGGCCGGCGCTGCAGCCGGTGGACCTCGAGCTGGAAAAGCTGCGGGGCTTCTACGGCGAGGTCAGCGCGGCGCTGCGCAAGACAACGGAAGGCTGAGGCACGCCGGCGCGAGACCGGCGTGCTGGCTGGAGCAGCGCAAGGCCTGCTTGCCAGGCATGGCCCGCGGCCTCGCGGGCCGCAGGCACGGCGCTCAGGCGCTGAAGCCGCCGTCGATCATCAGGCTGGCACCCGTGACGAAGCCAGCTTCCGGACCCGCGACATAGGCCACCATGCCGGCAATCTCGTCCGGCGTGGCATGCCGCTGCAACGCCATCAGGCTATGCAGCGCCGCGCCGAAGTCCCCGGCTTCCGGGTTCATGTCGGTATTGGTCGGTCCCGGCTGGATGTTGTTCACGGTAATGCCGCGCGGGCCCAGGTCGCGCGCCATGCCCTGCACCAGCCCCAGCAGCGCGGACTTGCTCATCGCATACGCGCTGCCGCCGGGGAACGGCATGCGTTCGGCGTTGGTGCTGCCAATGTTGATGATGCGGCCGCCCTCGCCCATGTGCGGCAGCGCTGCCCTGGCCGCGACGAACACCGCGCGCACATTGACGGCCAGGGTCTCGTCGAAGTCTTCGAGCGACAGGGTCTCGACCGATCCCAGCCGCAGCACGCCGGCATTGTTGACCAGAATATCGAGCTTGCCGAACTGGCGCGCGGCGCCGTCGATGGCGCGGGTCAGCGCGGCGGCGTCCGCGGCGTCGGCCTGCAACGCCAGCGCGCGTCCGCCGGCGGCTTCCACTTCCGCCGCCAGCGCGTTGGCGCCCGCGGCGGAGCTCTGGTAGGTGAAGGCGACGGCGGCGCCTTCGCGCGCCAGCCGGCGCACGATGGCCGCGCCGATGCCGCGGGCGCCGCCGGTAACGAATGCAGTTTTTCCTGTCAGGGTGGCCATGGAATGCTCCGGGAAATGGTTGGTTGGCAAGCCCAGTATGGTTTGCGTATTGCCCCTTCGGTAGCCACGAATTGGCATCAACTTTTTCAACCACTGGTATAAGCTGACGCCATGGAAGCCCTGAACCTGCTCGAATCCTTTGTCCGGAGTGCCGAAGCCGGCAGCTTTTCCGCGGCGGCGCGCCAGCTCGGCATGACGCCCGCGGCGGTCAGCAAGAACGTGGCGCGGCTGGAGTCGCACCTGGGCTTGCGGCTGTTCCAGCGCAGCACGCGCCAGCTGACGCTGACCGCCAGCGGCGAACAATTCCTGCGGCAGGTCTCGAACCCTTTCTCGACCTTGCGCGATGCCTTTGCCAGCGCGTCGCAGGACGCGGGCAAGCCCGCGGGCACGCTCAAGGTCAGCATGGCCCTCGCCTTCGGCCGCGAACACCTGGTGCCGCTGCTGGGCGAGTTCCTGCAGCGCTATCCGGCAATCGTGCCGGACTGGCATTTCGACAACCGCCCCGCCGAGCTGATTCATGACGGCTTTGACGCGGCCATCGGCGGCGGCATTGAACTGACCGAGGGCGTGGTGGCGCGCGAGCTGGCGCGGACCTGCATCGTCGCGACCGCATCGCCGTCCTATATGGCGGGCAGGCCCATGCCGGGCCACCCCAGCGAACTGGCCGCGATGGACGGCATCGTGCGGCGCTCGGGCCCGACCGGCAGGCTGCGCGCTTGGACGCTGCGCAACGAAGCAGGCGAAGAGGCGCCGGTCACGCAGCGCACGCGCATGATCTTCGACGACCCCGAGGCCATGGCGCACGCGGCCATGCTTGGCTACGGCGTCGCGCTGCTGCCGACGCCGCACGCGGCGCGATGGCTGGAAAGCGGTGCGCTGGTGCGGCTGCTGCCCGGATGGCACGCCGACAACGGGCCGATCTCGCTGTACTACCCGAACAGGACGCTGCTGCCGCCGAAGACGCGCGTGTTCATCGACTTCGTGGTGTCGGCGTTCCGCGACCGGGGGCTGTCCTCGCGCTTTGATGCCGGCGTCGGGCCGGCGCATTAAGGCGAATTAAGGCGCATTAACACGCATTAACGCGCATAGGGCGCGCGCGGCCCTACGCGCGCCTACGCGTCACGCGCCTCCAGCGTGACGAGAACGGCCCTGCTCCAGCGTGCCGGCCCGTTTGACTAGGGTTGGAGAACGACCTAGGCTAAGTACGCTCGAAGTCCACTTCCGTGCGCGGACGCTGCCATGCCGGCCTGCGCGATCTCGCGGCATGTGACCGGCGTAGAACCAGGAGGGCTAACCATGAACATGCGGCCGGATCCCACGTTTTACCCGTCGCCCCAGCTCGCGATGAGCGCGCCACCGGAAGAATTCGCCTACACCCTGCTGCTGAGCCCCGATGGCTCGCGCCCCGACGCGCTGGCCGTGATCGACGTCAAGCCCGGCTCGCCCACCTACAGCACGGTGGTGCATACCGTGCCGATGACCAACAAGGGCGACGAGCTGCACCACTTCGGCTGGAATGCCTGTTCCTCAGCGCTGTCGCCGCTGACCGGCCACGCGTTCCTGGAGCGGCGCTACCTGATCATTCCCGGCATGCGCTCGTCGCGCATCTATATCATCGACACGAAGCCGCATCCCACGCAGGCGCGCATCCACAAGATCATCGAGCCGGACGAGATCATCAGCAAGACCGGCTACTCGCGTCCGCACACCGTGCATTGCGGCCCGGAAGGGATCTACGTCAGCACGCTCGGCGGCGCGGGACAGGACGGCACCGACGGCCTGCCCGGCATCTTCATCATGGACTGCGAGACCTTCGAGGTGCTCGGCCGCTGGGAAATCGACCGCGGCGAGCAGGAGAAGCACTACGACTTCTGGTGGAACCTGCCGCGCGACTACATGGTGTCGAGCGAATGGGCCTTGCCGCCGCAGTTCGAGAACGGCCTGGTGGCGGAAGACCTGCTCTCCAACAAGTACGGCCACAAGCTGCATTTCTGGGACCTGCGCGCGCGGCGCAACGTGCAGACCATCGACCTGGGCGCCAACCACCAGATGGCGCTGGAAGTCAGGCCCGCGCACGACCCGGTGCGGGAATACGGCTTTGTCGGCGTGGTGGTCGACACCACCAACCTGGAAGGCTCGATCTGGACCTGGTGGCGCGAAGGCGGCAAGTTCCATGCGGAAAAGACCGCGACCATCCCGCCCGAGCCGGCCTCGACTGACCTGCTGCCGCCGTTGCTGCAGGGCTTTGGCGCGGTGCCGCCGCTGATCACCGACATCGATCTGTCGCTCGACGACAAATTCCTCTACGTGTCCTGCTGGGGCACCGGCGAGATGCGCCAGTACGACGTCACCGATCCGCGCAAGCCGCGGCTGTCGGGCTCGGTCCATCTCGGCGGCATTGCACGGCGCACGCCGCATCCGAACGGCAAGACCTTCGCCGGCGGCCCGCAGATGGTCGAGATCAGCCGCGACGGCAAGCGCGTTTACTGGACCAACTCGCTCTACTCCACCTGGGACAACCAGTTCTATCCCGATGGCGTGCCCGGCGTGCAGGTGATGGGACGGGCCGAGCCGGAGGGCGGGCTGGCGCTGGCCGATGACTACTGGCTGGAATTCCCCGACGGCTACCGCGCGCACCAGGTGCGGCTGGAAGGCGGCGACTGCTCGACTGACTCGTTCTGCTATCCGTCGGTCCGGTCTTGACGGCGTTCTCCTGGGAGCATGCCGGCCTGTGGTCGGCGGTCCTGGCAAGCGGCATCTATCACGGCCTGAATCCCGCGATGGGATGGCCGCTGGCTGTTTCGAACGGGTTGCTGGCGCGGCAGGACCGCGCCGTGGTGTCGGCGCTCGGATCGCTGGCGTTGGGCCACCTGCTGGCGATGATCGCCGTCATGCTGCCGTTCGGCATGCTGGCCATGGTGATCCGCTGGCAGGCGCCGCTGCAGTTTGCCGCGGGGCTGCTGGTGATCGGCTGGGGGCTGGCGCTGCTGGTCTGGCGCCGCCATCCGCGCACACTGGCGCGCATTCCGCCGTCGCGCCTCGCGCTGTGGTCCTTTGCCGTGGCAATCGCGCACGGTGCCGGGCTGATGCTGGTGCCGATCTATCTCGGGCTGTGCCGCGCCGACGAGGATGCCGGCCACCAGGCCGCCACTGCGCTGATGGGCGCCAATGCCAATGTCTCCATGGCGCTGCTCGTGTCCGTCGTGCATGCCACGGCCATGATCGCGACCGGCGGCCTGGTGGCGTGGCTGGTCTATCGCTATGTCGGGCTCAAATTCGTGTCGCGCAGCTGGTTCAACCTCGACGTGGTGTGGGCGCTCAGCCTGGTGCTGGTCGGCGGGCTGGCGCTGGCATTCAGCGGCATCCGGCTTCCGTGGCTGCGCTAGCCTGGAAGGAATCCCCAGCAAGATCACAGCAGGAAGCCGCGAATCACAGTAGTGCCTCACACCGCCAGCGTCTGCGCCACCACCGCCGCGGCGCCGACGCTGCCCATCATCACCGCAAGCCAGCATCCCAGCAGGCAAGCGCCGCGGCCAAGCCTTTCACCGATATTCATGTTGTTCTCCTGTCCGGGATGCCGATGCAATGGCGATCGATCAGACCGCGGGAACCGGGGCCAGCGACACGTGCTGCGTCGCAGTGCGCTGCGCGGCCTTGTGCACCATGGTGTAGGCATAGTCCACGCCCATGCCGTACGCGCCGGAGTGTTCCTTGACCAGCGCCATCACGGCGTCGTACGAATCGCGGCGGGCCCAGTCGCGCTGCCATTCCAGCACCACCTGCTGCCAGGTCACCGGCACCACGCCGGCCTGGACCATGCGCTGCATGGCGTAGTCATGCGCTTCCTTGCTGGTGCCGCCCGAGGCGTCGGCGACCATGTAGATCTCGTAGTCGCTGTCATGCATCGCCGACAGCGCGAAGGTGGTGTTGCAGACCTCGGTCCACAGGCCGGCGACGATGATCTTCCTGCGGCCGGCGGCGGCCAGCGCGTCGCGCACCTTCTGGTCGTCCCACGAGTTCATCGAGGTGCGCTCCAGCGTTTCCTTGCCGGGGAATACGTCGAGCAGTTCGGGGTAGGTATAGCCGGAGAACGAGTCCGATTCGACCGTGGTGATGGTGGTCGGGATGTCGAAGATCCTTGCCGCCTTGGCCAGGCCGACCACGTTGTTCTTCATCAGCTGGCGGTCCATCGACTGCACCCCGAAGGCCATCTGCGGCTGGTGGTCGATGATGATCAGCTGGCTGTTTTGCGGGGTCAGGACTTCCAGTTTGGCGTTCGACATGATGGGCTCTCCGTAAGCTAGGTTGGTCAATTTCCCGCAACGTCTTTTGGTGTGTGGCGCTGCGATGGAATGAACTATACGGAACGAAGTGCCTGCCAAATTACTCTCATCATCACATAGTTATTCAAATATTTTGATGATTGATTCCGGGCAAAAAAGAGCGGCCGTTGCCGGCCGCCCAGTCAAGAGCCATGAATCGTTGCCCCCCGCCGTCTTCTTCAATCAAGCCGCGAAGGACCGTCACCCAGCCTCAGGTCACCGGCGCCGGATTGAACAGCACCAGCGCATTCTTGATCTTCCAGTGTTCCGCCCAGGACTTCTTGCCGCTGGCCACCGCCAGCAGCGTGTGGAACAGCTCCCAGCCCACCTCTTCGATGGTGGCTTCGCCGGTGGCAATGCGGCCGGCGTTGACGTCCATCAGGTCGTGCCAGCGGCGTGCCAGGTCATTGCGGGTCGAGACCTTGATCACCGGCACCTCGGCCAGCCCGTACGGCGTGCCGCGGCCGGTGGTGAAAACGTGGAGGTTCATGCCGGCGGCCAGCTGCAGCGTGCCGCAGACGAAATCACCCGCCGGCGTGGCGGCGTAGATCAGACCCTTCTGCGTGACCTTCTCGCCCGGACCGCTGACGCCGTGGATCGGGCCGGTGCCGGACTTGACGATCGAGCCCATCGCCTTTTCCACGATATTGGACAGGCCGCCCTTCTTGTTGCCAGGCGTGGTGTTGGCGCTGCGGTCGACCTTGCCTTTCTCGAGGTAGGCGTCATACCAGGCCATCTGCTTCATCAGCGCCTCGGCCACTTCGGGCGAGGCCGCGCGCGCGGTGAGCTGGTCGATGCCGTCGCGGACCTCGGTGACCTCGGAGAACATCACCGTGCCACCGGCGCGCACCAGCAGGTCGGTGGCGAAGCCCACCGCGGGATTGGCCGTCACGCCGGAGAAGGCATCGCTGCCGCCGCACTGCACGCCCACCACCAGGTCGGATGCGGGACAGGTTTCGCGCCGGCGCGCGTTCAGGCGCTGCAGGTGCTTCTCGGCCGTGGCCATGATCGAATCGATCATCGAGGCAAAGCCCACGTGCTGTTCGTCCTGCAGGCAGACCACGTCGGGCTCGCCTTCCCGCTGGATCGGGATGGTGCCGGCGCTCACCAGCCGCGCGGGCTGCAGCTTTTCGCAGCCCAGGCTGACGATCATCACCTCGCCGCCGAAGTTGGGGTTCAGCGCGATATTGCGGATCGTGCGGATGGGGATGCCGGCATCCGGCGCGTCGATCGCCACGCCGCAGCCGTAGGTGTGCTCCAGGCCCACCACGTCGTCGACGTTGGGGTACTTCGGCAGCAGCTCTTCCTTGATGCGCCGCACGGCAAACTCGACCACGCCCTCCACGCACTGCACGGTGGTGGTGATGCCGAGGATATTGCGCGTCCCGACCGAGCCGTCGGCATTGCGGTAGCCCTCGAAGGTGTAGCCCTCCAGCGGCGGCAGCGGCGTGACGCGCGTGCCGACCGGCAGGTCGTGCAGCTCCGGCGCGGCCGGCATGCGGATCACGCGCTCGTTGATCCAGCTGCCGCGCGGCAGGTCTTTCAGCGCGTAGCCGATCACCACGTTGTAGCGGATCACCTCGTCGCCTTCGCGCAGGTCCGTCAAGGCGACCTTGTGGCCCTGGGGCACGCCTTCGACCAGCGTCAGGCCGCACGGAAACGTTGTGCCGGCCGGCAGGCCGCCGTCGTTGGCGACGATGGCGACGTTGTCGTCGGGGTGCATCGTGATGTAGAGGGGGCGCGATGCCGGTGCTGGGGTCGCTTCACTCATGATTGCAGGCTTTCTTCAGGGGGCGGCGAGGGGCCACCCATGTGTTACGTTGTCTGACGACATTGTAGAGACTCTGGCGCGCACTGGTGTCCGGGGTTACCCTGATTTGAGCGGCTTATGCGCCATATAATGCATCGAATTGCTTGCATGGACGCGAATCTTTCGTTGTCAGCCATTGATTTTCGATGATGTTGTATGACAACTATCGCTGATCCTGCCGACGATAGTCATCTATTTCATCCGGCAAAACTTTTTGGCACCGCAGAATGACGAGCGGTGCCAGATGGCCTATAACGGCTCCAACCGGTTTCACGTGACGAAAACCGGACAAGGAGACCACCGGCGTGACCATCCCGAGCACCTCGCTGCAGAAAGCCTGCCGCCTGCTGCGCGCGCTGACCGATGCCCGCAACAGCCGCCTGACCGACCTGGCGCTGGCCGCCGGCGTCGACAAGGCCTCGGCGCTGCGCCTGCTTGAAACCCTGACGGCCGAGGGCCTGGTGCAGCGCGATCCCGCCACCAAGGCCTTTGCGCCGGGACGCGAATGGCTGGCATTGCATGCCGCCACGCTGGCGCGCACCGACCTGCGCCCGCTGGTACGCCCGGCGCTGATCCGGCTGGCCAATGCCTTCGAGGACAGCGCCATCCTGTCCGTGCCGAGCGGCTGCGAATCGGTCTGCATCGAACTGCGTCTGGGCACCTTCCCGATCCGCGCCAACTACCTGGACATCGGCAGCCGCCGGCCGCTGGGAATCGGCGCCGGCAGCCTGGCGCTGCTGGCCGCGCTGCCCGATGCCGAGGTCGACGCCGTACTCGACGGCATCGCCCCGGCCATGCGCCGCTACCCGCGTTTCAGCCGCGACATGCTGCTGGGCCATGTGCAGGCCACGCGCGAGCGCGGCTACGCCGTATTGCTGGACGTCGTGGTCGAGCGCATGGGCGGCATCGCCATCGCCCTGCCCGGCCCCGACGGCTACCCGCTGGGCGCGCTCAGCATTGCGGCGCTGAACGAGCGCATCACCGGCCGCGAGGCCGCGATGGCGCGCGCGCTGCGGCGCGAGGCCGACGCTATCTGCCAGCACTGGCGCGCGCGCGCCGGCGCCGGACCTGACATCCAACGGCCGGCCGCCCGGCCACGTACGCGAGAGGAGGCATGACATGCGCTGGAAGCAACGTCCGCAGGGCTCCAACTGGGGCGATTTCGGCCCCGACGACCAGCTTGGCCGCGTCAACCTGATCGGCCCCGAGCAGGTCGTCAGGGGCGCGCGCGAGGTGCGGGCCGGCATCAGCTTCTGCCTGTCGCTGCCGCTGGACTATCCCGGCGGCAACAAGCTCAACCCGCGCCGCCACCCGCCGCAGCTGCGCCCCACCTTCCGCGACGACAGCCCCTACCTCAACTTCCCGCTGGCCAAGGTCGATCCCGCCGCCACCGACGTGATCAGCGACGACCAGGTGCTGATGTGCCTGCAGTACAGCACGCAGTGGGATGCGCTGGCGCACGTGGGCGCGCTGTTCGATGCCGACGGCGACGGCCGGCCCGAGCGCGTCTACTACAACGGCTTCCGCGCCAACGAGCATATCGTCGGCCCGGTGGACTACGCCGACGACGACCACTTCGCCGCCCATCCCTGCGGCCACGACCACAGCGCCGCGCAGGCGCTCGGCATCGAGAACTTCGCGGTCAAGGGCATGCAGGGACGCGGCGTGCTGGTGGACCTGGCTCACGTGTACGGCCAGGACTTCCGCAACATCGGCTACGACGAGCTGATGCGCGCGATGGACGCCGGCAAGGCCGAGGTCGAGCCCGGCGACATGCTGCTGCTGCGCACCGGCTTTGCCGAGGTGGTGCTGTCGATGCAGCGCGAGCCCGACCAAGCCGTGCTGCATCACAGCTGCTGCGCGCTCGACGGCCGCGACGACCGCCTCTTGCAGTGGATCACCGATGCCGGCATCGCCGCGCTGATCGCCGACAACTACGCGGTCGAGCGCTACCCGGCCCGGCCCGCGCCCGACGGCGACCAGCACCACCCGCTGCTGCCGCTGCACCACCACTGCCTGTTCAAGCTGGGCCTGCCGCTGGGCGAGCTGTGGTACCTGCGCGAGCTGGCCGACTGGCTGCGCGCCAACGGCCGCACCCGCTTCCAGCTGACCGCGCCACCGCTGCGGCTGCCGGGCGCGGTGGGCTCGCCGGTGACGCCGATCGCCACGGTCTAGCCAAGACCAGAAACCAAAACAAGCCAGAGGAGACACCATGAAGCTTCGCCATTCGATCCGACGCCGGGCCGTCGGCGCGCTCACCCTGGCCGCCGCGCTGGCCTGCGGCGCCGCGCACGCGCAGCCCAGGGCGGCGATTTCCGACGACGTGGTCAAGATCGGCATGCTGCTCGACATGAGCGGCCTGTACGCCGACGTCACCGGCCGCGGCAGCGCCACCGCGGCGCAGATGGCCATCGACGATTTCGGCGGCAAGGTGCTGGGCAAGAAGATCGAGCTGGTGGTGGTCGATCACCAGAACAAGGCCGATATCGCCGCCAACAAGGCGCGCGAGTGGTACGACACCGGCAATGTCGATGCCATCCTCGACGTGGCCGCCTCGGCGCCGGCGCTGGCCGTGCTGGAAGTGGCGAAGCAGAAGAACCGCATCGTGGTGTTCTCGGGACCGGGCACCGAGCGCATCACCAACGACCTGTGCACGCCGGTATCGGTCCACTACGCCTACGACACCTATGCGCTTGCCAACACCACCGCGCGCGCCACGGTGCAGCGCGGCGGCAAGACCTGGTTCTTCCTGACCGCGGACTACGCCTTCGGGCATACGCTGCAGGACTCCGCCACCGCGGTGATCAACGAGACCGGCGGCAAGGTGCTGGGCGCCGCGCGCCACCCCATCGGCGCCAGCGACTTTGCCTCGTACCTGCTGCAGGCGCAGGCCAGCAAGGCGCAGGTCGTGGGGCTGGCCAATGCCGGCGGCGACACCATCAATGCGATCAAGGCGGCGTCGGAGTTCGGCCTCACGCGCAACGGTGCGCAGCGCATGGCGGGCCTGCTGCTCTATATCAACGATATCCACGCCATCGGGCTGAAGACCGCGGGCGGCCTGGTGCTGACCGAGGCCTTCTACTGGGACATGAACGATGCCACCCGCGCGTGGTCGCGCCGCTATTTCGAGAAGCTGAAGAAGATGCCCAATATGAGCCAGGCCGGCGCCTATTCGTCGGTGATGCACTACCTGAAGGCCGTGCAGGCGGCGGGCACCGACGAGACCGCGGCGGTGATGAAGAAGATGAAATCGATGCCGGTCAACGACTTCTTCGCGAAGAACGGCCGCATTCGCGAGGACGGCCGCATGATCCACGACATGTACCTGTTCGAGGTGAAAACGCCCGCCGAATCCAGGTATCCATGGGATTACTACAAGGTCGTGGCGACGGTGCCCGGCGAGCAGGCCTTCATGCCGGCATCGAAGTCGCAATGCCCGCTGCTCAGGCACTGACATGAGCGCCACCTATACCAGCTATATACGCGGCACCGGCAACACTCGCTTCGGCCGCATCGAGGGCAGCACGCCGCTGGCGCTGATGGCGCAGGCCGCCGATGCCGCGCTGGCCGATGCCGGGCTGGCGCGCGCCGGCATCGACGGGGTGCTGTGCGGCTATGCCACCACGCTGCCGCACCTGATGCTGGCCGACCGCTTCTGCGAATACGCCTCCCTCACGCCCGCCTATGCCCACGGCGTGGCCGCGGGCGGCGCCACCGGAGGCGTGATGGCGATGCTGGCGCATGAGCTGGTGCGCGCCGGCCGCTGCCGCCATGTGCTGGTGGTCGCGGGCGAGAACCGCCTCAGCGGCCAGAGCCGCGACCAGTCGATCCAGACGCTGGCACAGGTGGGCGAGCCGCATGCCGAAGTGCCCAACGGCGCCTCGGTGCCGGCCTACTACGCGCTGCTGGCGTCGCGCTACCTGCACGAGACCGGCATGGATGCCGATGCGCTGTCCGGCTTCGCGGTGCTGATGCGCGAGCATGCCGCCGGCCATCCGGATGCGCACCTGCGCGAGCCGCTGTCGCTCGCGCAGGCACGCGCCGCCCGCCCGATCGCCACGCCGCTGCGGCTGTCCGACTGCTGCCCGATTTCCGATGGCGCGGTGGCGGTGATCGTGTCCGCCGAGTTCGACGCCGACGCCGGCGCCGGCACGCCGGTGCGCATCGCCGGCGCGGGGCAGGCGCACCGGCACCAGCACCTCGGCGCGATCGACGACGTGATGCAGACCGGCGCCGCCGAGGCCGCGCGGCGCGCCTTTGCCGAGGCAGGCGGCGGCGTGGACGGCATCGACTGCCTGGCGATCTATGACTCGTTCACCATCACGCTGGTCATGCTGCTGGAAGAACTGGGGCTGGCCCCGCGCGGGCAAGCGCATGCACGGCTGCAAGCCGGCGATTTCAGCCGCGGCGGCGCGCTGCCGCTCAATACGCACGGCGGGCTGCTTGCGTTCGGCCACTCCGGCGTGGCGGGCGGGCTGATGCACCTTGCCGAAGCCGCACGCCAGCTCGCGGGCCGCGCCGGCGAACGCCAGCTGGGCAAGCGCCGCCGCGCGCTGTTCCACGCCGACGGCGGCGTGCTGTCGTCCCATGTCAGCCTGGTGCTGGAGGCCACGCCATGAGCCATCCCACAAGCCATCCATACACCGACGGACTCGATGCCGGCGTGGTGCGATACCAGTGCTGCGGCGCCTGCGGGATCTGGCAACCGCTGGAACGGCACGCATGCCGGGCCTGCGGCAGCGTGCAACTGCGTTGGCGCGATGCCGGCGGACTCGCCACGGTCTATGCGGTCACCGAGATCAGCCGTGCCCCGGCCGAGGCCTTCCGCGCCCTGGCGCCCTACACGCTGGTGCTG
The DNA here is from genome assembly GCF_038900635.1 of Cupriavidus oxalaticus. Taxonomy (GTDB): domain Bacteria; phylum Pseudomonadota; class Gammaproteobacteria; order Burkholderiales; family Burkholderiaceae; genus Cupriavidus; species Cupriavidus oxalaticus_B. The sequence goes on along the minus strand of NZ_JAYMRX010000006.1, from coordinate 37,872 downwards.
GCCACGCTGGACGAAGGCCCGCGCGTGATGGGCCATGCCGAGCCCGGCGTGGCCATCGGCGACCGCGTGCGCGCGGGCTTCCTGCGCTTCGGCGAAGGGACACTGCTGCGTTTCCTGCGCGAATAGCGGCCTTCCCCGCGCCAGCCGGCGCGCGCCCGAGCTCCCATCCCAGCCGGCACCACAACCGGAGAACCCCCCCTTGGCACCGAATCGATCCCGGCGGCACGCGCTCGCCCTGCTTTCCTGTCTCGCCATGTCCGCGGCAGTCATGCCGCCAGCGCTGGCGCAGCCCTTCCCGGCCAAGCCGATCCGGCTGGTGGTGCCCTACCCGCCCGGCGGCCCGACCGACATCGTCGCGCGCGTGGTCGGCCAGAAGCTCTCGGACAAGCTCGGCCAGCCCCTGGTGGTGGAGAACCGTCCCGGCGCCGGCGGCAATATCGGCGCAGAGGCGGTGGCCAGGGCCGCGCCCGACGGCTACACGCTGCTGGTGGCCACCACCGCGCATGCCATCAACATGACGCTGTTCCGCAAGCCCGGCTACGACACGCGCAAGGACTTCGCGCCGGTGAGCCTGCTCACGCGCGGCCCGCTGGTGCTGGTGACCGCGCCCGCCACGCCCGCGGGCAATGTCGCCGAGCTGATCGCGCTGGCCAGGACCAGGCCCGGCCAGGTCACCTTTGCCAGCTCCGGCAATGGCCAGTCCACCCATCTGGCCGCGGAACTGTTCAACAGCATGGCCGGCGTGCGCATGACGCACGTGCCATACAAGGGCAGCGCTCCCGCGCTGACCGACGTGATGGGCGGCCAGGCCACGGTGATGTTCGACACCATGCTGTCGGCCATGCCGTTCGTGCGCGACGGCAAGCTCAAGGCGCTGGCGGTCACGGGCGCGGCGCGCTCAACGGCCGCGCCGGACACGCCGACCGTGGCGCAGTCAGGCTTGCCGGGCTACGAGGCCAGCGCCTGGAACGCGCTGCTGGCCCCCGCCGGCACGCCGCCCGCGGTGCTCGATACGCTCGGCACGACGCTGAGATCCGTGCTCGACGACGCCGACGTGCGCGCGCGCTTCGCCACGCAGGGCTTTGCCGCGGAATGGACCTCCCCGCCAGCCACCGCGCAGTTCCTTGACAAGGAAATCGACAAATGGGCCCGGGTCGTGAAGGCATCCGGCGCCACCATCGACTGATCGATCACACATAACCCACGCCCCTTCCGTCATGACCGCCCCCCTCCAGTCCCTGCTCGCCCCCCGCTCCATCGCCGTGATCGGCGCCTCCGACAACATCCACAAGATCGGCGGCCGCCCCATCCACTACATGAAGGCGCACGGCTACGCCGGCACGCTCTACCCGGTCAATCCGCAGCGCGACACCATCCAGGGCCTGCGCGCCTTCCCCACGCTGGACGCGCTGCCCGAGGTCCCCGAACTCGCCATCATCATCGTCGCCGGCGACGCCGCGGTGCAGGCCGTGCGCGACTGCGCGCGGCTGGGCGTGGCGGCCGCCATCGTGATCGCGTCGGGCTTCGGCGAAGCCGGTGCCGGAGGCCGGCGCCAGCAGGACGAGATGGTGCGCGCCGCGCGCGCCAGCGGGCTGCGGCTGGTCGGGCCCAACAGCCAGGGGCTGGCCAATTTCGGCAGCGGCGCCATCGCCAGCTTTTCGACCATGTTCATCGAGGTGCCACCGCAGGACGGCCCGGTCGCCGTGGTCAGCCAGAGCGGCGGCGTCGCGGCGATGGTCTATGGGCTGCTGCGCGGCCAGGGCATCGGCGTGCGCCACATGCATGCCACCGGCAACCAGGCCGACATCACCGTCAGCGAGCTGGCGCTGGCGGTGGCGCACGATCCCGGCGTGCGGCTGGTGCTGCTGTACCTGGAAAGCCTGTCCGATCCCGAGGTACTCGCCGAAGCCGCGCGCGTGGCGCGGGCGCGCAACGTGCCGGTGGTGGCGGTCAAGGCCGGACGCTCGCAGGACGGGCAGCGCGCCGCCGCGTCGCACACCGGCGCCATCGCCAACGAGGACCGCGCGGTCGATGCCTTCCTGCGGCGCCATGGCATCTGGCGCGTGGACGATGCGCACGCGCTGGCCCGCTGCGCGCCGATGTACCTGCGCGGATGGCAGGCGGAGGGAAGGCGGCTGGTGGTCGTCAGCAACTCCGGCGCAAGCTGCGTGATGGCCGCCGATGCGGCGCCGTCGTGCGGGCTGGCGCTGGCGCCGCTGTCCGATGCCACGCAGGCCGCGCTGGCGCAGCGCCTGCCCGGTTTCGCCGCCACCGCCAACCCCGTCGATGTCACCGCCGCGCTGCTGACCAACAGCGCGCTGTTCGGCGAGGTGCTGCCGGTGGTGGCGCGCGATCCCGCCGCCGACCTGTTCCTGCTTGATATCCCCGTCTCCGGCATGGGCTACGACGTGCCGCGCTTTGCCCGCGACGCGGCGGCGTTTGCCGACACCGCGGGCAAGCCCATCGCGGTCGCCGTATGGCAGGCGCCGGTGGCCGACGCATTCCGGCAGGCCAACGTTCCGACCTACGCCAGCGCGGCCGAAGCGCTGGCGGCCTTCTCGCAACTGGTCTCGCACCAGCAACGGCTGCGGCAGATCGCGGCCGAAGGCGAGCCACTCGTGCCGGCCACAGCGGCCTTGCCAGCATCCGTGGCAAGGAGCACAACGCTGAGCGAAGCCGCCAGCCTCGCACGCCTGGCGGAAGCAGGCATGCCGGTGGTCGAACACTATCTCTGCCGCAACGTGGATGCCGCGGTGGCTGCATGGCAACGCATCGGCGCACCGGTGGCGGTCAAGGCAAGTTCGCCGCAGGCGCCGCACAAGAGCGAGCACGGGCTGGTCGCGCTGCACTGCAATGACCCCGAGGCGGTTGCGAGCGCATTCACCGCGCAGACGGGCGCGCTGCAGGCCATGGAAGCGCATTGCGAAGGCATCGTCGTCGCCCGCATGGCGCGTGGACAGCGCGAATGCATGATCGGCGCAAACTGGGATCCCGTATTCGGCGCAGTGCTGGTGATCGGCGACGGCGGCAAGTATGTCGAGACGCTGCGCGACACCGCCGTCCTGCTGGCGCCGTGCAGCGAAGCCGACGTCGCCCGCGCGCTGGACGGTCTTCGCATCGCGCCGCTGCTGCGGGGCGTGCGCAATGAGCCGGCGGTCGATATCGCCGCGCTATGCCGGCTGGCTGTGCAGGTCGGCAACCTGGTCCACGCGGCCGGTGGTGCGATCCGCTCGGTCGACCTCAACCCGGTGATGGCGAGCGCCGACGGGGTGGTCGTGGTCGATGCGCTGATCGAGGTGGCAGAGGTGGCGGAGGTGGCAGAGGCGCAGCGCTAGCGCACTCCCAGGCCCTATTCCGAAAACAATTCAATAAACTCGTTGCGCAACCACTGGTTCGCAGGATCGCGGTGATACCGGGCATGCCAGAACAGGTTGATCTGAATGGCCGGCAGCGCGAACGGGTGGTTGACGTACCTGAGCCCGAAATACCGGGCACATCGTTCCGCAAACGTCCAGGTGACGGTGGCGACCAGGTCGGTGGTGGCGATGATGTCCGCCAGTGCCACGAAGTGCGGGACGCGCAGCCGGATGCTGCGCTTTACGCCGCCCTGGGCAAGGAGCTCGTCGACGCGGGCATGCCCTGTTCCCGCTGCCGTCACCACGACATGCTCGGCGGCTTCGAAGTCCCGCATGCTGACCTTCTTCTTGTCCATCGCGTGACCGGGACGGAACAGGCAGACGTAGCGCTGGCGGAACAGGCGTCGTTGAAAGAATTCCGTGCTGAGTTCAGGCAGATGGCCGACAGCGAGGTCGATCTTGCCCTGGCTCATCTCGGCCGCCAGGTCGACCGCCGTATTGCGCACCGTGGCCACGGTCACGCCAGGCGCGCGTTGCCCAAGCACACCCATCAGCGGCGGAATGAAGTGCACCTCGCCGATATCCGTCATGGCGATGCGGAACGCGCGCTCGCTGTGCAAGGGATCGAATGTCATCTTGCGGCTGAGCGTTGCCTGCAGCGATTCCAGAGCCTGGCCGACCGGCTCGGCCAGTTCCTGTGCAAGTGGTGTCGGCAGCATTCCCTTGCTGCTCCGCACGAACAACTGGTCGCCGAGCAAGGTCCGCAGGCGGGCCAACGCATTGCTGACAGCCGGCTGGCTCAGGTTCATGGCCCTGGCCGTTCCGGAAACGGTCCCCTGCCGCAACAGCTGATCGAACACGACAAGCAGGTTCAGGTCGACGTCCTTCAGTTCCATCGCGGGCCTTTATTGATTTCGTGAATATCAACTATAGCCGGGATTCTATTGGTTTATTGCGGTCGATGCCCGATGATCGTTTCCATACGAAAAGACAAAGCAGGAGACGCCACTTGAACCCCGCCCTCCCCCGGCGATAGCCGCCCCAGGGAATCCTTCCCTGCCTGAAGTCACCCGAGCACACCGACGTCGCACTGGCCAGCGGGCCCGCGCGCGGACTCCATTCGCCTCTATGGAAACAGCCATGGCAACTGCCTCCCATGAAGATCGCCCAGTGTGGGCCGACGACAGCATCAGCCGCATCCCGTTCCGCGTCTATACGGACACGCAGCTTTACCAGCGCGAACTCGAACGCTGCTTCTACCAGGGTCACTGGAACTATGTCGGCCTGGAGGCCGAAATCCCGCATCCCGGCGACTTCAAGCGCACCACGCTCGGCGAGCGTTCGGTGATCCTGGTGCGCGACCAGGACGGGGAGATCAACGTGATCGAGAACGTATGCGCCCATCGCGGCATGAAGTTCTGCCGGGAGCGCAGCGGGAACCGGAAGGATTTCCACTGCCCCTACCACCAGTGGAACTACGACCTGAAGGGCAACCTGCAAGGGGTGCCATTGCGGCGCGGCGTCAGGCAGGACGGCAAGGTCAACGGCGGCATGCCCGCCGACTTCAAGCCACAGGAGCACGGGCTCACGCAATTGAAGGTCGCAACGCGTGGCGGGGTCGTGTTCGCCTCGTTCGACCATGACGTCCCCTCGCTCGAGGCCTACCTCGGACCGGACATCCTCGGCTACTTCGACCGCCTGTTCAATGGCCGCAAGCTGAAGGTCCTTGGCTACAACAAGCAGCGCATTCCGGGCAACTGGAAGCTGATGCAGGAGAACATCAAGGATCCCTACCATCCCGGCCTGCTGCATACGTGGTTCGTTACGTTCGGGCTCTGGCGCGCGGACAACAAGGCCCGCCTGGTGATGGATCCCGAATTCCGCCATGCCGCGATGGTGTCGACCCGCGGCCAGGGCGGCAAGAGCGACGTGACCTCCGGCGTGTCCAGCTTCAAGGACCATATGGCCCTGCACGACGACCGCATCCTCGACATCGTGCACGAGCCGTGGTGGGGCGAGCCGACCGCGGTGATGATGACGGTCTTCCCGAGCGTGATCTTCCAGCAACAGGTCAATTCGGTATCCACGCGGCATATCCAGCCCAACGGCCCCGATTCCTTCGACTTCGTCTGGACGCACTTCGGCTTCGAGGACGACACCGAGGAGATGACGCGGCGCCGGCTGCGCCAGGCCAATCTCTTCGGGCCAGCTGGCTTCGTGTCGGCCGACGACGGCGAAGCCATCGAATGCTCGCAGCAAGGCTTCACCCAGAAGCCCTGGCATCGCGTGATTGCCGAACTGGGTGGCAAGACCGCCGAGAACACCGAACACATGGTCACCGAGACCCTGATCCGCGGCATGTACGCCTACTGGCGCAAGGTGATGGAGGTCTGAAGCCATGAACTTTACCGACTACTACGCGCTGCTCGCCCTGTACGCCGACTACACCAGCGCCGTGGACAGCGGCGAATGGGACCGCTGGCCGGGGTTCTTCACCGACGACTGCCTCTACCGGGTCCAGCCGCGCGAGAACCATGAGCGCGGCTTGCCGCTCGCCACGCTGTCGCTGGAAGGCAAGGGCATGCTGAAGGACCGCATCTATGGCATCCGCGAGACCCTGTTCCACGATCCCTACTACCAGCGCCACATCGTCGGCGCGCCGCTGATCCGGGAGGCCGGCGCCGACAGGATCGTGGCCGAGGCCAACTATGCCGTGCTGCGCACCAAGCCGGACCAGATGACCGATGTGTACAACGCTGGCCGCTACCTCGACACCATCGTGCGCACGCCCGAGGGCTGGCGCTTCGCGTCGCGCATCTGCGTGTTCGATAGCGAGATGATCCCCAACTCGCTGATCTACCCCATCTAGCCGGAGCCATTCATGACCGAAACCTGGATCGAGGCAGCGTTGCTGTCCAGCGTCCCGCAGGACGATGTGATCGCCGTGGCCGTCGAGGGCAAGGAAATCGCCCTGTATGGCGTCGACGGCAACGTCTACGCGACCGACAACCTCTGCACGCACGGCCACGCGCGCCTGTGCGACGGCTTTCTTGAAGGACACGAAATCGAATGCCCGCTCCACCAGGGCAGGTTCGATATCCGCAACGGCGCAGCAATGTGCGCCCCGTTGACCGAGGGCATCCGCACCTATCCGGTCCGTATCGAAGGCCACAGGGTCTACCTCGACCTGGGCTGAGAAGCGCCGGCCACGCAACCACAAGGGGACGCACATGATTTCCGATCCACCACCCGGCGCGACTGCCATATCGACGGCCGCCACCATCGTCATCGTCGGCGCGGGCCAGGCCGGCGGCTGGGCCGCCCGGACGCTGCGCAGCGAGGGTTTCGCCGGCCGGCTCGTGCTCATCGGCGACGAGGCCCATCCGCCGTACGAGCGGCCACCATTATCCAAGGCCGTGCTTGCCGGTGAAGCGGCTCCCGCCAGCACGTGGCTGCATAAGCCGGAGGCGTTCGAAGCGCTCAGGATGGAGTGGTGGGTGGACACGCGGGTGGCCCGCATCGACCGCGGCGCGAAGTGCCTGGAGATGTCCGATGGAGAGAGGCTGTCCTACGACAAGCTGATCCTGTGTACCGGCGGCAAGGCGCGCGTGCTTGCCGTGCCGGGCGCGGATACGACGCCGAGCCATACGTTGCGCACGATCGGCGACGCGTTGTCGCTGGCGCCCGAGCTTCAGCCGGGCCGCAGCATCGTCATCGTCGGCGGCGGCTGGATCGGCCTGGAAGTCGCCGCCACCGCGCGGCGGAAAGGCGCGGATGTCACCGTCGTCGAAGCGCAAAGCCGGCTGTGCGAACGCACCGTGCCCCCGGAGATCTCCGAACACCTGCTCGGGTTGCATGGTGCGCACGGCACCCGCGTCATGCTCGGCGCCCGCATCACCGGCATCGCGCAAGGCGCTGACGGCAAGTCCGTGGTGACGCTTGCCGATGGCAGCACGCTGGCGTGCCACGCCATCGTCGCGGGCGTGGGTCTCGTGCCCAATGATGCGCTGGCCCGTGACGCCGGGCTGGCATGCGATGGCGGCGTGATCGTCGACCGAAGCTGCCGTACGTCCGACCCGGATATTTTCGCCGCGGGAGATGTGGCGGTGGCTCCGAATCCGTGGGCCGGGCGCCGTTTGCGACTGGAATCCTGGCAGAACGCGCAGGACCAGGGTATCGCCGCGGCGCGCGCGGCACTGGGCCTCGCCGTCGACTATGCGCCGCTGCCGTGGTTCTGGTCGGACCAGTATGGCATGAACCTGCAGATTTGCGGCATCCCCTTGCCGTCGCATCGCGTGGTGGCACGCGGCACGCCCTGCGAGGACAGCTTCCTGCTGTGCTATCTCGACGGCGATGTGGTCCAGGCTGCCATCGGTGCCAACGCGGCGCGCGACCTCCGCTTCGCACGCCGCCTGATCGAGCAGCGCAGGCAGGTCGATCCCGATCGCCTCGCCGACCTTGGCGTTCCCATGGCAAAGCAGTAATCCACCAGATAAAAAAATACCGGAGACAAGCCCCCATGTCGCACATCGATGTCCACAAGCTGGCCGACGACGCCTCCTTCAATCGCTTCCATGCGCGCGTACTGTTCTGGTGCGCAATCATCATCATCTTTGACGGATACGACCTGGCGGTCGTAGGCATCGCACTGCCATCGATCATGAAAGACCTCGGCGTGGCACCGGCTCAGGCCGGGCTCATGGTCAGCTCTGCCCTGTTCGGCATGGTGTTCGGCGCGATCTTCCTCGGCACCCTGGCGGACAGGATCGGCCGGCGCCGGGCCATCGCGCTCTGCGTCATCCTGTTCAGTGTGTTCACTGCCGCGGCTGGCCTGGTCAAGGATCCCCTGCTCTTCGGCATTGCGCGCTTCCTCGCCGGGCTCGGCATCGGCGGCGTCATGCCCAATGTGGTCGCGCAGATGACAGAGTACGCACCGAAGCGGATGCGCGCGACGCTTGTCACCCTGATGTTCAGCGGCTATGCCGTCGGCGGGATGCTCGCCGCCATCCTCGGCAAGGGCCTGATCGAAACGTACGGCTGGCAATCCGTCTTTCTCGCTGCCGGCCTTCCGGTCCTGCTTGTTCCCGCCATTCTCAGGTCGCTGCCCGAATCCATGCCCTTCCTGCTGGCCAGGGGCGACGACGAGGCATTGCGCCGCATTGTTGCCAGCCTCGCGCCAGCCCGCCAGTGGTCCCCAACCGACCGATTCTCCGTGCCGGCCCGGGACAATGCCGACAGCGCGCCGATCCGGCATCTGTTCCGCGACGGCCGCGGCTTCAGCACCATCATGTTCTGGATCGCGTTCTTCATGTGCCTCTTCATGGTTTATGCCCTGAGCTCATGGCTGACCAAGCTGATGGCAAGCGCGGGTTACAGCCTGGGCTCCGCGCTGACGTTCGTGCTGGTCCTCAACCTCGGCGCGATGATCGGCGCCGTCGGAGGCGGATGGCTTGCCGACCGCTATCACATCAAGTACGTGCTTGCCGCGATGTATGCGCTGGCCGCGGTCTCGATCACGCTGCTCGGGCTCAGGCTGCCCGCGGAACTGCAGTACCTTGTGGTGGGCCTTGCCGGCGCGTCGACGATCGGCACGCAGATCGTAGCGAATGCCTACACCGGGCAGTTCTATCCGGCCGCCGTCCGTTCCACCGGACTCGGCTGGGCGCTGGGCGTCGGTCGCAGTGGAGCCATCCTGGCGCCAATCGTCATTGGCGTACTCGTCGCCATGGACCTGCCGCTGCAGCAGAACTTCGTTGCGATTGCCATTCCGGCCGTGATCGGCATGGCCGCGGTCCTGCTGATCGATCACAGGCGCTCGGCATCGGCAGCCCGCTCCGGCCGCGCCGAAGCCGCGACCGGCGAGCCACAGGCCCGCCTCTCCATCGCGGACCGAAACTAGTCCGGGCAATCCACCTGCCCGAAGAAGCCATCAGGGTGTCCGGCTGGCAAGCCGGGCATCGGCGCCCGATTCGTCCTCCCAGTCACCACCCAACGCCAGCAGCAGCGCAATGCGCTGGTTGAGATGATCGGCCTGTACGTTGACCAGATCCATCTCGGCGGCCACGAGTGCCTGGCGCTGCTTCAGCAGGCTGCGCGTATCCGAGGCCCCGATGGCGGCGCGCGCCTGCGCTCGCCGCACCAGCGCACCGCTTTCATCCACCCGCTCCTGCAGCTGCCTGGTACGCCCGGCATAGCCCGATTCGGCCCGCAGTCCCGCCTCGACCTCACCCAGCGCCTGCAGCGCGGTGTTGCCATAGGCGATCAGGGCGGCTTTCTCCTCGGCGCTGTAGTAGTCCGCTCTGGCTTTGAGCTCTCCGCCGGTGAAGATCGGCGCGACGAACGAACCGTTGAGCCCCGTGATCGGGGTGCCGGCCTGGTTGAGCAGGAACACGTCGCTGCGGATGCCGGTGATGGCTGCGCTGATGGAGATCCGCGGCAGGCGCGCTGCTTGCGCCGACTGCCGCATATCGAAGGCCGCCGCAACCCGGCGCGCCGACGCCGCCAGGTCGGGCCGGCGCTCGACCAGGTTCGCCGGCAGGCCCGCAGCCGGGGCCGGGGGCATGGCCGGCAGTTCCGGCACCGTCGCGATCTCTCCGGCGGGATAGCGGCCCAGCAGCAGTTCCAGCGCCTGCGCGGCCTGGCTTCTGGCCAGTTCGGCCGTGCCGATGGCATTGCGTTGCGCGCGCAGGACATTGCGCGCTTCCAATAGCTCGGTGTCCGGCGCTGCCCCGATCTCGACGCGCTGGCCGGCGATCCGCACCAGCTCTTCCTGAATGGCGGCCGACTGCCGCAGCCGGTCCTCCAGCTTCGCGTTGCGGATCAGCGTGAACCATGCCCTGGCAGTGGTCGCCGCAACCACGCGCTGGGCCCAGAGATAGTCGTCCCTGGCGGCAGCGTATTGCGATTCCGCCGCGCGCGTCTGGGCGCGGATGCGTCCCCACAGGTCGATCTCCCAGCTCGCGCCGATCGACAGGATCTGCGTTTCCGAATTGCCTGCCCTGCCCTTCGCGCCCGCGTCCGGCAGCAGTCCGCTGCGCTGGATGGCGACCAGCGCCTGCGCCTGCTGCACGCGCACCGCGGCCAGCCGGAGATCGCCGTTGTGCGCGATGGCCTCGCGCACCAGGCGCTGCAGCTCGGCATCGTCGAAGGTGGCAAGCCAGCCATCGGCGGCGTCACCGGCGATGGCCGCGTTGGCCCACGTGGCGTGCCCTTCGAGCACGGGCACGGCCTGGCGCAGAAGGTCCGGGCCCTCGGGCGGTGCCTGCAGGGCGCAGCCGCAAAGCATGGCGACCGGAAACGCCAGCAGCAAGGTCTTCATGGGTTGAAACGGCGACACGGACTTCCCTCTTCCAAATTTCTGAAAAATTTCTGCCAAATTTCTGTCGAATCCCGGATCCGGCGAACCTAGTGAAGCTTGAACACCAGGTAGTTCAGCTTGGAACTGACGCGCAGGAAAACCATGCGAATGATGTGGAACACTTCCATATGCTTCGTATAGATCGCGCCCGCCCCGACTGCCCCGACCGGCAGCATCCGCCCGCTGGATTCGTCACGCAGGTCGAACTTGACCGCGAAGCGGTTCGGCACCGCATCGGTGGCGCCGGTGTTCGGAATCATGCCGCCCTGCGCAATCTGGCCTTGCGACTGCGCCCAGACGATCGAGTTGACTTTCGCCTTGATGATCTCGCCCGGACTCGTCGGCAGGTAGATCTCGGCGAGGTCGCCTTCCCTGACGTTGTAAAGCTCGTTCTGCCGGTAAAAGGCAATGACTTCCTGCTGGTCCTCGACAAAGCTGAACGCCGGCGAGAAGGGGAACGGCACGAGCATGGTGCCCACCCGTACCTGCAGGTTCACGACCGTGCCATCGGAGGGCGCGCGGTAGACGGTCTGCTCAAGTTCCCAGCAGGCGTTCTCGAGCATGACTTCGGTTTCCGCCCGCTTCGCGCGCGCCGTGGCAATGGCAGCAAACTCCCCCTGGCTTTTGGCCGACAACTTCTGCCGGGCCTCATCCTCCACGGCCTGCGCGCTGACCAGTTCGCCTTCCAGTTCACGCTGGCGCGTCAGCGCGTCTTCCCGGTCGAACTTCGACCCGGCCCCTGCCGCGAGCAGCGCTTCGTGCTCCTTGACGCGCTGGCGGGCAAGCGACAGCCTGGCCTGCACCGTGCCGACCCGGCCAGCGGCACCGCGAACCGATTCGCCGAGCTGGCGCGCCGATGCCTCGGCTTCCGCCAGCGCGGCATCGTCCGCCCTCAGCCTGACTTCGAGTTGCCTGACCGAGGCCTGATAGGGAGCCGGATCGATCCGCAGCAGGACTTCGCCCTTGCGGTAGCGCCGGTTGCCTTCGGCCGGCAGCTCGACGATGCGGCCGCGGACCTGTGGCACGACCTGCAGGACCTTGCCGACCACCCGTATGTCATGGGTGGACGGAGCCACCACGTTGAGCGTCAGGATCAGCAGCGTTATCGCCACCACGGGAATCGTGAATACGATCACCATCGACGTCGTGTTCCACGGCAGCCACTTGAACTTGAAGAAGATCAGCCAGACCGCCAGCGCGTAGAGACCAAGCAGCAGCGCATCCATTCAGGTCCGCTCCTTCCCGGCGTGCTTGCCGCCGGCGATGTCCGTCGCCGTGTGATCGGGCGCGTCATCGTCGTCCGGCGCCTTGTCGGTGCCGTACGCGGCGCGGTAGAACACCGGCTTGGTGTGCGCCCAGAGCCAGGCCAGGGGCCACAGCATCCCACCGAAGAACAGCGACAGCACGCATAGTGAATGGATGGCTTCCTTTTGCGGATGCCGCTTGCGATGCGCGATCTTCTCGGGCCAGATATGGAGCATCCAGAACAGGTAGCCTCCTGCCACCGGCACGAAGATCAGGACCACCCAGGAGATGGCGTTGGCCGCGGTCTCCAGGGCCTTGCCGCTGAGTAGGGAAGCGAAAGCGGGTTCGCTCGATGCCAGCAGGCCGATGCCTGCCAGCAGATAGGGGCGCAGTTTCATCGAATTGTCTTGAGAGGGAGCGTGGTGCTCGGTTGCACAATGCACCGCCCCGGTCAGGAGCCGGTTGGTTCGTTGCGCGAGCCGCCCTGGTAGGCCTCGCTGCGCGCGCGTCCCGCGGACCGGTGGGATGTTGCCTTGCCCTCGCCTTCGTCCGCTGATGCATCATCGGCGTACAGAAGGTTGTACTTGCTGCTGGCGGTGTCGCCGGCAGCGTGGCAGCCGGCGGGCTTCGAGGCAAGTCCGGCTCCCGCGCACGCGTCCGGCTGCTCCCGCGTCCCTTGTGGCTCCAGTCCGCGGGTGTGCTGCGCATATGCCTGGCCAGCGCCCGCGATCAGCAGCGCAGCGCCAAAGGCCCGGACGGCCGAGCGGCAGTTGTTTGTCATGTCTGCAGGTTCCTTCGAATGGATTCGGATGTCATCGGCGTGCGTTGGCACTGCCGCCACATCCCGATGAAGCGCACACGTTATGGCAACGCGTCAGTCGCGGCTATCGAAGAACTTAGAAAGTGCGGGAACGCGGCATCGATCCGCTCCCGGTACGGCGGCGCATTTCGAATTCCTTTGATAGCTCCCACGGCGCGACCGGCCTAACCTGTCCGCCGTCGTACATCGCTCGGGTGTAGTCCAGGCTTGCCCGACCCGCAGAGCCCCATGAACGTTGTTTCCCCGATCGCCGCGAGCCTCGTTGCCGCCGCCGCAAGCGCCCTGTCCGGGTGCGCAGTCCCTACCGCCGAGATCATGAGCCCGTTCCAGGAGCCGTGGCCCTGGACGAAAATCGTTGCCGTCAATCGCACCGATCACGATGTGCTGGCGGTGCGCGCCGGCAATTGCGAAACCGGGCGTGCGTTGCGGCAATCGCAATCCGCGCCTTCATACTGCTTCCTCGGCACGAAGCCCGAGGGACCTGTCGCAATCACCTGGAACGATGCAGGCGTCGGCGGCGAGCACACCGCCACGGTACCGTTGCCGCCGCTGTGGCACACAGAGCCCCGCCCCGAAGACATGACGGGTGGCTACCTGTGCTTGCTGTTGCGCAATGATGCGCGAGCGAGTCTTACCGTCGTCGCCACGTCGGAAGCCTGTGCTGTTCTATAGGCGGACCGGGCAATGCACGCGTGCGCTCGCAATAACTGGAAAGCGGCAGGTCGCGGCCGCCTTCGCGGCTGCTACGCAGACTGGCGCCCGCACAACTGCCTGAGACTCCGCGCGATATACGCTGACTGGGTTTCGATCTCGTCGTCCCAGCCATCCGCATCCGCGGCGTACTCGCGCAGGTCTTCGCACAGCTCGGCCAGTTCCGACGGCCCGACGACAGCCAGGCTGCCGGCGATGCGGTGCAGCAGTTGCGCCAGCCCGCTCACGTCCCGTGCGGACCGGATTGCGTCGTATTCATCGAGATCCGCGCCAGTCTGGACGAGGAATGCTTCGACATATGCGGCAGGAATCCGCGGCAACTCGGGGAGATCCTCGTCACCGGCCGATGCGGCTGTCCACGCCACATCCTCATGGCCCGCGCCATCGTCGCTGCGTGCAAAGACCGAGGCCAGCCCGGCGAGAGAGACCGGCTTGGTCAGGTAGCCCGTGAATCCCCTGGCCCGCCCCTCGGCGACATCCTCGGGCCGCGCGCTTGCGCTCACGGCATAGACGGGGATGTCGATGCCGGCATCCTGCATTTCCCGCAGCAGGCCGAAGCCGTTCATGACCGGCATGTCGATATCGGTCAGGACCGCGTTGACGCGATGCTCCTTCAGTGCAGCCATGGCTTCGCTGCCATTGCCCGCGGCGATGACGCTCGCGCCCAGCGCACGAAGCTGGTCGCGCAGCAGGTTCCGGTTCAGCAAGTTGTCCTCGGCAATCAGCACCGCGTGGCCCGCAAGCGGCGATGCGGGTTGCCCGACAGCGGCTTCCCCGATCCGCTTCGGTGGCTGTGCCCCGGTGATGACCGCCAGCACTGCTGCATGGATGCCTGCAAGGCTGTAGCTGGAAACCTCGCGACCGCCATCCGGCCGTATGGTGCCAACCAGCGGCCCCAACTGCTTCAGCCAGACGACCGCGGCCGGCTTCGGCCACCAGGCCAGGACGTGCCCGGGATCAAATGCCTCGGTTACCAGCAGGCAGTCAAAGCTGTCGCCATCCACGGGCTCGTCCAGGCTTGAGCGCGCCGATGGCTGGCTCGCGCCCCAGTCGAAATGGTTCAGCAAGCCCTCGATGCACTCGGCATCGCGGGACAGCACCAGCGTCCGGTTCCGCGGCAAGCCCGGGCGCACCGGCGGCGGCACCGCGTCGGATACGCCGAGCGGCAGACGCACCGTGACGCGCGTTCCGACGTTCAGGGTACTGTCCAGCATGATGCTGCCGCCCATCCGTTCCACCAGCCGCATGCAGATCGAAAGCCCAAGGCCGGTGCCACGCGCCTGGGCAATCCGATTGTCGGCAACCTGGGAGAATGGCTGGAAGAGCCGGTCCTGGTACGCATCCGGTATGCCGATGCCGGTATCGGCAATGACGATCTCCAGGTTCCCTTCCTGCCATTGCGCGCGCAGGACGATCTTGCCCGCCGGGGTGAACTTGAACGCATTGCCGAGCAGGTTGTTGACGATCTGGGTCAGGCGCACCGGATCGAGCTCGAGCTGTGCGGGAATGCGGCTGCCGTACACCGCGTGGAAGCCCAGGTTGCGCTGCGCGGCAAGCGGGGCATGGGCGATCGCGATGCGGCCGAGAAGCTCCGTGACGGATACGGGCTGCACCGCGATGCTCAATGCGCCCACGTCGATCCGGGAGAAATCGAGCACTTCGTTGACGATCTGCAGCAGCCCATCGGCAGACACCTGCATCGCCTCCACCCTCATCCGCTGCTCCGGCTCCAGCGGCCCCATCGCGACGAGCTCCATGTTCCCCAGCAGCGACGCCAGCGGCGTGCGTATCTCGTGGCTCATCGATGCGAAGAAGGCCACCCGGGCCCTGGCGGCCGCCTCGGTCGCGAGCCGGGCTTCGTGCAGGAGCCGCTGCGCACGCGCCGCATCCGCATAGGTGCTGGTCAGGAAGCGATAGTTCCAGTAGCGGTACATCGCGAACAGCAGTGCAAGCAGCACGGCGGTGAATGCGCCGATGACGATCAGATCCTCCATCATCACCCGGCCCTGATGCCCGATCGGCAGCGCGAAGATCAGGTGCCCGAAATCCGCCACCAGCGGCGGGCGGCGCAGTGCCCAGCCATAGTCCGGGACCCAGTGGAACATGCCATCCTGCCGCGCTTCCAGCCTGGCATCCAGGCGCTGCGCGTTGGTCCGTGCGCCGGCCGCGACCAGCGGAGTGCCAAGCCTGTCGAATACGATCGGTTCGGGGATCGACAGGTTTGGCCCCGCAGGCCGCAGCAGTCCGTACAGCGGGATGCGCGTCAGCACGACCGCGTAGAGCGTGTCGCCCTTCGCCACCAGCGATGCGCCAACCATCTCCGGGCCGGAGCCGGCGGCACTGCCCGGGACACCCAGCCATTCGACGCGCTTTTCCCTCGCGGCCTGCAGCACGTCGATTTCGCGGCTGCGGAAGCGCTCCAGGATCATCCTGGTGATGAGCGCCGGCGGCATCGGCGGCGGCATCGGACGCACTCCCAATCCCGACGCATCGGGCGATTCATAGCGATACGTCGCACCGCTGGCGATCGAGATCATTTCGATCGACGGCCGCTGGCTCGCGGCAATCAGCGTGCGGACCGACTGGTCGCAGCTCTGGTGCAGGACGTCGTCGGCCGGCGCGGACGGAAAAACCTGCGTGCAGAGGCCGCGCCGGCTTTCCGGCGAGAGCGGAAGCGCGCCATTGGCACGCAGTTCCAGGATCAGGTTGCTCGCGGCCAGTGTGCTGCGGCGTTCGAGGACGGCATCGACCACACCCTGCTCATACAGGCGGGCCACCTGCTCCTGGGCGCGCAGCGAGCCATTGAGCCGGACCAGTGCGCCCGTGCAGGCGATTGCGACGGCGAGCAGCCCCAGCAGCACAATCACCATCGAGAAGACCCGGCGTTCCCGCTTCAGGTTCCGTTCAACGGTGCGGAGGTCGGGCGACGGCTCGAACGCGCCCTGCATCAGCTCAGGCCGTTGTCGCGCGCGTACGCGACAAGCTCCGCGTTGCTGGTGATGTTCAGCTTGCGCATGGCCGAGCGCTTCTGTGTCGCCACGGTTGCCAGGGTGCGGTGAAGGTAGCCGGCGATTTCGGTGACGGTGCTTCCCGCGGCGAACATCCGCACGACTTCGATCTCCTTCGGAGACAGCGCGCTGGCGCTTGCGCCGGGCCGCGCGCCGGCGCTCGACATCCTGGCCGATACTCCCGGCGACAGGCGCAGGCCCTGACCGGAAATCGCATCCATGCAGACCTGCCGCAGAATGCGTGGGTCTTCATTTTTCCCCACGATGCCGGCGATACCTGTCTCCTGGAGGCGCGTGAGCAGACCGCCGTTGGTCAGCATCGTGAAGACGACGATCGGCGTACCGGGGCTGGCCTCCTTGAGCCGCCGGATCAGGCGCAGTCCGTCATCGCTCTCTTCGGAATGTCCCATTGTGAAATCCGTAACAATGAGATCCGGCCGGTGCGCCTCGAGCGCAGCCAGAAGCTCCCTTCCGGAGGAACACGTTGCGGAAACCTGGACATTCGGGATCTCGCTCAGGGTGGTCCTGACGGCGAGTTGAATCACCGGGTGATCGTCCGCGATCACGGCGGAGATGGTACGTGGTGGCATGCGGGTTCAATTCTCCACATCCCGGGCCGGGGCCGGGAGGGTATCTGCTTCCGCAGCCGGCAATGGATGGTGCGGCCTTGAAGCGAATGCCTTCGTCATCCGGTGGCGCAATGACTGAACCGGGATGGCGCGACCAGCCGGGAGACCGGGCTGCATAGGGCTCGCGATTGTACCAACTGGCCCACACGCCCGTTTGACAAACCGGGACAGTTACTTGGCTGATCGTCCCACGGCCGGCACAGGGCGCGGCCTCTCAAGCGACCGGTTAGCGAAGACGCAGAGCGTGCCCGCGCCTCCGACCATTTGTAATCCGGGCGGCCTCCCGCAACTCAGCCGGTTTGCGACGCGTCCAGGGTTTCGCGCTTGATCTTCCTCGCCAGCGACCATTTGTGGACTTCGGTCGGGCCGTCGTAAATCCGGAACCCTCGTACTTCCCGGAAGATCTGCTCGACGATCGTGTCGCGTGACACGCCCATTCCCCCCAGGATCTGCACGCAACGATCCGCCACACGGAACAGCGCTTCCGAGACGGCCACCTTGGCCATCGAGCTCTCCGCGGTCCCCGACGAGCCGCCGTCGAGCACGCCCGCACACCAGTCGATCATCAGGGCGGCCTGTTGCAGGTCGATCAGGTTATCGGCCAGCATGAAGCCGACGCCTTCATGGTCGATCAGCAGCTTGCCGAAGGCCTTGCGTGTGGTGGCATACGCGCGCGCGATCTCGTCCGCGCGCGCGGCGCCACCGAACCAGCGCATGCAATGCGAAAGCCGCGCCGGCGACAGACGAACCTGCGCATAGCGGAAGCCCTCGTTCACTTCGCCCAGCACCTGGTCGTGCGGCACGCGCAGGTCATCGATCACGACCAGCGCGTGTCCGCCGGGCATGGAACTGTCGATGGTGTCGATCAGGCGCTCGATGCGTATGGCCGGGTGTGGCAGATCGACCAGGAACATCGTGGCCTGCGCGCGCTCGCCCTCTCCCGTACGGGCCATCACGATGCCCACGGCTGCGCCTTCCGCTCCGGTAATGAATTTCTTGCGGCCGCGAATCACCCATTCGTCGCCGTCCCTCTGCGCCGTGGTCTGGAGCATCGACGGGTCCGAACCGGCGCCGCCGTCTTCCGCTGGCTCGGTCATGAAGAACGCGGAGCGCGCCTCGCCGCGGACCAGCGGCGCCAGGAATCGTTGCTGCTGCGCCGTGGTGGCCACCTTCCCCAGCAGGAACATGTTGCCTTCGTCGGGCGCCATCGTATTGACCGCAACCGGGCCGAGCGGTGACAAGCCCGAGCGCATGAGCACGGCGGCGGTTTCCCGCTGGCTCAGGTGAGACCCGTCCGGGAGAATATGAGGCGTCATGACGCCGGCGGCGCGCGCCTTGTCACGCAGCTCGGCGACCAGTTCCGGCGACGGGCCATGAGATTCGCAACGCGGGTCACGCTCATAGGGCACGACGACATCGCGGATAAAGCGCTCGACGCGCTCGCCGATGCTGCGGCTTCTTTCGGTGGGATAGTCGGTGAACAAGATGCAGGTCTCCTTACAGCGTATTGACCAGGTGACCGCCGTCGACGGCGATCACGGTGCCCGTCATGTATCGGGATGCATCCGAGGCCAGCAACAGCAGCGGCCCGTCGAGGTCCTCCTGCTGGCCGAGCCTGCGCTGCGGGATGCGCAGGATCAGCGCCTTGCCGGCATCGGTCTGCCAGAAGTCCCGGTTGATGTCGGTGTCGATATAGCCGGGCGCGAGGGCATTCACGCGGATGCCGTAGCGCGCCCATTCCAGCGCAAGCGCCTTGGTGAGCTGGACTACGCCGGCTTTGGAAACAGCATAGGACAATACGCCTCCCGCCTGTCGCAGTCCCAGGATCGAGGCGATATTGACGACACTGCCGCCACCGCGTTCGCGCATGCTGGGGGCCAGCGCCTGCGCGAGAAAGAACATGCCCTTGAGGTTGGTGTCCATCACCACATCCCAGTCATCCTCGGAATGCCCGAGCGCCGCGCCCTCGCGCACCAGACCGGCATTGTTGATCAGGATGTCAACGGGCTCGATGTCGCGCACCAGTGCCGCGCGCGACGCGCCATCGGTCACATCGAGCGCCACGCACTGCAGGCGAGCGTGCCCTCCGATCTTTTCCGCAACGGCCTTCAGCGCGTCAACGCGCCGCGCGGCAAGCACCACCTCGGCACCGCGGGATGCCAGCACCTGCGCACAATGCGCGCCCAATCCGCCCGACGCGCCTGTCACCAGCGCGCGCTTGCCCCGAAGATCCAGCAATGTGTCCTGCACGGTTGTCTCCTGATCCGTTGGATTCAAGGATCAGATTGTAGGATGATTTCATCCCATGTCAACGTCCGACAGCTTGCTGTTAGAATGCCCGCGTGACGCCTGCGACATCCCTTCCCCCTTCTTCCCCGCCTGCCGATACCGGCGAGCCTGACCGGAGCGCCTCCGCCACCGTCTTTTTCGGGATCATTGGCGGGCTGGAACTCGGCAGCTTCGTGCCCGGTCAACGGCTGGTCGAAACCGATCTGGTTACGCAATTCGGCGTTGGCCGCAATTCCGTGCGCGAAGCCTTGCAGCGGCTTGCCGCCGAGGGCATCGTGGAATTGCCCCGCCATCGCGGCGCGATGATTCGACGGCTGACCATGCAGGACACCCTGGATGTTCTCGACGTGGCGGAACGCATGACGGGACTGCTGGCACGCGCGGCAACCCGCGGTTGCACCGATCGCACCCATGCCCAGGCCTTGCGCGCCACGGTTCAGCAGCTGGGTGCCGCGGAAAAGGCGCACGATACCGCGGCATTTGCGGCGGCGAGGCGGCAGTTCTACCGGACATTGCTGGAAATGGGCGGCAACCGCGAGCTGAATCGCCTGTTTCCCACCATCCAGATGCCGATCGTCCACGCCCAGCATCGGCTCGGGTCGCTCCAGCAGATGCGGCTGGCGGACTACCGGCGCATCGCGACGGCCGTGCTGGCAGGCGAGCCGGACGAGGCCGAAGCCACCGGCGTGGCGCATGTCAGGAACGTGCGGCAGGCGATACTGGCCGAACTATCAGCGTAGCCCGGCTATCAGACGAGGCGCACTGCTTCCCGATTGGCGTGGAAGCGATTCGTCACGCAGCAGTGCCGGCTTAGCAGTGCCGGCTTGAGTCGACGTTCCGTCTACCCAGGTTTTTGCGAGCTCTCAAACTTGGCGAACACGCGCGCCTGAACGGCGTCCATGACTTCCAGGACCTGCGCATCGGCGGGGCCACTGGCCGTGACGCCCGTGGCCTTCCTGGGCTTCGCGCCCAGTGGATAGAAGACAAAAACCGTGTCGAACCTACCTGCCGACTCCTTCTTCAGGTGCCTGTTTAGCGCTTTCAGGTACCGCTTCTTGATGGTCTTGGACATAGGCTTCCCGGCTCCATGCTTTTGTCTTGGCGTACGACCGTACTAAATGCACTTGGGCAAATCCGGGCCAGGCCGCACGACTGCGTTCGTCAGCCAGACGGAGCCAGGATTGCTTTCGGCAGCCGGCCGCTTCCGATCAGGACGATAAGATCGCTCACGCGTGCTTCGGCAAGGGCAAAGGCATCCGCCTCCGCCATCGACGGCCGCCCCGCACGAAAGACGGACTGCTGCATGCCCACCAGCGTGTGTTGACGGACAAGCACGAAACCCTGGTGCTTGCCATTGCTTAATGGCTGGGTATAAGCCTTGAACTCGTAGTAGCCCGCGCGCCTGTGACTTTCCATTGTGACTCGTTCTGCTGGCGTAAGTAGAATCCGCCAGCACGCGGGGCGGACTTCGGCTCAGCATTCCCTGCGGCTATCGTAAAGCTTAACGTTAGCATACTGTGGCCAGGCGGGAGCCACTCTCAGGGGAAGTACGGTGCCGCGCGACTCATACAGTCAGCCGCGCGAGTTGTTGTTCCAGTCGAACCTTTGCTGGCCGAACGTGAAGCGTGCTGCTCTGCAGCAACCGGATATCGAGGAGCCGTGAAGGCGCAGAGCCCGCCCCGCGAGGCGGACGTCCGCCCTCACGGGCCGATCAGAGCTGGACCGATGCGTGTCCGATGCCCTCGAACTCGGCGGTCACCAGGTCACCCGCGGACGCGGGAAGGATGCCAACCCAGGTGCCGGTGGTGACGACCGTACCAGCCTCCACGTGCCGCCCCTCTTGTGTGGCATGGCGCAGCCAGGCCAGCAGTACGTAAGCGGGATCGCCCATTGAATGCGTGCCGCAGCGCTCGATCGCTTCGGTGCCGATCTTTACCCGGCAACGCTGTGTTGCCCAGTCCCGGTCTGCATAGGCTTGCCACTCACCGAGTACGAGTGCGCCATGCGACTGCAAGTCGGCGAGCTTCAGCAGGGCAGGCGCCGCCAGGCCTTGCTGCCAGCGCGAATCGACGACCTCGATGGACACCGCCATCGCGTCAACCAGTGCCGCCGCGCCAGCGTGGTCAAGACTGGCCGCTTGCGCCGCGTCGACACTGCGCCCGAGCCGCAGCGCAATCTCGGCCTCGATGCCGCGCCATGTGAAAGGCCATTCGCCGGACTGCGCCGGACTGGCCCAGACACCGGCCGACGGGAGCCGCGCGTGCGTCAGCGTAGCGTCACGCGAAGCGCCTCCGGATTTCCAGTACGCGGTGCCGCCATCTTCCCAGGCCAGCGATCGCGCCACGATCGCCTGAACGGCATAGGCCTGGCCTGCGTCATCCAGTGCGGTGGCGAAATTTTCCGCGTCGGCGCAACGGCCCTCGCGTCGCGCGTCGAGCAACGCCTGTGCAACCCGGTCAATGTTTGATGAATTCATGCGTTTGAGGATTTCGATAAGAAATAGAAATATCGGACGAGGAACCGCTCCCCCCAATCCTGCCCGCAACGCACGCTGGGGGGAGCGGACCGCCCTTACAACCTGCTTGCGCTCGCTGCACTTTCGCCGACTGCCGTGTCGGCCTCATCGTCGGCAGCCGTGTCTCCCATTGCACGCCCGAAAGTCTCCGGCGCGAATTGCACGCTCAGCGCGAATACGGCGTACATGGCGGCAAGCATGCTGAACATACCGCCAACGCCGTAGCTTTCAAACACGCGGCCACTCACAAGCGGCGTCAGCGCTCCCGCCAGCGTGCCGAGGGCCAGGATCAGCGAAGTGCCGAATGCACGCACGTGGGTCGGATACTGCTCCGGCGCGAAAATCCAGATCGAAGTGTTCAGCAACACCACGCAGAACGTAAATGCAGCACCGAACAGCAGCACCAGCGCGACGTTATACGTCAGGAAGCCGAAGCACAGGCCGGCCGCGCACGCCAGCCCCGCGCCGATCGTCAGCACGCGCTTGCGCGGAAAATGATAGCCACAGTACGACGCCGCCAGCGCCCCGAACAGGCTGCCGCTTTGCATCACCATCGTAAAGAGAAAGCTCTTCGAGATGGTGTAGCCCTGCGACATCAGGATGGTTGGCATCAGGGTCAGCACCGAGATCTGCGCGCCGTAGGTCATCGATACCGCGATGCCCAGTGCGATCGTGCGGCGCCCCAGCCGGCCCTTGAAGATATCGCTCAGGCCCACTTTGGTGTGCGGGGTGTCATCGTGCACCGCGGCCTTGATATAGGATGTCGGCTCCCCGCGGAGCTTGCCCAGGCGGCCGGATGCCAGGACGGACAGCACCCGGTTAGCCTCGTCCACGCGCCCCTTGGACAGCAGGAAGCGCGGCGTCTCCGGAATAAAGCGCCGGTAGAACACGACAAAGAATGCCGGCAGCACCAGGCAGGCAAACAGCCAGCGCCAGCTGTCCGGCCCCGGGAACATCGCGAATACGGCCAGGCCGAAGGCCGGTGCGAGCATATTGCCCAGGCCGCCGCTGCCCACGCTCACCATGCCCACAGCGGTGCCGCGGAATCGCGTCGAACACAATTCAGCCAGCATGGTCACGGCAATCGAGATCTCGCCGCCCAGGCCGATGCCGACAATAAAGCGGCCCGCCGCCAGCACGCCATAGTTCGGCGCCAGCGCGCAGATGATGGCGCCCAGCGTGAACAGAAGCAGGTTGGCGCTGAGCATCGTGCGCCTGCCATAGCGGTCCGCGATATAGCCGGAGCCGATGCGCCCGAGCGCGGCCGCGCTGAAGGTCAGGGTATTCAGGAAGCCGATTTCGGCGACCGAGATTCCCCACTGCTCTCGCAACATCGGGCCGATCAGGCCGACGGCGTTCTGTTCGAAGACGTCGAACATCACCCCCAGCATGATCAGGAAAATGATTTTCTTGTGCGAGGCCGTTACGCCGATGCCGTCCATGGCCCGGTCGAGTTCGTGCTGCTGTGGGGAATTCGGCGATTGAACTACGGTTTCTGCGCCCATCTTTGTCTCCTCCTCGTATCGAGGTAGTCGTCGCGGTGTGTCCACGACCTTGTCGCCGCCATGTCTGGCTGGCGTTTTGCAGAGCAGCGATAAAACTTCGTTCCGACGCGAGCCGCTATTCCAGGGCGGGTGTCGATTGCGGCGGCCGGCGGGTGCGCAAGGCCTGCTCCGAGGCATAGGCGAGTCGTATCAGCACGGGTTCCGAGTAGGGGCGGCCAAAGAATTCCAGCCCGACCGGCACCCCCTGCGGTGCATTGCCGTTCGGCGGCGAAAACCCGGCCGGAATGACAATGGCCGGAAAGCCGGTGGCCGACGCCAGCACTCCGTTGCGCTCGGCCTGGGTCTCGCCAACCGGCACGACCAGGCGCCGCTGGTGCGGAAACACCAGGGCGTCAAGCCGATGACGCGCCATCAGGTCCAGCAGCCTCTCCCGCAACGCCTGCTGGCGCTGCAATCGGTGGCGGTACTCCCCTTCCCGCCCGCTTAGGGCGGCAGCGGTATCGAGTGTTCCCGCCACGCTCGGATGGACATTCCCCGCGGCGATGATGTCCTTCATGGAACGCACCGGCACGCGGGTCGAAATGCGCTTCAGGTAAGCGTCGAGATCGCGCTCCATCTCGTAGTGGTGGACAAGCGTGGTGGCCAGCAACTCGTCCGGGCTGATGGCATCTTCAATCGCGACCAGCTCGGCGCCCTGCTCGGCGATCATGGCAAGCGCCGCCTGCATGACTGCGTTGACGGGACGGTGTACCTCCTGGTCGCCAAAGAAATGGCGCAATACGCCGATCCGCGCGCCCTTGAGTCCGTCGCGGTCAAGGCTGGCGGCATAGCTCGCCGGAATGTGGGGCGCGCCCTCGCTGGTGACGGGATCGGCGGGGTCATGGCCGGCAATGACATCGAGCAGCCGCGCCGTGTCGGCGACGGTGCGGGTGATCGGGCCAATGGTGTCCTGCGTCAGGCCGCACGGGACCAGCCCCGCCCTGCTGACCAGTCCCATGGTCGGGCGCAGGCCGACCAGGCCATTTGCCGAGGCCGGCGAGCGGATCGAGTTGACGCCGTCGGTGCCGATGCCCAGCACGCCGAAGCTGGCGGCAATGCCGGCGCCGGTGCCCCCGCTGGAGCCGCCGGGCGTGCGTGTCAGGTCATAGGGGTTCAGGGTCTGGCCGGACAAGGTGCTGACGGTCTCGCCACCGGAGGCCAGCTCGTGCAGGTTGGTCTTGGCCAGCACGATCGCGCCCGCCTCGCGCAGGCGACGGATGACAAAGGCATCGTCGGAGGAAAGGTTATCGCGCAGGCAGGCGGCACCGGCAGTGGTTGCCATGCCGGCGCACTCGATGTTGTCCTTGACCAGCACCGGAATGCCGTGCAGCGGGGCCAGCGCCTGCGAGGGATTGCGCCCGGCCTGGGCATCGATGCGCCCGGCCTCGTCCAGCGCGTGCGGGTTGAGTTGCAGGATGGTGCGCAGGGCGGGACCGTCCTGGTCAAAGGCCGCGATGCGGTCCAGGCATGCGCTGGTCAGCTGGCGCGCCGTCAGCCTGCCGTCGCGCATCGCGGCATGCGCACCGGCAACAGTGGCTTCCACCACGCTGAACGGCGCGTGCTGGCCCGGCTCGTCCGGCGCCGGTTGATATGAATTTGTCATGAGAAGATCCATGCGCCGGCAAGGGCGCGAATGGTTGGCGAAGTCATGAAGAGGCGGGGCTGCAGCACGGTGTCCGCGCCCCGCCTTGTCCCGCTATCGGTTGACCAGCCGGGCGGGTATGGTCCAGATGCAGAAGGCACCCAGCACCAGCATCCCGGCGATCATGTAGTAAGCACTGCTGCCGCTCTGGGTCACGTCGCGCAGGTAGCCGATCATGTACCCGCTGGTAAAGCCGGCGAGGTTGCCGATCGAGTTGCTCATGGCGATGGCCGTGGCGGCCGCCGCGCCGCTGAGGAAAGCCGTCGGCAGGGACCAGAACAGCGGCGTGCAGGTCAGGATGCCGGCTGCCGCGATCGACAGGAACACCAGCGACAGCGCGGTGTTGTGCATCACCCAGGGCAAGGCCAGGAAGCCGATCGCGCCCATCATGCACGGGATGATCAGGTGCCAGCGCCGCTCGCGATGCTTGTCGGCACTGCGCCCGAAGAAGTACATCGAGACGATCGCCGCCATATAAGGAATCGCGCTCAGCAAGCCGATATGGAGCGGGTCGCTGACCCCGGTGGACTTGATGAACGTGGGCAACCAGAGCGTGATGCCGTACTGCCCGGTGACATAGCAGAAGCAGATCAGGCTGATCAGCCAGACGCGCGGATCGGTGAAGACCCTGCCGACGCGTGCCTGCGGATCCGCCGCCTTGACGTCCTCCGTCTTGGCCAGCTCGAGGACCTGCTTCTCCTCGCCGGTCAGCCATTTGGCCTTGGCAATGGAGTTGTCCAGGTAGTAGAAGCAGAAGCACCCCAGCAACACCGCCGGCACCGCCTCGATAATGAACATCCATTGCCAGCCGCCCCAGCCGGCCACGCCTGCCATGCTTCCCATCAGGTAGCCGGAGAGCGGGTTGCCGATAATGCCTGACAGCGGCGATCCCATGCAGTAGATGGCCATGATCTTGGCGCGCCGGTGCGAGGGGTACCAGCAGGACAGGTAGTACACGATGCCTGGCGTGAAGCCCGCTTCGGCCAGCCCCAGCAAGAATCGCAGCGTGTAGAACTGTGCCGGTGTCTGCACGAAGGCGAAACACGCGGAAAGAATCCCCCACGTGATCATGATCCGCCCGATCCATACCTTGGCGCCGAACTTGTGCAGGGCCAGGTTGCTTGGCACCTCGAACAGGAAGTAGCCGATAAAGAAAATGCCGGCACCCAGGCCGTAGACGGTTTCGCTGAAGCCCAGCTGCTGCGACATCTGGAGCTTGGCAAAACCTACGTTGACACGATCGAGATAAGCGATCAGGAAGCAGACCATCAGGAATGGCACCAGTCGCCAGCTCACCTTGCGATAGGTCGCGTCCTCGAACGACCTGATCCTTGCTCCCGCCTGCAGGGTTGTATCCACAGCGTCTCCTCTGTTTTTTGTCAGGTACGGCAGTGCTGCGCTGATCCGTTGCGATCAGTCGGGCGGGGGGCGCGGCGCAAGCGATGCGCCCCTCCGGCCCTGGATGGAAGCGGCTGCGTCAGGCAGCGGCCTTGAGCGACAGCGGCGTGGTATGCGCGGCGAGATAGTCCATGGCGGCAACCGTGCCGCTTGCGGCAATCGGCACCCCAGAGATCTTCAGGCCCATTTCGCAGCCGGCCAGTGTCGCCATCAGCGTCAGGTCGTTGCAGTCGCCCAGATGGCCGATGCGGAACATGCGGCCCTTGACCTTGCCCAGGCCGGCGCCGAGCGACATGTTGAAGCGCTCGTAGATGTTCCTGCGCACCACGTCGGCGTCGATGCCGTCGGGCATCATCACGCCGGTCAGCACCGGGCTGTAGACGGCGGGGTCCGCGCACTGGATCTGCAGGCCCCAGGCCTTGACTGCGCGGCGGCAGGCTTCGGCCAGGCGCTCATGACGGGCGAAGACGTTGTCGAGCCCTTCTTCCAGGATCATGTCGAGCGCTTCGGACAGGCCATAGAGCAGGTTCGTGCTGGGCGTATAGGGCCAGTAGCCGGTGCGGTTCATCTCGATGATCTCTTCCCAGCCCCAGAAGCTGCGCGGCAGCCGGGCCTGGCGAGACGCTTCGATGGCCTTGGGCGACACCGCATTGAAGCTGATGCCCGGCGGCAGCATCAGGCCCTTCTGCGAGCCTGACACGGTCACGTCCACGCCCCATTCGTCATGGCGGTAGTCGGCGGACGCCAGCCCCGAGATGGTGTCGACCAGCAGCAGCGCGGGATGTCCGGCCGCGTCGATGGCGCGGCGCACGGCGGCGATGTCTGATGTCACGCCTGTCGAGGTTTCGTTGTGCACCACGCATACGGCCTTGATCGCATGCGCGGCATCGGCGCGCAGCCGGGCTTCGATCATGTCGGCCTGCACTCCATGGCGCCAGCCCTCCACGCCGGGCAAGCCAAGGAACTCCGGCCGGATGCCGAGGTTCTCGGCCATCTTCTTCCACAGCGTGGCGAAGTGGCCGGTCTCGAACATCAACACCGTGTCGCCGGGGCTCAGGGTGTTCGACAACGCCGCTTCCCAGGCCCCCGTTCCCGAAGCGGGATAGATCACCACCGGATGCTCGGTCTTGAAGATCTTCTTGATGCCATCCAGCACCTTCAGGCCCAGCGCGCCGAATTCCGGCCCGCGATGATCGATGGTCGGGTAGCTGATTGCACGCAGGATGCGATCGGGCACCGGGCTCGGTCCGGGGATCTGCAGGAAGTGGCGGCCAGCGGGGTGAAAGTTGAGATTGAGCATTTGACTCCTCCGATTGAGTTTTGAATGCAAAATACTTTAGCAGAGGAAATGCGGGAAAGACGGCTCATTCGAAGTAGTGTTTACCCGTCAGAAACCCCGTTGCACAAGGGTTTACGCGGGTTTTTGAGTTTCCTTGAAGCGTCTGCTAGAATCGTATGCAAACGCGCGTAAGGAATTTTGAATGCCAAAAGAAGACGTCTTCGGCCTGGAGTCGCCAACCCCGGTCCTGCCCAAGCTCGAACGCCAGCGCCTTCATGACACGGTGGTGGCGCACCTGCGGAAATTTATCGTCGAGGGGGTGCTGGAGCCAGGCCGCAAGCTCAATGAACGGGAATTGTGCGAGACCCTCGGCATCTCGCGCACGCCGCTGAGGGAAGCACTGAAGGTGCTCGCCGCCGAAGGGCTGATCGATATCTCTCCCAACCGCGGCGCGACCGTATCCCGGCTGTCGACGGACGAAATACTCGATACCTTCGAACTGATGAGCGGGTTGGAAGCCTTGTCGGGCGAGCTGGCCTGCGCGCGCATCACCGCTGTCGAGCTGGCGGAAATCAAGGCCCTTCACTATGCAATGCTGGCGTGCAGGGCAAACGAAGACCTGCCCGGCTACTACAGCCTCAATCACCAGATCCATGACCGCATCAACCTTGCGGCACGCAATACGGCACTGCGCCAGACCTATCTGTCCGTGAACCGGAAGCTGCAGGCACTGCGCTTTCGCTCAAACTATCAAAAGCCGAAATGGGACAGCGCCATCCATGACCACGAAGACATGCTCGTGGCCCTTGAAGCCCGCGATGGCAAGCGTCTTGCCGCAATCCTGCGCCAGCACCTGCTCGACAAGCGCGATGCCGTGCTGCTGATCCAGGCGGGCGCGGCCAGCGGCATGCCGCAGGCCTAGAGCGCCAAGTCGAAGATCAGGCGCCGTCGTCTGGCGGCTCGCCTGCCCTCCCCCTCAGACACAGCATTGAACTTGCCGGCATCTTCGACGGCTACTGACCGGTCCAGCACTATGCGTATTGCCCTCCTGAATCCCAATTCCAGCCAGCACATCACCGACCGTATGCTTGCAGAAGCCAGGCGGGCCACCGGCGACACGTGCGAGATCTTCGGCTTGACCAACACAGCAGGTCCCGCGGTTATCCGGTCGCGCGTGGACAATGCCGCTGCAATCGATGGCCTGCTGAAGATGGCCCGGACGCTGGATGCCGATGTCGAGGCCGTGATTCTGGGGGTTTCAATGGACACAGCCCTTCATGCACTGCGGCAGATGCTTCATGTCCCTGTTGTCGGCACGACCGAAGCGGCCCTGGCGACGGCAAGCATGATGGGCGGCAGGATCGGACTGCTGACCGTCGGTCGCGCCTTGACGCCGTTGTACGGAGAACTGGCGGCCTCATACGGCTATGCCGGGCGCGTGGCTGGCATCCGCGGCATCGAAACGGCTGCACCATATGGCATCGGACTTGCGCCAGAAGCCAGCGCAATGATGCTCGACGCCGTGACGTCGCTCAGCCGGGACGATGGTGCGGACGTGGTCGTCACCGTGGCTGCAGCATTGTGCGGCTATGTACCGGCGATTGCCGCGCAGGCAGACGTGCCGCTTCTGGACGGCATCGCTTGTGCGGCCGTGCAGGCAGAGGCGCTCGCAAGATTGAGACCGCGCAAGGCGAGCTACGGCAGCTTCGCCACGCCCGAGCGCTAAATCAGCTGGCACTATTGCGCGGCCACCGGCCAGCAGACCGTCTCGCGTGCGTCAGGATCAGGAAGCCGCCGTCTGCACGAGTTCGTCGACGCCAGGCTGCTCTTTCGTCCGGCTCTGACTGGTCTTGTTGACGCTGCCCTCCGGAGCGCACTCGCTCGGCGTAACGCCTTGGTTGCGAAGGTGGGCGGCGACCGTCTCGCACCAATTGAGCAACTGGTGCTTGTCAAGATCCGCGACCACGTCTTCACCGAAGAGATTCGAAAGCTCCAGCGCGACTCCTGAAAATTCGGCGCCGTCATCTCGAATGGTCAATACGCCGTCGCCATCCTGGTCGCACATCTCAATCCTTGTGGCAGACATAGCCGTTACCTCCTGGAGCTTCGTAGCCGTCACTTGACACGTGGCAGCCATATCAGGCGCTCCCTGCCTTGTCGGCCGTCTGGCCAGCGTATCCATGCTAGTGTCCTGCGTCAGAAATTCGCAGACAAAATCGCCTGATGCTGGCGAGGATGTCATCGGCGGACTTCGTCCACACGAACGGCGTGGGGTTGGCGTTGTTCAGGTCGAGGTATTGATGGATGGCTTGCTCAAGTTGTCGGGTTGATCGATGCGTGCCGCGGCGGATGTATTGTTCCGTGATGGTTGCAAACCAGCGCTCCACCTGATTGATCCATGAGGCGGAGGTCGGTGTGAAATGAACATGGAAGCGCGGATGGCGAGCGAACCAAGCCTTGATCGACGGCGTCTTGTGCGTGCCGTAGTTGTCCATGACGAGATGCACATCGAGCTTGGGTGGCACGTTGGCTTCGATCGTGCGTAGAAACTGCAGGAACTCACTGCTGCGATGTCTGCGATGCAATTCACCGATAACTTTTCCAGTGGCGATGTCCAGCGCAGCGAACAACGTTGTCGTGCCATGGCGCATGTAGTCGTGCGTGCGTCGCTCGGGGATGCCTGGCGCCAGCGGTAGCATGGGTTGCGTGCGGTCCAGTGCCTGAATTTGGCTCTTCTCGTCAACGCACAACACCATGGCTTTGAGCGGTGGGGCGAGGTACAACCCCACGATATCGCGCACCTTCTCCACGAACAATGGGTCGGTGGAGAGCTTGAAGGTCTCCTGTCGATGAGGCTGCAGTCCAAAGGCACGCCAGATACGCGTCACGGTCGACGGAGATAGATTCTCCGCGCGAGCCATACTGCGCGTGCTCCAGTGGGTGGCGTTGGCTGGCACGGATTCGAGCGTCTTGGCAATAACCGCATCCACCTGTGCATCATCGATGGACCTCGGTGCCCCTGGGCGCGGCGCATCGAGCAGTCCATCGAGCCGATGCGCCACGAAGCGCGCACGCCATTTCGATACGGTTTGCTGAGTGACACGCTGCTTTGCAGCGACGGTCTTGTTGTCCAAGCCTTCAGCGCTAGCCAGCACAATGCGCGCGCGTAAGGCCAACGCCTGTGCGGTCTTGCGCCGCATCGTCAGCGCCTTGAGCTGCTCACGTTCGACCTCATTCAACACGAGTTCCGCCTTTGGTCTTCCTCTCATCACCGCCTCGCCGTTTGCGTGCCTTCAACGAAGACTACTACGTGGCGTCAATAATGCAATGAACTTCTGACGCAGGACACTAGAAGATCGGCCTCCCTGCGACCAAGGGGTATAAGGACCCGGTGTCGCCGCCGACGCGGCGCCCATGGCGCGCAGACTTGTCGGATGACAGAGATAACAACAATCGTCCCCTTGAAATAAAAGGCTTTATTCATCTGTTTTGTCACAACGACACGTTAAGCTTGACAGAATAATTGAAAGAGCAGCTTGAAATGACTGAATAAAGGAAAATTTACCGCCATGCCCTTGAAAGCGTGAAATCCGCTATATATAAGGCGCATAGATCACTGGCTTTCCTCTGTCTCTGCGCTTTTATTTTCAAACCACTCGTGATCCTCCATTCGGCCTCTACGCAAATCAGGGCGATCAATTCGGCGAGAAATGTGATTCTTCGAGCAGTTTACACGTTGAATAGACGCGGCGTCACCACCACTCTTCAGCTCAGCGGCTCCCGCCTCTAAAATTAGGAGATTAATTTGCCTGGCTATTTCCGCATCAATTCCGTCTTCCTTCAGGCTATAGCAGCGATGCCCTAGTGAGCGCAGGGCAGCCGCCACCCCAAATTGGCCGACGTCCATATGACTCGAGGCGCACTCCAACAGATTATCGCGAAAATTGTTTGGCCAATCTATCAGCGAATCTCTAGTTACATCGTCGATACGAAAAAGGGGTGATATCGAGAATATTCTGTAAAACTCCATCATCAATGTTGTAAATCGCGGCAGATTGGATTTTCGGACCCACAGCGGCAACAAAAGTCGATTATCACTCACCTTTTCTTTCGCAATCACACCTCTCAGATACTGGCCTACAACTAACTCCCACGTAACGAAATCAGCTCTTACTCCTATGACAGGAGTGTCTTTAAGATCAAATCCGCAATCACAATGGTTATTAAGAACTTCACGTGGGCTAACAGGCTTGGCACACGCGTAGCATAATCGCAACAAAGGCTGCAGGTGCACCGGGCAGAATCGAAAATCGTAGTAATCAATAATCCACAATTGATATCCAAACTCCGAAGCACAGGCGCAGCAATATTTTAGCCCCCTATTTTCAAGTCTCCGCCCCGGGATCCTCGGGAACCCATCGCTCCACGCAAATGGAGCCTCATGGATGGCGGATCCGCATAATCGTCCCATTGCTTGAAACCATAGGCGAAGATGCGGGCGTTGCAAGAATGGAACTCCGACGCGGTGACCATTAGCGTCATAGACCCGATGAATATACATTCGAACACTTTCATCAGTCTTCGCCTTTGGACGCAGAGGGAATTCGTCCAACGCAATCCTAGTCCGGGTCTTCACGATACACCCCTTATAAATCCCCAACGAGAGCTGACGATGCACCTTCTTTTTTTGCGAACTCAGGAACATAGAACGGTTCGCCATATTCATTCAGACTGCGCCCACAGAAACGCGTTGAAAAGGGATTAAGCTGGCCCACCCCCTGATACCATATCTCTGCCGCAAATGCTTTCTCGAGCAGGCCTTGATCAATGGTCCACACGCCGTCAGCGTCAGCGATCAGCAGAGCCCGACTCAAGAGGCTGGCGAGATATCCGACTCGCCCATCAGTCGCATAATAAAACTTACACAAATCATCAATGGATGCATCAGGACGAAGCGAGCAGCGTAAAGGCATTCCCTCCAAAAAGGAAATAACAACCCCAGAAAACTCATTTATGCTTTCCGAGTCACACATATTAAATCGTTCTAGATATAAGGTTGCACTGAATCGCCTGCGCAGCTGCTCGTTCGCATCCAATAAATACTGTGTTCGAGGCAATCCTACCAGCGCGAAGGGACAGCCAACGGCATTAGAGAAACCCTTTATCCAATCAGCAGCTTTTGAAATCGTCAAATCTTGCCCACGGTCACGCACATGTTGCATTTCATCCAATATAATGATAAACACACCACAACCAACAACTAAACGACAAAGCCTGGCTGTCTTATCGGAAATCGTGCCTGCCCATGGCGCTGGATCGCCAAGTTTAGAAAGTAGGCCCTCCACCAATGATTTGATTGTCGCCAAGGCTGGTATCTCCATATAGAGCACACGAATGACGTTCCGTTCGGGCTCCCTCATTTCTGGATACTGCGAAATCAAAAGCTTGCACAAAGTGGATTTCCCGCAACCAGAGGACCCCAGGATCAGATGATTCGATGCGACTCCGGATGCGCGATATAGCTCAACAGCCTGAGTCAATTGCTGAAATGCTTTGCGAAAGCGCGGAAACATGAACACGTTCCTTCTCAAATCCGCTATCGCACTATAGACATCTCTTGATCGGGACATAAGCGCCTCCGCAATTAAGGCAGCCGCATTTTGGGAAAAGTCTTAACCGACGCGAGCGACGAGGTCAAATCCGCTTGGCGGCTAATGCTCTTCGCCGTGGCTGCTTGTCGATCAAGCTTTTTGGTAGGTTGTTCACTGTTTGCGCCTTGGACGCGTGCCGCTTTTTTACGGGACCTTAGCTTTCTGCTGCGCAAGAGATCTTGGATCCTCCCGGCAAGGTCGGCCTTGGCGTATAAGAGCGAGGACTCGTTTTTATCGTCCATTTTTCGCTCCTTGACAAGCGCACGAATCAGCTTATGCTGCGCCAATGTAAGTCCGTTGGCGTACTCCGAAAAAACGGCTGGAACAACCAAAGGACTATCGTCTTCTGGCGGCCACACAAGGATTTTCCCTAAATTCTCTCTGTCGTACATTATTCGAACGGAAATTCCTTCACCATAGCGCCACATGAGTCCTTTCAGCGCTTCAGTACTATATCGTAGGTTTTCAAGGCAAACTGCATCATGTCGAATGCAGCGTGTCGTCGAGATGCCCAAGGCAGGAACCAAATCAATGGCACTTTGCGGCAGTCTCGGCGGCTGCAACGCGGCAGAGGCCTCCCAAGCGTGATATGGCGTATCATTGAGGCTTCGATGGGGTGTTTGCGCGTAGATGTCAAGCAGCCATTTCTCTAGGGCATGCTTGAACTCACTTAGTGTCAGAACAGCATCCTTGAGAGGATCATAATCACCCCGCTCAGATAAATGCGCAAGACTGGTTCCCGGCAAGCAGTGGGCAAATCCGTAGTTGAGAGTCTTTAGGAAGCGTTCAATAGTTCCTTTAAATCTCGGCTGACGTACGGGACAGAACACCAATTCAATACCCAGATCAAAGCAGGCTCGCTCTAGAGCATCGCTGTGGAATTCTTTCCCATTATCGACGACGAGCCGCTTCATCAAGCCATAACATGGCCAGCGATGCTCCACCGTTAGTCCAGGAATGACGCTCTCCGCCGCGCATTTGGGAAGAATTGCATGACGTAACGCGCCCAATACCGCAGATACTGATGGCCCACCGAAGCTAAAGTAGTAGCCGATAGGCATCCTGCTAAAGTGATCAATCATTATTGTCATTAGCGGTCTACCTAGAGGCAGCAAGGTCTTGTCAGCGACAATGAATAGGTCCATCGGCGTATGGTCCATCTCCACTCGCTCTAATATTGTTCTTGTCCTCACCGTTTGACATGTAAGCTTGACCTTGCAGCCTCCCACTCCCCGCGCCACCTCTTCGCTTTCCAACTCGCGAAGACGGGGAATAAGCCGGTATAGCGTCCTACGAGTTGGCATCTTGAGTTGCAAATTCTCGGGTCGGCCATAATTCTCGTTATCCACTAGGACTTGCAGAGCGGACTCGACATCCGCCATGGTCCAGCCTTGCATTGTCTTGACGACCTGCTGAACAGCTTGCACCAATAAGGCGAGTACTTCAGGATTCGTGTTCGGCCTAATCGGCCCCCGTCGATGATACTGGGGCACTAGCGAACGCACGTCCTGGGTCAGTTGGAACCTACGATGCCAGCGATACAGTGAGCTGACTGTCGGTGGCTTCTCATCGCTAAAAGCTGTTGCAGCCGCTTGGATTAACCTTTCCATCTCGGCTTTTGTCCAAGGGACTCTTCCAGAGTCAGCCAAAAAATCTAAATATCGCTTTCGCCTGTACGCTTCCGACTTCACATGATCAGGCAATTCCTCAAGGGGACGCCCAAATACTGGGAGACTAGACCGTATTGCTGGGGAAGGCCCGCATGCCGAAAGTGTTCCCGCGATGTATTCATCCAGCAAATCGTCCTTACGGCAGGTGGAAACGTAGCCTGTCTGCAATTCCTCCAGAACAATGCTGCCATCCTCTATGACTCGCAGGATCCTTACCTGAACCTGGTTGCGCTCAAGCACTGCTCCTTTGCGCAAAGCAAAGCTATGCATGATGTGCCTCCTTCGAATACCTGGCAGCACCGATCCCAACGCGAACCTTTTTGCCGGCGCGCTTCTCGCCATCCGCCCAGACCCATGAGAGTTATAACCCTGAAGGTTGCGACGCGCGTTCGAGGCCGATTGACGACCTAGCCTGATCTCGAAGGGAAAGGATGTCAAACGGTAACGCCTGCAAACGCCTCTGTTACCTGTAGACCAATGCTCGTCTAGACAGATACGTAATATTCAAGACGACGTCCGTCTAGGCAGCCAAAAGTGATCCCTTCCAACCTTCCATAATTCATATATAGATAATTTTGTGCGCCGCACCAAATCATCAATTGAGCATCCCAATCTTCAGATTGGCACGACAGCTCAGCTCTCTGGTACTAATTAATAGTACTGAGGCACTCCTCTGCCCGGTATCAATTGAGGACTGAATCAGAGCAACTCAGGGTACTAATCAATAGCACCTTTAAGTGGTAATCCAAGCTTGATTAACAGTCCCCAGGTGCTACACGGCACTAAGCAGCAAGTCCGAAATCTCCCTTCTTGCCAAACTCGCGGGCGGTGCTTAGGAGTACTCTGCGCCTGGTATGGTTCCTGTTGCTGCTCGCTACACCCTCGCAATCAGCGACTCTTAACCCAAGTGTCCCACCGCGGTTCCCGGTGCGGCGGCACGTGCCGCAACTGCGAACTTGGGCGCCGACGCCCCTCACGCCGTTGTTGCCCGGGAACGCGGACGACTGAGTAAAAAGACATTCGTCACTCACGCAGGTACTACGCGCTTCGCTCGAGAGTTATCTATGCGACACTTATACAGCTGTAGTTCGATGGGGGCTGACTAACCGAGCTAAAATTTCATCGGGTTACCCGGCACGGAAAACCGCACCGAGCTGCCTTGCACGGTTCGTGTCGTCCCCGTGGAGATAGCAGGAAGTGGTCGAGATCGACGCGTGTCGCAGGTTGTCTCGGACCGTAAGCAACTCCACTCCCAGCGCCAAAGCATGGGTTGCATGCGTGTGCCGCATCCAGTGAGGGCTAGCAAGCCGCAGCTTCTCAGCTGCGCCAGGATGGTCTTTGTAGATCAGTTCAGCAGCCTGAGAGAAGAATCGTCGTACCAAATGCCACAAGCGCGTGCTTGTAATCGCCGTGTCAGCATACTTGCCAAGCCCGGCAATGAGTGAGGTCTTGGGATGCCAGCGTCCTCGCGTCACCGGTAAGCCTCGTTCGACCAGGTAACGATCCAGCGCGGTTCGTGCCAGCGGTGGCAGCGCGACTCGTCCAGCTCGGTCGCCCTTACCCACCAACCTGAGCCAGCTATCGCCCTGGGCGTCAATCTCAATGTGGCCGAGTGTTGCGCCGACCAGTTCGCTGGCGCGCAAGCCAGTGGCATAGCCAAAGTCGAGGACAAAGCGCAGGCGCTGTGCCGCCGGGGTATCCCAGCCATAGGACCATTCCAGCCCGTCCGCGATGGTGCGGACCAGCAGCCATTCGCCCTCCGTAAATGCATGCGAACTGTCGAGCGCGGGCGACCGTCCCCCGCCGCGCACCTTAATGCCGGCGAACGGGTTGGCCAACACATAACGTTGCTGGATCAGCCAGCGGAACATCGCCCCCAGGATGGACAAGGCATGGGCGGTGGATCGAGCCGACAGGCCGCCGGTGAATGGACGCCAGTCCGGAGCGCTACGCGGTCGTGCGGTGCCCACCCACCTCGCATGGGGCGCTGGCCGTCGCAAAAAACTGCGGTAGGCGATCGCATCCTCGGTGGTGAGGGATGACAATGGGCGCTTGCGTTCCACAATTGCCCACAGAATCAACCGCTCGGCCTCCTTCCGATAACTCCGCACGGTAGCCGGCGATTCATGGAGGGCAAGCCATGCCTGGATTGCCGCGTAGTCATCATCCGCATCCAAGATGCAGGTCTCGCGCGGAGCGCGGAACTGACCTTGAGAGCCGTCAAATTCTTGCGGCAGGCGTAATCGCTCCCAAGGCGCGACCGCCTCGATCGGAACTTGGGTGATCAATGCCCGCGCGCGTTCGGTCAGTTGCGGGTGCTGGGCGAAAAACGCCTCGACCCGCCGCGCCCCGGCGGCGCCCAACCCGGGAATGACGGCCCACCAGCGGCGTCGGCGCGGCACGCGCACCGTCAGGTCGGCCAGCGTGTCGATCCCCTGTGCCCGCAGCGCGGCGACGGCACGCGGCGCCAGCCACAGGCCGATATCGTCACTGATGGCCGGTACCGGCGCAGGCAGCGCGCGCAGCAACTCGATCGCCCGGTCCGCCGCCCTGCCCTTCGCGGTCCGATCAGTGGCTGAGATCTCGAACAGCCAGGCCAGGTCCTCGCGCTGACGGCTGCGAGCATACGCAGGCCTCTGACCAAGATAAGGCCGAATTGCTATCATAAGCCTTGAGGTTATGAAAACACTTCGCCTTATTCGGATTGAGAATAAGCAGTTCAGGCCGTGAACGCCTGCCCAAACTGCCTTGCCCGCTT